>NZ_BPFH01000004.1 GCF_019655435.1 Jannaschia pagri
CTCGTTTGGAGAACAGGCTAACTTCAAACCGCGGACCTTTCAGGGGAGCAGGTCATCGGTTCTCGGAGTTTTTCGACGGTGATGGGCCCCTCGATCTCTGCAACCCCTTCGGTAAAGGGTGGTCTAGGCTGAACCACCAATCCGGTTTCCTCATCTTCCGTGCCGGGAACCGCATTGGTGTCGAGGGGCGGTTGCGATGCGTGTTGTACCGGCGGATGAGTGACAACCATCGGATGCGGTTCAGGATGCCGCGTTGCCATCGGGTGAATGAGTCCCTGTGAAGAAACCAGTTCTTTAGCGCGGTCTTCGAACACCTTCGCCCGGATACTCTGACCTTCGTGCTCCGCTCCCAAAGCTGCAAGTCGTGCATGCAGGTGGGCTTCGACTACCTGATACTCGTGTTCGGAAGACCGGGGTTTCAATCCTGTGAAAGCCTCGAATTCGCTTACTATGGCTCTGCGAGATGCAGAAGAACGGAGGATCTCGACCTCCCTGGCGTAGACGCTGACTGCGGCCTTCACTTCGTTGGAAGACCAGGTCGCATCGAGACGCGACGCTGGAAGGGCATCGCCAAGTCCGTCGGTCAGAAGGCTGGTCAAAACGACACGTTGGATAGGAACGGACATAGCCAGGGTGCCTTTCCGCTCCGACATCCGTTCCATCCGGGATTGCCGACGCAAGGTATCCAAAGCCTGCTTCAGTCGCGCATCAAAGTAATGCGCGATCAGCTCTTCGGGGAGCGGGTCGATGACGAAAAGAAAGGCGTCCAGCATGGCTTCGAACTCTGTAATCAGCGTTCGGGACCACGTATGCGCCGTTTTTTTCATCTGTCGTCCCCAGGGCGATACGCACAGGACGGATAGATGTGGATAACCCCGGAAAGCGCCGCCGAAAATGATAGTGGCGGCCCTGGCGGTAGAGGTATGTTTGAGTTCGCATGATGCCCTCCTGATGAGGGACACCGATGGGCTGACCTGATCACCCGAAGTGCGCGCGTTGTGACATCTGTGTGTCAGCAGAGCGCAGAAACTTCAAAAGGCGTTCGGAGCTAAATCCGAAAGACACACGTTTTCAGTAGCTTGAAGGGATTTTGGCTCCGGCGGTAGGGATCGAACCTACGACCAATTGATTAACAGTTATGATTTTGGTCTCTTTCCGCTTTCTGCCCATACCCTCCAAAAGCCTCCCATACCCCTATAAATAAAGTAAAATCAGCATCTTGTACCATGTTCGGTGCGACCCTATGTTTTCCCATAGGTTCACAAAACCTGCTTACTAACTGCTTACTTTTTTTGAGGGGCTGAGGGCCATGGCCAAACTGACGGCACAAGGCGTGCGGGATATGCCGCTCACAACGGCGGGGCAGAAATTCGTCTGGGATGATGGCCAGCCCGGTCTGGGCGTCCGTATTGGGAGGGCCTCAAAGGCTTACATCGTGCAAAGCCGCGTAGGGGCCAAGACCCGCCGCGTGACGCTGGCCAAGACGGACCACCTAACCCTGAATGATGCCCGCAAGCTGGCAAAGAAGGCGCTGGCCGAAATGGCCGATGGCAAGGACCGCAACGCGCAACTCAGGCAGGACCGGGCGAAACTCATGACCCTCGGCCAAGCGGTAGACGGGTGGCTTTCCGAACGGTCGCACCGTGAGCGCACCGCCGTGACCTACCGGGCCACCATGGCCCGAGAATTTGGCGATTGGCTGAGTATGGAAATGCGCCGGATCACGCCAAAAGTGTTCCAAGCCCGTTTTCATGAGATCATGGCCCGCACTCCCGCCGGGGCCGCGCTGGCCGTGCGCACTTTCAAGAGTTGCTGGAATTGGGCACGGGTTGACGTGACCGATGCAGAGGGAAACCCGCTCTTGCCCGAATGCCCCGCTGACATTGTGAAGCGCAAAAAGATCATGCCCAAGCCAAAGCGCCGCCAGACATTCGTGAGTGACTGGAAAGAGTTTTTTGAGGCTTTGGACAACCTTGAAACCAATTCCAATCGCCACCCCGAGGCTGGGGAGAAATTCAAGGTATACGTCGAATTGCTGGCCCGCACTGGGTTGCGCATGACTGAGGCCGCATATTTGGAATGGGCCGATGTGGACCTTAAGGCCAAGACGCTCACCATTGTGGCCGAGAGGGCGAAAAACGGGGAAGCCATAACCCTGCCATTGGCTGAGCAAACCGTGAGGCTCTTAGAGGCTCAGAAAGAGCGCACCGGGGGCGAAACCTATGTCTGGGGGGCTTCGCCCTACGGCGACCCACGCAAGACGCTCACGGCCTTTCGTGAGGCTCTTGGCTGGCCTATCGGCTTCCATGATTTGCGCCGCAGCTTTTCAACGGTGGCAACCCGCCTTGATGTCCAACAGACGAAGCTGAAACGCTTGATGAACCATGCCACGGGCAGCGACGTGACCGCCGGATACCAGATTTTGACTGACCCCGAGATGATGCGGGGGGCTACACAGGCCGTAAGTGACTACATGGATCAACAGAGGACGGCTTGAAACATCGCCGCTAGCGGGCCATACTCAAAGCAGCGTCAGAACAAGGATGTTTGATCGTCACCCGCTCAAGTGACGGGCAGCGCGAAACCCGCAACCCGGTGCGTCGATGAAAGGGACGTGCCAACATCCTTGGAGAACGCCAATGCCAATCAAACTCAAAAAGCCCGCACCAATTGTGTCCGATATGCTCACGGTTGACCAAGCCGCGACCGTTCTAGGCGTCAGCCGCCGTTATCTGGACAAAGACCGATATGAGGCACGTGCCAACGGCACACCACCCAAAGTGCCTTTCTCCGTGCTGGGGCACCGCACCATTCGCTACAGCCGCACCGATTTGCTGGCATTCCTTGAAGCCAAGCGCATTGCGTGAGGTGACACATGAGCAAATGGCAAACACATGCCGAGATGTGCGGCATAAAGGCGGCTGAGCGTCTCTATGAAGTAGATCCTAGTGCCACCCGCGAAATACGCGACACAGACATGTGGGGCGCTGGGGTGGTTCTTCTGACGTTTCTCAGAGATCACCACGCGCCTGAGTATGAAATAGCCGAGGCAATGTCGATTATGCTCAGGGCATACGTGACGCGCTTTCAATCACTGAAAAGCGGGGGCGTCCCGTGACCTTTCTCAAATCAGCCAAAGCCAAGGCCGAACTGGCCAGCGATATAGCCAAGGATCACGCGGCCCAGACCGCTCAGGCGAACTCGCCTATCCAGACCCGCAAAGACATTCGGGGCTTTTGGGTGCAGCACCCCAAGAGCCGAGATTTGTTTGGAGCGATCTACAAGACTTGGCGCAAGTCCAACGCGGTTCGTCCCGGCCATGCTGGGTATTGGGCGGCTTATCCCTATCCATGGTGGAGCGACCTTACGGGCATTGCCGTTGCAACGCTCAAGCGCCACCTAGATCGTCTGGAAAACCTCGGGCTGATAGAGCGTGAGCGCGGCAAGTTTGGGGGCAACAGGGTGCTGACCTTTATCCGGCCCACGATCCTCGGCCTAAGGTTATCCAACCCAAAGAGCCAAGACTGGCAGCACCTTGGGCACGACCCCAACACCCCGCCAAACGGGCCAGCCCAAGGCGTGAAGCCGAACACTGCGCACAAGGTTGCTGGCCCCCAGTCTACCGATGAAAAGCCTCTCACCATGGCTGAGCTATTGGCGATGGAAGAAGCCGAAAAGCCTCTGACGTTGGCAGAGGTGCAGGCAATCTTGGCCGAGGATGATTGAAGGAATGGGCGGGAATGAAACGAATTGGACTAGCTCATTCTCGGCCCGAAATGGCCTAATCAGTGAGCTAGTCGATGAGCTAGTCAGTGAGCTAATCCATACACAGAAATACTCATTACATTCGTATTTCTATCCCATCTCTCTAAAGAGAGATGATCCGAAGAACCCCATCCCCTTTGTCAAGGTGACGGGTGGAGATTGGGCTATCTGAATAGATCACCCCGGAATACCCTCCACCCCCCCATAGCCCCCCGCCTCTCAAGGCCGGAATTGACAGGCCGAATGAGCCACCGTATTTTGTGATTGTTGTTGCCCGTCGGCCCTACATGGTCGGCGCTCGCACTTAGCGGGCGGGCACCACAAGCGAATGAAACCCACGCTTGAGGTGCGCCCGTGCAAACCCTGCACAAGATCACATTGCCCCAGACCCCTAGGGGACCCCTGCCCGCCGAAAGGGGGAGGCCCGCATCTATCGGAGGGGGCGGAGCGGAGGCACTCGAGCGGGTGACGGTTTTCGAGCGGGGGGCGTCCGCTTGATTACGATCCGCCGCAAACCCAAGCTGGAACCTGTTGACGCGCTGGCGAACTGGCTGGCGCGTGAGTTTACCATTCCGGCTGGTATCTCTCGCGGCGAACCTTTCGTGCTGCATGACTTCCAGCGTGAGATTGTGGCGGCGTATCTCAGCCAAGATTATGACGGCCCCACGTTTCGGACCTGCATCTTTTCCACCCCGCGCAAGCTGGGCAAGTCCACCCTGCTAGGCGCGATCCTTCTGGGTCTCATGTGCCCGGATAGCCCCATCCACATTCCCCACTTTTGCGGCGCTATCGCGGCCCCAACCGAAAAACACACGGGCTACATTGCTGCCGCGATGTTCGCCCTTCTGGAAACGGCGGGGCGTGAGGGGGAGTTGCACAAGCGGGTAGACCCCAAGCCGGGGCGGCTACTCATGGGCAATGGCGTTTGCCACCTCAGCACCGGGAACATGAAACAAGGCCACGGTGCTGACCTTGACCTAGCGGTGATTGACGAAACGGGCCTTATCTCGGCTGGGCAAGGGGAACTCATAAACGCCTTCTACGATGCCCTTGCCGCCAAGGATGGCCAGTTGATCCTCACGGGCACCCGTGGCGACAGCCCCGAGTATAACGAACTCATTTCCCGCCCTGACAAGCGCACCCATGTGACCCTCTGGGGCGCTGATCTGAATGACGATGCCAGCGACCCGGCGGTTTGGGAAGCGGCAAACCCCGCCCTGGGCACGATCAAATCCCGCCGTTTCATGCAGGATGCGCACGACAAGGCCGAGCAAGGCGGCTCGCTCACCTCTTTCAAGGCGTGGCACCTCAACATGCCGCTCAGCCCTAGCCGCCAGTTGCTGGTGGAGTATGGCCAGCTACAACGGGCTTACGATGTGAACGCCAAACCTATTCCGGGTGAGCAGTGCTTTGTTGGGCTGGACCTCGGGGGCAGCGCGGCCATGACCGCCGCCGTGATCGTCTATGCCGAAAGCGGCGTGATCCGCCCGATTGCCGCGTTTCCGGGTGAGGGGGAGTTGGACCTTGCGCAACGGGGCAAACGCGATGGCGTGGGCAACCTTTATGTGAGCCTAGCCGGGACGGGCGAACTCTTTGAGACAAGTGGCCAAGTCACCGATGTGGCCGAGTTTCTGGCGCGGCTGAGGGAAGAAATCGGGGATCACCCCGTGCAATCCATTTCTGGCGACCGTTACCGGGATGCCGAGTTTCGCACTGCCATGGCACGGGCCAAGATTGATTGGCCAGTTGTGACCCGTGGCACCGGGCCGAAAGACGGCGATAACGACATTCGGGCAACCCGCCGCATGTTCCTGAGCGGCAAGGCCAAGATGCAGCGCAGTCTTTTGATTGAGGCCGCCGTTGCCGAGGCCGATGTGAAGGTTTCCGCTACCGGGGCCTGCCAACTCGACAAGTCGCACCGCAATGCCCGCATTGACGTTGCTCAGGCCCTCACGCTGGCCTGTAGCGCCTACGTCTCGGCCATGGACGCACCTCAGCCGGAATATGAGGTGCAGCTATGGTGAGGCGTCAGGATCGTTCCACAATCGACACGCGGGAATGGAAGCGCAGCATTCGGCCCGCCATTGCGCACCGGGCGAATTACCGTTGCGAGTGTTGCGGGAAATTCTGCGGAATGCACGGGCACGTTGACCATATCGTGCCCCGCTCAGCATGTGCCGAGGCGCTGATTGACCCCCGCGACAAGGCCAACCTGCAATACCTCTGCCCCGCCTGCCACAACGCCAAATCCGCCAAGGAAAAGTGGAGCGGCCACAAGCGCCGTGACCGCACGGGCGAAATCCGCCGTTCGCACGTGCCGGGGCGTGAGGCGTTCCAGTCCGCCCTTGCGAGTGCAGTGGATTGCAAATTCTCGGGGCTATCGGGGGGTAAATGAATGAATAGGACAATTCGGGAGACAATTCTGGAAACCCTGCATCTCTCTTTGGCTGACATTTCAGGGGGTGTCCCGGCGTCTGACCCGTATCCGTTTTCTATCTCAGAGGTGGTGCGCGGCCCCTTGCCTCCGACAAGCCCCAAACGGCTCACGGCGGGGCTGGTGCCGATGAAAGAGAACAAGACGCAAGGCACGTCCTTTGTGGAGTGTTTCTTGGAGGTGAGCGTTGATTTTCGCTATCGCGCTCAGCCGGGGGAGGTGCCCGCCACGATCATTGAAACCGTGGCCGGGATGATCCAGCGCCGCCTTCTAGTGGATACGACAGTGAAAGGGTTGGCCGTTGATCTGTATGACGCTGGCAATGTCGTGGACCTCGATCACCCCGAGGATTTGACAGCCGAGGGCAGCGTTTTCTTTGTCGTGCGGTATCGCCACGACCTGAACGACCCCCGCACATATCTCGGCCAAGCGGCCCCAGCACCGGGGGCCACATGACTGACACGCACGACGTTGGCCTTTCCGTAAGCTACGGCAATCGGCGGTATCAGGACGCCCGCCGGGGCTTGGATGCTCTGGCCGCGACCCTCGGCAAGAACGTGGATGACTTTGCCCACGTGGTGGCCCGTGAAATGCGGGTTTTCATCGCACGGGAAACCGACAAGCTGGCCGCACGGCATTCCGGCACCACGACAACTGACAAGGCCCTTGCCAAGCGCACCGGGCGGCTGGTGCGTGAGCTACAGCACGGCAGGGTGGTGCATGAGGCCGCAAAGGTGGCCGATGTGTATGGCGAAGTCACCTTGCCGGGTGAGTATCGTATTCAGGAATACGGCGGCACGATCACGCCCCGAGAGGGCCAATATCTGTTTGTGCCATTGCCCGCCGCGCTCAAGGCCGATGGAAGCCCGAAAAAGCTCAATCCTCGGCAATGGCAACACACCTTAATTGCTGAAAGCCGCAAGGGAAACCTTCTGCTTTTCCAACGCTTAGGGCGGAAGGTTACACCGCTCTACGCCCTCAAACCTCAGGTGCGGGTGCGTCCCCGGCTTGGGTTTGTCGCGCAAATGAAACGGGGCTTCCCCGAGTTTGCCGACCGTGCGCTTGAGGCGCTTTTGGACGCGCTCACGAAAGACATAACCTGAGAGGCTACCATGTTGAAATCGCAAGAAATCCAACTGGCGCAAAGCAAGCGCCGTGAGAAAATGGCCGAAATCCAGAAGGCCGATGAAATCACCGACGACGCCCGCACCGAATTGCGGTCCCTGACCTCGGCATACGAAGGGGCCGAGGTGGAGTTGCGGGCCGCGCTTCTGGTGGAGGGGGCCGAACGTGACAAGATCAAAGAGCCTGACCGGGCCGAGAGCGATTTTGGCCGGGAATGCCGCTCGTTCAATCTCTCGGGCATGGTGGCAAGCCTGACCGAGGGCAAGCCGCTGACGGGACGTGAGGCCGAGGTTTCCGCCGAACTGGAAAACCGTCACGGGGATGGCCAGAAGGGGGTGCGCTTCCCATGGGAGAGCCTCTTGGAAACCCGTGCCGATGTGGCAACGGATGCCAGCACCAGCGTGAGCGGCAATCTGGCGTCTCACCCCACGATGAACGCCCTTGAGCGTTTCTTTGAGGCCAGCGCGGCACAACGCTTTGGCGTCTCGGCTCTGCAAGTCACGGGTGCCCCCAGCTTCCCCGAGATCACCGGGGGCACGGGCCTGTCATGGGTGGCCGAGGGTGCCGGGGCCGATGCCGCCGCAATCTCCACAACCGCCGTCAGCCCCGCCATTCACACGGCAACGGGCCGCTACCTTCTGACCCGCCAAGCCATTCGCCAGAACTCGGCCCTTGAGGCGATCTTGCGCCGTGACCTTTCCGAGGTGCTGCGTGAGGGCATGGATTTGGCCGTGTTGCAAGGCACCGGGGCAGATGAGCAACCGGCGGGCTTTGAAACCGTGCTGACCGGGGGCCGCACAGCGGCGCTGGATGACGTGGCCAGTTTTTCCGAGTTTCTGTTGCGGGCAACCGAAATTCAGGAAACGGCCAAGCTGAGCGACCCCTCGGGCGTCCGCATCGCGGGTGCGCCGATTGTCCACCAGACCCTTGCCGACACTTTGGTGAGCGGCACCGCCGTTTCGGAACTGGACCGCCTCAAGGGGGCGGGTTTCGGCATGATGTGGTCCAGCCAAGTCAGCACCCGAGGGGCGCGTGACGGCACCGATAAAGGGGCGTCCAGCGTCTACTTTGGGGCCGGGGCGAACAACGCATTCGTGCCCACGTGGGGAAGCCCGGAATTGCTGGTGGACCCCTACAGCGAAAGCAAGACGGGCAAGGTGGCCCTCACCATGTTCGCTTTCGTTGATGTGCTGATCCAGCGCACCGCCACCCACTATTTCAAGCTGACGGGGGTGCAAGACCGCGCATGAGTGTCCGCCGCATGATCTGGGAAGCTGACGGCCTTGAGGTGCGTCAGCTAGACAAGCGCCCGGTGATTGCGGGCCGCTTCCCATACAACTCACTGGCCGTCCTCTCTGATCGGGGGACGGTCCGCAAAGAAACCATCATGCCGGGGGCTTTCAGCTTCACCCTTGGCGACCCCAGCCGAGAGGTGAACCTGCTTTTCGGCCATTCGTTTGACCGTCCGCTTGCCTCACGATCCTCCGGCACCCTTGAGTTAAAGGATACTGAGCGTTTCCTTGATTTTGTGGCCACCATTCCCGAGGGGGCAGACCGCGCAAGCCATGTGGTGGACGCCCTGGCATTGATCGGCTCAGGGCTTGCCCGAGGTATCAGCCCCGGTTTCCGGGTGCCGCCGTCTGACGTGGTGCCGGGGGCGGAAAAACTGGTGCCTGAGCCGGGAAATCCGAGCGTCAAAATCCGGCAACTTTGGGCGCTCTTGCTCTTTGAACTCTCGATTGTGACGCGGCCCGCCTATCAGGACAGTGAGGCCGAACTCAGGGCACTGACGGCAAGCGCGAACGATCCAGCCAAGCGGGAAAGGATCGTGTTGCCATGATTACGCTTTTGGAAACCTCATTCACGCTGGGGGATGACCCGGCAACCTCGCTTCTGGCCTCTGAGGTGGCCTTTGAGGCCGATGGGACCGAAACTGAGGCCACGGCCATGCTCACGGCCTCTTGGGCCATGGTGGAGGCGTTCACGGGCAAGACATACCGGGAAATGACCGCTGGCAAGGTGATCGTCAAAGCCGATACGCCCATCACGTTCACATGGTCCCGCTATCCGTTCCCCGTGACGATTGGCGTCAGCATCTATCAGGGGGGATCATGGGTAAGCCTTTCGGCCCCCTATGTGGCCGAGGTGGGCATGATTGACCTTGAGCCGTTCCAACTCACCCGCCTGACCCAAACGGGCACCGTGGCCGGGGCACCCGTCACGGCCAACGTGACAAGGGCCGTCCACCAGCTGGCGCTTTATCAGCTCATGCAAGGCCCCAGCCGCCGGGAATACAGCTCACAATCCTCTGGGGATTTTTCGTTCACCCGTGAAAGCCTGATGCCCGTATTTCGCGGCTCTGGGGCGGGTGCCTTGCTTGCATCGGAGGTGCGGGGATGATGTGGCCATTCAAGCGAAAGTCCGAGATTGAACAACGCGCCTCTTTGGGGGTGACGCTGGAATACATGGATCACCGTCGCCGGGGCCTTCTTACTGACGGCAAGGTGCCCCTGAGCGCGACCGTGGGCACGGCTCTGCATTTCTGGACCTCGGGCTTTGCCATGCTGGAGCTTGCCCCCGTGCCTGTTGATCCTGCCACGCTGGCCGCAATGGGGCGTGACCTTCTGTTGAAGGGGGAAACGTGCTGGCATATCCGGGCCGATGGCTCAGCCCTCAAGCTGGATCACGTGGCCTATTGGGATGAATTGGCCTCGGGCCGCTTTCACCTTCACATTGCGCACCCGCATGAAACTGAAACCCGCAAGGCGCTTGCGGGTGAGGTGTTGCGGCTGACGATCAATGCCGACCCCGCCACCCCATGGCAGGGGCGTTCCCCGTTCAAGATGATGGGCCTCAGCCCCGCGCTTCTGGCCGAGATTGAAAAGGCCGTGAGCAACGCCACCAGCTATACGGGCAAGGGGCTTCTTCCCATGCCGTCCACCATCCCCGAGGATCAACAACAAAAGGCGGCTACGGGCCTGCAATCGTCCTCTTTGGCCGTGGTGTCCAGCAAGGCCGATTTTGCGCACCAGACCGGGGGCCATGCTTCTGAGTTTCGGCGGGTGGACCTGACGCCAGACCTTGGCAAGGCTGACCTCAACACGTTCACGGCTGACCTGCATAATCGCCTCTTGGCAGGGTGTGGCGTTCCCCCGGCACTGGTAACGGGCAACGGCAATGCCGGGGCCATGCGGGAAGGGTATCGGCTCTTTGCCCTGCAAACGATCTTGCCGCTTGCCCGCCAATGCCTGCCGGAACTGACGCGAAAGATTGGCGTCCAGACTGTCAGCATTGACCAGATGATGAGTGCCGATGTGGCGGGCCGTGCCCGTGCCGTGGGTGTCCTGACAGGGGCCGGGGTGCCCCTTGATAAGGCCATGCGCCTCGTGGGGTGGGACCATGAGTAGGCTCAGCCCCCTACAGACCGCCAAGAGGGCGGCGAAATCCAACCCCGCGTTCAAACGGGCGCTTGTCTACATCACAGCAACCGATAGCGGGGTGCCCGTCTATGATGCCGCCGGGGAACTGCAATACGACCGGGCCGAGGATACCTTGGGCTATGTGGACAAGAGCAAGGAAACCGTCCTGACCCTCTCGGCCACATATCAGGGCAGTCACCTTGTCACCGTCCTGAGTGAGGTGGCCCCGAACGGTGCGGCTCTGATCCTGATTGACGGGGTGTTCTACGAGATTGTCACCGTCCACTCGGCTAACGTGCTGGCCACGCTTGTGACGTATGACTGTAAGTCCCTCGGCCCGAATGACGCACCGGTGATCCGCAATGCCTAAACCGATGCCAGCACCGCCCCCGATGCCCCGAGAGGGGGCAACCGCCGATGAGATTGGCCAGACCCTTGCCGCGTTGCTGGAATGGATTGTGAAGGCCCGCCTAGCCGATTTGCTGGACGCGGGCCTTACCCATGCCGATGTGTTCAAGCTGGTGCGCGTGGCCGATGATTACCGCAAGGGGGAGTTTGGTCCCGAGACCTTGGCGACGATCCACGACCTTGCCCCCAAGCTAGACCGGATGAGCGTAGAATTGCGTTAGCACTTTAGGAAGCTACTCGGGCCAGTGCCGGTCTTCTAACTTCGCTTTTTTGGTGTAGTGGGCGCGATTGTATAAAGCCGAGACGAGGCTCGTTGTAACCATGCCAAAACGCTGCTTTGGGTCATCGGCCCGCGAAGGGTGAGCCTTGTCAAGCGCGTCAAGCGCCGACATGCCAGTTTTGAGTGCAGCGGCCCAACTGCGTATCTTTTGATCTTCAAACGAGACCAGAACGCTATGCGCAAATGCGTTTCGTATTTTGCGCACAGCTTCTATGTCCTGATACTCTGATCCCGAGATTAGGCCGAGTGCGCGGCTTGCGCTCGACTTTGCGGAGAAGGTCGAAAGTGGAGCGTTGGGACCATCAAAGAGGCTTTTGCTCGCAGCGCCCTCTAAAAGAAAGCCACGCAAGACCTCTTCCAGCATTTCTTCGATGAGTGACGCTGCAACTAAGGCTCGCCCACGGTCTGTCTCGCTGTTGGAAGCGTCAAGAAATGTCCTCAGCCGTTGATAATAGGGATCGTCAAATTTCATGGATGTCACACCGACCTGCGGGATTGCTGCGTTCTATTAGCAAGCAAAGCGACCGGCTGTGAGGGCTGACTTGCTTACTATGTGCTTACTAACGCCAGAACCCCCCTATGACGCCTCTCTGAGGTGTCGCGCAAATCTCTGATTTACTTGGGGTTTTTGGCTCCGGCGGTAGGGATCGAACCTACGACCAATTGATTAACAGTCAACTGCTCTACCGCTGAGCTACGCCGGAACACACTGCGGGGCTTTAGAGAAGCTCTGGGGGGGGCGCAAGGGGTTTTCTGGCATTTTCAGATCAGATGCCAAAGGGCACCGGGGCTAACCTCGGGGGCGGCTGCAACGCGTCCTGTCTCCCAAAGGTGGATCAAGTGCGCCAGGACGTTTCGCCCGGCCGCCGCATGGAGCGCCCTTGGCGTGTCCGTGTAGATTTCGTGAACCAAGTCCGAAACGCGCCGTGGGTGGCGGAGGGCGCCCAGGATGTCTGCCTCTCTCATAAGGCGATGGGCGCGCAACTCTGCACAGCGTCCCGACGGGTCTGTGATCATGTCCCCGTGCCCCGGCCAAAAGCGCTCGGCGCCAAGGTCAGCGAGTCGATCAAGGCTCGTCAGGAACTGCCCCAGGTCACCGTCGGGCGGTGAAATCAGAGTGCTGGCCCATCCCATGACAGTATCGCCTGTGAAGACGAGCCTCGCGTCGGGCCATTGGAACGACAGATGGTTCGACATGTGGCCCGGTGTGTGAACCGCCCGCAGGCACCAACCGTCACCCTGGACTTGATCGCCGTGGGACAGCATCTGATCGGGGGCAAACTCGGCATCAATGCCCTCACCGCCCTTAACCTGAGGCGCGAGCCTGGCCATAATCTCACTGCGTCCCGCCACGGCTGGACCGAACGCCAGGACGGGCGCTCCGGTGATTTCCGCGAGAGGGCGGGCCCCAGCGGAATGGTCCAGATGGGCGTGTGTCACGAAGATCCCACGCACCTGGCGCCCCGCGATGACGTTTTGGATCGCATCGAGATGGGCGGGCAAGGCAGGGCCCGGATCGATAACCGCAAGGTCTCGATCCCCAAGTATGAAGGTATTCGTCCCAGGCCCGGTCATCGGCGAGGGGTTGGGGGCGAGCAGGCGTCTCAAGCCACTTTCGTCGTCGCTGCCTGCGCGGTAGCCTTTGGTCATGTCATCCCCATCCGATCTTGCATCGTCCAAAGCCGTCCGTGCCCGCCTAGCACGCCGCGCGTGGTCCCGCCGTTGGTTGCCACGCAGCTTCTATGCCCGCGCCGCCCTGATCTTGATCCTGCCGGTCATCGTCATCCAACTTGCCGTGGCGGTGATGTTCCTGCAACGCCACTACGAAGATGTCACCGTTCAGATGACCTCCAACATGACACGGGAGATTGCGCTCGTTCGCGCGCAACCCGCGCTTGCGGAGCAATTGGGCGTTCGGCTGGACCTCTCCGAGGTCGAAGATCGTGTTTTGCTCTGGGATCTCTCCGCGGAGGCGATGCGCGGGGTTCTGTTTTCGCGGTTTGCCGATGTGGCGGCCATCGACACTGTCAGTCAGGACAAAACTGTCTTGGTGGGGTTCAGCGACGGAACCCGGCTGGTGTTTCCACGGTCTAAGGTGTCCGCGTCGAACCCGCACCAACTGCTTGTGTTGATGGTCGGTACGGCGCTCGTGATGACGGCGATCTCCATCCTGTTCATGCGTGGCCAGATCAGACCGATCCGGCGCTTGGCCCGCGCAGCCGAAGCCTTCGGGCGGGGGCAAAACGTATCCTATATCCCTGGCGGAGCGACCGAGGTCCGGGCGGCCGGGACCGCATTCCTGGACATGCGCGCGCGGATCGAACGGCATATGGAGCAACGGACGCTGCTGCTGTCTGGCGTGAGCCACGATCTGCGCACGCCGCTTACGCGCATGAAGCTGGAACTGTCCATGATGGATGCTGCGGAGGTCGCGGATCTGCAGCGCGACCTCGCGGCCATGGAGCGTATCATCGACACGTTTTTGACGTTTGCCCAGCAGGATGCCACGGACACGCGCGCCCGCGTTGATGCTCTGGCCTTGCTGCAAGACGCGGCGCGCATGGCAGCCCCCCAGCAGGATATTCCCGTGACGGGGCAATCGGTGACCGTAGACCTATATGCCGATGGCATCCAAAGGGCCCTGTCAAACCTCATTCGCAATGCCTTGACCTACGGCAACAGGGCGCGCGCCTCGGTGACGGCGGGTGACACGTCTTTGACCTTCACGGTGGAGGACGACGGGCCGGGTATTCCCGAGGCCCAGAGAGACGCCGCCACCCGACCCTTTGCCCGGTTGGACCGCGCCCGCAGCAATACCAACGGCAATGTGGGGCTGGGCCTGTCGATCGTCCAAGACGTGGCCCGCGCGCATGGCGGACTGCTGCGGTTGGGAACATCGGATCTGGGGGGCCTAAAGGCCGAGATTGTGATTCCCCTCTAGGTGGCTGAGGCGCCTGCGTGTTTCACGAAAAACCACTCCTGCCGTCGCTCCGATAGGCGGCATCGCCAGCGGCGAGCGGGCAGAGGCCCAAACAGACCTACCGGCAAAGCCAGATCAATTGCGAGATGGCGGCCCTCGCAACCTACCAACACCAAGCGAGACCCGATCCAACCGCCGCGCGGTACCGACGACCTGAACACGCCCGCGACCGATCAAATCAACACCGTTTGACAAGCGTTCGTCTCCCGTAGTGATGAATATCCCCGTTTCGATGTTCCTCAAATATGCCAAATCAACCGGTACAGCCTGCGCCCAAGCCTCGTCAGCGCACAAAGCTCTGAAAGCCCGGATTCGAACCGTTCGGTTCCTAACAGATGCCTGGGACGTCCAATGCACCGGCTCCCGCGAAGACGAGCCGCCCAATTGATATGCGTCTCGGACAGACCAGTGATCCCCGGCTCGTCACCCTAAGAGGCAGCCCGCGGAACGTTGATTTCACCCAACCGGGCCCGCTCGCATCCCAGTCGAGCAAGACTGCTCCCGAAGTAGGCTGCGGCGACCTGATCCTGACGCAGACGGACGTAGTAGGGCTGGTAGCCAACATAGCCGCCAAAGCCGTTCTTGGCATTGTATTCACCGCAGACGATGCGATCGCCCGTCACGGTGCGAAACCCCTCGGCGTGCCGAAACCGAAGGCTTTCCGGGTCCCTTAGACTTGCTTCCAGATGGGTCTGAACAATCGATAGATCCGCCGGCCCCACTGCCGCCGGCACGACCGAAACAGGTTCAGTCGGAACACATGCACACAAAACCAACACAGCGGCAAACGGGGCCAGACGTCTCGTACCGTAGTCTTGCCAAGGGATCGTTACCAAAGGGTTAACCGGCGAACGGCATGTCGGGAGGGCCGCAAGATGATCCAAAACCGGAAGGCGTAGCGCAGCGTGCAGACCGCGTGAACGGGGCCGACCGGGGCGTCGGTTTTAAAAATGTGGTAGGCCCGGCAGGACTTGAACCCGCAACCAAAGCGTTATGAGCGCTCTGCTCTAACCAATTGAGCTACAGGCCCCCAACGGTGTAACGAGCGATAGCAGACCGCCCCCTGTGGTCAAGTCGGAGACGCCCATGCCCCTAGATTCCCCGCGCACACCCTATCTGGGACGCTACCTTGCCGTATCTGCGGCGGTTATGGTCGGGATCGGTGCGGTCAACATCTCGCTCCGGATCTTTACGGGGTATTCGCTGCCGAGCGGGGCGGCGTCGATCATTCCGCCGATGATTGCCGCGCTGCACGTGGGGCAGGTCTGGGGGCGGGATCGCGGCTCCGTCCCCGACAATCGAACCGCTTGGCGCTGGGCGGGGGTGGCTGGCCTCGTGTACCTCGCGCTCCAGATGCTGATCGTGCCGGTGGTCATCGCGCGGGCCAATCACACGCCCGAGATCATTGCCCTGGTGGCCGTGATTATCGCTGGGGTGACGCTGGCGGCGATCGTCATCAATCGCCTGTTCCTGACCATGGGGGCCAAGGGCGCGGTTGCCGGTCCGCGGACCTGATGCTAGGGCGCGGCCACCAACCATGGGGGCGCAGATGACCGAGGGCAAAAACGGCCTGACCTATGCGGATGCGGGCGTAGATATTGACGCGGGCAATGCCTTGGTCGATCGCATCAAACCGGCGGCTAAGGCGACGGAGCGGCCCGGAACGATGGCGGGCCTCGGCGGGTTCGGCGCGCTCTTTGATCTCAAGGCAGCGGGCTACGAGGATCCGATCCTTGTCGGCGCGACGGACGGTGTCGGGACCAAGCTGCGCCTCGCCATCGACACGGGGCACCTGGGCACGGTGGGGATCGACCTTGTGGCCATGTGCGTCAACGACTTGGTTTGTCAGGGCGCCGAGCCGCTGTTTTTCCTCGACTACTTCGCGACCGGCAAGTTGGAGACCGAGGCGGCCGCTTCGGTGATCGAGGGGATCGCTGCGGGCTGCAAGGCGTCGGGTTGCGCCTTGATCGGGGGCGAGACGGCCGAAATGCCGGGCATGTATGGGGCAGGGGACTTTGACCTGGCCGGGTTCGCCGTTGGTGCAATGGAACGGGGCGCTGCCTTGCCTGCCGATGTCGCCGAAGGGGACGTCTTGCTTGGTCTGGCGTCGGATGGGGTCCACTCCAACGGGTTTTCCTTGGTGCGCCGCGTCGTGGAACGGGCGGGCTTGTCGTGGCAAGATCCTGCGCCTTTCACCGAGGGTCCGTTGGGGGCCGCCTTGCTGACGCCGACGCGGCTTTATGTGCTGTCAGCCCTGGACGCGGTCCGGGCGGGCGGCGTAACGGCGTTGGCCCATATCACGGGCGGCGGTCTGACGGAGAACCTGCCCCGTGTCCTGCCCGAGGGCCTTGGCGCAACCATCGATCTGGGGACCTGGCGACCGAACCCGGTCTTTGGATGGTTGGCGCGCGAAGGCGGTGTGTCTGACGCAGAGATGCTGAAGACCTTCAACTGCGGCGTCGGGATGGTTGTGGCCTGCTCAGCGAGTCGGGCAGAGGCCCTGACGAACCGCTTGACCGAGGCGGGCGAGACTGTCGCGCGCCTTGGCACGGTCACGCAGGGGACCGGCGTCACCTACACAGGAACCCTCACCTGGTGAGCAGGGACGACCACAAACGCGTGGCGATCCTGATTTCGGGCGGTGGCTCTAACATGCTGCGCCTCGTGGAGGATATGGCCGGGGATCACCCCGCACGTCCCGTTCTTGTGGCGTCCAACGACCCGACGGCGGCGGGGCTGCGCCGGGCTGCGGACCTGGGGATCGAGACGGCTGCGGTGGATCACCGCCCGTTCGGCAAGGACCGCGCGGCGTTTGAGGCGGCCTTGCAGGCACGCCTGATTCAATCGGCTCCCGATATCGTCTGCTTGGCGGGGTTCATGCGGATCTTGACCGCGCCATTCGTCGATGGGTGGCGGGGCAGGATGTTGAACATCCACCCCTCGCTTCTGCCGAAGTACCGTGGCCTCAACACCCACGGACGCGCCATTGCGGCGGGTGATGCGGAGGCGGGATGCACCGTCCACGAGGTGACCGCCGAGTTGGACGATGGCCCTATCCTGGGCCAAGCGCGGGTGCCGATCCTACCAGACGACGACGCAGAGACCCTGGCCGCCCGCGTGTTGGTGCAGGAGCATCGGCTCTATCCGGCGGTTCTGCGTCGGTTCGCCGCTGGATGTACCGATCCGCTGACCTTGACATGACGTCTTTTCCTAAGGGCGGACCTGGGCTACACCAGAAAGCACGCTAGGCGAAGGGGTCCTCCTATTTCTTCTGACATCACGACGATCACGACAACCGAGGACCTCGCTGCCTTCTGTGCTGCCGCAGCCAAGACGGCCTATGTCACGGTTGATACGGAGTTTCTGCGCGAGCGAACCTATTACTCCAAATTGTGCCTGATCCAACTGGCCTTTGCCGGTGATGGTGAGACAGATGCCGTGTTGGTAGACCCGCTTGTCGAAGGGCTGGACCTTCAGCCGCTCTATGATCTGTTCATGGATCCTGGCGTGATCAAAGTCTTTCACGCCGCACGCCAAGACCTTGAAATCTTTGCCATCGACGGCGATGTGATCCCCGCGCCGTTGTTCGACACGCAGGTCGCGGCCATGGTCTGCGGCTTTGGCGAGCAGGTCGGCTATGAAACGCTGGTCCGCAAGGTCGCCAAGTCCCAGGTAGATAAATCCAGCCGGTTCACGGATTGGTCCCGCCGGCCCCTGTCAGACGCGCAGAAGAAATATGCGCTGGCGGATGTGACCCACTTGCGGGTGATCTACGAATATCTCTCCCAGGAACTGGCGCGCTCGGGCCGCACCGCTTGGGTTGAGGAAGAAATGGATGTGCTGCGCGACCCTGCCACCTATCGGGTGGAGCCGCGCGAGGCCTATGCGCGCCTGAAGATGCGCAATCCCTCTCCGCGCTACCTGGCCGTGGCGCGCGAGTTGGCAGCCTTCCGGGAGCATTACGCGCAAACCCACAACGTGCCCAGATCGCGCGTGTTCAAGGATGACGCCCTGCTGGAGTTGGTCGCCAACAAGCCGAAGGACTTGGGTGAGTTGGGCAAGGCGCGGCTTCTGCTGCGGGAAGCGCGCAAGGGCGCCATCGCCGATGGTATTCTCCAGGCCGTTGCCGATGGTCTTGCCACGCCGCGCGAAGCAATGCCGATCCCGCCCAAGCCCCGAACCCGGGACCAGATCAATGGGGCCTTGGCCGACCTGCTACGGGTGTTGTTGAAAGCCAAGGCGGAGCAGGCCGGTGTGGCCCAAAAGCTGATCGCGACGGCGGCCGACCTGGATGACATCGCGTCCGGTCAGCGGGATGGGGATTGGACACGGGGCTGGCGGCGTAAGGTCTTTGGCGCCGATGCCCTCCGCCTGTGTGAGGGTGAGATCGCCCTGGCCTGCGAAGGGCAAGACGTGCGGATCGTGGAACTGTCCTGACGTCAAAGGCTCTTTGTGAAAGAGCCTTTCTGGAGTTTTAGGAAAACTCCCCCGCAGGCTCGCCGCGTGTTTTTACCAAAAACACGGGAAAGACCTTTCAAGCGAAAGGTCTTCTGGTGCTATTGCGCGACCAATTTGGGTTTGTGTGGACTTCCGTGGATGCTCGCGCTCGTCCTGAGACAGCCTTTACCTTTGCGCCCCTCAGGGCCGCAGGTGCACCCCATAGGCCCACCCTTCAGCGCCAGAAACATGGCGCACGCGCACCCAGGCCCCGTCGCGGGCAAGTTCGTCCAGGCGATCACCGGGATACATCCGCCTAAGAACATCATGTTGCGTGCCAGGCCCGCGCCGAAGGTTCAGGTAGCCCTCGCCGGTCTGGGCCACGAACAATGGCCCGCCAACGGGTTCGGCCCGGCGCTCCAGATACCTGAGAGAGGCCCAACCGCGCTCCCCCGAAGGCAGGCGTACGCGCGCCCAGGTCCCCAACTCCTCCTCGACGGACACCCTGTCACCCGGGGACAAGCGGCGCAGCACCTCATGCTGTGTCCCAGGACCCGCGCGTAGGTTCAGGTACCCTTCGTCGGACTCGGCGACGACCAACCCCTGGGCCAGGGCTGTTCCGGGAAGCAGGATCAGGGCGGCAAGCAAGGCAAGGCGGCGCATGGGGTCTCCGGGCAGTTGGGGGCGTTGGTGGGACCGTGCCGTCGCCTGTCACGCCGTTCAAGGTGAAACGAGCCCTACCAGTCGGTCAGAGCCACACCTGTGACAGCTGCGCGACCAAGGGCTTGGCCGCTACCGGAACAAGACCAATGCGCCGGGCGACCAGGCAACCCGCGCTGCTGCGCCGATCTCCAGGACGGGACGGCCAAAGACATTCCGCATGGACAAGCGGACGGTTGCCTCCGTTCCAGACAGGGCCACGTCGTAGTAGGTCATGTCGCCATAGTAGACGACTTCGGCCACATGCCCCGAGGCGACGTGGTCGGTATCGGCTTGGCCGTCGAACAACAGCGTGGCCGTTTCGGGCCGGAACCCAACGACCGTCTCCCCATCGGTCGTCGCCGTGGCCTGCACGGCGGCCAGGGGCACCTCGCCCAGGCCCGGTACGGACACGCGATCGCCCGTAACGGTGGCGGGCAAAAAGTTCATGGTCCCGATGAATTCCGCCACACGGCGGCTGTTCGGGCGGCGGTATAGGTCTTCGGCTTCGGCGATTTGAGCGACGCCGCCCTCGAACATCACCGCGATGCGGTCCGACATGACCAGCGCTTCCTCCTGATCATGCGTCACCAGAATAAAGGTGATGCCCACCTGCCGTTGGAGACGGATTAACTCCACCTGCATGTGTTCGCGCATCTTTTTGTCGAGGGCGCTGAGGGGTTCGTCCAACAACAGGACCTTAGGTTTCAGAACCAGCGCGCGGGCCAGAGCCACCCGTTGTCTCTGACCACCCGATAGGGCGTGGGCGGCGCGGTCGGCATAGCCATCCAGGCCGACCATGGCTAAGGCCTCGGCAATCAGCCCATCCTTTGCATCTGCCGTCAGATCCCGGCGCTTTCGCAATCCGAAGCCTACGTTTTGCCCAACGCTCAGATGGGGGAAGATGGCATAGGACTGGAACACCATGTTGGTGGGACGCTTGTTCGGCGCCACCCGCGTCATCTCCTCTCCGGCCAAGACGACCGTCCCTTCGGAGACATCTTCGAAGCCCGCGATCACGCGCAAAAGCGTGGTCTTGCCGCAGCCCGATGGGCCGAGCAGCGAAAAGAACTCCCCGCGTTCAATGTCCAGGTCGATCCCGCGCAGGGCGTGGTAATCGCCGTAGTATTTTTGCAGGCCGCGCAGGCGGATGAGGGGGGCGTCGGTCACAGGAACCCTCCGCTGTCTTTGGCGCCGGTTCGGGCCAGGCCCCGGCGGCGGTTCCATTCCGCCAGGACGAGGATCCCGATGGAGACGATCATGAGGATAGTGCCCAAGGCCATGACGACCGGGATCAGTCGCGGGAACCGCAAGAGAGACCAGATGTAGACCGGCAGCGTGGGGTCGGATCCCGTCAGGAAAAAGGCGATGATGAACTCGTCCAGCGAGATGGTGAAACTGATCAGGAGGGCCGCGACAATCCCAGGCATGACAAGGGGCAGGGTGATGAGGCGAAAGGTTTCCGCCCGCGAACAGCCCAGGTCGATGGCGGCTTCTTCCAGGCTGGGATCCAGCGACTGAAAGCTGGCGTTCAGGATCGCGATGGCGAAGGGCGTGCAGATCAAGACATGGGCGGCGACCACCGTCCAGAGCGACAGATCCAGCCCTAGCATCCGCACCGCCACCACCAGCAGTGAAACACCGACGATGATTTCCGGCAGAACGAGCGGCAGCATGATCAGGCCCATGGCCGCCGCCTTGGCTGGGAAGCGATACCGGATGTTCGCCCGCGCCGCCGCCAATCCGAGGAGGACCGCCAGGACCGACGAGGTTCCCGCCACGAACAGGGAGTTCATCAGCGCCGCGTGCAACTCGTCATTGGTCCAAAGTTCGGCGAACCACTTGGTCGTGAAGCCGTCTAAGGGAAAGGCGATCACTGTCCCGTCATTGAAGGCGAAGACCGGTAACAACAGGATCGGCGCATACAGAAACGCCAGAAACAGAATGACATAGGCCCGCAACATCTCAGCGCGCCCCACCCGACAGCTTCCGTGCGATCAAGACCGTGGCTAGGGCGATGATCGTCACGATCCCCATGGCCAGGATCGCCAGCGTGGCCCCCATTGGGGCGTTGTTAAGCCCCCCGAAATGGGCCTGGATCAGATTGGCAATCATCAGCCCGCCGGGGCCACCCACTTCGGCGGGGGTGACGTAGTCGCCCACCGTTGGGATGAAAACAATCAACAGCGCTGCAATCACGCCTGGCATGGCCAAGGGCAGGGTGACCCGAAGAAAGGTCGTCACGGCCGTCTCACCCAGGTCACGCGCGGCCTCCAACAAGCTGCGGTCGATTTTTTCGAGCGCCACAAAGATCGGCAGAATCGCAAAGGGGGCAAACGCATGGGACAGCGTCAGCACCACCGCGTTCGCATTATAGAGCAGGAAGGTCAGAGGCGCGTCGATCAGGCCCAGCCCCGTCAAAGCGGAGTTGATGACCCCATTGAACCCCAGCATCACTTTCCACAGGAAGATCCGCAGAAGATAGCTGGTCCAGAACGGAATGGTGATCAAAAACAGCCAGAGGCTCTTGCGGTCGGGTCGGACGTGAAAGCTGACGTAATAGGCGACCGGGAAGGCCAGGATCACCGTGACGATGGTGACCACGCCCGAAATGGCGATGCTGCGCCCCATGATCGTGCGATAAATCGGGTCGGTCAGCGCCTCGGCGTAGTTGGCCAGGGTCGGCGTGCGGTCGATGGTCAGGTAGTCTTGTGTCCAAAAGCTGAACACGAGGACGGCCAGTAGGGGCCCCGCCAAAAGGGCTAAGGCATAGACCAGGGGCGGCGCAATCAGAGTCAGCCCGCGTTTCGTGTCTTGATCCAACGGCACCCCCATCGACCCGTCTGGGGACGATGGCGCGAGGGCTTCCGGGGGGCAAGCCCCGTTGGCGGTCTTCGCTATGGTTTCCGGCGCCCCAGGGTCGGTTCTGCACGGTCCTGACGCGGCGCCGCCGCAACGGCGGGCGGTGTTTGGTCCGGCCCCGGCCGGGTGCCGCTTTCCATCAGGGCGCGCATGGCGTGGGTGTCCCGCGCCGTGTCGACCTGCGCCCGCGCGCCAACGGTCAAGGCCACGACCAACAGGCCGCCGACCGCCAGGCCGCCGCCCGTTCCCATGAGCACCGGGTCCGCCGCATAGAGCACGACCCCGCGATAAGCGATCCACCCCCCAAAGAAGAGCACCGCCCAGCCGCAGACGGCCACCAGGAAGAGCGCAATGCGCGAAAAGACATACATGGGCCAGAGTGTGCCGCGCCCGTGGGGCCGGGGGCAAGCCATCAAACGGCGTGCAGGCGGCGCGCGCGACTCGGAGCCGTTATCCGTCGCCTAGGACATACCAATCATCGAAGGCCGATGCTTTTTCCAAGACGCGGGTGTAGCCCTGCGCCGCCAAGAGATCATGGATCTGTTCCCGCGCGGGGGTGTAGTTGTGCTCCACCGTCATGACGCGGATCTTGCGCGGCCCAAAGTCGAAGGCCCGTAAGATGTCCAACTCGCTCCCCTCGGTGTCGATAGACATGTAATCGATGACCTCTGGCGCATCGTGCCGGTCCAACAGATCGTTCAAAGAAACCGTGGTGACCTTATACCGGTCACTGCGGAGCTTTTTGCGCGGTGACAGGGTCCGGTCCGCAAAGGTCGCAATCGATCCGAACTCCGACCCTGCGTCGCGCGGGCTCACGAATTCAAGCGAGGCGCCCGTCTCCGACCACACGCAATCCGTGTCGATCGCCGCCGCTCGGTTGTTTCGGAGGTCTGCGTGCCACAGCTGCGCGGGTCCGCCAAGATCCCCGACCAGCCAAAGGACATCTCCAGCAGCCATGTGTTGGACAGCGTGACACCGTCGGTGGCGCCGAACTCCACAAAGTAGCCGCCCCGCTTGAACCCCGTTTGCATGAGGGCAAAGACATCTTGTCTCAATTGGCTTCGGCTTGGCCCGGCATTGTGTTGGGCGAGGACCATATCAAACAGCTGAAACACACCCGTCTGACAGTCCAGAGCGCGGCGATACTTCTCGTCTCGGACGACGGACTACCCAAAAACTGGCAAAAACTCTCTCTCCGGCAACACCACGGTGTGCCGGTTCTACAGGATAACACCCGCAAGAAAAGGCACCAGCGCCGGGTAAGGCGCTGGGTCAGCCGAGAAAGCGTATGGTCATCACTGGCGTATAGTTTTCGCCGAACCCACGGGGTTGCACGGTGATCGTCTCGCCGCGCAACAGGGTGTTGCCAACGATCTCGTCCACAGACAGCGAAGACTGACCAACACTGTTGGTCAGGAAACCAGCGGTCATGGACATGCGCAGCCGACCACCCACGGAAAAGAACCCTTGGAAATCGGTGTAGTTTTCGCCTGCGGTCAGATCGTCGACAGCCAGCAACGACATCTCACCGCGTTGGGTGCCGAGGGTCAGGGTTGCCAAGCGACGCAAGGAGGGGGTCGAGCCGTCGGGCTCCAGCCCGTTGCGCAGCCTGTTGACTACCACACGGTAGCGCCCGTCAAAGGCATCGGTCAGGATACGGTCGCCGTCATCGCTGGAGGACCCGGCAACGGTGTTACATGCCGCCAACATCGGCGCGACTGCCATCGCTGCCAAAAGCCGTCGGCGATACGGATTGGGTGTCAAATCGTCGGAAGTCATGGTGCCTGCTCTGTCCGCTTCTAGGTCGGTACATTGTTGGGGGCCGCCACGGGGGCAGCCCCACACCATGTTTTGTAGCTTAACGCTTCGAGAACTGGAAGGACTTACGTGCCTTCGCCTTACCGTACTTCTTCCGCTCGACCACACGGCTGTCGCGGGTCAGGAAGCCAGCCGCCTTCAGGGCGGAGCGCAGGCCGGGCTCGTAGAGTTGCAGAGCCTTGGACACGCCGTGCTTTACCGCACCAGCTTGGCCAGACAGACCGCCGCCCTTGACCGTGGCCATGACGTCGAACTGACCTTCGCGGTCGGTGATCTGGAACGGCTGCTTCAGGATCATCTGGAGCACGGGGCGGGCGAAGTACTTGTTGATGTCCTTGCCGTTGACCGTGACCTTCCCGGATCCGGGCTTGATCCAAACGCGGGCGACCGCGTCCTTCCGCTTGCCGGTGGCGTAGGAGCGGCCCAGCTCGTCGCGCACGGGCTCGCGCGGCGCAGAGGTGTCCAGCAGGATCTCTTCGCCAGCGGCAGGCGCGGCGGCCGAGGTGTCGACGGCGCCCTTGAGATCTTCGAGGGAGTTGAGTTGTTCGGCCATGCGATCAGCTCCGCGTGTTCTTGGAGTTCATGGACTTAACGTCCAGCACTTCGGGGGACTGGGCCTCATGCGGGTGCTCGGCACCGGCATAGACGCGCAGGTTGGTCATTTGCGTGCGGGACAGCTTGTTGCCCGGCAGCATCCGCTTGACGGCCTGGGTGACGACCCGCTCGGGGTACTTGCCTTCCAGGATCTGGCCGGTCGTGCGCGACTTGATCCCGCCCGGATAGCCGGTGTGCCAGTAGTTTTCCTTGTCACGCTTCTTGCCGGTCAGTTGCACCTTGTCGGCGTTGATGACGATGACATTGTCGCCCATGTCCATGGACGGCGTGAAGGTGGCCTTGTGCTTGCCGCGCAGGCGCATGGCGATGATCGAGGCGAGGCGACCCAGAACCACGCCTTCGGCGTCGATCAGGATCCACTTCTTGTCGATCTGGTCGGGGGTCATGGTGAAGGTTTTCACGGGTCCCAATCCTATCTGATCGTATGTGGAAACAAGAGGGCATCGCCCCCGGATGCGCGGCTTATATAGAGTTCATGCGCCGGGTCAACGGCGCGCGATCTGCGAAAATAAAGAGATTACAGCTGCTTAATTATAAGGTATTATTTTACCCCATATACTTAGACGTCCAAACCACCCTGAGGATTGTCCAGCAACTCTTTCAGGCGTCGGATCGCGCTGCGAAAGCTGTCGAGGCTGACGCCCGCGTTGATTGCAAAGCGCACCGCATGGGGGGCGTTGGTGTCGCGCCCTGCATATTCCTCAGCCGCGCGCAGCTTGACGCCCGCGGCCTCCGCCGCGCGACAAAAGGCCGAGGCCCGCCACCCCACGGGCAAGGTCAGCCACAGGAACGAGACGTCCTGCCGCCACACAAGGTCATAGCCCGACAGGATGTCTGCGGCGGCTTCGGCATAGGTGCTGACCATGCGCCGAGTCTCATCCATCAACTCCGGCAGATCGGGGTGGACCAGCAAACGCGCCATCAGATCGCTCAGTGGCGTTGCCATGCCAAAGGAATTGTATTCCGCCGCGCGGCGCAGCGCGACCTGCCGTCCAGATGGCGCAATGGCAAAGCCCAACCGCAGGGCTGGCGTGATCGTCTTTGCGATGGAGGCGATGTGCCAAGTCCGTTCCGGCGCCAGCAAGCGATAACTGGGCAGGGGACCCGGCTCCATCCGGTAGCAATCGTCTTCCAGGATCTGCAGGTTGGTTTCCCGCGCGACCGCTACAATCTCGCGCCGCCGGGCCTCGGGTGTGACACGGGCCGTGGGATTGTGCACTTCGGGCGACGTACAAAGAAGTTGCGCGTCCACCTGGCGGGCGGCCGCCTCAAGGGCATCGGGGCGAAGTCCGTCCGAATCCATGGCAATCGGCACCACCTCGGCACGCATCGTCTCGGCCATGCGGCGAAAACCGGGGTAGGTCAGTTCCTCCACCAGAACGACGGGGCGCCGCCCGGTCAGGACCGATTGCATCACCATGGCGATCCCGTGTTGCCCGCCGTGGGTCAGGGCGATGTCATCGGCCTCAACCGGGCCCAGTGACGGATGGGACAGGAATTGCGCGGCCGCCGCCCGCGCGGGGCGTTCGCTGGCAAAGCTGGGATAATGCATCATGCCCGAGGGCGGATCTTCGGCCACCTCCTTTAGCAGGTCACGGATGAGGCGCGCCTGCCCGACCGATGGCAGGTGCGGGGACAGCAGATTGACTTCATAGACATCGCCGCCGGTATTGTGCGGGGTCGAATCCACTTCGAGCGCCTGAAACTCCCGATAAATCGGGGCCGGTCCCGAGGGTTCTGCCACAAAGGTTCCGCGCCCCACCTGGGCCTCCAACTCGCCGCTGTCGGTCAAGCGCGCGTAAGCGCGTGCGATGGTGCCCGGTGTGACGCCGATCCGCCACGCGAGGTCACGTACCGGCGGCAAGCGCGTGCCCGGTGTCAGGTCGCCCCGGGCGATCGCCGCACGCACGGCGCTTTCGACCACGACATATTTGGGGCGGTCATCGCCACCGAAGTCGACTTGGATGATATTCGATTCCGTTATTGTACCCATGACAATGTATCGCTGGTTTTGTGTGACGACGAATTGTATCTCTATCTCACGGCCTAGCCGAAAAATTGTATCAATGCAATCCACAGCCTAAAGGTTACACTCGAAAGGACACATGTCATGACCTCCCTCGCCTTCGACCATCCCGCCCTCAACGCCCATGCTGCTGCCCCGGCCTCGCCGCTCAGCCAGGCTTTGATGACCCTCGCGGTGACCGTGTCCGTCTGGGAGATGCGCGCAAAGACCCGCCAGGCGCTGCGTGACATGGATCCAAACCGCTATCCCGACATTGGCCTGACCACAGCAGAAGTACTGCACGAGGTTGGCAAGCCGTTCTGGGTGGCCTGACGCCCCATTCCTGATCTCTTCCCCACTAAGGCCGGATATCCGAGAGGATCCGGCCTCTTTTTTTTGACCGCCACGCGCCTTGCGTCAGGTCGCAGGGTCCTGGGCACAATCTTCGTGAACTATCCCACCGTCGTCAGATCTTGGCGGTGTTTGACGCCACCGCAGCGTCACGGGCCGGGATGGAATAGGTCAGACTGGCGCGCGCCACGGGGGCGGTATTGCCTTCGGAGAAAAGCAAACACTCCCCCACGGCCAGAACCCGTCCCAGCTTCAGCAGGCGGACATGGCACAGAATATCCGCGCCCGCCGCAGGTTTGCGCATGAAGTCGATGGAACAATTGGTCGTGACCGCCAAGGCAACGGGCCCGATCCGCGACAGGATCGCCAGGTAGACACTCACATCGGCCAGGGCAAACATCGACGGGCCAGAGACGGTCCCGCCCGGCCTCAGATGTTTGTCCGACACGCGCAAGCGGACCACTAGGCGGTCCACCGTGACCTCATCCAGCGTGAAATCCTCGGCCACCTGCAAGAACTCCGCATCGAGAAATCGCTCAAGCGAGGCCGCATCCATGGCGAGCGTTGTATTGACCATTGCATTCCCTCCAACCGCTCCGCAGTTTTGCGGCGGGTGAGGGGGATCGCAATGACCGACATTTTGTTACGTGACGACTCGGACGGCATCACAACGTTGACCTTGAACGATCCGGGGACGTTGAACGCGCTCTCCGATGAGATGCTGGCCGCTCTGTCGACCACCCTGGCCGAGGTGGGCGACAGCGACAGCCGCGCCGTCGTTCTGGCCGCCGAGGGGCGGGCCTTCTGCGCGGGCCATAATCTGCGCCAGATGCAAGCCATGCGCCAAGCCGAAGACGGCGGGGCCGCGGCCTTCGGGGATCTGTTCGACCGTTGCACCGCCGTCATGGCCCAAATCCGGGATCTGCCCCAACCCGTGATCGCCCAGGTGCAGGGCCTCGCCACAGCCGCCGGATGCCAGTTGGTTGCAACCTGTGACATGGCAATCGCCGCCGAGGATGTGCGGTTTGGGGTCAACGGCGTGAACATCGGTCTCTTCTGTTCTACGCCGATGGTCGCGCTTTCGCGCAACGTGCCGCGAAAACAGGCGATGGAGATGTTAACGACGGGTGCGTTTCTGACGGCGTCCCGCGCGACAGAGGTCGGTTTGATCAATCGAGCGGTGCCCGCAGACCAGCTAGTGGCGGAAACCCGCGCATTGGCGGAGACGGTGGCAAGCAAGCTGGCGGCGGCGCAGCGCATCGGAAAGGCGGCATTTTATGCACAGCTGGAGCGTCCCCTCGACGCCGCCTATGCGCTGACCCGGGATGCGATGGTGGCCAATCTCGCCGACGCCGATACGGCGGAGGGGATACAGGCTTTCTTGGAAAAGCGCCCGCCCCGCTGGACATGACGCGACGCACCCCGCACAAGGCCCTGACGGCAAGGGGGCAGTGGGTATGCGTATTCTTATTACCAATGATGACGGCATAGCGGCCCCCGGTTTGGTGGCGCTGACCGAGATCGCCGAGGCGGTCGCGGGGCCTAGTGGCGAGGTTTGGACCGTCGCACCGGCCTTTGAGCAGTCGGGCGTCGGCCATTGCATCAACTATGTTAAGCCGTCGATGATGACCAAACTGGCGGAGCGCCGTTTCGCCATCGAAGGCAGCCCGGCAGATTGCGTCCTCGCCGGGATTGGAGAGATCGTGGACGGTCCCATCGATCTGGTTCTGTCGGGGGTCAACCGGGGCAACAATGCCGCCGAGAACACGGTCTATTCCGGCACCATCGGCGCCGCGATGGAGGCCGCTTTGCAGGGCCTGCCGGCCATTGCCCTGTCGCAGTTTTACGGTCCTTTGAACGTCGATTTGGCCGATCCGTTTGAGGCATCGCGCGGCCATGGCGCGGCCCTCGTGCAAGAGCTTTTGGATGCGGCGCCCTGGGGCGGGTCCGACTATAAGCTCTTCTATAATGTGAATTTTCCGCCCGTTCCCTCGGCCAAGGTCAAGGGGTTCGCGGCCGTGGCCCAAGGGTACCGCGGCGACGGCCGTATGGGTGTCCATCCACAGACCTCACCCTCGGGGCGCAAATACCTCTGGATCAGCGGATCGGCCCAGGGTGAGCGGACGGCCCCCGGCACGGATGTGCGCGCGAACGTGGATGGATGGGTCTCGGTCACGCCCATGCGCTGCGACCTGACCGACCGCGCGGCCTTGGAAGATCTTCGGGCTGTGATGCCCGATTACCAGGACTGACCTGTGACGCCCGAAGACACCATGCGGATGCTTGTGACCCTGCGCTCGCGCGGGGTGACGGAGCCGCGTGTTCTGACGGCGATGGAGCGGACGGACCGGGGCGACTACGTCTCCGACACGTTTAAGGCGCGGGCCTATGAGGACGTGCCCCTGCCGATTGCCAGTGGCCAGACCATCAGCCAGCCGTCGGTTGTCGGGCGCATGACCCAGGCGCTGAACGTGCAGCCTCGGGATAAGGTGCTAGAGGTAGGGACGGGCACCGGCTACCAGGCCGCGATCCTGTCTCACCTGGGCCGCCGCATCTACACGGTGGAGCGTCACCGCGCCCTGGCGCGCATCGCAACCGAGACGCATGTGCGCCTGGGTCTGACCAATATCACCGTCATCTCGGGCGATGGCAGCCACGGGCTGCCGGAGCAGGCGCCCTTCGACCGCATCCTTGTGACAGCCGCCGCCGAGGACCCGCCCGGCCCGCTGTTGGCACAGTTGCGAGAGGGGGGTAGCATGGTGGTGCCTGTGGGCGTATCCGACCACATGCAGCAGCTTGTCATCGTCACGCGGACGGCGTCTGGCTACGACTATGAGGATTTGAACATGCCGGTGCGCTTTGTGCCGCTGGTGGAAGGGGTTGAACACGGCTGAAGACCGCGTCGACCCGCAGATGGGCAGGACGGAGGGACAGGGATGTCCAGACGGATGGGTGTGACACGCTGGGCAGGCCTTTGGGTCGCGACAGCGCTCCTGACGGGGTGCAATGGTGCCTTGCAAAACCTCGATCTAGATTTGCGGAACAATGCGCCTGGGGGGCTCGACACCTCCAGTGCGGCGCGGCAAGCGGCGGCGGATCGACCGCGCCCCGATGGCAATGGGTTGATCACATACCCGAACTATCAGGTGGCTGTGGCCCGGCGCGGCGATACCGTCGCGGATGTGGCCGCCCGGATCGGAATCTCAGCGGACGAATTGGCGCGCTTCAATGGGCTGGCGCCCCAGTCGGAACTGAACCGCGATGCGGTCCTGGCCATGCCGCGCCGGATCACGCCCGGGGCAGGGGGCGGGGCAACCCGTCCGGACATCACACAGATCGCAGGCGCCGCGATTGACCGCGCCGATGGGGCGACGCCGGCGGCGGCTCCGGTAGCTGTGCAGACCGGTCAGGAGCCCGTGCGCCACCGGGTTGCGCGGGGCGAGACCGCGTTCTCGATCTCGCGCCTCTATGGGGTCAGCCCGTCCAGCTTGGCGGAATGGAACGGCCTCGACAGCGATTTGCGCGTCCGTGAGGGACAGTTCCTGTTGATCCCGCTGGTCATTGGCGACGATGGTGCGTCCGAAATTGCGGCGCCCGTGCCTGGCAGCGGAACGGAAACGCCGGTGCCTCCATCCGCCAGCTCGGCTTTGCCCGAAACGGTTGAGGAGGTCGCGCTGCCGGAGAGCCCGAACCTGGACCAGTTCCGAACCGAAGCCACCGCCGACGCCACACCAGAGGCCGAGCCGGAGCCGGTCGCGGCCTCGACCCCCGACACGAGCGCGGAGCCGAACCGCCTGCGCCGTCCCGTCTCGGGCGAGGTGTTGCGACCGTTTTCTTCCCGGAATGAAGGGGTGGATTTCCGCGCCTCCGAAGGCAGCGCGGTGGTTGCCGCCGCCTCGGGCGAAGTTGCGGCCATCACGCGCGATACGGATCAGGTGCCCATCCTGGTGTTGCGCCACGACGGTGGCCTGCTGACGGTTTACGCGAATATCAAGGATATCCAGGTCCAAAAGGGCGACAGCATCCGCGCAGGCCAACGTCTGGCCAGCGTCGGTGGCGGCGACCCGGCGTTCTTGCACTTCGAGGTGCGGCGCGGCTTCGATGCCGTCGATCCGGAGCCGCTTCTGCGCTGACCCCCGACGTTTGGACCATCTGTCACGACCCTATGCAGCGGAAAAAACCCTGCGGACGCTTTCACATCCGCCGGGCAATGCGTAAGTAGAGCGCAGGGAAATGCGACAAGGCCCCGGAGGGGTCTGTTTATGGGAGTGTTATCGAGATGCTGAACAATATTGGCCTGCCTGGCCTGCTGCTCATCGCCGTCGTCGTGCTGGTTCTGTTTGGACGTGGCAAGATTTCTTCGCTCATGGGCGAAGTGGGCAAGGGAATCACTGCGTTCAAGAAGGGCGTCAGCGACGGCTCCAAGGACGACGACAACGATCCGGCCCTGGCCGACGGCGCGGCCGCGCGGGATGTCACGCCCGAGACGACCGACAAAGACAAAGCCTGATCCCTCGCACGGCCCCGGAGGGCTGAGCCATGTTTGATATCGGTTGGAGCGAGATGCTCGTGGTGGGCGTCGTGGCGCTGATCGTGGTGGGCCCCAAGGACCTGCCGCGCATGTTCCGTGCGGCCGGTGAATTCATGGGCAAAGCGCGGCGCATGGCGCGCGAGTTTCAGTCCGCCATGAACCAAGCCGCCGATGATAGCGGCGTGGGTGATATCGCGGGGGACCTGCGGAAGGCTGCAAACCCCAAGCAGTTCGGCATGGATAAGATCAAGGAAGCGACCGACGATCTGACCAAGTGGACGCCGGACGACACGACCGGCCCGAACACCCGCGACTTGGCCGAGAAACGGGCCGCCGCCAAGGAAAAGATCGCCGAAAATGCTGCGCGTATGACCGAGGAACGGAAGGCCCGCGAAGCGGCTGAGGCAGCTGAGGCCTCCGCCGAGCCAGAGTTGCTGCCCGATCCGGTGGCACCGGCCCCTGAAAGCAAGAAGGCATGACGACCCGCGACGACATCGAAGACAGCTCTGCCCCCTTGATCGAACACCTGGCGGAGCTTCGGACGCGGCTGATCCGCTCCGTCGCGGCGTTCCTGGTGGCGATGATCGCCTGTTTTGCCTTCGCGCAGGAGATCTTGGCCTTTCTGCTCGGGCCCATCGAAGACACCATGCGCGCGCTGGGGGATCCGAACCCCCGGATGCAGTACACCGCCCCGCAGGAGTACTTCTTTACCCAGATCCGCGTGTCCGTCGTCGCCGGGCTGGTCGTGGCCTTCCCCGTGATCGCCCATCAGCTTTGGCGCTTCGTCGCCCCGGGTCTTTATAAAAACGAGAAGAAGGCCTTCCTGCCGTTTCTTATCTCGTCACCGGTCCTGTTTACCCTGGGCGCGGCCTTTGCGCATTTCATCGTTGTGCCCTTGGCGATGCAGTTCTTCCTGGGGTTCGCCGATGTGCGTGAGGTGATCGTCCAGGCCATTCCGACCGAAGTGCCGGACGGCGTCATCATCACGGTGCCCGAATTGCCCGCCACGCCCGGTGCCTTGGCCCCGCCGGTGGATGAAGGGATCGACATCGTCTTCGACGGTAAGGTCAATGAGTCCCTGGATATCACGCTTAAGATGATCGTGGCCTTTGGGTTGTGCTTCCAACTTCCGGTCCTGTTGTCGCTGATGGGCGTTGCCGGGTTGGTCTCTGCCGAGGGGCTGGGCACCGTGCGGAAATACGCCGTTGTCGGCATCTTGCTGCTGGCCGCCTTGGTCACGCCGCCGGATGTGATCACGCAGGTCATCCTGTTTACGGTGGTCTATGGCCTGTATGAGATTTCGATCTTCCTCGTGTCGATAATCGAGAAGCGGCGACTGAAGCGGATGCGGGCCGAGGGCCTTCTGGACGAGGACGAAGAGCTTTGAATGACGCCGCGTTGGAGCGGATCGCAGACGCCCTCGACCGCCTTGCTCCGCTCCCACAACCCGCCCCGGCCTGGGATGCCTCTGCCTATGTGTGGGACACGGCGCCGGATCGTCTGGTGCCGGTGCCAGAGGTCAATCGGATCGCGCTGGACCTTTTGCTTGGGATTGACCGGGCGCGGGACACGCTGCTCGACAATACGCGACGGTTCGCCCAGGGTTTGCCCGCAAATAACGCCCTGCTGTGGGGTGCGCGCGGGATGGGAAAATCGAGCCTTGTGAAGGCGATACACGGCGAACTTGAAGCAACGGGCCTGAAGCTCGTCGAATTGCAGCGCGAAGACATTCAGACCGTCGGTCGCCTGCTTGCGCTGCTGCGGGCGGCGCCCCACCGCTTTGTGCTTTACTGCGACGATCTCAGCTTCAGCCACGATGACGCGGCGTATAAATCGCTGAAGGCCGTGCTGGATGGGGGTATCGAGGGGCGCCCCGACAACGTGATCTTTTATGCGACCTCCAACCGTCGCCACTTAATGCCCCGCGATATGATCGAAAACGAACGGGGCAGTGCCATCAACCCTGCGGAAGCCGTTGAGGAGAAGGTCTCGCTGTCGGACCGGTTCGGCTTGTGGCTAGGGTTCCACGCCTGCGATCAGGACAGCTATCTGGCGATGATCCAAGGCTACTGCGATGCCCATGATCTGGTGATCGACGGCGACACCCTGCGTGCCGAAGCAATCGAATGGCAGGCGACGCGTGGCAGCCGGTCTGGTCGTGTGGCCTGGCAATTCTTTACTGACCTTGCGGGCCGACACGGCATTTCCGTTTGACTGCCTGAAATCTGTGCAGGGAGCCCAAGGGAAACCGGCTGCATCCCTTTTCAACGGCTGAGCATCATCCTACCGTCCCGGTGGAACGGTCCGTGACAGGGCCGCCAAACAGGGAGAATCAGAATGAAAAAGCTGCTACTGGCCTCTGCTGCCGTCTTGGCATCGACCGCTGCCTACGCTGACGGGCATTCGCCGATCAAACTTGGTGTGATCCTCGGGTTCACGGGGCCGCTGGAATCGCTGGCCCCCCAGATGGCTGCGGGTGCGGAGATGGCGATGGCCGAGGTCTCCGCCTCGGGTCTGCTGCTGGACGGTTTGACGGTCGAGCCCGTGCGCGGGGACAGCACCTGTATTGACGCCGCCGCGGCCACCTCTGCCGCAGAACGGCTCATCACGGGTGACGGCGTGTCGGGGATCGTGGGGGCAGATTGCTCAGGCGTGACAGGTGCCATTCTACAGAACGTGGCTGTGCCCAATGGGACCGTGATCATTTCGCCGTCGGCCACGTCGCCCGGCCTGTCTACCGCAGAGGACAACGGCCTGTTCTTCCGCACGGCCCCGTCCGATGCCCGTCAGGGGGTCATCATGACCGAGATCCTGATGGAACAGGGGATCGAGTCCGTTGCCGTGACCTACACGAACAACGACTATGGCAAGGGCCTCGCCGACAGCTTCCAAGCCGCTTACGAGGCCGCCGGTGGTGAGGTGACGATTTCCGCGGCCCATGAGGACGGGAAAGCCGATTACTCCGCCGAGGTGGGCGCGCTGTCGGCTGCTGGCGGAGACCGCCTCGTCGTGGCCGGCTACGTGGATCAGGGCGGCTCCGGCATTGTGCGCGCGGCGCTCGACTCGGGGGCCTTCGACACCTTCCACTTCCCAGACGGCATGATTTCCCAGGCGCTGGTCGATAACTTCGGCGATGAAATCGACGGCTCCACGGGGCAGAACCCTGGCACCGACAGCCCAGGCGCCATGCTCTATCAGGAGATGGCGACCGCCGCAGATTATGACGGGACGTCCCCGTTCTCGGCAGAGGCCTATGACGCCGCCGCGCTGATCATGTTGGCCATGCAGGCCGCAGGCTCCACCGATCCGGCGGCTTATAAGGATGCTGTCATGGACGTGGCCAATGCGCCCGGTGAGCCGATCCTGCCAGGCGAATTGGGCAAGGCGCTGCAAATCCTATTGGACGGGGGCGACATCGACTACGTCGGTGCCTCGGCCGTGGAATTGATCGGACCGGGCGAATCCGCCGGGAACTACCGCGAAGTGACCTTTGACGGTGGCGAGTTGCAGGTGGTCGGCTTCCGCTAAGGCAGCCTTTCGATGCCATGCGCGGCCCCTATGTTGTGGGGCCGCGTCATTCAAAGGACATCACGCATGATCGAGGTCGAGGACCTTCACCGCCATTTCGGTGGCTTCCGGGCTGTCGACGGCGCCTCCTTACGGATCGAGGCCAGGTCGATCACCGGTTTGATTGGTCCAAATGGTGCGGGAAAAACGACACTTTTCAATGTGATCGCGGGTGTTCTTAAACCCACGTCCGGTCGCGTGACCATGGCGGGCGAAGATATCACGGGCTTGCTGCCCCACGCGCTCTTTCACAAAGGCCTATTGCGGACGTTTCAGATCGCCCATGAGTTCAGCTCCATGACCTGTCGGGAAAACCTGATGATGGTGCCCGGCGGTCAATCGGGTGAGACCCTGTGGAACACATGGTTTGGACGCAAGCGGATCGCCGACGAAGAACGGGCGCTGCGCGCAAAGGCCGACGAGGTGTTGGAGTTCTTGACGATTTCTCATCTTGCGGACCAGCGGGCGGGTCAGGTGTCCGGCGGGCAAAAGAAGCTGCTGGAGTTGGGGCGCACCATGATGGTGGATGCCAAGATCGTCTTCCTGGATGAGGTGGGCGCTGGCGTGAACCGGACGCTTCTCAACACGATTGGCGACGCGATCCTGCGCCTAAACGCGGAACGGAACTACACCTTTGTGGTGATTGAGCACGACATGGATTTCATTGGGAAGATCAGCGACCACGTCATCTGTATGGCCGAGGGCCGCGTCCTGGCCGAAGGATCCCTGGCCGACATCAAGGCCAACGAACAGGTGATCGAGGCCTATCTGGGCACCGGTCTCAAAAACAAAGAGAGCGCGTGATGGGCGCCCCGTTCCTGATTGGCGAGGCGATGACCGGCGGCTATGGGGCCGGGCCGGACATCCTGCATGACTGCACAATCGCCGTAGACCCCGGTGAGATCGCCGTGATCGTCGGCCCAAATGGCGCTGGCAAATCGACTGGTATGAAGGCCGTGTTCGGGATGCTGACCCTGCGCAAGGGCTCGGTCCGCCTGAATGGGGAGGACATCACGGCGCTGACCCCCCAGGCGCGCGTCGGCAAGGGCATGGGCTTCGTGCCGCAGACGTCGAACATCTTCACCTCCATGACCGTCGAGGAAAACCTGGAGATGGGCGCTTTCATCCGGCGCGACGATTTTTCGGACACGATGGCTCAGGTGTATGACCTGTTCCCAATCTTGAAGGAAAAGCGGCTGCAACCGGCGGGCGAGTTGTCCGGTGGTCAGCGGCAGCAGGTGGCGGTGGGCCGTGCCCTGATGACCCAGCCGTCGGTTTTGATGCTGGACGAGCCGACAGCGGGTGTCTCCCCCATTGTCATGGATGAGCTGTTCGATCGCATCATCGAGGTGGCCCGGACAGGGATTTCTATCCTGATGGTGGAGCAGAACGCCCGGCAAGCGCTGGAGATCGCAGACAAGGGTTACGTGCTGGTGCAGGGGCGGAACGCGCATACGGGCACGGGCAAGGACTTGCTGGCGGACGAGCAGGTTCGCCGCAGTTTTCTAGGGGGCTAAGATGATCGGTCATCCATGGCATAGGGGCCTTTTGGCCGTCGGCGCCGCCGGGCTACTGGCATCGATTGCGAGCCCAGCCTCGGCGCAAATCTGCACATTTCAGACCGAGTGTTTGGAAGACGAGACCTGCATGGACAGTACGTTCTCGGTCGATGTCTCTGAGGAGGCCATCGCGACGGAGTTCGGAGATTTGGACATCGTCGCCAGGGTCGACGGGCGCCTGGTGGCCGAAGGGCAGGGGATGACGATCCTGTTTACCCGCGCCGAAGACGGCGCTGCGCGGGCCTCAATCCATATGGCTGGTCCAGCGGTCATTACCTATTTCGGGACCTGTGAGGGCGCTGAATGATCGATCTGCTGAACGCCTTGGTTGTCCTTGGCAACTTCGTCATCGTCCCCGCAGTGTCCTACGGAGCGCAGCTGGCGCTCGGGGCGCTCGGGGTGACGCTGATCTACGGGATCTTGCGGTTCTCCAACTTTGCCCACGGGGACACCATGGCCTTTGGGACCATGGCCGTCATTCTGACGACCTGGGGCCTGCAATCGATTGGAATTGGGTTCGGACCCTTGCCCACAGCGCTGCTGGCCTTGCCCGTGGGCATTGCGGTCACCGCTGCGCTGATGCTCGGGACCGACAGGTTGGTTTACCGCTTCTACCGGCGAGCAAAGGCAGTGCCTGTGACCTTCGTCATCGCCTCGCTGGGCGTGATGTTCGTGATGAACGGCCTGGTGCGGTTCATCATTGGGCCGGATGACCAGCGCTTTGCCGATGGCGAGCGCTTCCTGATTTCCGCGCGGGACTTCCGCACCCTCACCGGCTTGGACGAGGGGCTGGCCATTCGCACGACGCAAGTGATCACCGTCGTCGTCGCGGTGATCGTTGTGGCGGCTTTGTTCTGGTTCCTGAACAAGACCCGAACTGGGAAATCCATGCGGGCCTTCAGCGACAATGAGGACCTGGCCTTGCTGTCCGGCATCAATCCGGAACGGGTGGTCGTCATCACCTGGCTGATCGTGGCGGCCCTGGCGACGATTGCGGGGACGCTCTATGGCTTGGACAAGTCTTTCAAACCGTTCACGTACTTTCAACTGCTGCTGCCGATCTTTGCGGCGGCCATTGTCGGTGGGCTGGGGTCGCCCCTGGGCGCCATCGCGGGCGGCTTTGTGATCGCCTTCGCCGAAGTCACGATCACCTATCCACTCAAGAAAGTGCTGGGCTACTTGCTGCCCGAGGCGTGGGAGCCGGCGAGCCTCGTACAATTGCTCAGCACCGATTACAAATTCGCGGTCAGTTTTGTGATCCTGCTGATCGTTCTTCTGTTCCGACCTACGGGCCTGTTTGCGGGGAAATCGGTATGAGCACGCTACGCCCCATTGATCTTGCCCTGTTTGCGTTTGTCGCGGTTCTGTTCATCGGAACGGGGTTTGCCCAATCCTGGAACGTGACGCTGACAATCCTCAACATGGGGCTGATCTCGGCGATCATGGCGCTCGGCGTGAATATGCAATGGGGCTACGCCGGGCTGTTCAACGTGGGCATCATGGGGTTCGTCGCCTTGGGCGGCCTAGGCGCCGTCTTGGTGTCGATGCCCCCGGTCGGTGAGGCCTGGGCCCAGGGCGGCATTCGGCTTTTGGCGGGGCTGGTCCTGGGCGCGGCCACGGTGACGGCTGCGATTTTGGCTTGGGCGCGTCTGACGCGGTTTCGTGGCCTGGCTGTTGCTGGCATTCTGTTGATCGGGTTCTTTGTCTTCCGCAGTGTATTCGACGGTGGAGTGCAGGCGGTGGAGGCCGTTAATCCGGCTGTGACGGGGTATCTGGGCGGGCTTGGCCTGCCGGTTGTCCTGTCTTGGCCGGTGGGCGGTCTGCTGGCGGCAGGGGCGGCCTGGGTGATCGGCAAGACGGCCTTGGGCCTGCGGTCGGATTATCTGGCCATTGCAACGCTGGGCATCGCCGAGATCGTGATCGCCATCCTGAAGAATGAGGACTGGTTGGCGCGGGGCGTTAAGAACGTCATCGGTCTGCCGCGCCCCGTTCCCTATGAAATCGACCTCCAGAATTCTGAGGCGTTCGTGGCTCGAATGACGGCTTGGGGGTTCGATCCCGTGACGGCGTCCTCGATCACTGTCAAACTCGGGTATACGGCGTTGTTCCTCCTGGTCCTGGCGATCCTGCTTTGGTTGGCGCAGGCGGCCCTTGCGTCGCCTTGGGGGCGCATGATGCGGGCGATCCGAGACAACGAGACCGCCGCCGAGGCCATGGGTAAGGACGTCACGCGGCGCCATTTGCAGATCTTTGTCCTCGGGTCGGCGGTTTGCGGTCTGGCAGGCGCCATGATGACGACCCTGGATGGCCAGTTGACGCCGGGCACCTATCAGCCGCTGCGCTATACCTTCTTGGTGTGGGTCATGGTGATTGTCGGCGGGTCCGGGAACAACTGGGGCGCGGTCCTTGGTGGCTTTCTTGTGTGGTGGCTTTGGGTCCAGGTGGAGCCGATTGGCGCCATGCTGATGGAAGCGATCACCTCCGGAATGGCGGATGGATCCTGGCTCAAGGCGCATTTGCTGGAGGCGGCGGCACATATGCGCCTGCTGACCATGGGGATTATCCTATTGCTCGTGCTGCGTTTTTCCCCGCGCGGGTTGATCCCGGAGCGGTAAGGTGAGCGTCTGTCGCAGCAGAGGAGTCCCGATTGAGATCATCACGACCGAAGTGACCGAAGTGTACGGTGTCTCAGAAGAGCGGCTATAGCAGATTGTAGGGGCGTTGAAGGCTGCTCCAACTCTGACGCAACAGACGGGCGTTGGCGGGGCAACAGGAGTTTGATCGCCATGACTTTTGATGAGTATCGTGCACTTTCACGGGAAGAGCAGGTCCGTCTGGGCGCGGAAGCCATGGCGATTTCGGTGGCCGTCGAAGGCGAGAATCTGGTTCGAAGTGTGCAGCGTGTTCGTCGGGCGGGAGCCGCAAAGACAACGTCGTCGGGCAAGTCGACAAGCGAAGTCATCGATAGGCCTCGGAACAGTGGCCTCTGGGCAAAGCACACCACGAAACGGTCCAAAGCCACGGGTCGGGGACGGGCGCGGAATTTGCCAACGCCTGCCGTCAAAAACAGTTAAGCCCTATTCGGCCGCCGTCTGTTCCGCGGCCCCGGCGGCTTCCAATTCCTCAGCCTTCTTCTCGACTTGTTCCACGATGTGATCGACCATCTGATCATTGCTCATCTTGTGGCTCTGCTTGCCCGCCAGATAGATCATGCCCGACCCGTTTCCGCCGCCGGTGAAGCCCACGTCGGTCATAAGCGCCTCGCCCGGGCCATTCACGACGCAGCCGATGATCGACAGGCTCATGGGCGTTTTGATGTGCTCCAGCCGTTTCTCAAGGGTTTCGACTGTTTTGATAACGTCGAAGCCCTGACGCGCGCAGGATGGGCAGGAGATGATGTTTACGCCCCGATGGCGCAAGCCGAGCGACTTGAGGATCTCAAACCCGACTTTCACCTCTTCCACCGGATCGGCGGATAGGCTGACGCGCATGGTATCGCCGATCCCCATCCACAACAGGTTGCCCAACCCAATGGCTGATTTGATCGTTCCTGAGGTCAGGCCGCCCGCCTCGGTGATGCCTAGGTGGATCGGCGCGTCCGTGGCCTCGGCCAGGCCCTGATAGGCGGCGGCGGACATGAAGACATCGCTCGCCTTGCAGGAAATCTTGAATTCGTGAAAGTCGTTGTCTTGCAGGATGCGGATATGGTCCAACCCGCTCTCGATCATCGCATCGGGGCAGGGTTCCCCATATTTTTCAAGTAGATGCTTTTCCAAGGACCCCGCATTCACGCCAATGCGGATGGAGCACTTGTGGTCCCGTGCCGCCTGAATCACCTCTTTGACGCGGTCCGCACTGCCGATATTGCCTGGGTTGATCCGCAGACAGGCGGCGCCTGCCTCCGCCGCCTCGATCCCCCGTTTGTAGTGGAAGTGGATATCCGCGACGATGGGCACCGGGCTCTCGGCGACGATCTCTTTGAGCGCTTTGGACGACGCCTCGTCCGGGACGGAGACACGCACGATGTCGGCGCCCGCTTCGGCGGCGGCTTGGACCTGTGCGACGGTGGCGGCCACATCGGTGGTCAACGTGTTCGTCATCGTCTGGACAGAGATCGGCGCGTCGCCGCCCACGGGCACATTGCCCACCATGATCTGACGCGACGGACGGCGATCAATCTGGCGCCAAGGGCGAATGGCGTGAAGGGACATGGGCGGCCTCTGACGTTAGCGGATCACGTCAGACAGCTAAGCCTCGACGCGCCGCCATGCAACAGGGTCACTGGCTGTCTGACTGTCCTGGGGTAGCGGCCTCTGAGGTGAGTTCTGCAACCACGCGGGCAATATCGCTCCCGTCGGTTAGGTCGGCCAACGCGTAGGTCTCGGTCACCAGATCGGACGAGATTTCCCGCGTCGCAACCTGCGCCCCGGGCGCAATCGGCCCGTAGGTTTGACCCGCAACCGAGAAATAGACAGCCCCCGTGTTCCCCGTGCGCAGCGACACCGGCGCCTCGGTGGCGGGGATCTCAAAGGTCTCGCCGGGGGCGAGTTCACGCTCCAACAATTCATTCCCGTCCGCAGTGCGCACACGTACCCACGCCCGTCGGGCCGCCACGATAACCACGGCATCTGGGGCGGACGCTAAGACCTGCGGTGTCGCAGGCGCCGCCTCCTCCGTTCCAGCCAGCGCGTCGGCGACGGCAACATCCACGGCCGCCGCGAGGGTTTGCGCATCAGGCCCGTTCAGACCAGCGGGCTGAGCGGTCCGAAGCGCACCTACGGTCCCCGGTTGGATTGTCGAGATCGGCGCATCACGGGCCGTCAAAATAGGCGCATCCAGCGCCTGGGGCCGATACAGTCGCGACAAGGCTTCTGAGGTGGGGATGTCCACGCCAGCAACCTCGGGCGCGTCGGTCTGGGGCAGGGCAGGGGCCAGTGGGTCCAACTCTGCCACAAGCTCGGGCGCTTGTTCCACGGGCGCGACCTGAACGCGCTGAATTTCCTGGACGAGGGTCCAACCGCCATATCCCAAGCCGCCAACCAGCAAACCCAGCACAGCGATTGACCCGAGCGCACCGGGTTCAAACCCTGCAAAGACGGGTGTGGCCTTGTTCGCAAACGGATTGCCAGACCCCAGCAATGGGTCACTTTCTATGGCGGCTTTCTTCGTTTTCGGGGCCAGCGCACCGCGCGGCACGTCGCCGAGGCTCCCCAACGGGCCGCTGCGCGGCAGCTCCGATTCCATCGGTTTGAGCGCCGAAATCCCGCCGAAGCCCGCCTCTTCGCAGAAGCGCGCGAAGACGATTTCGGGGTCCATGTTGAGATATCGCGCGTAGCTCCGCACGTAACCCGCAACGAAGGACTGGCTGTCGAAGGCCGTCAGATCGGCGTTCTCAATGGCGGCGATATAGCTCGCTTTGATGCGCAATTCCCGTTGCACATCCATGAGCGATTTTCCCAGGGTCGCGCGTTCACCGCGCATTTCATCCCCAAGACGCATGTCGAATGAGTCAAAACCCCGCGACGGGCTCTCGACTTTGGATAGAAATCTAGACTTTCGGCCAAACATGGGCCTGCCCCTTGAAGGTTGTGGCCACACCTCTCCGGGCGCGGTTCCGTCCTGTCTACCAGGGCCGACTCCCCATCTGCCCTGCACTGCCCCCTTAGCTTAGCATCCTAAGGCTCACAATGCACGGGTTCTCTTATCCGGCGGCTTGAGCGCGATTTAGCGCGCAATGGGACCACAGATCATCCATGGCCCGAACCAATGCGTCAATCATGGGCGGAGTGTGTACCGGCGAAGGCGTAAAGCGCAGCCGCTCCGTCCCACGGGGCACGGTCGGGAAGTTGATCGGCTGCACATAGACACCGTGATCCGACAGCAACCGATCCGAAATCATCTTGCATTTGACCGGATCCCCCACGTGCACGGGCACGATGTGGCTGCCGTGGTCGATGATCGGCAGGCCAAGACCCCGCAGGCGCAGTTTAAGAACGGCGGCCCGTTCTTGGTGCAGATCGCGCAAGGCCTGATCCGATTTCAGGTGCTTGACCGATGCGGCGGCGCCTGCTGCCACAGCCGGGGGCAGGGATGTCGTAAAGATAAAGCCAGGCGCATAGCTCCGGATGGCATCGCACATCTTGGCCGAAGCAGCGACATAGCCCCCCATGACGCCATAGGCCTTGGCCAAGGTGCCGTTGATGATGTCGATCCGGTGCATCAAGCCATCACGCTCCGCCACGCCTGCGCCGCGGGGGCCATACATGCCGACGGCATGCACCTCGTCGATGTAGGTCAGGGCGCCGAATTCCTCGGCGAGGTCGCAGATCGCTTCGATCGGCCCGAAATCGCCATCCATGGAATAAATCGACTCAAAGGCGATCAGCTTCGGCGCTGCCGGATCGTCGGCCTCCAGCAGTTCCCTAAGATGCGCGGTATCGTTGTGGCGGAAGATGCGCTTCGCCCCACCGTTCCGGCGCACCCCTTCGATCATCGAGGCGTGGTTGAGCGCATCCGAATAGATGATCAACCCCGGGAACAATTTGGGGAGCGTGCTCAAAGTCGCGTCATTGGCGATGTAGGCAGAGGTAAAGATCAGAGCGGCGTCCTTTTGGTGCAGGTCCGCAAGCTCCGCCTCCAGCAACTTGTGGGAGACCGTCGTGCCCGAGATATTGCGCGTCCCGCCCGACCCGGCGCCCGTCGCATCCAAGGCGTCGTGCATCGCGCTCAGAACTTCGGGATGTTGTCCCATCCCAAGGTAGTCGTTGCCGCACCACACGGTGATGTCCTGGGTCGACCCGTCAGGCTTTTTCCACGTCGCATGGGGGAACTGACCCCGACGCCGTTCGATGTCGATGAACGTCCGATAGCGGCCCTCGTCGTGCAAAGCGGTCAGGGCTTGATCCAGCGCCATCGTATAGTCGGTCATGACGTGCCTTTCGGTCTAAGGGCGGCAGGCGCCCGTCGCGTGTTCCTAGCCACAGGCCCCCGTGGCGCCTAGGCTACAGATTGTCGCGCGAACTTAGTTCGCCACGGCCACTTCGCAATCCCGCGCGCCCCCGGCGGCGCAGGCAGCCAGCGCCGCATCTCCTCCGTCCCCAAGGCCCCAGGCCCCGGTGGAGGGGCTCAAGGCCAGCGCGGCATTGGCGCCCGCCCGCCGAAAATCACGGCCCGCAACCGCCCGGCTCGCGTCCTGGCTCAGTGTCAGACTGCGGCCTTCCCGGAACCTGCGCGGTGTAATTTCTGCGACCACGACACAGCTGCGCCCCCCCGCCTTGGCGGAACACCCCTCGACGGCTGCTGCCCGCGCAGCCTCTAGACTGTGGTAATTGAACGCCCCCGTCGAAGCCTCGTTTTGCAACCCCGCGTCCGGGTCGACCGCCAAAGCCCCGTAATACTTCAGCGACGCCAGTTTCGGCATCTCCCGCAGGGTGGCCAGATCCAAGTCGCTTAGGAAGGGCTGGGGGGTCACCTCCAGGGTCGAGGTGCGCGTGCCGAACAGATCTCGCTTGGCCTGGGCTTGGTTTGGCACCTCTTGCGCCATCGCTGGGCAGGCGATCACGAGGCTCATCAAGGCGGCGCGGATCATTGGCAAACTCCCTCAAGTCTACAGGTTGCCCTGACCTATCACGGGACAGACCCGGCCTGCCAGAACGACCTCCCCCTTCGATGTTCCATAAATATTGCCGGGGGGGCGAGCGAAGCGAGCGGGGGCAGAGCCCCCTGCGCAGACCGTATCAAAGTGCCGCGCCCTATGTCTCCGCCGGGACCAACCCAAGGCCGCGCAAGTAGACCCCGATTCCCGCTTCCAACAGGTCCTCTGGCGGAAAGGGTGTGTTGGCCCCGGGCTTGCCACGGGCGAACAACTCGACGACGCCGTGGCTCATGGCCCAGATATGACTGCTGACCATGGCCGCTGGGGGGCGCCGACCTTCGGGGATATGCTGTGATAGATCTTCCGCCGCCCGCTCCAGCACGCCTCGGGACCGGTTGACCGCGCGGCTTAATTCGGGCGTGGCATGGCGGGATAGGCCGCTTTCGAACATCGCCATGTAGTGACCCGGGTATTTGCGCGCAAAGGCCAGATAGGCACGGCCCGTCGCCTCGAATGCGGCCAGCGCCGAGGGCTGCCCGCTCTCGAAGGCGTATTCCATAAGGTCGCCAAAGATCGCGTGCCCTTGCAAGGCGCATTCGATGATCAGGTCTTCGCGCCCCTCGAAATGGCGATAGACGGCGGCGGGGGTCACCCCGGCCTGTTTCGCCGCCTCCGACAGGGTGAAGCCCGTTGGCCCCTTCGCTTCGATCAGGGCCAGCGCCGCGTCCACCAGCGCCTGGCGCAGGTTCCCGTGGTGATAGCCGCGCTTAGGCACCGTTCAACCACAGCTCTGGCCCGCCCGCGACCTTGGCGTCCACATCCAAAACGGAGGCATCGCGCCCGTCATAGGGAATGCGCGACAGAACGGCCCGAATGGCATTCACCCGCGCCCGACGCTTGTCGTCGGACCGAACGATGGTCCAGGGCGCGACGGCGCTGTGGCTGCGGTCGAAGGTCTCGCCGATGGCCGCCGTATAGGCGTCCCAGCGGGACAGCCCTTTGACGTCGATGGACGACAGCTTCCAGTGTTTGAGGGGGTCATTTTCCCGCGCCAGGAAGCGCCGCAGTTGCTCCGCCCGCCCCACGTTCAGCCAGAGCTTCACGAGGATCGTCCCCGCCTCGACCTGCATCCGCTCGAAATCCTGGACCTGACCAAAGAAGACCTCTCGCTGCTCTGGCGTGCAAAACCCAAAAACATGTTCAACGACGGCGCGGTTGTACCAGGACCGGTCGAAGAGCGTGAGTTCACCCGCCGTCGGCAAATGCTGCACGTAGCGTTGGAAGTACCATTGCGCGCCCTCCCGATCCGACGGTTTTGACAGCGCCACGATCCGCGCGATCCTTGGGTTTAGGTTTTCCCGGATCCGCTTGATCGTGCCGCCTTTGCCCGCGGCGTCGCGGCCCTCGAAGACCACGGCAACCTTGGCACCGGTCTCTTTGATCCAGGTCTGGCACTTGACCAATTCGATTTGCAGCGCCTCCAGCGCGGCTTCGTAGTCGTCTTTGTCCATCCAGCGGTCGTAGGGGTAATCCGGGGTCAGGATATCCTTCTTGCTGCCGTCCTCGATTGCGCGACGGACCTCGTCCGGGGCCTCTTCTTCGAAGAAACGGGTAATGGCGGCATCGAACGGCTTTTGCATCGGCGGGTCCTCTTTACGCCTTCTATATGGTGAGATAGCGGGGCGAGGGCCAGCCCCGCCGCCCAAGGTCCTCCATTGGTTGACCAATTGGCGGTCCGTTTTGCTGGCCCATGTCAGCGGTACCTGGCTCACGTGCCAGCCCGCTAAGGCGGGGTCTTCGCCTTGCCCCGCAGTCCTCAAGGCGGTCTCGGTGTTACGCCCTGGCCAAGCGGTCCACGGCAGCCACCACCGCCTCGGGCGCGGCATGTTGGGGCATATGGCCGACGCCATCGAGCATCGTCAGATTGGTATGCGGTACGAGTTTCTGAAACGGTCCGGCGTGGACGGCAGGCGGCACGATGGTGTCCACCGTTCCATGCAGCCACTCGATGGGCAGGGTCAGATCCGACGCATAGCGTGCCTGCATGTGGGTGATGTGCGGTTTCAACCCGTTGACCTGGCGCGCATTGGCACGAAGTGACCGCCGCCGGAGGGTCAGTTGCCCGCCGATGTGATCCAGGTATCCGGCGGGCACCGGGTTCGGCGCAAAGATCCGGCGTGTGATCTCGTCCAGTTTGGAGTCCGGGACCAGGGCCGTCATCATCGGAATGGCCAGCGCGCCGCCAGGTGCCGAAGCGTTCAGCGCATAGAGCGGCCCCAACCCGCCTTGCCACCGCATCGCCGCCGGGGCCAGCAGCACCAGCCCCCGTGCGGCGTGGTCCAGCGCCCAGGCCAGCGCGACCGTGCCGCCAAAGCTATGGCCCAGAACCAGGGGGGCGCCCTCGCCGATTTGCCCATAGGCTGCGGCCAGTAGGGTTGCTTGTTCTGCCGGGGTCTCTGCGGCGCTGCTGAACGCCGCGTCATAGGTGGGGTCCGTGCGCCCGGTATAGCCCAGCCCCGGTCGGTCGAAAGCGATACAGCGATACCGTCCCGACAAGCGGGCGATCAGGTCAAAGGTGAACTCCCGCGCGTTGCCCGAGGCCCCGTGGATCATGACCAGATCCGGCCCCGTGCCCCGCACCACTGCGTGGACGGGCACGCCGCCCACATCCAAGATGTCGCCCTCGGGGGGATAGGCGGCCTCGATCCGGGCCTCGCGCGCGGTGGCACGCGCGGTCACGGCCAAGCCGCCACCGGCCACCGCCAGCCCTGCCGCCGCGCTGCCAATCAGCATTCTGCGCCGATCCATGGGGTCACAACGGCTCCGGTGCGCCGCCCAGCACTTGGCGATGGGTGCCGATCAGCGCGGGGTCAAAGGGCGTCGTCTGGTAGATCTCGTTGATCCAGTTCCCGTACAGCAGGTGAGCATGGCTGCGCCACCGGTTCGAAGGCTGTCGCGTCGGGTCGTCATCGGGATAGTAATTCCCGGGCACGTTGATTTCTGTTCCATTGGCCATGTCGCGTTCAAACTCCTTTTGGAGTGTGTCGCTGTCATACTCGAAATGGTTGAAAATATGGATCGCCCGGCGTGTCCTGTCTTCGATCAGGCAGGGACCCGTTTCCTCGGAGCCGAGCAGGACCTGCATCCCAGCCGCCTCGACCGCGTCCCGCCGCACCTCGGTCCAGCGGGAGACGGGGATGACGCAATCGTCCGAGAAGCCCCGTAAAAGGGGCGACGAGGGCGCCTCGTTCTGGACGCGGAAACAGCCGAAGTGCTTGGCGGGCAGGATGTGCTTTTCCACCCCATGGAAGTGCCAGACCAGAGCCATCCCGCCCCAGCAGACACCGAAGGTGGAATGCACATTGGTCTGCGTCCAATCCATGATCTCGCGCAGCTCATCCCAATAGGTGACCTCTTCGAACGGCAGATGCTCGATGGGGGAGCCTGTGATGATGAAGCCGTCGAACTTCTGGTCCTTCACCTCCTGGAAGGTGCGATAAAAGCTCTCCATATGCGCGGGGCTTGTGTGCCGCGACTGATGCTCCGTCATGCGGATCAGGGTGAATTCGATCTGCAAGGGCGTCGCCCCGATCAGGCGGGCGAATTGCGTCTCGGTCGTGATCTTCATGGGCATCAGGTTCAAAAGCCCGATGCGCAAGGGGCGGATGTCCTGCCGGGTCGCATCTGCGTCCGACATGACCATGACGCCCTCGGTCCCAAGGACGTCATAGGCAGGCAGGTCGCGGGGCAGGGTGATGGGCATGGGATCTTCCGAGTGGTTGGAACGGCAGAGTTATGGGGTGGGACGGCCCCTGCCAAGGGCGGCGGCCACAAGGTCGCTCACATCCGCGGCATCGCGCACGGTGGCGACCTCGGCGGCGGTGGTCTTGACGCCCCAGTTGCGGGCCATGGCGACATAGCGCGGCTGCCGCTCGGCGATGGCGGCGGCATAGGCTGCGACCGCGAACTCTTTGGGGTTCACCCTGTCGGCGGGGGTGCCGGTGCGATCCAGGTAAGCCTGCCACTGGGCGGCCAAGAAGGCGGGCCGGTAGCACATGGGCTTCGGGTCCCGGGAAAAGCGGTCGATCAGGGTCTGGGCGTGATCGGGCGTGCCCTCGATCCAGATCATCAAGGTATTATCCGATAGGGCCGTCAGCGCCGGGTCCTCTGGGTCCTCTGGGTCAACCACCTCGCAGATCGACCCACCCGTGTCGCAGATGAAATGGTCGTAGCCATAAATGTCCCGCGCCCGTTCGATGAAATGGGGCGTGTCCAGCAGGGCATTGATCTCGGCCCTGACATGCAACTCCTGCCGTCGTTCGTATTCGGCCATGGGCAGGCCGCCTTGGGCAGGGTCGCCGGGTTGACCCAGATAGGCCGACAGGGGCGACAGGTTCTCGAACGTCATGTTGGAGCCGATGTAGATACTGTCGGTCCGCAGCAGCTTGGCCAGGAACGGGACCTTCATCGCCTCGCGCTTGAGATTGTCGTTGATATGTTCGCCCATGTAGGCCGTGCCAATGCGATAATCGATGGAGTAGTGGAACCACTCGCCCGCGTCCTCGCGCCCACCGCGCAGGATCTGGCTGACGTGGGTCTTGCCCAGGCCAGACATCCCGAACAACGTGATGCGGCGACGGGTGGCGGAGCGCCAATCGGCTTCGGTCTCATAGAACATGGGGCGCGGCCTAGCCCCGCACCCGGCACCCGTCAACGGCGGATCAGGCGCAGCACCCGCCCGTCGATCACCAACAGTCCCGCCGCCAAGAGGCCAAAGCCCAGATAGACCGTGGTCGCCAGGACCTCATCCCGGACCCAGGCGCCCAGCAGGATCGCCACCGGTGGGATCAGCAACGTACAGAGCAGCGCATTCCCGCTGCCCGCCATGGCCAGAACGCGGAAATAGAGCAGGTAGGCAAAGGCCGTAGCGATCACCGCGTAGTAGCCCACCGCCAAGATCGTATCCGTCTGCGTCGGGATCACCGGCCCGTCGACCAGCAACGCCAGGGGCACCATGACCAGCGACGATCCCGTCAGCATCCCGGCGGCCTGAACCTGGGGTCGCAACCCGGCCAGTCGGATCCGCGCCCAGACACCGGCGAAGGCGTAGCTGACGGTCCCGGCAACGACGGCCAGTTGGGCTGCGGATCTCAGGTCGAAGTTGGCGAGGTTGTGCAAACCGATGGCCGTTGCCACGCCAAGAAAGCCAAGACTAACACCAAAGGCGCGGCGCGCCGACAACCGTTCGTCCGCCAGGAGCGCCGCCGCCACCAACACCCCAAATATCGCGGTGCCCGCGTTCAGGATCGAGGTGAGCCCGGTCTCGATATGCAGCTGTCCCCAGGCCATCAGAAGAAAGGGCAGTACGTTGTTGAGCACACCCATGACCAGCAGGCTGCCCCAGACGCCACGGTCCCGGGGGATGGGCAGGCGCTTCACAAGGACCCAGGCCCATAGGATCAGGGCCGCCACGCCCACGCGATAGGCGACCGAGGTCACGAATGGGATCTCGTCCAGCGCGACCCGGATCGACAGGAAACTGCCGCCCCAGATCAGGGCCAGCAGGCTCAGTTCGGCCCAGGCGCGGGCGGGCATATCCGTCGTACTCATGGGATCGGGGTTAGGTCGGGTCCGGGGCCTTCGCCACCCGTTTCTTGTGCTAAGTGCACCGGCTGCGGCCCTTTGGGGATAAAACCAGTGTTGGCCCTCGCCGGATGCCAGACCCTATGCGTATGATGGTGGCGGGCCACGCCTGGCCTGCGACCGAGGGGGAGTGTCATGAAACGGTTTTTGTCTGGGATCGCCTGTGTCTTAGCCTTGTGGTCAGGGCCAGCGGCGGCTGAAACCCTGCTGTTCGACTATTATGCGACCCTAAGCCCCCGGGATACCTATAACTCCAAGGGGCAGCCTCTGACGGATGTCTGCGCCATCGTCCAACAGGACCGCGCCAATGTTCACCGTTTTGGCAACCCGGATCGGGAGCAGCCCGACAGTTTCTTTACCACACCAGAGCGGCGGGCGATGATTGCTGGTCGCTGCGATTATCAGCGCGGCTATCACACGGTCGAGCGGATCCGCAGCCAGGTCATCGGTTTTGTGCTGGTCCGCGTGTACGGCTCGGGTGGGCGTGTCACTCGGGTGCAGATCTTAGAGGCGGCGGGTTAGGGCACGGCTCTGACCTGGGCGTTACAGGACAGCGGGTAATGCCTGCGGCTACCACCAAATAAAAGGACCGTCCCGCATCTGCTGCGGAACGGTCATGCACTGGTTACCCAAAAGGGATCAGAACTTATAGGCGACCTTGAAGCCCACACCGATGGCGCTGTTGTCGGTAAAGCTTGCCACCGGCTGCCCCCCGACGCCTGCAAAGGCGCTGCCGACCTTGGTGTAGTTGATGCCGCCGGAGATATCCAAATTGCCCGTTGAATACCGTGCCCCGACCGAGACGCCGATCTGACCATCGGTTGGCCCGAGCGGTGACAGCGTGGCGCCGCCGTTGTCCTTCTCGTAGGTGATCGAGGCGAGACCGACCAGTTCATCCGAGAACCGCCGCGCCACACCGAGCGTCCAGCGATAGCTGTCGTCGATGTTCGCTAGGTCCGACCCAAGCTGCGTCGGGATCACGTCGAAATCGTCCCAATCCGTCCAGCGCATGGAGGCCAGAAGCAAGGTCTTCGGATTAATCCCGGTCTGGAAGTCGATGTTCACCGACTGGGGAGACTGGAACGCGATCCGGCCCGGGATCGGCGCGCCCGCACCGGCCGCGGTAAAGCCGAAACGTTCGGTCGCATCGCCTTCGTGGGTCACCTCGGAATGGTAGGTCACGGCCAAACGCAGGGCGATTTCCGGGATCTCATAGGCCGCGCCTAGGGTGACGCCGACGCCCCAGCTTTGCTCGATCTCCACATCGTAGCCGGTGAAGCCCCCGACGCCTGGGGTCAGGAATTGCGTGCTCAGCGCCTGGACCTGTGCCCCAAGGGCTTGTGCGTTGGCAGGTCCCCCCACTGCCGCCACGGCCGTTGGATCCCCCTGAAGCGCCGCGCCCAGGGTGGCAAAGCCCACACCCGCGCCACGGGCCACGGACGAGACGCTGATCGCCTGGGCATAGGCCTGTCCGTTCAGCGCGACCGTCCCACCGGCGCGTTCCGCCCGCAGACCGCCGAAAACGCTCACCCGGTCGCTGAGTTGGTACTTCCCGATAAAGCTGACGGCGTCCGACGACAGGTCAGCCTTTGTGCCGCCCAGGGCGGAGGTTTGCGGCGTGTCGTTGTAGAAAATGTCCGCGCCGAAGGGTTGATCGCCGATAATGGCGTAGCTGAAGCGGTCGTTGATCTGATTGCTGTAGCTGAAGCTGTACTGCGTGTAGGACCCACCGGCGTCGTAGCTTCCGGTGCCGCGAACGTCTGTCCCGGTGAGATCGGGGGTGACGTGGCTCAGCCCGAACGACAGCGTGCCTGGATCGTCAAAGATCGCCAGTACCGATTGGCCCGATCGATCAAGGCCGCCGGCGGACGCCGCGCCGACAGTTGAAAAGGCCGCCAGAACGGCGACCGTGAAGCGTGTCATATGTCCCTCTCCCCTGGGCTTGGCGGTCTGTGAGGTGACCACCGCCGGAACCTCCTTCCGGCAACGCATCAGATGTGAAAGCCACGATGCGACATTAGGTCCGCATCGGTCAAATCGAACGCTACGTCAGAGGCCAGACAGCGGTCTAGATCCCCGCAGCGGTGGCCCAGGGGCAACATTTTTCCAGCCGTGACGCCACGTTACGACCGTTCGGCCAGTTTTAGGTTTGCCCAAGCCGCCGCGATGATGACCGCCCCACCGATCAGAATCATCGGCTCTAGCACCTCGTTGTAGACGAGCACCCCAATCAGCGCGATCAACGGAAGACGCGCGAAGTCCACGGGCATCACCGTCGAGGCAGGGGCCAAGGCCAGGGCGTTCGTCAAACAGAAGTGCGCACAGAGCCCCGCAAGCCCAATCGCCGTCACCCATGGCAGCGTGGCCCAAGTCGGCAGCGCGATGTCGCCATCGTAACCCGCGCAGACCAACCCAAAGATCAATTGGAGAGTCGTCAGCCAGAACAGGATGCCCATCACCGTTTCATCCCGCGTCAGACGCCGGGTCATGAGGTTCGTCAGAGCAAAGAAGACCGCCGCCAGCCCGGCCCAGATCAGGCCCGTGTCGAACTGCCCAGAAAACGGCCGCGCCACCAAAAGGACGCCCGCAAAGCCCAGGGCCGCGACGGCGTATTGAATGGGTCGGACCCGTTCCCCCAGGATCAGAGGCGCAAGGACCAAGACCCAAAGCGGTGAGGTGAACTCCAAAGCGAAGACCTGCGCCAGCGGGATGAGCGTCACCGCCAGGATCCACAGGTTTTGCCCCGTGAAGTGGGCCATATTGCGCAGGATCTGAAACCGCAGGTTCCGTGTGGTGACCTCGCCCAGCTTCCCCATTAGCGCGCCGACACCGACCACTAGGATCACCCCGACGACCGACCGGTAGAGCATAATTTCAAAGGTATCGTGTACGTCGGCGACGGCACGACCACCCACCGCCATGAAGGTGAAGGACGCAATGCTGCCCACCATCCAAAGGGCCGCCCGCAGGGTGGACGACCGGTCCTGGCGCGACATGGGAGCTTAGCTTTCGGGCGTTTGGTAGACGCCCTGTTCCTTGAGGGCGTCGATCACTTCCTTGGGCATATAGGTCTCATCGTGGCGGGCCAGCACTTCGGTCGCGACAAAGACACCGTCCACATAGCTGCCGGTGCCGACCATGCCTTCGCCCTCGTTAAAGAGATCGGGCAAGACGCCGGTATAGGTCGCTGGGATCGACGCGCCCCCATCGGTGACGCGGAAGGTCACCGATGTGCCTTCCCCCCGCACGATGGAGCCTTCCTCGACCAGGCCCCCGATGCGGAAGACTTCGCTCGGCGGGGGCGGGGCCTCGGCCACCTGGCTGGGCGACCGGAAGAAGTTAATACCGTCCCGAAAGCCATATCCGATCAACGCCGCTGACCCGGCGAGCGCCACTGCGGCCAGCACAAGGACTTGGATCCGGCGGGTCTTTTTCAGCGAACGCATGGTCGGGCCCTTTCTCAGGCGGCTGTGAAGGTAAGCCCGCGGCGCAGGAACTGCGTGGCGCGGGCCGAGACTTGGTCCGGGTCGCCGGTGGTCAGCATCTCACCGCTGCCATCTGCGCCCATCTCTGGCTTGCGGGAAAGGTAATCGGCCAGGCTTTCGGCCACAATATCCGCCTGACTGAAAACCTTGACGTTTTCGCCAAGCGCCTTCTGAAACGCCTCCTGCACCAGCGGATAATGGGTGCAGCCCAAGATCGCGGCATCGGGCGTGGGCATCTTGCGGGTCAGCGCATCTACATGGGATCGCACCAACGCTTCGGCCAGGATCATGTCGCCGTCTTCGATGGCATCTACCACCCCGCCGCAGGCCTGTGCCTCCACGTCGACGCCGATGGCGCGAAAAGCGAGCTCTCGCTGGAAGGCCCGGCTGGCCACGGTGGCGGGGGTCGCGAACAGAGCCACCTGTTTCACCGCGACCTCGCGCGGGGGAGAGTTGTCGCCCCACTGCCGTTCCGTCAGCGCCTCGATCAGGGGTACAAACACGCCCAAGACACGCTTGCCCTCTGGCACGCCGTCTTCCTGCATCCGACGCAGGGCAGCGGCGGAGGCCGTGTTGCAGGCCAAGATCACAAGATCCGTGCCCCGGTCCCACATATCCTCCACCGCGCGCTTGGTAAGGCGATGCACATCTTCGGCGGTGCGCACGCCGTAGGGCGCGTTGGCGTTATCTCCGTAGTAGCTGACCGGCAGGTCGGGCAAACGCTCCGTCACGGCTTGCCACACGGTGAGGCCCCCCAATCCGCTGTCGAAAATACCAACGCTCATGTGCAGCCCGCCTTTTGGGTGTCGAAGTTAAAGCCGAGGTCATCGCTATCGCGCCCGGCCGCATATGTCTTGGCGCGTAGCCAGGCCATCAGGTCGCTTTGGGTGCCGGGCACTGCTGCGATCTCCTCCGGCGGAATCGGGGTGCCGACGGACAGGCGGACGGGTTTATCGGTCCGGCTTTTGAATTCACGCACCAACAGGCCCAGGCGCAGGGTTTCGTGCAGATGACTGGCCAGGTGGAACAGACGCGAATTGGCGCCCTCGAAATGGATAGGCACCACGGTTGCGCCCGACTGACGGATCAACTTGGCCGAAAAGCCCCGCCAATAGGGGTCCTTGGCCGGGCCAAAGGGTTTGACGGGCGTGCTGACCGCGCCACCCGGGAAAACCCCGATCAGCCCGCCCTCGGCCAGGTATCCCAGCGCTGCCCGCCGCATGGCCAGGTTCACGGCCTGGGCGGCTCGGGTTTCCTCGAAGCTGACGGGCAAGATGACATCCGCCAGATCCGGCGCCCGTAGAAAGACGTCATTGGCGATGATCTTAAAGCCGCTAGGCCGCGCCCGGTTCAGGATCAGCGAGAGCGTTAGCCCATCCAAAATGCCATAGGGATGATTGGCGACGACAACCACGGGACCGTCCGAGGGAATGGCGGATAGATCGCCATGGACCACGTCCGGTTGCAGCCCGTAGCGGACGGCCATTTCCTCCCAGAAGACGGCTCCATTGGCCACGGCCTGATCATACCCGCGCGCCCGCCGAAGCAGCGATCCGCGCCCGGTAAGCGTCTCAAGCCCCCGGATCAGAAAGCGCCCCCGGCGGCTGCGCGCTCCGGTGGCATAGGTGATGTCGCGCGCGATATCCCGTTTCATGCCGTCACCATACCAGAGCGGTGGGCGGGGGGACCATGACGATCTTGTCGCGATACACATGGTTGGCACGGTCTCTGGCGCCGGCTGCAACGGCTGCCACGCCCCTTAAAACGACAAAGGCGCCCCGCAGGGCGCCCCATCTTAGCGATGTCCAGCAGAGGACGATCAGCCGTTGTTTTCAGAGATGAACTTGACCGCATCGCCGAAGGTCTGGATCGACTCGGCTGCGTCATCGGGGATCTCGATCCCGAACTCTTCTTCGAAAGCCATCACCAGCTCGACCGTGTCGAGCGAGTCGGCGCCCAGATCGTCGATGAAGGAGGCGTTCGGAACGACCTTGTCTTCGTCTACGCCCAGATGCTCGACGACTTTCTTGCGGACGCGGTCCTCGATGTCGCTCATGTCTCTACCTCATATCGGTGCCCCTGCTGGGGCCGTTAAGCATGTCCCTCGCCCGGATCATCGGGCTGCTCACTCACATGTGAACACCGGAGATGCGTTCAACCCCCCCGGATTTGTGCGCCGCCTATATCACGCGGTCCGGCGATGGCAAATCCTTTGTCAGGGGACACTCAGGCGGGGTCTTCGGTGCCGCCGATGATGGCATCCACCTCTGTTTCCACCCGCCACCCTGGCTCCACGAAGGCAGAGACCTGCATCACCGTGATGACAGGGCGAATGTCACGGAAGATTTCCCCATGGGCGCGGGCGGCGTCCTCCCAATCTGCGATGTCGGTCAAGAGGATACGCGTGCGTACCACGTCCTCCATGGTCGCGCCCGCCTCCGCCAACGCCGCGCGCGTGATCTCAAAGCAGCGCACCAATTGGCCGTAGGTGTCGGTCGCATCGGTGCCGATGGGCCCGGTGCCCGCGACCGCAACATGATTGCCGATCCGCACGGCGCGGCTAAAGCCCATGATCGGTTCAAGATAACTGCCGGAGGGGATATTCTTCCTCATAGCATCGCCATCCCACCGTTCACATGCAGCACCGTGCCGGTCACATAGGCGGCCTCTGGGCTTGCCAGATAGAGCGTCGCGGCGGCGATCTCCTCGGGCGTGCCCATGCGACCGGCCGGGATTTGGACGTTGATCTTGTCCTTCTGGTCATCGGTCAGCTTGTCGGTCATGGCCGTGGCGATGAAGCCTGGCGCCACGGCGTTCACCGTGATCCCACGCGAGGCCACTTCGTAGGCGAGCGACTTCGCCATGCCCACCATCCCGGCCTTCGAGGCGGCGTAGTTCGCCTGGCCCGGATTGCCCGTGGCGCCAACGATGGAGGAGATATTCACAATCCGACCCCAGCGCGCCTTCATCATGCCGCGCATCACACCTTTGGACAGGCGGAAGGCCGAGGTCAGGTTGACGTCCAGCACCGACTGCCATTCGTCGTCGGACATGCGCATAAACAGGTTGTCGCGCGTGATCCCCGCGTTGTTCACGAGGATATCGACGGCGCCCATCGCTTCGGTCGCTTGTTTGGGCAGGGCCGTCACCGCGTCGGCGTCGCCCAGGTTGCAGGGCAGCACGTGGGCGCGTTCGCCCAACTCATCGGCCAGGGCCTGGAGCGGGTCGACCCGCGTGCCCGACAGGCCGACGGTAGCGCCCGCGCCATGGAGGCTGCGCGCAATGGCGGCACCGATCCCGCCAGAGGCTCCGGTCACGAGCGCCGATTTTCCAGTTAGATCAAACATCTCAAGCCTCTTCCTGAAGGGATTGCACCGCCGCCGTGACATCGGCTGGGGCACCGACCGCGCGACAGGCAATGGTCTTGTCGATCCGACGGATCATGCCCGAGAGCGCCTTGCCAGCCCCGATCTCCCAGACCTCGGTCACGCCAGCGGCGGCCATTGCAGCGACGCTTTCGCGCCAGCGGACGGAGCCGGTGACCTGATCTACCAAGAGCGCGCGAATCTGCGTCGGGTCACTCACAGGCGCCGCCGTGACATTTGCCACAACCGGGACGGAGGGGGCTGCCAGATCGACCGTGTCGAGGGCCTGGGCCATGGCGCGAGCCGCAGGTTCCATCAAATCGCAGTGGAACGGCGCGGAGACGGGCAGCATCACAGCCCGCTTGGCACCGGCTTCTTTGGCCAGAGGCAGGGCGCGCTCAACGGCGTCCTTGTGCCCAGAGATCACCACTTGGGTCGGGTCATTGTCATTGGCAGCCTGGCACACTTGGCCTTCTGCGGCGGCCTGGGCCACGGCGCGGGCGTCGTCGAAGCCCAGACCCAGCAGCGCCGCCATGGCGCCTTGGCCTACGGGCACAGCCGCTTGCATGGCCTCGCCGCGCAGGCGCAGCAGGCGGGCCGCATCGCCCAGATCGAGGGCACCCGCCGCCACCAGAGCGGTGTATTCCCCCAGGGAGTGTCCGGCCACGAAGGCCGCATCGCGCGCGACGTCCACGCCTTCGGCCTCCAAGGCGCGCAGGGCCGCGATGGAGGTCGCCATCAGCGCGGGCTGGGCGTTGCGTGTCAGGGTCAGTGTCTCGGCCTCGCCGGACCAAATTAGACCGGACAGGTCTTCGTCCAAGGCCGCATCCACGGCGTCGAAAACGGCGCGGGCCGCCGGATAGGCCTCGGCCAGGTCGCGGCCCATGCCGATGGTCTGGGCGCCCTGGCCCGGAAAGACGAATGCGCGGGTCATATCCCCTCCGATATCTGCGGTTGGCGCGGTCTATAGCGATTTTGACGCGGCGTGAATTGGGATTTGCCGTTTTTTCGTGCGGTAAGGCGCTGTTTTGCGATCCTCGCACGATGTCTGTGCGGGGATGCCTGTGGTGTCGCCGTGATGGCCCTCTACGTTTTTGACACACCAGTTCATCGCCACGGAAGCTTGCCATGACAGCCACCCATACCGCCGCGACCAACACCGCATCGACCTACGGCTGGGTTGAGCGCGCGTTTCATTGGTCCATCGCCCTGCTGATCGTGACTGCCATCGCCCTCGGCGTCGTCGCCTATGATTGGTCCTATGACACAGATGCCGCCTTGGCGACCAAAGCCACGCTGTTCAGCGCCCATAAGACCGTCGGGATCGCAATTTTCTTCATTGCGCTGGCCCGGATCGCTTGGGCGCTCAGCCAGCCGCGTCCCGCGCCGCTGCATCCGGATCGCAAGGCCGAGACCTTTGCCGCCGCGGCGGTGCATTGGCTGCTCTATGGCTCCCTCGTGTTGGTGCCCGCGTTTGGGTGGGCACACCATGCCACCGCCGAAGGGTTTGCGCCCATCTGGTGGCCATTTGGCCAATCCCTGCCGTTCCTGCCCAAAGACCCGGAGCTGTCGGCGACCCTCGCCACCCTGCACATGGTGTTCGAGCGCGTGATGGTCGCGGCCCTGCTGCTGCACATCTTGGGCACCGTGAAGCACAGCCTCATCGACAAGGATTCGACCTTTGGGCGGATGTGGCGCGGGGTTGATCCCGGCCCCTTGTCGGGTGCCAAGGCCCATGTGGCCCCGGTAGGTGTCGCGCTCGTGGTCTGGGCCGGTGCCCTGGGCGTTGGGTTGGCGCTGGGGCCCAAGACGGCCACGGCGGTCCCGGTTCAAGCTGCCGAGGTGTCTGGCGTGTCCACCTGGACGGTCGAAGAGGGAACGCTATCGATCACGGTGCAACAGCTTGGGGCGGCGGTCACCGGCTCCTTCTCGGAATGGCAGGCCGCCATCGACTTTGACGAGACGCCCCGCGCCGACGGCACCCATGGGACGGTCGAAGTGGGTGTTTCGACGGCGTCGCTGTCCCTGGGTTCGGTGACACAACAGGCCACAAGCGGCGATTTTTTGGCCTCGGAGGCCCATCCGCAGGCGACCTATACCGCGACGCTCCTGTCCGAGGGGGAGGGCTATGTCGCCGATGGCACGCTTTCCGTACGTGGCGTCGATGTGCCCCTGCGCCTTCCGTTCACGCTGGAGCTAGAGGGCGACCGCGCGGTGATGGCCGGAACTGGCACGCTGGATCGTCGCGATTTCGGCATGGGCGAAAGCTACCCCGACGAATCGAGCGTTGGTTTCACGGTGGAGGTCACGGTTGCCCTGACGGCCAGTCGGCTCGAGTGACGGTGTGGGTAGACTGACCGTGCGGGCGGTCGGGGTCGTTAACCATCTCTTAACGCCCCGACCGCGTCGCCCCGAATGGTAACCTTTCGTTAACTGCACTAACGAACTCCTGCCCCCTCGCCACAGCATCAAAGGGGGCAGGCTATGCCGACGGTCCGATCCATCGCAGAACAGATCGTCGCTCGAGAGGGCGGCTACGTGAACGACCCTGACGACCCCGGAGGCGCCACCAATTTCGGTGTCACGATCCACACCATGCGCCGCTTGGGGCTGGACCTGGATGGCGACGGGGATATCGACCCCGCCGATGTCCGTCGTCTGACACGGGTCCAGGCCACGGATATTTTCGTCGAACATTATTTCAAGCGTCCGCGCCTGGCTGAGTTGCCCGAGACGCTGCAGGCCAGCGTGTTCGACATGTATGTGAACGCGGGCGCGAATGCGGTTCGTATCCTGCAACGTCTGCTCAATCGCATGGGGCAACGGGTGGCCGTCGATGGGACGATCGGCCCGCAAACCATCGGTGCAGCTAGGGCGGCGGCCGCAGCGGCCCCGGACCATATCGCGGACGCCTATGGGATTGCGCGTCGGAATTACTACTACGCTTTGGCCGACCGCCGGGCCGCGTCGCGCAAATATGCGCGCAGGCGGGATGGCGGGAAGGGCGGATGGATCACCCGGGCCGAAGAATTCATCAGCCCGAGGTTTCACCTGAGCGCGGCGCAGCATCGGGAAAGGACCGCGAAATGGGGATGATTGGCAGCCTTGTGCGCGGGGCAGGCGCCGTCAGTGGTCTCGGCGATGCGGCCAAGGGCCTGTCGGAGGTCTTCGTGCCCAATGCGACGGCGGGTCAGGCCCTGGAACATGCCGCCCACCGCGCCGCCTTAGAGCAGCTTTCAGCCGAAATGGGGCGCACCGCCCGTGGCCCATTTGATCGGCTGGTCGACGGTCTCAACCGCCTGCCGCGCCCGATGCTGGCGTTGGGCACCTTAGGACTGTTCATTTACGCAATGGTTGCGCCCGTTCCCTTTGCGGCGCGTATGGAAGGCCTGGGGTACGTCCCAGACCCCCTGTGGTGGTTGCTGGGCGCCATCGTAAGCTTCTATTTCGGCGCGCGAGAGCTGCACTACCTACGGGGGCCGCGCGTGCCGCGACCTGTGCATCAGCCGAGGCCCCCCCGGCGGACGGCGTCTTGGTCGGCTGCTCTGGATGGGGCAGGCGCAGCGTCGCCTGATGTTTCTGGCGGGACGGACGGTGCGACGCCTGAAATCGACGCTCAGGATGCGCTCGACACCCCCTCGGACGCCCGTGCCGCAGATATGGCTGACAATCCAGCGCTCGCGGATTGGATTACGGCCCAACGACGGTGACAGCGGAGCGTCAGATCGCCGCAAAAAGAGGCAGATGTTAACAGGGGCGTGACGCCGCACCCCATTGGCGATCCATGGTCCGGGGGATATACACAGGGCCATGATTATTGAGCTCGGTCACTTCGCCCTGATCCTCGCCTTCGCGGTCGCAATCGCGCAGACGGTTGTGCCGCTGGTCGGCGCCCATTATCGTTGGAGCGGGTGGATGGCCATGGCCTCGCCCGCGGCGACGATCCAGGTCTTGCTGGTCGGGTTCAGCTTTGCCGCGCTGACCTATGCTTTTGTGACCTCCGACTTCTCACTGAGACTGGTGGTCCTGAACTCGCACACGGACAAACCGATGCTCTATAAGATCTCGGGCGTCTGGGGGAACCACGAGGGATCGCTTTTGCTCTGGGTGCTTATTCTGGCGCTGTTCGGAGCAGCTGCGGCCTGGTTCGGACAGCAACTGCCTGAGACGCTGCGCGCCCGCGTTTTGGGTGTGCAGGCAAGTGTGGGCGTGGCGTTTTACGCGTTCATCCTGTTCACCTCTAACCCGTTCGAGCGGCTGGCTTTTCCCCCCTTCAACGGGGAGGATCTGAACCCGCTGCTCCAAGACCCTGGCCTGGCCTTTCACCCGCCGTTTCTGTATCTCGGCTACGTCGGCCTTTCGATGGCCTTCAGCTTCGCCGTGGCCGCCTTGCTCGAAGGGCGCGTAGACGCGGCCTGGGGGCGCTGGGTACGGCCTTGGACGCTGGCGGCGTGGTTGTTCCTGACCATCGGGATCGCGTTGGGGTCATGGTGGGCCTATTACGAGCTTGGGTGGGGCGGCTTCTGGTTCTGGGACCCGGTCGAAAACGCGTCGTTCATGCCTTGGCTCATCGCCGCTGCGCTCCTGCACTCCGCCATCGTGGTGGAGAAGCGCGAGGCGCTGAAGGCCTGGACGATCTTGCTCGCAATCCTGGCGTTTGGCTTTTCGCTGGTAGGGACGTTTATCGTTCGGTCTGGCGTCCTGACGTCGGTCCACGCCTTCGCGAATGATCCGGAGCGCGGGGTCTACATCCTGGCGATCCTGGCGATTTTCACCGGTGGCGCCTTACTCCTCTACGCGGTCCGCGCACCGGTCATGCAGGCCAAAGGCGTGTTTGGCGTGGTTAGCCGCGAAAGTGCGCTTGTCGCCAACAACCTGCTCCTCGCTGTGTCCTGTTTCGTTGTGTTCATCGGGACGATCTGGCCGCTGGTGGCCGAAGTGGCGTTTGATCGGAAGCTGTCCGTCGGCCCGCCGTTCTTCAACGCAGCCTTTACGCCTTTCGTGATCGCGCTGGCGGCGTTGCTGCCCCTGGGATCCATCTTGCCGTGGAAGCGTGGGGGCGGCGCCCATTGGGGCAAACTTGTGCCCGTCGCCGTTCTGTCCGTCGCTGTGGCCGGTCTCATTTGGGCCATGCAGACGGGTCAAAGCCTGGGCGGGCCGCTTGGGGTTGCCCTGGGTGTTTGGCTGGTCGTCGGTGCGGGTGTTGACCTGGCCACGCGGACGGGCCGCGGATCGGTTGGGGATCGTTTGCGGCGCTTGACCCGGCTGCCGGGTGCAGATTGGGGCAAAGCGCTGGCCCATGGCGGGTTGGGGATCACGATCTTCGGGGTCGCTGGTCTGACCGCATGGGAGCAAGAGAAGATCGAGATCATGGCCGTGGGCGACCGTATGGAGCTTGGGCGCTATGAGGTCGTTCTAGAAGACGTCAGCCGCGTGCAGGGACCGAACTACATCTCGACCATGGCGCGAATGCATGTCTACGAGGGCGGGCGCGACATTGGCGTGCTCATTCCTGAAAAGCGCATTTACCCTGTGGCGCAAATGCCCACCACCGAGGCCGGCATCGACAATGGGTTCCTGCGCGACGTCTATGCCGTCATCGGTGATCCGCAGCAGGGCGGTGGCTGGGCGGTTCGCGTCTATATCAAGCCATTTGCCAACTGGATTTGGGGTGGCGCAATCATCATGGCCCTGGGTGGCCTCGTCTCCCTCGGGGATCGCCGGTATCGCGTGGCGGGGGGTGCCCGGCGCAAGGCGCCCGTGGCCGGGGTGCCCGCAGAATGAGGGCCGCGCTCATCGGAGCGTGCTTGCTCCTCTTCGCGGGACCCGTGGCAGCGGTGCAGCCAGATGAAGTGCTCGATGATCCGGTGCTTGAGGAACGGGCGCGCGAGCTATCCAAGGGTCTGCGCTGCCTCGTGTGCCGAAACGAGAGCATCGACGAAAGCAACGCTGGTTTGGCGCGCGACCTGCGGCTCCTGGTGCGTGAACGCCTGGTCGCTGGGGATACCGACGAAGAACTGATCGATTACGTCGTGGATCGATACGGGGAATACGTGCTGCTGAACCCGCCAGCCTCCGGCTCAACGCTGTTGCTGTGGGGCGCGCCGCTCGCGCTGCTTTTGCTGGGGGCAGGTGTCGCCACGGCCCATATCACGCGCCAGCGCCGCGCCGTGCCCGATGGGTTGTCTGACGCGGAAGAGGCGCGCGTGCGGGAACTGCTCAAGGCTGAGGACTGAGCGACCGGCCCTGGACCTTTGGCTGTGTCCTGCGGTATGAGCTCCACACGGTCCGCAGTTCACCGAGGCACCGCCGCCCCGCTTGGGGTACGCTGAACCTGCTTTGAGACGTTGATAGATCAACGATCCACTCCGCCTTCCGGCGGGCAAGGGCGGTCCCCCGACACTCCTCTATGGGGTGGCGCGTTGGCGGCAGGAGATCGACCATGCCGAGGGAAGCCTTCCCACTCGTCCTAGAGGACGTGACACAATTCACCCGCAGCCTGCGACATCAGGTGCCCGGTGACATCCCCCATCAGACGATGCTCAACCATGTGGCGCGCGCGGCGGGCTATCGCAATTTCCAACACCTCAAGGCCGCCAGCGGGTGGGGCGAAGCACCGACCGAAGCGCCCCCGAATCTGGCTCAGGTGCGCCGGGCTGCTGCCCGATTCGACGCCGAAGGCCGCTTCACCGGTTGGCCCACTAAGCGGTCGCTTCGCATGTTGTGCCTCTGGCCCATCTGGGCGCGGTTGGATCCCCGCGGCGTGCGGACGGAGCGGCAAATCTCCGATGAGATTCATGCGCTCTGTACGTTCCGCGATGCGGCGGGCATCCGCCGCGAGATGGTGGGTGAGGGGATGCTGACCCGGACCCGGGATGGCAGCGAATACCGCCGGATCAACCGCGCGCCAACATCGACTCAACGGGCGCTGATCCGGCTTGTCTTGCCGTGATGTCGCGCTTTCCTGCGGGCAATTGTTTGCCTAAGCCTTAAGGGACGGCCCCTGGGTATTATGTCCGGGGGCCTTGCCACAGCGGGCCAAGGGTCCGTCGCAACCCGATGGGCAGGAGCCGCGCCATGAACTACGAAACGATCCGCCTGAGCTTCCGAGATGGGGTGGGCATCCTGACGCTGAACCGCCCGGATGTGATGAACGCGCTTTCGACGCAGATGCGCGCTGAAATCCTGCACGCGGTGCAATCCGCCGAACGGCAGGCCCGCGTGCTCGTCATGACGGGCAAGGGCAAGTGTTTTTGCTCCGGCCAGGACCTGGGCGACCGCTCCAACATGAACACGCTCAATCTGGAGCGGACGCTGCGCGACGAATATGAGCCCATGCTGAAGGCGATCTTTGACTGTGAGATCCCAACCATCGCCGCCGTTAACGGCCCTGCGGCGGGGGCGGGGGCCAACCTGGCGCTCGCGTGTGACGTTGTCATCGCCACCGAAAGCGCCGTGTTCCTTCAGGCGTTTACGCGCATCGGTCTGATTCCAGACGCGGGCGGGACCTATTGGTTGCCGCGTCAAATCGGGACGGCCAAGGCCATGGGGGCCGCGCTTTTTGCGGAGCCGGTCACCGCCCAACAGGCCAGCGATTGGGGCATGATCTGGGAGGCCGCGCCCGACGAGCGCTTCGCCGACGTCTGGGCCGAACGGGCGCAGCACCTCGCGAATGGGCCGTCCACGGCCTACGCCGCTGTCAAACAGGCAATCCGGGGCAGTTTCGACAACACCCGTGATGAGCAGCTCGCCCTTGAGGCCAAGTTGCAGGGTCAGGCCGGACAGACCCGCGATTTCAAGGAAGGCGTGCTGGCCTTTCTAGAAAAGCGCGCCGCGCGGTTCGAAGGGCGGTAGGCCGGGACGCGCGCGCGGGTCACCGCCCGGCTTCCGCCATGCCTTGCCCCCGGTCGCGGTCGCGTCGTATCAGGCGGCACGTGTTGGGGAGATCGAGCTCATGGAATTGCGCCGCGTTGTCGTGACGGGTCTGGGAATTGTGTCACCGCTGGCCTGCGGGATCGAAGAGACATGGCGCCGCTTGATCGACGGGCAGTCGGGCGCCGGGCCGATCACGCGCTTTGACGCCAGCCACTTGGCAACGACCTATGCCTGCGAAGTCCCGCGCGGTGACGGCACTGACGGAACGTTCAATCCCGACGATTGGATGGCGCCTAAGGAACAGCGCAAAGTGGATGAGTTCATCCTCTATGGTATGGCGGCAGCTCAGCAAGCGGTGGAGGATTCCGGCTGGACCCCTGGCGAAGAGGGCAAGCTGCGCACGGGCGTTATGATCGGATCAGGGATCGGCGGCCTATCGGCCATCGCGGATACCGCCGTCCTGCTGAAGGAACGGGGGCCGCGCCGCGTGTCACCGTTCTTTATCCCCTCGGCCTTGATTAACCTCGTATCCGGTCAAGTGAGCATCAAATACGGCTTCAAAGGCCCGAACCATGCGGTGGTGACCGCCTGTTCGACGGGCGCCCATGCCATTGGCGACGCCGCGCGTCTCATTATGTTGGGTGACGCGGACGTGATGGTCGCGGGCGGGGCAGAATCGCCCATCTCCGAGATTGGCATCGCTGGGTTCAATGCTTGTAAGGCTCTCTCGACCAAGTTCGCCGACGACCCGAAATCGGCCTCGCGCCCCTATTCTGAGGACCGCGATGGCTTCGTCATGGGGGAGGGCGCCGGGGTCGTGGTGCTGGAGGAATACGAGCACGCCAAGGCGCGGGGCGCCAAGATCTATGCCGAAGTGCGCGGCTATGGATTGTCGGGCGACGCCTATCACATCACCGCTCCGTCTGAGGATGGCGAGGGCGGGGAACGGGCCATGCGGGCCGCGCTCAAGAATGCGGGTCTGACGCCGGGGGACATTGACTACATCAACGCCCACGGCACCTCGACCATGGCGGACACCATTGAGTTGGGCGCGGTAGAGCGGATGCTGGGCGACCATGCGGGCAAGGTCACGATGTCGTCGACGAAGTCGGCCGTGGGCCATTTGCTGGGCGCTGCCGGCGCGGTAGAAGCTATTTTCTGCATCCTGGCCTTGCGCGACCAGATCGCGCCGCCCACTTTGAACTTGGACACGCCCGCCGTGGACACAAAGCTGTCGCTTGCGCCGAAGGTTGCCGAGAAGCGGAAGATTGACGTGGTCCTGTCGAATTCCTTCGGGTTTGGCGGTACGAATGCGACGCTTATCTTGTCGAAACCACATTAACATCGGAACGGAACCCTCTGATGTGGAAGCATATCGCGGCGAATGCCTTGACCCTCGGGATCGTGGTGATCGTGTGCCTGGCGGGTCTGGTGCAGCTTGGCAAAAGCCGTTGGGCGGAGCCTGGGCCGCTGGCCGAAGCCGCGTTCTTTGAAGTACCGCGCGGGGCAAATCTGGATCGCGTGAGCGTGGCACTGGCGCGGGATGGCATCGTCAGTTCTGACAGTATTTTCCGCATCGGAACGAAATATGCGGAACGGGATCGTGACCTGAAGTTCGGGACCTATGAGATCCCGGCGGGGGCGTCGATGCCGGAGGTGCTGGACATCATCACAGCGGGCGGGCCTTCTGTCTTCCCCTACACGGTCACCTACTTGTTGCGCGCGCGCGGGCCTGAGGTGCGCGTTCGGGAGCGTGTCCCCGGGCAGGATGCGCCGGTGGAGGTCGCCACCTTTGCGCCTGGTGTGGACGCGACGCCGGAGGCCTACACCGACCTTGTGGCAAGGGGTGTGCCGATCACCTGGCGGGTCTCGGTTGCGCCTGGCCTGACCTCCTGGGAGGTGGTCGAGGGCTTGAAGGGCGCCGATTTCCTAGAGGGGGTCGACGGGTTGGTCGTGCCGCCCGAAGGCAGCCTGGCGCCCGATACCTATGACGTGGCCCGGGGGTCCGACGCCGGAGACCTGTTGCAGCGGATGCGCGTGGCGCAGGAGCGGATCCTGGCGGAGGCCTGGGCGGCGCGGGTGCCAGGTCTGCCGCTGGAGACGCCGCAGGAGGCGCTGACGCTTGCGTCTATCATCGAGAAGGAGACCGGTGTCGCCGAGGAGCGTCGGTTGGTGTCCGCCGTCTTCGTAAACCGATTAAACCAGGGGATGCGTCTGCAGACGGACCCGACGGTGATTTACGGGATCACGAACGGCCAGGGTGGCCTCGGCCGTGGTTTGCGGCGGAGCGAGTTGGACCGGACCACGCCCTACAACACCTATCGGATTGATGGTTTGCCGCCGGGGCCGATTGCCAACCCAAGCGCCGCTGCGATCCGCGCGGCCATGGATCCCGAAGAGACCGATTTCATCTTTTTCGTGGCCGATGGGACCGGAGGCCATGCGTTCGCCGAGACCTTGGCCGAACACAATCGGAACGTTGCTGCGTGGCGGGCGATTGAAGCGGCTCGGCAATCCACCAGCGGTAATTGAAAAAGGGACGGCGATGTGCCGTCCCTTTCTACGTGTCTGATGTGACAAGTCTTTATTTGTCGACCACCGCCACGTCGCGCCCGGCGGGCACCATGATGACGACCTGGCCTGCGGCGTTCGTGAACGTGAACTCGGTATTGGGCACTGCCGTCAGATCCATATCGATTGGTTGGGCGTCGCTCAGCACTTTGCCGCCTTGGATCACGACCGGCTCCGCCGAGCTGTAAGACGTAATCAGCGCATCCGCGTCGGTCGGATTGATTGCGGCGGCCTGGTCGATCAGTGGGCTCTCGGTTGTGACGCTGCCATCGACATAGGCGATGCCCTTGATGCCGGTTGATGCCATCTGCGCAAAGGCGGCAGGTGCGGTGATGAGCAGGGCGGCGGCGGTGGTCATAAGCGTCTTGGACATGTCGTAACCTTTCCAATGTGCGGCCCGCGAGACGTTGAATGCGGGCCGCGATGTCTGGAAAAGAAACGGCGGGTTTGGGATCAGGTTCCGAAGATATCGGTCGCCAGCCTGGAACAGGTTGGCGAGATCCTAACGAAATACGCACTAAATCAATATGTTGCCGACAGTCTTTGGATCGGTGCAAACCCGCCTTCGATACGTTGGTCCTTTGGGAAGACGTCCGTCGCTGGTGACAGTGCCCCGCCCATTGCACCTGCGCCCTGGTCGGGACACGTGCCATGGGATGGACAGGCGTCGTCCCTGGCAGCGATCCGCCTTACTCGGTTGAGATGTCGACGGATCTGCCCTCTGGGACCTTGACCACGATTTGACCAGCCGCGTTCGTGAAGGCAAAGCCGCTGTCACCCAGGGGCGTCAACACCATGTCGACGGCGGATGCCTCGCTGAGTGTTTCATTGCCTTGCAAAATGACGGGCGGCTTCGTGCTTTGCACGATGATGCGCAGGTCCGCGGCAGCGGCGGGGACGGCCACGACGAGAGATACCGCCAAAGCGATTGGGGTCTTCATAGGCTATTCCTTTCGTTAAATCTCGGACGGGTCGATATGCGATGCGTCCGACCAAGGTGTGCTTGGTGGCCTGACTTTGGCGGAGGGATGCTGGCGACTCTAGGGTTGAATGGCGCAGTGCTCTGGCTTAGGCGCAAATGTGCGCAGTTCGTAAATATATAACATAATCAGTAATTTAAGAATTATCGACGATCACGGAATATTTCCGTTGACCCACAGAACGCTCACGAACACATTTGGGACAAGCTGGAAGACATGGGCGAGGCGCGGATCGGGAGACATCCTGGGGCGCCTCGTTTTTTGTCTCGATCGTGCGGACCGGGGAAACCTGCACGGGAGCAAGTTCATGATCGAGGAAACGAGTGTGGTCGCCGGGGATACCGACCTGGGCGATGTCGAAGGACGGGCGCGTTCGGCGCTGCGCAGCATGGAGACGCTGCGGGATGTATTGGATCGCAAGGCTCTGGAATTGGCTGAGACACCTATCGACGGGATCAAACCCGACGATGTGCTGAAGCTGAGCCGGGACCTTGCCAAGGCCGTCTCTCAGGCGGTGGATTTAGAAGGGAAGGTGGCGGATGCCGGACGGATCGAACGCGGAGGGGACGGGCTTGACCTGGCCAGTGCGCGGGCTGAAGTCCGGCGCCGCCTCGATCTCCTGCTTGAGCGAGGCTGAGCGGGAGGTCTTTCTGGACGGCTTAAGTGACAATGCCTTGGCGTCGTTGCCCTGGCTGTTCGACTTCTGGGCCCTGGATCATCAGGTGCCGCCTGTGGGGACATGGCGGACCTGGGTGATCTTGGGCGGGCGCGGCGCGGGGAAGACCCGCGCCGGTGCGGAATGGGTGCGGTCCCAGGTGGAAGGGCCGCGCGCCCTGCAGCCTGGGTTCGCGCGGCGCGTCGCGCTGGTCGGGGAGACCTATGAACAGGTGCGTGACGTGATGATTGAGGGGGAGAGCGGGATACTGGCCTGTTCGCCCCCAGACCGCCGCCCGGTCTGGAAGGCCGGGCAGCGGAAGCTGGTTTGGGAAAACGGGGCGGAGGCGCAGGCCTTTTCGGCCCATGACCCGGAGGCCCTCCGGGGACCTCAGTTCGACGCGGCTTGGGTGGATGAACTGGCGAAGTGGAAGCGCGGGTCCGAAACCTGGGACAACTTGCAGTTTTGTCTGCGGCTGGGAGAGGACCCCCGCGCCGTGGTGACGACGACGCCCCGCAACGTAGAGGTGTTGAAGGAGGTTTTGGCGCGGCCCACGACCGTGTCGACCCATGCGCCGACCGAGGCGAACCGGGCGCATCTGGCGCGCGGCTTCTTGGAGGAGGTCCGCGCGAAATACGCGGGCACGCGGCTGGGTCGGCAGGAGTTGGACGGCGTGCTGCTGGAAGACATGGAGGGGGCGTTCTGGACGACCTCTGGCTTGGACGCTTTGCGGGGGGATCCGCCGGAGGCGTTCGACCGGGTGATAGTCGGCGTGGACCCGGCGGTGAGTTCGGGCGGTGCTTCGGACGAGACGGGGATCGTGGTTGTCGGCGCGATGACCCAAGGGGCGCCGCAGGACTGGCGCGCTTGGGTGTTGGAGGATGCCACGGTCAGTGCCGCCTCGCCCACGGAATGGGCGGCGGCGGTGGCCTCGGCCTACGACCGCTGGAACGCGGACCGCGTGGTGGCTGAGGGCAATCAGGGCGGCGAGATGATCGAAGCCGTGTTGCGCCAAGTGGCGCCCTTGGTGGCCTATCGGAAGGTCACGGCGCGGGCGGCCAAGGGCGTTCGAGCGGAGCCGGTGGCAGCGCTCTACGAGCAGGGCCGAGTGCGGCACGCGCGGGGTTTGGCGCGGCTAGAGGATCAGATGTGCCGGATGGGGGCCACGGGCTACCAGGGGCGGGGCTCGCCCGACCGGGTGGACGCGCTGGTCTGGGCGCTGTGGGAGGCCATGCTGGATCCCGCCAGGCAGGGGGCGGGGCCGCGGATGCGGCAGCTTTGACCAAGGATGAGCGGGGCGCGGGCGGGCGCCCCTTTTTTATGGGCAAGATGAAGGAACGGGCGATGTTCGGATTTGGCAGGAAGGATGCAGCCCCGGAGGCGGCGAAGGCCTCGGCGACGGGGCGTGTGGTCGCCTGGGGCACGGCAGGCCGGTCGGTCTGGTCGCCTCGGGACACTGGGTCGATGGTGCGGACGGGGTTCACGGGCAACCCGGTGGGCTTTCGGGCGGTAAAGCTGATCGCGGAGGCAGCGGCGGCGGTGCCGCTGGTCTGCGGCGACGGCATGGCTCGGTTCGAGGTACATCCGGTGGTCGACCTATTGGCGCGACCCAATGGCGCCCAGGGGCGGGCCGAGTGGTTCGAGGCGCTGTTCGGGCAGCTGATGCTGTCGGGCGATGCCTTCGTGGAGGCGGTGGGAGCCGAGGGCTTGCCGCTGGAGCTTCATGTGCTGCGGTCCGATCGGATGTCGGTGGTGCCCGGGGCCGATGGTTGGCCGGTGGCCTATGACTATGCGGTCGGGGGGCGGAAGCACCGGTTCAAGGTGGGTGAGGTCTCCCCCATCTGTCATGTGCGGATGTTCCACCCCCAGGATGACCACTATGGCCTATCGCCCATGCAGGCGGCGGCGAGCGCGATTGACGTCCACAACGCGGCCTCGAAGTGGTCCAAGGGGTTGCTGGACAATGCGGCGCGGCCCTCGGGCGCGATTGTGCATCAGGGTGAGCCGGGGCTGAGCCCCGATCAGTTTGACCGTCTGTCGGCGGAGTTGGAAGCGAACCACCAGGGGGCGCGGAACGCGGGGCGGCCGATGCTGCTGGAAGGGGGGCTCGATTGGAAGCCCATGGGATTCTCGCCCTCGGACATGGAGTTCCAGAAGACCAAGGAGGCCGCCGCCCGCGAGATCGCCACCGCCTTTGGCGTGCCGCCGATGATGCTGGGGATCCCGGGGGATGCGACCTATGCCAATTACGTGGAGGCGAACCGGGCGTTCTATCGCCTGACCGTGTTGCCGCTGGTGGGCAAGGTGGTCGAGGCGCTGTCCCATTGGTTGTCGCAACATGGACAGGAGCCAATGCGGATTGAGCCGGACCGCGACCGCGTGCCCGCCCTGCAAGCGGAGCGGGATGCGGAGTGGGCGCGGATCGCCAGTGCGGATTTCCTGACCAATGACGAGAAGCGGCGGATGCTGGGTCTGCCCGCGCTGGAGGTGTGAGCCATGGCGGGGGACGCCCGCGGGGGCGGGTCACGGTACCTTTATGCGCCGTTTCAGGAGACCGACGCGGTCTTTGCCAGGCTGGAGGCGCGACTGGCCGGGGTCGAGATGATCATCGGCCGGTTGGAGACCGACCGGGAGGTCAACAAGGAAAAGCAGAACGGGCTGGAGGCGCGGTTCAATCGGATCGACGCGCGGCTGGATCGGATCGACGGTCTGATCTCGCGCCTGGTCTGGCTGATCGTCGCGGCCATCGTCGGCGGCTTCATGTCGTTCGTGATGAGCGGCGCGTTCATGCCGGTGTGACCGGCGCATAGGGGCGAGGAGACGCACCATGACATTGGAAAAGAAGTTCGCGCACGGAGAGACCTCCGTGCGGCTGGAGGAGGGTGCCCGGATTACGGGGTACGCCAGCTGGTTCGGGGTCGAGGACACGGGCCGCGATGTGGTCGCGCCCGGTGCCTATTGCGACAGTCTCGCGCGCGCAGATGCCGAAGGGCGCAGCATCAAGATGCTCTGGCAGCACGACCCGGCCCAGGTGATCGGCGTCTGGGACGTTGTCCGGGAAGACAAGCGCGGCCTCTATGTCGAGGGACGGCTGTTGCCCGGTGTCGAGAAGGCCCGCGAAGCCGCGGCGCTGATCGAGGCGGGCGCGCTGGACGGGCTGAGCATCGGATACACGGTCAAACGGGCCGTGAAGGACAGTCAGGGGCGCAGGCTCCTGCAGGAACTGGAGCTTTGGGAGGTGTCGCTGGTGACGTTTCCAATGCTGCCCAGTGCGCGGGTGGGGGCCAAGGCGGACCCTCTGCGTGACGTGGCGCGGGCAATCCAGGCCGCGCGTCTTGAACTGGCGCGCGACTGAAGCCGCCGCATTGATCCAACGAAGGAGAGCCCGATGAGCCATGACGGCGTCGGGGAAGTCACGGAGGCGTTGGCCGGTTTGGTCAGCGACTTCAAAGGCTTCCGCAATCAGATCACCCGAGACATGCAGCAACAGGAAGAGCGTCTGAAAATGACCTATAAGACCCAACGTCCCCAGCTTGAGACCGCAATGGCCGACGACGCCCCCCACCAGAAGGCCATGGATGCCTATCTGCGGTCGGGCGATGACGACGGGCTGCGCGCCCTGGAGATGGACGGCAAGTCCATGAACACCGCCGTGGCCGCCGAGGGTGGCTATCTGGTCGATCCGCAGACCGCCGAAACGGTACAATCGGTGCTGACCTCGGCCGCCTCGCTTCGGGCGGTGGCCAATGTGGTCAACGTCGAGGCGACCTCCTACGATGTGCTGGTGGACCATACGGAGATGGGCGCGGGTTGGGTCACCGAGACGGGGTCGGTGAGCGAGACAACCTCGCCCCAGTTCGACCGTATCTCCATCGCGCTGCATGAGTTGTCGGCCATGCCCAAGGCGTCCCAGCGTCTGCTCGATGATGCGGCCTTCGATATCGAGGGCTGGCTGGCCGGGCGCATCGCCGACAAGTTCGCCACCGCTGAGGCCGCGGCCTTTGTGGTTGGGGACGGGATCGACAAGCCCAAGGGCTTTTTGACCTATACCGCTGTCGACGAAGCCTCCTGGGCTTGGGGCAACCTGGGCTATGTGGCGACGGGTGCTGCCGATGACTTTGATACGACCTCGCCTGCCGATGCGATTGTCGACCTGGTCTATGCCCTGGGTGCTAAGTACCGGGCGAACGCGGCCTTTGTCATGAACTCCAAGACCGCCGGTGCCGTGCGCAAGATGAAGGATGCCGATGGGCGATTCCTTTGGACGGACAGCCTGGCCGCCGGTCAGCCGGCGCAGTTGATGGGGTATCCGGTGCTGATCGCCGAAGACATGCCCGATGTTGGGACGAACGCCACGGCCATCGCGTTTGGTGATTTCGGTGCAGGCTACACCATTGCGGAGCGGCCCGACCTGCGGGTCTTGCGCGACCCGTTCAGCGCCAAACCCCATGTCTTGTTCTATGCCACCAAGCGCGTGGGTGGGGACGTGACGGACTTTGCAGCGATCAAACTGCTCAAGTGCGCAGTGGCCTAACCGAGGTGCCCTGAGGGGCGTCTGCCGATCCCTGTTCCCGGCGGCGGGGGCAGGGGACGGGGCCGGTGGGCTTCCGGCCTTGGTCCGCACGCGCGGCGTGCCGGTCCCGTCATTTTCACGAACACTTTCCTGCGGAGGACCCTATGGTTCTGATGGTTCTAGAAACCGAGGCCCTGACTGACGCCCAGCTGCCGGTGGAGCAGCTGGCTGCGCATCTGAGGTTGGCTGAGGGCTACGCCACTGTGCCCGGTCAGGATGCCCGGCTGCGGCAGCGTTTGCGTGGTGCCATCGGCATGGTGGAGCGCCGCTTGGGCAAGGTGATGATCGCGCGGGAGGTTGTTTTGTGCGGCCCGTCCGAAGGCAGTGATCGCATTGCTTTGCCCGTGGCGCCGGTGACGGACGTGCTGTCCGTGTCTGAGATGCGGGATGGTCAGACGACCGCCATCGTCGGCGCGCGGGTCGAGGAGGACCCGGAAACCCCCTGTCTTGTGTTGCCGCACACGGTCTCAACCGGCGCAGTGTTGCAAGTTACCCTTTGGGCGGGGTGGGGCACTTGGGACACGCTGCCCGATCCGATGTGCCAAGCTGTCCTGCTGACGGCGGAGGGGTTGGACAGTGGCGACATCTCGGCTGTGATGCCGATGATAGAGACGTTGCTGGCGCCCTGGCGCGTCCGCCGTCTGGGGAGGGCTGCTCTATGAGCCGGACCTTCAACAGGCGGATGACGCATCAGGTGCCGGTGGACACGGCTGACGGTGCCGGCGGCTTTGTTCGCACCTGGGTGTCCCGGGGGGCCCTATGGTGCGAGATTCGTATGCGCTCGGGCAGCCTGAAGGCCACCGAGTTCGGAGACACGGCCCGTCTTAAGGTCAGAATTCTCACCCATGCCGTCCCTAGCGATCATGATGCGCGGCCTTGGCCGGGGCATCGGATGTTGGACGGCCCCCGGACCTTTGTCATCGACGCGGTCCATGAGAGCGACTCCGCGGGCCGTTACCTCACCATTTTAGCGACAGAGATGCCCGAGGCAGGAGGCGCGCCATGACCTATGCCATGGGCAACAGCTTGCAGATGGCGATCTATAGCCGTTTGGCGTCGGACCCTGCGCTGGAGAGCCTGATCGACGGGGCGATCTTTGATGCAGTGCCGCAGGTGGCCCCGGATCTCTTTGTGGCGCTCGGCCCGGAAGACGTGACCGACCGATCCGATCAGACCGGCTCTGGCGCGCGCCATGATCTGCGCATCAGCGTCGTGACGTCCCGAGACGGGTTCATGGCGGCCAAGGCGGTCGCGGCCCAGGTGTCCGACAGCCTGTTGTCGGCGGCTTTGGTGATGAGCCGGGGGCGCGTGGTCTCCCTCCGTTTTTTGAAGGCGAAGGCCCGGCGAGATGAGGGCGAGGATACCCGGCGCATCGACCTGTGGTTCCGCGCGCGGCTTGACGACGAAACTTCCTGAGGAGCGAAGAGATGACGGTGCAAAGCGGTAAGGACCTTTTGCTGAAGGTCGATTTGGACGGGAACGGTGTGTTCGGCACCATGGCGGGGCTTCGGGCGACGCGGCTGACGTTTAATGCGGGGTCGATCGACGTGACCTCCCTGGATAGTACGGGCGGCTGGCGCGAGTTGCTGGGTGGCGGTGGCGTCAAATCGGCGGCTATCAGCGGATCAGGCATCTTCCGCGATGCGGATACGGATGCCCGCGCGCGGCAGCTATTCTTTGACGGTGAAGTCCCTGTCTTCCAGGTGATCGTCCCCGATTTCGGTGTGGTCCAGGGCGCGTTCCAGATCACGTCGCTCGAATATGGGGGCACCCATGATGGTGAGGCGACCTATGAAATCGCACTGGCCTCGGCGGGCGAGTTGACGTTCACGCCGCTCTGATGGCCGACGGAAACCCCTTTGCCGGTGAGGTGGCGCTGACCCTGGATGGGCGCCGCCATGTGCTGAAACTGACCCTGGGTGCCTTGGCTGAATTGGAGGCCGGCATGGAGGCCGACAGCCTTGTCGCGCTGGTGCAGCGGTTCGAAACGGGCGCGTTTACCGCGCGCGATGTGATCGCACTGCTGTTGGCAGGTCTGCGGGGAGGCGGCTGGCACGGCCAGGCCAAGACCCTGTTGGAGGCAGAGATCGAAGGGGGGCCCATGGAATGCACGCGCGTGGCGGCGCTGTTGTTGGGGCGCGCCTTTGCGTTGCCGGGCGCATGAGCGGACCTGTGTTCGACTGGCCAGCGCTCATGGCCGCCGGGATCCGGGGCTTGGGCCTGTCGCCTGCTGCGTTCTGGGCGCTGACACCAGCGGAGTTGGCGTTCTTGCTGGGGCATGGCGACGGAAAGCTACCAATGGATCGCGCGGGATTGGAGGCCCTGGCCGCGCGGTTCCCTGACACGACGGGAGACACCTGATGGATGACCGAGAGCTTGAAGGCTTGGACCGGACGCTAGAGGACCTGGAACAGCGCATGGGTGGGGGGCAAGTGATCGTCTCGCGGTTCACCGATGAGCTGGGAAAACTGGAAGACCAGATGCTGTTCACCCAGAAAGAGGTCAACAGCATGTCTCGCAGTTTTGGCGGTAGCCTCAAACGGGCGTTCGATGGTGTGATTTTTGACGGCATGAAGCTGTCGGACGCACTGAACGGCTTGGCGAAATCAATGCTGAACACCGTCTACAACACGGCCATGAAACCCGTACAAACGGCGCTGGGTGGGGCCTTGGCCCAGGGTGTCAACGCCATCCTGCCCTTCGCCGACGGCGGTGCCTTTTCCCAAGGCCGGGTGATGCCTTTTGCCAAGGGTGGCGTCATTGCAGGTCCGACCACCTTCCCCATGCGAGGAGGCACCGGCCTGATGGGAGAGGCCGGACCAGAGGCGATCATGCCATTGACGCGGGGCGCTAACGGCCGGTTGGGCGTTGAAATGGTTGGGGGTGGTCGTGCCGTCAATGTGACGATGAACATCCAAACGCCGGATGTGGAAGGCTTTCGCAAATCCCGCAGCCAGGTCGCTGCCGAAATGTCCCGCGCCCTGTCGCGCGGTGCGCGCAACCGTTGAGGAGGGAGCGCATGTCCTTTCACGAAGTACAGTTTCCCCCCCGCTTGTCGCTGGGCAGCGTGGGAGGCCCTGAGCGCCTGACGGAGATCGTCACGCTCGCCAACGGATATGAAGAACGGAACACGCCATGGGCCCATTCGCGTCGTCGCTACGACGCCGGTGTCGGCATGCGATCATTGGATGACGTGTCTGATTTGATTGCGTTTTTCGAGGCGCGGCGCGGTCGCCTGCATGGGTTCCGCTGGAAGGATTGGTCCGACCATAAGTCATGTGCTCCGTCGCGAAAACCAGCCTTCGATGACCAGGTGATCGGTACGGGAGATGGTGTTCGCCGCAGCTTTGCGTTGACCAAGACCTATGTCTCAGGAACCCAGAGCTACACGCGACCGATTGCCAAGCCGGTGCGCGGGTCCGTTCGGATTGGCATCGAGAACGACGAATTGCAGGACACGATCCACTACGTGGTCGATCCCGTGACTGGCGTGGTGATGTTTGAGGCGCCGCCGGATCGCGGGGTTCAGGTGACGGCTGGCTATGAGTTTGACGTGCCGGTTCGTTTCGACAGCGACGGTATTCAGACGTCGGTCGCGAGCTTTCAGGCGGGCGAGGTGCCGGATGTCCCGGTCGTGGAGGTGCGCGTATGAGCGACCTTGCGGATCATCTGGCCGAGGGGACGACCACAGTCTGTCGCGCTTGGGTCGTCACCCGAAAAGACGGAGCAGTGTACGGGTTTACCGACCATGACATGTCGCTCGAAATTGATGGCGTCACGTGTCGCGCATCATCGGGGCTCAGCGCTGGGGCGCTGCAAGGCTCGACCGGATTGTCCGTGGACAACGTCGAAGCCACCGGAGCGCTGAGCGACGCTGCGATCACCGAAGCGGACCTGAGAGCGGGTCGTTGGGACGATGCTGAGGTCGTTGCCTACCTGGTCAACTGGATGGATACGGAAGCGTTCGAAGTCCTGTTTCGAGGTAGGCTTGGCGAAATTGCCTGGGGCGGCGGCGCATTTTCGGCGGATCTGCGCGGTCTGGCGGAGCAGCTGAACAAGGTGCGCGGACGAGTCTATCAGGCCCGCTGTGACGCTGTGTTGGGTGACAATCGGTGTCGTAAAGATCTCTCGGGTGAGATCTTTTCCCTCGAAGTCACTGTAGAGGCCGTCGATGAAAACCGGATCCTGACCCTTCCGGCACTGGATCTGTATGCAGCGAAATGGTTCGAGCGTGGTCGGGTGGACGTGCTGGACGGCAAGGCGGCCGGGGCGGTCGCGCAGGTCAAGACGGATCGGTCGGGCGCCACTGGGCGTCGGATTGAGCTATGGTCGAAGCTGCTCGCGCCGCTCCAACCGGGCGCGCGCATCAGATTGACGGCAGGGTGCGACAAGCGCGCCGAGACCTGCCGGTTCAAGTTCGACAACTTCCTGAACTATCGCGGCTGTCCGCATATTCCGGGCGAGGACTGGCTGCTGGCCTATCCCACGTCCGGGGCCATAAACGACGGTGGCAAGCGATGAGCGCCGTTGTTGTCGAGGCGCGCCGTTGGCTCGGGACGCCCTACGTCCACCAGGCATCGGTTCGGAGGGCGGGTAGCGATTGTTTGGGGTTAATCCGTGGCGTTTGGCGCGGCTTGTATGGTCGTGAGCCGGAGGCGGTGCCGCCGTACTCGGCCGATTGGTCTGAGCCGCAGCGCAACGAGGTTCTGTTCCAGGCAGCGGTTCGTCATCTGCGGCCCGTTTCGCCTGACCGCCCGTTTCAGCTCGGCGAATGTCTGTTGTTTCGCATGCGCGATGGTGCCGTCGCCAAGCATCTTGGTGTGCTGAGCCGCATCGGGCCCGAGGCCGCTTTCATCCACGCGTATTCGGGACGAGGGGTTGTCGAAAGCCCCCTGTCCAGACCTTGGGCGCGTCGCATCGTGGCCCGTTTCGATTTTCCCGCCAAGGCGGCTTTGGAGGACTAACCCATGGCAACACTGGTACTTGGTGCGGCCGGTGCCGCGATTGGCGGCAGTCTTGGCGGGTCTGTGCTGGGGCTCAGCGCGGCGGTTGTTGGGCGCGCTGCCGGTGCGACGCTGGGCCGGGTGTTGGACCAACAGATCATGGGCGCCGGTGCCGAGGCGATTGAACACGGGCGCGTTGATCGGTTTCGCTTGACGGGTGCATCCGAAGGCGCGGCCATCCCACGCGTCGTTGGTCGCGTTCGCTTGGGCGGGCAGGTGATCTGGGCAACACGCTTCAAGGAGACGCGAACCACGTCTGGCGGCAGTGGCAAGGGCGGACCCAAGGCGCCCCAGACGACAAGTTTTACCTATAGCGTGTCGGTCGCCTTGGCGCTGTGCGAGGGACGGGTGACCCGGGTCGGACGTGTTTGGGCCGATGGCAATGAGATTGCCCGTGATAGCATTCACATGCGGGTCTACGACGGGAGCGAGGACCAGCAGCCTGACGCGTTGATTGAGGCCGTGGAAGGGATCGGTGCGGCGCCAGCCTACCGCGGGATATCCTACGTCGTCATTGAGGACCTGGACCTGACGCCGTTTGGCAATCGTCTGCCCCAGCTGTCCTTTGAGGTTGTGCGAGCCCCCGACACAGATGAGTTGGACGTTGCAGATCTTGTGGAAGGGGTCGCGTTGATGCCGGGCACGGGCGAATACGCCCTGGCCACGACTCCGGTGCATTATGACCATGGTGCTGGCGGAAAAGACTCGGCCAACGTGAATACATTGCAAGACATGCCAGATGTCTCGGTATCGCTCAGAGATCTTCAGGAAGAGCTTCCGAATGTGACATCGGCGTCGTTGATAGTGTCCTGGTTTGGCGACGACCTGAGATGTGGGCAGTGTACCATCCGCCCCCGTGCGGAACAGGATGAAACCGATGGCACACCGCAACCCTGGACGGTGTCGGGAATGACGCGCGAGACGGCAGGTGTCGTGCCAACGCTAGAGGATCGCCCGGTGTATGGGGGCACGCCTGGGGATGCCTCGGTGGTGGAGATCATTCGCGATATGACCGCACGCGGTCTGGATGTCACCTTTTACCCGTTCATTTTGATGGATCAACTTGCGGGAAATGGCCTACCTGACCCCTGGGGCGAGGATGAGCAGGCGGTGTTGCCTTGGCGAGGGCGCATCACGACCGACATCGCACCGGGCCGTGACGGGACGACGGATCGGACGGTGGCTGCGGATGCGGAGGTCGCAGCCTTCTTTGGCACGGTTTCACCCGGTGATTTTGCGATCAATGATGGGACGGTATCGTATTCCGGCCCCGACGAGTTTTCGTATCGGCGGTTTATCCTGCACTACGCTGCCTTGTGCGCAGCTGCGGGCGGGGTGGAAGCCTTTTGTATTGGGTCAGAGATGCGCTCTCTGACGCAAATTCGCGGAGCGGACGATACCTTCCCCGCTGTCGGTGCTATGATTGCCTTGTTGGAGGACGTCCGTCTTTTGCTGCCTGGGGCTAAGCTCGGATATGCAGCGGATTGGAGCGAGTACTTCGGGTATCATCCGGTCGATACGGGCAACGTTCACTTCCATTTGGATCGGCTTTGGTCCCATCCCGCTTTGGATTTCATCGGGATCGACAATTACATGCCGCTGTCCGATTGGCGTGACGGACTGAACCATGCGGATGCGGCCTGGGGTGACGGGCGCAGCTTGCCGTACCTCATGGCCAACGTCGAAGGGGGCGAGGGGTATGACTGGTACTACCCAACTCAAGAGGCGCGGGATGCCCAACGGCGTGTTCCGATCACGGACGGACTTGCGCAGGAGCCATGGGTCTACCGCTACAAGGATCTGAAGTCTTGGTGGCTCAACCCGCACCATGACCGGATTGATGGGCAACGGCTTTCGACCCCGACGGCATGGTTGCCGCAGTCCAAACCTATTCGCTTCACCGAGTATGGGTGCGCGGCAATCGATAAGGGTGCCAATCAACCGAACAAGTTTCTTGATCCAAAGTCGTCCGAGTCGAGCCTACCCTTCTATTCCAATGGCCGTCGAGATGACGCCATGCAGGCGCAGTATTTGCGCGCAATCCTGGGCTATTGGCGGGATCCGGATCGCAATCCGGTGTCTGAGGAATTTGGGGGCCGCATGTTGGACCTGCCCCACAGCCTGGCGTGGGCTTGGGATGCAAGACCATGGCCAGCCTTCCCCGATCTACGGTCCTTCTGGACCGATGGCGAGAATTACGGTCGTGGGCATTGGATCAATGGGCGATCAGGAAATCAGTCGCTGGCCAGCGTCATCGTCGAGATTTGTCAGTCAGCCGGATTGGGACCTGTGGATGTGTCGGAGGTCTATGGTGTCGTTCGTGGATACACCGTCACCTCTGTCCAGAGCGCGCGCGCGGATTTGCAGCCGTTGTTGCTGGCCTATGGAATTGAGGTTATCGAACGGTCGGGCACCCTCCAATTTTCCATGCGTGAAAACGCGAAAGAGGTCTCGATCGCAGAAAGCATGCTGGTGCGCGATGGCACTAAGCCGGTTGTTTCTGTCCAGCGAGCGCCCGAGGCTGAGGTGGCTGGCCGCGTCCGAGTGCATCATGTGGACGCGGGGGGTGATTTTGCCCCGCGTACGGGGGATGCCGTGCATCCTGGGGAAGATGCTTTGCCGATTACGGATAGCGAACTGCCATTGTCGCTGACAGCAGGGGAAGGACATGCCCTTGCCGAACGCTATCTGGCGGAGGCGCGTATCGCGCGGGACACGCTCGAATTGGCCTTGCCCCCATCGTCCCGTGACGTGCGAGTTGGTGATCTGATGCGCGTCGGGGATGCGGACGATACCTGGCGGATTGATCGGATTGAAGACGCCGGACAACGGCGGGTCGAGGCCGTGCGCGCAGAGACATCGGTGTTCGACCCGAGCGATGCCGTGGAAGATGGGTCCGGAAAATCGCGACCGGCGGCTGCTTTGCCCGTTCAGTCCGTTTTCTTAGATCTGCCGCTGCTGACGGGGCAGGAGGTTCCGCATGCGCCCCATGTGGCTGTCTCTGCGAGGCCCTGGCCTGGGTCGGTTGCCATCCATTCATCGGTGGAAGATGCAGGTTACCGTTTGAACACGGTGATCGACACGCCTGCAACGTTGGGTGTGACGGAAACGGTTCTAGAGCGCGCACAAGCAGGGCTATGGGATCGCGGTCCGGACCTTGTTGTGCGGCTTCAGGGGCCACCGTTGGAGAGCAAATCGCGCACGGCTATTTTGTCTGGCGCCAATGCGATGGCAATTGGGAACGGGTCCATCGGCGGATGGGAGATCTTTCAGTTCCAGGATGCGCAGTTGATTGAACCAGGGGTCTGGGCTCTTCGCCAACGGTTGCGTGGTCAGAGAGGCACAGATGCTGTCATCCCCGATGTTTGGCCCATTGGGAGCACGGTTGTGCTGTTGGATGGCGCGGCGGAGCAAATTGATTTGGCGACAGATGCGCTAGGACTGCCCCGGCACTATCGCATCGGCTCTGCCCGCTTGGGTGTTGACCATCCTAGCTATGTTTATCGGGTTGAAACGGCTATCGGCGAGGGGCTGCGGCCCTATGCGCCTGCCCATCTGCGGGCGATCCTGGATCAGGACGGGTTTCGTCTGACATGGGTTCGCAGGTCGCGGGCGGTTGGTGAAGCCTGGGACGCCGCTGATGTGCCCCTTTTGGAGAGTGTTGAACGCTATGAGGTGCGCGTGCGCGATGCTGGTGGCGTTCTCCTGCGAGATTGGCAGCAGAGCGATACGGAGTTTGCTCTCTCACCAACCGAAGCGGCTGATGTTGGGGTGGGAAGCGGTCCAACGATATGGGAAGTTGCACAGGTGTCCGACGTCTTCGGTCCTGGACACTTTTCAAGACTGCTGCTGAATTGACGCACAAATGGTGATTTGCCCTCGGTCGCCCCGACAACTAGGTTGATCGGGCAATTGAGGAACACTGACCATGACCTTGCCCGATAGCACAGTGCGCGCAGTCGACTTCGTATGGGACCAAGCAATGCGGGAGGCGCGCGATGCCATCGCCGGGGAGCCGCTGCTTGGTGGGTTGATCCATTCCTGTATCTTGCACCACGGGTCCCTGGAACAGGCGCTCGCCTATCGGTTCGCTCAGAAGCTGGCGTCGTCGGAAATGTCGGCACAACTGCTGCGCGAAGTGTCGGATACGGCTTATCTAGATGACCCAGAACTCGGGCAGGCGGCCCGTGCGGATGTGGTGGCCGTCTACGAACGTGATCCGGCCTGTCATCGGTTTCTTCAGCCATTGCTGTTCTTCAAAGGCTTCCAGGCCATCCAAGCGTACCGCGTGGGCAATTGGCTCTGGCGACAGGGCCGGGTCGATCTGGCTTACTTTGTTCAGATGAGGGTGAGCGAAGTCTTCGGCGTCGATATTCACCCGAATGCGCGTGTTGGTCGGGGTATCATGATCGACCACGCTCACTCCATCGTCATCGGGGAAACAGCCGTCGTTGGCGACAACGTTTCCATGCTGCACTCTGTAACATTGGGCGGCACGGGCAAGGAAGACGATGATCGCCACCCTAAAATATCGGATGGGGTTCTGATCGGGGCGGGTGCGAAGGTTCTTGGGAACATATCCATCGGCCACTGCAGCCGCATTGCCGCAGGCTCGGTTGTTCTTGAAGCGGTTCCTCCCATGAAAACGGTGGCTGGTGTGCCGGCCAAGATCGTCGGTGAGGCTGGCTGCGCGCAGCCGTCTATCATGATGGATCAGCTGATCGGGATCAGGACGCCCGACGCGTGAGAATAGGGGCGGCGTCGACGACGTCGCCGCACACCTGATTAAGCCAGCATAACCATCGGGTTTTCGAGGTTTTCTGCCAGGGCCTTCAAGAAATCTGCGCCCAGAGCGCCATCAATTACCCTGTGATCGACGCTCAGTGTCACAGACATGACCGTTGCGGCGGTAATCTCTCCGTCGCTGCCAATCACTGGCTTTTTGACGCCTGCACCAACCGCAAGGATGGATCCATGGGGTGGGTTTATGACCGCGTCGAAGTTGTCGATGCCGAACATTCCCAGGTTCGAGATCGCGAAGCTACCGCCCTGATACTCATGGGGGGCCAGCTTCCGGTCGCGGGCGCGGGCGGCGAGGTCTTTCATCTCAGCCGACAAAGCTGACAGAGACTTCAGGTGCGCGTCCTTCAGCACTGGCGTGAAGAGCCCACCCTCGATCGCTACGGCGACCGCCACGTCCGATGGGGTCAACTTGAGCACGCGGTCTCCGGCCCAGACAGCATTGGCGTCAGGCACCGCTTGGAGCGCCAAGGCGCCTGCTTTGATGATGAAGTCGTTCACGGAGAGTTTGACCCCGCGACCCTCAAGCTGCTTGTTCAACTGGCTGCGGAACTTCAGCAGAGCATCGAGGTGAATATCCCGCCGCAAGTAGAAGTGCGGGATCGTTTGCTTGGCCTCGGTCAGGCGGGCTGCGATGGTCTTGCGCATCCCGTCCAGCTTGACCTCTTCGAACTCCCGATCTTCGTACATCTTGAGGATTGTGTCCGCGGCCATGCCAGCGGGCATCGCGGGCTTTTGGCCGTCGGTTGAGGCTGGCTTTGGTGCATCCGTGGCGGCGGCGGGTGCTGGCGCTGCACTGACTTGAGCCCCCTCGACGTCTGCTTTGACGATCCGCCCGCGCGGGCCCGATCCCTTTATTTGGCTGAGATCCAAGCCTTTGTCCTTCGCGATCCGGCGCGCTACCGGTGTCGCAAAGACGCGATCACCTTTGGCGGCGGGCGCCGGGGTGGCACTGTCATCAGGACCCTCCGCCTTGGCAGGCGCAGTGTCGGCGGGCGCGTCAGCAACGGGGACGCTGGTGCCACCGCCCGAGGTGGCGACCTCAGCGGCGGAGGCGTCCTCTCCCTCTTCGAGCAGGACCGCGATGGGAGAGTTGACCTTCACGCCCTCCGTTCCTTCGGCGATGAGGATCTTGCCGACGATACCTTCATCGACGGCTTCGAACTCCATTGTGGCTTTGTCAGTTTCGATTTCGGCCAAAAGGTCCCCGGAGGATACCGTGTCGCCTTCCTTCACAAGCCATTTCGCAAGCGTCCCCTCTTCCATCGTGGGTGAGAGGGCGGGCATCAGAATTTCGGTTGCCATATCTGCGGCCCCTTACTTGTAGGTCACTTTGCGGACGGCTTCGATGACTTCGTCGGTCGTCACCAGCGCCAGCTTTTCAAGGTTCGCGGCGTAGGGCATCGGTACGTCTTTGCCCGTGCAGGTCACGACCGGCGCGTCCAAGTAGTCGAAGGCGCGCTGCATGATCGTCGAGGCCATGTGATCACTGAAAGACGCGACCGGGAAACCTTCCTCCACAAGAACGCAGCGGTTGGTTTTCATGACCGATGCGAGAACCGTGTCATAATCCACTGGGCGGAGCGTTCGCAGGTCGATGACCTCCGCCTCGATCCCATCGGCTGCCAACCGTTCGGCCGCTTCTAGGGCGTAGGTCATGCCGATCCCCCAGGAGACGAGCGTCACGTCCGAGCCCTCGCGCCAGATCCGGGCTTTGCCGAAGGGGATCGTGAAATCGTCCAGCTTGGGCACCTCGAACGACTTCCCGTAGAGGATCTCGTTCTCCAGGACGATGACCGGGTTGGGGTCGCGAATGGCCGTCTTCATCAGGCCTTTGGCGTCCGCCGCCGAATAGGGCATCACGACTTTCAGGCCGGGGATGCTTGCGTACCAAGCGGCGTAGTCCTGGGAATGCTGGGCGCCCACCCGCGCGGCGGCGCCATTCGGCCCGCGGAAGACCATGGGCGCGCCCATTTGTCCGCCGGACATATAGAGCGTCTTCGCAGCAGAGTTGATAATCTGATCAATGGCTTGCATGGCGAAGTTGAACGTCATGAACTCGACAATTGGCTTCAGGCCGCCAAAGGCTGCGCCAACGCCGATGCCGGTGAAGCCGTGTTCCGTGATCGGCGTGTCGATGACCCGGCGCGACCCGAACTCGTCCAGCATGCCTTGGGTCACCTTGTAGGCGCCGTTGTACTCGGCCACCTCTTCGCCCATCACGAACACCGTGTCGTCGGCGCGCATCTCTTCGGACATGGCGTCGCGGATGGCCTCGCGGACGGTTTGGGTGATCATCTCCGTGCCTTCCGGCCAGTCCGGCGAGGCTTTGGACACTGGGGTCGGTTCCTCGCTCGCGACCTGCGCGGCGGCAGGGGCAGGGGTCGCGGCCTCTTCCAGAGCTTCCTGTGTCGTGGCCTCTGTGGTGGTCGTCACCGCGTCCGCGCTCTCGCCGTCTTCCAGCAACAGGGCGATGGGGGAATTCACCTTTACCCCTTCGGTGCCCTCAGCGACGATGATTTTGCCGATGGTGCCTTCGTCCACGGCCTCAAATTCCATGGTCGCCTTGTCGGTCTCAATTTCCGCCAGGATATCGCCGGAGGCGACGCTGTCGCCTTCTTTGACCAACCACTTGGCGAGCGTGCCCTCCTCCATCGTGGGGGAGAGGGCTGGCATCAGGATTTCGGTTGCCATTTACACGGCCTCCTGCGGAATTTCGTCTGCATAGATGTCGGTCCACAACTCTTCGAGCGCGGGCTCCGGGCTTTCCTTCGCGAATTCCGCCGAGGCGTTCACGATGTTCTTGATGTCTTTGTCGATGGCCTTGAGGTCGTCTTCGCTGGCGTGCTCGCCGGTCAGAAGCATCTGACGTACCATCTCAATAGCGTCCCGCTCTTCGCGCATTTTCTGCACTTCGTCGCGGGTTCGATATTTGGCCGGGTCCGACATGGAGTGGCCGCGATAGCGGTAGGTTTTGATTTCCAGGATGTAGGGGCCCTTGCCCGCGCGGCAGTGGGCGACGGCCTTTTCGCCGGCGGCCTTCACGGCCAGAACGTCCATCCCGTCCACTTCTTCGCCGGGGATGCCATAGGCGGCGCCACGCTCCCAATAGCTGGGTGACTTGGTTGACCGCTGGGTCGAGGTGCCCATGGCGTATTGGTTGTTCTCGATGACGAAAATCACTGGCAAATCCCAGAGCTCCGCCATGTTGTAGGCCTCATAGACCTGGCCCTGGTTTGCGGCCCCATCGCCGAAGTACGCGAAGGTGACGTTGTCGTTGCCCTTATATTTATCGGCAAAGGCTAAACCCGCGCCGATGGGCACTTGGGCCGCAACGATCCCATGGCCGCCGTAGAAATGCTTCTCCTTGGAGAACATATGCATGGAGCCGCCCTTGCCCTTGGAGTACCCCCCCTCGCGCCCCGTAAGCTCAGCCATGACACCATTTGGGTCCATGCCACAGGCCAGCATATGGCCGTGATCGCGGTATGAGGTGACGCGCTTGTCGCCTTCTTTGGCGGCGGCCTCTAAGCCAACGACAACGGCTTCCTGCCCGATGTAGAGGTGACAGAACCCGCCGATCAGGCCCATGCCGTACAGCTGGCCTGCTTTTTCCTCGAACCGCCGGATCAGCAGCATGTCGCGGTAGTATTGCAGCAGGTCGTCCTTAGACACATTCGGCTTCGCCTTGGCAGGCGCCTTGCGTGTGGCCATTGGGTCCTCCTCCGAGTCAGAGATCGTTCAACGTTAAACAATCTCCTAGCGGAAAGGTTCTCCTACGGGAAGTCCCTTCGCTGCAAACCTGCATCGCGATGTCTGCAAGACTTTACGGATTGCCCGTCAAGCCAGCCGTCGTTGCGACACGCCGCCAAAACGTGCGAACGGACGGATTCCGTGGTCTCAAAAACGGATGGTGTATCGATCTAAGGGGACAGGCCGCTCGGACCCGCGCGAGGGCTTATTCGATGACGATTTCGTCGACGCGCGCCATGCCGAGCACGATGCGCGCCCGTTCGTCCAGCAGGTCCAAATCGAGATAGTCATCTGACAGGCGCCGCGTTTGGTCACGCATGCGGTCTGTCTCTTGGGTCAACAGAGCGAGTTCGCCTTCCAACCGCGCACGGTCCGCTTCCAGCTCTACCCGGCGAAAGACGCCGTATTCACCTTGGACGGCGGCAAAAACGAAATACCCGGCAAAGCCAAGCAGAGCGATCGGAAGGATAATGCCGTAGCCCGGCGTTCTGCGTTTGGGTGCCATATCTGCCTGCTCCAGAAACCTCTGATGGGTCCTTGGCGGGACTATGCCATGGGCTGTGGCCCATAGGAATCCCCCAAATGCAAGACGCGCCCCAAAGGGCGCGTCCGTGTAACGGTCGACCGACGCACCTGGTGCGCGGTCCCCTTAAAGCGAAGATTACCCAGCGACGGAAGCCGCACGGATGCTTTCGATGGTTTTGCCAAGTTCCCCGTTAAAGGCGTCATCGTCCTGTGCGTCGGACAAGCCTTCTGTCAGGGCGCGGCTGAAGCTGGCGATGACGCCCCGGTTCTTGGACAGACGGTCGTTGGCCTCGTCCCGCGAATAGCCACCGGACAGAGCCACAACGCTCATGACCTTGGGATGGTCCACCAGCGGGGCGTAGAAGTTCGGCTCTTCCGGCAGAGTCAGCTTCAGCATGATCTCCGTGCCCTCGGGCAGGGTGTCCAGATGCTTCAGGATTGCGTCGCGGAGCATCGCCTCCGCTTCGGCCTTATCGGCGATGGAGATCGTCACTTCGGGTTCCAGGATCGGGATCAGCCCATGGGCCAGGACTTGGTTCCCGACCGCGAATTGCTGGGCGACGATGGCCTCAATGCCTTCCGCATTGGCGGCGCCAACGACCGAGCGTTCTTTGGTCCCAAAGATCCCTTTTTCGACGGCGCGGGCCAGGGTCGCGTCCAGGTCAGGCATTGGCTTCATTAGCTGCACGCCATTGGCCGCCTCTTCCAGACCTTTGTCGATCTTCAGGAAGGGGACGACCCCCTTCGTTTCCCACAGATAGGTGGCCGAGGGCGCGCCCTCGAACTCACGGTCCATGGTCTGTTCAAACAGGATGGCGCCAATCACGGCCTCTCCGGTAAAGGCAGGCGCGCGCACGATCCGGGCGCGCATGGCGTGGATCAGGTCGAACATCTCCGTCTCGCCGGAATAGCGGTCTTCCTCGATCCCATAGAGCCGCAGCGCCTTGGGGGTGGAGCCGCCCGATTGGTCGAGCGCGGCAATGAAGCCCTGTCCGGCGCGGATCTTTGCGGCTTTGTCGGTCTGGGTCATGGGAACTCCGAAGGCTGAAATGGTCGCCTTCGGCGTAGAACGCCGTCAGCGCTCTCGCAAGGGAATGATTGCGCTAACCGGACACCGGCGACGGAGTGTTGCCCCGAGCAGCCCATTTGGTCGGAGTCGGTACCGTCGTCTTTGGCGCATGATCCGGTGGTTGGGCTGTGTCTTTGGGGCGGCCGACAGACCGATGTGCGTGGTCAAATTGAGGGCGGTTCCGTGGGATGTCCACGTTCCCGCGGGAGTATGTTTTGCGGGCACCAGGGGTCTTTGTGTGATCCGATCATCAGACGCCCGCTGGGATTTGGTGCCAAGTCGCTCGCCGCTGTTTGCAAGAGTTTTGAACCCGAAACGAGCGAGCGAAAGTGAAACGCCCCGCTAGTCCCAGGGCAACGCGAGCGGTCCTTTGGGCCGCCCTGTTGCTTGCACCGGCAGCGATCACGACCAGCACAACTTGTGCGGTGGCGCGGCATTGCGCGCCGCCCGCGGGCAGGCTCAGGCAGAAAGCGCCGCGACGCCAGGCAGTTCCTTGCCTTCCATCCACTCAAGGAAGGCACCCCCAGCGGTGGAGATGTAGGAGAACGCCTCTGCCGCGCCCGCTTGGTTCAGGGCCGCGACCGTATCGCCACCGCCTGCGACCGACACCAGGGTTCCCGCCTTGGTCAAGACAGCGGCGTGGGCGGCTGCCGCATTGGTGGCGGCATCGAAGGGCGACATCTCAAAGGCCCCGAGGGGGCCGTTCCAAATCAGTGTCGCGCACCCATCCAGCACCGTCTTGATATGCGCCACCGAGTCCGGCCCCGCATCCAAGATCATCTGTCCCTCCGGTACCTCCTCGGTCTTTACAGTCCTCGTCGGCGGGTTTGCCTTGAACTCAGCGGCGACAACGACGTCGCGGGGCAGGAGAATGGCGCAGCCCGCAGCCTCCGCCTTCGCCAGGATGTCCCGCGCGGTGTCCAAGAGGTCATGCTCACAGAGGCTGGCCTGAACGTTCACGCCTTGGGCGGCCAGGAAGGTATTCGCCATGCCGCCCCCGATGATCAGGTGCTGCACCTTGGTCACCAGATTGCCCAGCAGGTCCAGCTTGGACGAGACCTTGGCCCCGCCCACGACCGCAGCCACCGGGGGCTTTGGCGTGCCGAGCGCGGCCTCCAGCGCCTCCAACTCGGCCTGCATCAGACGTCCCGCGCAGGCGGGCAGCAGACGCGCCACGCCCTCGGTCGAGGCATGGGCGCGGTGGGCGGCCGAAAACGCATCGTTGCAATAGACGTCCCCTAGCGAGGCGAGAAACTGCGCCATTTGCGGATCGTTTGCTTCCTCCATCGGGGAAAAGCGGGTGTTCTCGATCAGGATTGGGCCAGTCGTTCCTTCCAGCGTGCCACGGTCGGGGCGTTCGACGAAGGCGACCTCTGAGCCGAGTGCCTCGGACAAGGCAGGCACCACCTGACGCAAGGACATCTCGGGCACGACCTGACCCTTGGGGCGCCCAAAATGGGCCAGCATCACCGGCTTCCCGCCCCGAGCGACGATGTCCTTGATGGTCGGAACGATGCGATCAATCCGCGTGGTGTCGGTCACCCGCCCGTTTTCGACCGGGACGTTGATATCCACGCGGGTCAGGACGATTTTGCCGTCCAGGTCCATGTCGTCGAGGGTTTTGAAGGTCATGGCGTTGCTCCGGTCGTGGCCGCGACCCGGTCGTCGGGAATCACGGCAATGCATTCCAGTTCGACCAATAGGGCAGGATCGGCCAGGGCTTCCACCACGATTGCAGTCGAGACCGGACCGAAGTCTGGCTTGAACCGTGCGGCACGGGCGGCGGAGACGGCGGGCCAGTCGCTGGCCTTCACGAGATAGGTCGTCATCGACACGAGGTCATCCAAAGTGCCCCCCGCCGCAGCCAATACCCGCGCCACGTTGTCGAGCGCGGCATGGGTTTGGGCGCCAGCGTCCCCTGGATGAAGAATGTGTCCCTCGGCGTCCCAGGCCACTTGCCCCGTCAGGTGGACGCGCCGACCCGCCGGTTCGATCACCCCCTGCTGCATGGGAAAGCCCAGGCTGGGCCACAGGCCGGGTGGATTGAGATTGATGCGCATCATTGGGCGGCTCCGCGTTGGAATGCCGTTGTCTCGACCGCCACCGGGCGCCCCGTCAAGTTGGAGCAGCGGCGCCAGGACCACCAGTCAAGGGCGCGGCGGACGCAGACCTATGCTCACGCGCCGCCGCTTTGCCGGAGGACCTCAACCGACCCGCGTCAGATGAGTTTTCCCATCGCCACCGCCGTATCGGCCATGCGGTTCGAAAAGCCCCATTCGTTGTCATACCAGCTGAGGATGCGCACCATGGTGCCGTCCATGACCTTGGTCTGATCCATGTGGAAGATCGAAGAATGGGGGTCGTGGTTGAAATCAACCGAGACGAGTTGCTTGTCCGTGTAGCCAAGAACGCCCTTCAACTTGCCGTCGGCTGCGGTGCGGATCGCGTCGTTTACCTCTTCGACGGTGGTGGCGCGGGATGCGGTAAAGGTGAGATCGACGACCGACACGTTGGGCGTGGGCACGCGGATCGCCACGCCGTCGAGTTTGCCGTTCAGCTCGGGCAGGACCAGTCCCACAGCCTTTGCGGCCCCGGTGGAGGTTGGGATCATCGATAGGGCCGCCGCCCGCGCGCGATACAGATCCTTGTGCATAGTATCCAGCGTCGGTTGGTCACCGGTATAGCTGTGGATGGTGGTCATGAACCCCCGTTCGATCCCAACCGTGTCGTTCAGGACTGAGGCCACGGGCGACAGGCAGTTTGTCGTGCAGGAGGCGTTGGAGACCACAAGGTCATCTGAGGTCAGCGTGTTGTGGTTGACGCCGTAGACGATGGTCTTGTCGGCATTCTTGCCGGGCGCCGAGATCAATACCCGGCTAGAGCCATTTTCCAAGTGCGCCTGGCAGGCCTCCTTCGAGGTGAAAATTCCGGTGCATTCCATCACCACGTCAACGTCCGACCACGGCAGATCGGCCGGATTGCGTTCGGCGGTCACGCGCATCTCGCCCCGGCCAACGTCGATCCAATTGTCCCCGGTTTTCACGTCGACGGGGAATCGCCCATGGACGCTGTCGTATTGCAACAGATGGGCATTGGTCTCGACCGGACCCAGGTCATTGATGGCGACGACGTCGATGTCGGTCCGGCCCGATTCAATGATCCCACGCAACACGTTGCGCCCGATCCGACCAAAGCCGTTGATTGCTACCTTGACCATGATGTCCTCCGACAAATCTGCGGTGCTTTCCACGGCAACGGGTCGTTACCGCTAACAGTTCCGCGTTTGCGCTAACATGGTGTGGGAGGCAAGGGCAATATGTCGCGGATTAGCTCGGAGCCGCGTTAGCGCCAGACGGCCAGGTACTCGACCAGGGCGAGGAACTTGCGCGCCAGGAACAGCAACGCATCGGCGCCGTTGAACAATAGGTCCGCCAGAACCACGGAGGTGATTGACAGGGCGAGGACAAGGGCGACGGCGTTCGACATGGCCCGACCATCCGTGTCGTCCCGTCAAAGCGCAAGGGTGCAGGCGTCAGCCGCGCAAATCCAAATGGGCCTTGTGATATGCGAGGCCGGATTTCTCGAACGAGTCGGGGGCAATCGTAAACCCAAGGCCGTGGTAAAAGGTCAGGGCGGTCGCCCGCGCGTCGCACCAGAGGGTGTCACATCCCGCTTGGCGCAAGACCAACGCCCCAGCTTGGACCAGCGCGCGCCCCAGGCCCTGACCCTGATAAGCGGGATCGACCGCCAGTTTGCGCAGCCGCGCAGAGGTCGGTCCGTCGGAATAAAAGGACGCGACGCCGACCAAGCTGCCGGATCGTTCCGCCCCAAGGTGGATCGCATCGTCGTCGCCCGGAACGCGGAGCGCGCCCAGGGGACGGTCGGGCCAAAGAACTTTTTGGCGCAAGGGCAACGTGTCTTCGGCCGTGAGCGGGATGATCTCCATTCCGCCATCATGGGGATTGGCCTCGGGACGGCAAGGCGCCAGAAACGACAAACCGCCGGACGCGGGTCCGGCGGTTCCAACGCGCCATGGCGGCGCGCGATATCTTGTCTTTGGGTGGCTTAGATCAGCCGACCCATGTGACCGGCCACGTCGGCCATCCGGCAGGAGAAGCCCCACTCATTGTCGTACCACGCCAGGACGCGAACGGTGCGACCGATGACTTTGGTCTGATCGGGGGCGAAGATCGACGAATGGGTCGTGTGGTTAAAGTCGATGGAGACCTTGGGCTCCGGGTCATAGGCCAGCACGGCACCCATGTGTCCGGCGGCGGCTTCCGCCACGACTTCGTTGACGTCGGCGACGGTCACATCTTTGCCCGCCTGGAAGGTCAGGTCCACGGCAGAGACATTCGGCGTCGGAACGCGCAGGGCGGTGCCGTCCAACTTACCGGCCAATTCGGGAACAACCTCGCCAATGGCCTTGGCGGCACCGGTCGAGGTGGGGATCATCGCCATGGCGGCGGCGCGGGCGCGGTACAGGTCCTTGTGGCGGCGGTCCAGCGTCGGCTGGTCGCCGGTGTAGCTGTGGATCGTGGTCATAATCCCGGCTTCGATGCCGATGGCCTCGTGCAGCACCTTGGCCAGCGGGGCGAGGCAGTTCGTCGTGCAGGACGCGTTGGAGGCCACGTGGTGATCGGTCGTCAGCTCCCGGTGGTTGACGCCATAGACCACCGTCTTGTCGGCGTTCTTGGCGGGGGCGGACACGAGAACCCGCTTGGCGCCACGCGACAGGTGGACGGCGGCGGCCTCCCGCTCGTTGAACTTACCCGTGCATTCCAGGACGACGTCGACGCCCTCCCAATCCAGCTCCTGCGGATCGTAGGTCGACATCACGTCGATGGGGCCCGCGCCCAGATCCAGGGTGTTGCCTTCGACGCGCACCTGACCACCATAGCGGCCATGGATGCTGTCGTAGCGTAGGAGGTGGGCATTGGTCTCGATGGGGCCGGTGGCATTCATCTTAACGACGGCGACGTCGTTGCGAGCTGCCGAAGCAATATGTGCGAGGGTGCAGCGGCCAATCCGCCCGAACCCGTTGATGCCGACCGTGACCGTCATGACCATCTCCGTCCTTTAAGAAATTGCTGCACGTGTTGGTGCTGCTATAGACCCAACCTGTGGCGTCACAATGTCGAAAAGGTGTGCTATCGCATGCCGTTAGCGTTAAACCGCCATGGTGGCGGTAACGGTTAACGCTAACGGGGCGGAACTGCCCAGATGCTGGGCCGTTGACGGTTGCGTCGAGGTGGCATCTCGTGCGTCCAAAGACCTGGGATTCGCAGGGGCCGGAAGGGGACGGATATGAGTGGTTTGCTGGCTTTGCTCGACGATGTGGCGGCCATTGCCAAGGTCGCTTCGGCCAGTATCGACGACATCGTGGGGCAGGCTGCCAAAGCCGGGACCAAGGCGGCAGGGGCGGTGATTGACGACGCGGCCGTGACGCCGAAATACGTCCACGGCTTTCAGGCCGCGCGGGAGTTGCCCATCGTCTGGAAGATCGGGCGGGCGTCGGCGTTCAACAAGCTGGTCATTCTACTGCCCATTGCGATGATCCTGTCGCAATTCGCGCCCTGGCTGATCCCCTACTTCCTTCTGCTGGGCGGTCTGTACCTGTGTTTCGAGGGCGCGGAGAAGGTCTATCACTGGCTTGTCCCCCACGATGACCTGTCGGACATCGACCCTGAGACGACGCCGCTGGACGCCACTCACCTGGAAGAAAAGCGCGTGGCTGGGGCCATCAAAACCGATTTCATCCTATCGGCGGAGATCATGACGATCATCCTGGCGAACATCGATCCCGGCTCGGCCTGGTGGTACGAGGCGATCATTCTGGGCGTGGCCGGGTTGATCATCACTGTGGCCGTCTACGGGGCCGTGGCCCTGATCGTGAAGGCTGATGACGTGGGCCTCGCCATGGCGACCCATGCCCGCCTGGAAGTAACGCGCGCCATCGGACGCGGCGTCGTGCGGGGCATGCCCGGCTTCATGAAGGCGCTTACCTTGATCGGGACGGCTGCCATGATCTGGGTTGGCGGCAACATCGTCGTGCACGCCGTGGGCGAGATCGTCTGGCACGGCCCCTACGACCTGATCCACGGTATCGCCGTGGGTGCGGCAGAGGTGGCGACCGTGGCCAAAGGTTTTGTCGAATGGCTGGTGACAGCGGTCCTGGACGGCATTGTGGGCCTGGCCCTCGGGCTGGCGCTCATTCCAGTGGTGACGCGGGTTTCGGGCCTGTTCGGTGGTGCCAAGGCCCACTGACGCGCCTCTAATCCGGGCCGCCAAACCTCTGCTGCCACAGGCTCACGCGCCGCTCATCCCTGGCATCATAGGCGGCCACGGCCTCTTCCATCGACAGGGGTGCGGCGGCGTCATTGTCTTCGGCCAAGGCTGTCAGGCGCATCGTGTACCACGCCGTGATCCCGCCTTCTGGTGGATTGCTAAACCGGGGAAACGCCGGATCGTTGCCCCCGCGACGCCATGTCCGCGGTAACGCAGGGTCGATGATCAGGCTCCGGGCTAGACCCACCGCATCCACGGCTCCCCCTGCGAGCGCCTGCGCGGCATCCGCCTTGGTCTTGATCCCGCCGGTGATCATCAACGGCACGTCGGTCCGCTGACGGGCCACCGCCGCGAATGCCAGGAAGTAGGGGGCCGGCGTCGTCCGGTCGGAGGCGGAGGGGGCGCCGGGAAAATACGTCCCGCCGCTGATGTCGATCAGATCTAGGCCCGAGCCCGACAGGGCACCGATGACCTCCAACGCTTCCGTCTCCGCAAAGCCGCCTTGCAGTTGGTCTGTGGCGTTGAGTTTGAGCGCGACGGGCAGATCCGGTCCAACGGCCTCCCGAACGGCGCTCACCACATCCATCAGGAGGCGCATGCGATTGGTCAGGGTCCCGCCATAGGCGTCGCCGCGTTTGTTGAAGAGAGGGGAGAGGAACTGGCTCAGCAGAAAGCCGTGGGCCGCGTGGATCTGCACCCCCGTGAATCCGGCGGAGACCGCGCGCGCAGCGGTGCGTGCGAAGGCCGTGGGGAGGGCCGCGATATCGGACAGCGACAACGCTTCGCAGGCCAAACCGGGCAGGTTCAGCGCGCTCGGGCCCCGGGGCCGACTGATCGGCGGATGGGCCATGGCACCCGCATGGCCCAGTTGCGCCCAGAGGTGGGCACCGTCCTGGGTCGCGCGGTTGGTCAACGCGCCCAGCTTGCCACCGTCCGAGCCATCGTGGAGCACCAGGTTCCCCGGCTTCTCCGCCGCGAAGGGGTCGCCCTGCACCTCGCCAATGATCGAAGCGGCGACGCCACCTTCGGCCCATCGCTCATAAAGACGCGCCTGAACGGGACCGGGGTCCCCCTGGCCGTCACCGAGCGAATCCGACATCGCCGATTTGACCAACCGGTTTCGTAAAACCGCGCCGCATGGAAGCGTCAGGGGGGCGAAGAGATCTGCGGGTGTCATGCCCTCGACCTGTCACCAAAATCCTTCGGCGGTAAAGCGAAAATGCCTGATGTCCGACCCCCGGGCTGAACCGGGGATCAGAGGGTCTGAAGCGCGGCCGTCCGGCTTAGATCAAGGCGCGGGCGGCTTTGGCCACGGCTTCGGCGGTAATGCCATAGTGTTCATAGAGAACCGATGCCGGAGCAGACGCGCCGAACCCTTCCATGCCCACAAAGGCGCCCTTGTCGCGGCGACCCCGCTCCGAGAACAGCCATTTGTCCCAACCCATCTGCACGCCGGCCTCCACGGCCACCCGGACCGGACCGGCGGGCAATACGCGTTTGCGGTAGGTCTCGGGCTGTGCCTCGAACAGCTCCCAACAGGGCATGGAGACCACGCGCGTCCCGATCCCGTCTTGTTGCAGCAGATCACGAGCCTTCAGCGCGATCTCCACCTCGGAGCCCGTCGCCATCAAGATCACCATCCGCTTGCCCTCGGCCTCGGCCAGAACATAGGCGCCCTGGGCCGTCAGGTTCTTGCTGGTGAAGTCCTTACGCACCGTTGGCACACCCTGGCGCGTGAGCGACAGGACCGACGGCGTGCGCGCTGACGTCAAGGCCAGCTCCCAGGCTTCGGCGGTTTCCACCGTATCGGCGGGGCGGAAGACATTGGTGTTGGGCGTCGCCCGGCTGATGGCCAGGTGCTCAACCGGCTGGTGGGTCGGGCCGTCTTCGCCCAGGCCGATGCTGTCATGGGTCATGACGTAAGTGACCGGCACACCCATCAGGGCCGATAGGCGCATGGAGGGGCGTGCATAATCGGTGAAGCACATGAACGTCCCGCCGTAAGGCTTTGACCCGCCGTGCAAAGCGATCCCATTCATGGCGGCGGCCATGCCGTGTTCGCGAATGCCGTAGTAGACGTAGCGTCCGGCGCGGTTGTCGGCCGAGAATGTCCCCAACCCTTCGGTCAAGGTGTTGTTCGACCCGGTCAGGTCGGCCGAGCCGCCGATGGTTTCCGGCATGATCGGGTTAACCACTTCCAGCACCATCTCGGAGGACTTGCGGGTGGCGACCTTGGGCTGGCTTTCGGCCATCTGCCGCTTCAACGCTTTGATCGTGGCGGACAGGCGCTTGGGGGCCTCACCGGCCAAGGCCCGCTCAAAATCGCGCTTTTTGCCCGACCCCATGCTGGCCAGGCGCATGTCCCAGGCGGCCCGCTCTTCTGCGCCACGGCTGCCGATGGCCTCCCACTCCGCCTTTAGGTCGGCGGGGATCTCAAACGGCCCATGGTCCCAGCCGTAGGCGCGCTTCGTGGCGGCGATCAGGTCGGGATCGGTCAGCGCCCCATGCCCCTTGGAGGTGTCCTGCGCGCTGGAGCCGATGGCGATGTGGGTCTTACACGCGACCATGGTCGGCTTCTTACCCTTCTGCGCTTGGGTCAGGGCCGCATCGATGGCCTCGGGGTCGTGGCCATCCACTTCGAGCACGTCCCAACCGGCGGCCTTGAAGCGCTGCCGTTGGTCGGTGACGTCTGATATGGACACCTTGCCGTCGATGGTGATGCCATTGTCGTCCCACAGGACAATCAGGTGCGACAGTTCCAGCTTACCGGCCAGGGCGATGGCCTCGTGGCTGACGCCCTCCATGAGGCAGCCGTCGCCAGCAATCACCCAGGTCTTATGGTCGACGATCTTGCGACCGAAGCGCGCGCGCTGGTTTTCTTCGGCGATGGCCAGGCCCACGGCGGTAGAGATGCCCTGGCCCAGCGGGCCGGTTGTGACCTCGATACCGGGCGCATGGCCGAACTCCGGATGTCCGGCGGTGATCGCGCCCAACTGGCGGAAGTTGCGAAGCTGCTCCAACGTCATCTCGGGGTAGCCGGTCAGGTGCAGCAGCGAATACAGCAGCATCGACCCGTGCCCCGCCGACAGAACGAAACGGTCCCGATCCGGCCAGTCTGGGCGTGCGGCGTCGAACTTCAGGTGCTTTTCAAAGAGGACGGTGGCGACGTCTGCCATGCCCATGGGCATCCCCGAGTGGCCCGAGTTCGCGGCAGCCACGGCGTCCAGGGTCAGCGTGCGGATCGCAGCGGCCCGGCGCCAATGGCCAGGATTGGCGGCACGAAGGGCGTCGAGATCGGGCGTTTGGACGTCGTCTGTCACGGATAAAGCCTCCGAAAGGGGTGATTTGCGCCCTGTTAGCAGGCTGGGGCAGGGGTGCAAGCCATGGCCGATCTCTGCCTGTGACGGCCAGCCTTTGACAAGGCGCGTCAATTGGGGTGGGATGCCGCCAAGATAGAACCAAAGGGGCAGAGGTCATGGCGGAAGAGGCGGAGCTGGAAGCAGCCCTCGCGCGGATAGAAGCAGCGCTGGCGGCGACCGGTCGGTCCCTGGCCGAAACCACGCCGGTCCCAGATCTCAGCGCGGATTTGGCCGCGGCCCAGGCCGAGGTTGCCGAGGCTCAAGCGAAGATCGCGACCCTAGAGGCGGATCTCGCTGCTCGGTCAGAGGCGCTGGATGCCGCGACCGAGGCGGCGGAGACTCAGGCCGAAGCGCTCGCCGCCGCCGAGGCCCGCGCGCAGGCCGCTGAGCAAGCTTTGGCCGATGCCCCAGCCCCCGACCAAGAGGCGGAAGTGGAAATCTTGCGCACGCGCCTGGCAGAGATGTCGGCGGCCATGGATGGCCTCCGGTCCGGGGCGGATGGCGCCACTGATGCGGGGCTGCAGGCCGAGAACGCGGCCTTGCGGGCCGCGCGGGAGTTGGACCTGGCCGAGATCGAAGCCCTCCTGAAGGAATTGGAACCCATGCTGGAGGCCGCACATGCCTGACGTCACCATCGAGATCGGCGGTCGCGCCTTCACTGTGGCCTGCCAGGACGGCGAAGAGGGGTATCTGAACGCCGCCGCCGAGATGCTGAACCGGGAGGCTCAGACCCTGGTGGCAAGCGGATCCCGGCTGACCCAGGACAGGATGCTGTTGATGGCGGGCCTGATGCTTGCCGATAAGGCGATCTCTGCCGAAGAGGAGCTTCGGACCATGGACCGCCGCTTGGCGCAGCAGACGACGCTCCTGGATGAACTCCAAGCCCGCCCGGAGCCGGAACCGGTGGAGATCATCAAAGAGGTCGAGAAAGAGGTCGTCAAAGAAGTGGTGCCCGACGCCGCTCTCTCTCGCCTGACGGACTTAGCCGACCGTGCGGAGAAACTGGCGAGCGACGTCGCGGAATGGGCGAGCGCGTGATGTGACAGGACGCCGCGCAGCGTTTGGCGCGGTGCGTGGCCCCTAGCCGAAACCGGCCTCCGCCAAAAGGCGCTGCGCTTCGTCCGTGGTCTTTGCAAGCGCATCGCGGTCTTCGCCCGGGTGGAAGCGCGCGCGCACGGCGGTCGCCATGGGCTTGGGCGTCAACAAGTGGATCTTGGGGGCATCCTTCGTGGTCGCCTCTGTCTGCCACGCCTGGACCAAGGCCCGCTGGGCGGCCTTTGTCGCCATATAGGTCGCTGCAAACTTCAACGGTCGGTCATCGTCGAAAAACACGGCCGTTGCCCCGCCGGCTGCCTGTAGCAGGGGTGCGACATACGGGATGAGCCGCGTCAGCGCCGTGACGTTCGTCTCGATGGATTTGGCCACATCCTTTTCGCCCATCATATGGGCAGGGGTCAGCGGCGGCGCATGGACCGCCGTATGCAGCCACAGGGGCAGCGCCCCCCAACGGTCATGGATGCCCCGGCACAGGTGCTGCATGGCGCCCGCGTCGGTGATGTCCATGGGCGCCAGCGTGGCCGAGCCGCCAGCGGCCTGAATGCGGTCATCCAACTCCTCCAGCGCACCTTGGGTCCGGGCGACGGCGATGACATGTGTCCCGCGGGCTGCCAAAGCTTCGGCCAAGGCAGCGCCCAGCCCACGGGAGGCGCCAGTCACAAGGGCGAGGGAAGGGGGGGATGCCATGGAAAACCTCCGCAGTCGCATGATCGGGTCGGCGTGCCATGTCTTGCGTGCGGGATCAAGTTGACACCCCGTGCCGGGATACGGAAAAGGGCCGTAAGATCAACCAAAACACCACGAGGACGCGTCCATGTTCCAGACCCATACCGCCCCCGGCCAGGCTCTTGGCCAGTTGTCGTTTGCCAAACAGGCCGCCGTCGTGCTGGCCGGTTCGCTGCTGATCGCCTTGGCCGCGCAAGTCAGCGTGCCGTTCATCCCCGTGCCGATGACCTTGCAGACCCTGGCGATCCTGATGGTTGGCTTTGCCCTCGGGTCCCGCCTGGGCGCCATCACCGTGGCCGTGTACCTGGCCGAAGGCGCCCTGGGTGCGCCCGTCTTCGCGAACTTCAAGAACGGTGCCGCCTTCTTCGGCCCGACCGCTGGCTTCTTGGTGGGCTTCGTCGGCGTTGCCTGGCTGGCCGGTTTGGCCACCGACCGTGGGATCACGAACCCGATCAAGCTGTCGCTGGTGGGAATCGCGGCCTCTGCGGCGCTGTACATCCCCGGTCTGGCGTGGCCGATGGGTGTGGCCGGTGCCATGGGTCTGACCGTCTATGGGCATGACCTGGCCTTTGGCCCCCTGGCCGAAGTGTTCATGCTGCCCTTCCTGATCGGTGATGCGGCCAAAGCGATCCTGGCGGCGCTGCTGGTGTCTGGCGGCCTGAGCGTTTGGCGCAAGCGCCAGGGCTAAGCACCTGACAAGAAAAGATTAGCGGGCTGCCTCTGTGCGGCCCGTTTTCGTTTGGCGGAGGCGTGCCAGCGCCGTCTTGCACATTCCCTGATCCAGCCAGGAGCAGCCCGCACAGATCCGGTCCAAGTCCTGGGGTGTCACCCGCGCGCGCACGCGGTCCAGGCAGTCCCCCCAACTCAAGGTCTCGCCTGGCACGAGCCCAAGCTGTGCCGCGTGGCGTCCGTCGAGCACGGCGATGCGGTCCCCGGCTTCGCAACCCAATCCGCGTCGTTTGGGACAGGGCGCACAGATCGCATCGGCGTCAGACGTGATGAGAATGGGAATATCCTCACCGCCCGGCGCGCGCAGGCGCCCGTCGACGATATGGCCCATATTGGCGATGAACGGACCACTATAGCCCTTGCCCTCAAACCCGATGGAACAGAGCACGTGATGCGGGCGCAGCCGGATCGTCACGGGGTCCGGGCCCGTTTGCAAGCAACGCCGTAAGCCATGGCCGCTTACTCGGCGGCCTTCAGTTGGAAGCCATTCTCGAGCTGATCCGACGGCTCCACTGGGTATTCCCCCGAGAAACACGCATCGCAGTATTGCGGCGCCTTGGGGTCTCGCCCCTTCGCCTCGCCCACCGCGCGATACAGACCATCGAGTGAGATGAACTTGAGGCTGTCCACGCCAAGGTGGTCGCGCATCTCTTCTTCGGACATGGTCGCGGCCAGCAGCTTTTCGCGCTGTGGTGTATCCACACCGTAAAAACACGGCCAGGCGGTCGGAGGGGAGGCGATGCGGAAATGCACCTCCTTGGCGCCCGCATCCAGGATCATTTCCTTAATCTTGCGAGAGGTCGTCCCCCGCACCACGCTGTCGTCCACCAGGATCACGCGCTTGCCGCGGATCAAGGCGCGGTTCACGTTCAGCTTGAGCCGCACCCCCATGTTCCGAATCGATTCGGTCGGCTCAATGAAGGTTCGGCCCATGTACTGGTTGCGGATGATTCCCATGGCATAGGGAATGCCCGATTCGAGGCCGTATCCGATAGCCGCCGGTGTCCCCGAATCGGGGACCGGGCAGACCAGGTCCGCCTCAACCGGTGATTCCTTCGCCAATTCACGGCCAATGGCCTCACGCGTGGCGTAGACAGATTGCCCGCCCAAGATCGAGTCGGGGCGGCTGAAGTAGACATGCTCAAAGATGCAGAACCGAGGGCGCTTGGCCTCGAAGGGACGGTGCGAGGTCACCTTGTCTTCGGTGATGACGACCATCTCGCCCGGCTCAACCTCCCGCAGGAACTCCGCACCGATGATGTCGAGCGCGCAGGTCTCGGACGCCAGGGCCCAGCCGTCCCCAACCCGGCCCAGAACGAGGGGGCGCACGCCCAGGGGATCGCGCACGCCGATCAGTTTGGTGCGCGTCATGGCCACGACGCTGAACGCACCTTCGACGCGCCGCAGGGCGTCTTTCATGCGCTCCGGAATGTTGCGCTGCAGACTGCGCGCCATCAGGTGAATGATGCATTCGCTGTCACTGCTGGACTGAAAGATCGAGCCACGTTCGATCAATTCCCGCCGCAGGGCTTCGGCGTTGGTGATGTTGCCGTTGTGGGCAATCGCCGCGCCCCCCATGGCGAATTCGCCAAAGAACGGCTGGACGTCTCGGATCGCGGTCGCTCCCTTCGATCCCGCCGTCGAATAGCGCACGTGGCCGATGCCCAATGTGCCGGGCAACATGTCCATCACGTCCTGGCTTGTGAACGTATCGCGGACGTAGCCGAAGCGGCGGACGGAGTTGAACCCCTGTTCCGGGTCATGGACGACGATGCCACCCGCTTCCTGTCCGCGATGCTGCAAGGCGTGCAGACCCAGGGCAGTGAAGTTCGCGGCGGAGGAGACGCCGATGACACCAAAGATGCCGCATTCCTCTTTCAGTTTGTCGTCGTCGAAGGGATGGGCGCGCCAGTCGGTTTGGGACATGAGGGGGCCTTTGGCATCGTGGCTGTCACGCAGGCGTCATATGTCGCCTGCGCCGGGGTGTCACGTCGCTTTCGGGTCGCACCGGTCGGTTGTGTCGCTCGGGTCGGTGCGGGTCACTCTGCGTCGGGCAGGGTGGTATCGGCCGGGGTCACAGGCGCACCGCATTCGCCAACCAGCGCTTCGTAGCGTTCCAGGATCCAACCGGGGGCGTCCTCTGGGATCTGGTCTTCGATCCCGGCTTGGGCCCGACCGAAGATCGCGGCGGATCGGCTGTTCTCGACCTCTGGGATCCCTTCGTTCACAATTACCCGGTCGTAGACCACGAAGGCCACCGCAATCAGCAGCACGCCGCGCAGCACCCCAAACAGGAAGCCCGCGCCCTGGTCGATCGCACCCAGGGCAGAATGGCGGATGGCAGCGCTGAGAAGCGGCGTGAAAAAGCTTGTCAGAACAAGGGATAGGGCGAACACCAGGGCGAAGGCGGCAATGACAGCCAACTCACAACTATCGCCGAGAATGTCGCCCACATAGGGGATCTCCCGCACCAGCGGTTCAGCGGAGCCTGCGAAGGTGAACGCCAAGACGGCGGCGGCGACCCAGCCCAAGATGGCCATGCCTTCGCGCACCAAACCACGGGAAAAGGCCAAGATCGCCGATATGACGATGACGATGGCGGCCCCGCCGTCGACAATGGTGAAACCTTCCATGCCCGTCCTCTCAACTCGTCCCCGAGGCTCAGGCCGCGCCGAACACCTCGCCCACCAGGGTCGTGAGGTCGGGCAGCAGCCGCAGGGCCATGTCCCCCGCATCCCCGGTTTTACACCCTTTGGGCGCCATTGCGGCGGTGAAACCAAGTTTTGCTGCCTCTTTCAACCGATTTTCGGCCTGGGCCACGGGGCGCAGCGCACCCGATAGCGACAGTTCTCCGAAAACCACGGTTTCCGGTGGAATCGCCGCATCTTCGCGCGCCGAGAGCAATGCGCAGGCGACCGCCAAATCGGCGGCGGGTTCCTGCACGCGAATGCCACCCGCGACGTTCAGATAGACGTCCAGCCCGGCAAAGGTGATGCCCGTGCGCGACTCCAGCACGGCCAGGATCATGCTCAGACGGCTCCCATCCCACCCGACGACCGCACGGCGGGGCTGGCTTAACTGGGATGGCGCAACCAAGGCTTGGATTTCGACCAGCACGGGGCGCGTCCCCTCAACCCCAGCAAAGACAACGGACCCGGGCGCTGGCGCATCGCGATCACCGAGGAACAGCGCAGAGGGGTTCGCCACTTCGGCAAGGCCCGCCCCCGTCATCTCAAAGACGCCAATCTCATCGGCGGGGCCAAAGCGGTTCTTGACGGCGCGTAGAATGCGGAACTGGTGGCCGCGTTCCCCTTCGAAATACAGCACCGTGTCCACCATGTGCTCGACCACGCGGGGCCCGGCAATTTGCCCTTCCTTCGTGACGTGGCCCACGATGATGACAGCCGTCCCGTGGCGCTTGGCGAAACTCGTCAGCTCCTGGGCAGAGGCCCGCACCTGACTGACGGAGCCTGGGGCCGCGTCCACCGTATCGACCCACATGGTTTGAACCGAATCGATGATGGCCAGCGCGGGTTTCTCCGCCTCCAAGGTGGTCAACACGTCGCGCAGATTCGTCTCGGAGGCCAAACGCACGGGCGCATCGCCCAGGCCCAGCCGTTGGGCGCGCATTCTGACCTGGGCCGTTGCCTCTTCCCCAGAGACATAGACGACCGATTCCCCTGCGCGCGCGAAGGCCGCTGCGGCCTGGAGAAGGAGGGTCGACTTCCCGATCCCAGGGTCGCCCCCCACCAGCGTCGCCGAGGCCGGAACCAACCCGCCGCCCAGCACGCGGTCCAACTCGGCCAGGTGCGACAGGGTTCGGGGTGGCGGCGCCTCTTCGGTCTGAAGGTCGGTCAACGCCATGCGCCGTCCCTTGGCCGTCCCAAGGGATTTCTTGGACGGCCCTTGTGACAGGGGCACTTCTTCCTGGATCGAGTTCCAAGCCCCGCATCCATCGCAGCGGCCTGTCCATTTCTTGTGAACGGCCCCGCACTCCGTGCAGGCGAATTGTGTAACCGGCTTTGCCATGTTCTTGTTTTGATCTCAATCCTGCGCGATGGCAAGGCCGCGACGCTCTCTCAGCCGGACGGGTGCCGTTGCATCCACTCGCTTTTGTCGCGTAGGGCGTCGCACAGTCTATTGCCGAGCCACACCTCAGGTTTCGCCACAATGAAATAGACCACGGTGAAATGTACCCTGACGGGACACAATCGGTGGGGCTAGGCCGGCTCGTCGCCGCGATACTGCCGGGTGTACCGCTGCCCTAGGTTCGTCAGGATCTCGTAACCGATCGTACCCGCAGCCCCGGCCACGGTGTCTACGGTGCGATGGGGATCGAGCACCGTGACATGGGTTGGGTCCGCATCAAGATGACTGATGTCGATGGTCAGCATGTCCATGGACACGCGACCCACGGCGCGGCAGGCAACGGGTCCTGCCATGACCTCCAGATCCGGCTGTAGGGATCGGGGCAGCCCATCCGCATAGCCCCCGGCCACGGTTGCGATCCGCGATGCCGTTTGGGCTGTCCAGCTTGCGCCATACCCCACGTGATCGCCCGCTTCGATGTCGAAGCAGGCAATAACCGGCAGGTCCAGGCCAACAACTGGCGTCGCATCCTTGAACGGCAACCCACCGTAGAGACCGATCCCAGGTCGAACCATGTCGAAATGGTACCCAGGGCCGAGGGTCGTCCCGCCCGTCGCAGACAGACTGCGCGGAATATCAAGGCCATCAGTCATGTATCGGAAGGCCGATAGCTGTGCGTTGTTCTGTTGGCTGCCCGGTTCATCCGCCGAGGCCAGGTGCGACATGATCAGGACCGGCCCAGCGCCCAGGGCCAGATCGGCCACCGCAGCCCATTCGGCTTGTTTCAGGCCCAGGCGGTTCATGCCCGTGTCCAACTGTATCCCAAACGGTTTTTGCGGAAGCGTTTCAAAATGCCGGGTCAGTTGGTCGATGGAACAGATCATCGGCACCAGGTCCGCCCGCTCGATCACCGAGGTGTCGCCCGCCATGTGTCCGTATAGCACGTATATTCGAGGCTCTGGGCCAAGAATACGGCGCAGTTCCAGCCCCTCGGCGGCGCTGGCCGTGAAGAAGGCGCGCGCGCCTTCCTTCGCGAGGCGGGGTGCCACGCGGGTCATGCCCAGGCCGTAGCCATCGGCCTTGACGACGGCGGCCGTCTCACAACTCGAGGCGCTGAGGCGGTCTAAGGCGCGCCAATTGGCAGCAACGGCTTCGAGGTCGATGTGGAGCGTTCCAGTAGGCATGAGGGCCTGATGCGGGCAAGGGCCTGCGCCGTCAAGTCATATGGAGCCTCTGCGGTACAAGACTGGCGCCATGGCGATCTGAGAAGATCGAGGCCTTAAGGTCTAAGACGTCCGACCATGCTTAGAGCGCCACGCCATCAACACAGAAAGGAGACGGACTTTGGTGCGGGCAAGTTCTGTCGTCGCCGGCGTCAGGTCTTTGACCAGGCCATAAGCGTTCCAAAGGTATCCAAGCGTTGACCGCCTGATCTCCGTTGGCTCAAGGCCTCACCCTTGGCCCCGATAGCAGTCCAAAACGAAACCGGGTTTCAACAGGACATCGCGGGTCTGGTGCCCATCCGCTTCCGGCGTTTTCGCGCGCCTATCGACCGCGCGCGTCCTGCCATGGCTTGGCCAAGTTGCCGAACCGCGTAAATCGCCCTTCGAACGACAGATCAACTGTTCCGATGGGACCGTGCCGTTGCTTGCCGATAATGACTTCGGCCTTGCCGTTCACGGCTTCCATGGCGGCTTGCCACTCCGCCATCTTGTCCAACTGGTGATCGCCCGGTTTCTCGCGCTCTTTGTAGTATTCCTCGCGGTAAACGAACATCACCACATCGGCGTCCTGCTCGATGGAGCCGGACTCCCGCAGGTCAGACAGCTGTGGCCGCTTGTCCTCACGGCTTTCGACTTGGCGGCTGAGCTGGGAGAGCGCAATCACCGGGATGTCCAATTCCTTCGCGATGGCCTTCAAGCCTTGGGTTATCGCCGACACCTCGTTCACCCGGCTGTCGCCGTGCCCCGGCGCCTTTACCAGTTGCAGGTAGTCTACGATCAACAGGTCCAGGCCATGGGTTCGCTTTTGCCGCCGCGCCCGGGCCGAAAGCTGCGCGATGGGCAGCGCGGGCGTGTCGTCGATATAGAGCGGGCAGGACTCCAGATCCTTGGCGGCCTCCACAAAACGGCGGAACTCCGCTTCGGTCATGTCGCCCTTGCGGATTTGTTCGCTGGGCACTTCCGCCGCCTCCGACAAGACCCGCGCGGCAAGCTGTTCGGCAGACATTTCAAGGGAGTAGAACCCGACCACCCCGCCCTCGACGGCGCCATCGCGACCGTCATGGGTGGTCCCCCGGCGATAGGCCTTAGCCACATTGAACGCGATGTTCGTGGCCAGCGACGTTTTCCCCATGGAGGGCCGCCCAGCGAGGATCAACAGGTCGGAGCGGTGCAGCCCACCCAACTTTTTGTCCATGTCGTCCAGGCCCGTGGAGATCCCGGCAAGCCCACCATCCCGCTGGTACGCCGCGTTGGCCACATCCACGGCCTGTTTGATCGCCGAGAGGAAGGATTGAAAGCCGCTCTCGCTGCGGCCTTGTTCTGCCAGGGAGTAGAGCCGCGATTCCGCGTCGACGATCTGATCCGCCGGTTCCCGATCCACGGTCACATCGGTTGCCTGGGCGGCGATGTCCTTACCCAGCCGAATCAACTCACGCCGCACCGCCAGATCATAGATCATCTGTGCGTAATCCCGGACCGCATAGGCCGCGACAGCCGAGGCCGCCAAGGCCACGAGATACGCCGGCCCGCCTAGGGCGGCGAGACCCTCGTCTTCTTCTAGAAACGGCTTCAAAGTTACCGGAGAGGCCAGCGCATTTTTTTGGATGCGTGCTGCGCAGATGTCAAAGATACGCGCATGAACCGGGTCGAAGAAGTGCTCCGATCGAATGACCGAGGCAGCGCGATCATAGAGGTCGTTGTTGGTCAGCAGGGCGCCGAGCAACTGTTGCTCGGCCTCGATATTGTGGGGCAGGGCGGCGTCGGTGTCAGCCGGGACTCCCTGGTCCAAACGCATAATCTCGTTCATTGCTCCGCCCGCCGCTCTTTGGTTGCCGAGAGCATAGGTGTGCAAACACCGCGCGGCAATGTCACCGCCCTGTGGATATCGGGGACAGGTGCCAGGTCATGTATCAACAGATTGGATTCTGGTGATAAAATGGCGGCGGCGCGGCGGCCTTCCGCTGGCCGTGGTCTCAGGCCTTGTGGGCCTCCTGCCAGGCGCGCGGATCGTTCAAAAAGGCTTCGACGCCATCCAGAGTTTCGGCGTCAAAGGTGCCCTGGGCCTTGGCCTCTGCCAAGACATCCCACCATGTCGCAAGCGCATGGAGCGTGACGCCATGGTCGCCGAGTGTTTTGGTGATTTCGGGGAAGATGCCGTAGCTGAAGATGACGCCCGTGTGCGCACACTCGGCCCCAGTGTCGCGGATGGCATCGACGAACGACAGCTTGGAGCCGCCATCGGTGGTCATGTCCTCGATCAGCAGAACGCGCTGTCCCTCGGTCATCAGCCCTTCGATCCGTGCATTCCGACCATAGCCTTTTGGCTTCTTGCGAACGTAGGTCATCGGCAAGGCAAGCCGTTCCGCGACGAAGGCCGCGAAGGGTATCCCCGCCGTCTCGCCCCCAGCAACGTTGTCAAAGGCTTCGAAGCCAGCATCGCGCATCACGGTGACGGCTAAGAAATCCATCAACGTCGCGCGCAGGCGCGGGTAGGAGATCAGCTTGCGGCAATCGATGTAGGTTGGGCTCGGCAGCCCAGAGGCGAGCGTGAATGGCTCCCGTGCATTGAAATGGACGGCGCCGACTTCAAGAAGGGCGCGCGCCGTCAGTTTGGCCATCTCTTCGGCCGTGGGAAAAGAGGTGGGGATCATGGCGGAACTCCAGGGGGTGGGGCGATTTTTCTCGAAAAATCGGGCGCTCAGGCCACGGACCAGTGTAGGGGATGACCGGGGTCGAACAGGGTAACGGTCTGGCCGTGGGCCTCGATCTCCTCGGGCAGGTCCAGCGCTGCCCCTTTCGTGAGGGTGACTGTATCCTCATTGGGTTCCAGCCCGTAATGGGCAGGTCCATGGAGGCTGGTGAAGCCTTCGAGTTTGTCCAGTGCTCCCTCTTCCTCAAACACATGGGCCAGACAGCTCAGCGCGATGGGCGCCGTGAAGCACCCTGCGGCACAACAGGTCGCCTCTTTCGCATGGGTCGGGTGCGGTGCGCTATCTGTGCCAAGGAAGAACTTCGGGTCACCGGACGTCGCCGCCTCTCGCAACGCCTCTTGGTGGGTGGATCGCTTGAGGATCGGCAAGCAGTAGAAATGCGGCCGCATCCCGCCGGCCAACATATCGTTGCGGTTCGCCATCAGGTGTTGGACCGTAATTGTCGCGCCGATGTTCTTGTTTTCACGGACGAAATCTACGGCCTCTTTGGTGGTGACATGTTCCGAGGTGATCTTAAGCTCCGGGTACGCGTTGCGCAGAGGGGCGAGGGTGCGATCAACGAAGGTCGCTTCCCGGTCGAAGATGTCGATCTCCCGGTCGGTGACCTCTCCGTGGATGCAGAGGGGCACGCCCGCCTCTTCCATTGCGGCGAGGACGGGGCGCACGGCCTCAATGTCGCGGACCCCCGACGCGGAATTGGTGGTGGCGCCAGCAGGGTACAGTTTGACGGCTGTGATCACACCAGCCTTGTAGGCGGCGACAACATCCGCTGGGTCAGTGGCTTCCGTGAGGTAAAGCGTCATCAGCGGCTGCGCGAAACCGGCTGTGATCACGCGCTCGCGGTAGGCGGCGGCCTGCGCGCCGGTCACGACGGGCGGGACCAAGTTCGGCATGATGATGGCGCGGGCGAAGTGGTGCGATTGCGGGGCCACGAGGCGCAGCATATCGCCATCGCGTAGATGCAGGTGCCAATCATCGGGGCGGCGGATCGTGAGGGTCTCCATGACATCGGCCCATAGCGCGAACCGCCCCGCGAAGGCCAGAGGCCCCCGTAAATCGGAGGTATGATCCCTGTCGGATCTGGGTATGATCTACGGATGACTGCACTTTTGCAAACTCCATCGACACGCATGCAAAGGGTCCATGGGGCGGCCAGCGTCCGACTGACGCGCGCGGGCCTATCAGATCTGCGCCAACAGGGCAGCGCCAAGGCGCTGTTGCCGCGTACGGATGATCCGGCGCCGGAGGTGGTGTTTCTGAACACCGCGGGGGGCGTGACCGGTGGCGATCGGCTCGACTACACCCTGACCCTCGGGGCAGGAGCTATGGCCACCGGGGCCACACAAACGGCGGAACGCGCCTATCGCGCCACGGGTGAAACGCCTGGCGTTGTGGCGACGACGATCAAAGTGGGGGCGGACGCGCGTCTGGACTGGTTGCCACAGGAGGTGATCGTGTTTGATGGCGCCCATCTGCGCCGCGAAACGGAAATCGACCTTAGTCCTGGTGCAACGGTTCTCTCCGTTGACGCGCTGGTCTTGGGCCGGGTGGCCCACGGAGAAAAGGTGACCTCAGCCCGTGTCGATGATGTGCGGACTGTGCGCCAAGGCGGTCGCCTGATGCACCAGGAACATGTGACGCTGTCCCCCGAGGCGCTTGGGTCGCTGGATGCCTTTGGCGATCATCGGGCCTTTGCCACCGTCGTCTTTATTGGACCGGGCGCCTGCGATGCCCTTGGGCCGTTGCGCGCAGCGCTGCCAACCGACGGGCCGGTGCGCGCCCAGGCCTCCGCTTGGGACGGGCGATTGGTGGCCCGATTTGCCGCATCGACTTTAGCCCCGTTGCGCCGTGCGCTGATCCGCGCCATCCTGCCCCTACGCGGACGGCCTGTGCCCCGTGTTTGGCAGAGCGATGTGTAAAGAGGTCCGTCCATGAATCTGACCCCACGGGAGAAGGACAAGCTGCTGGTCAGCTTGGCCGCCATGGTGGCGCGCAATCGGTTGGAGCGCGGCGTCAAGCTCAACCATCCCGAAGCCATCGCTTTGATCACGGATTTCGTCGTCGAGGGCGCACGCGATGGGCGCAGCGTTGCCGACCTGATGCAGGCTGGCGCCCATGTGGTGCGGGCCGAGCAATGCATGGCTGGAATCCCAGAGATGATCCACGATGTGCAGGTCGAGGCGACATTTCCGGACGGCACCAAGCTTGTCACAGTCCATCATCCCATCCGCGCAACGGAGGATGCGGCATGATCGGGATGACGGTGCCGACTGGTCGCGGTTTGATGGGCGAGGCCGGGGCGATTTGGCGGGATGCGCCTAGTATCTCAAACCAGGCGTCCCGCTTGGCGACTGTTTTGCTCGCGGCCAGTGATGCCGTGATTGCCGCGTTCAGCAAGGGATTTGCGGCCCGAACCGCCCGGTCGGAGGTGCTCCTATGATCCCCGGTGAAGTGATTTGCGCGGCCGGAGAGGTGACGCTGAACGCAGGCGCACCCGTGACCGAGGTCGAGGTGGCGAACACAGGCGACCGGCCGATCCAGGTCGGCAGCCACTATCACTTTGCGGAAACCAATGGCGCCTTGGACTTCGACCGCGCTGCGGCACGGGGACAGAGGCTGGATATCGCGGCTGGCACGGCCGTCCGGTTTGAGCCGGGACAAGTGCGGCGTGTCCGGTTGGTGCCCTTGTCAGGTGACCGGATCGTCCATGGGTTTAACGGTGCCGTCGGCGGGGCTCTCTGAAATGTTGCTACCGCTTTGGACGTCGCAGTTGCGCACGGCGCGCGTGATGATGGATGCGCATACGGTCATCGGCCTTCGCATGTTGGGATTTGCCGGTGTGATCGACAGCGCGCGGGATGAACCGCTGCGCATGGTCATGGAAAAACAGCACGCTTTCGCAGAGGCCGGGGCCGAAGCGACACGGGCGATGTGGCAAGGTCAGTCCGCGCTGCGGGCCTATGATCGCGCTTTGGCGCCCATCGGACGCACGGCCCACAACAATGCCAAGAGGCTGCGCGCGCGGCGCCTGTCCTGAGGTGAGCGATGACCACCCTGGTGTTTCGCCACCGGTTTGAGGCGCCAGCGCGAATGGTCTGGGGCATTTGCACGGATTTCGGGTGTTTGGCGCAGGTTTGCGCCCCTTTGATCCGCTTCGATGATTTGCCTGCTGGTCGGGTGGCCTCGGGCCAGGACCTGACGGTCGGGGTTCGGCTGGTCGGGATTTTGCCGCCCCAACCGTATCGCATGCGGGTGGTGGCATTCGATGACAGTGCCATGACCCTCCAAAGCGAAGAGACGGGCGCGGGTGTGCGCCGCTGGGCCCATGCCATTACCGTGCAGCCCAGGGGCGCGGGGCAGTGCGATGTCACGGATAGGCTCGACATCGACGCTGGTCTACTAACGCCGCTCGTGGCCACCTGGGCACGGATCTTTTTTCGCCATCGCCACCGGGGCCGCCTGCGGCTGGTGGCTGAGGCGCTCCGGTCCGCCTAAGGATTGGGCGCTCTGGCGGCGGAAGCGCTGTCAAGGCTTTGACAATAGGCCTGACAGGGGGTCTGACTGTGCGCACAGATACTCTCGTTTTCGGAGCCGCCCATGCCCGCCACCATCAGCCGCCGCAGCTATGCCGATATGTATGGGCCAACCACGGGCGACCGGGTGCGTCTGGCCGACACAGAGTTGTTCATCGAGGTGGAGCGGGATCACACCACCTACGGCGAAGAGGTGAAATTCGGTGGCGGCAAGGTCATTCGCGACGGGATGGGGCAGTCCCAACGGACGCGGGCCGAGGGGTCCATGGATACCGTCATCACCAACGCGCTGATTGTGGATCATACGGGGATCTACAAGGCAGACGTGGGTTTGCGGGACGGGCGCGTCGCGGGGATCGGGAAGGCCGGAAACCCGGACACCCAGCCCGGCGTGGACATCGTGATCGGACCGGGGACCGAGGCCATCGCCGGTGAGGGGCGGATCCTGACGGCGGGCGGGTTCGACGCCCATATCCACTACATTTGCCCACAGCAGGTGGAGGATGCCTTGCACTCCGGTCTGACGACCATGTTGGGCGGCGGCACCGGTCCCGCCCATGGGACGCTGGCCACGACCTGTACGCCGGGGCCGTGGCATATCGGGCGGATGATGCAGGCGATGGACGCCTTTCCCGTGAACCTCGCGCTGTCTTGTAAGGGCAACGCGTCGCGCCGCGCGCCTTTGGAAGAGATGATCGCCGCTGGTGCCTGTGCCATGAAGCTGCACGAGGATTGGGGCACTACGCCCGAGGCGATCGATACCTGTCTCAGCGTTGCCGACGACATGGACGTGCAGGTCATGATCCATACGGATACGCTGAACGAGAGCGGCTTCGTCGAGAATACGGTCGCGGCCATGAAGGGCCGCACGATCCATGCCTTCCACACCGAAGGGGCCGGCGGTGGCCATGCGCCGGACATCATCAAGGTCTGCGGGCTGGACCATGTGATTCCGTCCAGCACCAACCCAACGCGGCCCTATACGGTGAACACCCTGGAAGAGCATTTGGACATGCTCATGGTGTGCCACCACCTCGATAAGGCGATTCCGGAGGATGTGGCCTTCGCCGAAAGCCGGATCCGGAAGGAGACCATCGCCGCTGAGGATATCCTGCACGACATGGGCGCGTTCTCGATCATCGCGTCGGACAGTCAGGCCATGGGCCGCGTGGGCGAAGTCGTCATTCGAACCTGGCAGACCGCCGATAAAATGAAGCGGCAACGGGGTCGGTTGCCCGATGAGACGGGGGAAAACGACAACCTGCGGGTGCGCCGCTACATTGCCAAGTATACGATCAACCCGGCCATCGCCCATGGCATCGCCCATGAAATCGGGTCTATCGAGGTGGGTAAGCGCGCGGATCTGTGCCTTTGGTCGCCTGCCTTCTTTGGGGTGAAGCCCGAGATGGTGCTGGTCGGCGGAACGATTGCCTGTGCCCAGATGGGGGACCCGAATGCCTCGATTCCCACGCCGCAGCCGGTTTATTCCCGCCCCATGTGGGGGGCCTATGGCCGCTCGGTCGAGCGGGGCGCGGTGATCTTCGCAAGTCAGGCCGGGGTGGATTCGGGCGTCGGCGCATCGCTTGGGTTGGCCAAAGACCTGATCGCGGTGAAAGGGACCCGTGGGATCGGGAAGAAGGACATGGTTCTCAATGATTTGACGCCCGAGGTTGAGGTCGATCCCGAAACCTATGAGGTGCGCGCCAACGGAGAGTTGCTGACCTGCGAACCGGCCTGTGAATTGCCCATGGCGCAACGGTACTTCTTGTTTTGAGCGATGATGCGCCGGTGGTTGGGACTCCGTCGCGGCCGCATCCGAAGTATGTGCGCGTTGCGCGGGATTATCTGCGCGCGGCGCAATTGGTTGACGCCGAATACAAGCATGGTGACATTCGGTTTCAGATGCCGAGCTTGGCGCTCCTGTGCCACGGGACGGAATTGGCGTTGAAGTCGATGCTGATCGCAAATCCTGGTGCCGCAAAGAAGGCGGGACACAAGTTGCATGAAGCATTCGACATGCTGTCTGGGCAGCCGGCAGCGGATCACGTCTTTGCCGAAGCGGAAAACGCCATGCGTGACCTTCTCGCGCAAAAAACGCGGACATACGTCGTAGAGTCAGACAGTGGCGAGGCCGCGGATATCTCAGATAGTGGCGAGGACCTACAAATCGTAGCGCGGGATTGTTCCCAGTCGTTTGAGGTTTCCGACCTTCTCGCCTTTTGGGGACGCCGTCACGCTACAGATGGCGGTATGTTTCGATACCCTGGCTGGGAAAGGGATCGTCGGTACATGGCTTGGACGGCGGACGGCTTGATAGATGCCGGAGCACTCGCGCTAGGCGCCTGGGCGACCGCCCTGGTGGCAGCGCTGGAGAAACGCCTGCGCGCGCCCGAGACATCCGAGCAATCGTGAGCCTTGGTCACACCTGTGACGGTGACGCACCATTGCCAGCCGGGGGCCGCATCATAGCGATGGGCGGCAAGGGCGGCGGGTCCGCGAAGCTGAGAAGATGGGCACGCAGGCGCGATGCCTCGGCCTGGAGGATGTCGATCTGGGCCGTCACATCACCAAGTCGGTCGAGCGTGTCCGGCGCAGAGAGGGGAAGGGGGGCAGAACTGGTCATTCCCCTTCCTACCCCAGAAGGCGTAAACCAATGGTTAACAGAGCGGGAGCCTTACCATGACAACACTCGCGACGCCTGTTGAGGCTCTGCTGGACCATGTCCATGGGCCGTCGGAGGTGATCCGGCTGGACTATGATGGCCGTCTCCTGCGTCGCAAACGGCTGGTGACGGAGGGCGGTCGGCCCGTCATGTTGGACTTGGCCGAGTTGACGGATCTGAGCCATTACAAGGGGTTGCGCCTGTCCGACGGAACAGAGGTCGCGCTGGAAGCTGCGCCGGAGCCTGTCCTGATCGTGCGCGGCGACTTGCCGCGACTGGCCTGGCACATCGGCAACCGTCACACGCCTTGTCAGATGGCGGACGACCACCTGATAATCCGGGACGATCACGTGTTGCGCGGGATGTTAGAGGGGCTCGGCGCCCAAGTCACCGAGGGGCAACAGCCGTTCCATCCCGAGGGCGGAGCCTATGGTCACGGCCGCACGATGGGACATGCGCACGACCATGACCACTGACCTTCTGCGGCTGACGCAATGGCTGTCACCGGCCTTTCCGGTATCGGGCTATGCCTATTCCCATGGGCTAGAGGCCGCCATGGCGGAGGGTCGCGTTAAGGATGCCGAGACCTGCCGCACCTGGGTGGCAGCTGTTTTGGAGCACGGCAGTGGGGCCTTGGACGCTTGGGTGATCCGGGCGGTGATGGGCGGGGCAGAGGCCGCCGATATGGCCGATTTGATCCGAGCGCGCGCCGGTTGTGCCGAACGTTGGGAAGAAACACGCGCCATGGGGGCGGCGTTTTGTGAGGTCACCACCGGGATGGGTGAGCCGCCCTTGGCGGACTTGCCCTTGCCCGTGGCGCTGGGGGTGCGAGCACGGGGCATGGACGCGGGCCTTGTGGTGAGCCTCTACCTGCAGGCCTTTGCGGGGCAGTTGGTCTCTGCCGCGACCCGTTTCCTACCCCTTGGCCAGACAGAGGCCCAGCGGGTGACGCGCGCCTTGCACCCGGTGATCGCCAAGGTGGCCGCAGCAGACTGCGCGGACCCACCGGGCAACGCCGCACTGCTGGCCGAACTGGACGCCATGGCCCATGAAACCCTGCAACCAAGGATCTTTCGCACATGAGCACCTATGAGACCGGCAAGGCGCTGTCCGAACAGGTTAACCCGGGCATGGAGGACGCGCTGCGGGCGCGCTACGGCCACCTTGTCCCGACCCTGGCCGAGGGCGTGGTGGACTGGGCCTATGGTCGCCACTACGCCGATGAAACGCTGCCCCTGCGGGAGCGCTATATCGCGACCATTGCCGCGCTGACGGCCCAGGGGACGATCCCGCAGTTGAAGGTGAACATCGGCGGCGCGCGCAAGGCGGGTCTTTCCCGAGAGGAGATCGCAGCGGTGATCTGGCAGATGGCGCTCTATGGGGGGATGCCAGCGGCGATCAATGGGTTGAACGCGGCCCTAGAGGTCTTTGCGGCAGAGGATGCGGCGTGATCCTGGCTGCGGTCATCTGGACGGTGGTTCTGGCGGATGTGGCGGCGCTCCACCTGCTGTGGGCTGCGCGGATCTGGGTGCCCGTGCGCGACGAGACTGGTCTGGCCCGGGCCGTCGTTGGCCGCCGGGGCATCACGCAGATGCCGGGGCCAGTCGCCTGTGGCGCCGTCGCCTTGGCCCTGCTCATTGCCGCGACCTTGCCGTGGTGGAGCGTCTTCGGTTGGCGGGCGTCGGCGCTCTTTGCGGCGGCCGTTGTATTCGGGGTCCGCGGGCTGGCGATCTTTATCCCGGCCTGGCGCGACATGACCCCGGAGCAGCCCTTTCGCCGGTTGGACGCGGCGGCCTATGGTCCGATGTGTCTGGCGCTGGGTGCGCTAGGGATGACGCTGGCTGCGGCCGCGTAAACGGGAGGAGAGCGAGATGAGCCCCAACGGACCCCTGCGCGTGGGCATCGGCGGACCGGTCGGCGCAGGTAAGACGACGCTGACGGAACGTTTGGCCCGTGCTTTGGCCAAGGATCACTCCATCGCCGTCATCACCAACGACATCTACACGCGCGAGGATGCGGAGTTCTTGCTACGCGCCCAGGCTCTGCCGGCGGATCGGATTAAGGGCGTCGAAACGGGCGGCTGCCCCCACACGGCGATTCGAGAAGATGCCTCGATCAACCTGGCGGCCATCGCCGACCTGCGCGCGACCCACGACGACCTGGAGGTGGTTCTGATCGAAAGCGGGGGCGACAACCTCGCAGCGACCTTTTCGCCGGAATTGGCCGACCTGACCATCTATGTGATCGACACGGCAGCCGGTCAGGACATTCCGCGCAAACGGGGCCCCGGGGTGACGCGCTCGGACCTGCTGGTTTTGAACAAGACCGACTTGGCGCCCCATGTTGGCGTCGATCTGGAGATGGCGCGCGCCGATCTGGACCGGGCGCGGGGCGCGCGGCCTTACGTCATGGCGGCCCTGAGGCATGGCACCGGCGTTCCGGAGATCGTGGATTTCCTGAGGGTCGAAGGCGGCCTGGCGGTGCCCGCGACTTAATTTCGGACCGTCCTGACCCCTCCTGACAGAATGCTGTCAGGAGGGCTGTGCGATCAGGTCGTCAGTCGCCCCACAGCGGGCGCAGGACACCGAAAGGACAGATCATGAAAGATGTCGCCATGCCCGAATATGCCGCCTCCGCCCGCCCCGCCAATGCCCTGGTCTGGGCCGAGATCCCAGTCAGCGATCTGACCAAGGGCAGTGCCTTTTATGGCGCTGTTCTGGGCTACGATCTGACGCCGGAGCAGATGGGACCAAATATGACCGCCGTTCTGCCCACGGCGGACGGGCAGGGGGCTTCGGGCCATTTGTATGAGGGCAAACCCAGCGGTGACGGGCGCGGCCCGACGGTCAGCCTGGCGGTGTTGGATCCCTTGGAGGACGTGATGTCCCGCGTTTGGCAGGCTGGTGGTAAGGTGCTGGGGGAGGTCATCACGATCCCCTTCGGATCTTTCTTCTATGCCGAAGACCCGGACGGAAATTCCCTGAGCTTCTTCCGGTACTGAGCTGATGCGCCGCGCCGACCGCCTCTTTCGTCTGGTGCAGCTGATGCGCGGCGGCAAGCTGTGGACGGCGGCGCGGCTGGCCGAAGCGATGGAGGTGTCCGAGCGCACCGTCTACCGCGATGTGGCCGATCTGATGGCCTCGGGCGTGCCCATCGAGGGCGCGGCCGGGGTCGGGTATATGATGCGGGACGGCTATGACTTGCCGCCCCTGATGTTCACGGAGCAGGAGGTCGCGGCCCTGGCGTTGGGCGCGAGGATGGTGGTCGCTTGGGGCGGGCCGCAGATGGCGGCGGGCGCGCGGGAGGCTCTGTCGAAGATCGAGGCGGTGCTGCCCGACCCAGAGGTCGTCAGCGCCGCCCTCGCCCGTGTGGTTGCGCCGCCGGTTGGCATGTCCCGCGAGGACCGCGACCGCCTAGATGTCCTGGACCGGCAGGTCCGAGACGGCCTTGTGACGACGCTGGATTATGTCGATGCCTCGGGCGCCTCCACCCTGCGTGTGGTGCATCCGCTGGGGCTGTGGTTCTGGGGACGGCGATGGACGCTGGTGGCCTGGTGCGAGCTGCGGCAGGATTTTCGGATGTTCCGGCTGGACCGCATGGTCTCGGTTCTGCCCTCGGAGCAGCCGTTCCCGCGCCGCCCGGATCGGACGCTAAAGGCCTGTGTGGCGGCGATGGAGGCGAAAGAGGGCGCGTCCTTCCCGCCGGAGATGATTTCCTAGATCAGGCTTTGTCTTCGGCTGCCTGTTGAGGTGCCTCACGCTGTCAGTGCCGTCGCGAGCGGATGGACGCTTTGAAAGGTGTGATAACTATCTGTAGAAAAACGCTTTTGCGCAAGGACGGTCCCGCGTCCACCGCTACAGACGGTGCGGGTCGAAGTCGTTAACACAGCTTAACAATGTGTTAACCAAGGAAACGCTTTGACCAAAACACGTCTGACCGCCGCTACCCTGATCGCCTTGACCCTTCCTATGTAGGCTTGGGCTGCAGATGTCCCGACCGTCCCGTCCGCAACATCCGCTGAGGTCGCCCATGGGGGCGGGTGCCGCAAATCTTCCCCAGCCGGACAGTGTTGTCACGGTGGGTCACAGCCCGTCCACTGCCACTGAGCGGGAGGGCCAAAGCTCCCACCTAACGCCCTGTTGTGGGGCGTGGGACCCCGGCGTATCGCCGGGGTGGGGTCACCAGTTGGGGACGTTACGCGGACTTCGTAAACAGGCGCTCAAAGTTCGCCTCGGTCGCCGCAGCGAACGCGGCGTAGTCCAGACCAAAGACCTCCGCCCCTTTGCGCGCCGTGTGCGACACGAACGCAGGTTCATTGCGTTTCCCACGATAGGGCGGCGGCGCCAGATAGGGCGCGTCGGTCTCCACCAGGATTCGGTCAAGGGGCGCGGCGGCAAAGATCTCTCGCACCTCGGTGCTTCGGGGGAAGGCCGCAATTCCCGACATGGACAAATAGAAGCCCAAGTCGAGCGCCGCACGGGCCAGGTCCGGACCGCTGCTGAAACAATGCATGACGCAGGTGTAAGGCCTCGCGCGATGTTCTTCGGTCAGGATGCGCGCCATATCGGCGTCCGCATCGCGGCTGTGGATGATCAGCGGCAGGCCCGTTTGGCGGCAGGCTTCGATATGGATGCGCAGGCTTTCCTGCTGAATATCCTTGCTGTCGGCCGTGTAATGGTAGTCCAGACCCGTCTCCCCGATCCCGACCATCTTGGGATGTTGGGCCAGTTCAACGAGGTCTTCGACCGTGGCCAGAGGCTCCTCTGCGGCGGACATGGGGTGGGTGCCAGCGGCCCAGTAGATCGGATCATGGGCCTCTGCGATGGCGCGGACCTGCGGTGCTTGGCGCAATTTGGTACAAATGGTCACCATCCGATGGACACCCGCCCCGGCGGCGCGGGCCACCATTTCGGGTAGCTCCCCGTCGAATTGCGGGAAATCCAGGTGGCAGTGGCTGTCGGTGATAAGCGGTTCCATGGCGGGCCTATTGCGGATGTCAGGGGGCTGGCAGACCAACGGACCGAGGCCGCATTTGGCCATCGAGGCGGACCAAAAGCCATCGGACAGGGGCAGATCCAGCCGGGTTGCGGCAGGCCTTAAGCTGCGCCTGCGGACAGGGCAAGCCCGCCTCAGACCTTGCGCGCCTGCGCGTCGATGCGGGCCAGCGCATCCCAGACAATGGCGGCGGGGTCGACGTTCACTGCCCTGGCGTGGGCCGCGCGGTCGCCCACGTCCTGGGCCAATTGCGCCCAGCCTCGGGCCGCCTGATCGTGGGGCGACAACCGGCTCAGCAGCTCTGCCTCGGCCTCGGTCGCCCCCGCCGGAGCGCCGAGTAGTCCCGCTCGCGCCGCCTGGTGTAGCAAGCGCTCGATACCATCCATGGTCTGTTGCAGGCGGTCCGCGCCCGCCTTGCCGGCGCAGGCATCGGCCAAGGCCCGCGCGGCCCCACGATCCATTTGGGGCCGCGCGAAGAGCGACAACAGCTTGCCATAGACCTCAGCCCCCCCGTCCGCCAGGGCCAGCGCGGCGCCGACAGAGCCCTGGGCCAGGCGCAGGTGATCCCCCTCTGCTGCGCCGCCTGCCTGGACGACCGCTTGGACCAAAGCCTCGCCCGAGAGCGGCGCAAGGGGCAGCATGCGACACCGGGACCGGATCGTCGGCAACAAGCGCGCAGGCTGATGGGAGATCAGCAGCAGCGTGCTGCGCGCCGGTGGCTCCTCCAACAGTTTGAGGATCGCATTGGCTGCATTGGGATTCAGCGCATCGACATCATCCACGATGACCACGCGCCGCCCGTCCGATGACATGCCAAAAAACGGACCCAGGCGCCGCACTTCGTCAATGGTGATTTGGGTGGCCAAACGCTTGGTCTTGTCGTTCCAGGGCCGTCGCAGCAGCATCAGACCGGGCGCGGAGAGCGCCTCGATCAAGGGCAATTGTCCGTGCCCCGGTGGCGCGTCCAGCGTCGTGGCGACGGTCGGTGGATCCGTCAGCAGAAAGCGCGCGATCCGCCAGGCCAGTGTCGCCTTACCGACGCCGCGTGGCCCGGTCAGCAGCCAGCCATGGTGCAACCGTCCGCCGTTCCATGCGTCGATGAACGCCCGCTCCGCGGCCTGTTGCCCGAACAGATGGGGCGTGTGGCGCGGATGCGGAGCCTCGCCCGCGCGGTCCGGTTCCGGACGCTCCTCGCTCATGGCAGGTGAGCGCGCACACGGGCGGCCACGACGTCTGGTTCGGCGGCCCCGTCAATGACGCGGATCCGGTCGGGGTAATCCTTGGCCAGGCCAAGGTATCCAGACCGGACGAGCCGTTGGAACTCCAAGCCTAACTGCTCAAAACGGTCCTCGTCGTGGTCGCGGGCCAGCCCCCGCCGCAGCGCCTGATCCGGGTCCATGTCGATGACGAAGGTCAGGTCCGGCTCCCGCCCAATGACCAAGTCCTGGAGGGCATCGACCACATGCCGCTCCCCCCCGCGCGTGGCTTGATAGACCCGCGTGCTGTCGGTCCAACGGTCCGACACCACCCAGTCGCCACGGGCCAGGGCGGGCAACAGGCGCCGCTCCAAATTATCGCGCCGCGCCGCATTGTATAGCAGCAGTTCCGTGACGGGTGACCACCGCCCAGGGTCTCCTTCGACCAGAAGGCTGCGAATGGCCTCCGCGCCCGCGCTGCCGCCCGGCTCCCGACTGCGCAGCACGGTCTGACCCGTGGCCACAAGGTGATCTGCCAAGAGGCGCGCCTGGGTGGACTTGCCGCAGCCGTCGATGCCTTCGAAGGAAATGAACATGGGCCTCGCTTATCAGGGGGCCGCCCCACCGAAAACCCTGCATCGCCACGGCAGCGCCCGCGACGCACAGCGCCCAAGAGGCCATCGCTCACGTCCCCGCTTCGATGTTCCCCAAATATGCAAACGCACCCGCAACCCTCAGTGCGAAGCTCGCAAGCACAAGGACCAGCCCCTCAGCCTCGCTTACTGAAACCGCTCCAGCGCCGTCCCAAGGACCGTTTCGGCCACTTCAGCGCCCGCGATTTGGATCCGGCGCCACGGGCCCGCCACGGGCACATCTGCGCCAGCGATCAGTGGGACCTCGACGGGATCCAGCCCCGGATGGCTGAGCGTGAGGGTTCCGACACGGTCTCCGGCGGTGACCGGGGCGCGCAAGGGCCCTTCGTAGGAGATGTCGCCCTGGATCATCTCTCGCCCAGTGATGGGCAGCAGCACGGTGACCGAGTTGCCCGGAACCAGCGGGACGGTGGACACATCGCCCATGAAGACCTGCGCCTCCATGATGACCTCGTCCGGATCGGACAGCAGGGTTTCCTCAGCAAACTGCCGGAACGCCCAATTCACGATGCGCTCGCTCTCTTCGGCGCGGGCGGCCTCGGTCTCCAGGCCAGAGACCACGAAGCTGACGCGGCGGTCGCCTTGGGCGGCGCTGCCCACCAAGCCATAGCCCGCCTCCTGTGTGTGACCTGTCTTCAGACCATCGGCACCGATGCCCAGGCGCAACAAGGGGTTCCGGTTGAACCTGTTGGAGGGGGAGCGACCATCGAAGGCGAACTCCCGCTCGGCGAAGTAGGGGTAATACTGCGGAAACTCCGTCACGAGCCGTTCCGCCAGGATCGCCAGATCCATCATCGACATCACGTGCCCGGGTTCTGGCCAGCCGTTGGAGTTGCGGAAGACGCTGTTCACCATCCCCAGGTCGCGCGCGCGGTCCGTCATCATGGCGGCGAACCCGTCTTCGGTACCGTCGGGGCTCAGCGCTTCGGCCAAGACCGTGGTCGCATCGTTCCCCGACAGGACGACAACGCCACGGATCAGGTCCTCGACCGTCACGCGGTCCCGAGGATCCAGGAACATCGTGGAGCCGCCGTAGGCCGCCGCCTCAGCGGACACGGGCAACACCGTATCCAGGCTTAAGCGACCATCCTCCAGCGCTTCGAACGCCATGTTCAGGGTCATGAGCTTGGACATGGAGGCGGGTGGCAGGGGCACGTCGGCATTCTTGGCGAGCAGCACCTGACCGGTGTTGTGGTCGACAACGACTGCGGATCCGGCGCGGGTCTGGAACTCCTGCGCCCAAAGCGGGGCACAGGTTAACAGCAGGGTCGCAACGGCTGTGCGGAGCATGGCTTGGGTTCTCCGTCTCACTGGAAACACGAAGCCATGATATAAGGCCTCAGCCAGAGACTGCATAGGCGTCGGTGAAGCCCAATGACTTGGCTTTGCGAAGAACCGCCGCACGGTCGCTGGCCGTTGTCGCGGGGCCAACCACCACACGCCAATAGGTTCGGCCCCGGCTCTGTTGCTCAATCACGCGGGGCAGAACGCCTGCGTTGGACAGGGACGTGGCGGTATTGCGTGCGTTTTGCTCCACCGAGAAGATACCGATTTGAACATAGGCTCGGTCGATGCCGCCCGAGGGCAGGGGCGCCGAGCTTGCGCGCGGCTGGGCGGGGGTATCCAGCGAGGTCGCGGCGACGGAGGCCGGTGCAGCCGAAGTGGCGATGGGCGCGCTAGCGTCCGCGTCCAGAGTTGCGGCGGCGGGCAGGGGCTCTGGCTCCGCTGGGCGGCGCTTGCCGAAGAGACGTTGAAAGAACCCAGGCTTTTGACGGCCTTGATCGGAGGTCTCGGCGGGCTCTGGGGTGGCAACCGCAGCGCTTTCTGTGGGCGCCGGAGCGGTGTCGTCGTCCTCCAACCCATCGACGGCGGCGATGGCCGCCGCAAGGGTGTCGGTCGGTGCAGGGTCGGCGACCGCTTCTGGGGTCGGTGCCTCGACAGCTGGATCTGGGACAGCGGCTTGGATGATCTGGTCTTCGGCGACGCCGCTGGGGGCATCCGCCACGGCCTCGGGTGCGGTGACCTGTGGTGCGGCGGTGGGGTCGGGCACTTCTTCGCGCCGCAGGGCAACGACGTCGATTGTGGTGGGCGCACCGGCGATGATGCCAAGGGCTGCGGCGGCATCCGAAGACAGCTGCAGCGACGGCCCAGGATTTGACCGTTCACGCTTGAACAGGGCGCCGATCACGAATTTGCCGTTGGATTCGTTCCGAATGATGACCCGTTCAGGGTCTTTCACGCCAGGCGCGGCAACCCAGACGCCACCCAGTGACGGCCTGCCGTCCCACAGCGCGCGGTCATTGGCCTGAAACACCTCGGGCGCTTCGATGTCGCGTTCGATCAATTGGACGCTGCTGCTGCTCACGGAACTGGCCCGCGTCGCATCGCCGCCCCCGCCGGTGGTCGCCTGACACCCGGCTAGGACGGCCACAGCCGCAACGGTTCCGAGAAAACGAACGGTGACTTTGGGGGCACCAACCCACTGATTTGCCTGTCGCACTGTCCTGCGCCCCGTGCTCTGCTCTGCCGTGGTGGCCCGTTGATCGCGCCTACCACCTTGAGACATAGCGCATTTCCGGCGATCTGTGAACCCTTTGGCCCAGACACCCGGATCCTAGGTCTGCGTATCTTGCGGAATGGCCTCAAAAATGCGGCCCATCTTTGTCTTCACCTTAAAGAACCCGGCGGTGGCATAGGGCCAAGCGGCGGCGTCCCAGGCCCGCACGGGGCGCACGACCGGGCTGGGCAGACGCGGTGCAAGGCGATCCAGCTGTTCGCGCGCGGGGCCGACGGGCGTATAGGGCACGACGATCTGTTCCAAGCCAGCGTCCTCGGCCCAAGCGAGGATATCCTCCGGATCTGCGGTAACTGGACCGGTCTCGCATCGCTCCGCGCAGCGGGCCAGCGCATCCTGTGCCAGGTCGCTGGTAAATTGCGTCACGTGCGACGAGACGGCCAAAGGCGACCGCCCGTCCGGCGCGATTAGAACCGCCGCCGTCGCAGGTCGCAGCCCCCGAGACCACAGGAAATTCGGATGAAGGTCGTCCTCCGTCATCAGCAGACCCGTGCGCAGGGCTGGGTCCCAGGTCGCGTCCTCGGGAACCGGCGCGGGTGACGGATGCTCTGGCCCCTCCAAGGGCGTCACCTGATCTTCGCGCGCCAACTGATGGCCGAGCGTCTCCGCGTCCCACCGCCCGTCGGTATATTTCGCGATGTTCGAGGCACGCGCCCGATATACCTTGCCCCGGGTATGCAGCCCCGCCACCCACCGCCAGGACAGCGTGTTTGAGGCAGGATCGCCGTCCAAAAGATGCCGCAGAAAGAAGTCGGCCCCCAACTGCCAGGGCAGCCGTAGCGTGTGCATCCAGATCGAGGCGAACCACATCCGGGCGTGATTGTGCAGGTAGCCCGTCTCGACCAGTTGCTTGGCCCAATGGTCAAAGGGAGCGATGCCCGTCCGACCTTCGCAGGCATCTTCCCAAGCGGACCGCAAGCCGCCTTCGGTCGCCAGCCGGTCCTGGGCGCGGGTCAGGCCTTGGCGGTAGTCCAGCCAGATCGACGGGCGCCGCTCCAACCAGCTTTTGAAGTAGGTGCGCCAGAGGACCTCTTGCAGAAATTTCTCGGCTGTGGAGGGCGCGTACTTGTCCAGTACTGCCCCGGCCACCTCTGCTTCGGTCAAGGCGCGATGGCGGATATAGGGCGACAGGACACTGACATGGGGGTGTCCCGGCAGATCGTGATTGCGCCCATTGGCATAGGCGCGGCCAGCCCCGGGCAGAAACGCATGGAGCCGGTCCAAGGCGGCGGCCCGTGTTGCGGGCAAGCGGACAGGCTGATCAATGGCGGGCAGGGGGAGTTCGGTCTCTAACATAGGGCGGCAGTTAGGCCAGCCGGGTTATCCGTCCAGGTCCCTTGCCCGGGGGCGACCCTGCACCGCAGGGCTTGGAATTGCTCTTCGTTACGAGCGTGTCGCGGCACCACCCGCTTTTGGCGCGGGACTGGCAAAGGATCGCTTTGCCGACATTGGGCGCAAGTTATCTGGCGCGAGCGGCGACTGAGGGGTGCGAAAGGAGAGGAGGCAAGTATGAAGCTGTTGCGGGCCCGTCCCTACGATCATGTGCCCTGGTGATCGGTACGACCGCAGGTCGACGCCAATCTCCGCCGCGATGAGGTCAGCACTGCTTTACCTACCGTCCCGTAGCGCCTTGAACTGCTGGATGTGGTCGATGTTGACGAAATCTAGCCCGAGGTCGATCGCCTGCTGGAACAACACTGGGTCGTCTCTGTCTGTCCAGAGCTGGGTGCAGATGCCGCGCTCTTTGCATTCGGCGACCTCCTCCGCGTTGAGGGTTTCAGCAAAGAATTCCACGATAGCCGCGCCATGTCGCGTCGCCAGATCATCAATGCTGTCGCCGCTGGCCCGGTGAACCATCTGGGCAACATCCGGCGCGTGGCGTGCCATATCCTGGCGCATCTGCGGATCGAACGAACAGGTCATGCAGCGATCTGCGAGGCCCAGGCGGTCGACAACAGCTGCGATGGCGGCGCAATCGGCCTGTTTGACCTCAAGGTAGAACCCGCCCGCGACGCCTGACAACTCCGCCAAGAACGGCTCCAACCGAGGCAGGGTGGTGCCCGCAAAGGCCGGATCGAACCAGGACCCCGCATCCAATTGGTCGATGTCCGTAGAGACCATATCGGTCAAGGGGCCGGTGCCATTGGTCGTTCGGTCTACGGTTTCATCGTGCAAGACATAGAGCACGCCGTCGCGCGACTGCCGAATGTCCAACTCGATCCAGTCGCCGCCCATGGCAATGGCGCGGTGGCCGCTGACAATCGTGTTTTCCGGGGCTTCGAGGCAGGTGCCGCGATGGCAGATGATCCTGGGTGTTTGGGGCATGGCTGGATCCTCTGGGGCAGATGGCCAGCCGGTCGCGTAGCCACAGGCCAGCCCCCAATCCGCGCAACCCGGTCGGTTTCCGGCCGGGCCACGGGGTGTTTGTCAGCCGGGGCTTACCCCGCCGTGGCAGGCTCTTTCTGATCGTCGGAGTGGATCAGCAGGGGCTTCACCTCGCGGCGCACGGCCTCTTCGTTGACGACAACTTCGTCCACGGTTTCCATCCCAGGCAGTTCGAACATCGTGTCCAAAAGAATGTCTTCCATGATCGACCGCAGGCCCCGCGCACCGGTCTTCCGCTCAATGGCGCGTTTGGCGATGGCTTGCAGGGCGTCGTCGGTGAAGGTCAGCTTCACGTTCTCCAACTCGAACAAGCGCTGGTATTGCTTGACCAGGGCATTCTTCGGCTCCGTCAGGATGACCACGAGCGCATCCTGGTCCAGATCGGTCAGCGTCGCGATGACCGGCAGACGACCAACGAATTCGGGGATAAGCCCGAACTTCAGCAGGTCCTCTGGCTCCAACTCTTTGAACGCCTCGCCCACGGTCTTCTCCTCGGGCGCCTTCACGTCCGCACCGAAGCCCATGGACGATCCCTTGCCGCGTTGGGCGATGATCTTGTCGAGACCGGCAAAGGCGCCGCCACAAACGAACAGGATGTTCGTCGTGTCCACTTGCAGGAATTCCTGCTGCGGGTGCTTGCGCCCCCCCTGCGGCGGCACGGAGGCCACGGTGCCTTCCATGATCTTGAGCAGGGCTTGCTGCACGCCCTCGCCCGAGACGTCGCGGGTGATGGACGGATTGTCCGACTTGCGGGTGATCTTGTCGACTTCGTCGATATAGACGATGCCGCGCTGCGCCCGCTCCACGTTATATTCCGACGCCTGCAGCAGCTTGAGGATGATGTTTTCCACATCTTCGCCCACATACCCCGCCTCGGTCAGCGTGGTCGCATCGGCCATCGTAAACGGCACGTCCAAAATCCGCGCCAGCGTCTGGGCCAGCAACGTCTTCCCGCAGCCCGTCGGGCCGATCAGCATGATGTTGGATTTGGCCAGTTCGATGTCCGACTTCCCGGCGTGGTCCAAACGCTTGTAATGGTTGTGGACGGCGACCGACAAAACCCGTTTCGCGTGTTCCTGACCAATCACGTAATCGTCCAGAACTTCGCAAATTTCGCGCGGGGTTGGCGTCCCGTCAGAGGTCTTGAGCCCCGCCGCCTTGGTCTCTTCGCGAATGATGTCCATGCACAACTCGACGCATTCGTCGCAGATGAACACGGTCGGTCCCGCAATCAGTTTGCGGACCTCATGCTGAGATTTACCGCAGAAACTGCAATAGAGGGTGTTCTTGCCATCCCCAGAATTGTTATTGTTGGCCATGGTTTAAGCCTCCTCGATGGCGTGCCGAGCCGCTCGCGCCCGGACTGCGGGGGTGCCCCGTCCCCGCCCTAAAAATCCGTCATTTCAGGCACCCTAGAAACTTCGCCCCCGGGCCACAATGGCAAAAACCCGAACATATGGACGCGTGTGTCTCGGTTGCGCAGGGCGATGAAAAAGGGGGCTTGCGCAGCGCGCTAAGCCCCCCGGTGCCTAGGCTGTCGGCGCAGTTAGTCCGCTGCTTTGTCCTCGCCACCCGTGTCCGGGCCGCCACGGCTTTCGACGATCTCGTCGATATGGCCCCAATCCTTGGCCTCTTGCGGGGTCATCCAGGTGTCGCGGTCCAGCGCCTTTTGCACCGTCTCGCGATCTTGGCCCGCATGCTTTTCATAGAGGCGATAGAGACGTTCACGGGTCTGTTCGATGTGCCGCGCGCTGATCAGGATGTCCGAGGCCATGCCCTGGGACCCGCCCGAGGGTTGGTGAACCATGATCTCGGAATGGGGCAGGGCGTAGCGCATCCCCTTTTCCCCGCCGATCGCGATCACCGACCCCATGGAGGCCGCCATCCCGCAGATCAGCGTGGAGACCGCCGGACGGATGTACTGCATCGTGTCGTAGATCGACAGGCCAGAGGTCACCACACCCCCGGGCGAGTTGATATACATGCTGATTTCCTTGGACGGATTCTCCGCCTCCAAATGCAGCAATTGGGCCACGATCAATTGCGACATGCCGTCATGGACGGGACCGTTCACAAAGATAATGCGCTCCTTCAGCAGGCGGCTGAAGATGTCATAGGCCCGTTCGCCCCGGCTGGTCTGTTCGACCACCATGGGCACGAGGTTGTTCTGGAAGTGTTCGACTGGATCGCGCATCTGCTTGTGCCCCTTCGTGTGCCCGGTCGCGCCTGTCGCGGCGGGCCCTGTCGGCGAAACCTATGGCGACCGTCTGGGGGCTTCAAGCGAATGCGCATAGTTTGCCGGAAGTTGACGCGCCGGGATCAATCAGTTGACCGACCCTCGTGAGATTGGGATAGGCTTAAGCCCATGGGATATGACGCGATTTTGACCGCGCTCGCGGATCCGACGCGGCGCGCGATCCTGGACAGGTTGCGACAGGGGGCGAGGCCGGTCGGCCAGATCGCGGCCCCGCTGGCCGTGACGCGCCCGGCTGTGTCGCAGCACCTCAAGGTGCTGGTGCAGGCCGGTCTGGTCACCATGACACCCGATGGTCGGCGAAATCTCTATGGCTTGGCCCCGGGTGGGGCGGCGCCCCTGGTTCGCTGGCTGGGCGCCCTATCGGCGGTCGAGGTCGCGACACCCACGGGGGGATTGCATCGCTCCCTCGCCGTGCGGATCACGCCGTCCGAGGCTTGGCAGCTGTTCTGCGATGATCTGACCCTATGGTGGCCCGTTTCGACCATATCCCAATCCGCCCTGGCTGAGGGCGCCTTGCCCCAAGCGGTCGAGTTAGAGGCCCGCAAGGGTGGCCTCTGGCGTGAAACCCTCTTTGATGGCAGCAGCGCGCCCTGGGCCACCGTGGTGGAGGCCATTCCGGCAGAACGCCTGGTTTTGGAGTGGTCCCTGCTGGCGCCAGCCCCGGTGACGGTCACCTTCGCGGCGGAACCGGATGGGACACGCATCACCTTGAACCACGCCTCCGATGCGCCAGAGGCGGCAGACTTATGGGATCTTGTGTTGATGGAACGGTATGCCGCCGCCGCAGCCTCCAGCCTCTCAAACTTCTAAGGGCAAGGACGCGGTCTTAGCGAACCCACAGATTCTCGCGCTTCAAACGGTTTCGGATCGCCTGTTCTTTCCGGGGAAGGTTCGCTCGGTCGAACAAGGCCCGGGCCTTCGCGCCCTTCGGCTGATATATGAACCGCTTGAAGGGTTCATGGTCCTTCAACACGCGCTTGATCCGGTTTGGCGCCGCCGCCGCCTCAACGGCTTCAATCACGTGATCGGGCGCCGTAGCGTACATAAGAGGCATGAACCGGTAATGAAAACTGTGGGTTCCGTCAAAGACCCCATCCGCGATGCCACCCTTGTCGCCTGGACGCCCACCGCCCAATTCCTGGATGGCCAGCGGTAAGGCGGCCTGGTCGAGCCACGGGTCGAGCGTCTGCACGGCGATCTCGCTCGGGGGATCGTCGCGGATCATCAGGGCCGCGTCCAGGAAGGCGCGATGGAACCGATGCGCGTCGGCCCCGAAAAACCATCCGGCGTTGAAGTACAAATACCGACGCCAGTGTTCATCCGGCCAAGCCAGATCGAGCGTGTCTTCCAGGCGATTGCCGCGCCGCCGATGCAGGGCGCCCCAGATTTCAGTATATCCAGGGCCATAGAGTTCGATTGTAGGCCAGGTGTTCTCTCGCTTCATACTGGCCGAGGGCCGCGTCACATCGATGTCCAACGTCGCCAAGTCGCCTGTGATCACAGTATCGGTGTCGAAGAAAACGAAGGGCTCTGCGGGTGCGGCGGCGAGGGCTTCGATCTTGTTCCCCTGGGGATAGGAGCTGCCGAAGTGATTGGTCTCGAACGGCAGGATCTCTGCCCCAAGGTCGCGGAGCAGGTCCAATTGCGGCCCCTCGGGCAAGCGTGGGTCGTCTGACCAGCGTGGTCCGGGCTGTGGTTCTGCCACCAGCAGGCGCCCAGACCAAAGGGGCGCATGATGCCTGAGCGTCGCAGCAAAAAGGACCGCCTCATGCAGCAGGCGTCCGCGTTGCGCGACGATCAGGATATTGGCGTCCATGGTGACTAGTCAGCCTCCAGTTCCGCCAAACTGTCCAGGGCCGATTGCAAGACCGCAGCCTCGCCTTCCCGGGCGGCGAGGTTTGCGCGGGACTCTTCGACAACCTCGGGCGGGGCGGAGGAGACGAACTTTGGATTGTTCACCTTGCCCTGGAGACCTTTGATTTCCTTGGCAAGCTTCCCCAAAGACTTCTCCAGCCTCGCGCGCTCCGCCGTCACATCGATGACGTCGCCCAGGGGCAGGGCGAAGCGCCCGCCACCGGCTGCGACCGCGATGGAGCCTTTGGGCGCTGTGCCCTCGCTCAGGCCATCCAGGCGGGCGAGGCTGCAGATCATATCCTTATTTGTCTCAAAGGCTTGTGCAGCGGTCTTTGACCATTCGACGGCCACCACAGGAATACGCGCCGACGCGGGAACATTCATCTGTGCGCGGGCCGAGCGGATGGCCTCGATAAAGCCGATCACCCAGCGGATTTCCTCTTCCGACTTGGGATCAACGATCTGCGATGTAACGGTCTCTGGCCAATCGCCCCAAACGAGCTTGCCCTTGTGCCCCGTCACCTGCCAAAGCTCTTCGGTGATGAAGGGCATGAAGGGGTGCAGCAGGGTCATGCATTGAGTCAGGACCCACCCCATGACCACTTGGGTTTCCCGTTTCGCGTCGGCGTCTTGGCCTTGCAGGACGGGCTTCGAAAGCTCCACGTACCAGTCACAGACGACGTTCCAGACGAACTTATAGAGCGCGCCCGAGGCGTCATCGAACCGATAGGCGGTCAGGGCGGCGTCGACCTCTTCGCGCACGCGGGCGGTCTCTCCGATGATCCAGCGGTTGACCGTGGCTTGGACATCCTGCGGGAGCGCGCCGGGCGGTGTCGCATCGAAGGGCACCTCGTACATTTCGGCAAACCGAACGGCGTTCCAAAGCTTGGTCCCGAAATTGCGATAGCCCGCGATGCGCTGCGTCGACAGCTTCAGGTCACGCCCCATGGCGGCCATGGAGGCAAGGGTGAAGCGCACCGCATCGGCCCCATACTCGTCGATCAGGTCGAGGGGGTCGAGCACGTTGCCCAGCGACTTCGACATCTTCTTGCCCTTCTCGTCACGGACGAGGGCATGGACGTAGACGTCTTTGAAAGGAATCCGCGCTTCAAGGGGCAGGTCTTTGGGCAGAACGGAGGTCTGCATCATCATCATCCGCGCGACCCAGAAGAACAGGATGTCGAAGCCGGTGACCAGGACGGAGGTGGGGAAGTACTTTTCGAGTTCCTCAGTTTGCTCGGGCCAGCCGAGCGTGCCCAGCGGCCAGAGGCCGGAGGAGAACCAGGTGTCGAGGACGTCGGGGTCTTGGAAAATGGGAACTGGCTGTATGCGACCGGGTTCGTCCTCGTTCCCAAAGTAGTAGATATTGAGCGCTCGGTTAAAGTCGTCCTGATCGGTAACAAGCGTAATTGGGTACGGACTATAGTGCGCTTCAGCGGCAGCTATCGCTTCCTGTTGCGTCGCAGCGCAAATGTGATCCAACTCTGCCGCGCGCACTCTTCCATCCTTATCATCGATGGGTTCATGCACGATCCCAATGTTCGTGATCTTTCCCGCATTTCTCCCAGTGACTTTTGGCCCATACCAAACCGGGATCCGGTGCCCCCACCAAAGCTGCCGCGAAATACACCAGGGTTCGATATTCCGCAGCCAGTGGAAATAGACCTTCTTGTCGGCCTCGGGCAGAATCCGAACGGTGCCATCTTCGACAGCGGAAATCGCCTCACCCACGATCTGGTCCGTATCAACAAACCATTGGTCGGTCAGCATCGGCTCGATCACGACCTTGGAGCGGTCTCCGAAGGGCTGCATGATCGGTTTCGCCTCCACCAAGGGGACAGGCGCGGGCGCTTCGGCAGCCGTGTCCCCGCCCCGGACTTGCTCCGGGGCCCCGCCATCCGAGGTGCTGTCCTTGGATTTCTTCTTTTTGGACGGCGCGGCTCCCAAACGCGGATCATCCGCGGTGGTCATGACCGCCAGACCCTCGGCGGTGATCTCCGCGACGACCTGTTTGCGGGCCTCGAACCGGTCCAAGCCGCGCAGGTGGTCGGGGACGAGGTTGATCGCGTCGGTCTCGGCCTCGGTCAGGCTCCGCGCGCCTTTAGCCACCTCCATGGCCGTGGCGCTGGCTTCGGCGTACGGCGCGCCATCCGCACGGAGCGCGCCCTTGGTGTCAAGTAGGCGGTAGAGCGGGATGCCACCACGCTTGGCGACTTCATAGTCGTTGAAGTCATGGGCGCCGGTGATCTTGACGGCGCCAGAGCCAAACGTCGGATCGGGGTATTCGTCGGTGATGATCGGGATCTGGCGCCGCTGGTCCTTGGGTCCCACGGGGATTTCACAGAGCATCCCGACGATGGGCGCATATCGTTCGTCCGAGGGGTGAACGGCGACCGCGCCGTCGCCCAACATTGTCTCGGGCCGGGTCGTCGCGATGGAGATATAGTCCCGCGTCTCGCGCAGGGTGACGTTTCCGTCCTCGTCCTTTTCGACGTATTCATAGGTCGCGCCACCGGCCAGCGGATAATTGAAGTGCCACATGTGACCCGGCGTCTCGATGTTCTCGACCTCCAAATCCGATATCGCCGTCTCGAAATGGGGGTCCCAGTTCACCAGCCGCTTGCCGCGATAGATCAACCCGGCTTCGTACATCTCGACGAAGACCTTGATGACGGCATCGTGGAAGTTCTGCTGCGTCGGCTCGGGGTCGCCGGGCGCGCCGCCCATGGTGAAGGCCTCGCGCGACCAATCGCAGGAGGCGCCGAGGCGTTGCAACTGGCCGATGATATTGCCGCGGGACTTGGATTTCTGCTGCCAGACAAGATCGAGGAATTCGTCGCGGGACATGTCGGTGCGGCGGCGGTTGGTCTTGGCCAGCTCGCGCTCAACGACCATCTGCGTCGCGATGCCTGCGTGGTCGGTGCCCGGCTGCCAGAGGGTGTCAAAACCGCGCATCCGGTGCCAGCGGGTCAGGATGTCTTGCAGGGTGTTGTTGAAGGCGTGGCCCATGTGCAGGCTGCCGGTCACGTTGGGCGGCGGGATTACGATGGAGAAGGTCTCGGGGCGGGATTTGTTCGCGCCCGCCTTGAAGTAGCCGCCCTCGATCCATTCGGCGCTGATCCGGGCCTCGGCCTCGGCTGCGTTGAAGGTCTTGTCCATTGCCATCGTCGGTCTCCGGTGTCCTGCGGGCCAGCACGTACCGCGACGGGCGCCAAAGGGAAAGCCCGTGGGGCCCTTTGGGTGGACAGCGCGCCAATGCCCGCTAAGGTCCCCGATGCGCAGGAAATGCGCCGCAGTCAGCCAGAGGGTTCCCATGGACAAATTCGGCCTCAGCCAGCCCAATCGCCGCTTTGAAGACCCCCGCCATTTGACGGGGCGCGGCTCGTTTGTGGATGACCGCGCGCCGACGGATGCATTGCATGCCTACGTTCTGCGCTCGACCGTGGCCCACGCCGAGGTGGTGTCGTTGGATATCTCCGATGCTGCGGCGATGCCGGGCGTACACATGGTCCTTACCTCGGAAAGTATCGAGGCGGATGGCTTGGACAATCGGCTGACCAGCCCGGCGGCAAAGAACCCGCGCGACGGACGGCGGGGGGTCACGCCCCTGCGCCCCATGCTGGCGCGGGGCCGCGTGCGGTTTGTGGGCGAAGGGATCGCCATGGTCGTGGCCGAGACGCTGGCCCAAGCGCGGGATGCGGCCGAGGCGATTGTGGTCGAGACCGAGGACCTGCCGGTCAAGGTCGACGTGTCTGTGGGCGGTGCGCCCGTCCATGAGGAAGCCGCGGATAACGTCGCCTACGTCTGGGAGAAAGGCGACGCGGATGCGGTCGAAGCCGCCCTGCAGGGCGCGGCCCACGTGGTCCGTCTGACCGCCGAAGACAACCGGATCATGGTCGCCTCCATGGAGACGCGTGGCTGCTTCGCCGAGCCGGAGGGCGACCGGCTGCACATCTGCGTCAACGGACAGGGCGTCTGGGGCACAAAGGGGTCGGCGGCGCGGATCTTGGGTCTGGGTAAGGACGCCGTGCGGGTGACCAACCCAGACGTTGGCGGGGGCTTTGGCATGAAGTCCATGGACTACCCCGAGACCTTCCTTGTGGCCCATGCGGCGCGCAAGCTTGGACGGGCCGTGCGTTGGATGGGGGACCGCACCGAATCCATGCTGTCGGACAACGCGGGCCGCGATCTGTTGCAAACGGCTGAATTGGGCTTCGATGCGGACCTGAAGCTGGTCGCCTATCGGTCCACCAATGTGGCGAATATGGGCGCCTATCTGTCCGGCTACGCTCAGTTTATTCAGTCGGATCTGTTCAGCAGGATCCTGCCCGGTGTCTACGACGTGCGCGACGTCTACATGAAGTCCACGGGCGTTTTCACGAACACGACCCAAGTGGACGCCTATCGCGGGGCCGGACGGCCCGAGGCCATGTATATCCTGGAACGAGCCATGGACTTCGCCGCGAAGGAGTTGGGCGTGGATCGTTTCGACCTGCGCCGGCGGTCCTTCATCAAGGCGGATCAGTTCCCCTATGAGACGGCCATGGGCGAGACCTATGATGTGGGTGATTTCCACAAGGTCTTGGCGCGGGCCGAGGCGGAGGCTGACGTTGCGGGCTTTGACGCGCGCCGGGCCGCCAGCGAGGCGCAGGGTAAGCTGCGCGGTTTGGGCCTGTGCTACTACATCGAAAGTATCCTGGGCAGCCCGGAGGAAGCCGCGGAGATCGAGTTCACGGCTGACGGAAGGGTCAAGCTGTTCGTGGGGACGCAATCGAACGGGCAGGGGCATGACACGGTCTACCGCCAGTTTCTGGCCACCGATTTGGGCCTGCCGCCAGAAGCTGTGGAGGTCGTACAGGGGGACAGCGACCTGATCGCCAAGGGCGGCGGGACGGGTGGGTCCCGGTCCGTGACGGTCCAGGGCAGCGCGAACCGGGTGACGGCCCAAAAGGTGATCGAGAAGTTCACGCCCTTTGTCGCGGAGACGTTGGAGGTCGATGAGGTGACCTTTGACGAGGGGCAGTTCCGCTCCCCCGGCTCGAACGTGGTCATGACTGTTCTGGAGGCGGCCGAGGCCGCGCGGGCCGCAGGACGATCCGACCTTCTGAAGACACGCGAGACGACCGAACTGCCGGGACGTAGTTTTCCCAACGGTGCACATCTCTGCGAGGTGGAAATCGACCGGGAGACGGGTAACCTGGAGGTCGTGAAGTACACGGTGGTCGATGACTTCGGCGTTTTGATGAACCCGATGCTGGCCGAGGGGCAGGTGCACGGCGGCGTTGTCCAGGGCATCGGTCAGGCGGTGACAGAGCATGTGGTCTACGACGAAACAGGACAGCTGCTGACGGCCTCTTTCATGGACTATGGCATGCCGCGCGCCCATGGGTCGCCGATGATCGCGTTTTATTCGGAGCCGGTGCCCTCGACCGCCAACATCCTCGGCATGAAGGGCTGTGGCGAGGCGGGGACCGTGGGCGCCATGGCGGCGGTAGGAAACGCGGCTTTGGACGCGCTCTATCCTCTGGGGCTGAAACAGGTGGATATGCCCTTCACACCGTCCCGCGTTTGGGCCCTGTTGCAAGAGGCGCAGGGGGCCATCGCTGCCGAATAATCTGAGCATTTGGCGCCGCCTGCTGGAAATGCGGGCGGGACGGGAACGGGCCGTGCCCGAGGCGCGCAGCCATGTGGTTTTGCTGGACGGCACTATGTCATCTCTGGACCCAGGGCGCGAAACGTCCATCGGGCTGATCTGGAAGATGCTGGAGGAGGCGGGTCACGACTGCCTCTACTATGAACCGGGGATCGAATGGCGCGGGCTGCGCCATGCGCCCGAGGTCATGGCCGGTGTGGGGATCAACCGTCAGATCCGCCGGGCCTATGACTTTCTCGCCCGCCGGTATCGGCCCGGCGATCAAGTGTTCCTGCTGGGGTATTCCCGTGGGGCCTATGCGGTGCGCGCTTTGGCGGGGCTCATCGATCGCGTGGGCCTTCTGCGGCAGGAGGCTCTGACAGCGAATAGGGTGCAGGCGGCCTATGATTTCTACCGCTTGGGACCGACCAGCGCCCAAGCGCAGCGCTTCGCGGCGGAACATTGCTACCCGGAGGTCCGGATTACAGCCGTTGGCGTGTTCGATACCGTTCAGGCGGTGGGCATTCGCTGGCCCGTGCTGTGGCGGCTGTTCCCCGAGGTTCATGCCTTTCGCTCCCATCGTCTGGGGCGCAGCGTGGCCCATGGGTTCCACGCCATGGCCCTGGATGAGACGCGCCGTGCCTTCGCCCTGGAGCGGTGGCGGACCCGCGGCGCGCGCACAGACAGCGTCGAGCAGGTTTGGTTTCGGGGCAGCCACGGGGATCTTGGGGGCCAGTTGGGCGGGTTTGGTGCGGCGCGCCCCCTGGCGAACGTGCCGCTGGTGTGGATGTTGGATCGGTTGGCCAGTGTTGGGCTGGACCTACCGCAAGGCTGGCGGGACCAGTTTCCCGCAGACCCCGAGGCGCCATCGGCGGGCAATTGGCGGGGTTTCGGTCCCCTGTTCGTGGCGCGGGGCCGCCGTCCGGTTGGGCGAGACCCCAGCGAATGGCTCCACCCCACCGCTGCTGAGGCCCATGGGAACGGGCGGCTACGGGTCTGGCAGGCGAGGGACGAGGCTCTGGTGCCCCATTCTGTGATCACGCGGCGGTGATCCAGAGGCGATCCTGGATCGCGAACCTGTGAAAGCTGCGCGATGAATAGGGGCACTACTTGAAATATGTCATTGTAAATAAAAAAATTTTTGAGTTGACGAGGTGTCATTTAACGCGGGCCTCGGGGTTGGTCATTTTGTCGCTGCGCATCCTGCGCCAGCTTAGGATTGACCATGACAACCGAACTTCGCGTCTCTGTTAACAATACCTCCGGGACAGGCGGAACTGCTCTGACGCCCGTCTTCACCAGCTTTCACGATGGGTCATTTGACATTTACAATTTGGGCGAGGCCGCGACGCCTGGACTAGAGCAATTGGCCGAAGACGGTGCTTCGACCATTCTGACGGCCGAGGCCCTGGCCGCCGATGCCGATGCGCAGTTCGTGACCGTCACGGACAATGGTGCGCCCTTGGCCGCGACGGTTCGCACCAGCGCCACGATCGAGGTCGATGGGGCGTCGAACGGGTTTATCTCGCTGGCGGCGATGCTGCTGCCATCGAACGACGCGTTCATCGGGACCGCGACGCCGGTGCAATTGTTCGACGCCAATGGCGACTTCACGGGTCCATATCTGCGGGCGTTTGACGGTGCTTCGGTCCGCGATGCCGGGACCGAGGTCAACACCGAGCGGGATGCCGCCTTTATCAACCAGACGGCTCCCAATACCGGCGAAGACGAAGGTGGCGTGATCACCGTTCACCCCGGCTTTAACGGCTCGGCAGGCAACCCCGGTGGGGAGCAGATCATCCTGGGCGGCACGAACGCCTTTGGGCAACCGATCACGTCGGCGGCGGATTTCACCGTGCCCGGCGCCCAGGTGGCATTGGTGCATGTGAACGTGGTGGCACGGTTCAATGGCTCCGACGGGGATGACATCTATTTTGGCACCGATGCGGACGATCTGGTCTCGGGCGCTGACGGTGATGACGTGCTGCTTGGCGGTGCGGGATGGGATGTGCTCGACGGAGACGCAGGCAACGACATTCTGCTGGGCGGTGGCGGCGCCGATGACTTGAACGGCGGCATGGGCGAAGACGTCCTGATCGGCGGTGGTGGACCGGACGCCCTGCGCGGCGGTGCTGGCAACGACGTGCTGCGGGGCGAAGCCGGGGGCGACCGCCTCTATGGCGGCACCGGCAATGACGTTGTGAGCGGGGGTGAAGGTGCGGACGTCTTCGTCTTTGGAACCGGTGATGGGGCCGACGTCCTTCTGGATTTCGAGGCCGGTGTTGACCAGGTCGAGTTCCGTCTGGACGGCGTCAGCTCGGTCGGTGACCTGTTGTCGGCGGTCGATCTCATCCAAGTGGGTGACAATGTCGTCCTGGACTTCGGCGGGGGCGACTTGCTGACCCTGCGTGGGGTTGAGGTCGGCGATCTGACGCCAGCGGACGCGATCTTCGCCTAACGATGCGGGCCGAGGCGCGGGGTATCCCGCGCCTCAGGCCAGGGGACGGATCCGCAGTTGCGTGATGCGATTAGCCTGTCGTTCCCCGACCTCAAACCGGAAGCCGTGGAAGCTGAACACCTGGCCCGTGGTTGGGATAGATTGGGCCTCATGGATCACGAGCCCCGCGATTGTGTTCGCTTCGTCGTCGGGCAAGCCCCAATCTGTCGCGCGGTTCAGGTCGCGGATCGTCATGGCACCGTCGATGACGTAGCTTCCGTCGGCCTCGGGTTTCAGGATCGGCTCATCGGGTTGGTCGTATTCATCCGTGATCTCACCCACGATCTCTTCCAGGATGTCTTCGAGGGTGATCAACCCCTGGAGCGCGCCATATTCATCGACTACCAGGGCAAAATGCGTGTGTCGCTTGAGGAATTGCCGCATCTGATCATCGAGCGTTGTCGTCTCGGGGACGAAATACGGCTCCATCATCACATCGGCCACGTCGAAGGTTTTGACAGCCTCGATGCCGCCACCATCACCACGTACCGCGCGGTCCACGGCGCGCAGCAGATCCTTGGCGTGGATGACGCCGATGATGTTTTCAGGCTCCTCCCGGTAGACTGGCAGGCGCGTGTGGCGGGAATTCAGGCATTGGTCCAGGATGGTCTCTGGCGCGGCGTCCACGTCCACCATCTCAATCCCTGAGCGGTGGAGCATGATTTCTTCGACAAAACGGTCGCCCAGGTCGAGCGCGCCAAGCAGGCGGTCGCGGTCTTCCTTCTCGACCCCGCCTTCGGTGTGGCCCAAGGCGATGGCGCCCTCGATCTCCTCCCGCGCGGACATGATGGCGGCGTCAGCGTCGATGTTCACGCCAAACAGGCGCAGGATCATCCGAACGAGCGCACGTACGACACCCACCACCGGGCTGAAGATGCGGACCACGATGGCGATCACGGGCGCAACCCGGCTGGCCGCCGTCTCGGGGTTGGAGATGGCGTAGGTCTTGGGCAAGACCTCGGCAAAGATCAGGACGAGGGCCGTCATCACCAGCGTCGCCACAGCCACGCCGCCTTCGCCAAAGAGGGCCGTGAAAAGCGCCGTGGCCAAAGAGGCGGCTAAGATGTTCACGATGTTATTGCCCAGCAGGACCGAGCCGATCAGACGTTCGTTGTCTTCGGTCACGACAAGGGCCCGGGCCGCGCCCAAGCTGCCCTTATCGGCCTGCGCGCGTAATTTTCCCCGTGAGGCGGCGGTCAACGCCGTCTCCGAGCCTGAGAAAAAGCCCGACATGGCGAGCAAAAAGAGGATGGCAGCTGCGGTGCCCCAAGTGGCGCCCGTGCTGAACGTGCTGACGGCTGGTTCCATACGGCAGGTTATGGGGCGGCGGTGTGACGCGTTCAAGCGCGGAGCGGGTGCTTTTGCACCTGGCTGACCCGATCCGTGGATGCGGGTCTTCGGAGGCCGTCACGTCCATGTGCTGGAAGAGGTTAGCATTGGGCGGGAGGTCTGCCTGCGCGCGCGCCCGCTGGTCGGCAGGTGCGCTCGCGGGGTGGCGGTGGGTAGCATGATTTTGCCCGGCAACTTGGATCCCGTGCTGCCGAACGCGTAACGGCGCGCATCTCCACCCTAGACCCAAGCCGCGTACTAGACGCCATGTGGGACACGCGTGTGTGTCAGCTTTTGGTACGGCGGTAGAGGTTTGCGCAGTGCCGCGCAGGCTGTCTCGGCCTTGTGTCAGAAGCCTTGCGGTCCAAGCCTGTCTAACATCAACGTCTTTAGACAGGCCCGGCGTTGAGCAGTTGCCCGCGAGACCTTCGGAGTTACCCAGGCTCATCCGATTGCGCTAAGGGATGGTGGGTCATCACCAGGTCCCGAAGCCGCGTTTCCAAGACGTGCGTATAGATCTCCGTTGTGGAGATATCGGCATGGCCCAACATCGTCTGGATCGCCCGCAGATCCGCACCGCCCGACAAAAGGTGGGTTGCAAAGGCATGGCGCAGGACGTGGGGGCTGACTGTGCTTGGGTCCAGGCCCGCGTGCAGGGCCAGCGCCTTGATCCGCCCATGGAACCAGACGCGGGTCACATGGCCCGCCTTGCCCCGCGACGGGAAGAGGTGGGGCGACGGAGGCGTGCCCTTGGCTCGGGTGGCCTCCGCCTCTACCGTGTCGCGATGGTCCAGCCAGGCGCCGAGCGCCGCGCGCGCCGGGGGCGACAGGGGCACCATGCGTTCTTTGCCGCCCTTGCCGCGCACCAGGATCATGCGGGGATCCCCCCGCGTCGCGGAGACGGGCAGGGACACCAACTCTGTCACGCGCATCCCGGTCGCATAGAGCAGTTGCATCAGGCAGGTGTCGCGCAGGCGCTCGGCCTCGGTCTTGCCCAATGTCTCCGACGCCGCGAGCAGCGCATCGACCGCCTCCTCCGACAGGCTTTTGGGGAGGCTTTTGGGCTTGCTCGGGCCGGAAATACGGATGGCCGGGTCGTCGGCGCGCAGCCCTTCCTCGTGGGCAAACCGGTAGAGCCCGCGAATGGCGGCAAGCCGTCGCGCCCGGGTAGACGCGGCGAGGCCGAGCGCTTCGCAGGCAATCAGGTAACCTTCGATGTCCTGTCGGCGGGCACGCTCCGGGTCTATGCCCTTGGCGGTGAGGTGGCTGACGTAGTCCTCGATGTCGCGGCGGTAGGCCAGGAGGGAGTTGAGCGCCGCGCCCCGTTCGGCGGCCTGGACCTCCAGAAAGCGGTCCAGCCAGGTCATAGGAGCAAGATCTGCAAGGCCAGGCGACGGGCGCTGTCTTGGAGGCCAGCCGCGCGCAGGAAAGCGATGGCCTCCGAAATCGCGCGCGGGTCGCTGTCGGCGCGGTCGGCCACGAGGAGACCCGTTTCCAAAAGCGCCTCCCCCAGGCGTGCCTCGGCTGCCAGCGACAGGAGCGCCTCGGGCGGCGTGCCGGTCATCCCCTCGGCCACCGCCTGGGGGAGTGTGCCGAAGCGCGCCGGCAGGGTGTCGGCGCCCGTGGCCACCGCGGCGGCGAAGGCCAGGTCCGGCGGCACATCCCACCCGTCGTCGAGGGCGCGGCGGGCAATCGCCTCATAGTCGCCCGATAGGAGACCCAGCCGCAGGGCGTGGCCCCGAACCCCGTCCGTCAGATTGGCCTGGGCCACCCGAGCGCCATAGAGATCGGCCAGTGTCACCAGCAGGTGACTGTCGGCCAAACGCGCCATTGCTTCGGGCAGGGCTTGGGCAATTGCTTCGGCGTTGCCACCAAGCAGAGCCGCATCCAACCGCTGCACCGCCGCCGCCCGGTCCCAGACGCCACCCGATGCCGCCGGGCGCCGTTCCGTATAGAGCGACAACAACCGGTTTGGGTCGAGCGCCTGGACCCGCGTCAACCGCTCTGCCGCCTCAATTTGGGCCTTCCACCCAATGGTCGCCCGCAGGTCCGAGACCGCGAAAGCCAAGGGCAAATCACGGGTGTCTGGGGTCTCCCCCACGCCATCCAGCAGCCGGAAGGCCAGGGGCGTCATCGGGCGTGGCGGGACGGGGGGCGGGGCGCCCTCGAACATCTCGGGGTCCAGGAACAGCGCCAGCAAAGCGTCTTCCTCATCGGAAATGGCTCCGATCGCCCGGCCCGTATCGAGCGTCAGCGCCGCAGCTGCCCAATCGCCACTGCGCGACAGGCAAAAGATGCGCGCGGGCAGGGTTGGGGCGACGCCTGGGTTCGCTGTCATCGCGGCGCAGGCCCTTGTGTCGAAACCCGTCAGCAATGAGGTATCGAACCACCGTCGAAAGGCGCGCTTATCGGTGGCACCCGCGCGTTCCAGCATGGCTTGGGCTTGATCCAGTGCGCCGAACCTCAGCAGGGCGTCGATCCGGGCAAAGAACCAGGCGTCCGGATCCGTGGCGGCGCGGGGGGGATCCAACTCTGCCAGCAGAACCCGCAGCAGCAGCGTCTGCATGGCAGGCAGAGCATCCGTCGGTTGCCGCATCAACAGGTCGATCAGGCGCGCGGGATCGCTGGCGGCAACCGTATCGGCGGGCAGCCCGGTCAAGGCGGGCGACAGCAAACCGACGGCATCGCGGCGCGTCTGGCCCAGGGGCATGACGGTGATTTCGGTTTCAGTGATCGCGGTCGCAGGGGTCTCAGTGGGGCGGACCGGATCGGTCGTCGTGATCGAATCACTGAGCCAGGGAATGGCGGACTGCGGTGCCTCCTGCGCGGATAGGGCCGCGGCGGGCAGGGCAAGCGCCAGCAACAGGTGTTTAGCCTGCATCGATCTCAATCGTCTCGGTGACGATCCCGCTTTCGGGTTCAAGCAGATAGGAATATCCAAACAGGCCGATGGTGCCGAGCACAGCCAAGATCACTAGGTATTTTAGGACGCGAAACATGACCTGCCTGCCGGTTTGTCCAGCGACCCCGTCCGTGCCGAGGCCCCTTGGATTGCTCTCCCCATTGTGGCTGTCGGAGATATAGATGGCAATCGCCAGCGCAACAGGCCATGAGGGCGAAATGGAAACGATGGGCGACAAGACGCCGGTGCGCTGCGTGTTGACGCGGTCCGTGGTGCTGGTGGGGATGATGGGCTGCGGCAAGACGGCTGTGGGCACCGCCTTGGCCGAGCGCCTGGGCGTTCCCTTCCGCGATACCGACGAGGCGCTGGTGGCCGCTGCCCGGATGTCCATCGCCGAGATCTTTGAGCGGGATGGCGAAGCATTCTTTCGCGCCCGCGAAACCGAGGTCCTGCAACGTCTGCTGACATTGGAGCCGGGGGTCCTGTCCACCGGGGGCGGCGCGTTCCTGCGGCCAGAAAACCGGGCTGCCATTGCCGAGGCGGGCGTTTCGGTCTGGCTGCGCGCCGATGAGCCGCTCCTATGGTCACGGGTCAAGCATAAGACGACGCGTCCCCTGTTGCAGACAGACAACCCGCGCCGGACCCTAGGTGAGCTGTTGGCCGCGCGGGAGCCGGCCTATGGGCAGGCGACCCTGGTGGTGGATGCGAACCCCGATTACGCCATCGACGATATGGTCACAGAAGTGGTCGAGGTCCTGCGCGCGGCGGGGATCTTGGAGGAGCCGGAATGACAGAAACCGTTCACGTGCCGCTGGGCGACCGGGCCTATGATGTCCTGGTCGGACCCGGGCTGCTTGAGGCAGCCGAGGCGCATATTGCGCCGCTTCTGCGTCGGCCTCGGGTGTTCGTCGCCACTGAGGATCGCGTGGCACCGCTGCATCTGGACAGGCTGCAACGGGGGCTTGGCGCCATTACGACCGAGGCGCTGGTGCTGCCCGCTGGCGAGGCCACCAAGGACTGGGGCCATGTTATCCAAGTTGTCGAATGGCTTCTGGACCAGCGCTGTGAGCGCGGGGACGTTGTGGTGGCATTCGGGGGCGGCGTGATCGGGGATCTTGTGGGCTTTGCCGCCGCGATCCTGCGGCGCGGTGTCCGGTTCGTGCAGATCCCGACCTCCCTGCTGGCGCAAGTCGACAGTTCCGTTGGCGGCAAGACGGGTATCAACACGCGGCACGGCAAGAACCTCGTGGGCGCGTTCCACCAGCCATCCCTGGTCCTGGCTGACGTCAGCTTGTTGGACACCATGACGCCCCGCGATTTCCTGGCCGGTTACGGAGAGGTTGCGAAATACGGTCTGCTCGGGGACGCCGTGTTTTTCACCTGGCTCGAAGAGAATGGGCCGCAGTTGCGCGACAACGTCGATCTACGGGTCGAGGCCGTGCGCCACTCCGTGCAAATGAAAGCAGATATCGTTGTGCGGGACGAGACGGAGCAGGGGGATCGGGCGCTTTTGAACCTCGGCCATACCTTCTGCCATGCGTTGGAGGCGGCGACAGGCTATTCCGACCGGCTGCTCCACGGGGAGGGGGTGGCGCTGGGATGTGGGCTGGCCTTTGAGTTGTCGGCCCGGTTGGGTTTATGCGCGCAAGAGGACCCGAGCCGCGTGCGCGCGCACCTTCAGGACATGGGACTTGTGCGGGACTTGCCTGATATTCCTGGCGATTTGCCCTCGGCGGAGGATCTGCTGGACCTGATGGGACAGGATAAGAAGGTCCTCGATGGCAAGCTTCGGTTCATTTTGGCACGGGGCATTGGCCAGGCCTTTGTGACGTCGGATGTGCCGCCAGAGGCCGTGCTGGACGTGCTTCGGGCCTCGGCCAAGAGCTTTCGCTGAAAGCTCTTTCGCGACTTTTCACTGAAAAGTCGGGGCCAAGTCTTCTGCGAAGACTTGGGAAAAAGCCTCTCGCAGAGGCTTTTAGACGACGCGGCGGATGGGTTGGTCGTTGCAGAACACGATAATCTGACCGGCGTTTTCAACCGCGGACCATCCGCGACGCTGGACCTCTGCTAGAAAGACCTCGCGACCGACCATCGCCTCCACGTCGCGCAGCGCACGGCGCACTGTCCGGCCCCGCTGCGATGCTTTGGCCGCGAACACCGTGTTGAGCCAATGGGCCTGTCTGTCCGTCAGAATCGTCTCCACGGACCCACATTTGCGGGTCTGTCTTAACGTTGGGTTAAGCCTAAGACCTTCGTCCAGTGATGGCCGCGCGTGGGACAGGTGTAGACAGGGCACATGAAGAATACCGTTCTCGCGCCCTGCGTTGTCACTCTTGCGCTGCTCACGCCATCGGTCGGTCTGGCCGAACGGCATGGCGTCCATCTGGAAGCCCAGGACGGCGCGCGGATCACCATTGGGACCTTAGATCTGGCGCCGGACGGCGCCTATACCCTGGCGCTGGATGACGGGAAATTCAGTGACAATTTTCTGTCGATGCGACCGTTCCAGTGCCTCGACGGCCCCGACAAGCAATGGTGCTACGTCCCCTATCCCTATGAGAACGCCCGCGTTCTTGGTGATGATTTGACCGACCTAGAATACGACCTGTTGTTCGTTTGGAAGGGGGTCAACGACTACGGCATCAACATGTGGAACGGGGTCTACTATCGGTTGCAGCCAGAAGGGGATCGCATCGTCGGGACGTTGCATGAGATGGATATGGATAGGCTCGCCGTACCCCCCGCGCCGGGTCAGCTACGCCCCATCCGACCCGTCGATTTGGAGGTCGGTGATCCCGATAGCCATTGGCTGCCCCGTGTCGTCATCGAATAGCCCTTCGACCCCGAGGCTCTGCTGCAGATCTATCAGGACCGCAACGCGAATGGCGGAGGCGAGGCCCGCGCTGGCGCCCCGTTGACGGTCGATCTTTGCCGCCAGGGCGTTGATCGATAGACCGCGTGCCTTCGCCATACGGACAAAGGCGACCCAGAACGGCTGCTCTAACGAAACGCTGGTGCGGTGCCCGTGCAGGGTCAGGGACCGCTTCCTGGGTCGCGCGTCAATCATCGGACCCGGGCGGTGTGCTGTCAGACCCGTCAGTGCGATGCCCGTCCAAATGTCGCTCCGCCGTCTCCGCCTCTGTGGCCTGGCGGTCTTTTTCGGCTTTGGTGCGGCCAAAGCGGACGGTGTTGGCATCGGCCTGGGCCTTTGCCGTAGCCCGCGCCCGGTTTTTCCGGGCGCGGTTCAAGTTGATGATCTTGCCGGTCACCGGCGGCTCACTTGGGGCCGATCATGTCTTCGGGGCGGACGACGCGGTCGAAGGTCTCTTCGTCCACGAGCCCGAGGTTGATCGCCTCTTCGCGCAGGGTCGTGCCGTTCTTATGGGCGGTCTTGGCGACCTTGGTGGCGTTGTCGTAGCCGATGGTGGGGGCCAGCGCCGTCACCAGCATCAGCGATTCCTTCATCAGCTTGTCGATGCGGTCCACGTTGGCCTGCGTACCTGCGACCATGTTGTCGGTGAAGCTGCTGGCGGCATCGCCCAAAAGCTGCATGGATTGCAGGACGTTGTAGGACATCATCGGGTTGTAAACGTTCAACTCAAAGTGGCCCTGGCTGCCGGCCATGCCGACGGCGGCGTCGTTGCCCATGACATGGGCGCAGACCATGGTCAGCGCTTCGGCCTGGGTGGGGTTTACCTTGCCCGGCATGATCGAGGACCCAGGCTCATTCTCGGGCAGGATCAATTCCCCGAGGCCCGAGCGGGGGCCGGAGCCCAAGAGGCGCATGTCGTTGGCGATTTTGAACAAGCTGGCCGCAACGGTCTTGAGCGCGCCGGAGAACATCACCATGGCGTCATGGGCGGCGAGCGCCTCGAACTTATTAGGCGCGGTCACGAAGGGCAGGTCGGTGATGGCCGCGATTTCGGATGCGACCTTTTCGGCAAACCCCTTGCGGGTGTTCAGCCCGGTGCCCACGGCCGTGCCGCCTTGGGCCAGTTCGTAGATGTCCGGCAAGCAGGCCTCGACCCGTTCGATCCCTTTGGCGACCTGATGGGCGTAGCCGCCAAACTCCTGGCCCAAGGTGAGCGGCGTGGCGTCTTGCGTGTGGGTGCGGCCGATCTTGATGATGTCCTTAAATTCGTCGGACTTCGCGGCCAGCGCAGCGTGCAGCTTCCGTAGGCCGGGCAGCAGAACGTCCCGCGCCTGCATACCGATGGCCACATGCATCGCAGTGGGGAAGGTGTCGTTGGACGATTGCCCCATGTTGCAATGGTCGTTGGGGTGGACGGGGGTCTTGGACCCCAGCTCACCGCCCAAGATCTCGATGGCGCGGTTAGCGATCACCTCGTTGGAGTTCATGTTGGACTGGGTCCCGGACCCGGTCTGCCAGACCACGAGGGGGAAGTTGTCATCGAACTCGCCGTCGATCACCTCTTGCGCGGCTTGTTTGATGGCCGGCGCCAGGCCCGCATCCAGATCGCCGAAGGCTTCGTTGACGGTGGCGGCGGCCTTTTTGACCACGCCCAGGGCACGCACGATCGGCACCGGCTGCCGTTCCCAACCGATGGGGAAGTTCATGATGCTGCGCTGCGTCTGCGCGCCCCAGTACTTGTCGGAGGGGACCTCCAGCGGGCCAAAGCTGTCGGTCTCGGTACGGGTCTGGGTCATGGTCGCGTCCTGCGGCTGTCGCCGGGGTGGAGGCGTGGTGCCTGTCCTAGGCGCCCGTGCCCCATCCCGGCATGGGGTGTCCGTGCGTGTCGCCCTCGGGCGATACGGTGCGGCCTCCGTCTAGCGAAGGCGCGGCGAGCCGTCCATCCGCTGGATGGCGCTAACATAGGGTGGACGCATTGGTTTGTGTGGAACGATACGCCGTCAGCGACGGTTCAGGCGGCCAGACATGTGTTCGCTTGGTGTTGCGGGCAGACCTGCGCACGGCAGCGCGTTTTACACACTCCAGAAAGGACACGCCGTCTGGCTTACCCGACCGCTACTTCCGGAACTTGTCCAGACTGACGACTTCCGCCTCTTTCCGGGGGGCGTCCTCTTCGGGCTCCACCTCGGCGAAGGGGGCTTCTTCCACCACGTCGTCGTGATCAATGGTCTCTGTTTCGCCCCGTTCCTCGAACCGCAGACCAAACTCCACCGACGGGTCGACAAAGGTCCGGAGCGCGTCGAACGGGATCACCAGGGGTTCGGGGCTGTCCCCAAAATTGAGCGTCACGGAAAAGCCAGCGTCGGTGACCTCTAGCGCGTCGAACCAATGCTGGAGGACGATGGTCATATCGTCGGGATACCGCTCCCGCAGCCAATCGGCGATGTCGACGCCGGGGTGCTGGGTGTTGAACGATATGAAGAAATGGTGGTCGCCAGGCAGGCCATCACGGGCCACATCTCTCAAGATCCGAGCGATGAGACCGCGCATGGCGTCGTGCATCATGCTGCCGTAATCGATGGCACTTGTTTCGCGTGACATGCGCGCCCCCCAAAGGCTCAGCCTGCCCCAAGGTAAATCAGACGCCTCAGCGCACGACAAGGGGCATCGCAGGCCGATTGGCCGCAGGGGGAGCATGGGACTTGTGTGGCTGTGAAATGTGCAGGCTTCTGTTGCCAGGTGCCTGCGAACCCCGCCTTACGCTGCTAGGCGCAAGGAGTTAAGTTTTGGTCTTGCGCACTGCTTAGGCAGCGAGCGCAACCGGAGCTTTGTTGTCATTGGCAACTATAAAGCTTGAACCGATAACGGTGGTATCTCACCGAGCGAAAGCTAACCCCTTTAGACGTCCGTCGATCCTATTTCGGCCCCAAGGTCCCGCCAATGTGGGAGTTTGGTGGAGCCGCCGGGTACCGCCCCCGGGTCCGATCCGCTTATTACGGGCGCGTTTATCGCCATAGCGCCTTGCGACGCACCTCAGTAGTTAAGGGAACCCCACTCGCCCTTCAAGGCCCAGGTTGACGGTGAGAAGGGTCAGGCCCACTGCGACCTCGGTCCCAAAGAACCCCCATTTACGCTGCGTGCGACCATCGACGATCAAGGACGTCCCGCGCCCCAGGGCCCCGCCCAGCCAAATGCAGCCCAACATTGCAAAGGCCGTGGGCGTCGCAATCAACAGCGCGCCAATCCCGGCCACGACGAACAGCGCGCCCGAGGCCGCCCGCACCTCTGACAGGCCCATGGTGGAGCCGGTGTCCCGCAGATCCACCCTCTCCATCGTCCAAGCTGGGGCCAACCACCCCATGGCGCCAAACAGAATTGTCACCAGGGCCAAGAGGGTGTTGAGGATCTCGACAAAGGGCATCGGCTTTCTCCTGAGGACGGTACGGACACCCTCTCAAGTCTGCTCAAGGCCCTATGGTTCCCGCGACACCCGGCGCTTAGCCGCGCCACCGCTTTCTCGCCTGGTCCCGCGGCTCGTCAGCGGCCCAGGCGCCCCCGCAGGTGCGCGACCTGCGTTCGGGCCTGATCGGCTAGGGTGTTACGGGCGTGCTGCCCAGCGGACCGCAAGCGCGCAGCGAACCCAAGGGGCGGCCTTGGCCCGGGCTGTCGGATCATTGTGGGCCGTTTTGGCCGCGCCGCCGGGTCGGGTGGACCAGCAGCCAGTTCCGCAGCGTATAGATCGGCGTAGGCGCGGTGCGCCGCCGGTGCGAGCCGATAGAGAAACCGGTGACCGGGTGCGACGGCGTCCATGCCCCGGCGTGCGATATGGTCCACGAGACTGGGCTTCGGCCCATGGTAGTGGATGATTTGTGCGCGTTGGTTCACGCCCCAGTATGGCTTCCAATTCATCTCAAGTGGCAAGGCCCCTGCGCGGCCTTCAAAGAACTGGTTAAAGCTGGCCTGGTCGTGCGTGGGGTAGGTGAAGTTCCCCGTAAGACGCTCGGTGATCTGGGCACGAAATTCCGCGTCGATGCCGCGCAGACCGGGCACGTTCATCAGCAGAACGCCGCTGTTGAACGGGTGCCACTCGGTGCGCCATCTCTCTGGGGCCACCGATAGCAACTCCGGTCCGTCCAAAACGTCGGGCAGACCCCGGAACAGAACATCGATGTCCGTGTAAAGAACGAAGGTATCTTCGGTTTCCAACCGCGGAATATCTAGCCGCAGCCAGTGCCCTGCAAACGTCTCATAGGCAGTGCCATAGGCCGGGCGCAGCAGGGGCTCCAGGCTGGGCCGGTGGCGAATGACGGTGACGCCCATGTCGCGCATGACTTTCAGCGCCGGGGCCCGTTCCCCATAGTACAGACACACCGGTTGCAGCGTCGTATGCCGCAGGCAGGAGTGGATGGCGGCGCGCAGCAGTTTGAAGGTCCGGCCGCGCATCGCCTCGGTGTTGGCGCAAAAGTACCATTTGCGCAGTGGGATCAGGTCCGCCCGCGCGGCCCCCTCATCGGGTCGCACAGGCGGTGTGGGCATCAGAAGCCGGCCTTGATCCGCTCGAATGTGGCGTTCTGCATCTCCCGCAACTCGGCGGGCATGGGCAGCTGCGCCAGGACGGGTGCCGAGATGGTGCCTAGCCCGGATGCGGTCAGGGCGTCTTCCCCTTGGCTGACCATGGCGGCGGCATTGGACTGACCATACCCCGCCTCCAGCAGCGGCACGGTCGAGGCCGGATCGAGGATCGCATTGATGTAATCGTAGGCCAGCGCCTCATCCCCAGTGCCTTCGACCATATTCACATAGCCGCAGAGCCACAGCGACGATCCTTCGGTGGCCTCGCGCTGAAAGCCGATGGGAAAGCCTTCGTCGGCCATGGTCGGCAGCGTCTCGTTCCAGGCCCAGGACACCAGAACTTCGCCCGAGGCCAGCAGTTGCGACAGCTCGGCCGGGTCGGTCCAATAGGTGCGCAGGTTCACATGGGCTTGGCGCAACCAGTCGGAGGCGGCCTCGAACTGTTCGGTGGTTGCGGTGGACCAATCGGTCACGCCGGTCGCCAGGTAGGCCAGGGCGTAGGCGTCATCGACGTTGTCGGGCAGCGTCATGCGCCCCTGATACTTGGGGTTCAGAAAGACATCGAGGCTGGCGACATCCTCTGCGGGGACCTCATCGGCGTTATAGGCAATCGCGGTGGAGCCATAGTCCACAGGCAGGAAATACACATCCTCGGTGGCGGTGACCGCGCGGCCCGTCAAATCGGTGCTGAGGTTGGCCCATTCAGGGATTTGAGACACATCCCAAGGCTCCACGATGCCGGAGTCGACGAACTTCGTGACCGATCCGGCGCAAATATGGGTGACGTCTGCCTTGAAGCCAGAAGACAGCTTTTGGAAGGCCTCTTCCTCGTCCCCGAAGAACGCGAAATCCGGGCTGCTGCCGTGCTTTTCGATGTAGGGGCCGTGGAAAGCGGGGTCTTCGAACCCGGCGTAGTCGAAAACGACCATATCGGCCGTGGCGGGCAGGGCGAGCAGGGTCGCGGCCCCGCCCAGAAGAATGGCTTTCAGGGTCATTGGTCTCTCCCGTATTGGACCTTGTTTTTTGCGCACCCTAGGGGCCGCGCCGCGCCGCGGCAAGCGGGCTTCAGGCGCGCCCGCGCCGGGCTTGTCCGCTATGGAAAAGCCGGACCATCACGTGTTCCAGTGTGCCAAGGATCCGCCGGGCCTCGCCACCGTCGCGCGCGCGCATGGCATTGGCTAACTGTCGGTAGAGCGCGGCGATCTCGGACCGGTCGCGGTCGGGGTAAGTGATCATGTTCATCAACGGCTGCATCGCCTCCACCGCGCCGGCAAGTTGATAGCTGAGCACGGGGTTTTTGGCCGCATCCACAAAGGCCCGGTGAAAGGCCACGTCGGCGGCGCAAAAGGCCACGTCGTCGCAAGGAGCACTCAGTGCGGCGATAGCCTCTTTCAGCGCGGTCAGATCCGCTTGGTCGTGGTTGGCGCAGGCAAGGTCCGCACAGGCGCGTTCCAGGGCAAAGCGCGCCTCTGCCGCCGTTTCAAAGTCCACGGCGTTCATGGACAACAACAACGTCGAGGTCGCCACGTGCTGCGCCACCGCCGCGTCATATGTCAGACGATTGACGAAGGCTCCGCCCGCATGGCCCCGACGCGTCCGGATCAGGTTGCGCGCAGCCAACCGTTTTAAGGCCTCCCGCACCGTCGCGCGCGAGCAGTCGAACTGCGCGGCCAGATCCGTCTCAGAGGGCAGGCGGTCCCCGGCCATCAAATCGCCTTCGGCAATCCGGGCGGCAATCTGATCGGAAATGTCGGTGGAGAGTGGCTTGGGCGGAGACAAACGCGAATTCCAATTGTCAGACATTTAATTGTCTGACATTTGATAGGAGAGAATCACGCGTCGCACAAGGGAACCGGGGAGGGGAGAACTTGCGCCATCTGTCTCGCATGACCGCGCCCCATTGGTTGGCGCTTTATGCCGCTCTGTTGTTGGCGTGGATCGGCGTCTGGTCCATGTCCTCGCCAAGCACCTGGGCCACGGCCCTACGCGACCTGTGCTTGACGCCTGCGGCGCAGGCCGGGTTTCCGGGTCTCTTTGCCATGTGGCTGATTATGTCGGCGGCGATGATGTTGCCGACGGCGATCCCGGCCTTTGCCACCCATGACAACATCGCGGACACCCAAGACACTGGCGGCGGCGCGGCCCTCGTTGCGGGCTACGGTGTGGTCTGGGTTGGGTTTGCGGGCGTCGCGGCCGCGGTCCAGCTCGGCGTCGGTCGCTTGGGCGCGCTGGACAGCCCTCTGCTCGCCACAACTCTGCTGGTTGGTGCGGGCGCGTACCAGTTCAGCGCGTTCAAGGATGCCTGCCTGTCCAAATGCCGCCAGCCGCTGACCTTCATGATGCAGCATTGGGACGAGGGGCCTTGGCGCATGGGATTGCGGCTCGGCGCCACCTGCTTGGGGTGCTGCTGGGCCTTGATGGCGCTCGGTCTGATCGGCGGCACGATGAGCCTGGGCTTCATGGCGTTGGCGACAGTGTTGATGACCCTAGAGAAACTGAGCCGCGGACGCATCGTCCCGTCGGCCATTGGACTTGCTTGCCTCGCGGGGGCGGGCTTCATGATCGGAGGAATTCTATGACCAAGATTGCTGCTCCGGTGGTCACAAGCCGCCATCCCGACGCGCGCCCGACCGGCGCGGGCCTGACGCCCTGGGCGATCAAGGGCGAGTTGATCCTAAACTGCAATTGCACGGTCTTCTGCCCTTGCGTCGTGTCGCTGGGCAAACACGCTCCGACGGAGGGATACTGTCAGGCGTGGTCCGGGATCCGCATCGACGAAGGTCACTACGGCGACCAGGATCTGGGCGGTCTAAACGTCGGTCTGCTGCTGGAAATCCCGGGTCTGATGGCGCGCGGCAACTGGAAGGCGGCGGCCTTCATCGATGATCGCGCGAACCAGGCGGCTTATCTGGGCCTGATCGAGATTTTCTCAGGCCGCGCAAAGGGAACCACCGGGTTGTTCAAACTGCTCGTGAGTGAGTTCCTGGGCGCGGAACGGGCCAAAATCAGCTACGAGACCGAGGGCAAAACCCGTCGCTTGATGGTCGGCAAGAAGATCCAAGGCGAAGTCGTGCCCGTGCAGGGCAAACGCTCGGGCGAGGATATCGTCGCCATGAACACCGAGTACTGGATGGGCCCCGACATCACGGTGGCAACCGCTAACAAGGGACGCGTTCGCGCCTTTGGCCGGGTCTGGGACTTTGACGGGCGCAGCGCTGAAATCTGCCAGATCGATTGGTCCGGCCCGGAGATCCCGAAGTGATCACGGCGGATTGGGTGCGCCTGATGGCGCGGCACACCGCCTGGCAAAATGGTTGGATGGGCGAGGCCATCGTCGGCTTGCCAATTGAGGAGGCCCAGGCCAATCGTGGCCTTTTCTTCGGCTCGATCTTGGGCACGGCCAACCACATCCTTTGGGGCGATCGGGCCTGGCTTGCGCGGCTGGACGCAGGTGACCCGCCCGACGTAGCACCCGCCGACCATACGCGTTTGACACCCACGCCGACGGCCTGGGCCGTGGCCCGGCAACGCACCGATGCCGCCATTCAAGAATGGGCGGATGGTCTGACCGGCCCCCTGGACGGTCACGTGCTGTGGACCTCCGCCCTGACCGGCGCAGAAAACCGCACACCCCGTGCGGTGGCCGTGACCCATCTGTTTCTGCACGGCGTTCACCATCGCGGGCAAATCCATGCGGCCCTGACGCAAATGGGCGTCAAGACCGCCGACACTGATCTTCCCTATCTGCCGGAGGCCCAATGGTAGCCCTCGCACGTTCAAACCGGGTCCGTCGGACATGGTGGACCGACGCCGTCGATAAGGCCGGATGCACGGCCTATACGGTGTACAACCGCATGATGCTCCCCGCCTCGTTCGGCGGCATGGACGTCGATGCCGCTCACCTGAAACGGGCGGTACAGGTTTGGGATGTGGCCGTGGAACGGCAGGTGGAAATCACAGGTCCCGATGCCGACACGCTGATGCAACGGCTGACACCGCGCGATCTGTCACAGTTGCAAGTGAATCAATGTGCTTACGTGCCGATCTGCAACCACTATGGTGGTATGCTGAATGACCCCGTCGCATTGAAGCCGCGCCCCGACACGTGGTGGATTAGCTTGGCGGATGGTGAGCTGCGCCTCTGGATCGAAGGGATGGCCGAAGCCGGCGGCTACGGCGTTCAGGTCTTCGAGGCGGATGTCCAACCCCTGGCGATCCAAGGTCCGTTGGCGAATGAATTGGCGGCGCGTGTGTTTGGCGAAGACATCCGGGCGCTCAAGTTCTTCCGCCACGCGCGGTTTCCGTTCAACGGGACTGAGATGATCGTGAGCCGGACGGGGTATTCCAAACAAGGCGGCTTCGAGGTTCACGTGGAGCGTCAGGCCGATGCGATGCCGCTCTGGGATGCGCTGTTTGAGGCAGGTCGCGACTTGGACGTGCGCGCCGGTTGTCCGAACCTGGTCGAGCGGATCGAAGGCGGAATGTTGAGCTACGGCAACGACATGACGGATCTCGACACGCCGTTTGAAGTGGGCCTCGATAAATACGTCCAGGTCTATGACTGCATCGGCGGCCCGGCCCTGAAGGAACATGTGTCTGACCGTCGGTTGATGGCCGTGGAGATGGCCGGTCCGGTCCCGAACTGCGACCGCCGCTGGCCCATCCTCTTGAACGGAGAGCGGATCGGCGTCGTGACCTCGGCCGCCTGGTCCATTGAGTTTAGCTGCGGCGTCGCCATCGGGATGGTGGACCGTCGATGGGGCGCCGGTGAGGCCGTGCTGGTCGAGACCCAAGATGGTCCGCGCACGGCAACACTCAGAGAGAAATTCTGGAGATAGAGAGGTTTATGGGATGACGTTCAAGGCTTTGGTGGTCGAACGCGACGAGGACAAGAAGACACAGGCATCCGTTCAGGACCTGACCGAGGATCGTTTGCCCAAGGGGGATGTCACCGTCGCCGTCGAATACTCCACGGTGAATTACAAGGACGGTCTGTGCATCGGGCCGGGCGGCGGGCTTGTCCGCAGCTATCCCCATGTGCCGGGGATCGACTTTAGCGGCACAGTGGAAGCCGCTGACGATCCACGGTATTCGCCCGGCGATAAGGTCGTTTTGACAGGGTGGCGCGTGGGGGAGGCCCACTGGGGCGGGCATTCCCAAAAGGCGCGGGTCAAAGCCGACTGGCTGGTCCCTCTGCCCGAGGGATTGACCACCCGTCAAGCCATGGCTGTTGGGACGGCCGGGTTCACGTCCATGCTGGCGGTTCAGGCTCTGGAAGATCAGGGACTTAAGGACGGCCCGGTTCTCGTGACTGGCGCGGCCGGTGGTGTCGGCTCCGTCGCTGTGGCCCTGTTGTCTGCCATGGGGCGCGAGGTGGCGGGCGTCACCGGACGACCGGATCAAGCTGACTATCTGACCGCCTTGGGGGCCACGCAAATCGTCGCCCGTGAGGAGCTGTCTGAGACAGTGAAGCGTCCGCTCGAGTCCGAGACATGGGGTGGCTGTGTCGATGCTGTCGGGGGTGCCATGTTGGCGCGCCTGCTGGGGCAGATGCAGTATGGGGCCTCGGTCGCGGCGGTTGGCCTTGCCGGTGGTGCGGCGCTGCCCGCAACGGTCATCCCCTTCCTCCTGCGGGGCGTCAACCTGCTGGGCATCGACAGCGTGATGCAGCCCTATGACAACCGTCTGCGCGCCTGGTCGCGCATCGCGGAGCTTTTGCCCATGGACAAGCTGGAGGGGATGATCGTCCCGGCAACCTTGTCCGATCTGCCCAAGCTGGGGGCGGACATCCTGGCCGGGCAGGTCCGCGGACGCGTTGTCGTTGACGTGAACGCCTGACCGAAGGGAACCCGTCGCAAAAGGGTGGGCGGCCCGCGCCGCCGACCTAGCTGCCTGGTAAGGGCAAGTGACGGAGGGACCTTTGGCGCCGATACTCTACTGGATGCGCCGAGATTTACGGCTCTCCGACAATCCCGCGCTGACCTGGGTCGTCCAACAGGGGCGGCCCGTGATCCCGGTCTTCTGTCTCGACGAGGTCGTGGAGACCTGGGGCGCGGCGCCGAAATGGCGGCTCGGTCTGGGGTTGGACGTGCTGCGGGGCAGCTTGGAGGACGCCGGCGCCCGTCTTATCCTGCGGCGGGGGCAGGCCTTAGACGTGCTGCGCACGCTGATCGAAGAGACGGGCGCCGATACCGTGGTCTGGAACCGGCTGTACGTTGCCGATGAGCGCACCCGGGATACCGCAGTTAAGGAAGCTCTGCGCTCAGACGGTCTGACGGCCCGCAGTTTCGCTGGCCACGTCCTGTTCGAGCCCTGGACTGTCGAGACTGGGTCCGGCGGGTACTACAAAGTCTACACTCCTTTCTGGAAAGCCGTGCGAGACCGAGACCCCGGCGCCCCTGAACCCGCGCCCAAAGAGTTCGCCGCGCCGGAGGTTTGGCCCCAGAGTGAAGCGCTAGACGATTGGGATCTGGGGCGGGCCATGTCACGGGGCGCCGCCGTCGTGGCCCCCTATGCCCGCGTTGGCAGTGCCGCCGCCGAGGGGCGGTTGGGACATTTCATGGCCCATGGCGTCGCAGACTACGACAGCGGGCGGGATAAGCTGGCCGAGGATGGGACCAGCGGCCTGTCCGAAAACCTAACGCTGGGCGAAATTGGTATCCGCACCTGTTGGGCGGCTGGGCAACGGGCGATGGCAGACGGCAAACCGGGGGCGGAGACGTTCCTGAAGGAGTTGGTCTGGCGCGACTTCGCCCACCACCTGGCCTATCACACGCCGCATTTGACGTCCGAGAATTGGCGCTCGGAGTGGGATGCCTTCCCCTGGTCCGACGACAATGATCTGGCCGAAGCCTGGCGGAGGGGCCGAACGGGGGTCGAAGTCGTCGATGCTGGCATGCGAGAGATGTATGTGACGGGTCGGATGCACAATCGTGCGCGGATGCTGGTGGCGAGCTATCTGACCAAGCACCTGATGACCCATTGGAAGGTCGGCGCGGATTGGTTCGCGGACTGTCTGATTGATTGGGATCCCGCGTCAAACGCCATGGGATGGCAATGGGCGGCGGGGTCTGGCCCCGATGCGTCTCCGTTCTTTCGGATCTTCAACCCTGACACCCAGGCCGAGAAGTTTGACCCGCGCGGCACCTACCGTCGCCGGTGGTTGGCCGAGGGACAGGCAAAGCCCAAGGAGACGGCGGACGCCTTTTTCGAGGCAATCCCAGAGAGTTGGGGGCTGACGCCCGGGCAGGGCTATCCCGCACCTATCGTCGACTTGAAGGAAGGTCGGGACCGGGCGTTGGCGGCGTATAAGCAACGGGACACGGGCCAATAGGCAAGGATGACTTGCCCCGGGGGGAACGGGGTGGTTTCGTGTACAAACAAGGATTTGGGGGACAGATGGACGTCATCACAACGCCGCACGGGCAGGCGAACCTGCCGCGGTACTTCGGAGCCGCGTGGCAGATGCTGGAACAGATCCGCTCCGGCCGGATGGATGTCGTGCTGCCCGATGGCCGCCGGTTCCGCCACGAGGGCCCGGAGCCCGGTCCCGTGGGCGAAATCACGGTTCACGACCCTAATGTCTTTGCCCGGCTGATCCGTGAAGGGGATCTGGGCTTCACCGATGCTTACCTGGAGGGCCAGTGGAGCACGCCGGACCTGATGGCCTTGTTCGACCTGATCAACAAGGAAGGCGACAGCCTGATCCAGCAACAGCCGGGGCTGGCCTTCCTGCGGGCCTGCGAGAAACTTCGCTTTTGGTTGCAGCGGAACACGAAGGCTCAGGCCAAGAAGAACATCTCCGCCCATTACGATTTGGGGAATGATTTCTATGGGTTGTGGCTGGACGATACCATGACTTATTCGGCTGGGATCTTTGATACCGGACAGGAAAGCCTGGAGACGGCGCAAATGTCCAAATACGCCTCCATCGTGGATCGGATGGATGTGGCCCCCGGTGACCACGTGCTGGAGATCGGCTGCGGATGGGGCGGTTTTGCTGAATACGCCGCGAAGGAGCGTGGGCTGCGTGTCACGTGCCTGACGCTCAGCCGGGAGCAGTTGAAGTTCGCCCAGGACCGCATTGATCGGCTTGGCCTTTCCGACCGCGTTGATTTCAAATTGCAGGACTACCGAGACGAGCGCGGCACCTATGATGGCATCGCCTCCATCGAGATGTTCGAGGCGGTCGGGCAGCGGTACTGGCCGTCCTACTTCAACACGTTGCGCGACAGGTTACGGCCCGGGCGACAGGCCTCGTTGCAGATTATCACCGTTCCCGACCGGCGCTGGCAGGTCTACATCGGCTCCATCGACTTCATTCAGAAGTACATCTTCCCGGGCGGCTTTCTACCCGCACCCTTCCGACTGTCGGAGGAGATCCAGCGCGCGGGATTGGAAGAGGGGTCCTCCATCTCAATCGCGAAGGGATACAGCCTAACCCTGCGCCGTTGGTTCGACCGCTTCAACGACCAATGGGACGAGGTCGCGGCCCTGGGGTTCGATGACCGTTTCCGGCGCATGTGGAATACCTACCTGACCTCTTGCGCGGGGGCCTTCGAATACGGCAATTGCGACGTGATACAGATGATCGTTCGAAAGCCCGCGTAACATGCCCACACCCGCCAAGCTCGTCTGCGCCGTCCTCTTTGCGGCCCTGTCCTGGTGGGTGGCCGACACCATCGTTCGAGAGACCTTGCCCGAGGGCGTCCGCGTCGGTCGGTTCCGCGAATGGGTGGGCCTGGCGGGCGTGTTCATCGGCTGGAAGCTGATCGGCAAGACCTGCTCGGGCCCGCTGAACAAAGGCACCACGATCACCGTTGCGATCACGGCGGGCTTGGCGGGGGCGCTGGTGCTAACCGTTGGCGGGCTGCTTATGAACAGTTTTGTCACCATGATCGGCGAGTCCCTTGACCGGACCTATACCGAGGTGGGGCAAGCCGCGACGGCCTGGATGCAGTTTCTGTGGAAGGATGCGCAGACCGTCGCCAACCCGCTGGTCCTTGGGACGCTGTATGGCGGCGGGGCGCTCGTGGGGCTGATCGGTGGGATTACCGGGCGCATCACGCGATGAGTCGCTTGTTTCTGTTTGGCACCCTGCGGTGGGCGGAGCTGCGCCGCGCGGTGGCCGGTGAGGACATCGCCGTGCGGCCCGCCACTCTCGATGGTTGGCATGTGGAGCGCGCAGTGGCGGGCGATTGGCCTGTTCTGGTGCCAGGCGGTCAGGTGCAGGGCGTCGTAACAGATGAACTCACCCCTGACGCGCGGGACCGTCTGGATTGGTATGAGGTTGCCTTCGGCTATGGCGTGGAGCCTGTGGACCTTACCGCCGATGGCGTGTCGATCCGCGCGGACGTCTATCGCGAGACCAGCGGCGCGGGCGGGACCGGAGCAGCTTGGGACCTGGACGCCTGGATTGATGCGCACGGGGAGCGGACGGTGATCGCTTCGGCGGAAGTGCTGCGCGCCAAGGGCCGGTTGTCGCCTGACGAGGTGCAGGCCATGCGCCCCGTGATCCACGCCCGCGCCCACGGCGTGGTTATGGGCCGCGCCACCAAGAGACCTGTGACCATCGGCGGCGGCCCCGACGCCAAGGACATTGCCGTGCGGCAGATCCGATATCCTTACGACGGATTTCACAGGGTCGAAGAGTGGGTGCTGGACCATCCGCGCTATGACGGGCGCCGCAGCGGCGACATTCAGCGGGCCATCAGCCACGTGACGAATGCCGCGACGGTTTTGCCATATGATCCGGTCCGCGACCGTGTCTTGGTGGTGGAGCAGATCCGCGTGGGCGCCATCGCCAAGGACGATCCACACCCTTGGATCCTAGAACCGGTGGCCGGTTTGATCGACGCGGGCGAAACGCCGGAGAGCACGGCCCTGCGCGAATGCGCGGAAGAGGCGGGATTGACCGTCACGGCGGACGATCTGCATTTCGTGGCGCGCTATTATCCCAGCCCGGGGGGCTTGGCCCAGGTGCTGCATTCCTATGTGGCCTTAGCGGATTTGCCCGATGGGGCGGGGGGGCTGCACGGGCTGGAGGATGAGGCCGAGGACATTGCGGCACATCTTCTGTCGCTCGATGATTTGCTGGCGATGATCCCCACCGGAGAAGCTGCAAATGCGCCTTTGATCCTCAGCGCACAGTGGCTTGCGCTCCATCGGGATCGGTTGCGGTTGAACGGGTGACGGGGGGCGTCTAGACCCATGGGGCTGACGACGGAGGGGCGCCCATGACGATCCATAAGAATCTGGCGGATGCCATCGGCAATACGCCCCTGATCCGGCTCAATAAGGTGTCGGACGAGACCGGGTGCGAGATCCTTGGCAAGGCCGAGTTTCTGAACCCAGGTCAGTCGGTGAAGGACCGCGCCGCGCTCTATATGATCCGCGACGCTGTTGCGCGGGGCGATCTGAAACCGGGCGGCACCATTGTTGAGGGCACGGCCGGGAACACGGGCATCGGCCTTGCGCTGGTGGGCGCCTCCATGGGGTTCAAGACGGTCATCGTCATCCCAGAGACCCAGAGCCAGGAAAAGAAGGACATGCTGCGCTTGGCGGGGGCAGACCTCATCGAGGTTCCAGCGAAGCCGTATCGGGATCCGAACAACTACGTGAAGTATTCGGGCCGCTTGGCCGCGAGACTGGCCGAAACCGAACCCAATGGCGCGATTTGGGCCAATCAGTTCGACAACGTGGCCAACCGACAGGCCCATATCGAGATGACCGGCCCCGAAATCTGGGAGCAGACGGGCGGTAAGGTTGACGGCTTCATCTGTGCTGCCGGATCGGGGGGCACCGTGGCTGGCGTGGCCGCAGCGCTCCAGCCGAAGGGCGTGAAGGTTGGTCTTGTGGATCCCATGGGCGCCGCGCTCTATTCCTTCTACACGGAGGGTGAGTTGAAATCCGAAGGCGGGTCGATCTCTGAGGGGATCGGCCAAGGTCGGATTACCGCGAATCTGGAGGGATTTGCCCCAGATTTCGTCTGTCAGGTCCCCGATGGGGAGGCGCTGCCCATCGTGTTCGATCTGCTGCAAGACGAGGGGCTGTGCATGGGCGGCTCGACCGGGGTGAACATCGGGGGCGCTGTCAAGATGGCGCGCGACATGGGGCCGGGCCATACCATCGTGACCATCCTCTGCGACTATGGCACGCGGTATCAGTCCAAACTCTATAACCCGGCGTTCCTGCGTGAGAAGGGCTTGCCCGTTCCCGGATGGTTGGACGGACCAGGGCGAGAGGTTCCGCAGGTTTTCGAGTGATGCTGCGCTTACTTCTAAGCCTGGCGCTGGTCTGTGCGCTGGCCACGCCCCTGCGCGCACAGTCCGAGGCTGTGCCGCCCGAATGGACGGTCGTTTCCGAACGCGCCGTTTCCCTGCTGCAATCCGAGACGGTGTCAGACGCCGCGCTTGATCGGCTGCGTGCGCAATTGGTCGACTGGCGCGCCCAGTTCGACGAGGCGCGGACGGCCAACTCCGGACGGATCGCCACCGTTCGGGCAGAGATCGACGCCCTTGGTCCAGCCCCTGCAGAAGGGGAATCCGAGCCTGAGGATGTTGCCAGTCGCCGGGCTGAGTTGCGGGAACAGCTTGAAACGCTGCTGGCGCCCGTGCGCGCGGCGGAGGTTGCCTATAACTCGGTAAACGGCCTGATCGCCGAGACGGACACCGTTATCGAAGGTCGGCGCGCCGCCGCGCTTTTGTCGCAAGAGACCCCGCCGGTGAACCCGGTGACATGGTGGCCTGCCGTGACGGCGGCGAGTACGTGGTTCCTCTCCTTAGCCGGACAAATCGCGGCGCCTTTTACCAGCGGTGAGGCGGGTCAAGTCCTGCGGGAGGACGGCCTGCGGATCGGGTTGCTCTCGACCCTGGCGCTGCTTTTGGTGTTCCGGTCCTATGGGTGGCTCAGCCGTTTGCGGGCGAAGGTCCTGCCCGAGGGGCCAGCCACCCCGTTGGGACGGTTGTCCGAGTTGGGTCTGACGTTCCTGCGGATGGTGATGCCCGTCTTGGGCCTGGTTGTGGCTCTGCGTGTGGTCGAGGAACTGGGTGTCGGCGGTGCCGCTGCGGACGCCATGATGCGAGCGTTGCCCGTCATGGTCGCCTGGCTTTTGGTGTCCCGCTGGCTGGCGGCGCAGGCGTTTCCCGCGCAGGACAACGCCGTTACCCTGTTTCCTGTTGCGCCGGCAAACCGGTTGGAAGGTCGGTTCCATGCGATCTTGCTGGGCATCATGGCGGCCCTGGCCGTGTTGGTCTACGAGATGTCCGACAGTTCCAGGGACGTGGCGCAATCCCGAGCCGTCTTCCATTTCGCCATTTCGGTTGTGGCTGGCCTGACGCTGATCCGTTTGGGCCAATTCCTGCTGCGCGAAGCCAAGGCAGACGCCGAGGACGGGGATGCCAGTTTCTGGTCTCAGGTCAATCGCCTGGTCGGTCGGGCGCTGATGATCGTGGGGCTGATTACGCCGCTGGCCATTGGGGCCGGATACGTGAACCTGGGCCTTGCGATGCTCTGGCCCACGGTGATGTCGATCGCTCTGCTGGTGGGGATCGGCGTGGCCCAAGCCGTGGTCTTCGATGCCTTTGCCGCCATTACCGGACGGACCGAGACAGCGCGCGACGCCCTTGCCCCGACACTGGTGGGCTTTGCGCTGGCGGTGGCCTCTCTGCCGCTTTTTGCTCTGGTTTGGGGCGTGCGGCTGCAAACCCTGGGCGAGTGGTGGCAGGCGTTCTTGAACGGGATTGCCATCGGCGAAACACGGTTGTCGCCGGAAAACTTCCTGACCTTCGTGCTGGTCTTCGTGGCCGGCTACATGGCCACGCGTTTGGTGAAGGGCGTGCTGCGGACCAGCGTTCTGCCCAAGACCAACTTGGATACAGGCGGCACCAACGCGATCCTGTCGGGAACAGGCTATGTGGGGATCACGCTGGCGGCGCTGCTGGCGATTACCACGGCGGGGATCGACCTGTCGGGCCTGGCCATCGTTGCCGGTGCGCTCTCCGTTGGGGTTGGTTTTGGTCTTCAGACGATCGTCCAGAACTTTGTCTCCGGCATCATTCTGCTGATCGAGCGGCCCATCAAGCTGGGTGACTGGATCAACGTCAATGGTATGGACGGTTTCGTGCGGCAGATCAGCGTGCGCTCCACGCGGATTGAGACCTTTGACCGCCAGGACGTGATCATTCCGAACGCCGATTTGATCGCGGGGACCGTGACCAATTATACCCTCGGCAATTCCTCCGGTCGGGTTCTTGTGCCCGTGGGTGTGGCCTACGGCACCGACACCCGGAAGGTGGAGGCGATCCTGCGCGAAATCGTGGAGGCCCATCCCATGGTTGTGCTCAATCCGCCGCCCACCATCACGATGGAGGGGTTCGGCGCCGACAGTTTGGATTTCATGATCCGGGCGGTTTTGCGGGACGTCCTGTGGAAAGTCACCGTGAAGTCCGACATCAACCATGAGATCGCCAAACGCTTCCAAGAGGAAGGCATCGAAATACCCTTTGCCCAACGGGACGTCTGGTTGCGCAACCCGGAGACTTTGCAGACGCGCGCGCCCAGGACCGCGGCTGCGTCAGACCAGAGTGCGCCGCCCGCCGATGACGTGTCGGATGATGGACCGTGGCAAGACGAGGTGGCCTCCGATCCGGAGACCGCCGATCCCGAGCAGGAGACGACATGACGACCGAGGCTTTGTTCCGCACCGAACCCTACCTCAAAACCGCCCGAGCGGAGATCATCGCCCGCACGGAAGAGGGGGGCGTTGTCGTGGATCGGTCGATCTTTTACCCGCGCGGGGGCGGCCAGCCTGGCGACAGTGGGCGGATCACTTGGGACGGTGGGACGGCGGACATCGCCTCGACCGTTAAGACACCGGACGGGCAGGGGATCGTCCTGGTCCCGGCGGAACCCGCGCCCATGCCCTACGAGGGCACAGAGATCGAGATGATGATCGATTGGGACCGGCGGCATCGCTACATGCGGATGCACACGGCGCTGCACCTTCTGTCCGTTGTTGTGCCTCTGCCGGTGACCGGTGGCCAGATCGGGGCCGAGAAGAGCCGCCTGGATTTCGAGATGCCCGAGGTGATTTACGACAGGGAGTTCCTGCAGGCCAAGATGAACGGCCTGATCGCGGCGGACCATCCCGTGACCGACGACCTGATTACCGAGGCGGAGCTGGACGCGAACCCTGGCCTCGTCAAAACCCTCTCGGTACAGCCCCCGCGCGGCGCCGGGACCATCCGCCTTGTGCGGATCGGCGCAGGCGACACGCCCGTCGATTTACAACCCTGCGGCGGGACCCATGTTGCCTCCACCGCCGAGATCGGGGCCGTGACCGTCGGCAAGATCGAGAATAAGGGTAAATCGAACCGGCGTATTTCGCTGCTCCTGGAGGGTTAGGGCCACCGCAGATTGGCCTCGGTTTGGGCTGTGCCGCTGTCTTGCGCGCGCCGTCGGGAGTGCGTCCCTCACGGCGACGTGCAATGGCACTGCCAGCGTGCGTATCAAACAGGTCCTACGCAGCCGCGACACCAGACGGCATGGTGGTCCGACAGCGGTGTGCCGTCGGACGAAGTCGCGTTAATCAGCGCCTTTTCCTCGACGGAAATCCCCCGGGTCGCAAACCAATCGAGCGTCATCTTGCGGGTTGGATGGGGCGTAATTAGGCTCGGCTGCGTGGTCGGCCCCTCGGGCGTTGCGGACCAGTCGTAGCCCCGTGCCTCCGCCGCCGCAAAGAGCGTCTCGGCCCGCCAATCGAAGTCGGGCGGCATGTGGTTGCCGGTATTCAGATCGCCGCCCAGAATGACGGGCAGGCCAGGGGAGAATGCGTCGATGGTGTCAAGCAGGCGGTCGAATTGCGCGCCCCGGTGGGCGGCATCGGCATTGCTTTCAAGATGGGTCGACACAACGCAGATCGGTCCACTGGCGGTTGGAACCTCTGCCAGCAGCGCCATGCGCCCGCCGACGCGCGGCTGATCGGGGTCGGACTTGGGACCTACGAACCAATGGCCGTGATCGTCCAACCGCTCCATGGTCAGGCGGGTCGGAGGGGCGGCCGATAGGATGGCGTTCCCGTGCCATCCGAGCGCGTTGAAATCGTCCGTGCAAAACGGACGCTCCGTCGGGCCACCCAGGGCAAGCTCCTGAAACTCGACCCCAAAGACGTAGGCCATCCCCATGGCCTGAGCCATCGCTTCGGTCGTGTGCCGTTGGGCGGTGCGGGCCATGCCATTGTCCACCTCTGACAGCAGGACGATGTCAGGGGCGTAGGGCGCAAGGTGGGCGGCGCTCACTTCGGGGAAGAGGCAGCGTTCCACGTTCCAGGCCACGACCGAGACAGAGGCGGGCAGCGCATCGCGCGGTGCGGTCCCATCCACTTCGACGGCGTTCATGGCGGGCAACCCGGCCAAGAGGGCGCGGTGGCTGTCTGCGGTTCTGGGGGCCGCCTCAATCCGGTGTCGTTGCGCCTGCGTCAATGGGGACAGACGCGCGACCGTGGGCGTCACAACCGCGTGCCTGTCTCATGGTGAAAGAGGGAAATCGCCCCAGGCTTCACAGACAGCGGCACGGGGCCGGTTCCCACGTCTGTGTCCTTGCCCACATGCACCGTCAGCTTTTCATCGCCGACGACGCCATGCAGCAAGCGATGGGCGCCCAGTTCCTCGATGATCTGCACGTCAAAGGGCAGGGGGCCGCTGGTGTCTGGGATCAAGTCCTCGGGACGGATGCCCATGGTGACGGGACCGTCGGTGTGCGTTTCGACGGCCAAGGATGTCTTGGCGAAGCGGACCATCCCAGCGACCGCGTGGGCTGGCACCAGGTTCATGGGTGGCGCCCCCATGAAAGAGGCGACGAAGGTCGAGGCAGGTGCGTGGTAGACCTCCGCGGGTGTGCCGATCTGTTCCACTTTGCCACCGTTCATCACGATGATGCGGTCGGCCATGGTCATCGCCTCAACCTGGTCGTGGGTCACATAGATCGAGGTCACGCCCAGCCGCCGTTGCAGGGCTTTGATCTCAATCCGCATCTGGTTGCGCAGCTTGGCGTCCAGGTTCGATAGCGGCTCATCAAACAGGAACAGGGCCGGGTCCCGCACGATCGCGCGGCCCATGGCCACCCGTTGCCGCTGCCCGCCAGACAGCTGTGATGGCTTGCGGTCCAGATAGTCGTCCAGGCCCAACATATCCGAGGCCTGGGCCACTTTCTTGGCGATGTCTTCGGCTGACGTACCCCGGTTCTTCAGGCCATAGGCGATGTTTTTGCGCACCGTCATATGGGGGTAGAGCGCATAATTCTGGAACACCATCGCGATGTCCCGGTCTGCCGGATCCACGTCGTTGACGACGCGGTCGCCGATGCGCAACTCGCCCTCGGTGATATCCTCCAGCCCCGCGACCATGCGCAAAAGCGTGGACTTGCCGCAGCCGGAGGGGCCGACGAGGACCGTGAACTCCCCATCGGGGATGTCGAAGCTGGTGGTGGTGAGGGCTTGGAAGCCGTTGGGATAGACCTTGCGGATGCCGGACAGGGTAACCTGAGCCATGGGGTGTTCCTTACTTATCGGATTCCGTCAGGCCCTTGACGAACCAGCTTTGGAAGAAAATGACGACGAAAACGGGCGGGATGATCGCAATGATCGCCAGGAGGTTGGCGCGCCCGTATTCGGGGATGTTGGTGCCTTCCAGGTCTTGGGTGATCTGTTTGATCCCGCGCACCAGGGTGAACATGTCTTCATCCGTCGTGATCATCGTGGGCCAGAGGTATTGGTTCCAGCCAAAGACGAACATGATGATGAACATGGCCGCGATCATTGTCTGGGATAGGGGCACCAAGATATCGATGAAGAACTTGACCGGTCCGGCCCCGTCGATCCGGGCCGCCTCGACCAATTCCTCGGGCACCGAGCGGAAGAACTGTCGGAAGAAGAACGTGGCGGTGGCTGAGGCGATCAGCGGCACGATGAGCCCCTGATACGTGTTGAGCATGCCTAGGCTTTGGACGACTTCGTAGGACGGCAGGATCCGGACCTCTAGCGGTAGCAGAAGGGTCGTGAAGATGATCCAAAAGGCCAGGGTCGCGAACCGCAGTCGGAAATACACAATGGCATAGGCTGCCATCATTCCGATGATGATCTTGCCCACGGCAAAGCCAATCCCGAGGATGAAGCTGTTGATCAGCATCGAGGTCCCGGTGTTCTCACCGGAGAAGCCGGAGGCCTGGAACATCGCCTTGTTGAAATTGTCGTCTAGCTGATCGCCAATCTGCAAGGACGGGCCTGTCTTGATGACTTCGACGTCCGGGACAGAGGACATCTGGATCAGGACGACCAGTGGCAGCAGCATGAACAGCGACCCGACGATCAGAACGCTGTGGTCGACGACGGTGGACCATTTGATCCGGCGCTTGGGCGGGGCGCTGGACCGGTCTGTGGCGAGGGTGTCGGCGGAAATGTCTGACATGACGAAGGCTCCCTCAGGTGTAATGGATGCGGCGTTCGACCATGCGGAACTGGAACACCGTCAGGGCGAGCACCAGAACCATCAAGATCACCGACTGCGCCGAGGACCCGCCCAGGTCGTTGCCTCGGAAGCCGTCCACATAGACCTTATAAACTAGGGTCATCGGATTGTTCCCTGGCTCGCCCTTCACCAGCGTATCGACGACGCCGAAGGTGTCGAACAGGGAATAGGTGATGTTGATGATCAGCAGGAAGAAAGCGGTCGGCGCCAGCAGCGGGAAGGTCACGTCCCAGAACCGGCCCGAGGCGGAGCGGTTGTCGATCAACGCGGCCTCTCGCACGGACTTCGGGATGGACTGCAGGCCGGAGAGGAAGAAGATGAAGTTGACGGGGACTTGCTTCCAGACCGAGACCACAACCATGGCCGTTGCCGTGTCAAAGTAGGTCACGCCCAGGGTGAAATCCCAGCCGAGCATCTGGGCGAACTCGGTCAGGGGGCCCCAGGATTGGTCAAACATGATGAGGCCGATGAACCCCGCAACAGGCGGTGCCACGGCATAGACCCACATCAGAAGGGTGCGATAGCTGTGCGCGCCCCGGATGACCTTGTCCGCCTTGACGGCCAGCAGCAGGGCGAGGCCCAGCGACAGGAAGGTGACAAGGATCGTGAAGATCACCGTGAACCCGGCGATCCGAAGGTATTCGGAGTTGCTGAAGAGGTGGGTGTAGTTCTCCCACCCCACAAAGGTGGAGCCGAAACCGAAGGGATCTTGCAAGTAGAAGGACGACTGGATGGCATGGGCCGCGGGCCAATAGAAAAACACCGCGATGATGATCAACTGCGGCACCAGCAGCAGGATCGGCAACCAGGCGGTGGTAAAGCCTGCGCGTTTCATGGACATCCCCCTTTTTCGGTATCTTGGGCGTCAAACGCCAAAAGGGCGACGGCCCTTGGGGGCCGCCGCTGTGTCTACGCTTGGGGGTTAGCCCTGGGTGCGCGCGAAGCGGCTGAGCAGGGCGTTCGCTTCTTCTTCGATGGTCGCGAAGGCGTCTTCGACCGAGGTTTCGCCGGTCAGGATGCGGCCGTATTCGCGGTTCATCACGTCACGGATCTGGACGTAGAAGCCCATGCGGTAGCCACGGGTGTTGTCACCGGCGGGCAGGGACAGCTGCTGGATGCCGATCTCGGCGGCGGGGGCCTCTTCGTAGTAGCCCTGCTCGGCGGCCAGTTCATAGGCGGCCTCGGTGATCGGGACGTAGCCCGTGTCCTTGTGCCAGAAGACCTGCGTCTCGGGCGAGGCAAGGAAGTTGAAGAAGGCAGCCGTCGCCGCGTTCTCTTCGTCGGACTTGCCCGCCATGGCAAACAGAGCCGCGCCACCGATGAAGGTCTGCTTGGGCTCCGTGGTCACGGCCTCCCAATAGGGCAGGTAGGTGGCCGAGAATTCAAAGCCCAGGTCCTTTTTGGCCAACCCGCCGAAGGAGCCGGAGGAGCCGAGCCAGATCGCGACCTCGCCGTTCTCGAACGGGGTCTGGTTGTCACCCCAGCCGGTGCCGAACCATTCGAAGTAGCCAGCGTCTTGCCACTCGGTTAGGGCCGTGAAGTGGGCTTTGATGGCGTCGTTGTTCACCAGGATCTGGGTGTCGTTGCCGTCATAGCCGTTGTCGTTGGTGGCGAACGGCAGGTTGTGGCGGGAGTGGAAGTTCTCGGTGAAGATCCAGGGCAGGTGCGACTGGGCCAGGGCCGTGTAGCCAGCTTCCTTGAGCGCGGGCGCGGTGACGGAGGCAAATTCTTCCCAGGTCTTGGGCGGCTCGACGCCTGCGGCCTCCAGGGCGTCTACGTTGTAATACATGATCGGCGAGGAGGAATTGAACGGCATCCCGATCATCTTGCCATCGCTGTCGGCGTAGAAATACCGCACGCCCGAGATGTAGTCTTCGATGTCGAAGTCGGTGCCATTGGCTTCCAGCAGGTCTTGCACCGGGATCGTGGCGCCCTGGGCGCCAATCACCGTGGCGGCGCCCGCATCGAAGACCTGCAGAATGTTGGGCTGCTCACCGGCGCGGAAGGCCGCGATCCCAGCGGTCAGCGCCTCTTCGTATGTGCCCTTGAATACGGGCGTCAGGACGTAGTCATCCTGGCTTTCGTTAAACTGCGTTGCAACGGCATTCACCGACTCGCCCAAGGCGCCGCCCATGGCGTGCCAAAAGGTGATCTCGGTTTGGGCATAGGCGCCGCCCGCAAATAGTGAAGCAGCCGCCACGGAGGCGATTGTAAGGCGTGTCATTGTGATTCTCCCAGTCACAGACCCCTAAAGGAGCCGTATTGATCCAAGCGTCTAACGGCTGGATGCCTCACTATCGGGTCGCAAAACGCACCTGTCAAACAAAGCGGTAAGGCTTTGTTAAAAAAGCTATTTTTACAAGACCGTCATTTGATCCAGCCTGAACACGTGTTCATATGTCGACGCTGTGTAACGTCTGGATGACGCGGGGGAGTCGGTTTCACGACGGAGCACATATTCCAAACGCGCCAGGAGGGGGGCCATGGCAGGAACAATACGAAAGTCCGCACGCCGGGTGACTGCGGCAGACGTGGCCGAGGCGGCGGGTGTGTCGCGGTCTGCGGTCTCTCGGGCCTTCACGCCGGGCAGCTACTTGGATGATGGCAAGCGCCGCGCCATCCTCCGGGCCGCGAAACGGTTGGGTTATCGTCCGAACGCCATGGCCGCGATCCTACAGGGCGGTGCATCGGATTTAGTGGCGATTTTTGCGGGCGAGATGCCCAATGATTTCGACCGAGAGGTGGCCGCCGCCCTGGTGTCCGGGCTCAACGCCATAGGCAAATGGCCCCTCGTCATCGGCGGGGACGAGGCCACGGCCCGCCGCGCACTCGCCAATGTGTTGAGGTATCCGTTGGAGGCGATGATCCTGCGGTCTGGCAGTTTGGACGAGGGGGTGGCCAAATCCTGCGCCAAGCTGGGCGTGCCGGTCATCTCGTCTGGGCGGATCCTTCATATGCCAGGAGTGGACAATGTCTGTTGTCGCAACCGCGACGGCATGGCCGATATGGGGCGCCTCTTGATCGAAGGCGGTCGGCGCCGGGTCGCCTTTGTGGGTGGGCCAGAGACGTTCTGGTCCGCAGGGGAACGGCGCCTTGGCCTCGTGACGGCCTTGCACGCGGCGGGCTTGACGTTGAGCGCCGATGCCATGGGCGCCTATACCGTCCAAAGCGGCTATGACGCGGCGGCTGACTTGCTGGCTGGCCCGCCCTTCGACGCGCTCGTCTGCGCCAACGATGCCATGGCCATTGGCGCCCTCTCGCTCTTGCGGGATCGGGGCATTCCCGTGCCAGAGCAGATCGCGGTTGTAGGGTTTGACGACATTGCCATGGCGGCTTGGCCGGCCTTCAATCTGACCACCGTCCGCAATCCGATTGATACCCTGGTGGAGACTGTGACCGATCTGGTCCAACGCCGGGTCGAGACGCCCACAAAACCGGACGAGACGATTGCGATTGACGTGTCACTGGTGTGCCGGGGCACCCATTGAGCGGCGCGTGGACGCAACCGGGAACGCCTTATCAAAGGCGCGCGTGCCTGTGGGTGTGAAGGTCACCAGGCGGCAATCTTTGTGCCGACGCACCCAAGACAGATCTTCGAACCGGGCGAGCAGGGCCCGGCCCAAGCTGCCCGCCAGATGGGAGCGACGTTCGCTCCAATCCAGGCATTCCCGGCACAGGGGCGCGGTCCCGCGTGTCAGCCCATCAAGATCGACGCCGAGGTCTCGGACATAGGCCGAGCCGCTGGGTGTCAGATGCAGGTGCCCATCGTCAATGATGAGGTGTCCTCTGGCCACCAAACTGTCGAACATCTGCGTCCCTCGGTCCCCGGCGAGGTGGTTGTAGCAGACCCGCGCCGCCCGCAAGGCTGGGTCCTTGGGCCCCGTCCGTGTCCGCACCTGGCCGGCCCCCGCGGCGAGACCCATCAACCCCTCCAAAACATGGGCCACGTCATCATTGGCCAGCGAGACATATTTGTGCCGCCCCTGTTTGCGTTGGCGCAACAGGCCGCCTGCGCTCAACTTTGCAAGATGTGAACTGGCCGTCTGGAGCGTCACGCCCGCCTCGCCCGCCAACTCACTGACGGTCAAAGCCTTGCCTGACATCAAAGCGGTGAGCATGTTCGCGCGCGCGGGATCACCGATGAGGGCGGCAATCTGAGCGATGTTGGGACCTTCTTTCATAGTTCGATCTTAGTCGAACCATGGACCTCGGGCAATCGCGTAGACAGGCCGCACAATCCAACGGAGGATCCCATGCTGACCTGTGTCATTCGCTATCACATCGACCCCACGAAACGAGACCAATTCGCCGAATATGCACGCAACTGGGGACAGGCGATCCCGCGGTGTGGCGTGGATCTGATTGGCTACTACGCGCCCCACGAAGGGTCTTCGACCCTGGCCTACGGGATCTACAACGTGGCCTCTTTGGCCGACTATGAAGCGTACCGCGCGCGCCTGTCAGGGCATCCGCTTGGCAAGGAGAACTACGAGTTTGCCCAGCGAGAAAAGTTCTTGCTGCGCGAAGATCGGACGTTCTTGAAATGCGTCTCGCACCCGCATGCTGAGGGACCTTAGTCCCGGAGGCCGATCAACGTCAGGGCGCTCGTAACACGCCGCGATAGAAGGCCAGTCATTTCGCGAGGACCTACAGACCGCCGCCCAACCGGTTCGCGCTGTGGCGCGGACCGCTCAGACAGGCCGTTCACAGACGATACGCAACCCTAATCCGGGTGTGTCGCTACCAAAGCGGGTTGCATATCTGGCAGAGGCGGTGGGATTCGAACCCACGAGACGCTTTCACGCCTGCCGGTTTTCAAGACCGGTGCCTTCGACCGCTCGGCCACACCTCCGACAGGGTCTCGGTACACGGGCGCCGGGGGCGGGGCAAGGCGTGGTGGGTGTCATCAGTCCGTTACATTCGCCTTCTAGCGCGCGGGGCGATAAGACGAGGACCCCCATGAAAGTATTTCTCAACGGCTTGGGCCGCATCGGCAAGCTGGTGCTCCGTGACTTGATCGATCTGCCCGGCGACATTGACCTGGTGGGCGTCAACGATGCCACGGGCGATGCGGAGCAACATGCGCTGCTGCTCGAATTTGATAGCGTCCATGGCCGTTGGGATCGCCCGGTTCACGCCGAGGGAGATGCGCTCGTGGTGGGTGATACCCGCTTGCCGCTCACCTTCCACCGTCGGATCGAGGATTTGCCGCTGGGTGGCGTGGATATGGTCCTGGATTGCACTGGCGTCTTTAAGACCGGCGATAAGGTACAACCTTACTTTGACGCCGGCGTTGCCAAGGTCTTGGTCAGCGCACCCGTCAAGGATGGCGGCGCGCTTAACCTCGTCTACGGGGTGAACCATGACCGCTACGACGACCACCGGTTGGTGACGGCGGCCTCCTGCACGACGAATTGCTTGGCGCCCATCGTGGCGGTGCTGCGCGAAGCGTTTGGGATCAAGCATGGCAGCTTCACCACCATTCACGACGTGACCAACACGCAGACAATCGTGGATCGACCCCACAAGGACCCGCGCCGCGCGCGCTCGGCCCTGATGAACCTGATCCCCACAACAACGGGGTCGGCGAAGGCCATCATGCAGATTTTCCCTGATCTGGAAGGGCGGCTCATGGGGCACGCCGTCCGGGTGCCGCTGCTGAATGCGTCGCTCACCGATTGCGCCTTTGAGATGGAGCGCCCTGTCACCGTAGAGGCCGTCAACGCAGCTTTTCGCGCCGCTGAAGCGGGCCCCATGGCGGGCATCCTGGGTCTTGAGGAGCGGCCACTGGTGTCTTGCGATTACCTAAACGACCGCCGCTCCACCGTGATTGACGGACCGTCGACGGTCGTGGTCCAGGACACGCATCTGAAGCTCTACGCTTGGTACGACAACGAATACGGCTACGCGATTCGTATGGCGGATATTGCGCGGATGATGGCGCGATGACCTCCCTGCGGGGCTATGCGGCTGTCACGGCGGCCTATTGGGCGTTCATGTTGACCGATGGCGCCCTGCGGATGCTGGTGCTGCTGCACTTCTACACCCTGGGCTTTACCCCGCTGCAATTGGCTTGGCTGTTTGTGTTCTACGAAATCGCGGGTGTTGTGACAAACCTGACCGCCGGATGGTTGGCCGCGCGGTTCGGTCTGGCGATGACGCTTTACCTGGGGCTGGGGCTTCAGGTGGTGGCTTTGGTCGCGCTGACCTGGCTGGACCCCGCCTGGGCCATTGGGACCTCGGTTCTCTACGTGATGCTTGTCCAAGGCGCGTCTGGCGTGGCCAAAGACCTGGCCAAAACCGCCAGTAAATCCGCGGTCAAACTGCTGGTGCCAGAGGGCGGGCTGTTCAAATGGGTCGCCGCGCTCACCGGCTCCAAGAATGCGGTGAAGGGCCTTGGGTTCTTCGTTGGCGCGGGCCTTTTGGCGACACTCGGTTTTGAGCCCGCGCTCTGGACCATGGCGGCCGTCCTGCTCGCGATCTTGGTCGCGGTTCTGATGTTCCTTCCCGGGAATCTGGCGACCAAGAACAAGGGTGCGAAGTTTCGGGAGGTTTTGTCAAAGGACCCGCGCATTAACTGGCTCTCGGCGGCGCGGCTGTTCCTGTTCGGAGCGCGGGACGTCTGGTTCGTGGTGGCCTTGCCGATTTGGCTGACGGGCTTTCTGGCGGAGGAGGGGCAGGAGACAGCGGCATTCTTCGTCACGGGGGCGTTCATGGCCAGCTGGATCATTGGTTATGGCCTGATCCAGGGGATCACGCCGAAACTGCTGCGCGTGGGCTCGGTCAGCAAAGCGCTCAGTGCTGCCGTGGTGTTGGGCCTGCTGGCAGGCGGGTTGGCCGCTTTCCATGCGCTCGCGCCGGACAGTGCTTGGCCGGTCCTTGTGGGACTTTTGGCCTTTGGCGCCGTGTTTGCGGTGAATTCGTCGCTCCATTCCTATTTGATCCTGAACTTTGCGGGCGCGGCGCGGGTGACGATGGACGTGGGCTTTTACTATATGGCCAACGCGGGCGGTCGCCTGTTGGGGACGATCCTGTCTGGCTTGTGCTTCCAGCTAGGCGGTCTGGCCCTGTCGCTGGGGGTGTCGGCGGCCATGGTCGCGCTGTCGACGCTTGCGTTGCTGCGGATCCCGGAACGTCCTCAGCCCGCCTGACCGTTGCTCACTTTCCCGTGCCTTGCGGTTGCACCCTAGGGGCGACTTGAGGCAGTCAGTGTCAACCACATCGGACAGGGTCCGCCCATGCTTGACACCGCCGCCCGTCGCTTGATCGACCCGCCCCTGAACCGCTTGGGTCAGGGTCTAGCGGGCTGGGGCGTGTCGGCAAATACCGTGACGTTTCTGGGTCTTGCCCTGGGAATTGTGGCCGGGGCGACCATTGCCCTGGGCGCGCCGGGGTGGGCGTTGATCCCACTGCTCGCGTCACGTCTGGCTGACGGTTTGGACGGCGCTGTCGCACGGGCCACGCGCAAAACGGATTTGGGCGGCTACTTCGATATCTGGGCAGACTTCCTGTTTTACGGGCTGATCCCTTTGGCCTTCGCCCTCCTGGACCCCAGCAACGGCACAGCGGCTGCGTTCTTGCTGTTTGCCTTCTACGTCAACGGAACCTCATTCCTGGGCGTCGCGATCCTGGCTGCGAAACGAGGATTGGAGACGACGGCCCAAGGGCAGAAGTCGCTCTATTATTCCGCCGGGCTGCTGGAAGGGACCGAGACGATCCTGTTCTTTGTGCTGCTTTGCCTGATGCCCCAGTGGTTCGTGCCACTCAGCCTCGCGTTCGGGGCCTTGTGCTTGTTTACGGCGGCGGCCCGAGTGTTGAACGCCCGCCACCTCTTCACCGACTGATCAACGACCGACCTACCGGAGGCCCCATGCGTCTGCCCATCCTTGCCACGCTCGCCATCACCACTTTGCCCGCCATGGCAGAGCAGCCTGACCCAATGGATTGGCCCGCCGTCCTGGCCGAGGCAGAGGGGCAGACCGTCTATTGGCATGCCTGGGGTGGCTCCACGACCACGAACGATTTCATCGCCTGGATCGGAGAGCGTGCGGCCGAACAGGGAGTCACCCTGGAACACGTCAAACTGGCGGACACCGCCGATGCCGTCGGCCTCGTTTTGTCGGAGCGTCAGGCGGGTAAGGACACCGGCGGCTCAGTCGACATGATCTGGATCAACGGGGCCAACTTCGCCTCGATGAAGGAACAGGATCTTCTGTTCGGCCCCTTCGCCGAGGCCCTGCCAAACTGGCAATATGTGGATGTGGAGGGAAAGACCGTCACAACCGATTTCACCGTGCCCACCGAAGGCTATGAAAGCCCCTGGGCCATGGCGCAGGTCGTGTTCATCCACGACAGCGACAGGGTGGACACGCCGCCCACTTCGGCGCCCGCGCTGCTCGATTGGGCCCAGGCCCATCCGGGTCGGTTTACCTTTCCCCAACCGCCCGATTTCCTGGGCACCACGTTCCTCAAGCAGATGCTGATTGACTTGGTAGAGGACCCGGTGGTCCTGCAATCCCCAGTCGGAGAAGACTACGCCGAGGTCAGCGCCCCCCTGTGGGACTTCATGGATGCGCTGACCCCCGTGCTGTGGCGTCAAGGACGGGCCTACCCGCAGACAGGCCCGCGCCAGCTACAACTGATGAATGACGGCGAAGTCGACATCGCCATCAGCTTTTCGCCCGGCGAGGCAACGGCAGCGATTGCCAACTACGAACTGCCCTCCACCGCGCGCACCTACGTGTTGGACAAGGGCACCCTCGGCAACGCGAGTTTCGTGGCCATTCCCTACAACGCGAATGCTGCCGCAGGGGCCATGGTGGTCGCCGATATCATCCTGTCGCCCGAGGCACAGTTGCGCGCCCAGACACCCGACATCCTGGGCTATGGCACCGTCCTCGACATGGACAAATTGCCCGAGGCCGACCGCGCCGCCTTTGAGGCACTGGACCTCGGGGTCGCCACGCTGTCTCCGGCGGAGCTGGGCCAGGCCCAGGCGGAGCCGCATCCCACATGGGCAGAGCGTCTGGCCGCGGATTGGGTGGCCCGCTACGGCGTCGCGAACTGAGACCGCGGTGACCTTCGGAGGGCGCTGGGCGCGCGCTGGCACTTGGGGACAGAGACGATGTGCCCCGGGGTCTGCGTCCCGACGCGGGCGTTGGGCATATGGTCCAGCGGCAGATGTCGTCGCCGTCCCGTCCTCCCGACCTCCACAGGGTGCCGAGACGTCGCGTGACCCTAGCCATCCTGGCGGCGGCTAACAGTGCTGCGCCCTTTGCCCCTTTTGACGGTACTCGTGCTTGCCGGTCCCGTGCTGATCGGCATCGCGGGCACCGTCTTGCCCGCCATCGGTCTGGGCCCGGTGGGGCAGGGCTTGGGTCTGGGACCGTTCCACCAGGTGCTCGACTGGCCAGGCCTGCCCCGCGCGACGGCGGTCTCCGTCCTGTCAGGTGTCCTGTCGACCCTTGGTGCCCTTGGCGTCGCAGCCCTGATCCTGGCGGGATGGCAGGGAACCGCCACGTTCCGCGCGTTGGAGCGGCTGTTGTCTCCATTGCTAGCCGTGCCCCATGCGGCGGCGGCCCTGGGATTGGCCTTTGTGATCGCGCCCTCCGGCTGGATCGCGCGGTTGCCCGCCCAGGCCTTGGGCTGGTCGGTGCCACCGGATCTGTTGATCCTGCAAGATCCTTGGGGCCTGTCCCTGACGGCCGGTCTGATCGCTAAGGAGCTGCCGTTTCTGCTGCTGATGATGCTCGCCGCCCTGGGCCAGGTGGAGCACCGCCGACGCATGGCCATTACCCGCAGCCTGGGCCACGGTCGCGTCGCGGGCTGGATGAAAACCGTTTTCCCGGGCGTCTATGCCCAGGTGCGCCTGCCCGTGATGGTCGTGCTGGTCTACGGCATGACCAATGTGGATGTGGCGACGATCCTTGGCCCGAACACGCCGCCGACGCTCTCCGTTCAAGTGACCCGATGGATGCTGGACCCGGACCTGGCCCTTCGGTCCGTGGCCGCGGCAGGGGCCCTGGTGCAGGTGGCGGCCGTGGCCATGACCTTGGCGCTCTGGGTCGGGGCGGAACGCTTATGCGCCGCCCTCGGTCGCGCCTGGATCTGGTCGGGACGCGGCTTGCCAGAGACAACCCTGCGCGCCCTCGGAGTATCGCTCGCGGGTCTGTCGGCACTCGCGCTACTGGCAGGGCTCGCAGCGCTTGCCTTGTGGTCCCTCGCGGCGGGCTGGCGCTTTCCCGATTTGGCGCCCGAGGCGCTGACCCTGCGCAGCTGGTCCAGGTTCGGCCCGGAGATGATCGCGGTCGCCGGAACGACACTCGCCATTGCTGCTACGGCGACCTTGCTGTCGCTGATCCTGGTGATCGGCTGCCTAGAGGCGGAGCATCGCTTCGGCCTCACCGTTGGACAGCGGGCCTTGTGGTTTCTGTATCTCCCGCTGCTGGTGCCGCAGGTGGCCTTCCTGCCGGGCCTGCTGCTGCCCGCCTGGCTGGGCGTTGGACCTGGCACGGGTGTGGTGATTGCGGGGCATGTGGTTTTCGTTCTGCCGTATGTGTTTCTGTCCCTGTCGGGTCCTTACCGTGCTTGGGATACGCGCATTGCCCGGGTGGCCGCTGGCCTTGGTGCGACACCGGACCGTATCCTCTGGCGGTTGCGCCTGCCCATGCTGCTCGCGCCGGTTTTGACGGCCTGCGCCATCGGCGTTGCGGTGAGCGTGGGTCAGTACCTGCCGACGCTCTTGCTGGGGGCGGGGCGTGTCTCAACCCTGGCCACGGAGGCGGTGGCCCTGGCCGCTGGGGGCAACAGGCGGGCCATCGGCGTCTGGGGGGTGGGCCAAAGCCTGGCGGCGCTCATGCCCTTCGTCCTGGCGCTGGCCATCCCCGCCTTGGTGTTCCGCAACAGAAAGGCCATGGTCCGTGACTGAAGGCTTGCATTTGGACCGGGTCCGGATCTTTGAGGGCGCGCGCCCGCTGTTGGAGATCGACGCCCGCGTTCCACCGGGCGAGGTCCTGTCGGTCATGGGCCCCAGCGGGTCGGGGAAATCGACCCTGCTGTCCCACCTGATGGGCGATCTGGCACCGGGGTTTCGGGCGCACGGGGAACTGACGCTGGAGGGCCAAGACCTGTCCGGTTTGCCACCAGAGGCGCGGCGCCTGGGGCTTCTTTATCAAGATCCGCTCCTCTTTCCGCACCTGAGCGTTGCCGAAAACCTAGCGTTCGGCCTCCGACCCGGCGGTGACCGCACAGAGCGACGCAATCGGGTGGAGGCCGCTCTCGCCGATGTTTCCTTGGAGGGATACGGACCCCGCGATCCCGCGACGCTGTCCGGCGGTCAGGCGGCGCGCGTTGCCTTGATGCGGACCCTCCTGTCGGAGCCGCGCGCCCTGCTGCTGGATGAGCCGTTCTCCAAGCTCGATCAGGGGCTACGGGATCAAACCCGGCGCCTAGTGTTTGACCGGGCGCGGGCGGCCCGCATTCCCGTGGTCCTCGTGACCCATGACCGGGCGGACGTGGTCGCCGCCGGTGGCCCGCTTATTGAGCTTTGACCTGTTGGCGACGTCGGCGACGTCCGCCGCTTTGGGTGTTGAAGTTTACCTCGGGCAGGGGGCCCAAGTGGGGGAAAGGATCGACCGCATGGGGGATCGCATTCGCAGCGACGAAATGCTCCTGAAACCGAGGGGCCACGGCTGTTTCGACCTTTTCGATCCGGCGGACCAAGTCCTCGATCCGCAGACGCATCTTCCGATCACAGAGCGCCATGCGCGCCCCGTGGCCCGCCGCATTCCCCGCCGATCCCACAGCCTCCAACGGCGCATCGGGGATCATACCAAGCACCATCGCATGGTGCGGTGAGATATGCGCCCCGAAAGCGCCCGCGAGGGTGACCCGGTCAACGCTGTCCACGCCGACCTCATCCATCAGCAGCCGCGCCCCCGCATAGAGTGCCGATTTCGCCAGTTGGATCGCGCGAATATCCCCCTGGGTCACGCAGATCCGGCGCGTGTCGTCCTGCCACAGCACATAGGATTGCGTCCGTCCCTCGGGCACGCAGCGCTCGGTGCCCGTCTGTTCCGCTGAGCCGATCAAGCCATTGGCATCGACCAGCCCCGCCAACCGCATCTCGGCCACCGCCTCGATAATGCCGGACCCGCAGATGCCCGTGATCCCCGTGCCCGCGGTGGCTTCGGCAAAGGCTGGGTCGTCGGACCACAGGTCGCAGCCGATGACCCGAAATCTGGGCGCCTTGGTCGACGGGTCGATTTCGACCCGCTCGATGGCGCCGGGCGCGGCCCGTTGTCCGGCACTGATTTGCGCGCCCTCGAAGGCCGGTCCCGTGGGCGATGAACAGGCGAGCACCCGCTGCCGGTTCCCCAGCAGGAGTTCCGCATTGGTGCCCACATCCACGATCAGGGTCATGTCGTCCGAGGTGTCCGGGGCCTCTGACAGGGCCACAGCAGCAGCATCAGCGCCCACATGGCCCGCAATACAGGGCAGAATGTAGGCCTGCGCCCCTGCCGCCAGCCCGCCGAACCCCAGGTCGGAGGCGGCCAGGCGCACCGCGTCCGAGGTGGCAAGCGCAAAGGGAGCCTGGCCCAATTCGACCGGGTCCACCCCCAAAAGAAGGTGATGCATGACCGGATTGCACACGATGACGGCTTCGACCACGTCACTGGCCGCGATGCCCGCATCCTCCGCGAGGGATCGGGCAAGGTCACCCAAGGCGTCCCGTACGGCGGCGGTCATATCGCGGTCCCCGCCGGGGTTCATCATGGCGTAGCTGACACGGCTCATGAGGTCTTCGCCAAACCGGATCTGGGGGTTCATGATCCCACCGGAGGCCAAGACGTCTCCCGTGGACAGATCGCAAAGATGGGCGGCGACCGTGGTCGACCCGAGGTCGATCGCAAGCCCATAGAGCGGCGCTTGTCTATCGCCGGGATTGATGGCGGCCACCGTCTTTGTGTCCAGGTTGACCGCAACCGTGACCCGCCAATCCCCAGCGCGCAGGGTGGTTTGCAACCCGCGCAACACCTCCAGGGGAACCGTTAGGTCCGACAGATTGTGGTCGCGGGTCAAAGCAGCGCGAAGCCGCTCCAAGTCGCCGGAGGGCGCATCCATATCCGGCTCTTCAACCACGACCGTAAAGGCCAGGGTCGCAGGGTCCAGCGTGACGGGTCGTGCCGTCGCGGCCTTGCGCACCACTTGGCGATGCACTTGGCTTTCGGCAGGGACATCGACCACAAGGTCACCCTGTACGGTCGCTTGACACCCCAGACGGCGACCTGGGGCCAGGCCGCGCTTTTCGTCGTATCGACGCTCGACCGCGTTCATGCAGGACAGCGCATCCGCCGACACGGTGACGCCCAGTTTGGGAAAGTGCCCCTCGCCCGGCTGGACTTGGCACTTGGAGCAAATCCCGCGTCCGCCACAGACAGAATCGAGATCGACGCCGAGGCTGCGGGCTGCACTCAAGACGGGCGTACCGGTGGCGAAGGTCCCCCGCTTGCCTGATGGCATGAAGATCACGGTATGATCGGTCATCGGCGCGCGCGCCCTGGCGTTAGCGCATCGGCGCGGGGCCGGGACGAATATTCCAGAATATTCGTTCCCGTCACACCAGGAGGCGCATGGGTTTCCGTGTGCAGATGATGATGTACTGGCCGCCCGCTTCCAAAAGGCGAAAGCCACGCGCTTCGACCTCTTGCATCAGGCGCATACGTCCGATCTTGCGGTCGATATCCACAATACTGCGCCGTAGAACGCCGCCCCGAGCGACCTGTTTGGCTGAGAACAATTGCTCCACCCAAAGGTCGTTTTGCGGGATATGGTCGACGTCGCGCATGCCCCATGGCTATCGTATCCTTGGTTAACAAAAGGTTGTTAGGCGCGCCGACGACCGCCGCGCCGTCCGCCGCTGCGTGCCCCTGCCGATTTCGCAGCGCGGGCGGCTTCGGCAAAGGTCGCGCCGTCTTTCACGGCGTCCAATACCCGCGTGAAGCCGATCCAAGTGCCGCCATTGGGGTCGTGGTTCATTAACAGGTTTGCGGCGTTGATTGCCTCCATCTCCTGCGCGCGGATCGGATTCATAATCGCGCTGGTCATCCCAGCGCCGATGGCCATGGGAAGGAAGGCCGCGTTGACCCCGTGGCGGTTGGGCAAGCCAAAGCTGACGTTAGAGGCACCGCAAGTGGTGTTCACGCCCAGTTCGTCCCGCAGGCGGCGCACCAGGGTAAACACCTGCTGCCCGGCGGTGGCCATGGCGCCGATGGGCATGACGAGCGGGTCGACCACGATGTCATGGGCGGGGATGCCATGGTCTGCGGCGCGCTCCACGATTTTCTTGGCCACGGCGAACCGGACGTCGGGGTCCTCGCTGATGCCCGTGTCGTCATTGGAGATCGCCACAACGGGCACGTTGTATTTCTTCACAAGCGGCAGGACGATCTCCAGCCGCTCCTCCTCTCCGGTGACCGAATTCAGCAGCGGTCTGCCCTCTGCGGCCTCCAACCCGTTTTCCAAGGCGCCAGGCACGGAGCTGTCGATGCAGAGCGGGACATCCACCAGGGCCTGCACCTTCTCCACGAGCGACCGCATCAGCGCGGGCTCGACAAAGTTGTTGTCCGCATAGCGCGGATCTTCGGCCATCTTGTTGGTGAAGACGGCGCCGGAGTTCACGTCCAGCACCATCGCCCCGCAGGCGACCTGCTCCAGCGCGTCTTTCTCGACGGTGGAGAAGTCGTCCATCTCCAATTCAGCGGCCAGCTTTTTGCGGCCCGTTGGATTGATCCGCTCGCCGATGACGCAGAACGGGTCGTCAAAGCCTATGACGACAGTCTTCGTCTTCGATTCCAGTACGGTGCGGGTCATTCTTCATCCTTTGAGTGAGTGGCCAGCCAGGTGGCCGAGGTCTTGATCCCGCCCAGCGGGAAGATGTGTACGGACGCGATATTGAAGTCCGGGTGCGCGGCCTTGTGGGCGGCAAGCTCTGACAGAACATCGGTGGGCTCGAACGGGAGCAGCAGTTTGGTCACATCCGCCGCCCGCCGCTGCAGGACCCTGAGGGAGGGGCCGACACCGCAAGCAATCGCGAACTTTATGAGCGTCTGCAGCTTTGCCGGACCTGCCACGCCGATGTGCACCGGCAGCGCGACCCCAGCCGCGCGAATGGCGTTTGCCCAAGCGATGACGGGCGCCGCTTCAAAACAAAACTGCGTGGCAATTGCCATCTCCGCATCGGTGCGCTCCGAGAATTTCTGCTTCCATTGGAGCGCTTCGGAGACGTTTTTATCGCCACCGTCCGGGTCAATGTCGCGGTTTCCTTCCGGGTGGCCTGCCACATGGAGGCGCTCGAACCCGTCGAACGCGCCGGAGCTCAGCAAATCCATGGAGGTCGCAAAGTTGCCCACCGGCGCAGACACGCCACCGGCCAACAGAAGCGCCTGACGCACATCCGCTTCGCCACGGTAGCGCGCAATCCAATCGGTCAGCGTGGCTTGGTCGCGGATGATGCGCGCGGGGAAGTGGGGCATCGGCTCCATACCCTCGGCACGCAGGCGGGCGGCGGTGCTGACCATGTCTTCGATTGCGGTGCCGTCGATATGGGCCACGTACACCCGCGTGCCCTTGGGCAAAATCGCACCGAAATCAGCGATCTTTTCCGCCGTGCGGGGCATGACCTCAATGGAGGCGCCTTGCAGAAATGCGGCCAGGGTCGGGTCGGGCGGTGTGACCTCGGCGTCCTTCTTTCGAAATCCTAGAATGGCCATCAGACAGCGGCCTCCGTCCCGCCCGCGAGGGCAACATCGCGCAAACGCTCCGGCGTCCAAGCCGCTTCCAATTCGGCGGCGCGGGCGGCAGCGGCCTCTGCGTCGGACCCTGCGGCGTCGCCCTCCGCGACCTTCCGCCAATCTGCGAGATAGGCATCCGTCTCGGACGCGCCCGAGCGCATGGCCGCCCGGTCGATGGCCTGTTCGAACCGTTCCGACAGCTGCACCTTGGCAGCCCGGCGCCCCTTGCCCGCCAGCACCTGGGCCGGGATATCCCGCCAATAGACGACTGTTATCTGCGCCATGTCCACTCCCTCACGACCTATCCGAGCTCGAGCTATAGGGCCGCCGACCACTGGGTCACTGTCGGTTATCGACGCCGCCATGCCTGATGACGACACATGCCTGTCATATGGCATCGCCGGGTGCTGCGGGCGAGGGGGCGTTGACGTCAGATCTTTCAAGTTCATCATGAACAACCCTTGCCCGACGGGGGGGCTGGCGCATACACTCGCCGGATAAGATAGTGCAGGAGCTTCCAATGCCGCCGGACGACCCGGTCAACTTGGGCCGGACGCCAGAGGGTGCCCCCCGGCCCGTCGGACCGAAAGCGCTTGTCCCGGCCGAATTGGATCGCCCGGATTCCGCGGAATTGTACGCCGCGCTGGACCTTGGAACGAACTCCTGTCGGATGCTGATCGCCCAGCCCAAGGGCTCCCAACTCCATGTGGTCGATAGCTTTTCCAAGTCGGTTCAACTCGGCAATGGGTTGGAGCAGTCGGGGCGTTTGTCACGGTCTTCCATGGCGCGGACGATTGGCGCGTTGAAGATCTGTCGCCGCAAGTTGGAAACCCATGAAGTTAAGCGGATGCGTCTGGTCGCGACCGAGGCCTGTCGCCGCGCCACGAATGCCGCTGAGTTCATCCGACTTGTTGATCGCGAGACGGGTCTGCCCCTGGATATCATCGAGCCGGAGGAGGAGGCGCGCCTTGCTGTGGTCTCTTGCGCGCCGCTTGTGTCCTCCAAGACCGAGCAACTGCTGGTCGTGGATATTGGCGGAGGGTCGACGGAACTGGTCTGGATCGACCTGACCCGCGTGCCGCGCCATGACCGCGCCCGGGCGATCATGCGGCTCCATTCCGGGTTCCAGCCCGATGGAGACAGCTTGTTTCCAGCCGTGAAAGTCGTGGATTGGATCTCGATCCCCCTGGGCGTGGCGACGTTGAAGGATCAGTTCCGCGACGTGACCGATGACGCCGCGCGCTTTGCCTTGATGTCTTGGCACTTCGAGGAGTGTCTGCAGGAGTTTTCCCCCTACGAGGACGCGGCGGGGGACAGCGATCCCGGCTTTCAGATCATCGGCACCTCGGGGACGGTGACGACCGTGGCCGCGACGCATCTGAACCTGCGCCGTTACGACCGTAACAAGGTCGATGGCCTGCGCATGACCACCAGCCAGATTGACCGCGTGATCCGGGGGTATCTGGCCATGGGGCCCGATGGGCGCCGCAATGATCCGCGCATCGGTCGCGACCGCCATGCGCTCATCATGTCTGGGGCCGCCATTTTGCAAGCGCTGCTGCGGGTCTGGCCGACAGACCGATTGTCGGTGGCCGACCGAGGGTTGCGCGAAGGGTTGCTTTACGCGCAGATGTCGGCAGACGGCGTCCTGGACGACGGGCCGTTCTGAGCAGAAGGCCAGGGCCATGGGTCTTGCCTGCTAACGTGTTCGCGCAGCCGCGCGTGTCGCGCACAAGGTCACCATCAGATACTTTGGTCCGACCGAGCCTCAACGCGTGCAGCCCCGTCCGGGCTAGGGGCTTTCTAAACGGGGCCTGACGGTTTATCTGCGCCATATGGCGAAAAAACCCATCAAAGGTCTCCGGTCCGGCAAGGTCTCCGGACGCGGGCAACGGGATCTGACCGTGAAGGTGAAGACCGCGCGGGGCCGAAAGCTGTCGTCCAAACTCTGGCTCGAACGCCAACTGAACGACCCCTATGTGCAGCGGGCCAAAGCCGAAGGCTATCGGGGCCGCGCGGCGTTCAAGATCATGGAGCTTGATGACAAGTACGGGTTCCTGAAACCGGGCGCGCGGGTTGTCGATCTGGGCTGCGCGCCGGGCGGGTGGCTGCAAGTCGCCGTGCCCCGGATCAACTCCGACGGGTCCAACGCGAAAAAAGCCCAAGGCCGGATCATCGGCCTGGACCTGCAAGAGGTCGACCCGGTGGCCGGAGCAGAGGTCCACGTTTTGGATTTCCTCGCTGACGGTGCGGACGATCAGGTGAAGGCGTGGCTTGGGGGCGAAGCGGATGTGGTCATGTCGGACATGGCGGCTGCCTCATCCGGCCACAAACAGACCGACCATTTGCGGATCATTGCGCTTTGTGAGGCCGCAGCGGAACTGGCCTTTGATGTGTTAGCGCCGGGCGGCACGTTTGTTGCAAAAGTTCTAGCCGGTGGCGCGGAGGGCGATCTTCAGAAGCGGTTAAAGTCGCGTTTCGACAAGGTGGCCAACGTTAAACCAGGGGCGAGCCGCTCCGACAGCTCAGAGAAGTTCGTGGTCGCCATGGGATTTCGGGCGCCGTCGGTAGACTAGGGCGCCTAGGTGCCCCGCTTTACCCTAGCTCTCTAGCTGGCCCGGCTTGAACCTGGCGCCTAGAGTCGTCGCCGCCTAGTCCTTCTTCAAAAGCGACACTACCTTATCCACTGGGGATGCCGGTGGGGCCGCATTGGCGCGCTTAGGGTTATCGCCGCGCTGATCGATGGCGAAGTCTTCGTCGGGCGTGGTCGGAACGTCGTACTTCGTTTGGCCATCCGGTTGCTCGGCTTTCTCGGTCGCGTGCTTGGTCATAGTGCCTCCTTCCCGGCGCCAACGCGCGGGGAAGGATTGGGGTCCGACCTCAGCCTGCGACAAGAACGTTGATCCCCACGGCCAGCACGCAGACCCACCCGACCAAAAACAGCAGGGGTCGTGCCGGAAACCGCGCCCAGCCTCCGATCATCCCCCAAGCATGGAGCAGACGCACCGCAAAAAAGATCCCGCAGGCCCAAACCGTCACAGAGGATGAGATACCAGCAGTATGGGCGATCAAAACCACAGCCAGCATGGGCAGGAATTGTTCAAGGAGGTTGAGGTGCGCGCGGTGGGCACGGTGGACCCAGGGCCGCACCTCCGACAGCGGCGGCGGGCGGAGGAAAGGATCTGGCGCGTCCTCTCCCTTAGGCTCGGTATTGACGCCCACGATGTATGGGATCCACATCGATGCGGCCAGCAGGGCGGTCCAGGTCATCCACCAGAGTTCCGGGGTCATCAGGCTTGCCCTCCGATGCGCGTGGGCGTGCCCGTTTCCAGCCAGGTTTTAAGCGCCGCGACCAAGCGTTCCCACCCGTCGGCATAGCCCTCACCCCCTTCGGGGATGTCATAGTGTTCAAGGGTCAGCGCGCAATACCCTCCTTCCACCGCAATCATACAAACAAAGCGCGAGACGGGGATGTCCGGCGCCCACTGCGGCACGAACTCTGCTTCGATGCGGGTTTTGGGGGTCTTGGATATCTCGCGACAGATCAACATGTTCGATCCATCGGTCTGTTTGTAGACCAAGGCTTCGCCGTCGCGCACCGCTTCCGGCGCAAAGGGGTGGTAGTTGGCGGCAGCATCGGCCTCGGTCAACGCGCTCCACAAGGCGTCTTGGCTGCACCGGATGAAGGTGCGCAAAACATAGTCGGGTCTTGGGGTCATTGTCGGTCCTTTCATGGCAGACACGTCGAGAGAGCCGACCCGCACGGCGCGGAGCGGTAGGCGTCGGTCCGCAGGCTTGCGGGCGCTTTGATCAGTTCGAGGGCGAGGTCTCGCTCTGAGTCGAAGGGGCGCCGAACCGTGTCGGCTCTCCGGTTTCCAGCCAGGTCTTCAACCCGGCGGCCCACCGGCTCCATCCATCGAACACGCCCTGGCCCGGCACAACCGCATGGGTCAGGCCGAAGTGTTCCAGGGTGAGGCAGCAATGCGCGCCCTCAACGGCGACGCTCTGCACCACCCGAGACGGCGGGGCGGCCCCGTCGCCTTGGATTTCAAAGGTCATCTCTAGGCGAACGGGCGGGTCTTCCTTAGAAATCCGACACAGAAGCATCGGCTCGCCAGGAGGACCGTCGTAAGCGATCAGGTCACCATCCCGCCGCACATTCGGCGTCAGAAAGTGCCAACGGGATATGTCGGCGGCATCGGTCAGCGCGCGCCAAAGATCAAGCGGGCTGCAGCGGATGAACGTGCTTTGCACGAAGTCGGGTGTGTTGGTCATCTCTCCCTCCAATCGGGCTTTCAAGTCCAGCACCCCCCGCACCGCGGGTGCCACGCGATAGGGTTCGATCCAGCGGGCCATAGCCTCGGCCAATGGCACGGCATTGAGGTAGTGATGGGTGAAGCGTCCCCGTTTCACCCGTGTCACCAGCCCCGCGTCGTCCAGCACCTTGAGGTGCTTGGCCACCCCAAAGCGCGACATTGGAAGCGTTGCCTCCAGTTGAGACAACGTCTGCCCATCCTCGCGACGAAGCGCATCAAGGAGGTCACGCCGAGACGGGTCGGCAAGGGCCTTAAAGACCGAATCCATGGCGAACAATTACGTGACCGAAGGGTCACCTGTAAATATGTTACCATAGAGTCACATGTTGTAGGTGCCGCCGCCTCCCCCCTTAGCCGGCTGAACAAGGGACGGGCAGAGCCTCGGCTGCCCTTCGATGTTCCCCAAATATGCCACCGCAACCGGGGTCACCTGTGCCCCATGCAGCAGTCGCCCATCCATCGCCCCTTGGCCCAGCGCTCGGGCCAAAGTAGGCAGAGGCGATTGAGGAGGGCAGGCCATGGCACAAACGATCACCCGAAACGGAGTGGACCTGGCGTTCCACCACACGCCTGGAACAGGGCCGCTCGTGGTGTTTTTGGGCGGGTTCAAATCGGATATGGACGGAACGAAGGCTGTCGCCCTCGAAGCCTGGGCGAAAGCCAAGGGCCAAGCCTTCCTGCGCCTCGACTACGGCGGCCACGGGCTTTCCGGGGGCGCCTTTGAGGATGGCTCCATCGGCGATTGGCGCGATGATGCCCTTGCGGTGATCGACCACGTGACGACGGGTCCCTTGGTCCTTGTGGGATCATCCATGGGCGGCTGGATCTCTCTCCTGGTCACGCGTGACCGCCCGGACCAAGTTAAGGGCCTCGTGACCATCGCGGCGGCGCCCGATTTCACCGAGGATGGCTTTTGGGCCAGCTTCGATGAGGCGCAGCGGCAGACGTTGATGGAGACGGGTCAGGTCGCGGTCCCGTCCGATTACGGCGCGCCCTACATCATCACGCGCCGCCTGATCGAAGAGGGGCGCAAGACGCTGGTGCTGCGCCAGGCGCTGTCGCTGCCGTGCCCGACGCGTTTCTTGCAGGGCACGGCGGATGCGGATGTCTCCGTTGAGACGGCCCTGCGCTTGTTGGACCATGCCGAAGGGCCCGACATGCGGCTGACACTCGTGGACGGGGCCGACCACAGGTTTTCGGACGAGGATTGTCTGCGTCTGATCGAACGCAGCGTTACGGAGGTCCTGGAGGCGGCCGGGACTTGACGTCCAGGTTGCCCGCCGCGTCTTCTGCGGGGCGGAGGTGAGGCCATGGCGCGTGTGCTGCGGATGATGCTTTTGCTGGTTGTTGGTCTCGCGGTTGCCATAGGGGCGCTTTGGATTGTGGGTCCCTATGAGACAGTGGAGACCGAGATATCCTTCGACGGGACGACCGTGCCGGAGGATTTGGATGGATGGCTCGCCGATACGGAGGCCCAGGTCCCGAACCTACGCCCCGCTTCGGCGAAACGGATCCGCTGGGCGGGGCCGCCGGGGCAACGGACCGATCTCGCGATTGTCTACCTGCATGGGTTTTCCGCCGACCCGTGGGAGATTCGGCCCGTCCCGGACCGCGTGGCCGAGGCCCTGGGCGCGAACCTCTTTTTTCAGCGCCTGTCCGGCCATGGTCGTGACGGCGCGGCGATGGCGGAGCCATCGGCTGGCGATTGGCTAGAAGACCTCGCCGAAGCCATGGAAATTGGGCGCCGACTGGGCGACCGCGTCCTTCTGATGGCGACGTCAACCGGCGGCACCCTTGCGGCCCTGGCAGCGGCAGATCCGGCGTTGGCGCCCGTGCGAGCGGATCTGGACGGGGTGATCTTGGTGTCCCCGAATTTCAAGGTGGCCAGCCCGGCGGCCAGGCTGCTGTCCTGGCCCGCAGCGCGCCATTGGGTGCCGCTCCTGGCGGGTGAGACCCGCTCGTTTGAGCCGCAGAACACCCGTCACGCAGCCCATTGGACAGTGGAGTACCCGACGGTGTCCGTGCTGCCGATGCAGGCTCTGGTGGATTATGCGGCCACAATGGATTGGTCCGCAGCGACGGTCCCCGCTTTGATCTATGTCTCGCCCGATGACAGCGTGGTCGACCCAACGACGACGGAGCGCGTCGCCGCCGCCTGGGGCGGCCCGATGACCGTGGAGCGCGTGACCCTTGTCGAGGGGGACGACAGCTACAACCACGTCCTTGCGGGCGACATCCTCAGCCCGGCGCAAACCCCTGAAGCAATTGACCGTTTTGTCGCCTGGATCAAAGGCCTTTAGCGCGTGGGACGCGGATAAGGCGGCCAAGCCGAAGTGCCGGTCTTTTTCACGGCGCACCGATACGTCACAGGTCCTGTGGCAAATGTTCGTAACATGATGCGGGCCATCTTGCCGCCGCCGCGCTATGGGCTTTGGCCCCAAAGGCTCGACGCTGTCCAGCAAGGCTTTCCGCCAGTTTTGCCGACAATCATCACGCGACCGTAGCTCGTTAAGCTCGCCTTTTTTGACCTGCCTGAAAGCGGTGGTGACCTACGTTCTGGCGACGCGTGACGCTGCCGCTTTGATGTGGCGCCCTTGGCGTCACTCCGAATGAAAAGCGGAACGCCAAAACTTCGGGGCGACACGGGTCGAGGCGTCGTCAGAGACAGCCCCGACAGTTTTTATTGCAGCGGCGGAACACTCGGTCAGAAGACCAAGGCTAGGATCGCACCCATTCGGACCGCGATAACAACAGGCGTGGAGACATTGACCCGCAATCGTCAGCCCTGTGAGACCGACACGTCGAAAACGAAGGCCCCTTGCAATCCTATGCAAAGCCATGTGCAAGGGGACGGGCGCCACCCGGGTCTTTGCGACAGCCGGGTTTTGCCTCAGCCCACCACGCCGCCATTGCAGGAGATACCCCATGTTTCTCGCCGCCCTCCAGGCGTGTTCAGATGCAGAAATGCGCGCCCATGTGACCGATGCCGTGGCCGATGACGCGACGGTTCACCTGTGCCACCCGTTCGGGGATGTGACCGGCGGCGCGGAATTTGTCGCGACCGCCCTCGATCCGCTCTGGTCTGCCATCCCAGACGTGGAGCGGCGGGTGCAGATCTCCGTCGAAGGGATAGATGCCCACGGGCAAATATGGCTGGGGCAGGCGGGGCATTACGCCGGGCGGTTCGATGGCCCGTTTCTCGGTATTCCCGGAACACGACGCCTGGCAGCGCTGCGGTTTCACGAGTTTTACCGCTTGGAAGGTGGTCAGGCTGTGGAGGTCCAAGCCATCTGGGATCTGCCCGATCTGATGTTGCAAGCGGGCGTCTGGCCCATGGGGCCGCCACTCGGCGCCTCCGGCCGTGTGCCGGGTCCCATGACCCAGGACGGGCTGCGCGTAGCCGGTGACGGGAGCCATGCCCTCCGTGTTGTGGGAGACATGCTGGACCACCTTCACCTGTCACCCCAGGGCGAGGACGCGATGCAGCTGCCTCGCTTTTGGCACCCGCAGTGCAGCTGGTACGGCCCCGGCGGTATCGGGAACCTGCGCGGGATCCGTGGGTTCCGGGACCATCACCAAATCCCGTTCCTGGACGCTATGCCCGACCGGCGAGGCCACATCGAGAATGGCCACTTCTTTGCCCAAGGCGACTACGTTGGCTTCACGGCCTGGCCGGGGATGTCGATGACTGTCTCCGCTGGGGGCTGGCTTGGGATCGCGGGGGCCGGTCAGCGGATCACCATGCGCAGTCTCGATTTCTGGCGGGTCGAAGGCGATCTGATCCGGGAAAACTGGGTCACCGTTGATCTGCTCCACGTCTGGGACCAGTTAGGCGTAGATGTCCTAGCGCGGATGCGCCAACTGCTGTGACGGGGGTCAAACCAAGACGCGCCAGATGACCCATACGGCGGCCAACACCATCGTCCAGGCAAGGGCCATGACGCGACCGTCTCGGGTCATCAGGCCCAGGGCGAACAGCAGGATCACTCCCATCGGTACGGACGATAGGAACGGTAGTAATTCAAGCGCCGGCACGGTGAGGCAGAGCGCCAAGATCGCCGCCGCCGCACATCGCTGGCCCATGGGACCCACAAGCCACCGGAGGTGCTGGCCCAAATGGGCATCGGCCCATTGGGCCGCAGGCCTCAAGCCCCGGGCGGCCTTTGACAGCCGCGTGGCCGATATACCCTGACGCGCCAGCACGCCCGGCAGCCATAGACTTTCCCGCCCGATCAAAAGCTGACAGGCGACCAGCGCGATAACCGTCGCCAGCAGGGTGGGAACGCCGGGGATGCCCCCAATGGGCGTCAGTTCCAAGGCGGCAGGCACGGCCAGGATCGCACCGACAGACCGGCAGCCCAGTTGATCCGCCAAGCGACGGAGGGTGACCGTGTCCGCACCGGTCGCGGCTTGCTCCAAATCCTGGAGGATGGCGGTAGGACTGGTCATGGGCCTGCTCTGCAAGGGGTGTTTGGTTTTCTACGTGGGGACTGGGCCAGTGGTTTGATCTTCGCCCTTGAATGCGACGGCGGAAGCGTGTCTGCATAGGTATGCAAGCCACAGGGGGTTTCCATGACACTGCCAGCAACGCCTTCGTTTCGCCTGGACGGTCGCCGCGCCTTTGTCCCAGGGGGCACGCGCGGCATCGGGTTGGGCTGCGCCGTGGCCCTGGCCGAAGCAGGGGCTGAGGTCGTGGTCTGCGCCCGATCCGAGGCAGGCGTGACCGAGGCGGTCGAGGCGATGCGGGCGGCTGGCCATGGGGCGGATGGTCGGGCCTGTGATGTGTCCGACCTTGCTATGCTGGATGCCTTCCTCGCGGAGTATGGCCCCTTCGACATCCTGTGCAATTCCGCTGGCGTCGCCCGGCATGGACCCTCGGCAGAGACGACGCCGGAGGATTTCGACCTGGTTGCGGGGCTCAACCTGCGCGCGGCATATTTCATGGCCCAAAAAATTGCTGCCACCATGAACAATGGCGGGTCCATCATCCAGATCAGCAGTCAGATGGGGCACGTGGGGGGCGTTGACCGCGCTGTCTATTGCGCCACCAAACATGGCGTCGAAGGGATGACCAAAGCCATGGCCATCGAGTGGGGACCCAAGAACATCCGGGTCAACACGATCTGCCCCACCTTCATCCGCACGCCACTGACCGAAGCCACTTTCAACAACCCGGAGCGTCGGGCCTGGATCGACGAAAAGATCAAGCTGCCCCGTGTGGGCGAAGTCGAGGATATCATGGGACCCGTGGTATTTTTGGCGTCCGAGGCCAGCGCCATGATCACCGGCACCTCGATCCTGGTGGACGGCGGATGGACAGCCGGATGAAGGGAGCGCTGGTCATAGAAGTTGTCCGAGGGGATCGGGGGCCAGTCGCTGGCCCTGCGGATGGTGCGCCATGCCCCGCAAGGTGACCTCGCTCGATGTGGCGCGGAAGGCGGGCGTCAGCCAGTCCGCCGTGAGCCGTGTCTTTACGAAAGGGGCCTCGGTCAGCGCGGAAATGGAGGCCCGCGTTCGCGCCGCGGCAGAGGCGCTCGGCTATCGGCCCAATGTCCTTGCCCGCAGTCTGATCACAGGGCGGTCTCGGATCGTGGGACTCGTCGTGGCCTATCTGGACAACCCGTTCTTTGCCGATGCGGTCGAAAAGCTGTCCCATGCGCTCCAGGCCGAGGGCTATCATCTGTTGATGTTCACCGTGGGCAATTCGGCGGTGGACCTGGACCGGGTGGTCGATGAACTGATGGATTATCAGGTGGATGCACTGATCGCGGCATCGGTGGATCTGTCGGGGCGCTTGGTGGAACGCTGCGCGGCGGCGGGGCTGCCCGTGGTCTTGTTCAACCGGGGGATCGCGGGGTCTGGGCTGTCGTCGATTACCTCTGACAACCGCGCTGGGGGGCAGCGCGCGGCGGAGTTCCTCCTGGCGGGCAATCACAGCCGGATCGCGCATATCTCCGGGTGGCAAGGGTCCTCCACGGGGCGCGACCGGGCCGCCGGGTTTGCGACAGCTCTCGCGGCGGCGGGGCAGGGCCTGCATGGGCAGGCGGACGGCAAGTATAGCCGTGCCGAGGCCTGCGAAGCCGCGCGCACGATGATGGAGGCGCCGACGCCGCCGGATGCGATCTTCGTGGGCAACGATTACATGGCTTTGGCCGTGATGGACGTGCTGCGCCATGATCTGGGTGTGTCGGTGCCAGGCGATGTGTCCATCGTCGGCTACGACGACATCGCCATGGCTGCTTGGCCTAGCTATGACCTTACCACCGTGCGCCAACCGGCCCGCCGGATGATCGCGGCCACGGTCTCCGAACTGCTGGCCCAGATCGAGACGCCCAGTCGCCGCCCCCAAAAGATTGAAATCGACGGGCCGCTTGTCGTGCGCGGCTCTGCCCGTTTGCCCAAGGACCAAACCACATGACGTTCAACAACCGCTGGAAAGACCTGCCGGATTACATCCTCGGCATCACAAAGGAGATCTGGGAAGATCGCGGACTTGCCACCCTCCATGAGTATTACGCGCCAGAGATCGTCGTGCGGTCGCCAGGGTCGGTGGTGATCGGCAATCAGAGCGTGATCGGCGCGACCATGGCGACCCTGGCTGAGTTTCCCGATCGGACGTTGCTGGGCGAGGATGTCATCTGGAGCGGAGAGAGCCCGGAGACGGGAATGTTGTCCTCCCACCGTCTGCTGTCCACGGCAACGCATTTGGGCGACGGCGTCTATGGGAAGGCCACCGGCAAGACGCTCGTGTATCGCATCATGGCCGATTGCCATGTCACGGGGATCGCCATCGACGACGAATGGCTGATCCGCGACCAGGGCGCCATCGTCCGGCAATTGGGGTGGGAGCCATCCGCCTATGCCGCCGACCTGATCGCGCGAGAGGGTGGGGCGGCCAATGCAATCCGCCCCTTTACGCCCGAGATCGACCAGCCCGGGCCTTACACGGGGCGTGGCAATGACCATCCGCGCGGCGCGGAACTGGCCGACATCCTGATTCGGATCATGGGCGCCGATCTGCGCGTCATCCCCCAGGCCTATGACCGTGCCTGTCATTTGGAATACCCGGGCGGTGTCACGGCCCATGGCACCGACGCCGCCGACCGCTTTTGGATTGGGCTGCGCGCGTCGTTCCCAGATGCACTGTTTGAGGTGCACCATGTGATTGGGCGCGAAGACGAGATGATGCCGCCCCGTGCCGCCGTCCGGTGGTCCCTGACGGGACGGCACTCCGGCTGGGGTGTGTTTGGCGCGCCGACCGGGGCGGACGTCCATGTCATGGGCATTACCCACGCGGAGTTCGGCCCCTGGGGCCTGCGCCGAGAATGGACCGTCTATGACGAGACGGCGATTTGGAAGCAAATTCACTTGGGGACCGGCTGATAAACCGGTTGGAGCCTTCGGGGGTTCAGGGCTGTGCCCTTGGATTTTCGTCGGTACGAGGGGCGCTGCCCCTCGCGCTCCCCGGAGTATTTGAGCCGAGAAGAAACGGAGGGCCATCTGTCGCACATGCCGACGATGACCTTTGAGAAAGGATCGAGATGCCCATCAAAGTAACCCACGTCGGATCCCTGCCGCGCACGCAGGAGACGGTGGATATGATTTTCGCCCGTGAGCAGGGTCAACCCTACGACGCGGACGCGTTTGCCGCTCAGATGACCGCCGCTTGCGTCGACACGGTGCGCCGTCAGGTTGAGGCGGGGACGCAGATCGTCTCGGATGGCGAGACCTCCAAGATCAGCTATGCGACCTACGTGAAGGATCGCTACACCGGGTTTTCCGGCGACAGCCCACGCAACGCGCCTGCCGATCTCAAGCGCTTTCCCTCGTTCTTGAAGCGCCTGGCCGAAGGGGGCGGGACTCCGCAATACGCCCGTCCCATGTGTACCGGAGAGGTGCGGTCCAAGGGGCAGGATGAGCTGCTGACCGATATCGCCAACCTGAAGGCCGCGATGGCGCAACATGGGGCAGCCGAAGGCTTTATGAACGCCGCCTCGCCGGGGGTGATTTCGCTGTTCCTTCAGAACGATTTCTACCCGACCCGGGATGCCTATCTGGCGGCGCTGTCGGACGCCATGCGCGCGGAATACCAGACTATCGTGGAGGCCGGTCTCTACCTGCAGTTGGATTGCCCGGACTTGGCCTTGTCCCGGCATATGCTGTTTGCCGATCTGTCGGATGCCGAATTCCTCAAGATCGCCGCTGCCCATGTGGAGGCGTTGAACGCAGCGATTGCAGGCCTCGATCCCTCGCGCATCCGGGTCCACATCTGTTGGGGGAACTATGAGGGCCCACATGTGTGCGACATTGATATGGATACGGTCTTTTCGACCTTCCTTGGGGCGAACGCGAGCCAGCTGCTGTTTGAGACGTCGAACCCCCGCCATGCCCATGAATGGCAGGTCTTTCGGGATCGTGCCGCCGAGATCCCGGATGACAAGGTTCTGGTGCCGGGTGTGATCGACAGCACGTCCAACTTTGTCGAACACCCCGAGGTTGTGGCGGAGCGGTTGGGCCGGTTCGTGGATATTGTCGGCGCGGATCGTGTGATCGCCAGCAGCGATTGCGGCTTTGGCACGTTTGCTGGCTTTGGCGCGGTGGATCCGGATATCGCCTATGCGAAGCTGGGCGCCCTGGCCGAAGGCACCGCGCTGGCGAACGCCCGTTTGTGAGCGCGAATGGCGCGGCTGTCCCCGCCGTATCCGCCTTAGCGCCGCACGCTGCGACGGTTGCGTTGTCCTTGGACGGCAATGGTGCGGATGCCCGCCAAGTCCTGGTTGGTCACCACGGCACCGCCGAGGACTTCGCGGGATGGCTGCGGACCCGCCGGGCGGGGTGTCAGGGGGGGAAGGATGCGGAACTCGAACAGCATGACTGTGGGGTCGTCGCTGGGCAGGCGCACAAGGTCCGCTTCCCAGAACCCTTGGGTTGGGGGCAGGCCGACGGTCGATATGATGGCTCCACCGGGCGTCGCCGCCACATCCAGGGACACCACTTGGTCGACAATGGGCAAGCGGGGCTGGGCCTGCGCTTCGGCAATGGCCTCGGAACTGCTGGAGCCGAACCAATTGAGCGGGTTCAACCGGCTTTGTCCCACGCCGCAGCCCGCAAGCGCCACGACTAGCGCGCCCACCGCCAAAATCCGTCCCAGTGCCATGGTTTCTCCGTCCCCTGCTTGCCTCGTCCCCGGCTAGCCCATCGGGCCCAGTTTGGGAAGCGGCTGGACGTACGGGGCCTGGCGCCTTACCTGCTGCCCACGCAGCAAGAGGAGAGCCCATGGCGCAGGACCGTTTCGAAGACCTGGTCGAAACCTTCGAATTCCTTGAGGATTGGGAGGACCGCTATCGCCATGTCATCGACATGGGAAAGGCCTTTCCCGCGCTCGATGATGCGCTGAAAGTGCCCGCGACCAAGGTTGACGGCTGCGCGAGCCAGGTTTGGTTGCATCCGCGCATCGACGGAACGGGACCTTCGGCGACCTTCGATTTTGAGGGTGAATCCGACGCCATGATCGTGCGCGGGCTGATTGCGGTTCTCCATAACCTCTATGCGGGCCTCACGGTGAAAGAGGTCGGTGCCGTGGACGCGCCGGCGGAATTGGCGCGGTTGGGTTTGGACGATCACCTGTCGTCGCAACGGTCCAACGGGCTCCGCGCCATGGTGACGCGGATTCGGAGCGTCGCCGCTGCAGCAGCCACCTAAGGCCTATGACCGGCGCGGCGCCATGTTGCGCGCGCGCAGAAAGTCGCTTTAAGGTAATGGCGAACTTGTTAGGGGTCTTTTGCATGCGGTTGTTTGGTGTTCTGGCAGTGTTATTGACCTTGGCCGTGCCAGCGCAGGCTTACGACCAACTTGCCTATTACATCACGACCATCGGGCCAGAGGATTTGCGAAACTCTCGCGGGGTGCGGCTGTCCGATCCGGCGGCGGTGGTGCAGCAAGATCGGGCCAACTACCACCGGTTTGGGATCCGCCATGCGGGCGACGAGGGTGATCCTGTGTTCGGAAGCCGTGGGATGCGGGCCATGATACCGGGGGCAACGCGGGTGTTTGGTGCCTATCCGGCTGAGATGTCGGATTTGATCCGGTCCGGGCGCCCGTTTCGGATCGGTGTGTTCGTTTGCGGAACGCCCGGACGGGTGCAGAACGTCTTCGTTTTAACACCGTCCATTGGTGATTTCTCGGGTTGCTTCTGACCGGCGTTGGGCCAAAAAAAAGGCCGAGCGCAAGCTCGGCCGAAGTCCAACAGGGAGGTGAAGATACAGTGTATCTTCAACAGCCTAATTAAGTCGCACAACGCCATCGGACAAGGCGAAAACTGAACTGATCGGTGCAACTCCGCTATGCGTTTTGTGCATAGCTGCGTGCACTTTCTGAAAGAAGAACCCCTTAGCTGGCAGCGGCGCCCTGCTGTGCTTTGCGATAGGCCACGACCTCATCCACCACGAAATCCCGGAACGCCTCGATCCGACGGGAGCCACGGAGTTCCTCTGGAAAGGCCAAGAAAACGGGGACATCGTTTGATTGTACGCCGGGTAAGACCCTGATGAGGTTTGGAAAATCCTGCTGAAGGTAGTCTGGCAACACGCCGATGCCCAGGTCCGACAGCACCGATTGCAACACGCCGAAGTAGTTGTTTACCGTCAACGTGCGCCCGATGTCATAGGTCATTAACTCGCGCACGAGCGTCGCGCCCGCGCTGACCTGCGTCGCACCAACTTGCTGACAGATGAGTCGGTGGTTGCCCAGATCGTGGGCCGATGTTGGTGTGCCGTTGGTCTGCAAGTACTGGGGCGTCGCATAAAGCTGCATCCGAATGTCCATCAGACGTTTTCGGACCAGATCGGCTTGGCTCGGTTCCTTCATGCGGATCGCAACGTCCGCCTCGCGCATGGGCAGGTCCAATACCCGCTCCTCCAACATCAGGTCGAGGCTGATATCGGGGTAATTGGCGTAGAGTTTCGGCAAACGCGGTGCCAGCCAGATCGAGCCGAAGCCAATCGTCGTTGTGACGCGAAGGTTGCCGAAAACCTCCTCCTCGCTGTCGCGAATGCGCGCGGAGGCAGCATCCAAACGCTTGGTCATGCTTTGGGTGGCGTCGAACAGCAATTCGCCCTGTTCTGTCAGAATCAGCCCACGGGCGTGCCGATGGAACAGGGTGGTATCCAGCGAATCTTCCAAAGCGCGGATTTGACGGGACACCGCCGATTGCGACAGGTGCAGCACGTCGCCGGCATGGGTCAAAGACCCCGCATCGGCCACGGCGTGGAATATCCTCAGCTTGTCCCAATCCATCTTGGTGCCTCGTTATTTGCCGGGAAGGACCGACATGTCATACGCTAACATCTTCTAGAAGTCGAAATCGTCGCAACGATTTTTCTTTTGGGTCAGCATTCATGACCTATATAGGAAAAGTAAGGGAGATCGACACATGCGCCAAGATGTATCTTTGAACGACCGCTACGACCTGAGCCAGCAGCAGGTTCTGTTGAACGGAACACAGGCGCTCGTCCGGCTGATGCTCATGCAAAAGGCGCGGGACAAAGCAGCCGGGCTCCACACGGCGGGATACTGCACCGGTTATCGCGGATCGCCCCTTGGCGCGGTCGATATGATGATGACCAAAGCCCGCAAGGTTCTGACCGAGAACGATATTACCTTCAAGCCGGGCCTGAACGAAGATCTGGCGGCCACGGCCATGTGGGGCAGTCAGCAGGCGGAGCTGCGCGGGGAAGGGCGCTTCGACGGTGTGTTCGGGCTTTGGTACGGCAAGGGGCCTGGCGTGGATCGGTCAGGCGACGTGATGCGGCACGCCAATATGGCGGGCACCTCGCGCAACGGCGGTGTGCTGATGGCCATGGGCGACGACCATACCGGTGAGTCCTCGACCACCTGTCACCAGTCAGACTGGGCGCTGGTCGATGCCCATATGCCCGTGCTCAGCCCCGCGGGCGTGCAGGAAATCCTGGACTTCGGCCTCTATGGCTGGGCGCTGTCGCGCTATGCGGGGGTCTGGGTCGGGCTCAAGACGATGAAGGACACGGTGGAGGTGACCTCGGTCGTTGATGGTCGGCCCGATCGTTTGTCTTTCGTGACCCCGGATTTTGCGCTGCCCGAGGACGGGTTGAACATCCGGTTGAATGACCATTGGATCCCGCAGGAGGAACGCCTGCTGGGCCATAAACGCTGGGCCGCCGAGGCGTTCAGCCACGCCAACAAGCTGGACAAGCGGGTTCATGGTAAGCCGGGTGCCAAGATCGGGTTCGTGGCGGCGGGCAAAAACTGGCTTGACCTGGTCCATGCGCTGAACCTGCTCGGGTTGGACGCCGAGGAATGCGCGCGTCTCGGGATCACGACCTACAAGGTCGGACAAACCTGGCCCATGGATATGAAGGGCTTGCATGATTGGGCCGAGGGTTTGGATCTGATCGTCTGCGTCGAGGAAAAGCGCAAATTGATCGAGGTCCAGGTCAAGGAAGCCATCTTCGATGACCGCCGGGGCCGGCGCGTCTATGGCTACCAAAAGGGCGGCGGCGGGCCGGTCCTGTTTCCGTCGCACTATGCGCTGGACCCTACCGATATTGCCGCCAAACTGGCCGAGATCCTGACCGAAGAGGGGCGCGGCACCGACCGGATTGCCGCCGGTCTTGCCCGCATCCAGGAGGCGCGGCGCGCCGACAATGCGCCCGAGATCCAGGCGCGCACGCCCTGGTTCTGCTCCGGCTGTCCCCATAACACCTCGACCAAGGTGCCCGAGGGCGCGCGGGCAGGGGCGGGTATCGGCTGTCACGTCATGGCGCTCTGGATGGATCGCTCGACCGAGGGCTACACCCACATGGGGGCCGAGGGCGTGAACTGGGTCGGGGAAAGCCTGTTTTCCACCCGCAAGCATGTGTTCCAGAACCTGGGCGAGGGGACCTACAACCACTCGGGCATCCTGGCCATCCGCGCCGCTTTGGCGGCGGGGACGACGATCACCTACAAGATCCTTTATAACGATGCGGTTGCCATGACCGGGGGGCAGCACAACGAAGGCGACCTGGCCCCGGAACAGATTGCGCGCGAGTTGCAGGCCATGGGCGTCGCCGAGATCGCCGTGGTCTATGACGATAAGGAAGACGTGGATCGCGCGCGCTTCCCCTCGGGCCTGTCCTGGCATGAGCGCGCCGAGATGCCCAAGGTGCAGGCGCATATGCAGACGGTCGAGGGCGTCTCGGCCATCCTCTACATCCAGACCTGTGCGGCCGAGAAACGTCGCCGCCGTAAGCGGGGGCAATTCCCGGACCCCGACAAGCGCATCTTTATCAACACCGACGTTTGCGAGGGCTGTGGCGATTGTGGGGTCCAATCGAACTGTGTCTCGCTGGTGCCCGTCCAGACGGAGTTCGGCACCAAGCGGGCTGTGGATCAGTCGAGCTGCAACAAAGATTTTAGCTGCGTCAATGGCTTCTGCCCGTCCTTCGTGTCCGTCGAAGGCGCAAAGCTGAAGAAGGCCGCGACCCGCGATGTGGAGACCGGGCACCTGCCAGAGCCGGTTTTGCCGACCATCGACGGCACCTGGAACACGGTCATCACGGGCGTCGGCGGCACCGGCGTCATGACCATCGGGGCCGTCATGGCCATGGCCGCGCATCTGGACGGCAAGGGTGCCGGTCTGATGGAGATGGCCGGTTTGGCGCAGAAGGGCGGCGCGGTCGCCTTGCACTGTCGCTTGGGCGAGACGCCAACCGACATCAGCGCGATCCGCGTGGCCCTGGGCGAGGCGGATGCGTTGATTGGCGGGGATTTGGTTGTGAGCGCAGGCGCGAAGACCCTGGCCCTGACGACCACGGGGCGAACCGGCGCCGTGGTCAACGCCCATGAGATTGTGACCGGTGATTTCACACGGAATGCCGACTTCAAACTGCCTGCGGACCGTCTGCGTCTGTCGCTGGAGGCGCGGTTGCGCGACGGGCTCACCATGTTCGACGCGTCCAAACTGGCCGAACGGTTGCTGGGCGATACAGTCTTTTCCAACATGATGATCCTTGGGGCGGCCTGGCAGCGGGGCCTCGTGCCCCTGTCGCGGGAGGCCATCCTCAAGGCCGTAGAGTTGAACGGCGCCGCTGTGGATCGTAATCAGCGAGCCTTCGAGTTGGGTCGCTGGGCCATCTGCGTGCCGGAGGCGGCGGCAGAGGTTCTGGTCGATAGGGTCACGAAACTCCCTGAGACCCTGGAAGGGCGGATTGACGCCCGCGCCAGCCACCTGCGGGCTTATCAATCTGGACGATATGCCAAGCGCTACCGGCGTTTGGTGGAGAGTATCGCGGACCGCGACCTGCGCGAGGCTGTTGCTAAGGGGTATCACAAGGTCCTGGCCTATAAGGATGAATACGAGGTCGCTCGTTTGCTCCGCACCACCCATGAAAAAGCACGCGCGGCCTTTGATGGGGATCTGACGCTTACTTACCACCTGGCGCCGCCGATGCTGACCAAGACGGGGTCTGACGGTCGACCGGCAAAACGGGCCTTTGGGGCTTGGATCGAACGGGCCTATCCGCTGCTGGCCATGGGCAAGATCCTGCGGGGGACACCTCTGGATCTGTTTGGGCGGACGGCAGAGCGACGGATGGAGCGCGCGCTCATCGCGCAATACGAGGCCGACATGGCCGAGGTCGTGCCCTTGCTGACCGATGATAACCGGGAGGCCGTGATCGCCCTCGCAGCCTTGCCGCTCAGCATTCGGGGCTTTGGTCCAGTCAAGGAGGCCAACGAACGTCAGGCCGCCAAACGGCGCGAGGAGCTCCTGTCGGTGATCCGCTCTGGCGGCGATGGGATGCGCCAGGCCGCCGAGTGATGTCGGATCGCTTGCGTGATCCGATCCGCCGGGGGCGCTGCCCCCGGACCCCCGTTTGGTTGCGCCCGGATCTGAGATGCTGCGTCGAGTCTTTTGGACGGTGTCTGAGTATTTGTCGGACCCGTGATGAAGAGGGGGCGCTTCGGTTTGTGGTCGGGGTTAGCCTTTGCGGAGGGTGAAGCTTGTCTCCGTGGCCCCCTCGAAGGTGTGGCCAGCCTCAGCGCAGAAGTGGGGTACGTCCACATGGGCGGCCGGGTCGTCCGCCAGAAGGCGGATGCGCGCGCCGCTGGGCAAGGTCTCCATCCGTTTGCGCAGGCGCAGAACCGGGAGCGGGCAGAGCAGGCCCAGGGCGTCCACCTCAAGGTCTATGGGATCGTCCATCTGTTGTCCTTAATTTCGCCTGACGGTTCTGGCATTGTGATCGGCGAAAGGGCAAGCCATGACCGTCACCCGCCGCCGCGTTCTGTACATCCCAGGGTATGATCCGTTTCACCCCCGGCGGTATCGCGAGTTGTATCGCAAGGAGGGGGCCGCCCAGGCGGCGATTTCGGGTTACGCCTTGGAGCAGCGAAAGGGTCGGGGACCCTACGTCTGGGAGGTGACAGCCGAGATGGACGGCGCCCATGTGGAGACTGAGGTCGAGGTGCTGGTCTGGTCGGATATCGTCGCCGGGTCCATGTCGCGGTCGATTTTGGCCACTTATGGGCAGTTGGTGCGCACAGCTTGGGCCTATATCGGGTCTGGTGCCCTGTTTCGATTGATGAAGCTGCGGCAGGGGCCGGTGATCGCTGCGCTGTACCCGGTCGTTTTCCTGTTGCTACAGCTTGTGGTGGCCCTGGCTATCGGGGCGGGCGGAGCCGCGATTGTATCTGCAATCCTCCCGGGGGTGGTTGGCGGTTTGGTTGGGGGGGCCATCGGAGTCGGTCTGGGGGTCGTCGTCTTGCGCTGGTTCAAGGCCAAGGACGCGAAGGTCTTTGCCCACTACCTGATGCATGACTATGCGTTTTCGGCCCGGTGGGGGGGCGCGAACCCGCCCCAGCTAGAGGAGCGTATGGCGGTCTTCGGTGAGACGATTGTCGCTGCCCTCGGCTCGGATGCGGACGAAGTGTTGGTGGTCGGGCATTCGTCTGGGGCGCATCTGGCGGTGTCGGTCCTGGCGGATTTGATCCGAGCGGGGCGGGTGCCGGCAGGGCGTTGCGCGTTCCTGAGCCTTGGTCATGTGGTGCCCATGGTCAGTTTTCTGCCCAATGCCAGCCGCTTGCGGGCCGATCTTCATCTGATGGCAGGGCAGGACCTGATCCCTTGGGTGGATGTCACGGCGCCGGGGGATGGATGCGCCTTTGCGCTCTGTGATCCCGTCGCGGTGACAGGCGTTGCACCGGACGCGCAGCGCTGGCCGCTCGTCCTTTCAGCCGCCTTTACGAAAACGCTCAGCCCGGAACGCTGGAATGATCTGAAACGACGTTATTTTAGGCTGCACTTTCAATATCTTTGTGCCTTCGATCGGCCCGGTGACTACGATTATTTTCGGATCACGGCTGGGCCGCTGACGTTGGCGGAGCGTTTTGCCGGGCGTGCGCCAAGCCCGTCTCGGCTAACGGCCCCTGTGAACCGGTATCGGAGCATGGCCGCGTGAGCCACCCGATCCCACCCAAGCCGCAGCCCCGTCCGGACCGGGTGAGCCTGCTGGAGTATGGGAGGCGGTTCCGTGCGGATATCCTCTCGGCCCAACCGGCGCGGCTGTATCGGGCGTGGATGGCGGAGTTTCGGACGCCGTTCTTTCGCAGCTACATGATGAACGATCCGGCTTTGCTGGATCTCGTTCTGAAAGACCGCCCCGATGACTTCCCCAAGTCGGACCGCATTCGGGAAGGGCTGGCGCCTTTGCTTGGCCGATCCGTCTTTGTCACCAACGGTGAGGAATGGAAGCGCCAACGGCGGATCATCGACCCGGCCTTTGGCAAAGGGCGCTTGCGGGAGGCCTTTCCGGCCATGAAGGATGCGGCGACCGCCATGGTCGAACGCCTGTCGGAGGGCGTGCATGAGATTGAGGCGCCTGCGAGTTACGCCGCCGCCGATGTGATTTTTCGCACGCTCTTTTCCGTGCCCATTGAGGACAGACTTGCGGCGGATGTCTTTCGCCATTTCCGCGACTACCAACGGACGCAGCCGCTGTTGAACCCGGCGGCCCTGCTCCCTTGGCCCAGGTGGGTGCCGCGCCTGCATCGGCGGCGCACGCTGGCTGCGGCGCGGGCCATCCGAGGGGCGATTGCAGCCTTGGTTGAGCGGCGTGCGGTAGAGATTGCAAACGGGACCGCGCCCGACGATCTGGCGACCAAGATTATGACCTTTGCGGATCCGGACACAGGCCATCGCTTCTCACCCGAAGAGATGGTGGATCAGGTCGCGATCTTCTTTCTGGCGGGGCACGAAACCTCTGCATCGACCCTGGCCTGGGCCTTGTACCTCTTGGCCATGTATCCGCAGGTGCAAACGCGCGTGGCCGCGGAAGCGGCGCTCGATTGGGATGCAATTGGGTTGGGTGATATGAGCCGCTTGCCCGTGACGCGGGACGTCTTTCGGGAGACGCTGCGGCTCTATCCACCCGTGCCAATGATGGTGCGAGAAACGACGAGGCCGGAAGCGTTTCGCGGTCGGTCAGCGCCTAAGGGAGCGCAGATTGTCCTTAGTCCCTGGCATCTGCACCGCCATGAGCGGCTGTGGGACCGGCCCGATGCCTTCGACCCTGACCGCTGGCAGACAGAGGCGGGCACGGAGAGTGCGCGTGCGGCCTATATGCCGTTCAGCGCCGGACCACGGGTGTGTACCGGGGCCGGGTTCGCCATGGCGGAGGGCGTTCTGCTGTTGGCCCGGGTCATTGGTGCCTTTGAGGTGACACCGGTGGGCGCGCCGCCGGTGCCCGTGGCCCATCTGACCGTGCGGGCCAAGGACGGGATCCACCTCCATTTGCGGCCCAGGGCGGCGGTGTGACCTCCGTTGGCGCCGAAAGGAGAACATGACCCCATGACGGCCCTAGGCGCCGCGATAGGGCTCTACGTATTGCAGGGCCATGTCCCAGGGGAAGAAGATCCAGGTATCTTGGCTGACGCCGGTGATGAAGGTGTCCACCATCGGCTCGCCTTTGGGTTTGGCATAGACCGTCGCGAAATGTGCCTTGGGGTACATTTTGCGCACGACCTCTAGGGTTTTGCCGCTGTCCACCAGGTCGTCGATGACCAACACGCCGGTGCCGTCGCCGACCATGTCCTCGTCAGGCTTGGACAGGACCTGGGCCGCGCCCTGGGTCTGATTGTCGTAGGATTTGATCGAAATCGTATCGACCAACCGGATGTCCAACTCGCGCGCGATGATCATCGCTGGCGCCATGCCGCCGCGTGTGATGGCCACGATAGCTTTCCAACCGCCATCATCTGGGCCATGTCCATCCAACCGCCAGGCAAGCGCGCGGCTGTCGCGGTGGATTTGGTCCCAGCTGATGTGGAAGCCCTTCTCGTGGGGTAGTTTGTCGGCCATCGATCTCTCCTCGGGCGTGGCGGCGCCAATGTGCGGGGACATTCTGTTAAAGGACGGGGGCGTGCAACTGGCACGTGGGGTCGGGTGCTCAGGTCGGAAGGGCGAGCCGCAGGCCAAGCAAGCCCATGGCCACGCCAAGTGATCTGTCCAAACCTGTTTTCAGGCGCACGTAGGCGCGCCTGGCGGCGGGCAGGGAAAAGACGCGCGCCACTAGGATGTACCAAGCGGCCTCGACCCAGAAGATGTTGAACACGATGATCGCCTTGGCCTGCAAAGTGGTCTCGGCGGGCACAAAGCCCAGGAAGACCGCGCCGAAGAACACGGCGGGCTTTGGGTTGGCGAACATGGTCAAGATGCCAAGCCGTATGGCGGAGGTCAGGCCGCGCGGCGTCCCGTCGGAGACCTCCGGCAGGGGATCGCGGGCGTGGCGCCACATCATGAAGCCGATCCAGATCAGAAAGATCGCGCCCCCCACCTTGAGGAGGGTGAACAGGATCGGGATGACCTGAAACAGCAGTGACAGCCCAAGCAGCGCGGCCAGCGCCCAAATGGCCGCCCCCACCCCAAAGCCGATGGCCAGCCCCACGGCAGGGCGAAACCCTTCGGCGGCCGCGGTTCGCAGCGACAGCACAAAGGATGGCCCCGGAGATATGGCCGCAAGCAAGTGCACCAGCGCAACGGACGCAAAGGCAAGCGCTGTCATGAGGTCACCAACAAGCGCAGACCGAGCCCACCCAGCACCAGCGCCATGGCACGCGACAGAAAGGGCTTCATTGCCAGGTAGCGGCTGCGCACATCCTCTCGTGCCAGGAGGCTCGCCAGCGCGGCATAGACGAGGATTTCCAGCAGGATGTGATTGACCGTGACCACCGCCATTTCAACACCCGACAAGCCGGGCGGAAAAATCACCAGCAGGACACCGGCGGAAAACAAGATGCTCTTGGGATTTCCGAGGTTGAGCAAAAATCCCGTCAGGACGGCGCGGCGCGTCGACACGGGGACAGGTTCCGCCACAGGTTGGTTGGCGCCTCGCCAGATCTGGATCGCGAAGGCCAGTACCAACACGGCCCCGCCGATCTTCAGGATCGTGTAGGCGAGCGGCACGAGGGTAAAGACCGTCTCCAACCCCCAGAGCGCGCCGAGGGTCCAAAGACCGGCCATGACGGCCAGCCCGACCCCCGTCAGAATGCCTTGGCGGCGGCCACCGTTGAGGCTGGCTTGGACACAGAGAACGAACGCGGGCCCAGGCGCTGCGACGGCAAAGAACAGCGCGACGTTAAACGCCGCAAGATGCCCGAGCGTCAGGGCGTCCATCAGGTGTCTTTCTGTTCCCGCGTCATATCGGGGGCGTCAGGGTTTTTCATGCCGACGACATGGTAGCCCGCATCCACATGGTGGATCGTCCCGGTCACGGCAGTAGAGAGGTCCGACAAAAGATACATCGCGGACTGCCCGACCTCGTCGATGGTCACGGTCCGGCGCAGGGGCGAGTTGTTCTCGTTCCATTTCAAAATGTAACGAAAATCACCAATTCCAGAGGCCGCCAGCGTCTTGATCGTGCCTGCCGAGATGGCGTTGACCCGGATGTTGTCCTTGCCCAGATCCTCGGCCAGGTACTGAACGGAGCTTTCCAGGGCCGCCTTCGCAAGGCCCATGACGTTGTAGTGGGGCATGACCTTTTCGGCACCGTAGTAGGTCAGTGTCAGCGCACTGCCACCGTTCTTCATCAACTTTTCGGCGCGCTGTAGCACGGCCGTGAAGGAATAGACGGAGATGTTCATCGTCATCAAAAAGTTGTCGAGCGACGTGTCGAGATACCGTCCGCGCAGTTCAGATTTATCTGAGAAGCCAATTGCATGGACGATGAAATCCAGGGTGTCCCACCGCTCGCCCAGGGCGTCGAACATGGCGTCGATGGAGGCGCCATCGCCAACATCGCAGGGCAAGACGAGGTCCGATCCGACCTTTTCCGCCAATGGACCCACACGCTTCTTGAGCGCATCGCCCTGGTAGCTGAAGGCAAGCTCGGCGCCCTGTGCTGCGCAGGCTTGGGCGATCCCCCAGGCAATGGACTTGTCGTTGGCCAAGCCCATGATCAGCCCGCGCTTGCCCTGCATGATGCCCGTCATGATCCGTCCTCGTCTGAAATAGCGGTGTCTTGCGTTGCCGGAGGCTTTAGGCGATTGCCGATGGGGCAGCAAGGTTTACACTTCGGGAGTAGCAGGAATGGGACAGGATCGGTCGGGGATCTTTGCGGGTGATGATCCGTTCCGCCTTGCAACCGATTGGCTGGCCGAAGCGACCAAGTCGGAGCCAGAAGACCCCAACGCAATGGCAATTTCGACCGTCGATGCCGAGGGATTGCCCAATGTTCGGATGGTCTTGTTAAAGGACATCGAAGTCACAGGCGGGGCGGACGGGGCCTTCGTGTTTTACACGAATTTCGAAGGCACCAAGGGCCAAGAACTCGCGGCACATCCAAAGGCGGCAGGGGTTCTGCATTGGAAAAGTCTGCGCCGTCAGCTACGATTTCGAGGAGAGGTCGAACGCGTGGACGATGCGACGGCCGATCGGTATTTTGCGTCGCGAAGCCTAAACTCGCGTCTTGGCGCCTGGGCATCGCGACAGTCTCGCCCGCTCAACAGCCGGGCCAGCCTGATGGCGGAGGTTGCCAAGGTGACAGCGACGAAGGGACCGAACCCACCGAGACCCAGCCACTGGGGCGGGTTCCGCATCCGCCCGGTCGAAATCGAGTTCTGGGCCGATGGGGCATTTCGACTCCATGACCGGTTCCGCTGGACACGCGCCATTCCCGGTCAAGGGGAATGGACTGTCGAACGTCTCAATCCATGATTGCGTCGGCCAGGACTCGCCCATGACGTTTGGTCACGAAGCTGTTTTCCGCCAGAGCATGCATTGTGCCCTTGTGAGTGCCCCGCTAGCCGATATGAGGCTCGTTCCCTCATTCGCAATAACAGTAGGCGGGAACGAAAGGATTGAGCAGTGACAGGTGGTATAGCTCGCGATACGGGCGGCCATGGTGAGAATGACCAGGTCGTAGAAGGGCGCGTTAAGTGGTTTGACGCCACACGGGGCTTTGGCTTCATTGTATCCCCCCAGACGGACCGGGATGTTCTGTTGCACGCCAATGTGTTGCGTAACTACGGCCAAAGCTCCGTTGCGGACGGAAGCGATGTCAGTGTGCGTATTCAGACTAGCGAGCGGGGGCTCCAGGCGGTTGAGGTATTGTCCCTTGTGGCGCCTGATCCCGTTGACGTGGCTTATGTGGGGACAGAGCAGCCCGAATACCTTCAGCCCATTCCAGAAGATCTGCCGTATCAGCCCGCCCGCGTGAAATGGTTCGATAAAGCGAAGGGCTTTGGCTTTGCAAATGTGTTCGGCAAAGCGGACGATATCTTTATCCACGCAGAGGTCTTGCGCCGCTTCGGCCTTGCGGATCTGACCCCCGGAGAGGCAGTCTGTCTGCGCGCCACCATGGGCGCGCGCGGGTTGCTCGCTCTGGAGGTGCGGAGATGGGAATACTACCAGGATTGAGGACACTCCTCCTGTGTGTCGCGGTTCTTTGGGCTGCGCCACTTTGGGCTGCATGCGCCGACAACCGCGTCGATCTGCGGGGCGATTGGGGCAGCGCCCGCTTTCAAGCAGAACTGGCCCTGACGCCCGAAGATCATGCGCGCGGCCTGATGTTTCGCGAAAGCATGCCACGCATGGCCGGCATGTTGTTTGTGTACGAAAAAACCCAGCCGCTCGGCTTTTGGATGCGCAATACGCTGATCCCGCTGGATATGATCTTTCTCGACGCGACAGGCACTGTTGTAAATGTCCACGCCAACGCGCAACCCCTTGATGAAACAGTGATCTTGTCGGATGGGCCAGCCCGCGCCGTGTTGGAAATCAACGGCGGCATGGCGGAGCGATTGGGCATCAAAGCCGGGGATCAGCTGCGGTCACCCGCGATGCCGCAAAATGAAGCGGCTTGGGGCTGCGAGTAAGGCTTTTCAACCTTCTCATTGGGTGTTAGGCGGAGGCTCCGGTGTCGGGGTGTGGCGCAGTCTGGTAGCGCACCTGTTTTGGGTACAGGGGGTCGTGAGTTCGAATCTCGCCGCCCCGACCACCGGATCTCCTTTATGACGCAAGCGCACCGTGGTGCTGCTCGATGCTCTTCAGCTTCCGGCTTGGGATCGGGATGCTTTTACGTCCCGTCGCGTGGACGACCCACAACTTGCTCGGCCGGCCCAGGGGAACACGGGTGACAAAGCCGTACTTGGCCCGGGGACCTTTCAGCGCGGCTTCGACATCCGGGCGGAAACGACGGTCTTCGATCCGGAAAACCCGTCCGTCTTCGTATTCCACGTACAACGCCCAGGCCATGTAGTCGGCGGCGTCAGGGTCGGCGGCCCATCCGGTCAGCTTGAGGTGAGTCGTGAAGGCGGTGCAGGTGTTCAGGCGCGCATCTGCCCGGGCCTCGGGCCGCTCCGGCAAAAGCTGCAACATCTGGGCATCGGCCCGTTGCGCGACATCTTGGGCCGGAATGGTGAAGGTATAGTCTTCGAACCGGCCCGTGGTTGCGATGTAGTCCTGCTCCCGCTCGCGGCCCAGGCGGCGGGGGAGCGAACGCATCGTCTCGCGAATGGTGGCGGGGCTTATGGCGTGGAGGCCACTTTGCGCCGTAATCGCCAAGCACGCAGCGGTTCCCGCCGCCGCGCCGAGCGTCATGAACGTGGGTTCCATCCGCACGGAGCCAAAGGCGACATGGCTGCAACTGGGCGCGCAGACCGCGCTGAGGTTCTCGACAGTCCCCGACTTGGGCAGGATCAGCCAGTAGGGGATATGGAACTGATAGGGTTCTTCCGAAAAGAACATGCCCTCGCGAACCATGATACCAGACTTGTCTACAGACCAGCGAACAGGCTTGCAGTCCAAGTGATACTTAGCGTTTCCAAGGGTCTGGTCGTGATCAGTCCATTGCGCTTCAACGTCATTTTGGGTCAGGACGCGGTCGCCCAAAAGTCGCCTGCCTTCTCGCACGTAGATCGACGGCGGTAGCCCTTCGTTGTTCTGGTATTCGTCTCGACAGAAGCCGAATTGATTGAAGAAGGCTTGGACGTTGGGGGCTACTTTTGAGTCGGTCCGGATGAAATGGAGCACTCCCAAAGTGAATTGCTCCCATGCGTGCAGCATTTTTTTGCGATCCGCAGCGTCGCCTTTTATCCACCCCTTGGTGAAGTGCGGAGAATTCGTCGGAACAAGCGGTCCCGAATTCATATCGTATTTCGAAAACGGAAGCGCCGAGAGATTAAAGTAACCAGACCGCCAAGTTCCAAAGTGCTTCTTTATTTTGCTATCGCCACGGCCTCCGCCCGCAGAAATGAGCCTGCGAAAGACTTCGAACTGTTCGGGGTCGTATGAGTCCGGCTGTGGGATTTCACGACGATTATTGGGGTCATTAGTCAGAGTTAGCCGATGACAATAGGACTGTGGCTGGCTGTCTTCCTGTCCTGGTATGATGTTTGGATCGAACGCCTCGACCATGGGCAGTGGGCGCCCGTTGCCGTCTAAACCGTCGACAGGCTTGCTGTGCCACGGCAGCATACGCTTCCATACGCCGCGACCGGCCCAGGGTTCCCCATAAGTGTCCTTGCTTTCGCGCCCCACAGCGTAGGGAACTTTGGCGAGCGGCAGGAGGTCGCCTTCGTAGGTTGCGTCAATGAAATGAGCCGCTTGCAGGCGCTCCTGGGACGACAACTCGGCGTGGCGCAGACGGTTGTGTTCCTGTGCGAGGCGAAGGATTGGCGTGTCGAGGCGGACGGTCACACCAGCTTCGGAGATCATGTCTCGCAAGACGACGTTCGCCACGCGCGCCTCGGGGCGCCAGACAAAGCCGGTCTCGTCGGTCATGTCGGCGCTGTAATGGGCGGTGCAGCGTTCAAAGAACTCGCGAACAATGCCACGAATCAACGATTGCGCCACGGTATCGGTCGCATTCAACCCAGACGTGATTGTGCCGCCAAAGTGGGTCGTGGGTTCAAGCAATATGACCGATCTGCCGAGGCGCGCAGCCGAGATTGCCGCAATGATCCCACCCGGCGTCGATCCATAGACGCATACGTCCCAATTCTTTGCTTCCGCCACAATAGCCATCCGTCGGTTCAATATTTTGTGATGGCAGGTAGCTTTTATCAGAACGAGGGGTCAACCGATAAAGACCGGTATTAAAGTGGCGTCTTGGCACGGCAGGTCGCGTGTCTGAACGGGCGCTTGAGGGCCCTTGCGCCCGAGTGTCGCAGCGTACCGACTGCCCATAGATTTGCGCGCGTCTGTGGCCCTGAGACCACGGTGTGATCCACCGCCGTCCCCAAAGGCTCCACAGGGGGCCATGCGCGCAAGTCATTGGAGGCGGGGGCAGATCGGGGATTGCCCAAAGATGTGGATAACCTCGACCGCCCGTTGATCCAGCGGCGGAGGGATCGCTGACGGATTTCCACGGAACGGCCCACAGAAAAGATCGGGCCGAATCGTTGACCTTCGACTTCGCCGCCCTCTACTTAGTGTCCTTGTTAGCGCCACCCACCAGATGTGGGGTTCGCTGACCAGACAGACCGATGCAGTCCACGACCCGCAAATGGGCGGACCATGGCGCCAGATTTCTGGTATCATGGCCCGAGGACGGCGTGACATCGGCGGTATCACTCACGGAGAGGCTTGGGACATGCGGCTTGAACGGAAACTCACCACGGCAGGACAGGACGCCTATGCGGCGCTCACCTTTACCGAAACCACGTCGGAGATCCGAAATCCCGACGGGACGGTGGTGTTTCACCTGGATGCGGTCGAAGTGCCCGATAGCTGGAGCCAGGTCGCGTCCGATGTCATCGCGCAGAAGTACTTCCGCAAAGCAGGTGTGCCAGCGCGCCTGAAGAAGGTCCGCGAAAAGGATGTGCCAGAGTTTTTGTGGCGCTCGGTCCCGGATGAGGCAGCGCTCGCGGAGCTGCCGGAAGATGAGCGCTTCGGCGGGGAGACGTCGTCTAAGCAAGTGTTTGACCGGTTGGCCGGGGCCTGGGCCTATTGGGGCTGGAAAGGCGGCTACTTCACAACCGAAGAGGACGCCCACGCCTATTTTGACGAGATGCGCGTGATGCTTGCCCGCCAGATGGCCGCGCCGAACTCTCCGCAGTGGTTCAACACCGGTCTGCATTGGGCTTACGGCATCGATGGTCCCGCCCAGGGGCATCACTACGTTGATCCCAAGACCGGCAAGTTGGTACGCTCCAAATCGTCCTACGAGCATCCCCAGCCGCACGCCTGCTTCATCCAGTCCGTGGCTGACGATCTGGTGAACGACGGCGGCATCATGGCCCTCTGGGTTCGGGAGGCGCGCCTGTTCAAATATGGCTCCGGTACCGGCACGAACTTCAGTCACCTGCGCGGCGAGGGCGAAGCCCTGTCTGGCGGTGGCAAGTCCTCCGGTCTGATGGGCTTTCTGAAGATCGGGGACCGCGCGGCAGGCGCGATCAAGTCGGGCGGCACCACGCGCCGCGCGGCCAAGATGGTCATCGTCGATATGGACCACCCGGACGTCGAAGACTTTATCGAATGGAAAGTCATCGAAGAACAAAAGGTCGCGGCCATCGTCGCAGGGTCTAAGGCGACACAGGCCAAGCTGAACGAGGTCATGGCCGCCGTGAAGGCCTGGGACGGCTCCATGGAGGATGCCGTCGACCCAGCGAAGAACGACAGTCTGAAAGCGGCCATCCGCTCCGCCAAGAAGGCCATGGTCCCAGAGGCTTATGTGATGCGCGTCCTGCAATACGCGCGCCAGGGTTACACCGAGGTTGAGTTTCCGACCTATGACACCGACTGGGACTCCAAAGCCTATGAGACGGTTGCGGGCCAAAACTCCAACAACTCCGTTCGGGTCACGAATGCCTTCCTGCACGCCGTCGAAAAGGACGCCGACTGGGAGTTGATCAACCGCACCGACGGTAAGGTCGCGCGGACCATCAAGGCGCGCGATCTGTGGGAAAAGGTCGGCCACGCCGCCTGGGCCTGCGCCGATCCGGGCATCCAGTTCCACGACACGGTGAACGACTGGCATACGTGCCCAGAGGACGGGCCGATCCGCGGTTCGAACCCCTGTTCCGAGTACATGTTCCTGGACGACACGGCCTGTAACCTAGCGTCCATGAACTTGCTGAAGTTTCTCAAGGACGACGGCAGCTTCGACCACGACCTCTACGTCCATGCGGCCCGTCTTTGGACCATCACGCTGGAAATCAGTGTGGCCATGGCGCAGTTTCCGTCCAAGGAAATCGCGCAGCGGTCCTATGACTTCCGCACGTTGGGTCTGGGTTATGCCAATATCGGCGGCCTCCTGATGAACATGGGGCTCGGCTACGATAGCCGCGAGGGCCGCGCGCTCTGCGGGGCGCTGACCGCCGTGATGACGGGCGTGTCCTATGCTACCTCGGCGGAGATGGCCGGAGAGCTGGGACCGTTTCCAGGCTACGCCAAGAACGCCGATCATATGCAGCGCGTGATGCGCAATCACCGGCAGGCGGCCCGGGGAAAGACGGACGGGTACGAGGCTCTGGCGGTCAAACCCGTTGCTCTCGATATTGCCGGGTGCCCGGACAAGCGCCTGACCGCGCTGGCGGCCGATGTGTGGGACACCGTTGTGGACCTGGGTGCGCAGCACGGGTTCCGCAACGCGCAGTCCACCGTCATCGCCCCGACCGGGACGATTGGTCTGGTGATGGACTGCGACACCACGGGGATCGAGCCGGACTTCGCGCTGGTGAAGTTCAAGAAGCTTGCCGGTGGCGGCTACTTCAAGATCATCAACCAGTCGGTGCCCGCCGCCCTGCGCACGTTGGGCTATGGTGAGGCCGCAATCGCCGAAATCATCGCCTACGCCGTTGGCCATGGCTCGCTTGGCCAGGCGCCAGGGATCAATCACACCTCGCTGATTGGCCATGGGTTCGGGAAGGAAGAGATCGCCAAGATCGAGGCTGCGCTTCCTTCGGCCTTCGATATCAAATTTGTCTTCAACCAATGGACCCTGGGCGAAGAGTTCTGCACCCAAACCCTGGGCATTCCAGCCGCGAAGCTGAACGATCCCACCTTCGACCTTCTGCGGCACCTTGGGTATTCCAAGGCCGATATCGAGGCTGCGAATGACCACGTATGTGGGACGATGACGTTGGAAGGCGCGCCGGGTCTGAAAGCCGCCCACCTGAGCGTCTTCGATTGTGCCAATCCCTGTGGGAAGAAGGGCAAGCGCTTCCTGTCGGTGGAGAGTCACATTCACATGATGGCCGCGGCGCAAAGCTTCATCTCCGGCGCGATCTCCAAGACGATCAACATGCCGAATTCGGCCACCATCGATGACTGCCAGAAGGCCTATGAACTGTCCTGGTCCCTCGGCGTGAAAGCCAATGCGCTTTACCGCGATGGCTCCAAACTGTCGCAGCCTCTGGCCGCTGCTCTGGTGGAGGATGATGACGAAGCTGCTGAGGTCCTGGAAAGCGGCACGCCCGCCGAAAAGGCCCAGGTTGTTGCCGAGAAGGTCGTCGAGAAGGTCATCGTGAAGGAGGTTCTGCGCGGACGCGAAGACCTGCCCAAGCGCCGCAAGGGCTATACCCAAAAGGCGGTCGTCGGGGGCCACAAGGTCTATCTGCGGACGGGCGAATACCACGACGGATCCCTGGGCGAGATCTTTATCGACATGCACAAGGAAGGCTCGTCCTTCCGGGCCATGATGGACAGCTTCTCCATCGCGATCTCGATTGCGCTGCAATATGGGGTTCCGTTGGAGCGCTTCGTAGACGCCTTCACGTTCACCAAGTTCGAACCGGCTGGCATGGTCCAAGGCAACGACTCGATCAAGAACGCGACGTCGATCCTCGACTATATCTTCCGTGAGTTGGCCGTGTCCTATCTGGACCGCGAAGACTTGGCCCATGTGAAGCCACAGGGCGAGACCTTCGACTCCGTCGGGGAAGAGGCCTCTCCGAAGGGCGAAGACGGCAACGTCGCTCCCTTGGCGGGACCGACGGCGGATAAGTCGCTTGCGGTGATCAAGCAGGTGACGTCGTCCGGGTATCTGCGCAAGCGACTGCCCAAGGATCTGGTGGCGCTGCGGGGCGGTGCAGACCGGATTGCCGCCGAGATCGCTGGCGCGGATCGAACCGCTGCGGTGCAGACGACGCAAACCTCTGCGGTGGCCGTGACGGCGCAAATGGATGATCGTACCAAGGCCAAGATGCAGGGGTACGAAGGCGAGGCCTGTAACGAATGCGGAAACTACACCTTGGTCCGCAACGGCACCTGCATGAAGTGCAACACTTGCGGTGGCACGTCCGGCTGTAGCTGATCACGATTACGCCGGGGCGGCTGAGAAGCCTTTGGTCGCCCCGCAAAATAGTGTACCGTTGGACACCGATACACCGCGGTTCCACACGGCACACGTTGGTGGATCGTTCGTAACGAGTATTTCCGGGGGATGTAGGGTTTCGGATCGACTGTGTTTTCTGATCCAGCCAATCGGATTGCGGAGGGGGCGTGGTCTGCCGCGGTCCCTCTGTCCGTTCTAGATCGCCGTCATGTCACCCGGTCGAGCACTGGCGCTAGGCGTCCAAAGCTACCGATGAAAAGGCCCGGCGAGGTGATCGAGAGCACCTAACCCCGCCGAGCCTGTGGTGCCCGGTCATATGCTGTGGGGACAGCGACCGGATCGCGTGCGACTGAAACAGCCGCATAGGCCCGGTCCGCACCCGAGCCGAGGCAGGGGGGGAAAGCCCTGCCTATTCCATTCAACGGATCGATCCCTCCGGTCGTCACCGACCGCCTGGGATTCAGATGACATGCGCACAAGTTACGCGGTCAGAAGATCCGTCTTTCAAAGCTAGGTAGTTGTCGGCTGGAACGATTAACCAGGTCTTAACCGCAACGAACGGCAACCCATGGTTGTGTGGTCGGCCTATGACAGCGGATCGCCTGCGGAGCTTTGCGTGACCCACGCGTCTGAAACGCTCGGGCCACGCTGTGTCTCTGGCACCTTGCTCTCAAAGGGACAGATGTGTGCGGACCGGTTCCGCAACCGGGCTCCCATAAGAAAAAACCGAACGGCCTTGTAAGCAATAGCGCTGCGGACACGATTGCTGCAAAGGTAGCTTTACATGGACGTCACACCGGCTTGGGCGGCGGCGGCGGGCGGCGCCTCACCGACCTCAATCACCGGCTCCATGGCGGCCAGATCCGCATCCGACAGATGGCATTTCACCTGATGTCCGCCGTCCAAGTGGCGCACGGGCGGCACGTCTTTTTCGCACAGCCCGCCCGGGACACGGTCTTTCCACCGGCATCGCGTTTGGAACGGGCAGCCCGACGGCGGGTTCATGGCCGAGGGAATGTCACCCTCCAAGACGATGTGCTTCTTCTGAACCGAGGTGTCGGCAATCGGAACGGCTGACAGCAGCGCCTCGGTATATGGGTGATAGGGGGGCGCAAAGACCTGATCGGTTGTCCCCAATTCGACGACATGGCCCAGGTACATAACCATAACACGATCAGAGAGATACCGGACGATGCTCAAGTCGTGCGAGATGAACAGGAGCGTGGTCTTCTGGTCGCGCTGGATCTCCATCAGCAGGTCCGTCACCGCCGCCTGGACTGAGACGTCCAGCGCCGACACAGGTTCGTCGGCCACGACGATCTTGGCATCGCCGGCAAAGGCCCGCGCGATGCCCACACGTTGTTTTTGGCCGCCGGACAATTGCCGCGGCATCCGGTCGGCGAAGGCGCGGGGCAGTTTGACCAGGTCCAGCAGGTGCAGCATCCGCTCCCGCCGGTCGGCGTCACTCTTGCCGTAGTCGAAGACTTCCAGCGCGCGAATGATCTGGCGGCCGACGGTCATCGAGGGATTGAGTGTGTCGAATGGGTTCTGGAACACCATCTGGATGTCCGCGACCTGCTTCGTGCTGCGCCCTTCGATTGGCGTGGACTGAATGTCCGCGTTGCCCATGGTGATCGTGCCGTCTGTGGCCGTCTCTAGGCCCATAAGCACCTTTGCCAGCGTGGATTTTCCGCAGCCCGACTCACCGACGATGGCAAGCGTTTCAGATTCGCGGGCTTCGAAGTCCAGGGTTTCATTGGCCTTCACAACCTTCTCAGCCCCACCACCGAAGAGAGCATTTGCCGCCACTTGATAGTACTTCTTCAGGTTTTCGACCTTCAGGACGGGGGCGCCAATCTCGCGTTTGCTGGTCTCGGCAGGGGCGGCGATGGGCGCGTTCCAGTCAATCTCGTCAAATTTCACGCAGCGCGAGTGATGGCCCGGCCCAGCATCCCGCATGGGGATCACACCGCTGTCGCAGCGCCCCGCCTCGAAGTAATCGCAGCGCGGGCCAAAGTTGCAGCCTGGCGGCCGTTCATGGGGCAGGGGGAAGTTCCCGGGGATCGCAACCAACGGCCGACTGTTCTTATCCGCCCCAGGCAATGGGATCGATCGAAAGAGCGCCTGGGTATAGGGATGGCGCATGTTGTCGAAGACCTCGCCAATGGCCCCGTCCTCAACAGCCTCGCCGGAATACATCACGCAGACACGGTCGCAGGTTTCCAGAACCAGACCCAGATTGTGGGAGATGAACAGCATTGAGGTGCCGTACTTCTTGCCGAGGTCCTTCACTAACTCGACGATGCCTGCCTCCACCGTCACGTCGAGCGCGGTCGTCGGCTCATCCAAGATCAGCAGCGCCGGTTTCGACATCAAGGCCATGGCGATGACAATCCGTTGCTGCTGACCGCCCGACAACTGGTGCGGATAGCTGTCGAGCATCCGCTTCGGGTCGGGCAGTTTGACATCGGTGACTACCTGCAGAGCCATGTCATAGGCCTCCGCCTCCGACGCGCCGTCGTGGAGGATGGGCACCTCCATCAACTGCTTGCCAATGCGCATCGCCGGGTTCAGCGAGGCCATTGGTTCCTGATAGATCATGGCGATCTCATTGCCACGAATATCGCGCAGCTCTTCCTCGGACATCTGGCCCAGGTCGCGGCCTTTGAACTTGATGGATCCCCCGACAACGGCGCCGTTCTTGCCCAGGTCCTGCATCACGCCGAGGGCAACGGTGGACTTCCCACAGCCGGATTCCCCCACGAGGCCCACGGCTTCGCCCGGTTGAACGGTGACGGAGAAATCCATGACGGCAGGGATCTCCCGCAACCGGGTGAAGAAGGAAATCGACAGGGCGTCGATTTCAAGGATGGGGCCCGCATGGTCAGCTAGTTTTGTCATATGGCGTGTCTCACTTGGGGCAGAGCGCCGGGGGCTCTGCCCCCGGACCCCCGGCATATTTGAAGAACATCGAAAGGGGGTCAGTCGCGCAGGGATTCTTCTCGGAGTCCGTCGGCCAGCAGGTTGAGCCCCAGCACAAGACTGAGCAGGGCCAAGGCAGGGGCAATGGCCGGATGTGGATAGACCGAGAGAAGTTTGCGTCCTTCGTTGATGGTCGACCCCCAGTCAGGGCTTTCAGGCGGCAGGCCCAACCCGAAGAAACCAAGGGTCCCCAGTAGGATCGTCGTGTAGCCGATGCGCAGGCAGAAATCGACGATCAGAGGCCCCCGCGCGTTCGGTAGGATTTCCCACAGCATGATGTACCAGGGTGTCTCCCCTCTGGTTTGAGCGGCGGCCACGTAGTCACGGGTTTTGATGTCCAGCGTCAGACCGCGCACGATGCGAAACACGGTCGGGGAGTTCACAAAGACCACCGAGACGAAGACGATCAGGACCTGGCCCGAGATATCGAACAGGTCCAGCGCGCTTGGCCAGAGGCGGAACAGCGCGATCCGGGAGCTTTGATCTGAGATTAGCGAGAGGTACAGGACCAGGCCTACCGCCATCGCGGCGCCAAGGTAGAGGTTCCGTGTGGCGGGCTGCGTCCTGTAGCGAGAGTTGATCAGCACCCCGAAGAACACCAAGGGGGCCAAGAACAGGATCATGGCCATGTAATTCGGCAGGCCCGTTTGCACGATCTCAGGCGTCACCAACAGGTAGAATAGCAGGATCACCGGGAAGGCCAGGATCAGGTTCGCCATGAAAGACAGGACCGTATCCAGCAGACCGCCATAGTAGCCGGCCGGCAGACCCAGCGTAATCCCCACCATGAACGCAAAGAGCGTGGCCAGGGGCGCGATCTGCATGACGATGGTGCTGCCCAGGACCATGCGGCTGAATACGTCGCGGGCCAGGTTGTCGCCGCCCAGAAGGTAGAAGGGGTAGTCGCCGTCTTCGGCACCCCTGAGCGGTGTTCCGGGGACCTTGTTTTTCATGCCGGAGACCTGGGTGAGCGGATCGTGGGTCGCGATCATATCGAACAACCCGGCCCAAATGGCCGTGAACACCCAGAACATGACGAGGCCGAAGCCGATCATGCCTATGGTCGAGTCGAACAGCTTGCCATAGAGGCCCAGCCGCCGCTTGAACGCGAAGCTCGCCACGAACAGGGCCGTGAGCGAGATCCAGACGGGGGTGAAAGCTTGCATGACCCCGCCAACGATGCCGCCGCCTTGCCAGCCGACGACCATGCCCGTGACGATGTAAGCGACCAGTGTCGCGACGAAAGCCCTGAGCGCATAGGTTTGCGCCCGCGTTGCCAACCCGCCCAGGCCGGGCTGGGCGGCGAGGGTTCCGTCGGGGTTGACGCTGAGCCGCTCAGCGGTCGTGAAGAAGCTCAAGGTGATGGCGAGGAGTGAGGTCATCAGCAGGGCGGCCAGCGTGATCCCAAGGATCGGATCCAGCGTGTCGCCCATGTTGCCTGTCCAGGTGAGAGGTTCCATGATCTTGTCCTCCTCAGGCGATGCGGATGCGGGGGTTCAGGAACACGTAGCCGATGTCTGAAATCAGCTGCGTGACCAAAACGACCACGACGGAAATGATGGAGACGCCCAGCAGCAGGTCGATGTCGTTGTTGCCTGCCGCTTGCACCAGCGTCCAGCCGAAGCCTTTGTAGTTGAACAAGGTTTCGACGATCACGACGCCGTTGAGCAGCCAAGGGAATTGCAACATGATGACCGTGAAAGGCGCGATCAAAGCGTTCCTGAGGGCGTGTTTCAGCACGATCTGCGGAAAGCTGACGCCCTTGAGCCTGGCGGTACGGATGTATTGGGCGGTCATGACTTCGGTCATGGAGGCGCGGGTCATTCGCGCGATGTATCCCATGCCGTAGAGCGCGATGGTTAGGACGGGCAGGGTGAAGTTGGCAAAGGTGATGTCGTCGATGGCCGAGGTCGCGGTGCCCTTGAACCAGTTTGGCCCGAAGGTGGCAGAGGCGAAGACCGCGATGAATAGCACGCCAGAGACATATTCCGGCGTGGCTGTTGTGCCGATGGAGATCGTGGACAAGGAGCGGTCCAGTTTCGACCCCTCCCGCATCCCAGCCAAAACGCCTAAGACCAGCGCGCCGGGAACCATGACCATCATCACGAACAGCATCAACCAGGCCGTCGCATTGCCTCGCACGGCGAGGATCTCCAGGACATCGTTCTGGAACACTGTCGACCAGCCCCAGGAGCCTTGGAGGATGCCGCAGTAGCTGCCTGCGTCTTCCAGCGACGTGCCCGGGTTTGCGCAGCGGGAAAAGACGACCTCGCCGCCCTCTTCGCGCGTGAAATGGGGAACGACGCCCAGCCACCGCCCATATTTGACCAGCATCGGGTCGTTGTAGCCGCGCGCGTCGAGCCAAGAGATCACCTGCTCATCCGTCATGCGGGAGTTGGCTTGGTTCTTGGCAAGTTTTTCGAGGTTCGGTTCCAGGTTCGTCAGCGCGAAGACGATGAACGTCAGGCACAGGGCCGTCAGAACCATCACCCCCAGCCGACGCAGGATGAAGAGAGCCATGTTTTTCCCCAGTCAGAAATACTCGGTCCCTCTGGCCATCGCGGGCTCTCTTGATGGGGCCGAAAAAAGGGCCGCGCCCGGGTTGGGCGCGGCCTCGGTATCAATGCGTTAGGCTTGGATACCCATCTTATAAAGCTGCGGCAGGTCCGCCACGTGACGCTCCACACCTACGAGACCTTCGCGGTGGTGGCGGATCGCGCTCCGCCAATAGGGCTGGATGGTGACACCTTCCTCGATCACGATGGCCTGGATTTTGGCCATGACTTCGCGGCGGGCATCGGCGTCGGCGATGGCGTTCGCTTCGGCCAGTAGCGCGTCGAACTCTGGGTTGGACCAGCCGAACTCGTTCCAGGCCACGCCGGACTTATAGGCCAGGCCGAGGACCTGCGTGCCCAGGGGCCGGTGGTTCCAGTTCGTCGAGGAGAAGGCGTACTTCGTCCAGTCGTTCCAGAAGGTGGAGCCGGGCAGGATCGTCCGCTTGATGTTGAAGCCCGCATCGCGCAGCTGGGCCGCAACCGCATCCGTCGTGTTGCGGCGCCAATCGTCGTCGATGGAGTGCAGTTCGAACTCGTAATCAGCCATGCCCGCTTCTTCCAGCAGCTCTTTGGCGCGGGCCGGGTCGTAGGGCAGGCGGGCGACGCTGGCGTCATGTTCGGGGTGCATCGGGCCGACGTGGCAATTGTCGGCGACAACGCCAAACCCGGCCATGCCGAGTTCCAGACAAACGTTGTTGTCTACGGCCATGGCGATGGCCTGGCGGACGCGCTTGTCCTCGAACGGCTTCACCCCATTGGCGTCTTCGGCCAGTTGGTTTGGACGCACGACGATGGTGAAGCCCGAGGGGATCTCGGCCCGCACAAGACCCAGGTCGTCGAACAGCGTGACGTATTCGCCCACCGATTCCCAAACCAAGTCGATCTCGTCCGCCGCGAAGGCCGCAACGAACGCCGACGGATCGGTGCCGTAGTCGAGGAACTCGATCCGATCCAGGTAAGCGCCCTTGCCTTCGGCATAGCCCCACCACTCGTGGTCGGTGTTCCGCTCGAGCACGGCTTTGATGCCGACCTCGTGTTCGGTGCAGAGATAGGGACCGGTCCCGATCTGTTGCCCGATGGTGTTGTTGGGATCCTGGTCCGGGTGGATCACCGCAGAGGGGTAATCCGAGATGCCCGGGATGAGCGTAATGTCGGGGTTCAGCAGGTTCAGGCGGACGGTGTGGCTGTCGACCACCTCGATGGCGCCCTCGGCGGCTTGGTTCGTGTCCGGGTCAACCAGGGACGCAACGCGGGCCGCCATGGAGTTGCCCTCGGCCGTGCCATCGGCCCAACGGGTAAAGTTGAAGGCCACATGCTCGGCGGTGAAGTCGTCACCGTTGTTCCACTTCACGCCTTTCCGCACGTTCAGCGTGTAGACCGAAGCATCGTCGTTGGTTTCCCAGCTCTCCAGCAGCATGGGGTTGAACGATCCGTCGGAGTTGTACTCGACAAGGTATTCCAGCCAACCAGCCGTGACGGTGGCCATCTGCGTCCAATCGAAGGTGCGCGGATCCTTGGAGGCCCGTACCTCCATTTGGTACCGCAACGTGCCGCCCTGTTGCGCGTGGCCTGCTGCTTGCGCAGGCTCCGCACCGATCAGGGCGTAGGCTGCGGCGGTGGTGACGCCCAGCGCGGTGGCACGGCTCAGAAACTCACGGCGGTCCATCAAGCCGGCTTTATGCTCTTCGGCATACATCAGCGCGCCAGCGTGAACCCCGTTGGTCAGGCTCGTGTCGTGTTTGGTCATTATGTCTCTTCTCCCTGTGTCAGACATGCGCCGATTGGGTTCGGCTTTGACAGGCTCTCGCGCGTGAGGCGCGCGAAGGTGCCCAGAACCTTGAGTGTTATCAGCCAAGGGTCAACGCGTTGACTGAGGCGAATCGGCCCAGTTCCGACATTTATCTGTCGTTTTCGTCACTTTTTTCAACTGACCCTAGGGCAAGCGCGCTAGGCGGGAACGGCGCGCCGCTCCATCTTCCGGAAGGCCGATGGCGTTTGGCCCGTCAATTTCCCGAAAGCGCGCGTGAAATAGGCCGCAGACCCGAATCCCAAGTCTTGCGAGATACTTGCGGCGCTGTCGTCCGTATCGGCCAGGCGGCGACGGGCCTCGTTCATCAGACGGGCTTGCTGGTATTGCATCGCTGTCATGCCGCAGGTCGCCCGCAACGTCCGCGTTAGATGGGTCGGCGTGACGTCCAATTCCTGCCCGATGGCTTCCAGGTTCGCGCCCGTTCCCAAGTGCGCCTCCACGGCGGCGGCAAAGCGCGCGGCCAGGCGCGCGGGTTGGGGCAGGGCCGCCTCGGGCTGCGCCGTGCAGAGCCGTTCGACTAGTGCAGAGACCAAGATCAACCGCCCCAACGCCGCCCGACCGTTCGCCCGCTCGCTGATATCACCAGCCCGGGCCAATCTGTCCAACAGACCAACAAGTTCCGCTTGGGCGCCCACATCGGGTAGCTTCAAAAGCCTATGGTCGGCGGGCAGGGGCGCCTCGAACAGATCAGGCAGCCGCAGCAGCGTGCCCTCGGTCATCGCCGTGGGTTCCAGCGCGAAGGGCGTGTGTGGCGGGATGACGAGACATGTCGCGGGCCCAAACCCGCGCGTGCGCGCGTTCACGAGAACGCGGCCCTGACCCCGAGCGATCCAGATCAGGACCGGTAGCGCCTCCACGTGGGGCGTTTCGCGCCGCCACCGTCCGTTCCGCGCCAAGGGCGTAATCGGCTCCAACCGTAACCCGCGGAGGCGGTCGGCTTCGCTCAGGCTCCGGGCTTCAAAGAGGCGGATTCGCGACATGGTCCAAGCATTGGCGACCAAACCCAAGCTGTCAAAGGTCCGCCTTTGCCAGGTCCTCCGCAGCGATAGGATGCCAGTCTTTCATGCGCGCCCGAAACCAGGTGCGCTGACGTTTGGCATATTGCTGTGTGGCCACGATGGCGCGATCCCGCGCGGTGTCGAGCGAGATCTCCCCCCGCAAATGGGCGATCAACTCTGGGGCGCCGATGGCCTGAGCCGCATTTCGGGTGGGATCCCACTTCGGCAAGACGGCCTCAGCCTCATCCAACGCGCCTTGGGACAACATCAGGTCAAACCTGCGTTCTATCCGTGGGGAGAGCCACGCCTTCGGCGCGTCTAGCACGATGGGACAACACGCGGCCAAGGGAAACAACGGCGGCGGCGTCTCCGCTTGCCAGCGGCGGATGGACCGCCCGGTTGCGCGCGCCACCTCCCAAGCGCGCAAGACGCGCATGTGGTTGGCCGTATCAATGGTGTCGCGGACCTCCGCGTCGAGTTCATCCACGAGCGCGGCCAAACCATCTCGTTCCAGCCGATCCGTTGCCTCACGGCGAACCTCCGGCGGGGTCGGCGGTATCTCGGCCAACCCCTCGGTCAGCGCGCGAAAGTAGAGGCCCGTTCCGCCCACGATGATGGGCCTGAGGTCTTTCGGCAGCCCCGCAACCTCGCGCAGCCAGTCGCCCACGGAGTAATTCCGCGCCCAGTCGACGTGCCCATAGAGCGCGTGGGGCGCCTGAGACGTCTCTTCGACGGGCGGCCGCGCCGTGAGAACCTGCCAGTCCGCAAAGACCTGAAGCGCGTCAGCATTCACGATCTGGCCCCCGCCCCGGCGCGCAATCGCCAGGGCCAGGGCGGATTTTCCGCTGGCGGTCGGCCCCGCGATCAAGACGGGCTGATCATCAGGAATGGAAGCTATATCAAACAATGTTTTACGCCGCGACATTCACGTTTCGCGCAGGGTCGGATCAACCGTTGCCGTTCGTCCCCTAATCTGCGACACACGCCTCGGCAACAGCAAGGGGACAGCTATGCAGGATCAACCAACATCCGAGGCGTCTCCGATCCATAGTCGCGTGATGCTCAAAATCAGCGGTGAGGCGCTGATGGGAGATCAGGGGTTTGGACTGCATCCACCAACGGTTGAGCGCATCGCGCGCGAAGTTCAGTCCGTCCATGCCATGGGCGTCGAGGTCTGTATGGTGATCGGCGGCGGCAACATCTTCCGCGGGCTCCAAGGCTCCGCCCAAGGGATGGAGCGGACGACCGCGGACTACATGGGGATGCTTGCGACGGTCATGAATGCGCTGGCCATGCAGGGCGCCTTGGAAAGCCTCGGCCTGCACACCCGCGTCATCAGCGCCATTCCCATGGACCAAGTCTGCGAACCCTATATCCGCCGCCGCGCGGTCCGGCACCTAGAAAAGAAGCGCGTGGTGATCTTCGCCGCCGGGACGGGCAATCCCTATTTCACCACCGACACTGCGGCGACCCTGCGCGCGTCGGAAATGTCGTGCCAAGCGATCTTTAAGGGCACCAAAGTGGACGGTGTCTATGACAAGGACCCCGTGACCAATGCGGATGCCGTCCGCTACGATGCGATCACCTATGATGAGGTGCTCTCGAAACACCTGAAGGTCATGGACGCCTCCGCCATTGCCCTGGCGCGGGAAAACAATCTGCCGATTATCGTGTTCTCGCTGGATGCGCCGGGGGGCTTCCGTTCCATCTTGGCGGGCGAGGGGACATCGACCCGCGTCACCTCCTGATGCGCAAAACCTGCACGGTTTCATCACATCTGGCCGCTTCCCTCGCCGCAACGGGCGGGCTATAGCACCCCGAAAGCCACGGGGAGTGACGAGATGGCCGATGAGTTCGAGCTGGACACCGACGATCTGGAGCGCCGCATGGATGGCGCCATCGCCAACCTGCGGACGGAGTTCGGCAGCCTGCGGACGGGCCGGGCCTCTGCCTCCATGCTAGAGCCCGTGATGGTCGATGCCTACGGGTCGCCCACGCCGATCAATCAGGTCGGCACCGTGAACGTGCCCGAGCCACGGATGGTCACGGTGAACGTTTGGGACAAGTCGCTCGTCGGCAAAGTCGAAAAGGCCATTCGGGAAAGCGGGCTGGGCATCAACCCGCAGCTGAATGGGACGATCATCATGCTCCCAATCCCGGAGTTGAACGAGGAGCGTCGGCGCGAGCTTGGCAAGGTTGCCGGGCAGTATGCCGAGAACGCCCGTGTGGGCATTCGCAACGTGCGCCGGGATGGGATGGACCAGATCAAGAAGGGCGACCTGCCCGAGGACGAGCGCAAGATGTGGGAGCAGGAGGTCCAGGAAATGACCGACCGCACCATCAAACGCGTTGATGAGGCCTTGGAGGTCAAACAGGCGGAGATCATGCAGGTCTGATCGGCCTGCTCCGCCGCGCACGCGCGCGCCGGTCCCCGCGAAGAGCGAGAGAAGCGAGCGATGAGCATCCCCCAAACGGGTCCGCGTCACGTGGCGATTATCATGGACGGCAACGGCCGCTGGGCGCAAATGCGTGGCCGTCCGCGCCTTTTGGGGCACCGCGCGGGCGCCCGGCGGGTCCGTGAAATCATCGAAGCCTGTCCAGACAACAACGTCGAATATGTCACGGTTTTCGCGTTCTCCACGGAAAACTGGAAACGGACTCAGACCGAAGTCGCGGGCCTCATGAGCCTGTTTCGCCGCTACATCGAAAGCGAGGCGCAGACGCTGTTGGAACAAGGCACCCGTGTCCGGTTCATTGGCGACCGCTTGCGGTTGGATGCCAAGCTTCAGAAGCTGATGAACTGGATCGAGGCGCTCACCGCCCATAACACCCGCTGCAATCTGACGATTGCCCTGAATTACGGTGGCCGGGACGAAGTCGCCCGGGCCACCAAACGGCTAGCCCAGGATGTTGCGGACGGCAAGCTGGACCCCGCGAGCATCACCGACGAAACGCTGCCGCGATACCTGGATACACATGTGCTGCCCGACCCAGATCTGGTTATTCGAACCTCGGGCGAGGCCCGGATTTCGAACTTCCTCCTCTGGCAATCGGCCTACGCGGAATATGAATTCGTGGATACGCTCTGGCCGGATTTCACGCGCGCGACGTTTGAGGAGGTCCTCTCACGCTTTGGCGGTCGGGAACGCCGTTTTGGCGGTGTGAAAACGTGAGCGACCCACGCCCCGACACCGAAGGCGACGTCGAGCGCCCGGAAGAAGAGCCGCCGCTTTTCGATTTTGAAATCGCCGAGCCGCTGGACCCCGCCGTGGCCGGGCGCTTCAAAGACTTGGCCCCGCGCTTAATTACGGCCTTTGTGCTGCTCGCCGTGGGTGGCGCTGCGGTGATGATTGGCGGGCTCGTCTTTACGGCCCTCATTTCAATCTGCGTTGGTGTGATGTTGTGGGAGTTGGCCACCATGGCCAAGGCAGGGCCGAAGCGCACCGTGCTCTTGGCGGTCGTCGGCGGCACGGCGGTCTTCGCGGCGACGGTCGTGCCCGTAGGGTTCGGCTTGCCCATCCTTATGATGGTGCCGATGACGGCCATTGCGTTTATCCGCAAGCGCCGCCGCCTGATCGTCGGCTTTTCCACCGCGATTGCCCTGGCGGGCCTGTCTCTGACGGAGCATTTGACCCAATTCGGCGTGGCGTGGATGCTCTGGCTGATCGCGGTCGTGGTCACCTCCGACGTGGCAGGATATTTCGCCGGTCGGATGCTGGGTGGGCCGAAGTTCTGGCCGCGTCTGAGCCCGAAAAAGACCTGGTCCGGGACCGTCGCAGGTTGGATTGGCGCCGGTCTGGTCGGCTGGATCTGGGTCGTCTGGCAGGATGCCGGGTGGGAGACGGTCGGGATTTCTGTCGCCCTGGCTATGATGGCCCAAATGGGCGACATCGCCGAAAGTGCCGTGAAGCGGAAGATGGGCGTCAAGGACAGCTCAAACCTGCTGCCCGGCCATGGGGGCCTTTTTGACCGATTTGACGCGATGCTCGGGGCTGCCCTGATGCTGCTGGTGATCGAGTCCCTGTCGGAGTTTCCCCCCGTCCCAGGTGTCGGATGAAGCGGATTTCAGTTTTTGGGGCCACGGGCAGCATCGGGCAGAACACGCTCGACCTGATCGCGCGGGCGCCGGAGGATTATGATGTTGTCGCGCTGACCGGGGCCAGCAACATTGATCGCTTGGCGGCGGATGCGATCCGCTTGGGGGCGGATATTGCCGTCACCGCCGACGGGGATCGATTGGGACAATTGCGCGAGGCTTTGGCAGGGTCGGGCGTCGAGGCGGCAGCCGGGGCAGGGGCCGTGATTGAGGCGGCGGATCGGCCTACGGATTGGTGCATGTCCGCAATCGTCGGCGCGGCGGGCCTCCAGCCCGGTCTGCGGGCATTGCGCCACGGGGGCACCCTTGCCCTGGCCAATAAGGAGTCGCTGGTCTGTGCCGGGCCCCTTTTGATGGCTGAGGCCGCCCGCCACGGCGCACGGGTCTTGCCTGTGGACAGCGAGCACTCCGCCGTTTTCCAGGCCCTCGCCGGGGAAGACATGGCCGCCGTCGAACAGATCGTTATCACGGCCTCTGGGGGCGGCTTGCGCGATTGGCCGTTGGAGCGTCTGGCCCAGGCTACGCCCGAGGATGCGGGCACCCACCCCAACTGGGACATGGGCCAGCGCATCACCATCGACAGCGCCTCCATGTTCAATAAGGCGATGGAGCTCATCGAGACCAAGGAATACTTCGGTATGCCCCCGGGCGGCATCGACACCGTGGTCCACCCGCAGAGCCTGGTCCATGCGCTGGTCCAGTTTCGAGATGGCGCTTTGATGGCCCATCTTGGCGCGCCGGACATGCGCCATGCCATTGGCTATGCGCTGCATTGGCCCGATCGACGGGACCTGCCTGTGGAGCGGCTCAACTTGGCCCAGGTGGCACGCCTCGATTTCGCGGCGCCCGATCCTGCGCGCTATCCGGCGCTGGACATTGCGCGTGCGGTCATGGCGGGCGGTGGCCTGCGGGGGGCGGTTTTCAATGCCGCCAAAGAGGCCGCGCTCGACCTGTTCATGGATCGACAGATCGCCTTTACCGATATGGCGCCGCAGGTTGCACGCACTCTTGATGCGCTCGAAGGCCGCGGATGCCTTGATGCTGACACCATCACGCTCGATATGGTCCTCCAAATTGACCGCGAAGCCCGCGACCTGACCCGTGGTCCTGTCTGCGTAGGAGACTGAGATACCCATGCTTGGCACGCTTATCCCGCAGTTCGGCGGTCTGATCTGGACACTTCTGGCCTTCGTTATCGCCTTGTCGGTGATCGTCGCGATCCACGAATATGGCCATTACATCGTGGGCCGCTGGTGCGGGATCAAAGCGGATGTCTTCTCCATCGGGTTCGGCCCCGTGCTGTTCAAACGAACGGACAAACACGGGACCCAGTGGCAATTGGCGGCGCTGCCCCTGGGCGGCTACGTGAAGTTTCGCGGGGATGCCAATGCGGCCTCGGTCGGGGACGATGGGTCCATCGCCCAGATGACCGAAGAAGAGCGGCGTCAAACCATGAACGGCGCCGCGATCTGGCGCCGATCCGCCACTGTGGCAGCGGGTCCCCTGTTCAATTTCATCCTGTCCATTTTGGTCTTCGGTGCCTTCGTGATGATCAGCGGTCGCGCGGTGGAGGCACCGGTGATCGGGCCGGTGAAGACGCTACCCGCGGATGTGGTGACGCTGGAGGAAGGGGACCGCGTTCTGTCTGTGGCCGGAACCCCCATCGAGACACTGGCGGATCTGACCGCTGCCACCGTTGATTTGCCGCAAACACCAACCATCGCTTACGAAGTCGAGCGTGAGGGGCAGACCATCACACTTGAGGCTGCTTTGCCGATGCCCGCCCGTGTTGAGGTTGTGCAGCCCCGCTCCGCCGCTTGGGACATTGGGATCCGACCGAACGATGTCATCGTGGCTGTGGATGGGGAGCCAATCCATTCCTTCCGGGCGCTGCAAGATCGTGTTGCTGCCGCAGAGGGCGCGACCCTGGCGCTGGATGTTTGGCGCAACGGCGAAGAGCTTGTGTTCACCATCGAGCCACGTCGGATGGATTTACCTTTGCCGGATGGTGGGTTTGAGACCCGCTGGCTGCTGGGAATCACCGGGGCGATGTTCTTCGATCCTGTGAGCGAGCGGGCAGGCCCGCTGGCAGCCATTACCTATGGCGTTGAGCAGACAATCTTCATCGTCCGCTCCTCCCTATCGGCCCTGGGCCATATCGTGACTGGCCAGATCAGCACCTGTAACCTGTCTGGGCCGATTGGAATCGCCGAGGTCTCGGGTGCCACCGCCAGTCAGGGCATTGATCAGTTTATCTGGTTCATTGCCGTCCTGTCGACGGCCGTTGGGATGCTGAACCTGTTCCCGATTCCTGTCCTAGATGGCGGACACCTGGTCTTTCACGCCTACGAAGCCGTGGCGGGGAAGCCGCCCTCGGACAGCGCCGTGCGCCTGCTGATGACGTTCGGTGTGGCGCTCATGGGCGCGCTGATGCTCTTCGCATTGTTTAACGATTTGGTCTGTCCCTGACGCGCCATCGCGCCACTTTCGCCCCGGGCTTGCCCCATTGCTGCCCCAAAGTCGGGGCACACGGGACGCTAGGGTTAGCTACGGGTGTCGCCATGAACCATGTGAGAAACGGATATCGGGGCCTGTCCATTTTCATGGGCTTGAACATTGACCGCATTCTAGCGGTGATCGCGATCCTGGGCGCCGTGATTTTGGCCGGTTGGATCCAGTCGATCTGATCTTTGGCTTGGCGGACCGGGGCACCAGTCCAGGTCCCTGACGTCCGACATCAGGGACCGATCTTAGCCTCAACCGGCGGCTTTTTGCCGGTCATGGGGCGCCTCGTATCCAACGGGTGTTCAGTCCCCCTCCGCTTTGACAACCGGTCACCCCTTCGTTAGGCATCTGCCGTAAGAAACGTTGGTGGGGCGGATGACATGGACGATCGCGGCAGGGTCTTTTTATGGACCGGTCGGGGGGTATTTCCTCGTGTATTGAATGGCATGCGCACTGCCGCGCTGTCTTTGCTGGCTATGATCCTGCTGACGGCCGCCGTCCAAGCGCAAACCTTCCGGTTCTCGTCCTTCGAAATCCAGGGCAACACCCGCATTGAAGAGGCGACCATCCTGCAAACGCTGGGCGTTGCGCGGGGCCAGGCGATTTCCGCCGGTGCGCTCAGCGATGGGTACCAGCGGCTCCAAGCTTCGGGCCTTTTTCAACGGGTGGAGCTTGTGCCCCAGGGGTCCAAGTTGCTCGTGATCGTAGATGAGTTTCCCATCATCAACCGCATCAACATCGAGGGAAATGATCGGCTGTCTGATGACGACCTGTTCACGGTCATCGGCAGCACGCCGCGCCGGACGTATTCGCCCGCCCAAGCGGAGCGGGATGCCGCAGCGATCACGGACGCCTATGCGCAGTCCGGGCGTCTGTCCGCGACCGTCGCCCCCAAAATCATCGAGCGTCGCGGCAACCGTGTCGATCTGGTCTTTGAGGTTGCCGAGGGCCGCGTGTCGGAGGTCGAACGGATCAGTTTTGTGGGCAACCGCGCCTTTTCTGACCGCCGTCTGCGCCGGGTTCTGGAAACCAGCCAAGCCGGTATCTTCCGACTGTTGATTGGCAGCGATACATTCGTGGCCGACCGTATTGCGTTTGATGAGCAGTTGCTGCGCGATTTCTATCTTTCGCGCGGCTATGCCGACTTCCAAGTCTTGTCCTCCACGCCCGAACTCAGCCCCTCGCGGGATAGCTTTTTCATCACCTTCCAGATCCAAGAGGGCCAGCAGTTCCGGTTCGGAGAGCTTACGGCGTCGTCTGATCTGGCTGAGATCGACGTCGATTTGTACCAGTCTGAAATCCGGGTTCGCCCAGGCGACATCTTTTCCCCGCAGGCCATGGAGCGGACGATTGAACGTCTGGAACTCCTGGCAACGCGCGAAGGGCTGACCTTCATCCGCGCCACGCCGCGCGTGACACGGAACGACCGTGACCTGACGCTGGACGTGGATTTCGTATTGGAGAAGGGCGAGCGTCTGTTCGTGGAGCGGATCGATATCGAGGGCAACCAAACCACGCTGGACCGGGTGATCCGCCGTCAATTTGACACGGTGGAGGGCGACCCATTCAACCCCCGTGAAATTCGCGCCGCAGCGGAACGCATCCGGGCGCTCGGCTATTTCACCCAAGCGGACGTCAGCGCCCGCGAAGGCGCGAGCGATGGCACCATCATCGTCGACGTTGACGTGGAAGAGCAGCCGACAGGGTCGTTGGGTTTCGGCCTCAACTATTCCGTGGAACAGGGCCCGGGCGTGGCGGTCAGTTTTTCGGAGAACAACTTCCTGGGTCGGGGCCAAACGCTCGATTTCACCATCGACACCGGATCTGAGAACACATCGTCATCGGTGCGGTTCATCGAACCCGCATTCCTGGCCCGCGATCTCGCATTGTCCTTCGGTGCCTTCTATCAGGAAACCTCGGACGACAGCCTGACCTTCGATACGCGGACAATTGGCTTTGATGCTGGGATTGCCTTTCCGGTGGGTGAATACAGCCGCCTACGCCTGTCCTACGGGATCTCCGATGACAAGCTGACGGCGCGCGATCCGGCCAACCTGTCTCAGATCCTGCGCGGTGACGAAGGCAGCAACGTGACGTCTGTGGTCGGCTATCGGTGGAGCTACAACACCATCGGGGGCGGCCTGGATCCGACGCGCGGCGTTCGGCTGTCCTTTGGGCAGGACTTCGCCGGATTGGGTGGGGATACGGAGTTCGTTCGCACGTCGTTTTCTGCCGAAGCACAGCGCACCGTTGCCAATGATGAAGTCACCCTCCGCGCTGCCTTCGAGGGTGGTCTGGTGACCTCGCTCAACGGAACGAACTCCCTCCAGGCGACGCGGTTCTTTAATCGCCCGTCGATCATTCGTGGCTTTGAGACCGCGGGGATTGGTCCGCGCGACCGGGTGGCCGGCGATGACGCGCTCGGCGGCAATCGCTATGTCGCGGCCCGTGTCGAGGCTCAGTTTCCGTTTGGGTTCCTACCCGATGAATACGGCATCTCTGGCGCGGCCTTCTTGGACGTAGGCTCCGTCTGGGGGTTGGATGACACCAATGGCGGCCCGAACGGGACGGACCCCGTGGATGATGGATTCTTCCTGAACTCCGCAGTGGGGGTCGGTATTCTGTGGGATACACAGTTGGGGCCCCTGCGCTTCAACTTCAGCCAAGCCATCCGCAAGCGGGAGTTTGACCGCGTCCAGAACTTCGACCTGACGATCGAAACGCGGTTCTGAGGGTGCGCGGCCTCTGCGCAGCCCTCTTGGTGCTGGGCCTGGGGTCGGGGGCCTTGGCCCAGGGCACCGGCGGTGCGGCGCCCCTGTCACCGGGCATCGCGCAGACGGCGGTTGCGGTCCTGGATCGCGACGCGCTCTTCTCTCAAAGTCTGTTTGGTCAGCGCGTCGCCGATGATTTGGAGGCAGCCAGCACAGAGCTGGCCGCCGAGAACCGTCGGATCGAGGCGGAGCTTGAGGCGGAGGAGCAATCGCTCACGCGCCAGCGAGCGTCCCTGGACATGGATGCCTTCCGCGTGTTGGCCGCCGATTTCGACGCCCGCGTCGTGGCCATCAGGCGCGCGCAAGACGCCAAGAGCCGGGCCATCCAACAGCAATCCGACCGCGCCCAATCCGTGTTCTTTGAGCGCGCCAATCCGATTCTCGTGGCCCTGGCGCGAGAGACGGGGGCCCTCGTCATTCTCGACCGCCGCATTGTGATTGCTTCTGCGGATCAGGTGGACATCACAGCGCTGGCGCTGGAACGGGTCAATGAGGCCCTCGGCAGTGGTAGCACCTTGGGAACGACGCCGCCGACCCAGCGGCCCGCGCAGGACGCCCCGGCACCTCAGACACCGCCGACCGAATAGCGCCCCACGGCTTGCACCCCTCGGGCCCGGCGCGTTAAGCCCGATGGGAACTGACGACAGGGGACACCATGCCAAGCGATGCGATCCAGGCCGAGGCCGATATCCACCTGATCCAACGGATCATCCCCCATCGCTATCCGTTCCTGTTGGTGGACCGCGTTCGCGACATCGTCGCTAATACCTCGGCCACGGGCATCAAGAACGTCACCTTCAACGAGCCGCATTTCCAAGGGCATTTCCCGGGTGCGCCGATCATGCCGGGTGTCACCATCGTCGAGGCCATGGCCCAGACGGCGGCTGTGATGGTCGGGGTGAGCAACGACCTCGCCGACAAAGACTTCCTTGTCTACTTCATGGGGATCGACGGCTGCAAATTCCGCCGCAAGGTCATCCCAGGCGATGTCTTGGAACTGCGCGTGACGGTGACCCGGGGCAAGCCAGGCGCCAAGGTTTGGCGCTTCCGGGGTGAGGCGACGGTCGAGGGTGAGATGGCCGCGGAGGCCGATTTCACGGCCATGATGGATCTGCCGAAGTGAGCATCGACCCGTCTGCACAGATCCATCCCCAGGCGCTTGTCGAAGAGGGGGCGGTGATCGGGCCGGGGGCCTCGGTCGGGCCGTTCTCGGTCATCGGGTCTGAGGTCACGCTGGGCGCGGGCGTTGAAATCAAATCCCATGTTGTGCTGACCGGTTGGACAGATGTGGGCGAGGGGACGCAGATTTTTCCCTTCGCATCCATCGGTGAAGTGCCCCAAGACCTGAAGTACGGCGGCGAACGCACCCGGCTGCGGATCGGTGCGCGCAACCGGATCCGCGAACATGTGACCATGAACCCGGGCACCACCCAGGGTGGCGGCGAGACGGTCGTCGGCGATGACGGTCTGTTTATGGCAGGCTGCCACGTGGCCCATGACTGCATCATTGGTGACCGCGTGATCATCGTGAACAATTCCGCTGCGGCGGGTCACTGCCAGATCCAAGATGATGTGATCGTTGGGGGCCTGTCAGGCATCCACCAATGGGTGCGCGTGGGCCAGGGTGCGATCATCGGGGCGCTCTCCATGGTGACCAATGATGTGGTGCCATACGGCCTTGTGGCGGGTCCACGGGCTGAGTTGGATGGTCTGAACCTCGTGGGTCTGAAGCGCAGGGGCGTGGCACGGTCGGATATCCAAGCCCTGCGCATTGCGTTGCTGACCCTCAAACAGGGCGAGGGGACGTTCCATGAACGGGCCGTGCGCCTCGGGACGGAGACCGAGAGCGACTACGTCCGCCGCATGGTCGCCTTTATCACGGGGGCTAGCGACCGCTCTTTCCTGGTGCCGAAATGAGCCGTTTGGCCTTGATCGCCGGGCAGGGCGCTTTGCCCGCTGTCTTGGCAAATGCCCTTGGGCGGTCCGGACGGTCGTGGTTCGCCTGCCATTTGGAGGGCTTCGCCCCCAAAGGGGTCGGCCAGTCCCGCGCCTTTCGGATTGAGCGCTTGGGCAGCTTGATCGCGGATCTGTCGGACGAGGGTGTCACCGAGGTCTGTTTCGCGGGCGCAATTGCACGTCCGCCCCTCGACCCAAGCGCGGTGGATGCGGCGACGATGCCCCTGGTGCCTCGGATGATGCAGGCCTTGCAGGCAGGGGATGACGCGGCCCTGCGCACGGTCATTGCCTTTTTCGAGGAGGCCGGCATCGCCGTTCTCGGTGCCCAGGACATCGCGCCGGAGCTGTTGCAGGCGCCCCAAGTGGGCATACCCAACGACCGCGATTTAGCTGATATCGCCCGGGCAGAGACGGTGCAGGCGGCCCTCGGTCCGCTGGATGTGGGGCAGGGATGCGTCGTGGCTGGGGGTCAGGTCTTGGCGGTCGAGGCGCTGCCAGGGACTGACTGGATGCTGAGCAGTTTGGCCCGCCGCCCCGCGCCCCCGCCCCAAGCGGCGTCTGGAGGTCTGTTTGGCGGTGACCTGTTCGGAGGCGCGGCTGACTGGCTCAGCGGTGGCGCGGCACCAGCCGGGCTGCCCCCGTTTGCGCGGCCAGAGGGTGGAGTGTTCTACAAGGCGCCAAAGCCGGACCAGGACCGCCGCATCGACCTTCCGACCATTGGCCCCGAAACCGTCCGGCGCGTGGCCGAGGCAGGCTTGTCAGGTATTGCTATTGCCGCCGACGGAGTCCTCGTCCTCGACCCGGCAGAGGTAGCAGCCCAATGCACGGCGCGAGGTCTATTTCTGCTGGCGCGCGGGGCCTGATGCGCCTGTTCCTCATCGCCGGAGAGCCCTCGGGCGATGCACTCGGCGCGGCCTTGATGGCGGGGATGAAACAGCTGCAGCCCGGCGTCACCTTCGCGGGTGTGGGTGGTCCTGCGATGCAGGCCGAGGGGTTGGATAGCCTGTTTCCCATGTCGGACCTGTCGGTCATGGGGCTGGCCGAGGTCCTGCCTCGCCTGCGTCATCTCTTCCGGCGCCGCGATCAGACGGTCGAGGCCATCGCAGACACGGTACCGGACGCCCTCGTCACCATCGATAGCCCTGATTTCTGCCTCCGCGTTGCGGCCAGGGCCAAGACCGTGCGGCCAAGCCTTCCGGTGATCCATTACGTCGCACCGTCGGTCTGGGCCTGGCGCGAGGGGCGTGCGGCCCGGATGGCACGCACGGTGGACCATGTCCTGGCCCTGCTGCCATTTGAGCCACCCTACATGCAGGCGGCTGGCATGACCTGCGATTTCGTTGGCCACCCGGTCGTGGCGAAGCCCCTGGCGTCGCCCGCTGAGGCCGATCTGTTTCGCGAAGAACATGGTATCACCGGTCCCCTGGCGCTGGTGCTGCCGGGGTCGCGGGGCGGCGAAGTCGGACGCCTTGCCCCGATCTTTGGCGAGGCCCTTGCCAAGCTGCCCCGGGACGCGCGGGTTGTTGTTCCCGCTGTCGACCACCTCGCCGCTGCCGTCCGCGACGCCGTTCGAGGGTGGCCCGGTCACCCATTGGTCGTGACGGACCCGGCAGAGAAACGCGCGGCCTTTGGGGCGGCGACGGCGGCCCTCGCGGCCTCTGGTACGGTGAGTTTGGAGTTGGCGGCCAATGGCGTGCCGATGGTCATCGCCTACGATATGAATTGGTTCTCACGGCAGATCATCGCGCGGATGCTCAAGGTCGACACGGTGACCCTCGTGAACCTAGTCAGTGAGACGCGCGCCGTGCCCGAATTCCTGGGCGAAGCCTGTCGGCCAAAGGCCATCGGGCGCGCCTTTAACGATCTGTTGCTCGTGCCATCACAGCGGGCCCGCCAGGTCGAGGCCTTGGACCGCACAATGGATCGCTTGGGTCGCGGCGGCGAAGCGCCGGGCCTGAGGGCGGCGCGCTCGGTTCTGGCTGCAATCGGTGAGCGCACGGGGACAGAATGACTTGCGGGGCCGACGGTTCCCGGCTATCCCGCATCCCATAGGCACCCATAGCTCAGCTGGATAGAGCGCTGCCCTCCGAAGGCAGAGGTCTGAGGTTCGAATCCTCATGGGTGCGCCACCACTTCATTGCTATCTATTGCGCTGGTTTGGTTCCGTGCGAACGGTCTGCACCGCGTCGCCTCACAGGCCGTTGACCGGCACCTTCATCATCGGACGCCCGTCCTCATCCCTTGGGATTTTCCCCGCGCGTATATTCACCTGCAGCGATGGCAGGATCAGGTTCGGCACCTTAAGCTGGGCGTCCCGCTCATTGCGGAACCGGATGAAATCCTCCCGCGTGGTCCCACCACCCACGTGTATGTTGTCGGATTTCTCCTGCGCGACGGTTGTTTCCCACTGAATGGCGCGACCGTTGGGACCGTAGTCGTGGCACATGAACAGCCGTGTCTCATCCGGCAGGGCAAGCAACCTCTGGATGGAATCGTACAGCTGCCCCGCGTCCCCACCGGGAAAATCCGCCCGGGCGCTGCCGCCGTCCGGCATGAACAGGGTATCACCGACGAAGGCCGCGTCGCCAATGACATAGGCCATACAGGCGGGCGTGTGCCCGGGGGTATGCAGGGCGCGGGCTGTCAGCCCACCGATCTTGAAGCGATCGCCATCCTGGAAAAGGGCATCAAACTGGCTGCCGTCCCGTTGGAACTCCGTGCCTTCGTTGAAAATCTTGCCGAAGGTTTCCTGGACGGTCGTGATCTCTGCACCGATCCCGATCTTGCCGCCCAGCCGCTCTTGCAGGTAGGGCGCCGCCGACAGGTGGTCCGCATGGACGTGGGTTTCCAGGATCCAGGTCACATGTAGCCCGATGTCCCGAACCCGCTCGATCAATCGGTCCGCACTGTCCGAGGTGATGCGCCCGGCGGCGTAATCCAGATCCATGACCGTATCGATCAGCGCGCAGGCGTCGGAGGCCGGGTCCTTGACGATGTAGCTGATGGTATGGGTCGCAGGGTCGAAAAAGGCTTCGACCACCGGGGCAGCCAGGCTGATTGGCTGTGAATCAGGGTTCGGCATGTGCTGGTCTCCCTTATGTTGACGCCTGTTGCTTAGGGGTGGCGCGCGGCCACAGGCGCACGATCAAGATCCCGACGCTTGCGGCCCCGACAAAGAGAAAAACCTCCACTTGGCCCGTACCAAGGGCGGGCAGGGCGCCCCCCGGACAAAAGCCAGCAAGGCCCCACCCCGCACCAAATAGACCGGCCCCCGCCAAGAGGCGCGCGTCAATCTGCCGTGTCTGTGGGACGTGGAAAGCATGTTCTTGCAGCGGAGCGGACCGCCGGAAAACAAAGCGATAGCCCGGAACGGCCACCAACAACGCACCGCCCATCACAAAGGCGAGCGACGGGTCCCAAGTCCCAAACAGGTCGAAGAAATTCAGGACCTTGGCCGGGTTCGCCATGCCCGAGAGGGCAATGCCAAAGCCAAAGATCAGGCCAATACAGGCCGCAGAAATCAGACGCATCTTAGCCCCCCACCACATGGCGCGCCACGAAGACGGTGGCGGCGCAGGTGGCCATAAAGGTTACGGTTGCGGCAAGGGATCTGGGCGACAGCCGGGCCAGACCGCAGACGCCATGGCCAGAGGTGCAGCCCGACCCGAGCGCGGCGCCCACACCCACCAGAAGGCCGCCACCGATCAGCATCGCGGATCCCACGGGGACCTCTACGGCGACGGGGCGTCCCAGTCCCGCAAGAAGGATGGGCGCGAGGACCATGCCCGCGACCATGGCAGCGCGCCAACCCCAGTCCGCAGCATCCTGGGGCCAGAGCAAGCCCCCGAGGATCCCCGTGGCCCCCAAGACCCGGCCCAACGTGGCCATCAACAGGACAGCCGCCGTTCCAATCAATAGCCCGCCCATGAGGGAGGCCAGCGGGGTAAACGCGGTCTCCATCCTAGCAGTCCGCGCAGGTCTTCAGGCCAAGGATCCGGTAGGCTGGGCAAAACCCTGTGATGGCTGTGATGGTCAGGACGCCGCCAATCACCATGGACGCCCAAAAGCCGCCCAATGTGTTGAACACTGCAATGTCCGAGAACAGTGCCAGGGCCAGCAGAGCGATGCCTCCGATCCCGCGCAGACCGCGATCTAATGTGCCTTCGTTTCGCATGGGTATCCTCCATTATGTCTCGTGCGACCCTTAGCGGCTGCGGCGCTTCGGGTCGGTGATGATGTTACCGTGGACCGTTTATGAGCTCTGCTTCGGTTCAGAATGTCAGCAGACGCACCGTCGGATCGGCCAGCAGGGTCCCGATTTCGGCCGGGCTGGCGGCGCCGACCCCGTCGATCAGAACCGATGCATCCTCCCCAAGGCCCGGCAGGTAAATCGCGCAGACCTCCACCGTTGCCCCCATCGTCAAAAGGCGTTGCAACAGGCCCTGGGGGCTCGCATCGCGGGGCGGCTGGCCTGCGGTGGCGCTTGCTGGGGCGTTTTTCAGGGCCATGTCCGCGGCTGGTCCGCACAGCAAGACGCGGGGCGCGAGGCCCTGGTTTGCCGTCTGGAGCGTCAGGACCATGGACATCAACTGGGTCTGAGGATCTCCGGCGGTCACGATGGACAGCACCGTTCCATCCGCCTCGGCCTGTCCAGGCAGGCTCATGGTCGTGACGGCGATGGCGGCGAGGGCAGTGGTCAAGCGGTTCATGTCGAAGGCTCCGGTCTAGGGTCACCAGCGACATGCTGGCCGGGGCCTATGTGACGGGACCAGGCGGCACCGTCGGTGACATGGTCACCGTGCGGTCAAACCGGGTTTGTTTCGGCGAACTTTCGCAAGGCAGGCGCATCGACCAGTTGTATCGCGCCGCGCCGCTGCTCGACCCAACCGCGCCGAGCGAACTCCGCCATCTGGCGCGATACGCTTTCACGGGCCGTTCCCAACTCCGTGGCGAGGCTTCCGTGGGTGGCCTTGAGAACGGAACTGCCTGTGTTATCGGACAGCTCCAGCAGCTTGGCCGCCAGACGTGCATCCATCCGGCCAAAGGCGATTTCTTCGATGGTCAGGAAGAGATCGGTGATGCGCTTCGAATAGGCCGAAAAGACAAAGCGCCGGAAGGCCGGTGAGGTCGCCATGCCGTCGTCAAATACCGCGCGCGGAATGGCCACGGCCTCTATATCGGTCTCCGCGATGCCTTCGGCGGTATAGTCTTCGTAGGCCAGCAGGCAGGCGGTGGTCATGACGCAGCTTTCGCCGGAATGGACGCGGTAGAGGACGATGTGCCGACCGCCCTCCGTTGTCTGTTGAACCCGCACCCGCCCGTCGAGCAGCAGCAGCAGGGCATCGGGGGGATGACCCGGTCCGAAGATCACAGTGCCAGCCTGGATCTGAACACGGCGCGACGCCCGGGTCAGTCGATCCCGCACGTCCGGTTGCAGGGCTGAAAGACCTGGAAAACGGTCGATCCACTCATCCATGGCGATCGACCGTGTGAATGGTCCCTGAACGGGTCCAAAAGGACTGATTGCGTATGGGACCAGGTCTCCCCAGTCCTCCAACAGAATGCTGCGCCCCTACCCAAATGGCCCAGGCGCCAGATTGCCGCCAGATCAGGCGAGGCGGGCGTGCCGGTTGGCCCGGCCCCCGCCTTACCTGCCAAGATCCATCAGAAGATGAGGATATCATCGACCCCAAGTTCCCGTGCGCTTGCGGGCGTGAAGGTCGCGATGACCTCTAGACCGCGGGGGCCACCCGGCCCGTCCACGTCCACCGAAAGCTCTAGCGTGCGGAAGTTGAAAGAGGCCAGCCCATCGCGCAGCAACCCCTGCACATCCGATGGCGACAGTTCCCGTGCATTGATGCGCCCGTTGCCCAGGCCGAAGTATCTGTCGTCCAAGGCAAGGACGTCGCCCGCGCCAAAATCGGTGATCGTCGCGTTCGACGGGTTCCCATCGGCTTGGAACGCGAAGATATCCGCCCCGGCCCCGCCGGTGATCGTATCCTCGCCGCCACCGGCCAGCAGGATGTTGTCCCCTTCGTTGCCTACGATCCGGGTGGAGGTGCGGTCGCCAAGGATTTGAATGTCGGCCGTGCCGGTTCCGATGATTTCTTCGATGCCTGTGCGCGCGACGACAAAGTCGACGCTTGTGTTCACGCGGTCCATGTCGCCTTCGCTGTCACGGACAATGTCGCGAATATTGTCGACCGAATAGACATCGTTGCCCGCGCCGCCCTGCATGTCATCGCGACCAGTGCCGCCGATCAGTTGGTCGTCACCCAACCCACCGATCAGCGTGTCCGCAAAGGCGCCGCCCGCGAGGGTGTCATTGCCATCGTTGCCACGGAGCAGGTCGCGCCCATCGTCGCCGTTGAGCAGGTCATCACCCGCGAGGCCGTCCACCGTATCGGCCCCACCCCCGGCTGAGATGATGTCGCTTGCCGACGACCCGAGCAGACGATCCGGGTCATCCGATGCGCCGCGCGTCAGTTCAAAGTCCGCGCTGGTGGCTGGCGTCCCGGCGCCGTCGTCACCGGCAATCCGCAGCTCGGTCCGCAGGGTGTTTTCCCCATTGGCGAGGACCGCGCCGCTGACGCCTGTCAGCTCCAGGAAGAACGTCTCATCGCCCTCAATGGCCGTGTCGCCCTGGACGCGGATCCCAATCAGACCGGCCCCGGATCCGACCGGAATGCGAAGTTCGCCAGAGGTTTCGATGTAATCCTCTCCGGGGAGCGCGGTGTTTCCCACGGTACGGTAGCTCACGATGACTTCTTCGCGCGCGGGCTCCGACAGCAGGATGGGGACGGAATAGAACTGCGATCCGCTGTCACGTTCCTCGATGGAGATCGATACCGCGTCGACCCGAACGAAATTGTCATCGGGCTCCGGTCCCAGAACGCCCGGGGCGGCATCGCCCCTCCCTGCGTCTTGGGTCACGGGTCCGCTGTCGTTGTCCAAGATCGTGCCCGTGGCGACCAACCCGATGGCATTGCCAGCAAAGTTGGCGTTCGTGGCATTGTAAACGAACAGGTCAAAGCTCTCGGTATCTTCCCGTTCCGTGTCAGACCGCAACGTCACATTGATCCGCGCGCTCTGTTGTCCCGCCGGGATGGTGAAGGTGCCACCGGTCAGATCGAAATCGAAAAAGCGGCTGGCTGTGCCATCCAGTGTGGAATAGCTGAACGTCACGGGCGCGGGCGCGGGCCGGTCGAGCGTCACAAGGAAGCTCATGCCCGTGAGGCCGCCATCGCCTTCGATCATTGTGGCATCGTGGACCTGGATGACGGGAATGATGGGCGAGGTCGACACAGGCTCAGGTGCGGCTGTCGCGATCTCGGTGCGACCGGCGGGGCCCGATACCGGCCCGCCGTCGTTGCCCAAGATCCCAATGGTCGTCTCTATGGCCGCGGCACCCCCCTCAAACCGGGCGTTGGTGGCCCCGGTAAAGAGGACCTGGAGGTCTTCGTCCCCTTCGATGGTCTGGTCGCCGCGGATGATGACGCCAATGCGCGTGCTCTGCTGACCTGGGTTGAACGTCACCGTTCCGCCGGTGGCGTCATAATCCCCCTGGAGCGCGCTGGCCGTCAGATCCTGCGTTCCCCAGCTAAAAGACACAGGGCTGGTCACCGGCCCATCCAGGGTGACGAGCATCTCTGCCACCTGAAAACCGCCGTTGCCTTCGATGACATCGACCCCTTGGACCCGGATGGTCGGAAGGTCATCGACTTGCTCAGGCCCGAAAATCGGGGTGCCTTCGGCGCCGATGCCGCCCTCCAGATCGGCTGCGCCGCTGTCGTTATCCAGGACGTCCACCGTCACCTCTAAGGCTTGGGCGCCATCCTTGATGTTGAGGTTGTTCGGGTTCGTGAAAACCACCGTGAAGGTCTCATTCGGCTCGGGCGTTTGGTCGCCGCGTGTGACGACGTTGAGGATCGCCGACCGCTGTCCGGCGGTGAAGGTGACTGTGCCGCCCGCACCGTCATAATCGCCAACGGAATTGGCCGCGGTTCCCTGGACCGTGTAGTAATCCACGGTCGTGGTCGTCGTGGCCGGACGGTCCAGCGTGACCAGAATGCCCTGGAACTTAAAGCCGCTGTCACCCTCAATATAGCCCGTGTTATAGGCGGTCATCGTCGGAAACGGACCAGCCTCAGGCGTGGGGCCGAAGATCTGTCGCGCCACACCAGGATCCGCGCGCGGGATGTCCGGGATGCCGTCGTCATTGTCGAGGATCGTGCCCGTGGCCACCAGCGCAGCCGCCTGATCCGGGAAATCCAAACCACGGGGGTTATAGGCGACGATCTCGAAGGTTTCGTTGCCTTCGACGACCCGGTCGCCCCTTAGGACGATCCGGATTTCCGCCTCGGTTTCCCCGGCACCAAATGTGACCGTGGCCCCTCCCGAGTCATAGTCGCCCGACTGGGCGCTGCCCTCTTGGGTGAAAAACTGAAAGCTGGCGGGAACGTTGGGGGCTTCGTCCAGGCTTGCGCGGAAGATGACGACCTGAAACCCGCCGTCGCCTTCTACAAAATCCGCATTGCTCAATGTAACAATAGGCATCGGCCTTTTTCCCCCAAGCCACTTAAACTGATGGCCTCACCTCGTCAGAGTTCCCGACCTTGGTCAACCGCCTTTCGCCGCATAGGCGACCGGTCTTAAAACTGTCACTTGGTCTTTGTGGAACGGCGCTCACGGGGCCGTTTTCAAGACCGTATGGTCGTCAAATAGCCCTAGCCAACGCGCGCCAAATAGCCAGACACCAGGGGAAGCCCGGCACGCAGAGCATCGAGTTCGTTGGCAAAGCCAATGCGGACAGTTCCCTCCATGCCCATCACCGCGCCTGGGGTGAGCAGAACACCCGTTTCCGCCAAAAGCCCCCGGCAAAAGGCCTCCGATCCGATATCACAGTCCAGATGGAGCAGGGCCGTCGTTCCAGCGGTTGGGCGGACCCAATTCACCCCAGGCTCCGCCGCGACCCAGTCGGACAGGATCTCCAGGTTCTGTCGTGTGATCCGGAGACTGCGCGCCAGGATCCGGTCCGCGTGTTCCAAAGCCAGCGCCGCGATGTGGTCGTCGAGCATCCCGACGGAAATCGTTGAGTAGTCCCGGTGAAGGGAGACCGCGGCCAGGACGTCGGGCGGCGCGGTCACCCACCCCAGTCGGAGACCGGCGAGAGAGAAGGCTTTCGACATGCCCGCCGTGGCCACCGCATGGGGGCTGAAATCTGCGACGGATGGGCTGTGCCCATCCCCCACCTGCGCGGTCCCGCGATAGACCTCGTCGGCGAGCACGCGGGCGCCCCCGCTTTCGGCGATGTCGATGATCGCGCGCAGCATGTCCTCGGGGATAAGGCTGCCGGTCGGATTGTTCGGATTGGTAAAGGCCACGACGCGCGTCCGGTCGGTCATGGCGGCGCGCAAGCGGTCCAGATCGGGCAAGTACTCGTCGGTTGCCGTCAAGGGCAGGGCCGTGACATCGGCCCCGACGCTGGCAGGGATGGCCGTGTGTTGTTGGTAGGTGGGGGTCAGGCTGACAACATGGTCCCCTGGCCCCACGAGGGCCCGCCAGACCAAATCATTGGCGCCGATGGTGCCGTGGGTAACCATCACATCCTCCGGCGCGCGGCTGGCGTACAGGTTGGCAATCGCCGCCCGCAACCGCTCAGAGCCTTCAATCGCGCCATAGCTCAGCGGTTGGTCCCGGATTGCGGCTAAAGGGTCCCCGTCATGGCCGATGATCTCCAGCATCTCATCCAGGGTCATGGCCGCCACGCAGGTTTCAGCCAGGTTGTACCGGCAGCGCGTCTCGGTCTCGTTCATCCAGATTTCAACGCCAAACGGATCAATGTGCATCGCGCGCTCCCTCTGAGGCTGGCTTAGCGGACTGGGCCGCCCGGTCAAAGGCTAGACGGCTCGGGCGATATGGGCCAAGTCACCAAAAGCAACTGGGGAGGGGCGCGCCATGTATCTCGGATTAGACTTGGGGACATCCGGTCTAAAGGCCATCCTGATGGACGAAGAGGGCGCGGTCGTGGCCACCGCTGACCATGCCTACGACAATCCCCATCCGCAGCCAGGCTGGTCTGAACAGGATCCCGCCGATTGGATCACGGCCTGCGAAGGTGTGTTCGATGCGCTCGCGCGCGATGTGCCGGAAAAGCTCGCCGATCTGCGCGCGATTGGCCTGAGCGGTCAGATGCACGGCGCGACGCTGATTGACGCCGATGATGCGGTCCTCCGACCTTGTATCCTGTGGAACGACACACGCGCGGCGGAGGAGGCCGCGCGCTTGGATACGACCCAGGACCTGCGCGAGGTAACCGGGAATATCGTCTTCCCGGGCTTCACGGCGCCGAAACTCCTGTGGTTGCAAACCCATGAGCCGGACGTGTTCGCCCGCGTGGCCAAGGTTCTGCTGCCAAAGGATTACCTGCGCCTATGGCTTACGGGTCGGCATGTGGGGGATATGTCCGATTGCGCGGGCACGTCATGGTTGGATGTGGGTGCGCGCGACTGGTCTGAGACGGCTCTGACCGCTGGACACATGGGGCGCGACCAGATGCCTGATCTTGTGGAAGGCAGCGCACCGTCGGGAGACTTGCGAGAGGTTTTGCGCACCCGCTGGAACATTCGTGGCCCTGTGGTCGTCGCAGGGGGCGGGGGCGACAACGCCGCCGCTGCCTGCGGGGCGGGGTGTTTCGCCGAAGGGCAGGGGTTCGTGTCACTGGGCACCTCTGGCGTGCTGCTGGCGGCGCGGGATCGCTATGCCCCGAATCCCGCGACGGCGGTGCATACCTTTTGTCACGCCGTGCCAGACCGGTGGTATCAGATGGGCGTCATTCTGGCCGCGACGGATTGTATGAACTGGCTGTCGCGCCAAACGGGGCAGAGCCCGGCGAACTTGGCCGCCGCCCTGCCAGACCAGATTGCCGGGCCCTCGGATCTGTCGTTCCTGCCTTATCTGTCGGGGGAGCGGACACCACACAACGATGCAGGTGTCCGCGCGGCGTTTGTTGGGCTGGACGTGGGCCATGGTCCCGCCGATCTGACGCGGGCGGTCGTTGAGGGGGTCTCCTTTGCCCTGCGGGATTGCTTGGCCGCTCTGTCCGGCACGGGCGCGCAGTTGTCATCGGTCATTGCCATGGGCGGTGGCGCGCGGTCCCGGTTCTGGTTGGAGACCCTGGCCAGCACCCTCAACCTGCCGCTGTCGATCCCCGCAAGCGGAGAGTTCGGCGCGGCCCTCGGCGCCGCCCGTCTGGGGCTCGCCGCTGCGACGGGGGCCGATCCTGCGGAGATTATGTCACCGCCACCCATTGCCGAGACAATCGACCCGCGCGCCGACCTCTTGGAGCGCTACGCCGAGGGGTGGGACCGATACCGTGGTCTCTACGGATTGGTGCGGCCCCAATGACGCCGCTCGCCTAGGGGGCGCCCAGATCCTCGACAAGCAGATGGGTCAAACGCTCGATCCCATAGGCCGCGGCCCCCTTGGCCCACATGCGGTCGCCCCAGTTGTGGACGACAATCTCGGGCGGGGCGACATCCACCTGAACGACCTTGCTGTGAACCGCTTCCACAATTTCCGGTTGGCAGAGCGGGTGGTTGCCGGCCGCCTCAAAGGCCAGGATGATCAGCTCCGGGTCGAAAATGTTGATCAAATTCGCCAAACCCATGGAGAAGTATTCCCCGGCCGCTGACAGAAGGTCTGCGATCCCCGCGTCGCCTTGCGCCGCTGCCTCTTGCAAGGCGGCCATGTCGGTGAAGGTCCCCGCGCCCACCTCCTCCGCTTGTCGGAGCAGGGCGTATTCGCTGGTGTAGGCCTCTAGACAGCCGCGTTGTCCGCACTGGCACGCCGCGCCGTCCCCCGGGGCGACCTTTGTATGCCCGAACTCCGCGCCACAGCCGCGCGCACCCCGGTAGAGTTGCCCGTCGATCACGACCCCCAGACCGATCCCGTGCTGAATGGTGACGACAAGGAAGGTGCGCAGCGCCTGACCACGACCAAAGAGATGCTCCGCCGTGGCCACAAGGTTGGCGTCGTTATCGATGAACACCGCGTAGTGGACACGCTGGGACAACAGATCCGCCAAGGGGACGTTGCGCTCGGTCAGGGCCGAGGACCAATGGACCAACCCTCGCAACCCATCCACATATCCAGCAAGCCCAACACCCACCGCCGAGACCCGCGCGGGGTCGAGGCCGATGGCATGACAGGCCCGGTCCACGGCCAGCGCAATCTGATCGACCAAGGCCGCCGCGCTGCTGCGGCGTTCGGCGCGCGGGATCTCCTGCGTGCCCAACTCCCGGCCCTCAAAATCCACCAAGAGGACGGTGATCGCCCCTTGGGAGACCTTGACCCCGGCAACCAGGTGGGCCGCACCTCGGATCTTCAGGGCCTCGCGCGGACGGCCCCGGCTGGTCTTTGGACGCTCACCTGCGTCGGGGCTGATCCGTTCTATCAAGCCTTCGGACAGCAAGTCCGCTGTGATCGCCGTGACCGTGGCCGGACTGATCCCGGTTTCGCGCGCGATGTCGACCCGCGCAACTTGGGTGTGCTGCCGGATCGTGCGCAGAACCCGAGCGCGCCCAGGCCGTCGCGCCTCTATGCCGCCCCCCCGCGCGGCGGTGGGCGCTCCACTGTCATCCATATCTGCCTCCCATCGGAGCGCCCCAAACGCGACCACTCCAGGCATTAATTTGACAGAAAAAATAATTCTGTCTAGCGTCTTCCGCAGGGACGGAGATCGCCCAAGCCAGAGGAGAGGCAAGAGGCACATGACCACAGGATTTTTCGACGGGATCGCCCCGGCGACCTTTGAAGGCGTCGACAGCAAGGACCCGCTGGCCTTTCGCCACTACGACCCCAACGCGACCGTGATGGGCAAACGGCTCGAAGACCATTTGCGCTTTGCGGTGGCCTATTGGCATTCCTTCGCCTGGGAGGGCGGGGACCCGTTCGGCGGCCCCACGTTTCAGCGCCCTTGGCACCCGCAGGACGATATGGGGCGCGCCAAGATGAAGGCCGATGTGGCGTTTGAGATGTTCGACATCCTCGGCGCGCCGTTCTTTTGTTGGCACGACGCGGACCTGCGCCCGGAACAGGGCAGCTATGCCGCCAACCTCGCCACGCTGGAGGAAATCACCGACTACCTTGGCGAAAAGATGCAGGCCTCTCGCACCAAGCTGCTGTGGGGCACGGCCAATATGTTCTCGGACCGCCGCTGGATGGCGGGCGCATCGACCAACCCGGATCCGGATGTCTTTGCCTATGCGGCGGCCACGGTGAAAGGCTGCATGGATGCGACCCATAAGCTGGGCGGTCAGAACTACGTGCTCTGGGGCGGGCGCGAAGGATATGAAACCCTGCTCAACACCGATTTGGGCCGCGAGTTGGACCATATGGGTCGGTTCCTGTCTATGGTCGTCGATTACAAGCATAAGATCGGGTTTCAGGGCCAGATCCTCGTCGAGCCGAAACCACAGGAGCCGTCGAAGCATCAATACGATTTCGACGCCGCCACCTGCATCGGGTTCCTCCGCAAATATGGGTTGGAGGATGAGGTGAAGCTGAACCTGGAACAGGGCCATGCGATCCTTGCGGGGCATAGCTTTGAGCATGAGATCGCCGTCGCCGCGGCCGAAGGAATGCTCGGTTCTATCGATATGAACCGCAACGACTACCAATCGGGGTGGGACACGGACCAGTTCCCGAACACGGTGCCCGAGGTCGCGCTTGCCTATTATCAAATCCTGAAGTCGGGCGGCTTCACCACGGGCGGCACCAACTTCGATGCGAAGCTGCGGCGGCAGTCCTTGGATCCACAGGACCTGATCGCGGCCCATGTGGGCGGTATGGACGTCTGTGCCCGAGGTCTCATGGCTGCAGCCGCCATGATCGAGGACGGCGGCCTGGAGAAGGCACTATCGGCGCGCTACGCCGCCTGGGAGGACGCCGCGGCCCAAGCGATGCTGACCAGTGACCTCGCCACGATCCAAACGCGCGTGATTGACCAGGGTGTGAACCCGCAACCGAGGTCCGGGCGGCAGGAGATTCTTGAGGCTTACGTGAACCGGTTCGTTTGACTGATCGCCGATGCCAGTGAGGTGGCAGTTGACCGTTTAGGGCTTGGCGCCTTTGACGGGGACTGCCGCCCGCCTCACGGTCGGACAGGCATATTTTTGGAACATCGAAGCGGGGGGCGTTAACCTTAAGCAGAGATTAACGGGGGGCCCGATCGGTTGTCGTCGGCGTTGGGGCGCGGTTTCGATTGACGTTCTGTAGATCTGAGGTGTGTGGCCGTGGTATCTTATGGTCACTCCCGGTGCGGCGTTAGGATTTGTCCCGCATCGACCTGGCGCCAGGGGCCGACGGTGCCATCTGGCCAAGTGATCCGCACCTCTGCGCTCTCGTCTGCGCCAAGGCCGAAGTGGAGCGGCGCCGCGGTGCCGCTGACATGGCCGCCTCCGACGGTACGTTCTTGGATCTGGGTGCCTGTGCTGGTGCGCACCTCAACGAAGGCCCCGATGGCGCGTCGGTTGCCCTCTGCCTGGCGGGGATCCACGGCGAGCCACTGTCCCGCCTCTGTCGTGTTTTGCCAAACCTCCAGGGGCGCGCGGCGATTGACCACGACCAGATCCAGGCGGCCATCCCCGTTCAGATCGGCAAGGGCGGCGCCCCTGGATCGGTGCGGCGTTGCGATGCCAGCGGTCGCGCCACGTTCCGCAAAGGTGCCATCGGCCTGTTGCATCAACAGGGTGTTGGGATCCTCCATGGCCATGCCCGGCATCTGATCGACATTGCCTTTCGCGATGAACAGATCCGGGCGCCCGTCGTTGTCCACATCCCCGAACTGGGCGTGCCAGCCCGTGGAGGGACGACCGTCGTCGCCCACGTGGGGACGATGGGCCGTGGCCCCGATGGCGAAGGGGGCAGCAGCGAACCCCGTCCCCTCGTTCATCATGAGGAGTTGGTCGCCCATGGAGGTCAACATCACTTCTGGCAGCCCATCGCCGGTCAGATCCTGGCTTGCGATGCCCATCCCCCACAATTTGAGTGGTGCCCAGCCGTCGCCTTCGCCCAGTTCGCGCAGGGGGTCGAGGCTCCACATCTGTTCGCGACCGTCATGGAGGTAGTAGTGACGGTCGTTGGACACGCGCAGCATGGGGCGACCGTCGCGGCGCCAATCGGAGAAGAGCATGGACAGGGGGCAGAAACCCGGATCGAGCACGATGGGCCGGTCGTATCCGTCCCCGCTTGGACGAAACATCCGGTTTGCGTCGCAGGCGCCAAATGGCCCGTCGGGATCGTCCGCATCGACGTAGTTGCCGATCGCCAGCGTCGGCCAGGTCTGGCCTGCCTCCCAGGTGGCGGAGAAGGCGGTGGACCACGCGTCGCCCACATCTAGACCCCAGGCGGTTGTCACATCCTCGAATTGACAGTCACCCAATCCGCGTAAGACGACGTTTGGTCCGTTCCTCAGGACCATGAGGTCGAGCACATCGTCGCCGTCCATATCCAGAGGGTAGGCACCGGTCACCCGGGAGACTGCAGGGCCATCCGCTTGAGAGAGCCGAATGTCAGCGCCAGGTGTGCTGTCGTTCAGGAACAACCGACTGTCTGCGGCGCCACCGGCGGCGAAGATCTCCGGCAGGGTGTCCCCGTTGCAATTGAAGACCGCTACGCCGCCGCCCACAAAGAAGTCCCAACCGCCTACGTAGCTGTGGGAGCCGACGACGTCTTGGGCACGACTCACAAAGCGGGGCTCTGCCTGGGCGAGGGCGGCGCCCGACGCCGCGCCTGCCGCACAGGACAGACCTGTCGTCCAGGTGCGAAGAGCGGACAGAGACAGATTGAACATCGCCATGGAAGCCTTTGACCTTTCAGTGAAGCGCGGTCCGTATCTGAGCCAAGACTGCGATGAGTGCCCTAACGTCAGACCCGGATCGTTCCGTCTTTGAGGTACACGGTCTGCGCCCTTTGGGAAATATTTTCTTTGACAAATTAAATCGGATCGCCTTAGCCTTTTCCCAGCGGAACGCGGTCGCCCGAGGGCGATTGAGGACTGCGACAAACGGGAGGAAAATTATGAAAAAGACTCTGATCGCCGCCGCCATGGTGGCGACGCTGCCTGTGACCGTGGCGCTTGCCGATGGCCATTCCGTCACTGTTGGCGTGAGCTGGTCTAACTTCCAGGAGGAACGCTGGAAGACCGACGAGGCCGCCATCAAAGCCGCACTGGACGCTGCTGGAGCGGCATATTTGTCGGCGGACGCACAGTCGTCATCGACCAAGCAGCTTGCGGATGTTGAATCGCTGATCACCCAGGGCGTGGATGCTCTGATCATCCTGGCTCAGGATGGCGCCGCCATTGGGCCGGGCCTTGACAGTGCCGAGGCCGCTGGCATCCCCGTTATTGGTTATGATCGCTTGATCGAGGATCCGCGCGCCTTCTACCTGACCTTCGACAACGTTGAAGTGGGGCGCATGCAGGCCCGCGCCGTGTTGGAGCAGCAGCCCAGCGGCAACTACGTAATGATCAAGGGCTCCCCCACCGACCCCAACTCCGACTTCCTGCGCGGTGGTCAGCAAGAGGTCATCCAGGCGGCCGTCGACGCCGGTGACATCACCATCGTGGGGGAGACCTACACCGATGGTTGGGCGCCCGCGAATGCGCAGCGCAACATGGAACAGATCCTGACCCAGACCAATAACGAGGTCGATGCCGTCATCTCTTCCAACGACGGTATGGCCGGGGGTGTGGTCGCTGCGCTGACAGCCCAAGGCATGGATGGCATCCCCGTGTCCGGCCAGGATGGCGACCATGCGGCCCTGAACCGCGTGGCCCTGGGCACGCAGACGGTCTCCGTCTGGAAAGACAGCCGTGAGTTGGGCCGCAACGCCGGTGAGATCGCCGTGGCTTTGGCCAAGGGGACGGCCCTGGCGGACGTTGATGGCGCTGCGACCTTCACCTCGCCCGGGGGCGTCGACGTGAGCGCGATGCTGCTGGCGCCGCTGCCGATCACTCAGGACAACCTGGACGTGGTTCTGGACGCCGGTTGGATCGAGAAAGCCGTGCTGTGTCAGGGCGTCTCGGGCGTCGCCGCCTGCGAATAAGCCAGCGCAACCCACTTAAGGGGCCCCACCTTCGACAACCGGGGGTGGGGCTTTTTTTCTGGAAAAAAAGACCCGTCTCAGACGGGCACCACGGGGAGAGAGACCGATGGGCGCGGGCCTGGGGAAATTCATACGGACGTTGCAGCTGGATACGCGGCTGTTGGGCATGATCGGAGCGTTTCTGCTGATCGCTCTGGTGTTTAACGTTGCGACGGGCGGGACGTTTCTGACGCCGCGCAACATCTTCAACCTGACGCTTCAAACAGCTTCGGTTGCGGTGATGGCTACGGGGATGGTTTTCATCATCGTGACACGCAACATCGATCTGTCCATCGGATCCATGGTCGGTGTCATCGGCATGGTCATGGGGCTGGTGCAGGCGTTCTGGTTGCCTGAAATCGTCGGCTTCGGCAGCCCGGTCATCTGGATTGTCACGGTCATCATCGGTGTCGCGCTCGGGGTGGCCATCGGCGCGTTACAAGGTTGGATGGTCGGGTATCTGATGATCCCGTCCTTCATCGTCACCCTAGGCGGTCTGCTGATCTGGCGCGGCGCGGCCTGGTGGGTGACGCGCGGCACGACCGTCTCTCCGCTGGATCCCACGTTCATCAAGCTGGGCGGCGCGTCGGGCACCATTGGTGTGACGGCAAGCTGGATCTTGGCGGGCGTGGCCATCCTGGCCACCGTTTGGTTCCTGATCCACACCCGGCGCAGTCACTTGTCCCACGGTTTCGCGGTTAAGCCGCTGTGGGCCGAATACACACTGGGCGCCATCCTGGTCGGCGCGATTGCGGGGATTACCGCTGTCATCAACGCCTACGAGGTGCCCACCCGCGTCTTGCAGCGCCGGTTTCAACGCGAAGGCTTGGAGATGCCAGAAGGCTATACCGAGGCCTATGGGTTCCCCATCTCCGTTCTGATCGTGATCGGTATCGCCATCGCCATGACGATCGTGGCCCGCAAGACGCGGTTCGGACGCTATGTCTTTGCGATGGGGGGCAACCCGGACGCGGCGGAGCTGTCGGGGATCAATACCAAGATGCTGACGGTGAAGGTTTTCGCGCTCATGGGCGGCTTGGCTGCCGTGGCCGCTGTGATCGCCTCGGCGCGTCTGGCCTCGGCTGGGAATGACCTAGGCACTCTGGACGAGCTGCGTGTGATCGCCGCCGCGGTCATCGGGGGCACCGCTTTGGCTGGCGGCGTCGGCACGATCTATGGCGCGCTGCTGGGAGCGTTCATCATGCAGTCGCTGGTCAGTGGCATGGGCATGGTTGGGGTCGACGCCCCGTTTCAGAACATCATCGTGGGCGCTGTCCTGATCCTCGCCGTATGGGTCGACATCGTCTATCGCCGCCGCACGGGAGACGCCTGATATGACCACGCCACTTCTGGAAATGCGCAACATCTCGATCCACTTTGGCGGGATCAAGGCCGTGGACGATGTCAGCATCGACGTCATGCCGGGTGAGGTCGTGGGTCTGCTGGGCCACAACGGCGCCGGGAAATCCACGCTGATCAAGATCCTGTCGGGGGCCTACAAAAAGGATGCGGGCGAGATCTACGTCGACGGCAAGAAGGTCGAGATCAACAGCCCGCGCGACGCTCGCACCCATAACATCGAGACGATCTATCAGACGCTCGCCCTATCCGACAATCTGGACGCGGCCTCCAACCTGTTCCTGGGCCGCGAGATCGTGACGAAGTTCGGTCTGGTGGACGACACCAAGATGGAGAGTGAGAGCCGCAAGATCATGGCGCGGCTCAACCCAAACTTTAAGCGCTTCAATGAGCCGGTGCGCTCCCTGTCGGGCGGGCAACGGCAGTCGGTCGCGATTGCGCGCGCCGTCTATTTCAACGCGCGCATCCTGATCATGGACGAGCCGACGGCGGCGCTCGGCGTGCATGAGACGGCCATGGTTGCGGACCTGATCAAGGAGTTGAAGGCCCAGGGTCTGGGGATCTTCCTCATTTCCCACGACACGCGGGAGATGATGGAGCTTTGTGATCGGGTGTCTGTGATGAAAAACGGGCAGTTGATCGGGACCGAGCGGGTGGAGGATGTGACCGAGGATGACATTCTGTCGATGATCATCATGGGCAAAAACCCGAAGCGCGAGGCCGCGACGGCCTGAGCCAGAACGCCCCCGCCGGTCGGGGGCGTTTTCACGTCTTGAGGGATATGGATGTCCGGTTGGATCACGCTCGATTGCCACGGCGCGCCCCATTGTCGGCATGAGAACGGCTTTGCCGAGCTTGGCGGGCTGTTCTACCTGTTCGGCGGGCGACGCGTGCAGCCTGTGGATATCTTTGATCCAGCCACGAAGACCTGGACCCACGGCGCGCCGCCGCCGTTGGAGATCCACCACTTCCAACCGGTTATCGTAGGGCAGGAGATCTGGCTGCTCGGGACGATGACCGGAGCCTTTCCGCGCGAGACGCCCTTGGAGACGGTGTTCATATACACCCCGGCCACGGACAGTTGGTCCGAAGGGCCGACGATCCCGGAAGATCGGCGGCGTGGGGCCTCGGGCTGTGCGCTGCACGCCGATGGCTGGATCTATGTGGTTGGCGGGATCGTCGATGGGCACCACTCCGGGACCCAAGCGTGGTTTGACCGCATCCACCCGGAGACGGGCGAGTGGCAGGTTCTGCCGGATGCGCCCAACAAGCGGGACCACGCGCCCTGCGCGATTGTGGGGGATAACCTCTATGTCTTCGGAGGCCGCGAGACGGGGTGGCACAACGGGACCGACTATGAGGCGCTGTTTCACGCGACCATCGGGGATGTGGACGTCTGGAACTTCATGCGGTGCGAGTGGTCCGTCCATCCCGCGCCTTTGCCGATCCAAACAGCGGCGGGCGGCGCGGGCGTGATCCGGGACCGCATCCACTACGTCGGTGGGGAGGCGGGGCGGATGGAGGCGTTCGCCGAGATGCAGATCTTCGATGCGGCATCCGGGGCTTGGTCCTTGGGGCCGGGGCTCAACCGCGCCCGGCACGGGACGAACTGCTGCGTCTATGACGGCAAGCTGTGGATCGCCGCAGGCAGTGGCGCGCGGGGTGGAGAGCCGGAATTGACCTCCATCGAATGTATCGAGGTCGAAGGGGCCTAGCGCCGCCCTACGGATTGCCGTATCGCTTTTGCAACCGGTTGCAAGGAGGGGCGCCATGACCAGATTCGGAGTTCTCGGTGCGGGCCGCATTGGTCAGGTCCACGCGCGTGCCATCGCCGCAACACCTGGCGCTGTTATGACTGCGATTGCGGACCCGTTGGAGGCCGCGGCCCAAGCCGCCGTCGATGCCTATGGTGGTGAGATCCGAACGCTCGATGCGATTATCGACGCCGGTGACGTGGATGCTGTCGTGATCTGTACCCCCACCGACACCCACGCGGATCTGATTGAACGGGCTGCGCGTGCTGGTAAGGCGATCTTTTGCGAGAAACCCATCGACCTGGATCTGGCGCGGGTGCGCGCCTGTTTGGGCGTCGTGGAGGAGACGGGCGCGACCCTGATGCTCGGCTTTAACCGGCGGTATGATCCCGATTTCATGGCGCTCAAGGCGATCGTCGACGGCGGTCGGATTGGGCCGGTTGAGACGGTGACCATCACCAGCCGCGACCCCGGCCCGCCACCGGGGGAATACATCACCCGCTCCGGTGGCATGTTTCGTGACATGACGATCCACGACTTCGATATCGCCCGTTGGATGCTGGGGGAGGAGCCGGAAAGCGTCTTGGCTGTCGCTTCCAACCTCGTGGACCCGGAGATTGGCGCCCTGGGGGATATTGACACGGCGACCGTGATCCTGCGTACGGCCACGGGCAAACAGACGGTTATCCAAAACTCCCGGCGCGCGGCCTATGGCTACGATCAGAGGATCGAAGTGGCGGGGGCGCTCGGTGCGGCCTCCGCGCAGAACCAGCACACCGCGCGGATTGAGGTGGCGACGGCAGAGGGATTCCAACGCCCGCCGCTCCAAGATTTCTTTATGACACGCTACGCCGAGGCCTATGCCGCGGAAATCGCTGAGTTCACGACCGCTTTGGCGGCAGGCCGCCCGCCGCGTACGGGGGGACATGACGGGTTGATGGCCCTGGCCCTGGCCGATGCGGCCGTTCGTTCGGTGGCCGAGGGCAGGGCGGTCGCCATGGCAGAGATCATGGGCTAAGCTCTCAGGATGTTGGACCCCGACCATCCCTTCTTTGCCCCCGTCTGGCGGCGTTGGGCTGTGATCGGGGTTTGCTTTGGCTGGGCGCTGTTTGAGCTGTCGAATGGCGCGACGCTCTGGGCCGGGGGCTTTGCCGGGTTGGGGGCCTATGCGTTCTGGGCGTTGATCCTGGGACCTCGGATCAAGCGCTAACGTCATGGTGTTGCCACGTTTCTTCTGGAAGAAACGTCGCAAACGCAGAGGGCAGCGCTTTGAAGATCACGCAATTCGGTCTCCGGTATTCCCCAAACCTTGGCGATGGCGTCATCGCGGAGTGCGTTGCCCATGGGGTACGCACGCGAAAGCCCGGCGTCGACCTGACCCATGTGGACCTGTCCGGGCGCGGTGATTTTGGCGCTGTCACCGTGCGCAATCGAGAGATGTTGTTGGCCATCTTGGACAGGCTTCCCCTGTGGCTGCGGCAGCGGTTGACGCTTTGGAAGCTGGGTAAGCTGATGGATCGGCTTGAGGCGGACTGGCGCGCGGCGGCGCAGTGCGACTTGGCCGTGATCGGCGGGGGGCAGATCCTGTCCGATGCCAATTTGAATTTTCCGATCAAGGTCGGGCAGGCGGCACGTCTCTTGCGCGAAGCAGCGACGCCGACGGCGATCTATGCCGTTGGCGTCTCCAAGAACTGGACGCCGAAGGGGCAGGCTTTGTTTGCACGTCTGTTGGAGACGGACCTGCGGATGGTGGGGCCAAGGGATGCCCATTCGCTGACCGCTTGGACCGACCAAACCGAGGGAGGACCGACGCCAGAGGTTCTGTTGGATCCCGGCCTTTTGGCGGCTGAGTGTTATGGCCCGGCCAAAGCTGTGTCGGGCCGGATTGGGCTATGCGTGACGGATTTCAACCTGCTCGGTCATCACGCCGATGGATCTGTCGCCGGGGGCGCGGTTGGACCGGTGGAGTTTTATGTGGGCATCGCCGAAGCGTTGATCACCAAGGGCTTCGACGTCTGCTTGTTTACCAACGGCGCAGCCGAAGACCGCGCCCTGCGCGCGCGGGTGGCGGCGGCGCTCGGACAGCGGGACGGCGTGCTCGTGCCGGAAGACCCCGTTCGTCCCGATGATCTGGTCTCTCAGATTGGCGCCTGCGAGGCGGTGGTGGCCCATCGGCTCCATGCCTGCATCGTGGCCTATAGCTATGGTCGTGCGATCGTCGGTCTCGGATGGGATCGGAAGCTGCAGTCCTTCTTTGAAACGGTGGATTTGGCCGCAGGCTTCACCGCCGCGCCCGAGATCACGGGAACAGATGTGGCGCGTTTGGTGGACACGGCCTTGGCACGTGGCGTGGATGCCAGCAAACGAGCTCAGATCCTCGACCGGGCCTGGGCCGGGATTGATCGTTTGTTGGACTGCGCTACTCCACCAACCGAAGGGTGAAGCGATAGGCGGTGACGTCGCCTCGGGCTGTCTCGCCCGGGCCGACGGCGATGTCTAACTCTTGTCCGGCCTGCATTTCGATGCGCGTCAGACGGTGGGACATGTCGCTTCGTCCCGCCCAATCGAACAGTGGGTCCCCGTCCAGGGTTACGGAAAGCGTCACGCCATCGCTGCTGCGCGCTGCCGGGGACAGGGTCAGATCGAGCGCCAAAACCATGTCATCTGGGGCTGTGAAACGATGTAACACCTCTTGCGGGAAGGCCGCGGTGCCGCTCGGCAGCATGCTCTGGGACAACAGCCGCACCGAAGGGTCGTCATCGCGCCCGAGGTACGGCGTCCAGGGCACGCCAGGACGTCCTTGGCCCGGCTGGACCGTCATGGGCTCTGTGCCATTTGGTGAGCGGGTCAAACGAGCAAACGGGCCCTGTGTAGTAGGGGTGTCCCCATAGAAAAGATGCCAAAAGCTATCTGCAACAAGGTCTTGTGGTGCGATCTTCAAGTCTTCTGCGACCCTGATCGGACGTTCGGACACCACTATCAGAGGGGTGCTCTCTGACAGGGTGAAGGTCCTGTCGGGCAGGGCCCTGCCATCGGGTGCAATGGCGCTGACCTCCCGTGAGGTCAGGTCAATCTGGCGTGGTGCGCCCCAAATCACCAACAGGCTCTCCCCAAACAGACAGGCAGGTGTTGCCGCATCCGGGGAGACATCGCGAACCGGTTTGCCTGCCGCCAAGGATTGCGCTTCGGCATAGGCCAGACCGGTCGCTGTCGGGATCCCACCGCGTGTGAGCAAGGGCACGTAATCATCGCCGCGCGGGTGGAGCGGATACCAGACCAAGCGGGACACCCCGGCGAGCGCCGATTTACACAGCCCCCGCCACAGCAGGCCTGGGGCGGCGTCCGGGCTCTGGGTTCCGAACTCCGTCAACTCGATGGGCATCTCTGCCAAGGCAGAGGCGCGGCGGAGCACCTCGATCTGGCGATCAAGCATGGCAACTGGGGTGTCATAGGGATGCAGCGCGATGGCGTCGACGGGCGCCAAGCCACCCGCAGCTGCAACCTGTGCCAGGTATCCTGTGGGCACCGAATGCACCCCCGCGCCAATGATGCGCACTTCCGGTCGGACGGCGCGCACCTGTTCGGCCACGCTGATGGTGAGGGCGGCATGGGCCTCTGCCCTGGCGGTCAGGCCCGCGTCGCGCAACGGGCCTGAGACGAAGTTCGCACTGTTGAACTCATTGCCGACCTCTACGCCCGTTATGGCGGGAAAGGCTTCGACCACGCGGGCCGCATGGGCGCCGAACGCATGCACGGCGTCCGGTCCCACGGGGGTCGCGCCGCCCTCATAGGCAGGATGCCCGTTATTGACCGTCAGGGTCATCTCCGCCCCTTGGCGCGGCAACCAACCCGGCCAGCGCGTCGTCGGGGTCGTAAAGCGAAAGCGACCGTCGGGGCCTTCCACGCGGTCCCAATAGACGGCATCGCGGAAATCGAGGATCCCCAGCGTCTCCGCCCCCGCGAAGAGGCCGCGCGGCACGCCTTGGCCGAAGTTTGACGCCGCGGCCAAGGTGGGCGCCCGCAGGTCTTGCGCCCAAGCCCCCGGAGCGGCCATCAAAAGGCCAAGGATCAAAGCTATCGTCCTGAGCATTCGAATCTCCCTGGGCGCGCATCCGGTCCAGAGCAGTTGACCAGTCCCGCCGTTCCGAGGCCAGCCCGACACCATGCAGTTCTTTCCCACGTCGGCCATCGTGCTCATCGCCATCGGCATTCTGATGGTCCACGGTCCGCGCCGGGCGTTTTGGGCGTTTCTGGCCTTAACCCCGCTGGCGGCCACTGCGGCGTTCAACCTTCCGGCGGTGGGCGGGGCGTCGATCCTGTTGGCGGATCTGGCGGCTATCGCGATTTTCTTTCTGATCGCGCTTCGGGACAAGGGGTTTGCGGCGGTCTTGGGCACTGTGCGGATCGGGCAGCCCGGGTTTTGGCTGCTGCTGCTGACGCTCTATGCGATTGTCGCGACGATGCTTTTTCCTCGGCTCTTCGCCGGTGAGACCTTTGTGTTTGGCATCGCGCGCGACGGCAACGAGGAAGGGATCGTGTCGATCCCGCTGCGTCCGTCGAACGGAAATCTGACCCAGTTGTTCCGCCACCTGTTGGGGGTCTGCGTGTTTTTGGCCGCGGCCACGCTGTTTCGTTTGGCGCCGGACCCGCGCCCCGCGCTGGTGGCGGTGGCGGCGGCAACTGGGCTCAACGCGGTGCTCGGGTGGGCGGATGTGCTGACCTACGCCGTCGGGCTGTCCAACCTGCTGGAGCCGATCCGGACCGCGAATTACGCGATCCTCTATGACGTGCGGATGGTCGGCATTAAGCGCATGATCGGCGGGTTCCCGGAGGCCAGCAGCTTTGGCTACTACAGCCTTGGGCTGTTTGGGTTTTGGCTCCACTACTGGATCTTTGGCCCGCGGGATCGCCTGGGCACCATCATGCTGGCCCTGACGCTGATCTGTGTCGTGCGCTCCACCTCGTCGGCGGCCTACGTGGGGCTTGTGGCGTTCTTGGGCCTCTATGGAACAGTCGCCTTGGTGGCCAACCTGGGGGGGCAGGTCTCGCGCCGGGGGGCGCGGATCGCAGGTCTGTCGGTCGTGGCGGTTTGGTTGCTAGGGGTGGCGATTTTTGCGGCCTATGAATTGGTGCAGCCGGTCACCGCGTTTTTGGACCGCGCGTTGTTCACCAAGCTCGACAATGAGTCTGGCGTCGAGCGGTTTAGCTGGAACGCCCAAGCCATGGTAAACTTCTACGACACGCTGACGTTGGGCGCGGGCCTGGGCAGTGTGCGGGCGTCCAGTTGGCCCTTTGCTGTTTTGGCCAGCTTGGGATCCGTTGGCGGGCTGCTCTATGCCGGGTTCCTCACGAGCGTCATCGCGGGCGGCGGGGCATGGGGTGGGCGGCTTGGCGACAGCGTTGTCGCCAACAGCGCGCGGGTTGGATGCGTAGCCTTCCTCGTGTCCGCGACCCTGACGGCAGCGACGCCTGACCTGGGTCTGACGTTCTATGCCTTCGCCGGGGTTGCGGTCGGTTTGACGCGGGGCGCGGTCTTGCTGCACCGCAGGGGGCAGAGTAGACAGATCGCTGTAACGGCTGCGTGATAGGGGCCCTGCTGGAAACAGTGTTTCTTGCAATTTAGGCGCCTTATCCGCTTAAAATTCGACTATGGTTCAAGGAATGGACATGGCCCCGCTACGGGTGATTCCGCACCGCAGCATGTCTGCACGGGCAGGGCGTCAGGCCCAGCCGGTCAAGTGGGGTGTGGTGCGACGGGGTCCCGCTGGGTGGGCCAACGGAACCATGAGGGTGGATCAGTATGACCCACAGCGGCACGGAGATGCCTCGACCGCTTCAGGGGCTCGCTAATTTGCGCCCCGCGGCCGAGGATCTGTTTGACGGGATTGACCCGCGAGAGGTGTTGCGCGGCATCTGGCAGGGCAAGTACGTCATCTTAGGGGCCGCGCTGGTCTGCGGGGCGCTGGCCTACGGGGCCGTCTCACAGATCACGCCGACCTATGCGTCCATGGCGAAGGTCCTGCTCGATCCGCGCGAACGGACGTTTGTGACCGAAGACCAGGTGGTGTCGGACCTAAACCTCAACAACGAGGTCGTGGCGTCCGAGATTTCGATCATGACGTCGAATGTCCTGCTGAGCGAGGTCGTGCGGGAGTTGCAGGAAACGCGGCCCGATTTGGCCGAGATCCTGTTGCCATCGGTGGCGGAGCCGTCTTTGCCGCGCAAGATACTTGGGATGGTCGGTATGGGCGGTGACGCAGACGAGGCGCCCGCCGAAGAGCTTGACCCCGAGGTGGCGGAGGCGGTGCGGATCGACGGCCTCGTCTGGGCATTGCGGCGCGCCACGGATTTCTGGCGGGATGGGGATGCCTATATCATTTCCATCCGGGCGGAGACGGAGAGTCCCGTCTTGTCCGCGTTGATCGCGGAAACCATTGTCGATCAATACATTGAACAGCAACTTGAGGGCCGCCGCCAAACGGCCAATCAGGCAACCGCCCAGATCGAGGCGCGGGTGGCGGATCTACGTGAACAGGTCCAGCAGGCCGAGGCCGCTGTCGAGGACTTTCGCGACCAAACCATCGCCCAGCATGGAAGCAGCCTGGAGATCCTGTCCCAGCGTGTCTTGGATCTGAACGAGGAAGTGGTGCAGGCCCGCATCGAACGGGGCGCTGCCGAAGCGCGCTATTCCGAGATGGAGCGTGCCGTGGCCGAAGACGGCATCGAAGCCCTGGGCGGCATGGTCTCCACCGATGCCATTCGCGAATTGACCGCCCGCCGTTTGGAGCTGGAAGCGCAGGATGCTCAATGGGCTGCCCGTTTCCGCGACGACCACCCCGAACGGCGCAAAATCCTGTCCCGCTTGTCTGAGGTGGACCGGTCTCTCTCGGTGGAAATCGCCCGGGCCTTGGATGCCCAACGGAACGAACTGCAAATCGCCCGCGTCCGGGAAGAGACGATGGAGGCCACCTTGGCCGATGTGGAGCAGCGGTTCCAAGACGCCTCCCGCTCCAGCTTGGGCCTCCGCCAGTTGGAGCGTGAGACGGAAGCCGTCCGCTCCGTCTATCGCGACCTGCTGACGCGTGTGGCGCAGACCCGAACCCAGCAATCGTTTCAGGTTGCCGACGCTCGGGTCATTGAGCGCGCCACTGTCGCAGGCCGACCATCCGCCCCGCGGCCCAAGTTGATGACCGTCTTGGGTATCATCGTGGGGGCGGCCCTGGGCTTTGCCCTGGTTCTCCTGCGCCGCCTGACCAACCGCACCTTCCGCGACCTGTCCGAAGTGGAGCGTGCGAGCGGTCTAGACGTCGTGTCCGTCATGCCAGAACAGACCTGGCGCAATGCGGAGCAGGCGCTGGCCGAGCTCGACAAGAATCCCATGGGCCCCACCGCCGAGAGCGTGCGAGCCCTGCGCAATCATCTTGGCAGCGGTGCCCAGACGGCTTTGACCCGCAGCGTCTCATTGCTGTCTCCTCTGAGCGGTGACGGTAAGACCACGGCGACACTGCTCCTCGCGGCGCTTGCGGCCAAGGCAGACGAGATGGTCGTCGTGGTGGATTTCGACCTCCGGCAAGACACTCTCGCCAAGGAGTTGCGCCTGGGTCGCAGGCCGGGTGTCAGCGACATTCTCGCCGGTGAGGCGACGGTGGACGAAGCGGTCACGACCCTGCCGGAGCATGGCTTCGACATCATCACCGCAGGTGAGATGGGGGCCATGGGCGCCGATGGTCTGCGGACGGAGGCCATTCGCAGTGTCCTCGACGAGTTGAAAGAGAACTACGACTTGGTGTTGGTGAACACGCCTGCCATGTTGCAGGTCCCCGACGCGTCCTTGATCGCCCGCTCCGTGGATCAATGCGTCCTCTTGGTGCGGCACGGGTCCACGTCGCGGATTGCTTTGAAGCGGTGCCTGTCCATGCTCTCCGCGCAGCGGGCCCCATTGGAAGGCCTCGTCATGACACGCGCCGACAGCGAAGGGCTGCAATCTGGATATTTATTCAGTTACGGCTATGCCTGAACACCGTCGAGCGCCCCGTGTCGCGCTGATCCACTATTGGCTTGTTGGGATGCGCGGCGGGGAAAAGGTCCTTGAAGCGCTCTGTCGGATGTATCCGGACGCTGACATCTTCACCCATGTCGCCGATCGCGACGCCCTGTCTGACACCCTCCGTCGCCATACGATCCACGAAACATGGATTGGTCGGCTCCCTGCGGCGCGCCGGTTGTATCAAGCCTACCTCCCGCTGATGCCGCGCGCGTTAGAGGGTTTGGATTTGAGCGGCTATGATCTGGTAATCTCATCCGAGGCTGGTCCCGCAAAGGGGGTCATCGTGCCGCCGGATGCGTTCCATCTGTGCTACTGCCATTCCCCGATGCGCTACCTCTGGGATCAGTATCATGTCTACCGCGCGGGGACGGGATCGGTGCAACGGGCAGCCATGTCTGTTTTTGCCCATGGTCTCCGCCAGTGGGATGTGACGTCTGCGGCGCGGGTCGATGCATTTGCCGCCAATTCCCACCATGTGGCGGACCGCATCAAGAAATACTGGCGGCGCGATGCCAGCGTCGTGCATCCGCCCGTCGCCGTCGAAGACTTCGCGCCTGTCCCACCGGCGGAGGTCGGCGACAGCTATCTTTGGCTTGGCGAGTTGGCGCCCTACAAACGGCCAGACATGGCGGTCGAGGCGTTTAACCGCCTCGGTCTGCCACTGACGGTGATCGGCGGGCCGCAAAAGACGGTGGACCGTTTGGCGGCGGAGGCAGAGCCGAACATCACCTTCCTTGGAAAGACGGATTTCGACACGCTGCGCGATCACCTGTCGCGCTGTAAGGCATTGATTTTCCCCGGCGAGGAAGACTTCGGCATTGTTCCCGTTGAGGCCATGGCGGCTGGGCGACCCGTGATCGCCTATGGGCGCGGCGGGGCCTGCGATACGGTTGTGGAGGGGCAGACAGGCTTGCTGTTCCCCGATCAATCGGTCGAGGATTTGGTCGCTGCCGTCCTCAAGTTCGAGGCGTCGCACTTGGCGCAGGCCCCGTCCGAGGCCCTGGTGCGCCACGCGGCGGGCTTTTCGGAAGATGTGTTCCGACAGGGGATCCGAGCGCTCCTGCCGCCGCACTTGCGGGATGCCGAGGCGCCCATGCGCCTTGCTGGCTCCGCTTGACCGGTGCCTGATGCGCCCGTTCGCCTTTACGTTTGGCATCTAACGTCACCCGATGAGGCGACCGCGCTGTCGGCTCACCTATCGGACGCTGAACTGGCGCAGGCCCGCCGGTTTGTGAAGCCGGCTGATGGGGTGGCCTATCGTCTGGGTCGGGGTCGGATGCGCGAAATCCTAGGGGCTTGGGTTGGCACGGACCCTGCTGCGCTCTCGTTTGTCGTGGGACCGTCGGGGAAGCCCTGCCTCTGTCCCGGACCGCACTTCAACTTGAGCCATTCCGGCGGTCTCGCCTGCCTTGCGGTTCATCCCAACATGCCCCTGGGCGTGGATATCGAGGCGCCCCGCCCGGTGGAGCCATCCGTGGCGCGTCGCTTCTTTTCCGCCGCAGAACAAAAGGATCTGTCGGCGCTCCCCCAGACAGAATGGCGGGAGGGGTTCTTTCGCTGTTGGACGCGCAAGGAGGCGGTGGTGAAGGCGCTTGGCCTCGGCCTGGGCGCCGATCTCGCTGCGTTCGATGTCACCCTCGCGCCTGGTCATCCCGCCGCCGTGACGCGTTGCGATCTCGAGTCTGCTCAGGATTGGAGTCTGACTCACTTCGAGCTGACCCCGGGCTGGATTGGGGCCCTGGCAATGCCCGGGCGCAAGGAGCGACCCCGTATCGAAGTCGCCCTATGCCCCCCAGACGTCGACATTCACTGCGGGGCGTGACGCGCCAAGAAGGCATCCATAGTCTCGGCAAAACTCTCGATCCCCGTCCGGGAAATTTCCGACAGGACCACCTCGGGCATCCAATGGGTTTCCAGTTTGTCCGGTGCCACAACATCTTCCCAGCCCATGGAGGTCTTCCAAAGCCGCCCCCGTGGCGTGATCGGTGTGATCACATGGAGCACGGGAAAATCGATAGGCTCGGGCCGGTAACGGTCCCGCGCGCGCGACATCCGAGAGATGAAACGCTCCATCTCCGCTTCCATGTCGGTCCATTGGGTATGTTCGATCAGGCGCAGGCGGTGCAGCGCCCGGATGACGCCCGTGCGATGGAAAATGCCGTAGCTGCCCAAAAGCGCTGCGGTCGATAGGTGGCCCGACCGCCAGTCCTTGAGACGCAGGCGCAAGGCGAACCATCGATCTTGCGACCGCAGGCGCCGGTCTGAGTGGACCTTTTGGGCAAAGCGCGGCTCCCACACGTCGCGCATGGCGACACCTGCGATGGTCTCCCCTTCGGATTGCAGGATGCGGGCGGCTTCCAACGCCAGGTTGCCGTGCACGCAATTGCCATAGAGCAGGTACGGCCCCCGAGGTTGCGCTTGACGCACCCCATCGGCACAGCGTCGGGCCACCTCCAGAAAGTCCGTATTTTCGTCCAGGGCTGACGTGATTTCGAACAGACGAACGCAGGAGATCGGTCTGTCTTGCCCCGGCAACGTCGACAGGGCGACCGCCGTCGCGGCGTTGTTCACGGCCACAAACGGTTGCCCGGGCCCATCCCGGCGCAGCCGCATGATCCCCGGTTCATCGCCCGTTGTCGCAACGGGCGGCGCAAGCGGCGGGGCGGTGCGCGACACCAAAGCGGCCAATCCACCCAGGGTAGGGGTTTCGTATAGGTCGATAAGCGTCACGGGTGCGGACCACCGGTCGCGGATCCTGGCCAACAGACGGATGGCCAGCAAAGAATGGCCGCCCAGGTCGAAGAAATGCGCATCCGCAGGCAAGGTCTCCGTCCCCAAGACCTCGGACCACATCTCCGACATTTCCGTGAGTGTGTCTTGGCTCGCGTGCCCGGTGACCGGCCCGGGAAGCTGCTGAACAACGCTGATCGCTGTGATCTGTCCCGCAAGCGTGTCTGACAGATCTGACATCAGGCGCCCTGGCAAGGTTTCCAGCGGAAAGCTCCCGGTTTGGGCGGGTGTGACGTAGGCTTGGGACCCCGTCACGCAGGCGGTCTCCACCATGGGATGGCCGGTCAGAACGGCTACGGAATCCACGGTCGGCTGGTCTGTCGGGCGACCTTTGGTCAGGTCAGCGACCGGGGTCTCCGGCTTATCGAGGGAGAGATGGAGCGCCGCCACGGTCTGCGCCAGCACATCCTCCGCCGTGGCCCCATCATAGAGCGTAGCGTCATATTCCAGCACGATCTGCCAGCCATCAGGCCGTTCCATCACGGCCAAATCCAAGTCGTTGATCGCCGCCGGCGCGTGGGACGCCGTCGACCGCAGGGACATCTCCCCCGAGGTGCGCGACTCCATGAAAACGGTCTGCAAGCCAAAGTTGATGGAGGTGAAGGGGGGCTGTCCCGGGCGTCGAGCCGGGTTCAACTCGGCCACCATGTGATCAAAGGGCAATTGTTGATGGGCCAGTGCGCCCTCGACCACGGGGCGCGCGGCGGCGATCAATGCGGCAAGGCTCTGGGTCGGCTCCACCTCGAAGCGGAGGACGAGGTTGTTGATGAACATCCCGATCAGCGGCTCAAGCTCCGGCTCGATCCGGCCCGTGGATTGTGTGGTCATCAGGATGTCGCGGATGCCCGTGCGCGCGTGCAGGACGGCCGCGAAGACTGCGGCGCCATGGGTGAACGGGGACACGCCGGCTTGACGTGCCGCGGCCCGCAATCGCGCCCCGAACCCCGGCGGCAGGTCGTGGGAGACGGTGGCGATCTGACGTCCAGTGCGGACATTGCGGGGGCGATCCCCGGGCAGCTCGAATGGTGCGGCATCCTGCAACTGCTTGCGCCAATACGCCCGTTCAGGGTCGAGCGCGCCGGTCGCGGACAGCTCCGCCTGCCACAGGCAATAGTCGCCATATTGCAGCGGCAATGGCGGCAAATCGTCGAAGGTTCCGTCCAAGGCCGCCCCGATCTCCCGGCCCAAAACCCCGATGGAGGCGCCATCGAAACAGCGGTGATCCACGACAAAACACAGCACCGCGCGTGTCCCGCTCAACCGGATCAACGTGGCGCGGATCAGACCTGGTTGGCGCGCGTCAAACGGGTCTGCCGCGGTTTCCCGGGCAATGGTCTCGATCCGCTCCTGCTGATCCACGTCGGGGACGGGCCGCAAGTCGACGGTCGAGAATTGGAACGGCGCATCTTGATGGACGCGCTGCACGGGCGTTCCATCGGGCGCGACGAAGGAAGACCGCAGAATCTCATGTCGAGCGATGACCTTGCGGAAGGCTTCTGCGATGGCGTCCCCGTTGATTTGGCCCTCCAGCGACCATCGCACGGCCACGTTCAGAACCGGCGCGCCAGGGTCGGCTTCGGCCATGATCCAGCAGCGCGTCTGACCGGCGCTGAGCGGAAAGGTAGCCAGGATCTCGCTCGCGGCCGCAGGCGTGGGTTGCGTCGGGCTCATGCGCCACCCCCTTGTCCGCCGCGCCGCGCGCCACCACGGAAGGCGCTCAGCTTTGGCTTGGAGGGGGCGGTCCCGGACGCCGCGCGCGCATCATGATGGGCCGCCAGCGCGCGCACGGATGGGTGTTCGAAGAGATCACGGGCCTCAAGCTCCAGCCCCTCGGCCAGCATCCGCGCGGCGAGACGGAAAACCGTCAGGCTGTCGGCGCCCAGGTCAATGAGCGTGGCAGTCACGTCAGAAATGTCACGGTTCAACACTTCGGACCACAGGGCCGTCAGCCGCCGCTCCGTTTCGGTCGCGGGCGGGTTGCCCGTTTCCACGGCACGCGGGGTGGCCTCGGGCGCGGGGAGGGCCCGGCGGTCCAGCTTGCCGTTGGCCGTTTGGGGCAGGGCGTCCAAGGCCATCCACGCCGTTGGGATCATATAGTCGGGCAAATCGCGCGCCAGCGCCTGTGCCAACGCCGGGCCGTTCAGGTCGCCAACGACGTAGCCCACCAGCTTCGCGTCCCCATTTGCGCCTGTTTGCAGGGCGACGGCGGCCCGTGCTACGCCTGGTTGCGCGCGCAGGGCGGTTTCGATTTCTCCCAGGTCAATTCGGAAGCCGCGCAGCTTCACCTGCGCGTCCCGGCGGCCCAAAACTTCGACCTCACCGGTCGGCGTCAGGCGCGCAAGGTCGCCCGTTGCATAGAGCCTGCGCATATCACCATCCAAAGGCATTTCACGGAAGGCCGCCGCAGTCTTCTCCGGCTGCCCGGCATAGCCAATGGCCAGACCCGCGCCGCCGATGTTGAGCTCCCCAACGACGCCGGTGGGACAAGCCCGACCGTTGTCATCCAGAATATGCAACGTCGTGCGCGCAATCGGTCCGCCGATGGTGATCGGACCACTGCCCGTCACATGTTTCACCGCCGACCAGATCGTCGTTTCGGTCGGACCATAGAGGTTCCAGACCGTGGCCCCCGTTGCCAGCAGGTCCCGCGCCAGATCGCTTGGCAGTGGTTCTCCGCCCGTCCACGCGCGGAAGTGTAGTGGGGGCGTCAGACCTGCCGTCAAAAGGATCGACCAGAGGGTCGGTGTCGCCTGCATGACCGTGATGTCGCCCCGGTTCACCCGGTCAGCCAGTTGGAAGCCGTCGATCACCTCGTCCGAGGGGGCGACAACGACAGTCGCACCCGCCAGCAGCGGGCCAAACATCTCAAGGATGGAGATGTCAAACATGGCTGTGGTCACGGCCAAGAGGCGATCCTCGGCGGCGAGCCCCGGCGTCTCGATCATCGACGTCAGTAGGTTCGTCAGCGCGCCGTGGGGGATTTCGACCCCCTTCGGCTGGCCCGTCGACCCAGAGGTATAGATGACATAGGCCGGATGCGAGGCGGTGACCGTTGTTGGCGCGGGCGTCGCAGGATCGATTGCATCAGGTGTGATCACAACGCGCCTAGAAAATCGGCCCGGCTGATCTGTGATCACAGCGCTCGGCTTGGCATCGTCCAAGATTTTGATCAGGCGCCCGTCCGGTTGTTTGGGGTCCAGCGGTACGAAGGCGCAACCAGCCCGCAGAACACCGAGCAACGTGGGGATCAGGTCGCCCCCCCGTGGCAGGCTCACCGCAACCCGGCCCTGGATGCCTTGCGCCTGCAAACGCGCCGCAACGGCCCCGCTCCGCGCCCAGAGGTCCGCATACGTTTGGGCACCCTCACAGGTTTCAATCGCGGTCTTGTGGGGTTGCGCGGCACAAACCTCGGCCAAGCGGCCCATCATGGGGGCAAGGTCCCCGTCATCCATGGGTGCTTCGTCGTTCGTCTCAAAGGACGCGGTCAAAGGCAGACCGGAGATCGCGGCGTCCGGCGTTTGCGCCATCGCGACAATCAGCGCCTCATAGCTCCGGGCCCAGGTCCTCACCGTCTCGGCGTCAAAGAGATCGGTCGCGTAATGCGCCTCGATCCGGAGACCCGCATCCGTGGACACGAGGTTGAAGAACAGATCGAAGGTGACGGCGGCCTTGCCGTTTGCTTCGAAGTCGGCGGCAAGACCGGGCCAGGTCAGATCGGCCGGTTCCTCCAGATTGAACTCGATCTCCGTCAGGGGCAGACGGTCAAGACGGCGCGGCACCTGGGCGGCCTCTAGGATTTGGCTGAATGTTAGGCCGTCGTGGTCCAGGGCGGCAAAAACCTGATCTCTCACCGACGTCAGATGATCGCTCGCGGATGCCATCGGATCAGCGCCGCTGCGGATCGGGAGCAGGTTCACGCAATGGCCGACGAGGTCCATGGGCGCCGTGCTCTGTTGTGCGGCTGTGGGCACCCCGATTGTCATATCCGTTGCACCAGAGAGCCGATGGACGAGCGTTTGCATGGCTGCGAATGCCGCCGTGAAGAGTGTGCATCCGTGGCGCGCCCCAAACGTCTTCAGGTCCTCAACCAGTTGACGCGGGATCTCATGCACGACGGTCGCGCCGGGACGATCAGCGCACATCTTGCGCGGGCGATCGGTCGGCAGTTCCGCCAAGGGCGGCGCGTCGGAAAAGGTCTCTTTCCAGAACGCGCGGTGATCCGCTGGCGGGGCGGCAATGCGGCGCGCGTGATCGGCGAAGGCGGGTGCCTCCGGCAAATCGGCCGGGGTGCCCTGGCGCGCGGCCCCGTAAAGCGCGGCCAGATCATCCAGGATCAGGCCGAACGACCAGCCATCAAGCACGATGTGATGTGCAGTGATAACAAGGGCATGTCGGGCGTCGTTCATCTCGAACAGGCGGACACGGATGGGGGCGGCATCGGTCAGATCGAAGGGCGTCTCCGCCTCTTCGGCGAGGGCCGCATCAAGGGTGTCGCCGGGTTCAACGGGCAGGGTGAGCTGCGGGCCATCCGCGACGGTGAAGCCCGACCCGTCCCGCGCGAACCGCAGGCGGAGCGCATCGCGCCGCGCGATCAGCTGGCTCACCGCCGTCTCTAGGGCTGCTCGGTCGAGGTCCCCCTCCAGATAAAGCGTCCCACTCTCGTTAAACGCCACCGCTGACAGACCACCCAACTGGTGCCGCATCCAGATTTCGCGCTGGCTGGGCGTCAGAGGGATCGGCCGGGTCGCTGGCGTCAGGGGTGGGGCATCGGACCGCCGCACCTCCGCCAGGATGCCAGTGGCAAGCAGGGTGTCCAGCGCGGATTCAAAGGCCTCGACCACGCGGTCCACCTCCGCCTGCCCGTGCTCTGTCGTGAGGAACCAGCAGAACCCGTCCATCACATGCACACCCGCCAGACGCATCAGCGGGTAAAGCAGCGTGGCGCGGGGGTCTTGTTCGGTCAGGTCCACGACCAACCAGGAGGAGTAGTCCTCGATCACATCTGGCAGACCACGGACCTCCAGGGCCGCGCGCATCCGTTTGGCCATTTGCGACAGCAGCTTAGGCGTCTCAACCCAGAGCCTGTCACCCGCCTCGGCCATGTGGTCGAGCGTGGCTTCCACCGCCGCCAGAACCAGCGGGTGCCGCACGAAGGTGCCAGCGACAAAGGTCGGCATCGCCTCCGGTCGGCTGTCGTCACCATATTGCCAGCTGCCGCCATCCAGCGCGTCCATGTATGCGGCCGCACCCGCCACGACACCGATGGGGAGGCCGCCGCCCACCACCTTTCCGTAGATCGCCATATCCCCTTGCAGGCCCCAAACGCCCTGCATCCCGCGCGCGTCCGTGCGGAAGCCGGTGACGACTTCGTCGATGATGAGGGCCGTGTGAACGTCGTCCGTCAGGGCCTTGATATCACGCACGAACTGCTCGGGTCGCGTGGCTGGATAGCGGCTGCGGACTGGTTCGATCAGAACAGCCGCCAAGTCATCGAGGTTGTCGCGGATGTAGTCCAAGGCTTCGGCGCTGGCGAAGGGCAAAACGACCACATTGCCAAGGGCGCCCCGGGGAATCCCGGGCGCGGAGGGAAGCGCACCGGCCTTGGCGCCGGGCTTAACAAGCACCTCATCGTGTTGGCCGTGGTAGGACTTGTCGAACAGAACGACCTTCTCGCGACCCGTGGCCGTGCGGGCGGCGCGGACGGCGGCGATGACGGCCTCGGTCCCCGTGTTGCAGAAACTCACCCGCTCGTGCCCAACGGCCCTGGCGAATTTCTCTGCCAAAGGACCTGCGCGCTCGGCTTGTGGACCGAGGGCATAGCCCAACTCAAGCTGTCGGGCGACCGCCGCGTTCACGAAATCCGGGGAATGGCCGAACGCCGTTTGGCCAAAGCCGTTGACCAGATCCACCAGATCATTGCCGTCCAGGTCATGGATGTAGGCGCCCTTGGCCCGTTTGGCGACAATGGGAAAGGCCAGTTCCTTCCAATCCGCGTGAAACCCAGCAGCGGTTCGTGGATCCGCCAAGACCGGGCGATGGGCGTCGGTATAGGCTTTGGAGCTGGGGAACTTTGCTGAGTATCGCTCCGCCAGATCACGGGCGAAGACGCGCTGGTCGTCGGTCAACTCCGCATTGGAAATCATCTTGATCCGACGACCACCGCCCTCGGGCTTCGGCGTTGGCGCGACCTTCTGCGTATCTGGCGGAAGGGCAACCGGAGCCGGGGCCGCAGCGGAGGGGACGGCGGCGGCGGTGGCCGGTGCCGCGCCCAACGCCGCCAATTGTTGCGTAAACAGGGCCTGCATCGTCGCCATCTGCGCCTGCATGACGGTGCCGAGATCGCCGCTCACCGCTGGTATTTGTGCTGGGGCTGTGGGGACGACCGCCGGTGCCACGGCGGCGGGTGGCGCGACGGTTGCAGCGGGCTCCGGCGCGACAGCGGGGGAAGCGCTTGGGTTTTCGCTCAGGATGAAATCCGCCAGCAGGCGCGGTGTCCCCAGGTCCGTCGTCAGACGGCGAAAGCCAAACTGGACCTTGAACGTGCGCGCGATCTCTTGCGTCAACTGGCCCAAGAAAAGCGAGTCGAGCCCAAGTTCCAGGAAGGTCACCTCCGCATCGGCTGTGGACACCTCCATCCCCGACATATCGCTGATGGTATCGAGCAGTTGGGGCAGAACAGTCGGCGCGGTTTGGGTCATGGGGGCACTCGGAACGTCAGTAACGGAAGGAGAAGGGGCGTCATGGGCGGCTGGCGGATCCACCCAGCAGCGGCGCCTTTGGAATGGATAGGACGGCAGGGGTACCTTTCGGGCGTCGGGCGAGACCCCGTCGGACAGATCGACGTCTAGCCCCGCTGCCCAAAGGCGCAGCGTGGCCTGTGCCAAGACCTCCGGCGCTGTGTCGGCCTGGGCCGGGTCCGGCAAGCTGGGCACGGCGGTCACATAGCTGTCGGGTGCCAATGTTTGGGCGGCCAAGGCCGTCAAGGTGCGGCCAGGGCCGACCTCCAGAAGGGCTCGTGGACCGTCCCTCTGGGCCAGCGTCTCTAGCGCAGCGTGGAAATCCACGCAGGCGCGGGCTTGATTGGCCCAATAGGCGGGATCGGTGGCCTGCGCCTCGGTCAGGATGTTCCCGGTCACCGTGGACAGGATGGGGCGGTCAGGCGCCCGCAGGGGCATGTCCTGCGCGACGGCCAAGAGGTCAGGCACCACGGCGTCCATCATCTGGGAATGGAACGCATGGGAGGACCGGAGGCGACGGTACGACAGCCCAGCCTGGCTCAGGCGTGTTTCGAAGGCGTCTAACGCGGCCGCTGGTCCCGCAACCACCTGCTGATCCGGGGCGTTGCGCGCGGCCAGGTCCAGCGTATCGTCCAGGAGCGGAAGCAGTTCCTCCGGGCGGGCAGTCACGGCGGTCATGCCGCCCGGGGCCTGCGCTTGCATAAGCGCACCCCGCCGCGTGACGAAGTACAAGGCATCGGGCAGGGCCATGACCCCAGCCAAGACCGCGGCGGCCAATTCCCCAACGGAATGCCCGATGAAGAGGTCGGGTTCAGCGCCCCGCGCTTGCCACAGACTGGCGAGCGCGACTTCGGTCAACAGCAGGCTCGGCTGCGCGAGGCGGGTTTGGGCCAGCGTCCGCGCGGCGTCTTCAAAGGGACCCTCTGGGCGGAGGAGCAGCCCGCGCAGCGTGTCGGAAAGGTCATCCGCCAACAGCGATAGCCCCTCGTCCAAGGCGTCCGCGAAGTGTGGCTGCGCGGCATAGAGGGCGGCGGCCATACCAGGGTACTGCGCGCCTTGTCCGGGGAGCAGTGCCACAAGACGGGGTGCCTTTGCCGCCGTTGTGGAACCGCGCATTCGGCGCAGGGCCGTGGCGGCGGTCTGGGGCGTTCGGGCGACAACGCCCGCGCGGTGAGGCCATATGCGTCGACCGGATTGCAGCGTTCTGGCGACATCCTGCAAGTCCAGGTCCGGCGCCGCGTCCAGCGCCTCGGCAAGATCGCTGGCCATTGCGGCGAGGGCTTCGGGCGTTTTGGCGGACAGAGGCAGGGCGACTGGGGCGTCGGGCCTCTGCCGCTCCGGCAGATCCGGCGCGGCGCCCAAGACCACGTGCGCGTTGCTGCCGCCGACGCCAAAGGCGCTGACACCCGCGCGCCGGTCGTCGCCGGTCCAGGGCTGTGGCGCGGTCGGCACGGTAAAGCCGCTACCCGACAGGTCAATTTTGGGATTGATGCGTCGATGGTGCGCGATCGGCGGGATCATTCCCCGCTCCAGCACCAGCGCCGTCTTGATCAGCCCGATGATACCCGCCGCCGCGTCCAAATGGCCCGTGTTGCCCTTGACCGCGCCTAGGGCACAGGGCGTGTCAAACGGGCCGAACGCTTGCTTGAGGCCCGCAATCTCAACCGGGTCACCCAAGGGCGTCGCAGTGCCGTGGCATTCCACGTAGCCGATGTCGTGCGCGGTGACGCCTGCGTCTCGGTGGGCCTCCGTGATGGCTTCGGCCTGGCCGGTAACCGAGGGCGCGGTGTAGGACATGCCCCTGCCACCGTCATTTCCGAGGCCGGTGCCCTGGATCACCGCATGGATCGTATCGCCCTCGGCCAGGGCATCCGACAATCGTTTCAGCACCACGACACCCGCACCATCGCCGAACACCGTTCCGTTGGCATCGGCATCGAAGGGGCGGCATGTGCCGTCGAGAGAGACCATGCCCCCTTCCTGTGCCAAATATCCGCGCCTTTGGGGGAACGTGATCGAAACGCCCCCGGCAAGGGCCGCATGCAGCCGTCCGGCGCGCAGGGCCTCGACCGCTTGGATGACTGCGACCAAGCCAGTGGAACAAGCCGTTGTCACGGAAAGGGCGGGTCCCGTCAGGCCCAGCTTTTGCGCCGTGCGAGAGGGGATATCGTCCCCCACATTGCCCGCCAGGTTCGTATAGTCGATCTGAAACCCGGATGTGAAAGCGCGCCGTTCCGTGTCGTCCGTCAGAAGGTTTTCAAGCAGATACGTGGACATGGATGACCCGGCAAACAGCCCGACGCGCCCAGAGGTGCGGGTTGGGTCAAGCCCTGCGGCGTCCAATGCCTGTTGGCAGACCTCTAGGAAAATGCGGCCCTGGGGATCGATGCGCGCGGCCTCGGCGGGTAACATCCCAAAGAAGGCCGGGTCGAACTGATCCACGTCCCGCAGGATGGCACGGGCAGGAACGTAGTCAGGGCGCGCACGGGTGGCTGCATCAAAGGTGTCGGTCAATGCGTCGGGCGCGAACCGCTCAACCAGGCCGCGACCTTCAACGATGACGTCCCAAAATCCATCAAGTGTTGTGATCCCGCCGGGCAGCCGTGCGGCCATGCCAACGATTGCGATGGCGGTGTCGTCGGTTGGTTTGGGCGCATCCTGCGGGTGCTGGTCGGGGCTTTCGCTGAGGCGTGCCGCCAGGTCGCCCAGACGGGGCACGTCGAACATCAGAGCGATATCGAACGGGCTGTCGAGGCTGGCCTCCATGCGGGCATGGGCCTCGATCAATTGCAAAGATGTGCCGCCCAGGTCGAAGAAGCTGTCTTCGTCGCGCGGCGTCTGGCCCAACAGATCCCGCCAGATGGCGGCAATCTGACCACGGACATCCGAGGTGGCTCTGTCCTGCGCAAGCCGTGGTGCCTCCAGCCGGTCGCGCAAGGCCGCCCGGTCGATTTTGCCGTTCTTGGTCAGTGGCATGGCGTCCACGGCGATAAGGCGGCGGGGAAACACATGGGGATGAATGTCGCGCAGTTCAGCTCTGAGCAGCCTCTCCACCGCCTGAACATCCTGCGAGGGATCCGCCCGTTGGACGAACGCCACGAGATGTGTGCCAGCCCCAGCCCCCGACGGCTCCACCACGGCTTCGATCAGGGTGTCGGACGCGCGGAAAGCGGCTTCGATCCCATCTAGCTCCACCCGGCGACCGGCGATCTTGCACTGCCGATCTTCGCGACCGTGGAACAGAAAAACGCCATCGGCCCGGCGCGTCGCCAGATCCCCTGTGCGATAGACCAACCCGTCCTCTCCGGAACGCGGATCGGGGATGAAGGCCGCGGCGGTCAACTCCGGCCGATTGTGATAGCCCAACGCCAAGCCGGCACCGCCTATGGCCAAGATGCCTTGGGTGCCGTCCGGCACCGGGCGGTTGTCGGTGTCCAGCACGATGGCCCATTCGTTGGCCAAGGGCGTTCCGATGGGAACGCTTGTCGCCGCCAAGTCGGAGCGCGTGACCACATGGGCGAGGCTCGCGATGCAGGTTTCGGTCGGTCCGAACTCGTTGACGACCGTTACCGATGGGCAGGCATCGAGCAACTTTTCGACGCGCGACGGAGATATGGACTCGCCGCCAGTCAAGATCAGACGCAGGGGGCCGAGCGCCTTTGGGTCGACGTCGATAATGAGGTTCAAGAGGCCGGTGTAGATCGGCAGGACCGTCGCATTGTGGTCGGTAATGGCCTGACGGAGAACCGAGACCGACACCGGGTTTGCCCCGACGACGGCCACCTGGGCCCCGCGGATGAGGGCGCCGAACACCTCGGGCAGCATACCGTCACAGGCGGGTGTGGAGGTATGGAGGACGACGTCGTCCGTGCCCACGGCCAAGTCGCCGGGTCCGAACTCATAGCTTGTGACGGCCCGGTGGGGGATGCGCACGCCCTTTGGCCGCCCTGTGGTGCCTGACGTGTAGAGTAGGAATGCGGCCGCGTCGGACGAGACCTCGCGATTGGCGCCGCGATCGTCGTTGCTATCGGCGGTCTCATTGGTCTGGATGACGGTCAGGTTCGGGGCTTGGTCCCGGGCGGCCTCCGCCAAGTCTGGCGATGTCACGACGACATGAACGCCCGCGTCTTGCAGGATGAAGTCCGTCCGCTCCGCCGCAAAGTCGGGGTCCAGTGGCACCGCGGTTGCGCCCGTCGACAGAACGGCCAGCATGGCGACTACGGTGTCCGCCGACCGACCGCCATAGACCGCAACGGCGTCGCCGGGTGCCACGCCCGCTTGTCTTAATGCAGCCGCCAGCGTGCCCGTCCGATGGTGAAGGGTCGCACGGGTGTATGTGGTATCCCCGTGTCGTAGGGCGACCGCCTCGGGCCGCGGAGCGGCCTGGGCCGCGATGGCCCCGTGGATTGTTCCACCGATCATACAACGCCCTCGGTCCGCATCCAAGCGGCACGGCCACCACGGTCGGTGCAGGGGGGCAGGGGCAAAACGAACGGCATAATTGCTTATATCCTAACATAGTCGTGCCGGTACTGGACGCGTAGGCGGCGACCAAACGGCACACGTTTGCGTAGGGTAGCCATTAAATCGGGCCAGAATTGGCCACGTCGGGGCCTTTAGCGTCAACGATCTATCAAAAAACGGATGAATGGTCACCGGGAGGGGACATTCGGTCACGCGCCCATGCGCGGTCTGAGGACAAAGCCCCAGCTTTCACTCTCACCGTGCTGTGGGTGCGTCGGGATCCGGTGGCCCAAGTCGTAGATTTGCCAGCGATCCACGACCTCATACCCCAGCGCTGAGAGTTCAGCGCGCCAGTCGTCCCAACTGCGGATCTGGTATGGCGTCTGAACGGGGCCCAGACGTTCTAACGTGAACAGAGCCGGACCGTGGCGCAGCGCCACCTTGTTGAGCAAGATCGCGGCGGGGCGCTCGGGCAGGGCGTCCACAAGCTCCGTCAGGGAAATGTCCAGGTATTGCAGCAGACCGGAAGCCAACAGGATGTCGGTCTCAGGCAAAGCGGTCAGATCATCCACAAAGCGCAGGTCGCTGGGCAGGGTGCCGGCGATTTGGGACTTCTGGGCTGCGCCGATGATGGCTGGTGTGTCGTAGACGGTCCATTGTGCGCGGTTAAGGTCGATCAAATCGGAAAAGGCGATGTATTTCGTACCCATATGGCCGCCCGCGTCCAGAACGCGGGACCCGTTTGGCAGCAGCCGATCCAACCAATGGAGGAGGGGATAGTCCCAGACCTCCCGCTGGCACATCTCGGGGAAAGACACCTCAGCCGCGGCTGGGTCATTGTACCCGCGACCGCCGCTTGGGGGGATTGCCGCAAGGGCCGCCGTGCGGTTGCTATAGGCGCCTGAAAAGCGCGGCGCGCGGCCCAGTCGAACGCTCAAACGTGCGCCCATGGCCCGCGCGACATCGCGCAGCCGCCGCAGGGTCCGCCGAAGCCCGCCCATCTTCTCAGGCCTCCGCCGTGGGCGCGCGCCCGCGGCCCGTAAGCCGCGTCCATAGCTCGGGCGCGAAGACGGCCAGCGCAGCGGCATAGGCGATCATCGCAACCATGCCTTCAAGAATGGCGGCGACGAGCGAGGGAAGCCCACCAAAGGTGCCCAGACCCATATCCGCCAGCAGGAGCGCCGCGACCCCAATTGTGAGGGGGCCAATGACGCGCCGTAGATCCGATATGATCTCGCTCGCCCCCACATCGGCAAACCGGCGGAACAACCACACCGTCACGCCCAGAAGGACTGCTGCTGCGACGATCTGTGCCCATGCGACCGCATATAGGCCGAAGGGAACAGCCGCCAGCGTGGCGATCACGGTAACGGCGAGGGTCGCCAACGACAGCTTTGGCAACTGCTTGGATTGGTCCAACATGGATAGCAGCGGCTCAATGGCGATGCCAAAGCTGCCGAGCAACCGCGCCACAGCCAGCAGCAGCACCAGGGGCACGGCGGGCAGCCATTCCGACTTCAAGAGCGTTTCGATAAGCGCATCGCTTGCAACCATCAGCCAGACAAAAACGGGTACGCTAATCGCAACCAACAGGGTCAGAAACAGCCGCAACTGGGCGCGCAGCCGGTCGTTGTCCGGCGCTTCGGTGTCGGCGTCGCGCGCCTGTTTAAACAGCGCCCAACCTAGCATTTGGGCCGGAACGGCGATGACTTCGGTCACGGCCCCCACAAGCCGCTCGGCCACGCGGTAGTATCCGACCTCCTCCGGGCCAAGGGCGCCGCCAACGATAAAGGTGGCCACATAGAGGCGGATGTTCGAGAGCATGCGACTGAAAAAGAAGTGCTGCGAGAAGACCCAAAGATCGGCGAGCATCTTCCCTTCGAAGCCGAAGCCAGGCGCGGTGCGGGTCACCACAAAGCTGATCGTCAGATGTGTGATCTGATAAGCCAGCCGTCCGAACACAATGGACAAGATCCCCCAACCCGCAAGCAACGTCGACAGGGATACGGCGAGCCCGGCCAACTCGCCCAAGATCTCGCAAACGGCCGAGGATCTCAGGGATTTCTGCCAGATCATCATGCCCTTTTGTGCCGAGGACACCGTGGCCAAGACGATCCAGAGACTAAACAGCTGGACGAGAACAACGATCTCCGTGTCCAACCCCCAGATTGAGATGCCGGAGGACGCCACGAGGCCGATCAAGCCGAAGAGCACACCACAGATGATCGAGAGCGTGAGCACGCGGCGGGGCACCTGAACATCCCCGGCCCAGCACATGATATAAGGGGCCCATCCGCCTTCGGACGCCCGAAACAACAGGATCGCGCAGGCCGAGACCAGTGCGTAGATGCCGAAATCCGCCGGACCCAGGATGCGAGCGGCTACGACAAAGACGGCGAACTGACAGAACTGAGCGATGATGCGCTCCGCTGCGGTCAGTGCCCCGGCGCCGACCAGTTTCTGGGCTTTTTGATCTGTCTCAGACACCTGGCCGTCCGTCCGTAGGGATCCGACCGGCGGTCAGATTCGGGAAGTTCCCGCAGACCCTAGTTCATCCAGTCACCTGACTTGAACACATTTCGTCGGCGGCTGCCTGCCGAAATAAGTGGCTAACCGTCAGAACGGTTGTCAAAAAAATTATCAACGCACTGGTTCGGTTCGCGAAACACATCGTGGCTAAAATGTTCTGTGATTTTGACGAGATTTTGTCCTAAAGGTGACCCGGGTGGAATGAATGTGTTCTAATTTGGGGAGGGAGCGTACCGCTCCCTGGTTACTATGCCGATTACAGTTTCTGCTAAGTCTGCCGACCTGCGTCGGTTCAAAACCCGCGCGGCTCTTCCCTCGCTGACACGCCAGAAGGAGCGCTTGGCTGATTTCGCCAAGGTGTTCCTGGACCGCGCGACCGTGGGGCTCGGTCTTCTTGCTATCGCCCCGCTCCTCCTCGTCATAGCGGCTGTCATCTTGATCCTGGACGGGCGGCCCATCTTCTTTGGACATGAGCGTGTCGGGCGCGAAGGCAAGTCTTTTAAGTGCTGGAAATTCAGAACCATGGTTCGGAACGCGGAGGAAAGGCTGCAGTTTGTACTGGAGAACGACCCAAAGGCGCGGGCGGAGTGGGAGGAGACCCAGAAGCTGAAAAACGACCCCCGCATCTTGCCGTTTGGCCGTGTGCTTCGCGACCTCTCCATCGATGAACTGCCGCAGCTCTGGAACGTCCTCCGCGGGGATATGTCCCTGGTCGGTCCGCGTCCTGTGACCCGTGGCGAGTTGGCAAAGTATGGACCCGACAGAACGTCGTATTTGGCGGTTCGTCCTGGCCTGACCGGAGAGTGGCAAGTGAGCGGTCGTAGTTCCGTCTCCTTCGAAGAGCGTGTCGCGATGGATGTCGAATATGTGGCAAAACGAAGCCTTGTGCGCGACCTGACCATCTTGCTCCGCACCCCAGCGGTCGTAGTCAAGAAAACGGGCGCGTGCTAGGAAACCCCGACCTTACGAGACACGGGTCGAAGGGATTTTGGAGTGGCCACGCCGGTAGTTATCGCGATCGCCTCCGCAAACCGCGGCGGTATCCTTGACCAAACACTTTCTGTCCTTCGCGATATGGAGGACCAACCGGATGGCATCTGCGTCTGTCTTCCAGACAGCAGCGTAGGAACCGGAGACACGCCAGATTTCGGGGCGGATGTTAGGGTTCTCACGTCACCTATGGGGCTCTGTGCCCAACGAAACACTGTGATTGCGGCGCTGCCGCAGGACGCAATCGTCTTATTTCTGGACGATGACTTCTTGCTTGGTGATGGCTCCGTCTCAGCGGTGCGCAAATTGTTTGACGACCGCCCGGATGTTGCTGTGGCCACGGGGCGTGTGCTGGCCGATGGGATCGGCGGGCCAGGACTGACCCACGACGAAGGGCTGTCGATTCTAAATCAAGCGCCCCCGGCGGCGGGTGTCATGACCGACACCTACAATGCTTACGGATGTAACATGGCCATTCGCGTGGCCACGGCCAGCGAGAATGACCTCTGGTTTGACACGGACCTGCCGTTCTACGGCTGGTTGGAAGACGTGGACATGTCTCGGAAACTGGCCGCCCACGGGGCCGTGGTGAAGATCGACGGGCTTTACGGTGTTCATCTGGGCACCAAGAAGGGGCGGTCGCGCGGTGTGCCCCTTGGATATTCACAGATCGCGAACCCCCTCTACCTGGTCAAACGGGGAACCATGTCGCGGCGGAAGGCGTATCGCTTGATGGGTCGCAACATTCTGGCGAATGTCGCACGCACCCCTCGGCCCGAAGCCTGGATTGATCGTTTTGGCAGGTTGCGGGGGAACATTCTGGCTTTTGTCGATCTGCTGCGCGGGCGCATGTCCCCCACGCGGATCCGCGATCTATGACGGTTATGCCCGTGCCCAAGGCCCCTCACGTGGTAATTGTGAATGACGCCAGTGTTGCCCGGGGCGGTGCGACGGGTCTGGCGCTCCTCAGCGCGCGGCTGTTGGCGCAGCGCGGGTGCCGGGTGACCTTCGTAGCGGGCGACGCAGGGGATGACGGCGCGCTCGCCAAGGCGCGGGTCGAATTGATCGCCCTGGGCGGACAGCCCCTGTTGTCCAGGGGGAAGGCGGCCGCCTTGCGAGAGGGCGTCTATGACCGCGCCGCGAAGGACCGGCTGGGCGACTTCCTTCGGCGGATCGACAGTCCCGAAACGGTCTATCATTTGCACGGGTGGGCCCAGATCCTGTCCCCTTCGGTGTTCGATGCCCTGGCGCCGGTGGCCGCAAAAACCTTTGTCCACGCCCATGATTTCTTTTTGGCCTGTCCGAACGGGGCATATTTTCATTACCCCAAGGCGCAGCTTTGCGACCGGACGCCCCTGTCGCTCAGCTGTGTAGCGACCAACTGCGATCGACGGTCATACGGACAAAAGCTGTGGCGCGTCGCACGGCAGCGCCAGGTGCGTCGGGGCCTGTCATCCGCTGCGCCCTGGGCGGGCATCCTCCAAATCCATCCTGGGTTGTCTGATCGGCTTGCTGCGGGTGGGGTCGATCCGGCCTCCATCGTGACGGTCCGAAACCCGGTCGAACGGATCATAGCGGAACGCATTCGCGCCGAAGACAATCGAACCCTTGCCTACGTGGGCCGGACCGAGCCGGGGAAGGGCGTGGCCCTATTGTGCCAAGCGGCAAAGCAGGCAGGCGTTCGATTGAAGGTTATTGGGTCCGTGGACAAGCGCCCGGACCTCGTATCCGCCCACCCGGAGGTGACCTTTACCGGCTGGACCCAGCGCGGGAGCTTGGGGGACGCGCTCTCCGATTGCCGCGCCATCGCCATGCCGTCGCGCTTCCCGGAGCCGTTTGGCCTTGTGGCCGCCGAGGCGTCGCTCGCTGGCCTGCCGGTCGGGATTTCGCGCCATGCGCTTTTGTCGGACGATGTTGTGTCCGCCAAGTTGGGCATGGCCATAGACGTGTCGTCCGTTGAAACGTTGGCCGCCGATTTGCGCAGGTTGATGGCGTTGCCCGATGATGAGATCGCCTCCATGAGCAAGGCGGGCTTTGATGGCGCAGTGTCTGTCGCGCAAACGCCCGAGGCGTGGATCGACCAACTCATGGCGCTGTATGATCGCGCGCGGGTGGCAGCGCAGTGAGTGGCGGTCCGGCAGATCGCTTCGCGGCCGTCGATGGCCTCAGAACCTTCGCCATCCTCTGGGTTGCGCTGTACCACTATGCGGTGTTCTGGACGCCTGCAGGCCGCGGGTTGGATCTGGTCCCTTATGGTGATGCCTTAGCGTGGATCCCCTTGGCCAGTGTCGGGGATTTGGGCGTCTCGCTCTTCTTTATCGTGTCCGGTTTCGTCATCTCGCTCAGTCTGGAGCGGTCCCGCAGCATTTTGGCCTTTGCGGCCCTTAGGCTTCTCCGCCTCTGGCCAACCTTGTTGGCGTGTGGGGCCCTCACGTTTTGCGCGACCAGCCTGCTGGGCCCGCCTGAGTTGCAGCGCAGCTTTGTCGAAGCCGGGATCAGCCTGCTGTTTCTCCCGCCGGAGCACGTCGGGCGCGCCCTAGGGATCGGCCAGTTGGAGTGGCTGGACGGGGCCTATTGGTCGCTTTGGGTCGAGGTCCGGTTTTATGGGATCGCCGCGATCCTCTATTTTGCCTGGCGGCGCATGTTCCTTCTGGGCTGGACCGTTTTCGCCCTTGGGTCCTGGGCCTTGCACACTGTCATCTTGGGGCCAGACCACCCCTTGAGTGGGCTGCTGTTCACGGAGCACCAGCCCTATTTCACGATGGGCATTGCCCTCGCCGCATGGCGCCAAGGCGGACCGCGTCCGGGTCACACGTTGCTTTGGGCGCTCGGCGCGATCCAGGCGCTGACCTATGCGGACCCGGAGTTGACCAATGGGATCGGCACGGTGATCGTCATCTTCTTGGCGACGGCTGTGATCCTGTGGCGCCGCCCCGTCCCTGTGCTGAGCGCCAAACCCATGGTGCGCGCGGGGCAGGCGTCTTACGCCTATTACCTGCTGCACCAGAACCTGGGTCTGGCGCTGCTGACGGCGTTTGGCCCGCTCAGCGTCCCCATGGGCATTGCCCTTATGTTGGTGATCCAAGCTGCCCTGATTGCGGTATCCATCTGGTTCACGGAACGGGTGGAGGCACCGCTGCGTGCCCGTCTGAGGCAGTACGTTGGCCGATCCGCTCCGGCCTGAGGTGGGGCCGTGCGGGATCGCAGACTTCGATTGACTTGGCGGCAGGTCAGATTCTAGCGTCCCGCATGTCATAAGACATACGTTTCTGTGACATGTGCCATGGCGCGGTGCCCACAATTGGGGGGACGGGCAGCGCGCGGTTGTGGCAGCCGTGACTTGCTGAGCGTGACGCGTCACCGGGCGTGTTCGCTGCCTGGGCAAGCCAATTGCCACGTCTCTCCGAACGATATGACCGCGCGCAGCCTTCCCTCGGCGTGCCTCAGACCTGTGAAAGTTATTCCATGTCCGAAGTTTTGACCCGTGCCGCCGCCTTTGAGGCAGGCCTTTTGACCGATGCCCAGCGGACGGCCCTCGAAGGTATTCTGGAGCAGGGCAGCGGAACAGACCTGGCTGAGTTCTTCGCCACCGAGATCGAAGCCGCTACGGGTGTCGCCCTCAACGACGTCTTTGACCTGCGCGTCGTTGATTTCGAAGGGCGGTTCGACGTCGATTTGGCGGGGGATACGCCATCGGTTGAACTGGTCGCGCTCGGGACGGAGCGGCTGGATTTTCAAGTCGTCGCCACCGGCGTGACCGACCCGGAGCCCAGAGCCGAGGGGACCGATTTCGAGATCGATGTGCGAAAGGCCGTGCGGGACGCGAAACTGCCAGAGGACCAATCCTGGACCGGCATTTATTCGGGCCTGATTGAGGGCCAACCTGGTGACACCATCGCATTGCGGATCGACGGGTTGGAAGAGAACGTGACCATCCGCGTTGGCGAATTTGAGGTTTTCTCGGGAACGACGGGCACGGCACTCTTTTCGGTTCCCGAAGGCGCCGCGCGGGAGATCGAGATCGCCGTGGTTCTGCCCGCCAACGACCGAACGCCCCCGTCTTTGCAGATCGAGATGCTGCGGCAAGACGCCGATCCCCTCGACATTATGGAGGTGGTTCGGACCCGGGCAGTGGATGCGGTGGAGGCGGTGTTTTCATTCGCCAATGGTGCGCGGCAAGTGCTCGTCTTTGAGAGCGACGCGGAGATGACCGCTTGGTTGGACGGAGAACTGCTGTCCCTCGATGGGCCCGTCTCGGTCGCGGTGCGCGGTGCGCTTATCGTGGACCGCGAAGGCGACCACCTCTTCCGCGAGACGGGGCTGGCCCGAGACCTTGTGGTTGGGGAGACCGCCGTGCCCCGCGGGGACGCGGGCGTTCGTTTGACGCTGGACCCAGGCGTGCTCAGCTACAGCTACGCGTTTGATGTTGATCCCCAGCAGCAAACCAGCGTCTCGGGCACCCTGGGCCTGGATTGGGATGGCGGCAGCACCGACGGAGAGCGACTGCCGCTTGGGACCCAGGCGTCTGCAATCACGGATAGTGTGTTCCAAGGCATCGCCCAGGGCCTCGCCACCGTGGCCAATTCCGGGGTTCAGATTGTCGATATGTTCGACAGCTTCGGGCCCGTTGGTTTTCGCTCAATCTTAGACCTGAGCGTGGGCATTGACGCGGAATTTGCCTGGGATTTGAACTTGGGCAGTTTCGGCCTCGCGGCGGCCACGCAACCGGTCAGTTTCGACATCCTCCATGGTGGCGATATCGCAGTCGGGGGCCAGATTGCCGTCACGCTGGACAACCTGACGTTCTCAGATGGCACGCTGCGGATCCTGGAACCTGAGGTCGCGGATCTGTCGATCTTTGCCAACTTCTCGGGGCCGGAAACCGTGCTGCGGGACGTGGGGGTCCGCGTGAATACCCAGGCGCTCGTCGATGCGGACTTGGTGGAGGCCGTCTTTGGAAGCGACAGCGGGCTGGCCAACTTTGCCAACGCCCTGGAAAACCTCGCTGTTCTAGAGTTGCAACTGGACGCGGACATTACCTTGGACGACGCCCAGGATATCGTCCGCGAGTCGGCCTTTGCCCTTGGTCTGAACGGGTCGATTTCTGGGCTTCGCGGGTTTCAATCCCTGACCAAAGGCCTGTTGAACGACCCCAACGGGCTGACCTCTGGCCTGGGCAAGATCAACGCCCTGTTCCAAGCCGGTGACCGGGACGGCGCATTGAAAGAGTTCGCGAAGTTCGCGGGCAAAGGCGCGGCTAGCTCGGCGGCGGCAGCCTTCGTCAAAAGCAAGCTGCCCAGTGGGGAAGAAGTCGAGGTCAGTTCCGACGCGCTGCTGCCGATCTTGGCCGAAGCGCTGGTCGTGGGGCCGGACGGCCTTGTCGAGGTGGAGGATCAGGACGGCAACATCGTCGAGATCGAGGTCGCGGAGATCGTTCGCTTTTCCCAAGAGAACGGGTTGGACGAACTGCTGAACACCTTCAGCGAGGTTTTTCTGGACCCGGTGGAAGTCTTTCCGGGCCTGCGCCTTGCCCTATCGGGCCCGCCCGTCACGGCGAGCGTGGTCACCAATGGCTCCGGCCCGCAGTCCTTGCCAGCGCCCATTGTCGCGACGACGACCACCACCCTGGCCGAGGCCGAACTGGATGTGGTCGAATTTGGCGCGGCGGCGTCTGAGACGGCGATTGACCTGCTGCTGTCGGTTCCGGGCCTGCCGCCGAACGTCAAGGCCAAGCTGCTGGCCGCTCAGATTGGCTTGGCGCTGCGGGAGCAAATCACCGACGCCATCGAAGACGGCGCTAGCGCAGAGCTGACCCTCGACCCGGCGCCGGTTCTGGTCGAGGCGCTCACTGGCATCTTTTCGATCTTCGACGGGTTCGTGGACACGTTGAACTTGATCCCCGGCGTTGAGATCACGCCGCCGTCCGAGGTTTTTGGCGCAGATGAACTCGCGGCGCTTTTGCGCGATGAGGACGCGCTGCGCGAATATATCGGGTCGATCATCCTTCCGGTGGCCGATGCCGTTGGCGGTGGGATCTCTGCCGCTTTGGATTTGGTCGTCGGCCTTGTCGAGGGAAGCCTTAACTTCATTCAGGAAACCGTAAACGGGCTTGTCTCGGTGGTCGAAGGGGCATTCGACGCCATCCGCGAAGGGGTTGAGGGTGTCCGCGCGGGCCTCGAATTTCTGCAAACAAATCTGGGCGATCCCCTGGCCGAGGCGGGCGCCCTCACCTTTGACAACATTGCATCCACGCTCTCGACAGCCGAAGATTTTTTAAGCGGGGAGCTGGTTTCTGGTGCGATCGACAGTCTGGAAACGACAATCACCAATATCAAAGACGGGATCAGCGGGGCGTTCAAAGACTTGCTCGACTCCATTGATCGGGACTTTGGCGCATTTGGCAATCCGGCAGATATCGTGAAGGGGGTGCTGAGCGGGCTTCAGATCTTCACGACCAGCACCAACGAGGTTGATTTCAGCCGCGGTCTTTTTGCGCTGTTCGATGGTGCGGGCGACTTCGTCTTCGATGCAGGGCGTTTTGTCGACAGTTCCGTTGCCTCCATCGGCAGTGCACTTGGCTCGATTGGCACGATTTCGGAAAACCTGTCCGAAGCCCTAGAGTCCCTTCAAGGCGATGATGGCCCCTTCGGCCTGGTGTCGAAAGCCTTGGTAGATGTCGAGGTTGGCCTGGAAGGGTTAGGCAAGGGCGCCGGCGCCCTCAGGGACTCAACGTCGGGGCTGTTCACGAATATCCAGCAAAGTATTGGCGATTTTGTCTCGGTCGACTTTAGAACGCCCTTCCTGGAATTGGCGGACAGCTTGGCCCGAGATCTGGCGAGTGTCGTCCAGGGGATCGACATTCGCGCCGACCTGGACCTGCGCCTGTTTGAGATGCTGATGTCCCTGGGGCTGGACCTGGAACAGACCGTGACGTTCACCCCGTCCGAGGTTGAGGTGCGCCATAGCTTTGGAGGCGAGACCGTTGTCACCAGCCCTGACGCCGTCGTGGTCTTTGACGTGCCCTTGGACGCTGGCACATCCGAGGCCGTCGAAACCGAGCTTCTGCTGAACGGGACCTACGACTACGAATACGCGATCCGACCGACGGCAGACATTGATCTGGAATTCTTGGCCATTGAGATCTTCACCTCGCTTGGCTTCGGCGCGAATGAGCCGTTTACCGAGGTGTTCGACTTGTCGCTCCTGTCCTTCGTGACGGGCGCTTCAACTAACGTAAACGGGTCGGATGGGTTGTTGGAACTGCCCTTGCAAGGACTGCTCGACGGTCTGCTCGGCGGCCTTGCGACGTCATTGCAGGGACGGCTGGGCAACGATCTGCGCGCCGGTCAAAATGACGGACTGGTGGAGGGCAGCATCGATCTCTTCTCAATCCGGGACGTGCCGCTGGACACCAGTGGAAACGGGCTAGGCTTTGTCCCTGTGGGCACGACTGTCGATTTGGCCATCGACGGGGGCAGCGATTCACCGGCGACCATTGGTGACGACGATCTGGATGGCACCGATGACGCGGACTTCCTGGACCTGCTCGCAGGTGATGATCTGTTCCAGGCCCTGGGTGGAAATGACACCGTCCTGGGCGGTGCCGGCAATGACACCCTTGAGGGCGGTGCCGATGACGATGACCTGCGCGGGGGTGCCGACAACGACTCCCTTGATGGCGGCCAGGGCAATGACACGCTCGCCGGAGAGGCCGGTGAAAACACCCTGGTGGGCGGCGCGGGGGATGATCGATACGAGATCAGTGCCTTGGATACAATCATCGAAATCGCAGGTGAGGGCCAAGATACGGTCGTGTCCTCTGGGTCGCTGTCGCTGGGCACCAATGAGATTGAGCGCGTCATCCTCACGGGCGCCGAGGATCTTTCCTTCTCGGGCAACGTCGGGGCGACGTCGGTGACGGGAAACGCAGGCGACAATCTGATCATCGGCGGCGGGGGCGCCGATACGCTCGAAGGCGGGGCAGGGGCCGACACCTTTGCGTTCTTCCAACGGGATTTGGCTGGACCTGGCGCGCGCATCGTTGATTTCTCCGACGGAGACCGGATTGCGCTTGATGATCAATTGTTTGGCCTCAGCGGTCGGGTGAATCCCCGTCAGGCAACGGCGGAGCAAATCCGCGACGCCTTGATCAGTGGGTTGGCTGGGTTCGACGGACAGACCGGTGCGCTCACCGTAGACATCGACGGGCGAGATGGGCCCGAGGCACCGCAACTCCTGCTGACTCTCGAAGGAGTTGGCCGGATCACGGCAGAGGACGTCCTGTTGTTTTGATCTGGGCGCCCCCTGCCGTGCGCGCGTCTGCGCACGGCAGGGGGCGGGCCCTCTTTCCGGTTGGTCTAGCCGCTGTCAGGCTGAATCGGGCCGTGATGCGCGCGGACCTCTCCGACGGATCGCGTTAGACGCGCCGTCCGTCGCGGTACGCACTGTAAATCCTAATTCAAATCGTCGAATGGGTAACCCGCTCGTCAGACAGCTAGGCGACGTCTGAGGACGTCCGACCAGTTTCATGCGCGACATCATCACGCGCGCGGGTAGCACCCAAGGCCCCTCAAGACCGGGCGTACATCGCGTCCGATGACGTTAAGTTTTGGCAGTACTGAGACGGATGGCGATGAGGAGATGGGGCCGGTCGACGAGGGCGCGAACCGACTTCGCTCAATGGACGGACAGTTACCGAAGGGAAGAAGGAAGTGGCGGACAGGAAGGGATTCGAACCCTCGAGACGGTCTCCCGCCTACGCACTTTCCAGGCGCGCGCCTTCGACCACTCGGCCACCTGTCCGCTGGCGGGTCTAAGGCAAGCAGGCGGGCGGGTGCAAGGCCCAAACCCGAGGTTTTGCGCGGTTTCTCGGATTTGGCATCGGTTGGGACCTGTCACGATGCCAAGGTCGTGAAGGGCGCGTGCTTGTGGTCCCGAGACCCGCAAGCCAGACAAGGCGCATCGTCCAACACCCCGTCCAAGCCCAAGGGTTCCGCCATGATGAAACGTCTGCTTCTCGCCTGTCTTCTGGTCGCTCCGACGATGGCCTGGGCCCAAGCGGTGGCGGATGTTGCGCCGCGTCCAGGTTGGGTTGTGATGCCAACCGCCAAGACGTTTGAGACGCTCGTCGCGGACACCAGGGCGGCTGCGGGCGCTGGCGGGTTGGCCGTGGTGACAATGGCGGGCCCGACCGGTGCTGCGGCACGTCGGGGGATCGACATCCCGGGAAATCGCGTGATCGGGTTGTATAACAACGACTTCGCCGTGCGTGTGTTGCGGCTGTCCACCGCGGCGATGATCGAGGCCCCGATCCGCGTCTATGTGACGGAAAACGCCGATGGAACCGCCACACTCAGCTATAAGCTCCCGTCCCAGATTTTTGCGCCTTACATGGCAGAGGCCCCCCGGTTGCAGCCCATTGCACTCGAGTTGGATGCCGCGTTTGAACAGGTTTCTACGGCTGCCGCCCGTTAGCCGCATTGTGGGTCCGGCCAAAGGCCCGTCGGGTTGTGACCGCAGATCGCGCCCGCCAACCGGTCCCCATGGAGGTCCAGCGTGCTGCCTTGGCGCGTCACCAGGACCAAGTGCCGTTCCGCCGAAAGCACTCGCCGTTCAAGCGGCACGCCGACGCGGTTCAGATCAACCTCCGGCAGGATCGTGCGCCCGACACCGTCGGCCAGACAGGCCAGGATGGTTTCCACATGATCCAGAACCAAGCGCGGCGCGGCGCGCAGGATAGGGTGATGGGCCAGTTCGGCGGCGATTAACCGACCGATCCCCGTGGTAGGCGCAAAGTGCAGAAATGGTAACGACGGGTCACCACCTACTGGCCCCGCGATGACCAATCGGTCTTGGGCGATAACGCGTTGACGCAATCCCCCTGGGGGGACGCCCGTAGCGGTGAGAACGGCCGCGTCCAACGCTCCCGTTATCACAAGGGTTTGCAGGTTTTCAGAAAGGCCGGTCTGCACATCAAAGCGACTGTGCGGCAGTGCGTCCGGGAGCCGTCGCAAGAAACCTGGCAGAAGGCGGGGACCCGCGCTTGCAACAAGGCCCAAGCGGAACCGGCCAGCCAAGGGCGTCTCTGGCCCGACCAGAGCCCGCAGGGCGGTTTCCTTTGCCAAGACGTCCCCGGCGGCGTCCGCCACGCGGCGGCCCAGCGGGGTCAGGCGCGGGGGGCGGGTTTTGCGGTCAAAGAGGGCCGCATCGAGATCCCGCTCCAACGCTTTCATCTGCATGGAGACGGCGGAGAGCGTCATGTTCAACCGCTCCGCCGCGTCACTGAAGGATCCGAGCCGCGCAATCTCTTGCAGGGTGCGCAGGTCACGGTTCTGCATCTTCAAGCTTCCTGGATATAAATTACAATCTAATTCGCTTGTTATGTAATTTATCCAGCGTCACCCTGTCCACAGTCACCGGAGGACAGGATGTTGGATTATCTTTCTCGCGCGAATGCTCTCTTGCCCCGCCTCCGGTCGCGCGCAGCGACCTGGGACAGGGAGCGGCGGTATTGCCATGAGAACGTTTCGGACCTGGTGGCAGTTGGTCTGATGGGGATGTCGATCCCGAAGGCCTATGGTGGCCCGGGGCTTTCCCTTGCTGAGATCGTGCCAATCGTGGAAGCCGTGTCCGGCGCCTGCACATTGACCGGACGCATCCTCGTCGAGGGCAACATGGGCGCGCTGAGCGCGGTTATGGCTTACGGGACAGATACGCAGAAGGCGCGCGCGGCGGCCCTGGTTTTGGCAGGGGACAAGCCCGCCATCTGCATCACAGAGCCAGGCGCCGGGTCCGACGCACAAGCCATGGTGACCCGAGCAACGCCGGTCCCGGGTGGTTGGCGCCTGGATGGCATCAAGCACTGGATCACAGGCGGAGGGGTGTCGAAGCTTCACTTGGTCTTTGCCCAGACGCGCGACGGCATTCGCGGTTTTCTGGCGGAGCCTGGTCCGGGTCTGCGGGTCGCGCGGTTGGAACGGACGATGGGTCTGTGCGGGATGCCTGAGGCGGAACTGCGGTTTGAAAACCATTTCGTCCCCGCTGACATGGCCTTGCCCGAGGTTGGGTTTTCCCAGTTGATCGACGCCTACAACACCCAGCGCGTGGGCGCCGCAACCATCGCTTTGGGTGTTGCCTCCGAGGCCACCAGGCTCGCCCAGGCCCACCTGACGGACCGGCAGCAGTTCGGCCGACTGCTTGCGGAGTTTCAGGGCTTGCAATGGATGCTGGCCGATATGGACACGGAGTTGGCGGCGGCTCGGCTGTTGGTCAAAGACGCGGCGGCCAGTGCGGACCCTTTCCCGGATCGGACCAAAGCCGCGCGGGCGAAATTGCTGACGTCAGAGACGGCGGTGCGCGTCGTGGACCGAGCGCTCCAGATGCATGGCGCGCGGGGCTATGGTGGCGACACACCGCTCGAACGGATGTACCGCGATGTGCGGATGTTCACCATCGGTGGCGGCACGGCGCAGGTCCTGCGGACGCAAATCGCAAGTCACGTTCTCGGGAGAAAACTGCCCCAGGGGCGCCCTGCCGTTGACCAGATACGTGGGGCTGATATGGCCGCAGAATGACTACTATTCGCGCCGCCGACGCCCTTGCCCGTCGCCTTTTCGCCGCCGGCTGCCGCCGTGCCTTTGGGATGCCGGGGGGCGAGGTCCTGACCCTCGTCGACGCGCTCGAAGCCGCCGGGATCGAGTTTATCCTCAGCCATCACGAAAACGCAGCCGGGTTCATGGCTGAAGGTGCGCACCACTTGGATGGCGCGCCCGCTATCCTTGTTGCGACCGTGGGGCCCGGTGCCATGAACGGCGTCAACGTCGTGGCCAATGCAGACCAAGACCGCGTACCCATGATTGTGTTGACCGGCTGCGTGGACCCGGACGAGGCCGAGACCTACACCCACCAAGTGCTGGACCATCGCGCTGTCTTTGCGCCCATCACCAAAGCCACCTTTACCCTGACGCCAAAGGCGGCCGCGATCCAGGCGGATAAGGCCGTGCGCATTGCGACGGGCGGGGCAGGGGGGCGCGCAGGTCCCGTGCATATCGACGTCCCGATTTCGGTCGCCGACGCCGCTGTCAGTGACGCAGCCGTCCTTGTCCCTCCGACCGCGCCTGCCGCCATTGGGGCGGAGGCCTTGGCCACGGCGCGGTCCTGGCTGGCCCAGGCGAAGCGGCCCATCATGCTGGCTGGTCTGGATGCCGTCCGGGATGAGGCGGGCGCGGCCATTCAAACCTTCTGCGAGGCGCACGGCGTTCCGCTTGTCACCACCTATAAAGGTAAGGGATTGGTCCCCGAGGGGCATGACCTCGCCCTCGGCGGTGCGGGGCTTTCGCCATTGGCCGACACGCACCTTCTGCCGCTCTTCCGGGAGGCAGATCTGATCCTGCTGGCGGGCTACGACCCCATTGAGATGCGGACCGGCTGGCGCGAGGTTTGGGACCCCGCCACGCAGCACGTCATCGACATCTGCCATGAGGCCAATACCCACGGCATGCACCGGGCTGGGCTGGAGGTCATCGCCCCCACCGGCACAACCCTCGAAGCCATTGGCACCGGCATATCGCGCGGCGAGGTCTGGGACGTGTCGCAAACCCGCGCGAGCCTGAAGTCCGCGTTTGAGGCGCAAGACTGGGGCCCCGATGCCGTGATTGATGTCTGCCGCGCGGTGGCGCCCGAAGGCACGGTCGCAACAGCGGATAGCGGCGCGCACCGAATCTTGCTCAGCCAGATGTGGGATTGCGATGGCCCCCGGCAGTTGTTGCAATCCTCCGGGCTATGCACCATGGGCTGCGCACTCCCCCTGGCGATTGGCGCCAAGCGCGCAGCGCCAGACCGGCATGTAGTCGCCTTCATGGGCGACGCAGGGTTTCTGATGGTCACCGGAGAGTTGGCCTCGGCCGCCGCCCTTGGACAGCCCGTTGTTTTCGTGGTCTTCGTCGACCGCTCCCTTGCCTTGATTGAGTTGAAACAACGGCAACGCCAAATGGCCAATGCGGGGGTCGATTTCGCCCGGTTTGACTACGCGGCCATCGCCCAAGGCTTTGGTGGCAACGGCGTCACCGTCTCGGACCGAGAGGGCCTGCGCGTCGCCATGACAGAGGCATTGGCCGCAGACACCTTCACCGTTATCGCCGCAGAGATCGACCGGAAAGCCTATGACGGACGCATCTAAGGGACCGTTGTCGGGTGTCCGCGTTCTCGACCTCAGCCGCATCTTAGCGGGGCCGACCTGCACCCAATTGCTGGGCGATTTGGGTGCAACCGTCTTGAAGGTGGAAAACCCGGCGACGGCGGGCGACGACACTCGCCAATGGGGTCCGCCTTACGTGAAGGACGGTGACCAAGACACAGATCTCTCAGCATATTTCATGTGTGCCAACCGCAACAAGCTGTCGGTGGCCATTGATATCACGACGCCAGAGGGTCAGTCAGACATCCGACGGTTGGCAGGGTTGGCTGATATCGTGATCGAAAACTTCAAACCCGGCGGGCTGGCGAAATACGGCCTCGACGCCTCGTCGCTCCTGTCGGAGTGTCCTCGGCTCGTCTATTGCTCCATCTCCGGCTACGGCCAGACCGGTCCAAACGCCGCCAAGCCGGGCTACGATCTGATGGCCCAAGGCTACGGCGGGGTCATGTCGCTGACCGGTGCGCCCGAGGGAGAGCCCATGAAAGTGGGCGTCGGCATCGCGGATGTCATGTGCGGGATGTATGCCACCGTGGGGATCCTGGCGGCGTTGCGCCACGCTGAGGCGACGGGCGAGGGACAGCATATCGACATCGCACTAGTCGACAGCCAGATTGCCTGGACCATCAACGAAGGCGTCAACACGCGCCTGTCGGGTCAGACCCCTGTGCGGCGCGGCAACGGGCATCCCAATATCGTGCCCTATGGCGTCTATGGGACGGCGGATGGCCACGTGATCGTGGCCGTGGGCAACGACGCACAGTTTACGCGCTTCTGCGATGTGTTGGGTCTGTCGGACCTGCCGGAAGACCCGCGCTTCGCCACCAATCCCGCCCGGCTCGTGAATCGCGAGGCGTTGGCCCCGTTGCTGGAACCAGCCGTCCGCGCGCGGACCACGGATGCGATCATCGCAGAGCTGGAGGCCGTGCGCGTGCCGGTGGGACCTGTCCAAACATTGCCTCAGGTATTTGCCAGCGATCAGGTGGCGGCGCGGGGCATGGCGCTTGATATGATTGCGGAGGGTTTGACCCTGCCTTTGTTGGGAAACCCGCTGAAGCTTTCGCGCACCCCTGTCACATATCGGCATGCGCCGCCGCGCTTTGGGGCCGACACCGCGCGTCTGACCAAGGACGATCCGTTCGAAGACGTTTGATTGGCGGTAAAACGCTGCTTTTTCGGCGAAATCGGCGCTTTTCCGATCACCGCAAGCTGACAGGGCGTCACGTGTCCGTGACGGGACCGCTCTGCGTATAGGCGCGCCTGGCTTCCGCAGCTAAGCCAAAGGGAACAGTCGCCCCCCCGTGTCAGGAGTTCCGATGACCCGCACCGATGTTTTTGACCAACCGGTCAGCTTGACGGACGCCGATGCCGTCCAGGAATGGAACGCCATGTGCCTGGCGTTCCTGGCCCATGGGGCCGCAACACCGGTTCACCTGGGCAGGCTCTTGGATTTGGCGCCGGACTATGCCGCCGCCTATGCGGTGAAGGGTTTGTTCTATGCCCTATTGGGGCGCCGAGAGGTCATGGCGGAGGCCGAGGCCGCCTGCGCAAAGGCCGTCGCCTTGGAGGCCGGGAACGCCCGGGAACGCGCCATGTTGACGGCGCTGCAAGCGGTGCTGGCCCGGGCGCCATCGCGGGCAATCATGGCTTTGGAAGCGATTCTAGAGGACGCGCCCTCGGACACGCTTGCCATGAAGTTGAGCCACGCGGTTCGTTTCGTCATCGGGGACGCCAAGGGCATGCGGCAGTCCATCGAACGGGTGATGCCAGCCCACGGCGAAGATCACAAAGGCCGCGGATACCTGCTCGGGTGCCATGCCTTTGCGCTGGAAGAAACCGGTGACTATGCCGCCGCCGCCTTGGCGGGCCGGTCGGCCCTGACGCTGGCACCGGACGATGCCTGGGGGCTGCACGCGGTGGCCCATGTCCACGATATGACGGGCGATGCCGCCGGGGGGCTGGACTGGCTGACGGGGCGCGAGGCGGCCTGGGCCCATTGCAACAACTTTCGGTTCCACGTCTGGTGGCACAAGGCTCTGATGCTGTTGGACTTGGGTCATTATGACGAGGCCATGGCGCTCTATGACGCGGAAATCCGGGCCGAGAAGACCGACGACTACCGTGATATTTCCAACGCAACCTCGCTTTTGTCTCGATTGGAGTTGGACGGCATCGACGTCGGCCACCGGTGGGAAGAACTGGCGGATCTGTCGGAAAAGCGGACGGAGGATGGCTGCCTGATCTTTGCGGATCTGCATTACATGCTGGCCCTGACGAACGATGGGCGCGACGCGGCTGTTGCACAATTGCTGGCGCGTTTGTCCCAAGATGCGGAGCGGAGCCGCGATGAGGTCGACAGCCGTATGGCAGTCCCCGGGTTGGCCGCTGCGCAGGGTCTAGAGGCCTTTGGCGAAGGCGAATACTCAAAGGCCTTCACACAGCTTCTGGTCGCCCGTCCTGCGATGCAGGGCGCGGGCGGCAGTCACGCGCAACGGGACGTCTTTGAGCGGTTGACCATCGATGCCGGTATCCGCGCCGGGCGATTGACCGAGGCCGAGCAGGTTCTCGCCGACCGCACGACCCGCCGAGGCGGCATCGAAGACGGTTATGCGGCGGCGCGGCGCCAATTGATTGCACGCGCAGCAAAGGTCTCTTGCCCGCAGGGAGCCAGCGCCTAATTTGGCTGCAGCTTTCGAAGGATAGAGATGACTACGACGTCCCCACCCGCCGCCTTTGCCACCGCGCCCACCGTGGCGCGGACCAGCCCGGCGGCCACCGTTCGCGATCCGCGGCTCGACTTTTTCCGCGGCATTGCGATGTTCATCATCCTCCTGGCCCATACTCCGGGCAATGCTTGGACGCTGTGGATCCCGGCGCGCTTTGGCTTTTCCGATGCCACGGAGATCTTTGTGTTTTGCTCCGGCATGGCCTCAGCCATCGCCTTCGGGCGATCCTTTGATCGGGCCGGATGGACACTGGGCACCGCACGGGTGGGGTTCCGCGTTTGGCAAATTTACTGGGCCCATATCGGCATGTTCTTCGCAATCGCGGGCATGTTGGCCGCCATCGACGCCACGGGCTGGCATGAGAAGACCTACATCAACACGCTGAACTTAGTGCCCTTCTTTGAAGGCGTCGTGCGCGGCGGTGAGGTTGTATCGACGACGGCGGATCAGATGCTGGGGCTGCTGACGTTGTCCTACGTCCCGAACTATTTCGATATTTTGCCCATGTATATGGTCGTGCTGATCCTGATGCCTGTCTACATGGCGCTGGCGCGGGTGTCGCTGCCTGCCTTGGCCGTGGTGGTCGTCGGCATGTGGGTCATGGCACAGGACAGCCTGATGACCTGGCTGGGACTGGGTCATCTGCACTTGGCATTCCCGGCGGAGCCTTGGTCGGAGCGGACTTGGTTCTTTAACCCCTTCGGCTGGCAATTGCTGTTCTTCACGGGGTTCGCCTTCATGCGCGGTTGGATTCCCGCGCCCCCGGTCAAGCCATGGCTGCTGGGGCTGGCCTTGGCGGTGGTGATCGTGTCGTTCTTTCTGTCGTCGGTCGGCTTTCGGCTGTTCCAGACCGATCTGGTGCGCGACGCCTACATCGCGATGACCGGCTGTACTGAGACGGCCTTTGGCCGTTGCAATCCGGTGTTTGACTGGCGTCAGGCCAACAAGGCTTGGTTTGACAAATCGGACCACGCGATTTTGCACTACGTCCACTTTCTGGCGCTGGCCTATTTGGCCTGGGCCGCCGCAGGGGACGGGGGCCGCCGGTTGATCGCCACAGGTCAGGGTCTGGCCGCACGCATTTGGGACGAGGTCGTCACCATCGTGATGAAGGTCGGACAGCAAAGCCTCGCTGTGTTCATCTTCTCCATGGTGTTGGCCCGGGTGAACGGCTACCTGCTCGACATCATCGGGCGGTCGGCGGGGACCTGGGCGCTGATTAACCTGACGGGCTTTGGCTTGCTCATCGCTTGCGCCTATGGCGCCGGTTGGTTCAAGTCCCAGCCATGGCGGGTCAAGAAATGAAGCGCCGCGCCTTCCTGATGGCGTCGGTCGCCGCCCTGGCGCTGCCTGCGGCGGCTGACATGCCGCGGTTTCTGTCGTCGGAACCTTTTGGGCCAAACACGGTCATTGAACTGGCCCGCGCCTTGTCGAAGCAGCCGTTTGTCTTGCGCCCCTCGGTGCCCGAAGCGTGGCGCAATTTGACCTATGACGAGTATCGCAAGATTTGGTTCAACACGTCAAAGGCCGTGTGGGTTGAAAACGACCTGCCGTTCCAGATGGATTTGTTCCACCCCGGTTTGTACTTTCCGAGGGCTGTCGAGGTGGATGTCGTCCGCGATGATATGGCGAACCGGCTGGCCTTTGACTTCGCGCTCTTCGACGCGACCGACGATGCGCCCCAGCTGCCCATAGACGAATCCATGGGCTATTCCGGCCTGCGCCTGCGCCATCAATTCGCCGGAGAGACAAACCATCGGGAGTTCGCCGTCTTCCAAGGCGCCAGCTACTTCCGAGCAATTGGCGCGGCCCAGAACTATGGGCTGTCGGCGCGGGGTCTGGCTCTGCGCACGGGCGACGCGGAGGGGGAGGAGTTTCCCGACTTCACCCGCCTTTGGGTGGAGGAGCCGGTCATGGGCGACGACAGCATTGTCGTCCACGCGCTTCTCGATAGCCCGTCGGTCACGGGCGCCTATCGCTTTGTAATCCGCCCGGGCGAGACATGCGATATGGATGTGGAGGCGACGATTTTCCCACGGGTCGACCTGGATCATGTTGGGATCGCGCCGCTGACGTCCATGTTTCTGTACGATGAAACCAATCGCCCGCGCTTCGAAGATTTCCGCCCGGCGATCCATGACAGTGACGGCCTCTTGGTTTGGAACGGACGCGGTGAGATGCTGTGGCGTCCCCTGGCAAACCCAACCACGCTCCAAGTCAGCAGTTTCGTGGACGATACGCCGCGCGGCTTTGGCCTGATGCAACGGGCGAACAAACTGTCGGACTTTGCCGATCTGGAAGCGCACTATCACAAGCGCCCTTCGCTTTGGATCGAGCCGGGCGAGGACTGGGGGCAGGGTGTCGTGCGTTTGGTGGAAATTCCGTCAGACGAAGAAATCTACGACAACATCGTCGCCTATTGGCGGCCCCGCGATGTGATCCCGGCGGGCAGCGAGGCGCGCTTCACCTACCGCATGACCTGGGGCGATGCCGCGCCAGAACGGCGGGACGTAGCCCGGGTGTTGAACACCCATATGGGCAAGAACTTCACGCGGGATCGGTGGCTGGCGGCGATCGACTTCGCGGCGCATCCCGCCCTGGTGGGTGACCTGGATGATGTCACGATCCAGGTGTCCTCGGGCAGTGCGGATGTCTCCGAAGGCATTTTGCAGCGGAACCCTGAAACCGGCGGGGCGCGGCTGGCGTTCACCTTCGACCCGGGCGACCGACGGGCGGTCGAGTTGCGGGCGCAATTGCGGAAGGACGGCACCACAGTGTCCGAGGTTTGGCTTTATCGGTGGACCGCCACATGACGGAGGCTGCACCCTCTGCCACGGTTCCCGCGCCACGGCCATTGGCCCATCCACGCCAGGACCTGGGTGCGCGCTTTCGGGATGATGCGGCGCCCAGACCCGTGCGCGATGCGGCTGCGGCCTATTGGCGGGCCCTTGTATTTCTACCAGCGGCGCTGGCGACCGGTGCCCTCCTGTGGGGGTTTCTGGCTTGGTTTGCGACCGACGGCACGACCTGGGCCGAAGGGTTGCTCGCCGTACTGATCGGCGTTGGGTTCTTTTGGATCGCGCTGACCTTCGTCACCGTGGTTGGGGGCGCCATCTCCATGGGGCGGCGCTTGGCACCGGAGACGGGAGTCGTCGCGCCACTGGATGTGGCGTTGTTGATGCCCGTCTACGAAGAGGCCCCCTGGGACGTCTTCGGCAATGCCGCCGCCATGTTGGAGGCCTTGGCGAGGCGCAGCGGGCCCCATCGCTACGCGCTCTATATCTTGTCGGACACCCGCGACCCGGACCGCGCCGCCCAGGAAGAGGCCGCCTATGATGCCCTGCGCGCCCGCCTGCCCAGCGCGTCCATCTGGTATCGCCGCCGCGCGCAGAATACCGACCGCAAGGTGGGCAACCTGGCCCAATGGGTGGAAACATGGGGCGGCGGCCATGACGCGATGCTGGTGCTGGATGCCGATAGCCTTATGTCGGCCCATGCCATCGGTGCCCTCTCGGATGCTCTGTCCCGCGATCCGGGCGCGGGCCTGATCCAGTCCTTTCCGCAGCTCATCGGTGCGCGCACCCTATTCGCCCGCAGCCAGCAGTTCGCCAACGCGATCTATGGCGTGGCCTTGGCCGAGGGGCTTGCCCGCTGGACCGGGCGCGAGGGGAATTATTGGGGTCACAACGCCATCATTCGCATCGCGGCCTTCGCCAGTTCCGCGGGATTGCCGCGCATTCGCGGCCTGCGCGGGCGCGACCAGTTGATCCTGTCCCACGATTTCGTCGAGGCGGGGCTGTTGCGCCGGGCCGGCTGGTCGGTGCGCTTTTTGCCCCGTGTGCAAGGCAGCTACGAAGAGACGCCGCCGTCCCTGATCGATCACGCCCTGCGGGACCGCCGTTGGTGCCGCGGCAACCTGCAACACCTAGGTTTGCTGGGCACGCGCGGGTTCCACGCGCTCAGCCGGTTTCATCTGTTCCATGGGGCCGTGGGCTACTTGCTGTCGCCGCTTTGGTTCATCTTGCTGACGATCTGGGCCGCCATCGGGGTCAGCGAAGATCGTTCCGTCATCAATTACTTCTCGCCCGAGAACCCGACCTTGCCCAACTGGCCAGAGATGTCGCCGGTCAACCACGTCTGGCTGATGGTTGTGCTCTACGGCCTTCTGCTGGCGCCCAAGCTGATCGGGGCAGCGGCCCTGGTGCTGACCGGCACGCCCCTGGCGCGGCTGGGCGGGGCAGGGCGGTTCGGGACGTCCTTGGTGGTAGAGATCGCCATGTCCATCGCCTACGCGCCCATTTTGATGGTGCAACAGACCCGCGCCGTGGCCGAGTCGCTGCTGGGAATTGGCCTGGACTGGACCCCGCAATCGCGCTCGGGTGGGCGGTATAGTTGGTGGATCCTGCTGCGGTTCCATTGGGTGGAGACGACCATCGGTGCCCTTTTGGCCGTGGGCATGGGCAGCGGCTACGTCTCTCCCTGGCTTATCCCCGTGATGGTGAGCCTGCTGTTGGCCGTGCCGCTGTCGCGCCTGTCGGCCTGGGCCGTGCCCGGGACGCTGGCCACTCCGCAGGAGGTCCGCGCACCCCTCGTCGCCACACGGGCCGCAGCTTGGCGGCAAGAACTGCGGGACGTGTTGGGGGCCGGGCGGCTTCCGGCAGAATAGTCGAGAACGATTAGACGCCACGGGCAGGCGGAGCCTGTTGTATCTCAGGATAGAGGAAACTGGGAAATCGGTGGCCTTCCGTGCAAATCGGCACCGCCCAGCACACGAAGGGCGGCGCCAATCAGAGCGTTTTACTCAGCGTCGACCGTGACGGCCTCGAACCACTCGATCACCATATCCGCCCAACCTTCGGGCACGCCATGCCCGCCGGGAAACAGCGCAAATTCCAATTCGCTGCCCGCCGCGCAATCCCAGTGCCGACGTTGGAACGCCCCGGTTGTCTGATAGCCGTCTGGATCGGGCCAGTTGCACTGATTGGTCTCTCGCCACAGGGCCAGGCCTGCAAAGATATCACCTTGGAGCCAGAGCCCATCGCGCAGCGGACGTCCCTCCAACGGAACGGTTGAGTCCCGAAAGCCATGGGTGTGGAACAATTTCACCGGACCCGCACAGGCTTCGGGGAGGGGTGTCCAGAAGCCACCAGAGACCGGGGCATAGGCGGGAAAGGCGTCTGGCGTCTCGCAGGCCAGATAGTTCACCATGAAACCGCCGGCGGAGAACCCGGCCAAAAGGACACGGTCCGGATCGACTCCGTGGACTTCAGCGGCATCCGCAATGACCTCGGCGAAGAAGGCGCCCTCATCGCGCAGGGCCGGGCGTTGATCATCGGGTAGAAACGACCAGATGCCGCCCGATTGCCCCGTCCGCCAGGGCAGCCCGTCCGGTGCTATGACCGCATAGCCCCGTGCCGTCAGGGCCGATACCGTGCCGGTCATCCTCAGCACACCCCGGCCAGTCCCGCCGGCGCCATGTAGGAAGAGAACGGCGGGATGGAGGCTCTCTGCGGTTTCAGGCAGGGCGATCCGATAGGTGCCCAGCGGAGTGTCGCAAGCGGGACCATCGCGGCCACAGGCCTGACCTGCCGCAGGCAGAAGTGCGAGCGCGAGCGCTGGAACGAGCCCCCTCATGGTTGCACAACGGGCAAACCGCGGGCCAACCATCCGGGACCGGCCGCGGATCCGAGCATCCCTTCGGGGACGTCAATGATGCGGGTAAACCCGGCCTCCTCCAGGCGGGCGCTCATCCGGTCGGATCGCACACCGCGTGCACAGATCAGCGCGACCGGAGTGTCTGTGGCCCCGCCGGTCAAGTCGGCCAACGCCTCGACAAAGTCGTCCCGCCGCATGTCCAACGGCTTTGCCCCTTCGGCGATCCCCGTGCGGGCCCATTCGTCCGGGCGGCGGATATCGATCATCAGGATCTCCCCCGCGCGTATGGCAGCCAGCGCATCGGGGGGTGTCACCTCAGACCCCTCGAAGCGATCGCGCCGTCCATAGACGACCCCTGCGGCCGTCAAAGCGAAAGCTGCGCCAGCCCCGCCAACCAAAATCTGCCTGCGGCTCAATGGGATCTGTTTCAACATGGGGGCCTTCCAACGACTGACTGCCTCGCTGTCTAAGCCGATCCCACCTGCCGCCCCAAGTCACGTTCCGGTGACGCACCGTCACGGCGCGGGGCCGAAAACCCCGGCGCCCCATTAAGTCAATCTTCAGCATCAGACGCCATGAAAAGAGCCACCATGTGGTCGGAGCCCTATATGTCGCCGTTTGGCCCCAAACTGATTCCCGAGTGGGGCCGCTAGCATGGTCCCATGTCCTTCGTTGCCAAGTGACCTCCGCCCGGACGACAGCGTGACCCATCAGATCGAGGTGGCGCAGGGGGCCATGCGTATTTCGAACGATCCGCAGCTTGAGTTGGTCGCCACGCTCGGATCCTGCGTTTCCGTTTGTCTGTTTGACATGTGCGGCCAGTGGGGTGGCATGAACCACATCTATAAGAACGTCTCGACGGAGCCTTTGGGCGACGCCGCCGTCATTGCGGAAGCGGAACGCCTGGTGAATGCCCTGATGCAAAAGGGCGTCTCACGCCGTCGGTTGGGGGCACGGATAACCGGTGGGGCGCATGTGCTTTTGCGGGGCAAGCGCCACGGCCTGGCCATCGCGGAGGCGTGCATGGGGTATCTGACGCGCGAGGGGATCCCTCTGCTTGGGGTGAGCATCGGAGGCGAAAGTGCGCGGCGCATTCGCTTCCATCCGGTGACGGGCCGATTGGTTGTCGCAGCCCTGGCGAAGACGCGGATCACGGGGGCGCCTGCCCCGGCGAGCAACGGGAACGCGCCGGAGTTGTTCTAGGCGTTGTCCTCTGCCGCCTGGAGCGGCTGCGGTAATGTACGAGGCTAGCAGGCTCGGCGCGTCAGTCGGGCATTGGATGGCTCCCACCCATGTTGCCCTCATCCCCGGGACAGGCGGGTCGCCTAGCTGGACAGCTCACCCGCAATTGCTGGGTGAACGGCGATGGACAGGTCATGGACGGTCGCTACACTCCGTCAGGCGGCGGTTTTCCCGCCAACCTCAAAGGAGTACCCCTTGGCCCTTCTCTCCCAGTTCGACGATTGGCACGACGACATCACAGCTTGGCGCAGGGACCTGCATGCACACCCAGAACTGAAGTATGACACCCACCGCACCAGCGCCTTTGTGGCGGACCGACTGCGTGCCTTCGGTTGCGATGAGGTGGTCGAGGGGATCGGTCGCACCGGTGTTGTGGGTCTGATCCATGGGCAGCAAGGTCTCCAGGCCCGCACCATTGGTTTGCGTGCGGATATGGACGCTTTGCCAATCCAAGAGGCCACTGGCGCACCCCATGCCTCCGTGGTTCCGGGGAAGATGCACGCGTGTGGCCATGACGGTCACACGGCGATGCTGCTGGGTGCGGCCCGGTACTTGGCCGAGACACGGGCTTTTTCGGGCACCGTCGCAGTCATCTTTCAACCCGCCGAAGAGGGGGGTGCAGGCGCTGCCGCCATGGTCGAGGATGGCCTGATGACCCGTTTCGGGATCTCCGAGGTCTACGGTCTGCACAACTCTCCGCTGTTGCCCTTTGGTCAGTTCGCCATCCGATCGGGCCCTTTCTATGCGGCGGTCGATAGCTTCCGCATCGATGTGCGCGGACGCGGCGGCCACGCGGCGCGCCCCCATCAGACAGTGGATACGACCCTGGCGGCATCGGCGATTGTGATGGCGTTGCAGAGCATCGTTGCCCGGAACACGGACCCGCAGCAGCCTGTCGTTGTCTCTGTCACGGCCTTTCACACCGAAGGGGACGCGTTCAATGTCATTCCCGACGGGGCGACCCTGCGTGGCACCCTGCGCAGCTTTGACGGCACCGTGCGCGACGCAACCCTGACCCGCATGGCGGAGGTCATCGAAGCAACGGCCCAAGCCTACGGCGCCACGGCCCGTTTGCACCAAGAAGAAGAGCCATACCCCGTGATGGTGAACCACGGGGCGGAAACGGAACACTGCGTCGCGGCAGCAACCCAAGTGGTCGGCACCTGCGACGACAACGCCCCGCGAACCACCGGCGGTGAGGATTTCGCCTATATGCTAGAGGCTTGTCCGGGCGCATACATCCAACTTGGCATTGGACATGGTCCGGGCCTTCACCATCCCGCATATGACTTCAATGACGCGATTATCCCCATCGGATGCTCCTATTGGGTCACCTTGGCCGAGGCGCGCTTGGCCCCGTAATCGGCGGGCATCTGCCAGGCTATACCTTTGCTCGTCTTGTGACATCCGGCCCAGGCAGGTTACAGGGAAGCTATGGGGACGGGGGTTTCGTATTCGAGCAGGCCGTGGGTTGGCCGTGTGATCGCACTGGCCTGCGCTGCCTGGAGCAGTCCCGCCCTGGCCCACCCCCATGTCTTTGTCGATGGTGGCGTAGACATCGTCTTTGACGAAGCCGGCCAGATCACTGCGCTCGAGATCACATGGGTCTTCGATCCGCTGGACTCGCTCTATCAGGTCGCAGCCCATGGAGTGTCTCCGCTTCCAGACGGGACGCTGAGCGATGAAGACACAGCGCGGATGACAGAAGCGCTTCAAATGTTTCCCGATGATTTCGACGGGTCTGCCCATGTCTCCGTCGTGGGCGTGCCCGTTGCGCTGTCCTGGCCCGAAGACGTGGAGGTGAGCATGGTCGACGGTCGCCTCCGACAGGCTTTTCGGCGGGCGTTGGAGACACCCTTAGATGTGACAGACCTGCCGGTGGAAATCGGGTTCTACGAACGGACGTACTTTTTCGACTTTTCGATCACGCAACAGCCAGAGTTGCGTTCTGCGCCGTCGGGCTGTAACGCGGCGGTTGTTCCGTTTGTCCCGGAAACGGCAAGCCAGGCGGTTCTGGATATGCTGGCGCGTCTGGCGAGTGATACGGCGCCCGAGGATGCAAATGCCGGGGCGCTCGTGGCAGATAGGATTGTGATGACATGCGTGCCTTGATGTGGTCGGTCGGCGGGTTGGTTGCGGTTGTGGGCGCCATCTGGTTGGCGACCGAGATCCTACCCGATGCGACCGCTTGGATCCTGCTGCAACAGCGTGCCTATCAGGGCGACATCGCCGAGGCCGTGCGCGCGTTGCAAGGCGGCGCCCCTGGGGCTTGGCTCACGCTGATCGTGGCCACAGGTGGGTATGGCCTGATCCATGCGGCGGGGCCTGGGCATGGGAAGTACCTGATCGGGGGGACCGGGCTCGCCTCGGATGTGTCCGCTAAGGCGCTGCTGTCCTTGGCGGTCCTCTCCAGCCTGTTGCAAGCGGCTTGGGCGGTGGTGCTCGTCTACGGGGGGTTCTGGATCTTTGGGTTGATCGCCCCGCAGGTGACGGATCTGGCAGAGACCGTTTTGGCCCCGGCAAGCTATGCCGCCATTGCGGCGATCGGAGGCGTGTTTGCCTATCGCGGGGCCAAGGGGCTGTGGCGGGTCACACAACCTGTGCCTCAGACCACGTGCGGGTGCGGCCATGCCCATGGCCCGAGCGCCGAAGAGGTCGCGCGCCTGACCGGCTGGCGGGATGCCGTGCCCCTGGTGCTGAGCGTTGCGATCCGGCCCTGTACGGGCGCGATATTCCTGTTGGTGATTGCCTGGCAGTTGGACCTGGCCCTTGCGGGCATTGTCGGGGTGGCGGCCATGGGCCTTGGGACAGCCATCCTGACATCGGGTGTGGCGGTGTCGAGCGTCGCTGCACGGGGTCTGGCGCTGCTGTCGAGCGGCGGGACGGGGCAGTTGTCGCTGGTTGCCCCGGCCCTGCAAATCGCGGCGGGTGTCGTGATCGCGGTCATCAGCCTGAGCCTCTTGCGAGCGGCCTTGGGCTAAGGTTGCCGTATTGCGGTCGGTGCCGACGGCCCGGGACGTCACCGCCTGGCGCGGCGCCCCTGCTGATGCGGAGACCATTGGGGCAGACTGAGTGATCCAGGTCTCCTGATGACGGTCTGCTTGTGTTCCTTCCTCCGTTGAGACCGCGCCCTCGCGGCTCTTCAAGTCAAGCGTGTCCCAGAACCAGTCGGCTACCCGAGTGTCTCACCTGAGAGCTGTGGCAGGGGCAGGTGTTTGCGCTGCTTCGCCATCGTTCTCGATCTCCACATCTGGCACCGTGACGGTCCGGTCGTCATGCAAGACCTCGCCAATGTCGGCTTCAAACGTCGACGGCTGGTCATCAATCACCAAAGGTGCTGCGCGACCGCTTTGGTCCGGCTGCGTGATCCATAAGCTCGCCAAGAGAACGAGCGCGCTGATGAGGATTGCAAGGGTCGTTCCAACCTTCATAGCTGTCTCCTTTCCTATGGAAGGAGAACACGTCGCAGCGGCCTATGTTCCGCCTCTCGGGTGCTGCGTACGAGCCTATGCGGATCTGCGCCGGGACAGGCACCGCAGTCTCAGGCGGAATCGTCGGTCATGATCCCCAGGGCAACGGACACTGCGGACAAGGTCATGAAGATGACGAACAGAATTTGCGCGATCCCGGCGGAGGCGCTGGCGATCCCACCAAAGGCGAACAGCCCGGAGATCACCGCGATTGCGAGGAATGTGGCGGCCCAGCTGAGCATTGGTTGATCCTTACTGCGTCTGACCACTGAACGGACCAAAGCGTTCTTTGTTCCGCAGCCCGTGTCGGGGCACCTAGAGCAGCGACAGGCGGCGGAAGACGGCCATCAAGTCGCGCTCCCGAAAGGGTTGCTCCAATCGGTACACGCGACGCGCGTCGTCGTGTTCCGCCGGTTGGCCGTTCAGGATCACAATCGGCACGCCGGTCGCCATCCACGTCACGACTGTGGGATGATCCAAGATCGCAGTGCTGTCGCCCTCCACAATCGCGAGGCTGGGCCACAGCTTGGTTGCGTCATCGAGCGTTTGAAAGACACGCACATCCGTGATGCCGCACCCATTCAGGACTTCCTCCAGATCGTCAGCCACCAGGGGGCTTTTGTTTACAATGACCGAGAGACCCCGCGCGGGGGAGGATCCAGTGTCCATCGAGTTGTCCCATATCAACGGCCCGGAACGATTCTCGCCCGGCTGCGTTGGGCCACCATGCCCACGCCTGCACCTTGGGGCATTAAACTGTGACATAGCTGACAACGGAAATCATGGTTACGAACTGCACGCACTGTCCGCTGAGAAAACTGGACATCTTCGAAAGCCTTACGGCAGACAGCATCTCCTTCCTCCAACGGTTCAAATCGGGTGAATTGAAAGTCGACGCGGGTACGCCGCTTTTGATGGAGGGATCGAACAGCCCACAATTGTTCACCGCGCTCAAAGGGATGGGGGTACGCTATAAGCTGCTGCCTAACGGTCGTCGGCAGGTGGTGAACTTTGTGTTGCCCGGTGACTTCGTTGGTTTGCAGGCGGGCGTCATGGGTGAGATGAAGCATTCCGTGGAGGCGACCACACCCATGGTCCTATGTGTATTCGACCGGTCAGAATTGTGGACGCTGTTTAAAACACAACCGGAACGCGCCTTTGACCTGACTTGGGCGGCAGCCATGGAGGAGCATTTCTTGGGGGAGGCGCTGACCTCTATCGGACAGATGTCCGCTATGGAGCGCATTGCCTGGGGGCTCGTGCGGTTCCACGGGCGATGCGAGAACCTTGGTTTGATTGATGGGACGAAATGTCCATTTCCCTATCGTCAACAGGATCTGGCGGATGCTTTGGGGTTGTCCCTCGTCCATACCAACAAAACCCTGATGAAACTGCGGGATAGGCAAATCCTATCGATCAACGATGGGATCTTGCAGATCATGGACATCGAAGAAGCGAAGACCGTCGCCCTTCTGCCCATCGATCTCCCTGGTCGGCGGCCACTCATTTGATTTGACTGCTATGCGCGCGCTTGGCCGAGGCTTCCGATCTTTCGAAGATACCAACTGTCATACGAACACCCGCTGTCTGGTCGGAACCAATTGGGGCGCTTGTTGTTTCTTTAGTGCAAGCGCGCCCAAAAGGCAGCGCGCACCACGAAACCTGAGCGCCCGGCAGGGTCGATCATGGGGGTATCCACTGTCGATCAACAGTGGGGCGCCTCGATCATTCAGCCCGCACTTGGGCGCCTGAGACTAAATGGAGAGAGTTATGACAAGCCCGCTGAACGTTGTGCCAAAGACCGAGCCCGTGGAAACGGGTGTTCGGGACGTTGAGGGGATCGCGAGCGGCCTCGCTGACGTGTTGGCAGATACCTACCGTCTGATCTTCAAAACCCATGCCTATCATTGGAACGTGACGGGCCCGACTTTCTACTCGGTGCACAAACTCACCGAAGAGCAATATGAGGATATGTTCACCGCCGCCGATGAACTGGCCGAGCGTATCCGGTCGCTGGGGCAGCTGGCGCCCATGCAAATGGCAGACATCATGGAGCGGTCCCGCGTGCAGGACCCTAAGGGCGTGCTATCGGCCGGCGAGATGGTCGAAGACTTGGCCGCTGATCATGAGAAACTGGCCCACCGTCTGCACGGCCTCGTCGATCTGGTCGAGGGGCGGAAAGACCCGGTGACAGAAGACCTCGCAACCGAGCGCTCGGCTTTCCATGAGCAGGCCGCCTGGATGCTTCGGGCGCTTGCCGCGCACTAACCATAAGTGTGCGCCCCGGTTCTCGCGAGCCGGGGCGCTACTTGGTGAGAGCGGGCGCTACTCTCACGCAGGCTCGGATAGATGTTGCGTGGTCGCAAAGAACATGGCCTGGCTAACAGCAGCGCGCACCTGTTCCTCCACATAAGGCTTTGTGATGAGGAAGGCAGGCTCCGGCCGGTCACCGGTCAGCAGCCGTTCCGGGAAAGCCGTGATGAAGATGACCGGCCGGTCCCCCAAGGCCTGCAACAGCGCGTTGACCGCATCAATGCCCGAGGACCGATCCGCCAGTTGGATGTCCGCCAAAATGAGATCCGGCGCTTTCGCCTTACCCTTAGCGATCGCTTCATCACATGTGCGCGCAATGTCGACCACCGTGTGTCCCATGGTGCTCACGATGGACTTTAGGTCCATCGCGATGATGCCCTCGTCCTCGATGATCAGAACATCGCCCGTCACCATCTCGCCCATGTCGGCCAGGGCACGGGCGTGCAATTCGGTAACCTCATCATTGCTGAGGTTTGTGATGGCCGCGATTTCGTCGATGCTGAACCCCTCCACCGTATGCAGCAGCAGCACTTCGCGGGTGTTGGCGGTCAGATGCTGAAGGCGCCATTGTGCGCGCGCCTCCAAAAGGTCGGCGATCTCATCCTGGGTATCGATGGGGGCGCCAGCGCTGGCCCAGATGCCATGGAAGGTCCGGAACAAACCGATTTTCACGCGCTGATGGCTCGGGATCATCGAAGGGTCCGCAACAATGGCTTCGAGGGTAGCAAGCGCGTAGCGATCCCCGCTGTCCTGGGCACCAGTTAGGGCCCGGGCATACCGCCGCAGAAAGGGCAATTCGTTGGTCAACTCCACGCCGAGATCTCGGTTCGTGCCGTTGGTGTCCATCGGGTCTCTCCTGTGTCAACTTTTTATGGAACCAACGGGCGCCGCATTAGTTCCCCACTGAGGATCATTTATTCACGAGAGACGAGATGGCTTCGCAGGAGAAAAAGGAAAGGACGTCCGCATCGGAGGTCGACCGCCAGATCGACGAGAATTTGCGGCGGGTCTTCGATGATGCCGCCGCCGAACCGCTGCCAGATCGATTTACCGACCTGATTGCCAAACTCAAGTCAAAAGAAGGGGATACGTCGAATGGCAACTGATCCCCGAGAGGAAATCGTCGAACATTTGCCTGCGATGCGCGCCTTTGCGCGGTCGCTGACCCGGAACGCGTCGGCGGCCGATGATCTGGTGCAAGACACTGTGGTGAAGGCCTGGTCAAACATCGATAAGTTCCAAGCGGGCACCAACATGCGAGCCTGGCTGTTCACGATTTTGCGCAACACATTCTACTCCCTCCGCCGGAAACGGTCGCGAGAAGTAGAGGACGGCGATGGTCTTTTGGCCGAGCAGCTGTCCGAAAAGCCAGCCCATGACGGACGTTTGGTTATGAACGATTTCCGCGAGGCTTTCGCGCTGCTGCCAGATGAACAACGCGAGGCGTTACTTCTCGTGGGGGCGTCCGGTTTTTCCTATGAGGAAGCCGCTGACATGTGCGATTGCGCGGTCGGCACAATCAAGAGCCGTGCCAACCGAGGGCGCAAACGTCTCGCGGAACTCATGCATCTCAATGAAGATGAGCCGATGGAAATGACGGACATGGCCACCATGGCAGTGGTGACAGGAAAACCGGCTGCGTGACCTCCATCGCGCGGGCATGGGCACGGGCCAAGGGGCAGGCCGGGCGGCTGCGGGTCAGATTGGTCCTGTTGCTCAGCCTCGCGATTCTGCCGCTGGGTTTGATTGCTGTGATCCAGACCGCAACCGTCATCCGGGATGCCCGCGCCCTGGAGGAGCGGGACATCCTGGCCCGCACTTCCCGCGCGGTTCACATTGAGCGCGCGATCCTCCGCCGGGCCTTTGGGGCCGCGGATGCCCTCGGCGCGACCGCCGTCGCGGTTGGCGCGTCGTCCCCAGCGTGCCAAGCGGCAATGGCCAGCGTTGTCAATATCGAAGCAGCTTTCGTCTTCGCGGGCTTTATCGGAGCCGATGGGGTCATGCGGTGTTCGTCTGCGGGCGGGACCACAAGCTTTAGCGCCCATCCGGAGTGGTTAGCATTCGTCCAGGATCCAAAGCCCGGCGCTTCGGTCAACACAAACGGCGAAGTCTCCGGCCAATCGGTGGTCATCGTCACCGTCCCAGTTGAGGCAGCGGATGGTATACTTCTCGGGGCGGTCTCGATCTCCGTCCCCCACAGATTGACGGATCACTTGCTGTCCGTTGACGGCGATGCCCTCCTGCTCGCCTTGATCAATCCCGATGGCGACATCCTCGCGGCCAGCACGGGGATCGCCGATACCGAGCGGTTCCTAGCCGCTGGCGTGGTGCCGAGCGAGGCGAACATCAACAGCCTGGGCGCAACCTACCGGTTCGAGGCGGCCGACGGCGGTGAAAAGATGGCCGCAGTCGTGCCTCTGCTGGATGATCGGATCTACATCCTGGGTTTATGGGACCCGGAGGAAAGCGCCTTTACGATTTCACCCTTTGGCCTCGCCGCTCCGCTCTTTCCAATTGTCATGTGGATTGCGTCGCTCCTGGTGGCGATGTTGGCTGTGGATCGGCTGGTTCTACGCCATTTGTCGGTGCTGCGGCGGAGGATGGTTGGCTTTTCCGTTGATGACCCAACGGCGGAGCCCGTCGTCTTGCGAAATGCCCCGCAAGAAATCGAGAGCATCGCGCGCGCCTATAACGGTCTGACGGCCCGCGTGCTCCGCGACCGTGGGGTTCTCGAAGACAACGTTCGCGAGAAAGAGATCCTGCTGCGCGAGGTTCACCACCGCGTGAAAAACAACCTGCAGCTTATCTCGTCAATCATGAGCATGCAGATCCGCGCCATTGAAGATACGCCCGCAAAGACAGCGATCCGCCGTCTCCAAGACCGTGTTGTCAGCCTGTCCGCTGTCCACAAGGCTCTGTATGCGGACACCGATTTGGAAACGGTGCGCGCTGATAAGCTGTTGAAGGAAGTCATCGACGACACTTTGGTCGTGGGCTTGGGGCTCAAGACCGAGTTTTTGGTCGACAGCAGCTACGACCGCCTCGACGTCGACCCGGATCAGGCGATCCCCATCGCGCTTTTGGCCAATGAGCTTGTGACCAATGCCGTCAAACACTTGGGCCGCCCGGCGGAGGGACCCGCGCAGATTACGATCACCCTTGGTGTGGACCAGGATGATGTTTCTTTGAGGATTTGCAACACCATCGGCGATCAGATCTTGTCAGATCCTGTGAGCGATGGGACGGGCCTCGGCTCTCGCCTGATTGGGGCCTTCGTGTCCCAACTGGGAGGCACGATTGTTCAAGGTCCGACGAAAGATCCGGGTCAGTACGCCGTCGAGGTTCGCTTCAAGGTGCTGCGTCCGGTGAAGGCCACGGTGTTTGGTCCTTCGCTCCCGCAGGCCGGGTGACATCCCGTTTGCCTGTCACTCGACAGCTGCATCGGCAATCAGGTCCGCAAGCTCCGCCTCCCCGACCCGCAAGCCACTCCGTGCCGGTCCGACGGACCAAGCCGACGTTGTCCCCGCACGCGCCGCATCCAGGATTGCGGGATGGATGTAGCTTTTGCGCGCCACCGCGGGTGTGTTGTGCAAGGCCTCGGCCGCAGCGGTCGCGAGGGCAGACAGCGGAGGGACATCCTCCTGCGCGGCCACGAGATAGGCCGCCCGGCTTCCATTCCAGGTTCGAAAGTCCTTGGGCGTAATGTCTTCCCCTCCGACATCGGCCATTCGGTCCGCCGCGCGCTTCGGGTCAACGGGCCGCGCAACGCCCCGCGCATCATACCACCGGATCAGCCGGGTCTGGCGTTTCGACCCTTTGAGGTCCGTAAGCCGTGCCGTAAGGTTTCGCCCGCTAATGCGCTTGGTCACCGGGGTTCCGCCTTTGGCGCGGTAGGAGAGCTTACCTTGCGATCCAACCACACGGAGATGTCGACTTTGGAGTGTTGTGGCCCCAAAGCTGCCGTTCTCCCGTGTGTACCGCCGCGCGCCTATGCGAAGCGAGTGGCGATCCATCAGCGCAAGAACAATGGCGATTGCATCGTCTTCGGCCATGCCTTTCCCGGCAAGATGGCCAGCGATCCAACGGCGGAGACGGGGCAGGGCGCGGGCCAGGGCACCTAGCCGATCAAACTTGGATGCTGCGTGATGTTCCATCCACCTCGGGTGATAACGATACTGCTTACGACCCGCCGCGTCCCGGCCGGTAGCCAGCAGATATCCCTCCGAGTGTGGGGACATCCAAACCGACGTATAGGCTGGCGGGACGGCGAGCGCTCGGAGCCTCTGCTTGGTCATTGGACAATCAACTGTCGTCCCATCGGGCGCGACATAAGAAAACCCTCGGCCCCGGCGCCGACGACGGATGCCAGGGTAACTGTCAGGGTAGTGGACGAGGTCGAGCTTGTGGCAAAGCGCTTCGGTCATACCGCAGGAAACGCGACAAATTCGTCCAAGTTCCCAGGACACATCCGTCAGCGCAGCGCCCCCAGTGACATCGCGCATAACGTGCTGGCTCTGCTAAAGCCGATTAGTTTTGACACCGGCCCTCCGTCTAAACCGACTTCATCGGATCGTTGCGTAATGCTCACCACGCGCGAGCGGCATAGGTGATGGCGCGTCTGATCGTAACGGTCCAAATGAAAACACGTGTTCCATTGCATTGCCTACCAACTCCCCCCGCGCTGGCGTGCTGACTGGTGTCACACCGCTCAGCCGTTGCGGAGGGCATCGATCAATTTCGCCTTCGTCATGTCCGACCGACCGTGGATCTCTAACTCTCTCGCGCGCTCCAATAGCTCCTGCTTCGTCCAATCCTCATAGGGCGGGTTCTGGCCGCCGATTTTTGACGGGGTCTGGTCGGGGTTCGCCTGGGCATTGGCGATGCGGGCGGCCTTCTCCTTCGACATGCCCTTATCGCGGAGCGCGCCGTAGGTGTCCTCTTTCTTGATGCTTGGCCGCTCATTCATCGCTCGGTCTCCTGGCAAAACGGATCTCCGAAACGCGCCAACACGGAAATCGTTCCGCGCGAAGTCTGCCGCAGGCTTGGGAACAAGAGCCCAGCCAACGCGTTGTCTAAGCAACTGCACACGCACACCATCCGAACCGCAGGTGTCCCTGCGCGAGAAGGAGAACGGAGATGACGGACACTGGGTCCACCAAAGCTAAGCGAACTGACGCCTCGCGCGACTTCGCGGCAGAGGCGAAATCCTACGCGGACCAGGCCATGGGCGCGGCCCGCGACACGCTTGCTGACCATGCCGAAGCACAGGCGGATACGGTTGCACGAGCAGGGGCAGGTCTGTCCGGCACACCATACGTGCGCGAGGCGGCAACGCATCTGTCCGCATCCTTGTTGCAGGTTGCCGATGCGCTTCGGACAACCGATCTGGAGGCGCTGCAATCTGATGCCCGAGCCTTTGCCAGCCAAAATCCGGCGCTCTTTTATGGCGGTGCAGCCGCCCTTGGCTTCCTGGCGACCCGCGCAATGAAAGCCTCAGATCGTTCAGCCACGGGTAGCGTCAGCGCCCCGGAAAGCGCGCCCGGTGGTAATGGCCCGGCGCACACCACGGCGCGCAAATGGGGCTACGTGTAATGGCCCCCAGGAACCCAGATACCATCAGGCGTGAGCTTATGGGGCTATTGGATGCTGTCTCACGCGTTCTTCGAGCAGAGGCGGCCCTGGCCAAGGCTGAAGTTGGCGAAAACCTCGGTCGGATGGGCGTGGCTCTTGCGGCCGTAGTTACCGGTGGCATCATTGCCATCCTGGCCCTTGGCGCGCTGCTCTGCGCGGCTGTGGCGGGCGCCGTGGCCCTTGGTCTTCCCGTTTGGGCCGCGTCCTTACTCGTCGCTGTCGTCCTGTTCGGTCTGGCTGGCGGCCTGTTTGCATGGGGACTGTCCGGCCTAAAGGCACGTCGCCTGATCCCAACCCGCAGCCTGTCCAACGTGCAGCGTGACTTTGATGTTTTGAAGGAGGCGTTCGATGGCGGATCTTTCCGCACTTGAGCGGCAACTTGAGCATGACCGCCAGGTGCTGCGCCTGCGGATAGCATCAGTCGGGCACCAAATCGCGCCTGATCGCTTGGCGACCACAGCCAGCGCTGTCGCGGTCGAACGCGGATCAGACGTGCTGGCCAAGGCTGGTTCCGTGGCACGGGCAAACCCCGCGCCGGTTGCTTTGGTGACCACCGGCTTGGGTTGGTTGGCGCTCAGGGCGTTCGGCAGCGCCCCAGCTCAGAAGCGCCCCGCATACGACGAGACCACGACACCGATTGTGTCGTGCTTTCGCCAAACGCCCATGACCAGCGCGACCTTTGAGGCGCGCCTATCCAAAGCAAATCGCGCCACACCAGGCCGATTTGGAACCGAACACTTTGAAGGAGACCATAAGATGTCGACCTACCACCCTGATATGACCGCAGCGAAAGCCACGCAGGCCAAAGCCCGCGCTTACGCGTCGCTCGATGACCTCCGCGCGCGCATTGAAGACGGGCTTGAGGGGCTGCCAGAGGACGCCAAAGCGCGCGTTCGATCCGCGCGGGAGGCGGCCATTGCCGCCCAGGCTCAGGTGCAGGAGCAGGCCAAGACGGCGGCACAGAAAGCCCGAGACACCGCGCGGGACAATCCGCTGCTGATCGGGGTACTGGCCTTCGCCGCTGGGGCGGCCATCGCGGCAGCCTTGCCACGCACCCGCATCGAAGATCAGACCTTTGGTCAGCACCGAGATCGGCTGTTCGACGAGGCTGATCGCCTGCTGCGGGATGAACTTGCAAAGGCGACGGCTGCCGCCGAGGATGCTCTGGCGACCGGTCAGGCCCGCGCCAAGGCGGCTGCGGCTGATGTAGCGGAAGTAACAAAATCCTCCGTGGCGGGGCTGGACCCCAAGGTCGATTGGCCCGCTGCCGTGGCCTCGGTACGCGCCTCCTGACGCGAGGACCCGCCCACAGTTTGGCCCCGCCCGGTTGTGCCGCGCGGGGCCATGTCCGTTCCTTAAGCCGGAGCTTGCTATGATCGACGCGTCCTCCACCCTGGTCCCCAAGTCCATTGGTCAGACGGGGCGCGGGGCCCGCCGACCGTCACAAATCCCCTTGCGCGGTGTGTTCCAGGTAGCCAAGCGGGTCACGCGACGATTGATGGACACACAGTTATCGCTGATCTCTGCGGGTGTGGCATTCTTCGGTCTTCTGGCGGTTTTTCCAGCACTCTCCGCGCTCGTCGCCTTGGGGGGTGTTCTTCTGACACCTGTTGAAATCGCCACACAGATTGATCCGCTCCTGGCCACATTGCCACCTGCGGCAGCCGAGATCATTTCCGGCCAGCTGTCGGCCCTCGCCGCGACCAGCAATGACACGCTGAGCTGGACGCTGGCCTTGGGTCTTTTGATTGCGGTGTTTTCCGCCAGCCGTGGCACGCTGAACCTGATGACGGGGCTGAACGTTGCTTACGAAGAGCGGGAACGGCGAAACTTCTTCGTGGTGCAGATCATGGCCCTCATGATCACAGTCGTTGGCCTGATCGGCTTCGTCCTAACGCTCGCCACCGTGGCCGTGCTGCCATTCATTGCGCAGCTTGTGGGGGAGAACAGCTTGACGGCACAGCTCATCCTCATCGCCCGCTGGCCCTTTCTGGTAGCGGTCGCCGTCTTTTCGTTTGGGGCGCTGTACAAGTTCGGCCCGTCCCGGCGCCCCGCGCGGTGGCGATGGGTCACGCCCGGCGCGGCCTTGGCCGTCGCGGTCTGGCTTGGGGCGACTGTTGGGTTTTCTTGGTACGTCTCCACGTTCGGAACCTACGCGGAGACCTTCGGCGCCTTGGCGGGTGTCATCGTTTTGATGTTGTGGCTGTTTTTGTCCAGCTTTGCCTTGCTCCTCGGCGCTTTGGTCGATGCTGAATTGGAGGCGCAAACCGCCGCCGACAGCACAATAGGCCCAGCCCGCCCCATCGGACATAGGGGCGCTGTCAAAGCCGATACGGTCGAGGGTCGGTAGCGGTCACGTCGCCCTCCGCGCTTGGACCAGAAACAGCGTCCAGACCACCAGTGGGATCGCCACAAACCCGCCGAGAGGTCCCCAGAGCCACAGCCAAAAAATCAGGGAGAGAAAGACAAACAATGGGTTGAGTGACATATGCCTGCCGACCAGGGCTGGCGTGACGAACTGTGCCTCAACCATGTTGAAGCCCACAAAGACCAGGGCAGGGACGAATGACATAATCCCGTCAAACGTCACAATCCCACCCAGTAGTAGCGCGACCGCAATCATCGCTGGGCCAAGATACATGACAAAGTTCAACAGAAAGGTGGCCACGCCCCAAAGAACGGGTTCCGGCATGCCCAAAACCGCCATCGCCAAACTAACGCAGCAGCCAAAGCCAAAATTGATGCAGGTGATGGTCAGGAAATAGCGGGACACCTGACCTTCCGCATCACGCAACGTCTCGGACGTGATGGAGGCGATCTGATTGGAGATCTGACGATAGAGGTCGGCCCGGCCTGTCAGGAAAAAGAAGAGCGTGCCGAGAAACACCAGAATGCCCGCCAGCAACGCCGGCCCGTAGGACAGGGCATCGAACAGGCTTGGCACGGCCATTGCGGTGCTTGAACCAGACGCCTCTTCCCCGTCAGGGTCGGTGAGGGCCTCCGAAACACTGTCTTGCAGTTCTTGGACACCGCCGACCGCATCGCGCAGAAACCGCAGGAGATCTTCGAGTTCGGCCCATAGGATCGGAGCCTGGGACACCGCGCGCGACAGGGAGGGTTCGATTGCGAAAAACAGAAGGCTCGCTAGCCCCGAGAAGACGATGAGGACGACAAAGGCCGCAGCGGCCGCGCCCAGGCCAAGCCGGGACAGGAAATCCATCGCAGGCGCGAGCACAACGCCCAACACAATGGCCGCGAGGGCAGGGGCCAATATGGGTTGCGCGTATTCGAGCGCCGCTCCGGTTGCGACGCACGCAAGCAGCACAAGGGAGGACGTGGCCCAGACGGAGGGTTTGCGGTCATGCATCATGATGAGAACACATAAGCCGCAACGCAGTTCCTACGAGTGGCTAAAACCATAGCCCCCTGGGCGGAGGCTTTTGCGACTCGCCTGAGCAGGCGATCAGCACCCGTCGACGCCGCGCGCGTTGAACGATATGAGCAGCCCCATCACATGAACTTGTCTCCGTAGGCTGAAGACCATGGAACTCGACACACATGCAACACTGTCCGTCGCCCCGATGATGGACTGGACGGATCGCCATTGCCGGGCATTCCACCGGGTGATGTCCCGTCGGACGCTGCTCTACACCGAGATGGTGACCGCCGCGGCTTTGGTGCGGGGCGGGGCAGTGCATTTGCTTGACTTTGACGCGGCGGAGCACCCGGTGGCGTTGCAACTTGGCGGGTCGGACCCCTTGGAACTGGCCCGCGCGACGGCCCTCGCCGTGGAACGGGGATATGCCGAGGTCAACTTGAACGTTGGCTGTCCGTCGGACCGGGTCCAATCGGGACACTTCGGGGCGGTCCTGATGGAGCAGCCGGACCTCGTCGCGCGCTGTGTCGCCGAGATGATCAACGCGGCAGGCGACGTCCCGGTTACGGTCAAATGCCGCATTGGGGTCGACGATCAAACGCCGGAGGAGGTCCTGCCGGATTTCCTAGCTCGGATCCGCGACGCAGGGGTGCGGCGCGTGACCGTCCATGCGCGCAAGGCCTGGCTCCAGGGGCTGAGTCCCAAGGAAAACAGGGACATCCCGCCGTTGGATTATGAACTGGTGTACCGTATGGCGACGGCCTTTCCCGATCTGCATCTCTCGATCAACGGCGGAATCACGACATTGGATGAGGTGGCCGGTCACCTGCGTCACATGAAGGGCGTCATGGTTGGGCGCGCCGCCTACCATGACCCCGCTGCGATCCTGATGCGGGCGGATACGCGCATTTTCGGCGCAGAGAGCGATCCCTGTCCGACCCGACACGACGCAGTTCTGGCGATGGTGCCCCATATCGAGGCGCACCTGGACGCCGGTGGCAAGCTCGGCCAAGTCACACGTCACATGCTGGGCACCTTCGCGGGTCAGCCCGGCGCCCGAGGGTGGCGCCGAACGCTGTCAGAGGGGGCGACTCGCCCCGGCGCCGGGATCGACGTTTTGCATGAGGCGCTGTCTTGCGTCACCGAGGCGGCGGCTTGACGACCTCACGCGACCAACACGTCGTCAGCTATCGTTTCAGTCGGGCGCTGCGCCCGCCCCGGCGGCCCGTGGGCGCGGCCACTCGGTCTGGAAGATCCGCCATGATCATGCGCCGCGCCTCTGGGGACATTCGTGACCATTCGGTGATCTCATCCATTGTGCGCTTGCATCCCGTGCACAGGCGCGTCTCCGGGTGGACGACGCAAACGCGAATGCAGGGGCTTTCGATCTCGGCGCGGGACCAGATTTTGTCGGACGTAGGGTCATTCATTGCTTTGGTCCCAAGTGGCGCAGGCGGTCTAGCGCCCCTTGCAGGATATATCCAGCCGCCACATGGTCGATGACCTTCGCACGACGTTTGCGGGTCGTATCCGCCTCCAGCAAGGCGCGCTCTGCGGCGACGGTGGACAGGCGTTCGTCCCAAAAGGTGATCGGCACATCGCTGCGGCGGGCAAAGTTCCGGGCAAAGGCCCGGGTCGACTGCAGGCGCGGACCCTCGCTGCCATCCATGTTCAGCGGCATCCCGAGAACGATGCCCTGGATCTCCCGCGCTGCCAGGATTTCCTCCAAGGCTATGGCGTCCGCCGTGAACTTCGTGCGCCGGATCGTCCGCAGGGGGGAGGCCACGCTGCGCAGACTGTCAGAGACCGCCACCCCGATGGTTTTCGTCCCTAAATCCAGCCCCATGAGGCCGCCGAAGGCGGGCAGAACGGCGGCAAACTCCGCCACATCATCATGGATCACGGGGCCAGGCCCGCCCGGTCAGCGGCCCGTGCCAAGATGTCGAGCGCGCCTTGGTCGCCGTCGAAAACCAGCTTCGATTCTTCATAGACGGCCGAGGCAGCGTCCAAGCGCCCCATGACGCCATAGGCCGTGATCAGCCGGCCCCAATCCTGCGGGGGACCACCGTCGGAGGCGAGCCGCGCCGCCAGGCCCTCGACCATGCCGCCAATGGCCTCCATCCTTTCTTCCATGGACAGGGCGGCCATCGCCTCCACGGCCTCGGGCGAGGGACCGCCGGACGATGCCCCGCCAGGGCTTGGCAACTGATCCAAAGGCGTGGGGTCGCCCGCCGCGCGGGAGACCGCTTCGATCTGACCATAAATCGGTGGCAGCCATGGGGCGTCTGGGTTGCTGTCCCCGACCAACCGGCGCCAGATGGGCCAGGCCAGGTCTGGCCGACCGCCCTGGGCATACATCAGCCCCAGGTAATAGCGGGCAGATCCATTTCTCGGGTCAAGCTCCAGCGTCCGGGTCAGGGCCTGCTCCGCCTCAGGGGAGACATAGCCCGCAGCGGCCAGGATCATAAGCTCCGCCAGGAGAGCGAAATCCGCGGCCTGGGCGTCGTCCCCGAGAATTGCGATGACCCGGTCTTGCGCCCGCCAAGCTGCTTCAAGATCGCCGAGGCCGCTTTCGGTGTTCACAGCCAACCGCCAGCCCCGCAAATCGTCGGGTCGCTCTTGCAGGACGGTGCGCAACTGGTTCGCCATCTCGGTGATTTCAGGGCGGCTGTCGTCGATGGTGTCGGGCACCTCCGCCTCGGCAAGGGCCTGTCCGGCCCGTGTGGCGCGCTGTGCTTCGATCTCATTGATTCTGGCGGCCAATGGCAGGTCGCCGTAACCCGGCGCCCCCAACAACCCGTAGGTCGCACCCGCTGTCAGCGCCACAACCACCGCGACGATGGCCATTCCCAACCAGCGACTGCCGACTGCGCCCCTACTTTGTGCCTGAGCGGCTTTGTCAGCGGCCAACAACCGCCGGGCGACCTCCGCCCGGGTGGCGGCGGCTTCGGGCGCGGCAATGACACCCCGCGCCAGGTCGCGGTCCAACTCTTTCAGTTGGTCGCGATAGACAGCGACATCCGGTGCGGTGACCGTTGGTGGCGTGCGAAACGCCAAGAGGATCAGCGCCAGACAGACCAAGGTCAGCGCGACGACGACGATCCAGAAAATCATGATGTGTCTCCGGTCAGGTTTCGAGACTCCTACCGCCCCCCGACGGGGACCGAAAGGCCGGATGGCGGGGGTGTGATCGCAGGTCGCGTTGGACCGCTGCCGCCCCATGTCGCAAAGAGTCCTTGAGGTGCCGTTTGACTTCCGCCGAGGACGCGGTGCGCTTCGTACACCCGAACAAGCGCCGGTCGCGCGCGCCAGAAGGACCATTGGCATGAGACGCTTTTCTGCATTCGCCATCGCCCGAGAGGCGCTGCGCCATCACGAAGGCTGGGGCCGGACCTGGGCCAAGCGCCCGCCAAAGGCACGGTATGATGTCATTATCGTTGGCGCGGGTGGGCACGGGCTTGCCACCGCTTATTACCTGGGCCGCAATTTTGGCATCACGAACGTGGCGATCCTGGAAAAGGGCTGGCTCGGCGGCGGCAATACGGGGCGGAACACCACGATTATCCGTTCGAACTACCTGCAAGACCCATCGGCCGCGATCTACGAAAAGTCCCGCGATCTGTATGAGACGCTCAGCCAGGACCTGAACTACAACATTATGTTCAGCCCACGGGGGGTCATCATGTTGGCCCAGACCCACCATGAGGTCCGGGGCTATAAGCGGACGGCGCATGCCAATTCCTTGCAAGGTGTGTCAACGGAATGGATCGAGCCCGACCGGGTGAAGGAATTGTGCCCCATCATGAACATCGACGGCCCGCGTTATCCGGTGTTGGGCGGGCTATGGCAGGCCCGCGGCGGCACGGCACGGCACGATGCGGTGGCCTGGGGGCTGGCACGTGCCTGCACTGACATGGGGATGGACATCATCCAAAAATGCGAAGTCACCGGGATCGACCGGGATGGCGGGCGCGTGACAGGCGTGCAAACCACCCAAGGCCCGATTGCCTGTGACAAACTCGGCGTGGTGGTTGCCGGTCACTCAGGCGTGTTGGCGCAGATGGCTGGCTTCCGATTGCCGCTTGAGTCCGTGGCGCTCCAGGCGCTTGTCTCCGAACCCATCAAGCCCTGTATGGACGTCGTCGTGATGGCGAACACCGTGCACGGGTATATGAGCCAATCCGACAAGGGTGAGATGGTGATTGGGGGCGGCACGGACGGCTTCAACAATTACACCCAGCGGGGCAGTTTCCAGCACATAGAAGAGACGCTTCGCGCCTTGACCGAAACCTTCCCCATGATTTCCCGTCTCAAGATGCTGCGCCAATGGGGCGGGATCGTAGATGTGACCGGCGACCGATCTCCGATCCTGTCGAAAACACCAGTGGACGGAATGTTCATCAACTGCGGATGGGGGACGGGCGGGTTCAAAGCCATCCCCGGCTCCGGTTGGGGCATGGCCGAGCTGATCGCCCGGGGGCACTCACCGCTGACCGAAGCCTTTGGCCTAGATCGCTTTCGCGAAGGGCGATTCATCGACGAAAGCGTTGCCGCAGGAGTGGCCCACTGATGAAAATTCCCGCATCATTTGCTCTGACGCAACCGCGCAGATTGCGTTTCTCACCCCGGAACACTGTGTTTTGGCGCACGTTCGGGTCTTCCAAAGCGAGAGACGGTCTAGGGGTCTGGGGGGGCGAGCGTGCCAGCCTTTCGCGCGTAAATCCATTTGTTGTCAGTTCTATAAGGGGAAAGGGATCCGACGTCATGTACGCCGTCAAGTTGGCACTGGCTGGTCACGTCGACTGCGCTTCCCCTTCATTAGGGGGCTTTCAACGCAAGTTTGACGCGCTATTGTCCCATTGTGGTCATAATTTAAAGGGCCGGAGACAATGGACAATTTCGGATCCCGTCGCCCGCGCGGCGTCAACTTTATCCTCGGCGGCACGCTTGTCGCCTGTGCATTCCTGGCGTTTTCTCTGTTCAGCGGACAGGTCGACCTGGGAATTGGCGTTCCTGACGTGCGGATCGACCGACCCTAAACCGGCTACGGCAAGGGGCTGGCCGGAGGCAACAGGGCCCTCGCGCGGTGCTGTGGCGGTGCAGCCATGCTGATCCTGCGCTGCCCCTACTGCGGTCTGAACGGTGAGGAAACCGAACTCTCCCCAGGGGGTGAGGCGCATCTCAAACGGTTCGGCCCAGGCTCCGATGACGCAAGTTTCGAAGCCTACCTTTTTCTGAGAAACAACGCGAAGGGCGTTCATTTCGAACGCTGGCGGCACGCCTATGGCTGCGGAAAGTGGTTCCTTGCGGCCCGCGACAGCGCGACCCTTGAGGTCTACGGGACGTACCCGGCACAAACATCTGAACCCCCCGCCGACATCTTTGCGCGAATTGCAGACAGGGGGCGGGGATGAGCACACGTTTGACCACCGGCGGTCGCCTCATCGACCGGAGTGCCCCGCGCAGCTTTACCTTCGACGGACGCCAAATGCGGGGCTATGCGGGCGATACGATTGCCTCCGCGCTGTTGGCCAACGGTCAATTGGTGATGGGGCGCAGCTTTAAGTACCATCGCCCACGCTCCGTCGTGGCCTCCGGTCCTGAAGAACCCAATGCTTTGCTGTCTGTTGGCGAGGCGGGCCGGTTCACGCCCAACGCCCGCGCTACGGACGTGCCCTTAATCGACGGGATGACCGCGCGGAGCCAGAACGCCTGGCCCTCACTCGCCTTTGATATCGGGCAGATCAACGATGTCGCCGCGCGCCTGCTGCCCGCCGGGTTCTATTACAAGACATTCATGCATCCGCGCCCCCTGTGGAAGCACCTGTTTGAGCCATTCATCCGCAAGGCTGCCGGCCTGGGGCCCGCGCCGACCGAGCCTGACGCCGACCGCTATGAGTTCCGATATGCCTTCTGCGACGTCCTCGTGGTTGGCGGAGGGATCGCAGGGCTGACGGCGGCCTTGGGCGCGGCGGAGCAGGGCGCGCGCGTGATCTTGGTGGAGCGCAGTAGCCACTGGGGCGGACGGGCGCCCGTGGATGGTGTGACGCTCGACGGGCAGGACGCCAGCGTTTGGGTTAAGAACGCTATCCAACGCCTTGATACCTATGATAATGTGACCTTGGTGCAGAACTGCGAGGGGTCTGGGGTTTACGACCACGGATACGTCCTCTGCACGGAACGGCTCCAGGCCCAAGGCCCTCGTGAGCGCGTCTGGCGCATCCGCGCCGACCGTGTGATCACAGCCACCGGAGCGCTGGAACGCCCTTTGAGCTTTGCTGGCAACGATGTGCCAGGGGTTTTGCTGGCCTCGGCCCTCCGCGACTACGTCGTCAACTACGGCGTTTCCGTGGGCGACAGGACGGTCATCGTTACCAATAACGACGATGCCTACCGCACCGCCAAGGTCCTGGTCGACGCTGGTTTGCGTGTGCCTGCCATTCTAGACGCGCGCCCGGATCCAGACAGCGCCCTTATTAGATATATCAAAGACTTAGGTGTCACTGTTCACACGGGCAGAGGGATTGCGAAGGTCCTGGGGCGGGACCGGGTCCGCGGCGTCGCCGTGTGCCTCCAGGCAGGTGAGGGCGCGGTCATGCAGGAAATCGCCTGCGATTGCGTGGCCATGTCTGGGGGCTGGTCGCCCGTGGTGCATCTCTGGTCCCATTGTGGTGGCAAGCTTTGGTGGGATGCGGACCGTGCGATGTTCCGACCGGATCCCGAGAGGCCGCCGCTTGGCGCAGACGGGCAGGGCTTTGTCACCGCTGTCGGGGCGGCCTCAGGCGCCTTGACGCCACAAGAGGTGCTTAACGACGCCGCCCAAGCGGTGGGCGCCACAGCAGCCAGTTGTGAGACCGTGGTTGAGGCGCCCATCCTGCCGGTCTGGGTCATGCCCCAGGGAGCGAACCGGCAACTGCGCGCCAAAATGTGGCTCGACTACCAGAACGACGTGAAGGTGTCCGATGTCCGACTGGCGGCTCAGGAGGGGTTCGAAAGCGTCGAGCATGCAAAGCGCTATACCACCCTGGGAATGGCGACGGACCAGGGGAAACTCAGTAACATCAACGGGTTGGCGGTCTTGTCTGACCGGCTAGACACGGCCATTCCAGACGTGGGCACCACGACATTTCGCCCGCCCTACACTCCGGTTACCATCGGCGCCTTGGGCGGAGAGGCGCGCGGGTCGTTGTTCCAACCCCTGCGGCGCACACCGATCCACGACTGGCACGAGGCACGGGGGGCCTACATGGAGCCGGTGGGTCAATGGCGCAGGCCCTATTGCTATCCACAAGGGCATGAAACGCACGCTGAAGCCGTCGCGCGGGAGGTGCGCGCCACGCGAAGCAGTCTCGGGATGTTGGATGCCTCAACGCTCGGTAAGATCCTGGTGCGGGGACCTGACGCGGGGCGGTTCCTGGATATGCTTTACACCAACAAAATGAGTACCTTAAAGCCGGGTCGCTGCCGCTACGGGCTGATGTGTGACGAGAACGGATTCCTGATGGATGACGGTGTTGTTGCGCGCATCGATGACCAGACTTGGCTGTGCCACACAACAACCGGAGGCGCCGATCACATCCACGGCTGGATGGAGGATTGGCTGCAATGCGAATGGTGGGATTGGCAGGTCCATACCGTCAACCTGACCGAGCAATTCGCCCAGATCGCGGTCGTCGGCCCAAAGGCGCGCGCCGTTCTGGAGACCCTGGGCGGCATGGACGTCAGCGCCGACGCCTTGCCATTCATGGGGTGGGCGGACGGGACGCTGGGCGGGTTCCAAGTCCGGGTGTTTCGCATCAGCTTCTCTGGCGAATTGTCCTATGAGATCGCCTTAACCGCGGGCCAAGGGCAGGCCCTTTGGGACGCGCTTTGGGAGGCGGGGCAGGCCCATGACGTGACGCCTTATGGCACCGAGGCGCTGCATGTGCTGCGGGCCGAAAAGGGCTTCATCATGATCGGGGATGAGACGGATGGCACCGTCGTTCCCCAGGACCTGGGTCTGGACTGGGCGATCTCCAAGGTGAAAGACGACTACCTGGGCAAGCGAGGCCAGGAGCGCGTGGCGTTTCACAAGCCCGACCGTTGGAAACTGGTCGGCTTGGAAACGCTTGATGGATCGGTTCTGGAAGAGGGTGCCTATGCCATTGGTGAAGGGACGAATGCCAATGGCCAAACCCGGACCGAGGGGCGCGTGACCTCCACGTATTATTCGCCCACACTAGATCGGGGGATTGCCATGGGCCTGGTCGCGCGGGGGCCGGACCGCATGGGAGACGTGCTCCGCTTCACGCGGATCGGGCAGGGGCCTGTCGAGGCGCGGATCGTCTCGCCCGTCTTCTACGATCCCGAGGGGGAGAAGCAGAATGTCTGATGTGCGCATTGATCGGGTCGATGCGCTCGGCATGATCACCCTGCGAGGCGCGGTCGAGGTCTTGGCGCCGACTGTGGAATCGGTCCTCGGATTGGACTTGCCAGATCAGCGTTTGATGGTAACGGCAGGTGGACGCGCGGTCCTATGGATGTCGCCGGACGAGTTTCTAGTGATTTGTGATCACAGCGACGCGCCTGAGCTAGCCGCCCGTGCCATGGCGGCCCTGGATGGCCAATTTGCGACGGTGGCCGTGGTCAGCGACGCCCGCGCTGTGTTCGACCTCCAAGGCGGAGACCCGCAGGCCGTCTTATCCAAACTTGCCCCTGTCGATTTCGCCGCCCTCGCGGACGCGGAGGTGCGCCGAACGCGCCTGGCACAGGTGCCCGCCGCGTTTTGGCGCCATGCCGATGGCTATCGCCTGGTCTGCTTTCGGTCGGTGGCCGTCTATGTTCAGGAGTTGTTGGAGAACGCCGCCGCCTGACTTGACGCGGCGTACTGACGCGCTCACTTACACGGTCGAAGACAATCACCTGACCAAGGGGGCCACCATGGCATTCGACCTTCCCGACCTTCCCTATGCACACGACGCGCTGGCCGCGAAGGGCATGTCAAAGGAGACGTTGGAATATCACCACGACCTGCACCACAAGGCCTATGTGGACAACGGCAACAAGCTGATCGCGGGGACCGAGTGGGAAGGGAATTCCCTGGAAGAGATCATCAAGGGTACCTACGATGCGAGCGCCGTGGCCCAGAACGGGATCTTCAACAACATCAGCCAGTTGTGGAACCACAACCAGTTCTGGGAAATGATGGGCCCCGGTGACAGCGCCATGCCTGGCGAGTTGGAAAGCGCCATCGTCGACAGCTTCGGCTCCGTTGATGAGTTCAAGTCGCAGTTCTCGGCCGCTGGCGCGGGTCAGTTCGGGTCGGGTTGGGCCTGGCTGGTGAAGGACACGGATGGCGGCCTGAAGGTCACCAAGACCGAGAATGGCGTGAACCCCGTTTGTTTTGGGCAAACGGCTCTGCTGGGCTGCGATGTGTGGGAGCACTCCTACTACATCGACTTCCGCAACAAGCGTCCCGCGTATTTGACCAACTTCCTGGACAACCTGGTCAACTGGGAAAACGTTGCGTCGCGCATGTGATCACAGGATCATGCGAATGATAGGGAAGGGGGCTTCGGCCCCCTTTTCTATTTCGTTTGAGGGGTTTGTACCCGTCTTTAGGGGCTGTCGGAGGCCATTGTGTAGTACGCCACCGCCATGAAGTGAACGCCATCGCGACGATGTATGAACCATCCCGTACCGTTTGCTTTGGTGGCCGCTGCCTAACCCTCCAGAGCGGCCAGGGCAGCGGCCGCATCGGGCACAATCTGGACAAAGCTGAGCAGGCTGCCGTCCGCAAAGCCCTGGCTGACAACGGATTCGACCGCTTCCCAAAGCGCATCCCAGTACCCTTCGGTATTGACTAGGATGATCGGTTTCGCGTGCAGGCCCAACTGTCGCCAGGTGAGCACCTCAAAGAACTCATCCAGGGTGCCAGCGCCGCCCGGCAAGACGACAACGGCATCGGCGTTCATGAACATGACCTTCTTGCGCTCGTGCATGGTTTCGGTCACCACGAAGCGCGTAAGATCCTCTTTGCCCACCTCCAACGATCGTAGATGCGCGGGAATCACGCCGAAGGTATCGCCACCCCCGGCTTGCACCGCGCGGGCCACACGGCCCATCAAACCTACGTCTCCCGCGCCATAGACCAGGCGCCAGCCACGGGCGGCGATCCCTGCACCCAAGGCCTCGGCCTCCGCCGCAAAGGCGGGTGATGCCCCATCGCGAGACCCGCAATATACACAGACAGACGTTTCCATTGATCCCCCAGATGTCCACACGATGTTGTGGTTTTGACCCCACGTTTGGCGATTGATAAGGTCCGCCGGTGCGGGTGCAACCGCGCGGCGAAAGACCTGGGGATATGATGTCAAACGCGCTCTGGCCAGTGTTTGCCTTTGTTGGCGTGGCGGCCGTCGGGATGGCCGGTTTTGCCGTCCGTTTGTCGCAAGACGACGGGGACAGGAGCGCCGATCTGCCCTCTGGCGACGGTCCTGCGGAAACGCCTATTGTCGCCGGCGCCGGCACTGTTCCGACCCCAGCACCCCAGCCACAACAAACCCCCACGGCGCCAGAGACCGCCGATGTGCCGCAGATGGACATCGTTCGGGTAGATGCCGCAGGCGCAACTGTGATCGCGGGCAGTGGGCCAGCGGCGAGCGACGTGACCCTTCGCCTCGATGGCGCAGAGGTGGCCACGGCCCGGACCGATGCCAGCGGGAACTTCGTAAGCCTGTTTGACCTGCCAACCTTGGAGGCGCCGGGCGTTCTCACCCTGGAGGTGGCGGACGCCGAAGGATCTGTGACCCAAGCCGATGACAGCGTGATTATTGCGCCGACAGCGCCCCTGCCGCCCGCGCTCGATGAGCCCGTGACGGCAACTGAGGACGTGGCCGAGGCGGAGGCGGCACCGGTCGCGGCGCCCAATGAAACGCAACAGGTTAAAGAGGTTGAGGCGCCCGGACCGGGTCCCCAGGCCATTGCTCAAGCCCCTGAACCGCCTCGATCCCCGTCCTCACACGGATCAGCACCGGCGTTGACCCTGCAAGGCGAAGCAGGGACGGAACGACTCAGCACGCCACAGGAGCCCTTTGCGGAGGCACCCGCGTCCAGCCCCGTGGCCGCGCCACAACCGCAACCCACCGATGATGTTGCGCGTCCGACTCCCGCCGCGCCGGGCGTTGAGGCGACAACGCCGTCCAACATTCAGGTCGCTGCGGCCCCGCCAAGCGCGCCGATAGCGCCCAGGTTGTTCCGCGCGGGACCGTCGGGCGTCAGTCTTCTGACCGAGGCCCCAGCGTCGCCCCCCGAGGCTGTGGTCGACTTGGGGATCGACGCGATTTCCTATGATGATGATGGCGACGTCCGTTTGACGGGCCGCGCGGCGCAAGACAGCGAATTGCGGATCTACTTGGACAATCGCCCGGTACAAACGGTCCAGGTCGACCGGACTGGTGCCTGGTCATCGGTGCTGCCAGACGTGGATACGGGTGTCTACACGTTGCGCGTGGATGCGGTCGCCGAAGACGGGGCCGTGGAAGAACGCGTCGAAACACCCTTCCAGAGGACAGCCCCGGAGATCGCAGCGCAATTGCGTCGGGATGGGGCAACCGCCATCACGGTGCAACCCGGCTATACGCTCTGGGCGATATCCGAGGGATACTTTGGGAACGGCGTTCAATACGTGCAGTTGTTCGAGGCGAATCGCTCTCTTATCCGCGATCCGGACCTAATCTACCCCGGTCAGGTCTTTGCCTTGCCCGCAAACGATTGACGCGGCTTTCCTTTGATCCCTCGCCTGCGTAGGGTCCCAAACAGGAAAGAACCTGGGGCGGTTATGCGGCGAACGACATTGACGACGACTGAGGTCCCAGCCGGGGCTTGGTCGATCATTTGGCGCGTGACGCCGTATCTTTGGCCGGATGACAAACCTTGGGTGAAGCGCCGGGTTGTTGCGGCCCTCGCCATGTTGGTCTTGGCCAAGCTCATCGCTGTTTCGACGCCATTCTTCTACAAGGCCGCCGTGGATGCCTTGACCGGCGATACGCCAACCCCGGCTTGGACGCTGGGTGCTGGCGCGGTGGCTCTGACGGTTGTCTACGGGCTGGCGCGGGCCATGAATGTGGGCTTTCAGCAGCTTCGGGATGTGATCTTCGCACGGGTGGGGCAGAGGGCGCTGCGGACGCTCGCCTCCGAGACGTTCATCCACATACACCGCCTCTCCATGCGCTATCACATCACGCGCAAGACGGGCGGCCTCAGTAGGATCATCGAGCGCGGCGTCAAAGGTGTGGAATTCCTGCTGCGGTTTTTGTTGTTCTCTATCGGTCCGCTGGTCCTGGAACTGCTGATGATTGCGATCATCCTGTGGGCGGTTTTCGATATTTGGTATCTGGTGGTCGTGATCGTGACGATCGCGGCCTATGTGGCCTTTACCTTTAAGGTCACGGAGTGGCGCGTTCGAATCCGCAAAGAGATGAACGACCAGGATACGGACGCCAATCAGAAGGCAATCGATAGCCTGCTAAACTTCGAAACTGTTAAGTATTTCGGCGCCGAGCGGAGGGAGGCAGAGCGATATGACGGCGCGATGCGTCTCTATGAGGCGGCGGCCTTGCGCACGTCCTATTCCCTGGCGTTTCTGAATTTTGGCCAGTCGATCCTGATCACCGGAGGGCTTGTCGCGGTCATGGTCATGGCCGCTGTTGGCGTGCAGAATGGCACCTTAACCGTTGGCGATTTCGTCATGGTCAACGCCTACATGATCCAAATCACGATGCCGCTCAACTTTCTCGGGACGGTATACCGCGAAATCCGCCAGGCGCTGGTGGATATGGGCGAAATGTTTGGTCTGCTGGAACAACCACCCGATGTAAAAGACGCGCCAGACGCCCGTGTGTTGTCTGTGACGGGGGGCAGCATTTCCCTGCGGAATGTGCATTTCGGATATGACGCTGCGCGGCCGATCTTGCAGGGCATCGATCTGACCGTTGGTCCTGGTCAAACGGTGGCGGTCGTTGGCCCGTCTGGCTCCGGCAAATCGACAATCGGCCGTTTGTTGTTTCGCTTTTATGACGTGCAATCTGGCGCCGTTGAGATCGACGGTCAGGATGTCCGCTCCGTCTCGCAAGAGAGTCTGCACGCGCAGATCGGCGTCGTCCCCCAGGATACGGTGCTGTTCAACGACACGATCCGGTACAACATCGCTTACGGTCGTCCAGACGCGTCACACTCCGAGATTGAAGCCGCTGCCAAGGCGGCGCAGATCGACGACTTCATTCGCGCCTTGCCCGATGGCTACGACACCACAGTCGGCGAGCGTGGGTTGAAGCTATCTGGTGGCGAGAAGCAGCGCGTTGGGATTGCCCGGACACTGCTCAAGAATCCCCCGATCCTTTTGCTGGACGAGGCGACATCGGCGCTCGACAGCGAAACCGAGGCAGAGATCCAGGATGCGCTCCACACCATGTCACAGGGCCGGAGCGTGATCACAATCGCGCACCGTTTGTCGACGATTGTCGGGGCAGACCGCATCGTTGTCCTAGAGGCCGGGCGCATCGTCGAAGAGGGGACCCACGAAGATCTGCTGTCCCGCAACGGTCGATACGCCAGCCTCTGGCGGCGCCAACAGGACGAGGCCGACGCGGCATAGCGTCTTGATTGGCTGTGCCCGGGGGGCAGGCGCCTTCGCGACGGTGGGACATCGGGCGGAGATTTCCGTTGCAATTGACTGACGAAAGCTGACTGGGGAAATCATTGATACGACGAACAGCCTTGCGCGCTATTCTTACCCGACGGAAACCCGCCTTGGCCTGCACTACTAGAAGATCCTAAAAAAGTAGTCGACTCGTTTTTCGGTTCCTGAGCGTCACAGTTAAAAGAAAAGGCTTCCGAAAAGGTAAATCATTCATTACCCGTCAGAAGACGTGTTGCGCAATTTTATAGATAAGTGTGGGATATGAAGGAATGCCCGGCAGCGCTTGGCGTCAAAAATAAATTCTCGGCACTCGATCAGCAACGCTATGTCCTATGAGTAGCAATCCAAGCATTGCCACATAGCAAGTCCGAGGTGCACCGACGAAAGAAAGTAAGATTTTAGCAGTCCAAACTGAAACACTGGATGGTTCAGAAAGGACCCAAGTAAGGCGCCTTCGTCCATGAATAACAATCGATCAAAAGACTGACGTGGCGGAGCTTAAAGAAATGATTGGAGAAGGCCGTAGGTATCCGTCGACGAAAAGTGCTATCATCCTATCGACGAAGACAAAAATCAAGAATTCAAGCCATATATGTGCATTGCATCGAACTTACTTCAGGCACTGTTCTAAATAGGCAAGGGGATAATGGCGACTGCATCGTGTTGTATCCGTTTACCAGGAACGCAGCGCCTGCAATCAGAAGAGGAACCGGAAGCCGATGGAAACTGCCGTAGTCTGGAGTATCAACAGCGAATCTACGAGGACTACGACGCCGAGTATCTTTTCCTGTTGCTTCGCAATGCTATTGCTCATTGCCTCTCGGCCCAATAGCGTTCAAGTGAAGTCAACCGTTGAGCCATTGCGCTGCAAATAGCTTCGCCAGCAGTCTTCTTTGCAATGAGCTAGCATTGCCGAATGGTTACAGCAATCTCTCCCATCAGGACTGTACCCAGAGGAGCGCTGACCCTTGAGATAATAGATCACAATGAATTTTTGGCCTACGTCGACAATCCCGCCGTTGCTGCCAGTGCCGCCTAAGTGTAACGTCACGTGACTAGGTTCCGCTACGTGGCCTGGGACTATGCGGTTAGATGGACCATTTCTCGAACCTGGTAGAGTTGGTTTGCGCAGATAGGCAAAACTCTACTGAACTTCTCTGTAATGACCTGTATCCATCCGTCTATCGATTTGCGCATTCTTTAGAAAATCGTGCCTTTGCGACCTCCAACCTATTTGCGGCCTTCGCTGTATCTCCACATTCAAGACGCCGTTGGGGACGTAAACTTGGTGCAAGCCCTTTCAAAGCGAGAAGCGCGAACCGCACTGTCGCAATCCAGGCTAGCTGAACCAAGATCTCAAAGGATGCTCTCGACACGCTCAAAATCTGCGACGAAGTGTTGAATCGATGTTTTGATGCGAGCAGAGGTCATAAGGCGCTACCACTTCCTCAGAACGTATGGCTTCATGCTTACGGCAAAGAAAAAGAGTCATTTTTTAAGAACTGCTAAATATCACAGGCCACTTAAAGCTGTCTTTATAAGGATAGAATGGCGACATACGGAATAAACTACAACTCTCAAGTCAGACTTATTGTTAAGTTTCTTCGATTGATTATGTTTCCGTCAAGTTAGATCCATAGTTCAACAGAATCCTCGTCATTCTTCCCTTCAATTGGTAGGTCTTTAAGTCTCGACCGCAGCGCGCTTTGTTGGACAACGGTTAGCGCGTCTTCCCAAAGGTCTTCTTCGCCGTCAGTAGCTTGCGCAAGTTCTGAAAACAAATTTCCAAGATCTGCCATGGTTTGTTCAATGGAGTCCAAATATTGGATGGAGTGCATTAGTTTTTCTGGCTTGTCGGCATATTTGATAACACTTGATAGTTCGTTTTGAAGCAACTTAAGTTGCTTTGATGCCATTCGGCACTCCTCTGAAATCGTCGTCGCCCGCAACGCATTCAGAAAAGTCACAGGCGGCCTACAACGGCTTCAATGGAAGTCTTCATGTCAGCCTTTGTAAAGGGCTTAGCTAGAAAGTTGTTCATTCCGAGTTTGCGACCAGTGTCGATGACACTCCTGTTGCTGCGACCAGTCACGAGAATAAAACCTACTTTTCGTGTGGACGGATCATGGCGCAAGTGTTGCAGTAACTGTAAACCATTAAGTTCTGGCATATAGAGATCGGAAATTACAAGATGCGGTAGACTTTCGCGAGCCCTTTGCATTCCAGCTTTACCGTCTTCCGCATATTCAACGTTTCTGACACCTAACCCGTCGAGTGCCTGTAGTAGAATACCCCGACTAGTTGACATGTCATCAACGACGAGAACTTTTAACATATCCCTCAGAGGCATGCATCGTCTCCGTTGATCTTGTTGGTCGATTTAATGTACGAGGTTGCGCCTATCAACTGAATGTCCGGTGAGGGCGCCAAGAGTCGTTCGGAGTGTCCCAATAGAAGCAATCCACCGTCCGCAAGGCGGTCCTTCAACTGCAATTGCACGCGCGATTGAATGTCCGGTGCGAAATATATCATCACGTTCCGACAAAATATGACATCGAACGGGCGGGAGACTGGGAGAGGCACCAGAACATTCTGCCGCATAAAGGTTATTCCGTAGTTAAGGTCGGAAATCGTCAAGTCGCTCGTTCCACGACAATTTCCGGTTAGGTGGGCCACTCCAGATTGCAGGCGCTTAAGTATAAATTGGTTTTCCCCAAGGTTTACAGCGCGACGCAGTACCGTTTCGTCGATGTCCGTGCCTAAAATACGAACATGATCGGACCATTGGGGCCCAAAAACAAGTCGGCAGGTTGCGGCGATTGAGAAGGCTTCCTCGCCCGAAGAACAACCCGCCGACCAAATTCTTATTGGACGTCGGAGGCCCGACTGGTCTGAGCTTTTTTTTTGGAGTAGGCGATATAGAATGTCAAAATGATGGGGTTCTCTAAATATTCCAGTTACGTTTGTTGTTAACGCTGAGACGAGTTCCTTGCGCTCCTGTGCGGAAACTGGGTCTGAGCGAAGTAAGAACCGTGCATATTCAGAGAAACTAGGTCGTCCTGTAGCGCGTAAACGTCGTTGCAGGCGAGATGACACGAATACGCGTTTCGTGATAGGGAAGAATAAGCCAGCTTCTTTCCGCGCAATTTCAGAAATCATCTGGAAGTCAGCTTCGGCCATTGGTTTCATTCATTCATGTCCCGCACGCCCCCGCCTTCTTCCGGCAGGATCGAGTCCATCGATAGAACTTGGATCATTTCCTCGTCGATAACGAAGAGGAAATCCGCAAGCGCAGGCGCGTTGCCGCCAACGATGGGCGGTACGTCCTGCAACTGATCTGGTGAGGGCGTGACGATGTCGGAGACCGCGTCTACAAGTAGGCCGTGCACGCGATCCTTCTTCTGGATCACTATGATCACATTGCGCTGGCGGTCTTCGGTCGGTGCTTGGCCCAGTCTTTGTGCGAGGTCCGTAACTGGGAGGACGGATCCTCGTAGGTTTACCATGCCAAGCATGTGGGGCGGTGCGTGTGGAAGTGGCGTAGGTCGGCTCCAACTTCGAATTTCGCGCACGTCCATAATGTCCACAGCAAATCCGCGTCCGCTACATTTAAATGTCAGGAGCTGCCGGTTGAAGCGTGACGAGAGAGGCTCTGTCTCGTCCGTAGCGATATCTGGATCTGCTGATATGGTTTCACTCGTCATTGTAGACGCATCTCCGGAGTGCTGATTGATTGTCCGGTGCCAAGTCCATTGGTCGTGGCGAGCCCGCTTGGATCGACGATGAGCGCGACTTGGCCGTCCCCGAGGATTGTAGCCGCCGACACACAGGGGACACGCCCAACGCTGTCACCGAGTCCCTTGATCACGACTTGCCGCTGCGCTTCGATCGCATCGACCTGGACAGCGAAAGGGGCGAGATCGTCTGCTTTGACGAAAAGCAGTGCGCTATCTTCTGAGAGTTGGCCATTGCCCTCGACCATGGGATGATCGAACCCCATGCCCATGGCCAAGTTAACGATGGGGACGAAGCGGTCGTGCAGCTTAACGACGCGCCGGTCGGAGCCGAGTGATTGAATTCGCGCGGTTGAGACCGTTTGCGTCTCGACGATTGCTGACAACGGTATGACCATTCGTTGCTCGGACGTGCGAACAATCATCCCGTCAAGAATGGCGAGCGTCAGCGGTAGGCTTATGGACAGCGTGCAGCCCTGTCCATCTTCGGAGGCTATGGAGATCGTGCCGTTCAGATCCCGAATGGATCGCTGCACAACGTCCATCCCGACGCCTCGTCCGGAAATTGCCGACACACCATCGGTCGTTGAGAATCCGGGCAAGAACAGCAGACGATCAATTTCTCCTGGGCTCAACTCGGACGTCTGGTTTACGAGGTTTCGCTCCATGGCGCGGGCCAGAACACGTGATCGGTTTATGCCGCGCCCATCGTCGCTCACCTCGATGATAACGCGGTCGGACTGTTGCCGCGCGGATAGACGGATGCGCCCCGTCGGCCCCTTTCCTGCGGCGATCCGTTCGTCCGCACCCTCCAACCCATGGTCGATGGCATTGCGGATCATATGGGTCAGCGGATCGGCGAGCCGTTCGACGACGGTTTTGTCGATCTCTGTCGCATCTCCTTCGGTTTCTAGCTGAACGTCTTTGCCGGTCATTTGGGCGGCTTCGCGTACAATTCGCGTCATACGCTGGAACAGGGAGCGGACAGGTTGGGCCCTAATTGCCATAACGCTGTCTTGAATATCTCTAGTCAATTGTTGGAGATCATCCAACTCAGACACGGACTGGGAATGTGTGTCCAGGCTGTCCCGTTGGATGCTCTGTGCAAGCATGGACTGGGTTATCACCAACTCACCGACAAGATTCACCAACCGGTCAATCCGTTCGAGGTCCACGCGTATTGTTGAAGAAAACGCAGGTTTTGGAATGCTTTCCGGGACTGGCGGAGCAGATGCAAGCGCTCCGCCCGTGTCACGCATGGTCGGGTCGGGTCGGGTCTCAGACATGGCGGATGGTGCTTCCGGTGATGGCGCGGGCCAGTCACATTCGGGCGCGACGGTCTCCTCGGTAGCGCGGTGGATCGTCAAGACACAGAGGTCGCTTGCGAACTCAAAGACGCTCTCGATTTCCGTCTCGGTTAGGTCCTGTGCCGACGGTATCAAAAGGATCCGCCAGCGGAGCCGTGCCACGTTGAGTTCCATATCTTCCAGACACGCCAGGTCGTCATCGCGCGCAGAAACCTTAATCTGTCCAAGGACTTCCAAAGCTCTGAACAGGAACAGGGGCTCATTGCCGCTATCCAATAGGTCGGGCAGGGGATCAAAGGTTATGACCCATGTTCCCGTGTGCTCGCGGGGCGCCAAGTGCGATTGCTGAGGCAGACCCGCGCCCTCGAACAGCTCAAAGTCATTGGCGTCGTTTGCCTCGGGCATACCAAGGTCAAGGGGGATGGGTTGAAACACTGGTTCGAGCCCAAAGGACTCCTCTTGAAGCGTCGGATCCTCTGTCTGGTCCAAGGAGGCAGCCAAAGCGACCAAATCCGGGGGCAGATCACAGCCCTGGGAGGTGCCATCCCGCGACAATGATACCAGATCGCCCAAGCGGTCACTGGCACGCAACAAGGTTGCGGTTACGTCGCTCGTTGGCTCCAACCGCCCGGTGCGCAAGCCGTCCAAGACCGTTTCGAACCCATGGGCAAAGGTGACCAGATCCCCAAGATCGAACGCGCCCGCGCCGCCCTTTATCGAATGGACAGCACGAAATACGGCGTCGACCGTATCGGCGTTCTGCTGGCCGGATTGGAGCGCCAGCAGCCCGGCTTCCAATTGCTCCAGCAATTCGGAACATTCTTCAAAGAACGTGGCCTTGATCTCATCCATTCCCGACATCAGCGCAGCCCTGTCACCGTGCGCAGCGCCACAACAAGACGCGCAGGATCGAAGGGTTTAACGATCCACCCCGTGGCACCGGCGGCGCGCGCGCGTTGCTTTAGTTCTTTGGCACTTTCGGTTGTGAGCACGAGGATCGGGATCCCCGCGAAGGCCTCAAGCTGCCGCACGCGTTCGATAAAGCCAAAGCCGTCTAGGCGCGGCATGTTGACGTCCGTGAGGATCGCATCTGGCTTGGCCGGCAACCCTTCCAATACCTCAATCCCGTGCAGCCCATCCTCCGCCATGGTCGTCTCAATCCCTTCCCGTTCGAGGGTCAGGCGCACCATGTCGCGGATCGTACGGCTGTCATCGATGGCCAGGACGTGCATCACGCGGTCTCCGACTGGCAATCAGATGTTAGGCGGACCAGGGGCGTGCCCAACGCCTGAAGGCAGGACAGGAAAGCAGCCGACGGCGCATCGATCGTTAATCTAAGCGACTGTCGGTTTAGGTGATCGCGCCCAGCCATGAGGACTTGCAAGCCCGGCGTCGTGACAACCTCGACTGACGAGGCATCAAGCCTGGCATCCGTGGTCAGATCTAAAAACCAAGTCCGAACGTCGCCTGCAGAGGCGATATCGACCCGCGGTGGAAGAACCATCGTCGCGGTCGAGGAAGCGGATGGGTGAGGGTGCGGCACCGTGGGACTCCGGCTTTGTGAAAACGTCCCCGCAGCCTTACCCCCATGTCCCCTAAGAAAACGTTACGCTCACCCGGTCTCTTGCTCCGCAAGATAGGCGGCGCATCCAGTCAGGGCGGCAAAATCATCGACGACCAAAGACACCGGAAAGTTTGTCATGAATCCGGCAAATCGTCCCTTGTCGCGGAAGGCTTCCGCAAAGCCCATCTCGTGCAGATGGGGCGCCATCGCCCGGGCCACCCCGCCGACCAGGTAAACACCCCCGAGGGGAAGATGGATCAAAGCCAGGTTGCCAGCGACCGTGCCCATCACGCGGATGAATTGCTGAACGGCTGCCTTGGCGCGCGGGTCGCTGTCCACGCGCGCCATAATCTCAGCAGCAAGGTATTCGTCGGTCCCGCTAGCTTCATGGGACAGCCAGCGGTAAACACGCTCCAACCCGCGACCGGACAGCACGTCCTCGACGGCCGGAAAACCGTGCGCGTTCGACACAAAGGTGCACAGGCGCAGCTCTGCCTCGGTTCGGATGGGCAGGTTCGCGTGTCCGGCTTCGCAAGGGGGCACAAACCGCCCCGAGGGGGTGTCATGGACCGGAGCCGCGTTGAAACCCGTCCCGATGCCGATCACCAGCCGCGCGCCAGAGGGTGCCTCGGGGCCGTCGACGACCGATTCACAGGCGGAGTCCTCCAGGTATCCAAGGGCATGTCCCTGAGCCTGCAAATCGTTCAGAATAGCCCCCCGGGTGGCGCCCGTGGCCTCGGCCAGCCGTGCCGTGTCGATGGACCAATCGAGGTTGGTCAATTCCCCCACACCGTTCGCGACGGGACCGGCCACGCACACACAGGCCCCATCGGGGGCCGTGCCCCCTTCGTCGATCCGGTACTGTCGGAGGACCGGGGCCAGGTTCGCATATTCTCGGTTGCGATAGCGGCGGATCGTCTCGGGCAAAACGCGACGGCCACGGGCCATGGCGACACGCGTATTGGTGCCACCCACATCGGCCAGCAGATACAGGGAGTCGCTCATCATCAATCCTTACGCTGCCAGGGCCCGTTGGACCGCGTGATAGCTTGCCTTAGGGGTTCGGGTGTAGTCATCGAAATCCACGTGGACGAGGCCAAAGCGTTTGTCGTAGCCCAAGGTCCATTCGTAGTTATCCAGCAAAGACCAAATGGTGTAGCCCTTCAGGGGGATCCCGTCCTCCACCATCGTCTTCATCCGCTCCAGGTGACGGTCAAGGTAGTCGATCCGCGCCAGATCCGGCACCGCGACTTGGTCGGCGTTCGCCATGCCGTTCTCCGTGATGAACAGGGGCAGGTCGCCGGTGTAGTCCGTCACCGTACGGCGGATCAGCCAGTCCAGCCCGTCGGGGCAAATCTCCCACCCCATGTCCGTTTTCGGCAGCGGCCCCTCCCGCTCGGTATAGGCGGGCCACGGAGCATTCGCCCGCGCGATCCGCTTGCAGGTGTAGTAGTTAATGCCCATCCAATCAATGGGTTCCGAAATGATCTTCAAGTCATTCTGCCAGCCATCTGGCAGATGGTCAGACAAACCGTCGACAATGTCCTCGGGGTATATCCCTTTGACCATGCCGCCGACGAACCAGCGGTTGTAGATCCCGTCATAGATGTCGGCTGCCTGCCGGTCGGCGTCGCGGTCGGTGGCGGGCAGGGCGTATTCCATGTTGCAGGCAGCGCCTAGGTTTGGGACGCCCTCGGCGCGGAGGGCTTGGATCGACAGACCATGGGCCAAACCGACGTGATGCATGGCGCGGGCCGCCGCCGTCAGATCCGCCAGACCGGGCGCGTGATAGCCGTGGAAGTGGCTCAGCCAGGCGACGCACCAAGGCTCGTTCACGGGGGCCGTAGACCAGAGCCGGTCCCCCAGGCGCCGGGCCACCCGGGCGCTAAACTCCGCGAACCGCTCCGGAATTTCTCGGCTGGTCCAACCGCCGCGCTCGGACAAGGCTTGGGGCAGTTCCCAATGATATAGCGTGGCCATGGGTTTGATCCCACGCTCCAGCATTCCGTCCACGAGGCGGTCATAGAAATCGAGACCAGCTTCGTTCAACTGGCGGCCATCGGGCATGATCCGTGCCCAAGACGTGGAAAACCGATAGGCGTCAAACCCGGCCTCAGCGATCAGGTCCAAATCCTCGGCCCACCTGTGGAAATGGTCACAAGCCAGGGCGCCGTCTTCACCGCGATCAACCTTGCCCGGAACACGGGCGAAGGCATCCCAGTGCGTCGGCCCCGCACCACCATGCGCATGACCTTCGATTTGATAGGCCGACGTGGCGACAGCAAATTGGAAGTCTGACGGAAAATCAGAGCGGGTCACGGACAAGGCGTCGCGCAGGTCGGAACGGGTCATAGGAGGCTCCGGCAGAAGCTTAGGACAGGGCGGGACCGGTTGAGGCCCCCATGATCAATTCGCTTTCCCAGATCTCCTGAACCGGGGGTAGGGTCCGATCCGCGACCTGCTCCAAAAGGATTTCGGCGCACCGACGGCCTGCGGCGCGGACGGAGGACCGGGTGGCGGTGAAGATCGGGACATCGTCGCCGTTGCTGAGATAGCCGAGCATGTCGTCGTGGGTGACGACGGACACGTCCCGTCCCAGTGTCAGGTCCGCTTCGTGGATGGCGCGGCGGGCGCCGATGGCCATGATCAACGAAGACACCAAGAACGCCGTCGGCGGCGACGGCAGGCGCAGCATTTGACGCGCGGCGGCGTATCCATTGCGCTCGGACATTTCTCCGGCGAACTGGAACTCCGACCGAACGGTGGTCCCACGGGCCTCTAGGGCGGCGCAGTAGCCATCCCGCCGCCGCCGCGCGAAATCCATGATGAGGTGCCCATTTAGCAGACCGATCCGCTGATGCCCCAGATCCAGAAGGAGATCGGTCGCCCGGCGAAACGCCCGGAGGTTGTCGACATCGACGAAGCTGTAAGGCGCCGCTTCGACCGGAGCCCGCCCATGGACAACGAAGGGAAGCCCCGTGTCCTGGATCAGCGCGATGCGCGCATCATTTGTGCGCGGCCCATGGACGATAATGCCATCAACACTCCCGGTGGAGGCCATTTGTCGATAGGCCCGCACTTCGTCGCCGTCACTGACCACCGATAGAATGATGTCGTAGTTCGCCTTGGAATAAACCTCGCCCGCGCCCGCGAGAAAATCGGCGAACACCGGGTTCACCATCTCGTGATTAAGGGATGTGGGAATCACATGACCGATCGCCATGGCACGGCCCGTTGCCAAGGAGGCCGCCCGCCGGTTTGGCTTATAGCCGTGCTGCCGCGCGGCCTCGGTCACTTTGCGGCGCGTCTCTTCCTTGACTTCGGGATAGCCGCCCAGAGCCCGACTGACCGTCGTTGGCGACAGTCCCAATAGCTCTGAAAATTCCCTCAGGTTCACGCGTCGTCGCTCCGTCGTTGGTGGCGCATGGCCACCAAATCGGTTTGGATTTTCGACGCAGTCGCGTCGATTCCCCTTTTGAGGTGCCCTAAACCGCGCCCAAGACGCAACAGGAAAAAGAACCATAAGGCCAAAGGACCCACGCTACGTTAGCGTTGACATTAGCGCAAAAGGGAAGGACATTCTGTCTACTCAAAGCGGTTTGGCAAGATCGCTACTGCCTTGGGAGAGCGCCGGGAAACGGCAAAGAAGCGCGGCCGAAAGGGGTCGCTTGGGAGGATACATGAAAAATCTTGCGAGCAGCACTGCTATCGCGGTGATCCTGTCGGGGGCGGCCTATGCGGATGGCCATACCGCCGCGTTCACACCGGGCGAAGGCCCGTTTGACTGGGACAGCTACACCGCTTTTGCCGAGGCGACCGACCTGACGGGGCAGTCGGTGACCGTAACCGGGCCTTGGACCGGCGACGAAAAGGCCAAGTTCGACGTGATCATGGCCTTCTTCGCTGATGCGACCGGCGCGGAGGTGAATTACTCCGGGTCCGACAGCTTTGAGCAGGACATCGTGATTTCTGCCCGTGCAGGGTCCGCGCCCAACCTCGCCGTGTTTCCGCAGCCTGGTTTGGCCGCGGACATGGCGAGCCAGGGCCTGTTGACGGCGCTGCCCGAGGGGACCGCCGATTGGGTCGCCGAGAATTTCGCCGCCGGGCAATCCTGGGTCGACCTGGGAACCTATGCCGGTGAGGACGGCTCCGAAGATCTGTATGGCATGTTCTACCGCGTCGATCTGAAATCGCTCGTTTGGTACTCGCCCGCCGCGTTCGATGAGAACGGCTACGACATTCCCGAGACCATGGAAGACCTGAAGGCGCTGACCGACCAGATCGTCGCCGATGGGGGCACGCCGTGGTGCATCGGTCTGGGGTCTGGCGCTGCAACCGGCTGGCCCGCGACGGACTGGGTTGAGGACTTGATGCTGCGCACCCAGCCGCCTGAAACCTATGACGCCTGGGTCGCCAACGAACTGCCGTTCGATGCCCCCGAGGTCATTGCCGCCATCGACGAATTCGGCGCCTTTGCCCGCAACGACGACTACGTCAACGGTGGCGCCCAGGCTGTCGCCAACACGGATTTCCGCGACAGCCCCACGGGTTTGTTCGAGATCCCGCCCGCTTGCTACATGCACCGCCAGGCGTCCTTCATCCCGGCTTTCTTCCCCGAAGGCACGGAGCAGGGTGAGGACGTGGATTTCTTCTACTTCCCAGCTTACGCGGAAAAGGATCTCGGCTCTCCGGTGCTGGGCGCGGGCACGCTGTTTTCGATCACCAACCCCTCTGAGGGCGCAAATGCGATGATCGAATTCCTGAAGTTGCCCATCGCCCATGAGCTTTGGATGGCCCAAGGCGGCTTCCTCACGGCCCATGCAGGTGTCAACCTGGACGCGTATGAAAGTGACGCGTTGCGCGCACAGGGTGAGATCCTTGCCAATGCCACGACTTTCCGATTTGATGCGTCGGACCTGATGCCTGGCGAGATCGGCGCAGGGGCCTTCTGGACCGGCATGGTCGATTACGTGACCGGCGCTTCGGCCGAGGACGTGGCCAAGGGTATTCAAGAGCGTTGGGACGCTCTGAACTGATCCGCACCGGGTGTGCGTGAGAGCCACCCATCAGACGCGCCCGGGAGGGGAGGCCCGGGCGCGTCGCCCCCCACAGTTTGAGCCATCACGAGGGAGGAACGGCTATGTCCCCGCTCCTACAGGGCATCTTGACGGTCATTATCGGCGTCGGTGGATGTATCGGGTACTTCTGGGCGTCCAACTTGGTCCTCGACCGGGTGATCTTTCCGGCCAAAGGACAGGACGCCGGGCGCAACATTAACCGCGCCAACGCGGTCAGACCTTGGCTGTTTCTGTTGCCCGCCTTGGCGGCGCTCGGCCTCTATCTTGTCTATCCCGTTTTCGGCAGCTTTTACCGGTCGCTCTTCAACCGGTCCGGGGATGAGTTCGTCGCCCTGGGCAACTACGGCGCCCTCTTCGCCGATAGCGAGTTTCGCACGGCGCTGTTCAACAACTTCCTTTGGGTCCTGTTCGTACCCGCCGCCGCGACCTTCCTAGGCTTGCTGGTTGCGCAACTGACCGACCGCTTGTCCTGGGGGAATATCGCCAAATCGCTGATCTTCATGCCCATGGCGATCAGCTTTGTGGGCGCGTCGCTCATCTGGAAGTTCGTCTATGCCGTGGACCCCGAGATTGGGATCATAAACGCGATCCGAGACACACTCGGTTTGTCCGCCCTTGATCCGCTCCAAGTGGGGTTCTGGAATAACTTCTTCCTGATGGTCATCCTGATCTGGATCCAAACGGGCTTTGCCATGGTGATCCTGTCGGCGGCCCTGCGCGGCATCCCGGAGGAAACCATTGAGGCCGCGATCATCGATGGCGCCAACCCCGTGCAGATTTTCTTCAAGATCAAGGTGCCGCAGATCATGGGGACCATCGTCGTGGTTTGGACCACCATCACGATCCTCGTGCTGAAGGTCTTCGATATCGTCTACACCATGACGGGCGGCAACTTCGGCACGCAGATCCTGCCCAGCTACATGATGGAATACATGTTCCGCGATGACGGGCGCGCCACGGCAGTGGCCTTTGTCATTATGCTGATCGTCCTGCCCGTGATGGTCTGGAATATCGCCCAAGCCCGAAAGGAGATGCGCTGATGTCTGTGTCAGATGACGGTATCGCGGGCGCCAAAAGCTCGCTGTCACTCGTCACGAACCTCTCTGTGATCTTCCTGGTGGTTCTGTGGTTGATCCCGACAGTAGGCCTGCTCGTCAGTTCGTTTCGTGACCGGGATGCGATCAGCTCCTCGGGTTGGTGGAACGCGCCCTTTGCGACGGAACAGAATTTTGCGGCAGGCGCCGAAGGGGAATTCACTCAGACGCCCGATGGTTGGGTAATCGAAGGCAACGTGTTCGGCGAAGACGGCTCCGGCACGGTTACGGCTTTTGGTGGGCGCCGGGCGGAGCCCACGGCGTTCCAGCCCGGTACCACCGGAGAATTGGTCCGCGGTCGCACCCTGACGATGGAGGCGAACGGCGATTATCGCTATGTCGATCCGGGCGAGGACGCGCCTCGCCGGAACCCGACCCTCTACTTCGGGACGCAGGTGCCGCCCAGCTTCTCAACCGACAACTATGAGACGATCCTGTTTTCCAACGGGATGGACGTGGCCTTTATCAACACGCTGACGGTGACCATCCCAGCGACGATCATTCCGATCCTGATCGCGGCCTTCGCGGCCTATGCCCTGGCCTGGATGGATTTCCCGTTCCGAGGGACGATCATCGCGGTCATTGTGGGCCTGCTGGTCGTGCCCTTGCAGCTGGCGCTCGTCCCCATGCTGACGTTCCACAACGACATTGGGATCGGGCAGAGCTTTTACGGGATATGGTTCGCCCATACGGGCTTTGGCCTGCCGCTCGCCATCTACCTGTTGCGAAACTACATGGTTGGCCTGCCGCGCGATATTATCGAAAGCGCGAAGGTCGACGGGGCTACGGATTTCCAGGTCTTCACCAAGATCGTCCTGCCGCTCAGTTTTCCGGCACTTGCCTCTTTCGCGATCTTCCAATTCCTTTGGACGTGGAACGATCTGCTGGTGGCGAAAGTCTTCCTTCCCTCCAACTCCGACTCTTGGGTCATGACGGTCAAGATTGCCGACGACCTGTTGGGGTCACGGGGAGGCGACTGGGGCATCTTGGCGGCGGCGGCCTTTGTGTCTATCGCCGTGCCCTTGATCGTCTTCTTCACAATGCAACGCTACTTGGTGCGCGGTCTGCTGGCCGGCTCCGTGAAATAGGAAAACCGCATGACTGCGACTGCCATGCAATTGTCGCCCGATACCGATCTCGATTGGTGGAAGGGCGGCATCATCTATCAGATCTATCCGCGTTCCTTCCAGGACACGACCGGCGACGGCATCGGGGACCTGAACGGGATCACACAGCGGCTGCCCTATGTGGCGTCGCTGGGTGTGGATGCGATCTGGATTTCGCCGTTCTTTACCTCGCCCATGAAGGACTTCGGCTACGACGTCTGCGATTATCGCGACGTTGATCCGATGTTCGGCACGCTCGAGGATTTCGACCGCCTGATCGCCACGGCCCACCGTCTGGGCCTGCGCGTCATGATTGACCTGGTTCTGTCGCACACCTCAGACGCACACCCCTGGTTTCAGGAAAGCCGCAGCGACCGTTCCAACCCCAAGGCGGATTGGTACGTCTGGGCGGACCCGAAGCCCGACGGCACGCCGCCCAATAACTGGCTGTCGATCTTCGGAGGGCAGGGCTGGCACTGGGATGCGCGGCGGTTGCAGTATTACCTGCACAACTTCCTGTCGTCCCAGCCGGACCTGAATTTCCACAACCCGGACGTCCAAGACGCGCTGCTGGATGTGACGCGGTTCTGGCTCGATCGTGGCGTTGACGGCTTCCGCCTAGACACGATCAACTTTTACTTCGCCGATAAGGAGTTGCGCGACAACCCGGCCCTGCCGCCGGAAAAGCGCAACGCCACGATCGCGCCTGCGGTGAACCCCTATAACCACCAGGAACACCTCTATTCCAAGAACCAGCCAGAGAACTTGGATTTCCTGAAACGCTTCCGCGACCTGCTCGACGAATACCCTGGAACGGCGGCGGTCGGCGAAGTGGGCGACGCGCAGCTTGGGATGCAGTTGCTGGGGGAATACACCCGCGACGGGCAGGGCGTTCAAATGTGTTATGCCTTTGAGTTCCTCGCCGGTGATCTTTTGACCGCGCCGCGCGTGGTCGAGGTCTTTGACAAGTTGGAGACGGCTGCGCCCGATGGCTGGGCGTGCTGGGCGCTGTCCAACCATGACGTCACGCGGCACGTCACCCGGTGGAACTTGGACGAACAGGGCGCGCGCTGTTACGCGACGCTGCTGCAATGCCTGCGCGGGTCTGTCTGCCTGTATCAGGGCGAAGAGCTCGGCCTGAACGAAGCGCGCGTCGCCTACGAGGACCTGCAAGACCCCTATGGTATCGAGTTCTGGCCCGAGTACGTGGGCCGTGACGGATGTCGGACGCCCATGGTCTGGGAGGCGAGCAATCAGAACGGTGGCTTCTCGGAGGAGAAACCCTGGCTGCCCGTCGCCCATGAGCACTTGGGCAATGCCGTAGCTTTGCAAGAGGAGCGGGAGGATGCGCTGCTGCACCACTACCGCCGTGTCATTGCGATGCGGGCCAGCGAACCGGCCCTGCGCCAAGGCGAGCAGAGCCAGATGAAGGCCGACGGGGATCTGCTCCATTTCGTGCGCAGCGACGGCACAACGCGCTGGTTCTGCGCCTTCAACCTGGGCGGCGATGCGGCCAGCGTTCATCCGCCCGAAGGGGATTGGACCTTTGTGGAGGGGATCGGCGGCACCGATCCTGGCCGCGCAACCGGGGCAGGGGGGATGCGCCTGGGACCCTGGCAATACACGCTGTTGAAAAGCGCCTGACGACGTGTCGGGGCCCCTTCAGGCCCCGGCCAAAATACGGGAGGGAGAGACCGTGGCGAACCTGAAACTTACCGATGTGGCCAAGGTCTATGGCGGCCAGGTCGAGGTCCTCAAGGACATCAATCTGGACATCCAACAGGGCGAGTTGATCGTCTTTGTCGGACCCTCCGGCTGCGGCAAGTCGACGTTGCTGCGCATGATCGCAGGCCTGGAAAAGATCTCGGGCGGGACCCTCGAAATTGACGGCCAAGTCGTCAACGATGTCCCCCCGTCCGAGCGGGGGATCGCCATGGTCTTCCAGTCCTACGCGCTCTACCCCCATATGACAGTGCGCGAGAACATGCAGTTCGCGCTCAAGATCGCCAAGAAAAGCCAGGCCGAGATCGATGCGGCCGTCTCCCACGCTGCGGAAAAGCTCCAGCTAACGGAATACCTGGACCGCTTGCCCAAAGCCCTGTCGGGCGGTCAGCGCCAACGGGTGGCGATTGGCCGGTCCATCGTGCGCGACCCCAAGGTCTATCTTTTCGATGAGCCGCTCTCGAACCTCGACGCAGCCCTCCGGGTCGCCACCCGCATCGAAATCGCTCAACTCAAGGAGCAGATGCCCGAGAGCACGATGATTTATGTGACCCACGACCAGGTGGAGGCCATGACCCTGGCCAGCCGCATTGTCGTTCTGGACGCGCTCAAGGACAACGGTCACAAGTATTCCATCGCCCAGGTCGGCACGCCCCTGGAGCTCTACGAGACGCCCAACAGCGAGTTCGTCGCACGGTTCATCGGTTCGCCCGCCATGAACCTGTTGCCCGGCGAGATCGTCGCGACCGGCGAGACCACGACTGTCAAAACCGACGCGGGGGGCGGAACCTTCGTCTCGGCCATTCCGTCCAAGGCCGACGACATGGGCGCCAAGGTCAACATTGGGATTCGCCCCGAGGATGCGGTGGAAACCGAGGGACCGGATTACGCTTTCGCGGGCCAGGTTGAGGTCGAAGAGCGGTTGGGCGAGGTCACGCTGCTTTATTTCAAGCGGGTCACCCCCGAGGCCGACCCGGTCATCGCCAAACTGCCAGGCATTCACCCCAACCATCGCGGCCAGCGCATTCAACTGACGGCGGATCCGTCGAAGGTGCATATATTCCGGAACGGAATGTCTCTGCTTTACCGCTGACGGGTCACGGTTTCGCCGGAATGGGAGGGTCTCATAACGCCTAGGTCTATGTGAGGTTGCGTGTGATGAACCCCTTCAAAGGTAAAAGCCTCGGTGAAATCCACTACACCTTGTTGTGCGCCGTTGGCGTTGTCTATGCCTTTCAAAGCGCGCAGTGGGCGTGGAACATCGTAAAACGGCTCGGGTACCTCGACGATCCCGTTGGAGCGGCGATACCGCTTGCGATGCTGGCTCTGTCCTGCCTGCTTCCTCTCACTCTTGCTATGCGTCCGCTTATGCCACAGGCCATCCTTGCGCCATCTCGCTGGTTGCATCTTCCTGTGGTGATCGGCGCAGTTCTCTTATTCGGTGCGTCGGGCGAGTTCCTCGTCGTTCGCCAAGGCGTAATGGCCGGGCTACCGGTCGAGGCGTTCCAACCGCGGACGCCACCGTTCTTAGCAATCATGGGGATAGCATCGACGGTCGGCACCGTTGTCACAGCAATTCGCCTGATCCGCTCAGGAGGGGCGGGTGGTATCACGGCCGTCACCTCAGATACGGCCCCCCAGCCACGCGCGACGGGCGCCACATCCACGACATTGGAGAAGACGCATCTCATCTGCCTGCGCTTGGCTGGCGTGGCAATTTTTGGCGCTACGATCTACGGCGCAGCAACACAGCCCAACGCGTTGATGTTCCAGGTCGTTTCCGCTGTCTTGGGCCTCGGGGCCGCAGTCGTATGCCTGTCACCGCGCTGGACTCCTCAGGTTTTGGCACGCCCGCATCGGTGGTACCATTTCTTTGTTTGGACTTTTCTAAGTAGCCTTTTGCTCTTCTGCGCGCTGCTGCCCTACGTGTTTGGCGTCTATGGCTCGATCATCAGCGACGCCGCTGTCGCGTCCGAAGGGGGTCTTTCTACAGCACCTGGCGAAATTGCCGCGCTGACGAGGGCGGCCCTGACGACTGGCTCCGGGTTGTTGGCCTACGTTGCTGTATCCGTGCCGCTGACCCTAGCTTGGATCACGATGATCGCACTGCTATTCCAAAAGCCTACGATGGTGACGCAGCCTGCCAAGTTGCAGCCCCATACCGACCCGCGCCATGTCGAAACCCCGCCGGAGGAACGCAAGCCCGATATGTCCAAGGGCAAACTGCCGGAGCCCAAGCTGCCCTCCATCGGCGCGGCCATGAAGCTCTATATCGCGGCGGATTGGATTGTGATGCGGCTGCTCGGGGCGGGTCTGCTCTGGACGGGCTACGTCCTTTGGCAGTTGATCGAGGCGGAACGGTGGTCCCGTGTCGCTGCGCTCAGCTATGGGCAGAACCCGATGCATGCGCTCTATGCATATGCTGGGATCGGCGCGCTTATGGCGACGCCCTTCTTGCTACCGCGCTTCATCACGGCACCCCGTCATGTGGCCGGAGGGCTTTTGAAAGCAATGCTTCTGGTTGGTTCCGCGCTCGTCCTGCTGCCGATGCTGCATGTGGCCATCGAGCTCTACACGCCCGATCTCTACTGGGCGACGCTCCACGCGACGGTGCCAAGCGTCTTTAAGGGCGTGGCGGCTGTGGCGGTGACCTCGGCGCTGTTGATCAGCTTCTTCCGCCAGTTGGGATCGACGCCAAAGGTGGACTATAGCGGGAAGCCCGTGATGATCCTCTCCGGTCAACAGCTCAAAGATCTGAGGGACGCGCGCGCCAACCGCTGAAGATGTAGATGATGGCGCTGACCTACGCCTCGGGGAACCGGACCTTGCCGATGTAGGGCAGGTTTCGGTTCCTCTGGGCGTAGTCGATCCCATAACCCACGACAAATTCATCGGGGATCTCAAACCCGGTCCAAGTGGCCTTGATGTCGACCTCTCGCCGACTGGGCTTGTCCAACAGCGCGATCGTCTCCAGCCGCTCTGGTTCTCGCGATTGGAGCAGGGCCAGGACGTGGTGCAGGGTAAACCCCGTGTCGACGATATCCTCCACGACCAAGACATCGCGGCCACCGATTTCACCGCGTAAATCCTTGAGAATGCGCACTTCACGGCTGCTTTCCATGGCGTCGCCATAGCTGCTGGCTTCGAGGAAATCGACCTCAACGGGCAAGTCCAATTCCCGCACGAGGTCGGCAATAAAGACAAACGACCCGCGCAGAAGGCCCACGACGACCAGCTTGTCGGTGCCCGCGAACCGCGCCTCGATGTCGCGGGCCAAAGCTTCGATCCGGGCTGCGATGGCCTTGGCACTGATCATTTGGTCGATCACATAGGCTGCGGCCATTTTGACTCCCCCGGACCCTTGCGTCATCTGGGGCGTTACCACGAAGACCGTAGACCACCAAGGGGCCGCCATGCCGCGCCATTCTGAAAGCCGAGACCTCCCCTATACCGTTGAGCAGATGTACGACTTGGTTGCGGATGTTGCCAAATACCCCAAATTCCTGCCCTGGACCGCTGCCGCCCGCATCCGGTCGCGACAAGGCGGACCCGAAGGGGAGGTGATGCTGGCCGATCTGGTGATTTCTTTCAAAGTCTTCAGAGAGCAGTTCGGCTCCAAGGTCACGCTCTGGCCAGAAGAGAAGCGGATCGAGACGGAATACCTCGACGGCCCCTTCAGGCACCTGCAATCCGAATGGCGCTTTGAGCCGACCGACACCGGGTGCCGCGTGCACTTCTGGGTCGATTTCGAGTTCCGCAACGCCATTATCGGGCGCGTGGTCGGTGTGGTGTTCAACGAAGCCATGCAGCGCGTCGTGGCCGCCTTTGAGAAGCGGGCGAAAAAGCTCTACGCCTGAAGCGCACGCAGGATTAAGGCCAGGGCATGATCCCGCGCGGCGCGCCGGACGGCCTCTCGCCCGATAGCTCCGAAGTCGACCGTCTCCGTATGAACGCCCGCCGCAGTCGATAGGCCAAAGCAGACGCGCCCCTCGGGCTTGAACTCCGACCCGCCGGGTCCCGCGATCCCCGTGATGGAGACGGCGACGTCAACGGCTGCTCGGTCGCTGGCGCCTTGGGCCATTTCCGCAGCGACTGGTTCGGAGACGGCGCCATGGGTGTCCAACGTGGTCTTTTGCACGCCCAGGAGGTCCATTTTCGCCTGGTTCGAATAGGTCACCACGCCCCAGTGAAACACCGCCGAAGACCCCGGCAGGTCGGTGAGGGCAGCGGCGACCATCCCACCGGTGCAGCTCTCGGCAGTGGCGACGGTTCGACCTTGGGCCGCGCGGAGGATCTCGGCCGCGCTCATAGGTGCGCCACGGCGGCCAGAAGGATCACGCCAATGGCGGCTAAAACGCCAGCGACCGCATCGTCCAACATCACCCCGAGCGCGTCGGGGCGTTTGTCCATCCACCCCACCGGACCCGGCTTCCAGATGTCGAACAGCCGGAACAAAACAAAGGCTGCGATCCAACCGGGCCAGAGGCGTTCCACCTCCACACCCGCGCGGGCGGCGCCCCAAGCGAGCGGGAGGAGCGCAATCCATTGGCCTAGAACTTCGTCAATCACGACCTCGGAGGGGTCATGGTCACCGCTGCCGCGCGTCACCTGTTCCGTCGCCCAAAGCCCGACGGCGAAGATGACGGCAATGGCCAAGGTGAACGCGACGGGCCCGAGTTGCATCGCCACCCACCCCAAGGGCAGTGCCACAAGCGACCCCCACGTGCCGGGCGCCGGCCTCAGATGCCCAACGCCGCCTAAGGTCGCCACGGTACGCGCGATCATTTCGACACCAGCGCGACGGTCGCCTGACAGGCAATCCCTTCACCGCGCCCGGCAAATCCAAGCCGTTCAGTGGTCGTCGCCTTGACGGAAACGCGGTCCACCTCCAGCCCCATCAGATCGGCCACCCGCCCACGCATGGCCGCCGCATGGGGCCCAATCTTGGGCATTTCGCAGATCAGCGTGCAGTCCACGTTCGCAATGGCAAAGCCCCTAGATGCGGCCAGATCGACCGCGTGGCGGAGGAATTGCCCGCTTTCCGCGCCCTTCCATTGGGGATCAGACGGGGGAAAATGGGTCCCGATGTCGCCCTCGGCCAAGGCGCCGTAGACCGCGTCGGTGATCGTGTGCAGCCCCACATCGGCATCGGAATGCCCTTGCAGGCCGCGCCCATGGGGCACGCGCACACCGCAGAGCATCACATGGTCGCCGTCGCCAAACCGATGGACGTCGAACCCGTTCCCGACCCTGAAGTCCATGGTAGTCCTTTCTCGCATGTGCCGCTCTGCCCGGTCAAAATCGCCAGGGGTCGTGATCTTTAGATTGTCGTCGCTGCCCGGGGTGATGACAACCGGCAGACCATGGGCCCGGGCCACTTCGACGTCATCGGCGGCGTCGCCTTCGAACGCCGCATGGGCCGCGCGCAACGGCTGCGTATGAAACCCCTGGGGCGTCTGGGCGCGCCAAAGTCCCGAACGGTCCTGCGTTCCCTCAACGGTCGTGGCCCCGCGCCAAAGCGCATCCGTCACCGGCAGCGCCGGGGCTGCTGCTGGACCATGGGCCAACGCCGCGATGACCCCTTCGATCACATGGCGCGGGACCAGAGGCCGCGCGGCGTCGTGAATGAGCACCGTATCCGTGGTCACAGCTGCCAATCCAGCCCGAACCGATCCGCTCCGCGTCTGCGCCCCGTGGACCATTCGGACGCCTGGGCAGGCCGCCTCCGCTAAGGCCTTGTCGTCAGGGTGAATTACGAGGACCACGTCATCGACAAGCCCGTCAAAGGCTTGGATGCTGCGCGCAACAATGGGCCGACCGCCGAGGGGCCGATACTGCTTGGGTAGGCCGCCGCCCGCGCGGGTTCCACGCCCGGCGGCAACAATTAAGAGAGTTCGGTCGGAGGGGGCCATGGGCCAAAACTTTCAAATGGGTATCGCAAACGTGTCCTAGACCTGGGGTCCAGGGGTGACAACAGGATGGGCAAGGGGCTGGTGTTATGCCTCATTTATGGGCAAACGCTGAGTCATGGCGCAGTTCCCCCTGCGCGGTGCCTGCACTCGCGTCACGTAGGCGATATGACCAAACCGACTCTGCACAGGGTTTCAGCACGTGCTTGAAAAGACCGCAATTAACCTCGATCCTCGGCTCGCTTCCCTTGGGCTGACGTCCCCGGTTGCGCTTGCGCCGATGGCGGGGATCACGGACTTGCCCTTTCGCAAGCTCGTGCAACGCTTTGGCGCGGGATTGGTCGTCTCAGAAATGGTTGCAAGCCGCGAGATGGTCCAGGCCAAAAGGTCCGTGCGGGATCGCGCCGAAATTGGCGCGCGGGTCGAGGGGACGTCCGTCCAAATCGCAGGACGAGAGGCCCATTGGATGGCGGAAGCGGCGCGCATGCTCGAAGGGCAGGGCGCGCGCATCATAGACATCAACATGGGCTGTCCGGCGAAAAAGGTCGTTGGCGGCGCCTCCGGCTCCGCGTTGCTGCGGGACCATGATCACGCGATGACGCTGATCGAAGCGGTCGTGGGCGCGGTCTCCGTTCCTGTAACACTGAAAACCCGGCTCGGTTGGGATGAAGACAGTCTCAACACGGCGAGTTTGGCGGCACGCGCCGAAGCCGCTGGCATTCGCATGCTGACGATCCATGGGCGGACGCGGTGTCAGTTCTACAAGGGGCAGGCGGATTGGGACGCCGTTGGCGAAATCGTTGACGCGGTTAGTATTCCGGTTCTCGTGAATGGCGATATCACCGACGCGACCCGCGCGCGCCAGGCTCTGGCTGCTTCTGGCGCTGCTGGCGTTATGATCGGGCGCGGTGTCCAGGGGCGTCCCTGGATTTGTGCATCTGTCGCGGCCGATTTGTTGGGCACAGGCGCGCCGCAGCGTCCAACCTCCAGCGATCTCGTGGCGCTGATCTGCGGCTATTATGAGGACATGATTGCGTTTTACGGGCCCACTGGGGCCCGCTCGGCGCGCAAACACCTGGGTTGGTACATGGACGACGCAAGTACGCCCGCGCCTCTCCGACGCGAGGTGTTAACCGCGCCGCCCGAGGCTGTGCCATCGCTCCTGGCTGACGCGCTCAGCAGTCCCGAAAGGCAGGCGGCATGACGGAGACCGATGCCGTCTGGCAATCCCTGCCCATCCCGGCCTTCATCTTGGATCCCGAGGACCGCATTTTGACGGCCAATGGTCCGGCGGAGGGGTTCATGAATCGCTCTTCCAAGGCGTTAACAGGCGCATCCCTCCCGCAACTGATGACGGTCGAGGGCGGCCTTGTCCCGGCGACCACCCGCGTCCGGCGCAATGATGCGCCCCTGACGCTGCACGACACCAATGTGAAAATCGGTCCGGCCCCCGACCTACGCTGCGACGTCCACATTTCGCCGCTGGCCCAAGGTGTGCTGATCATGGTGGCGCCCCAAGATATTGCGGGCCGTGTAGATCGGGGCCATGGGTCGCGCACCGCCGCTCGATCCGCCATTGGCATGGCCGAAATGCTCGCCCATGAAATCAAGAACCCGCTGGCGGGGATTACTGGTGCTGCGCAACTGCTTAGCATGAACATCGGCGGAGAAGATCTTGAGCTTACAGAACTTATTGTCGCTGAAAGCCGTCGTATCGTAAAGTTGCTTGAACAGGTCGAACAGTTTGGCAACCTGCGCCCGCCACAGCATCGACCCGTTAACCTCCATGACGTCCTAGATCGCGCGCGGCGGTCCGCGATGGTCGGTTTTGCCGCCCATATGACGATAAACGAAGCCTACGATCCGTCGCTGCCACCGACATGGGGTGACCCTGACCAGCTACAGCAGGTCTTTCTGAACCTGCTCAAGAACGCGGCCCAGGTGTCTGGCCAGGGCGGCGCCATTACCATCCGAACGTTCTATGAGTTGTCGCTGAGGATTCGCCGACCTGATGGCTCGGGCGGGGCGGTTCCGCTGCAAGTGGAAATCATAGATGACGGGCCGGGCATTCCGCCGGAGATGATCGGAAGCCTATTTGAACCCTTCGTCTCCGGTCGGGAGAACGGAACCGGCCTTGGCTTAGCGCTCGTCGCTAAGATCGTTCACGAACATGACGGTTGGGTTTCGGTCGACAGCGTGCCAGGGCGCACGGTCTTTCGCCTCTCGTTGCCTTTGGTGCCGCGCGGCGCTCAACATGAAGAACGCCTCACAAGAGATTAAAAAGAAAGGAACGGAGCCATGGACGGGACAATTCTTGTCGCCGATGACGACCGGACAATCCGCACCGTTCTCACCCAGGCTTTAACTCGTGCCGGGTGTAAGGTGCACGCCACGTCCTCCCTGATGACGCTGATGCGTTGGGTTGAAGAGGGGAAGGGCGATCTCGTTATTTCAGACGTGATTATGCCGGATGGGAATGGGCTAGAGATGCTGCCAAGGATTGGCGCGGCGCGTCAGGGGCTGCCGGTGATCATCATCTCAGCCCAGAATACAATCATGACGGCGATCCAGGCGACCGAAGCCGATGCCTATGATTACCTGCCAAAGCCGTTTGACCTGCCCGATCTGATGAAACGCGCGGCTCGGGCCCTGGACCGGAAGAGCCAGGTTGTGACCCCGGTTGAGCCAAGCGAGGCCTCTGAGACGGATGATCTACCGCTGGTCGGTCGGACACCTCGGATGCAAGCCCTTTATCGGCTTGTCGCGCGGGTTATGAACACCGACTTGCCCGTGATGGTGACGGGTGAGAGTGGAACAGGTAAGTCGCTGATTGCACGTGCTATTCACGACTTCTCGGACCGTCGCACGCTTCCCTTTGTGACGGCCACGGGGGCGGATCTTGCGGGGTTCGATGGGCCTGCAGAGCTGCTCGCGCGGGTCAAAGGAGGATCGCTGCTGTTTGACGAGGTCGGTGATCTCGATGCTGAGGCGCAGGCGCGGGTCGTGCGCATGCTGGACACCCTGGACGGTGCTGGCCCCCGCATCATGGCGACCTCCCAATCGGACCTGACGAACCGGTTGGATGACGGGTTTCGGTCTGATTTGTATTATCGACTCGCTGGCGCCCAGATAGACGTTCCTGCCCTTCGCGAGCGTGTGGATGATATTCCGCTTCTGGCGGCCCACTTCCTGACCCGAGCCGAGCGCGAGGGCGCGAACCTGCGGCGGTTCAGCGATGAAGCGATGGGCCTGATCCGGTCCCATCCCTGGCCGGGAAATGTCAGACAATTGGAAAACACGGTGCGCCGGTTGGTTGCAACAAGTCCGGCCGAAGAAATCGCCCGTTCTGAGGTCGAGGCCGTCGTCGGCATGGTGCCGACCAACCTTGGCCCGCGCACTTTGGCGGCAACGGATGATTTGTCCGATGCGGTTGAAAAGCACTTGCGGCGCTATTTCGACCTACAGGGCGGGCAGTTACCGCCCCCGGGTCTGTACCAACGGGTGCTCCGTGACGTTGAAGGCCCCTTGATCGAGATTGCCTTGGACGCAACGGGCGGCAATCAGGCGAAATGTGCCGATTTGCTCGGGATCAACCGCAATACGTTGCGCAAGAAGATCACTGACCTCGATATTCTCGTGACACGGCGCCGCAAATTGATGTAGATTGGCAACAACGTTGCAGATTGGGAACAACCCAGCGAGACAACGTGCGGTAAGACATTGAGAACGGGGCAATCGTGCGCTCATCGACATTTTCCGAGCGCCTGCTGCGCTCGGTCCTGTGGGGCGAGCGGCGGGAGGCGGCCGTATGGCTTTCTGGTGCGCTGGTCGTGCTCGGACCCGTACTTGTTGCGGTCACATTCCTGGTGCTGGGTGGACGGATTTCTGGCGGGGGGCAGACGGCACTCCGCGCGATCCTGCTGGCGGATCTTGTTTATATTCTGCTTATTACAGGACTGGTTGTCCGCCGTGTCGCCGCCATCATCGCAGCCCGCCGCGCGCGATCTGCGGGCTCGAAACTTCACCTTCGTTTAACGGGCGTTTTCACGGGCATGGCGCTTGTCCCCACGATCCTTGTGGCTGTGTTCGCGACGATCACCATCAATATGGGGCTAGAGGGGTGGTTTTCTGACCGGGTTCGGAACGCCCTCGGAAACTCGGTGCTCGCCGCGCAGGCCTACGCGCAGGAGCATCGCGACGACCTGGAGCAGGATACCCGCGGGCTGGCCGGCTATCTGAACGTTGCGAAACGCGCGAGCTTTTTCATGACAGACGGCGACCTGCGCCAAGTGTTGGCCCAGGGCCAGGATTTGGTGCAGCGAGGATTGCAGGAGGCCTTTGTCATTGACGGTCTTGGTGAGATCCGCGCTCGGGGCGACCGCAGCTATCTTTTCGACTTCGAAGGGGTGACGGAAGCAGACCTAGATCGTGCCCGGACTGGTGAGGTTGTCATAATAGAAGACAAGGACGTCAATGAGTTCCGCGCCCTTCTTCAACTGACCGCCTATGCGGATCGATTTCTCTACGTGACACGAGAAGTCGACGGATCAATCCTGCAACTTTTGGACGAAACCCAGGAAACCGCGAAGCTGTACCAGACGCTGGAGCAAGACAGGGGGCGGCTGTTGTTTGATTTCGGCGTCCTCTATCTGAGTTTCGCAGTGATCCTTGTCTTGGCCGCGACCTGGGCGGGCCTCTGGATTGCTGAACGGTTGTCCATGCCCGTGGGTCAACTCGCGGGGGCCGCCCAACGGGTCGGGCAGGGGGATCTGGACGTGCGCGTCACCGAAGAAAGCGGTGACGATGAAATCGCCATGTTGGGCCGCATTTTCAATCAGATGACCCGTCAACTTAAGGGCCAACGGGACGCGCTTGTGGAGACCAACACGCAGACCGAGCGGCGGCGGCGTCTGTTCGACAGTGTGCTTGGCTCCGTCACAGCGGGTGTGATCGGTCTCGACGCGGAGGGGCGGATTGATTTCACCAACCGGTCGGCGCAACGCATGCTGCAGGTGAATGGGGACCGTCATTACGGAGATCCTCTGGATCAGATGGTGCCCGAATACGGTGACCTGCTTGAGAAGTTGCGAAACGGGCGCCTGGAAACCGTTCAAGAAGAGGTTCGGCTGGTCCGGAACGGAAAGCTGGAAAACCTTCTGGTGCGGATCGCCAAACGCACGGGAACAGATGGTGTTCTCGAAGGCTACGTTGTGGCCTTTGATGACGTGACGGACCTCGTCAGCGCTCAGCGGATGGCCGCATGGGGGGATGTGGCCCGCCGGATTGCCCATGAAATCAAGAATCCGCTGACGCCCATCCAACTGTCTGCGGAACGCGTCAAACGCCGTTTTGGCCGGGAGTTGCCGGAGGAAAGCGCCGCGAAGTTGGCTGAACTGACGGACGTTATAGTTAGGCAGGCCGGTGATCTTCGCCGGATCGTCGATGAGTTCAGCAAGTTCGCCCGTATGCCGGAACCAGATCGGCGTCCCCAAGATGTGGCCGACCTCCTGCGCGAAATAGTTGTTCTGCAACGTGCGGCTTTGGAGCCTGTGAGCCTCTCCGCGACAATCCCAGACAGTCCTGCGGTGGCGGAGATCGACACGACCATGATGCGTCAGGCGTTCACCAATCTTGTGAAGAACGCCGGGGAAGCGATTGAAACACGGTCGGAAACCGTTTCCGACTTCGAGAAGCGGGTGTCTGTTTCGCTGACCGTGGATGCTTCGTCCATCTGCATCGAAATTGCAGATACGGGCGTTGGGCTGCCTGCGGATCGGGCGCGCTTGTTCGAGCCCTATGTCACGACGCGCGACAAGGGCACTGGGCTGGGGCTGCCCATCGTTAAGAAAATCATCGAAGACCATGGGGGCACGCTGGAGCTGCGCGACGCAGACCCGGATGCCTCCGGACATAAAGGCGCGGCGGCGATCATTCGACTGCCGCGCACAGAGGAGGCATAGATATTATGGGCGATATTCTGATCACCGACGACGAGGCCGACATTCGCGGCCTTATCTCCGATATTTTGGAGGACGAAGGCTATAGTTGCCGCACTGCGGGCAGTGCGAAGACCTGTATGGATGCGATCGAGGCCGAGGCGCCGAGCCTCATGATCCTCGATATTTGGTTAAAAGACAGTGACATGGACGGGATCGATATCCTGAAGTCGGTCCGTCGCACCCATCCAGATATCCCGATCATCATCATTTCAGGGCATGGGAATATCGAGATTGCCGTCGCGGCCATTAAGCAGGGGGCCTACGACTACATCGAAAAGCCCTTCAATATCGATCAACTGATGGTCGTGGTCGGGCGCGCCATGGAGGCGTCTCGCCTTCGGCATGAAAACAGCGAACTGCGCCGAAAAGATGCCTCTGCCGCCGAGATGATTGGTCAGAGTGCGGCCTATAAAGGTTTGGTGTCGCAGCTGAAAAAGGTGATGAATTCCAACGGCCGCGTCATGCTCACGGGGCCTGCGGGCGCCGGGAAAGAGGTCGCTGCGCGATACATCCACGCCAATTCCAACCGCGCCTCCGGCCCGTTCGTCACGGTTTCGTCTGCCAGTGTTGAGCCCGAGCGCATGGAGACGGTGCTGTTTGGTCGCGAAAGCCCCGAGAAGGGCGTTGAACCCGGCCTCCTGGAGCAAGCCCATGAAGGGGTCGTCTACTTTGACGAAGTCGCGGATATGCCGCTGGGCACCCAGTCCAAAATCCTTCGCGTCCTTGTAGAGCAGGCGTTTCAGCGGGTCGGGGGCCAAGAAAAGGTTCGTGTGGACTTACGCGTTATTTCCTCCACCAACCGCGATTTGGAAGGGGAAATCAGGGCAGGGCGGTTCCGTGAGGAATTGTATCACCGTCTGAATGTGGTCCCGATTGCGGTGCCGTCGTTGGAGGACCGTCGTGACGACATTCCGTTTTTGGCGGCGCATTTTATCCAGGCCCTGAACAAGGCGCAGGGGCTGCCCCTGCGGGATCTGAGCGAGGAGACGCGCGCGTTGTTGCAGACGATGCGCTGGCCCGGAAATGTCAGACAATTGCGGAATGTGATTGAGCGGGTGTTGATCCTCGGTGATGGCACTGGCCCCATCGAGCCGTCCGAACTGCCAAGCCCGTCCGACGGCGGGGGTGACAGTGGTGAGATGACGCTGACCGGAAGTTTGGCCAGCCTGCCATTGCGTGATGCTCGTGAGCTGTTTGAACGACAGTATCTGATGACACAGATCAATCGTTTCGGCGGCAATATCAGCCGAACCGCCAGCTTTGTCGGCATGGAACGGTCAGCCCTGCACCGTAAGCTGAAGTCCCTTGGGGTCGTCACAAGCGCGCGGGGTGGCGCCCGCGTCGCCCGGGTGGATGACTGATTACTCTGGTTTTGCCAGGTGCCCGTTTGAGAGACAGAGGTCTTTTAGGTCCGACGGGTGCTGGGTGAGACGTCTTGCGCGTCCCCCTGGGCAGGAATTGAGGGACAACGGTCGGTACCCGCCATCCGATAGACACGCTTCGGCAAAAGCTGCACGCCGGGTCCTATTGGTGTCGTAGTCGAAAACCTCGATCTGGGGTGCAAAGGTTCCTTCCGGGTCATTGTCGTCCCGCGTCCCAAGGGTCGATGGGACCGTCGTTTGCGCCCGCGGCCTCTCTGGGAACCGGTGGGCCGCTTGACGGTGACATGCAAGATACGTTTGCCGCGCCTCAGCGATGGACACACCGGGCGACACCCAAATCACAGTCGTTGGATCACTGCAGCCTAGCATAAGGCAAAGACAGGGGAACATCGGCCAGCGCATGCTGGATCATAGCCCGAAAACCCTTAGCGGCTGATTAACCTTGGGGCAGGCAATCAATTGTCTGACATTTGCCGAGCGTTCAGCCAAATGTCAGACATTTGCCCTGCCCGTTGACCGTCCCGTGCCGCGCCCCTATCCAGAACGCCACGGCCACCGCCAAGGAGCGCAGGTTTGAAGGTTATCATCTGCGGCGCGGGTCAGGTGGGCTGGCAAATCGCCAGGCACCTCGCCGGAGAGCGCAACGACGTCACTGTCGTCGACAATAACCCCAGTTTGGTCAATCGCGCGACCGACACTTTGGATGTGCAGGGCATCACCGGTTTTGCCAGTTACCCCAACGTGTTAGAACGCGCTGGGGCCGAAGACGCCGACATGCTGATTGCGGCCACGCATTCAGACGAGGTCAACATGGTGACCTGCCAGGTTGCCCATTCTGTTTTCACGGTGCCGCGAAAAATCGCCCGGCTACGGGCGCAATCGTACCTGTCGGCCATCCGCAAGGATCTCTACCGCCGCGATCACCTGCCCATTGACGTGGTCATTTCGCCCGAGCGCGAAGTGGCCGAAGCCGCCTTGCGCCGTCTGCGCGCGCCAGAAGCCTTTGACATCGAAGAGTTCATGGAGGGGCGGGCGCAATTGATCGGGCTCGACCTGGACGCGGATTGCCCGGTTCTCGACACGCCCCTGCGACAGCTAAGCGAGTTGTTCAGCACGCTGCGGGCGGTCGTCGTCGGCCTGCGGCGCGGCTCTAGCGGACGACTGTTTGCGCCGGAACCCGGCGATCAGCTTCAAGCAGGCGACCAAGCCTATATCCTGTGCCATACGGAGGACCTGGCCCGCACGCAGGAGATTTTCGGCAAGAGCGTCAAACGCCAAGAACGTGTCGTGTTGATTGGTGGCGGCAACGTCGGTCTGACTGTGGCCCGCGCGCTGGAGGCCGCGCCGGAAAGGATCCGCGCAAAGATGATCGAACGTGACCGGGTCTGTGCGGAAAAGGCCGCTGAGGCGCTGGAGCGGACGATTGTTCTGTCGGGCGATGGGCTGGATATTGAGCTGCTACGGGAGGCGAATATCGAACGGGCGGATGCGGTGCTCACCGTGACGGACGACGATAAGACCAATTTGCTGGCCGCCGTGCGGGCACGCACCGCCGGATGTTCCAAGACGATTGCCTTGATTAACGATCCGACGCTCGTACCCTTGATGGGGCCTTTGGGCATCGACGCCTATGTCAATCCACGACAGACGACGGTGAGTTCGATCCTGCGCCATGTGCGCCATGGGCGGGTCCGAAATGTCTATTCCGTGGGCGATGCCGAGGCCGAGGTGATCGAGGCACAGGTGATGTCCACCTCGCCGCTTGCCGGGAAACGGATCCGCGACATCAGCTTCCCCGAGGGCGCGCTGGTCGGTGCGATCCAGAAATCCGGGGAAAAGGTTGTGCGACCGGGCGGCGGCACCATGATCGAGGAAGGCGACATCGTCGCGATCTTTGCGCTCTCGGCAGACGTGCCAGAGGTCGAGCGTTTGCTGCAAGTCCAGGTGGATTTCTTTTGAACGATCTCGCCGGCGGCACGGCCCGACGGCGGGTGCCGTTGTTGGTGTGGCTGGCCGGGATCCTATCGGCGTCGATGTATGTGCCCGCCATTCATGCTGTGCTGCGGGATGCCCATTTCGAGGGGCGTGTCTTCTTTTACTGGGGCACGATTCTGCTGTTTCTGACCGGGGCTGTGGCCATTGCCAGCGCCCGCGAGAGGTCGTCGAACGTGACGCGCAGCCATTTGGTCGCTCTGCTGGGTGCCTTGACGTTACTGCCGGGGATGGCAGCAATTCCGCTGTGGGAAGTCCTGGCCAACACACGGCCCGTGAATGCCTACGTCGAGATGGTGGCGGCGATCACGACAACGGGCGGGACGCTTTTCGCGCCAACCCGATTGTCGGAAACCCTGCATCTCTGGCGCGCTGTGGTCGGATGGCAGGGTGGGTTGCTTATGCTCGTGGCCGCCGTTGCGATCTTGGACCCGCTGCGCCTGGGCGGCTTTGAGGTGACCGAAGCGACGGCTATCCGCCGGGGCGCCAGTGTCACAACACGGATCCAGACGCCGGACCCGGAGATTCGGCTCCTACGCTCGCTTCGGGTCATCGGCCCGATCTATGCTGTTTTGACGGGGGCGCTGTGGGCCTTTTTGGTTGCAGCGGGGGAGACGCCGACACGGGCCGTCATCCATGCCATGTCGACACTGTCGACGTCAGGCATCACGGCACGGACGGGGATGGTCGATAATGGCGCGGGGATCATCGGTGAGATGGCAGTCTTTGCGTTTTTGCTTTTCGCGGTGACCCGCATTGCCTTTACCGAGGAGCGGTGGCGGGATCGCCTTACACGTCTGCCGGACAATCGAGAATTACGAATTGCCGCCGCAATTGTTGGATCTGTTTCGGTGTTACTGCTCTTGCGCCATTGGGTGTTCGCCTTGGATGTGCAGGCCGAAACGGATGCCTTGGGCGCCTTGCGCGCCCTTTGGGGCACGGCCTTTACGGTCCTGTCCTTTCTCACAACCACCGGGTGGGAGAGCACCGATTGGGCCACCGCGCGGACGTGGTCAGGCTTGGATACACCGATTGTCCTGTTGCTCGGGTTGGCGCTGTTTGGGGGCGGTGTCGCGACGACGGCGGGTGGGGTTAAACTGCTGCGGATTTATGCGCTCTACGAACATGGGCGGCGCGAGATACATTTGCTTGTCCATCCCCATGGAATCGCGGGCGGGGCGGGCGCGCGCACCCGTTTGCCGATGCGCGGGGTCGAGGCGGCTTGGGTCTTCTTCATGCTGTTTGCCCTTGGCATTGGCGCAGTCACCCTGGCCCTATCGATCACCGGTGTCAGCTTTACCAATGCGATGATCCTGGCGATTTCTGCTCTGACGACGACGGGTCCCTTGGCGGATATCGCCCTGGGAACGGGGCCCGCGACGGGTATCGGGACGTTATCGGATGCGGCAAAGATCATTTGGGCAGGGGCGATGGTTCTCGGTAGGTTAGAGACCTTGGCCCTCATCGCGCTTTTCAATCCGGATTTCTGGCGCAAATGACCAAACTGCCGCGCTACGTAATTTCACGGCATCGGGGGGTGGAACTTTTTGTCAAGCCTGCCCATAACTGTCCCATGGTAAACGACGGCCCCTGCGAAACGGGCCGCGCACGCACAGGGACGAGCAGACATGGCTTCGGATAAGCAGAACCTTCAGGACGCCTTCCTTAACCACGTCCGCAAAACAAAGGTGCCTGTGACGATCTTCCTGATAAACGGCGTTAAGCTTCAGGGTGTGATCACATGGTTCGACAATTTCTGTGTCTTGCTGCGCCGCGACGGGCAGAGCCAGCTTGTCTATAAGCATGCGATCTCGACCGTGATGCCGGCCCAGCCGATTTCCCTCTACAATGGCGAGGACGATTCTGGCGGATCGTAACTCAACCCACACGACTGAGGTGCGCGATACGCGCGCCCTTGTCCTGCACCCGGATACACGTGGGGGCGACCGATCCGGTCGCGACCCGTCACTTGCGTTGCAAGAAGCGGTGTCCCTTGCCCATGCCCTGCCCGGGTTAGAGGTCATCGGCAGCGATGTCGTCCGCCTGCCCAAGCCCCATCCTGGCATGTTGTTCGGGTCCGGCAAGGTCGAGGAATTGGGAGCGCGGATTCACGATCAAGATATCGAGTTGATCCTGATCGACGGCGCAGTCACGCCCGTTCAACAGCGGAACCTGGAAAAGGCCTGGAAGGTCAAACTCCTCGATCGGACCTCGCTGATCTTGGAAATCTTCGGCGATCGAGCGGCAACCCGGGAAGGGGTTCTGCAAGTGGATTTGGCCGCGCTGACCTATCAGCGGACGCGCCTTGTTCGGGCTTGGACACACTTGGAACGCCAACGCGGTGGATTGGGTTTTGTCGGCGGTCCCGGCGAAACCCAGATCGAGGCCGATCGCCGCGCCATCGACGAGCAGATGACAAAGCTGCGGCGCCAGTTGGCCAAGGTGGTCAAGACCCGCGAATTGCACCGCGCCGCGCGGGCCAAGGTGCCATATCCCGTCGTGGCCTTCGTGGGTTACACAAACGCGGGGAAATCCACGTTGTTCAACCGGCTCACCGGCGCGGATGTCATGGCCAAAGACATGTTGTTCGCGACGCTGGACCCTACGATGCGGGCGGTCAATTTGGACATCGAAGGGACGAACGGTTTTGACGTAATCCTGTCCGATACGGTCGGGTTCATCTCTGATTTGCCGACGCAATTGGTCGCAGCGTTCCGCGCCACCTTGGAAGAAGTCCTCGATGCGGACTTGATCCTGCATGTGCGTGACATCAGCCACCCCGAGACGGATGCGCAGGCGGCGGACGTTGAAACGATCCTGGAGCAACTCGGTCTGCCAGAGGACGTGCCGCGCCTGGAGATGTGGAACAAGGCCGATGCCCTATCGCCCGAGGATCTGGAGGCCGCGCGCAATGTGGCGGCGCGGCGCGACGACGTCTATCTTGGCTCGGCCTTGACGGGGGACGGGCTAGACGCGCTGCTGGCGCGCGTGGCGGGCGACCTGGCCGAAACCTTGGAAGAGGTGGAAATCCTGCTGCCATTCGCCGAGGGCCGTGCGCGCGCCTGGCTCCATGATGAGGGCGCCGTCCTGGCGGAGACGCCGACAGACAGCGGAACCAGCGTTCAGGTGCGCTGGACGCCGCGGCAGGCGGCGCGCTTCGCAGGGGCATTCCCGCAGATTGACCTGCCAAACCGGCCAGACCCTGAGCGCGAAACGCCCGAGGCGGATCCGAACACCGCACCCTGGACGCCTTAAATTTGCTCAATGCCGGGATCGTATCGCGAACCGCAACGTGTCGTTTCCCGATCTGCGTTTACGTCTAGAATAAGATGTTGCTATGACGAAAGTGTGGCGGGGGGCGGCGCCTAAGCACATTATGCGGGATTGAGATATGAAACACCTCCTAGTTTGCGCATCCATCGCCCTTGGCGCGACGGCAGGGACAAGTCAGGCCGCCGTTGTTTTGTTCGACGATCAAGCCTCTTTCACGGCGGCGTTGGGCGGGCTGGTTCTGACGCTCGACGATTTCAGTTCCGATATTGCTGCGGCGCCATCCATTAAGTTCTCCAGTGGCGTGACCTCGACCATTGTCGGCGGAGCCCCCTTTGTAGACGACAATAGTGTCCGGTTTGGGCGGTTTGAGACGGGCGTGGACGAAGATGGCACCATCGGGGCCTTCTCAACGGATTTTCTGTTCCCGAGCAGCGTGACCGCCCTGGCCTTCGACTATGCGGGCCTGCGCGCGCAGGAGACTGTCCTCACAACCGGCGGGCAGGATTTCGTCATTGAGCGCAATGGTGCCGCTGGGACGAACAGCAACGGGTTCTTTGGATTGATCTCCGATGACAGCTTCTCCTTTGCAAGCTTCCGCAGCATTGCGACAGGTCAAGCGGATGAGTTCACCATCGACAATCTCCGGTTTGGGGCCCCGGCGCCCGTGCCGTTGCCCGCGTCGGCCCTGTTGCTCTTGGCCGCGATTGGATCCTTCTTCGGATTGAGACGAGCCAAGGCGAGGACCTGAGCACCGACCGCTTGCCTGCGGGGCAGGGGTGACAGGCAATGACCATTCTGGTATGTTTCGTCATGATCGGGCCGTCAGAGCCCGGCTGAGCAGACATTGACAGGATACACCCATGACCGCTTTTTCGCGTCGCCGCTTTATCGTGGCGGCATCCGCTCCGTTCGCCGTGGCCGCATGTGGTAACGGCGTGGGCAGCACCGGCGGAGGCCGGATTGACGCCCGTGTGGATGAAGCCACCAACTTCATGTACGACACGCTGCCCGAAACCCAGACATTGGCCTCGAAGTCCGCAGGCGTTCTGATGATGCCGCTGATTACGGAGGCCGGTTTCGGCATCGGCGGTGGCTTTGGTCGCGGTGCGTTGCGGATCGATAACGTGACCGTGGATTACTATTCCTCGACGAATGCCTCCATCGGGCTGCAAATCGGGGCGCAGCAATATGCCCATGCGCTGTTCTTCATGACGCCAGCCTCGCTGAATAGCTTCAGGTCCTCACCGGGCTGGGTCGCTGGGGCGGATCTAGAATATGCGGTCTCGTCCAATTCTGGCGCGCTGACCACGGACACCACATCGCTGCTGACACCGGTTGTGGCCGTCGTTTTCGGTCAGGCGGGCTTGATCGCGGGCGCCACCGTCGAGGGTCAGAAATACAACCGCATCATTCCCTGACGCCCAGACGTCAGAGGTTGAAATGGCCCCTTGCGCCGGATCGGCGCCTGGGGTAGCCCGCGCACACTTCACAGGCGGGGGCGGGCCCCTGGGGGAGACATCCCTAGACGGTCCACCGGTTGAGCAGATGCTCTGATCCCCCGCTCAGGTTAAAACCGGAAAGGATATGGATCATGGCAGTGCCTGATTTCTCCCTGCGTCAGTTGTTGGAAGCTGGCGTTCACTTTGGACACCAGACCCAGCGTTGGAACCCCCGTATGGCTCCGTATATCTACGGCGCTAAGAACGGCATTCACATCATGGATCTGACGCAGACCGTCCCGATGTTGGACCAGGCGCTGCAGGTCGTGAGCGACACCGTCGCCCGTGGCGGTCGCATCCTCTTCGTCGGTACCAAGCGCCAGGCTCAAAAGCCCGTCGCAGAAGCCGCCGAGATGTGCGCGCAGTACTACATGAACCACCGTTGGCTGGGCGGCACGCTGACCAACTGGAAGACCGTGTCCAACTCGATCAACCGTCTGAAGGCGATTGACGAGGCGATGGAAGCTGGCTTCGAAGGCCTCACCAAGAAAGAGCGCCTGGGCATGGAGCGTGACCAGCAGAAGCTGCAAGCCTCGCTGGGCGGTATCCGTGAGATGGGCGGCCTGCCGGACCTTCTGTTCATCATCGACGTGAACAAAGAAGACCTGGCCATCGCCGAAGCCAAGAAGCTGGGCATCCCGGTTGTGGCCGTCGTGGACACCAACTGCTCGCCCGAGGGTGTGGATTACGTGATCCCCGGCAACGATGATGCGGCCCGCGCCATTGCGCTGTATTGCGATCTCGTGTCCCGCGCGGCCTTGGACGGCATGACTGCACAGCTGGGTGCCGCCGGTGTCGACATCGGCGCCATGGAAGAGGCCCTTGAGGAAGAGATCGACCCCGGTGCGGCTGAAGAGCCCGCCGCTGAGGAAACCTCGGCCTGATTGAACGACCCTCGGGTCATCAATCGGTTACAGGGCGCGGCTACGGCTGCGCCCATCCCATTCTGAAGGAGACAGATCATGGCGATTACGGCTGCTATGGTGAAAGAACTGCGCGATTCCACCGGCGCAGGCATGATGGATGCCAAGAAGGCGCTGACCGAAAACGACGGCGACATGCAGGCCGCCGTGGATTGGTTGCGCACCAAGGGTCTGGCGAAAGCTGCTAAGAAATCCGGCCGCACAGCCGCCGAAGGTCTGGTTGCCGTCGCCGTGGGGCAGGGCGCTGCTGTCGCCGTCGAAGTGAACTCCGAGACGGACTTCGTCGCGAAGAATGCCGAGTTCCAAGGCATGGTCGAAGGCATCGCCCAGGCGGCCTTGGCCGTTGACGACGTCGACGCCCTGAAAGCTGCGGATATGGGCGGCAAAACCGTCGAAGCCACTGTGACCGACAAGATCGCGACCATTGGTGAGAACATGTCCGTGCGCCGTATGGCGAAGATCGCTGGCGGTTCGGTCGTGTCCTACGTGCACAACGCTGCGGCCCCCGGCATGGGCAAGATCGGCGTTCTGGTCGCTCTGTCCGGTGACAACGACGCCTTCGGGAAGCAGGTTGCCATGCACGTCGCAGCCGTGAACCCCGCGTCGCTCTCCGAAGCCGACCTGGATCCGGCCGTTGTCGAAAAAGAGCGTCAGGTTCAGATCGACATCGCGCGCGAATCCGGCAAGCCCGAAGCCGTCATCGAAAAGATGATCGTCGGCCGGATGAAGAAGTACATGTCCGAAGTGACCCTGCTCAATCAGTCGTTCGTGGTGAACCCGGACCTGACGGTCGCGAAAGCCGCCGAAGAGGCTGGTGTCGAAATCACGGGCTTTGTTCGCTTGGAAGTTGGCGAAGGCATCGAGGTCGTTAAGGAAGACTTTGCCGCCGAAGTCGCGAAAGCCGCTCAGGGTTGATTTCGGTTCAGCTCGCAAGAAGCGGCGGCGTCGAGGGGAAGTCTCGACGCCGCCTTTTTTGTTCGGGACTGGGCCTGGGGATAAGACAATGTCCCAAAAACTGCTCGGGTCCCGGGGGAAATACCCCGAGACACCTCGCATTGCCGAAACTCATCGACCCGAACCGGATGACCGGTGAATGCGTCGGCCATTCCAAATCCGATTAGTCCATGGCGCAATTGCCATCACTCACAAGACAAGTATCTGTTTACACCTTTACCTTGGGTCAGTAAGTCGGGTTTTCCTTACCTAACGGTCAAAAATTTGCATCCCATTGGTCGGGCTGCAAACTTTCATGCTTGGTAGACGTGAAATTGGTTCTGAACCGCGGCCTTTAGGATCGCTTGTGCCGTCGTTTCGACGTCCAATGCCTCGCGGGCGAGTCGCAGATGCTTCTCCACGGTCGCAGGATTTCGGCCCAAAACGTCGGCAACATCCTGGACGGTTTTCCCATCTGCGACGAGTTCAAGAACTTCACGTTGGCGCGGGGTCAAGCGGTGTCCGTGGGTGCCATAGGGCAGGGACAGAATCGTCAGATGGGTTACGTGATTGATCAGCTCAATTTCGGCACCGTGTTTTTCCCAGACGGCGTCAACCTCGTCCTGGGTCATGTTGCTCGCGGCCAGGCCAATGCCATGACCCGACCGCGCAGACGTGCGCGGAAAACTGATCCCATAGCCCGCGACCACGCCCTGGGTTCTGTTGAATTCACAGACGCGCATTTCAGCCGGTGTCAGCCGCCCTTGGATGTAGTCTTCTGTGATCTCACGCCAGCTTCGGCTGCCCGTATGATTCATCGCCCAGCGAACCATCGGTGCGTCCCGGAACAAACCACCATCGAGGTAGACGTCGTTGAACGCTTTCGGATAGGTGGACAGGATCAATGCGTCCCGCATATCACCCATGCCACGGTCCGTCCGAAAGCGCGTAGCGGCATACAGAATATAGTCAAACCCGTAGCTTGCCATACGATCTTGATGCATGGGCCAAAGGTCTTCGAGCGTTGTAATCTGCGTGACGGTCAGCAGATAGCCCTGAATGTCCGACATGCTAAGTCCCCGCGATGACCATGCTTTTGCGTCAGAAGTCTTGTATGGTTGCAATGTGAAAAGCGACAGTAGTCATCCAGTCAGCGTTAGTAATTTTACATAACTATGATTATACAGCTTTCCTTTAGGTGTATCCGGTATCAAAGACCGCAACGTAAAACTCAGAAGATTGCTTCAAAGGACGTGAGACCTTGTCGAAGCGCTTCGCATGGAAAACGCCTGCGGACGTCTTCCACGACAAAGATCACGAAAGACCTGGGTCAATGCCTCCCGCAGGCAGGTCTGCGTTCCCGGTAACAATGTTTCTGATCGGGCGCTGTCACCTTGCACGTCGGGTCGTGATGACGTCTACATAGCGCAAAAGATGACCCGGGGAGACCGACCCAATGCTAAGACTCACCACAGCCGCATCCGCGCTCGCACTGACCGCATCCATGGCTCAGGCAGCCTGCGAGGATGTCGTGTTCTCGGACGTCGGCTGGACCGATATTACGGCGACGACGGCCACCGCGACGGTTGTCCTCGAAGCGCTCGGCTACGATGTAGACGTGAAGGTGTTGTCGGTCCCGGTCACTTATACCTCAATGGCATCCGGTGATGTGGATGTCTTCTTGGGCAACTGGATGCCCACGATGGAGGGCGATATCGCGCCCTATCGCGAGGCCGGAACGGTCGACACCGTCGTCGCCAACCTGGAGGGCGCGAAATACACGCTGGCCGTGAACTCGGCAGCCGCGGCCCTGGGCATCGCCTCCTTTGGCGACATCCAGGCCCATGCCGATGCGCTGGACGGCAAGATCTATGGGATTGAGCCTGGCAACGACGGCAATCGCTTGATCCAGTCGATGATCGACGCAGACGCCTTCGGCTTGTCTGATTTTGAGGTCGTTGAGTCTTCGGAACAAGGCATGTTGGCCCAGGTGGAGCGGTTGACCCGCCGTGAGCAGCCGATCGTCTTCTTGGGATGGGAACCCCATCCGATGAACGCCAACTTCGACCTGACCTACCTGGAAGGTGGGGACGAGTTCTTTGGGCCGAACCTTGGCGGTGCCACGGTCTATACGAACACCCGGTCGGGGTACGTGGACGCCTGCCCCAATGTTGGTAAGCTGTTGACCAATATGACATTCTCCCTTTCGATGGAGAATGAGATCATGGGGTCGATCTTGAACGACGGCGAAGACCCGGAGGAGGCCGCCAAAGCCTGGCTGACGGCCAATATGGGCGTTCTTGACGGCTGGCTTGACGGAGTCACCACGGTCGGCGGGGACGACGGTAAGGCCGCTGTGACCGCAGCGCTCCAGTAACCAGCATGGCACCCCATCGTCGGGACTGCGCATGCTAGATTGGCTAACCGAGAATAAGATCCCCGTCGGCAAAGCGGCCGCCGGGGTCTTTGATTGGCTTCAGGACAACTTCTTTTGGGCGTTTGACGCACTGTCTATCGCCCTAGAGACCATGATCGACGGTATTCTCTGGGTTCTCCAGACCCCTCACCCGCTGATCGTTGTGGCGGTCTTTGTGGCCATGACCTGGGCACTCCGGCGGAATTGGAAGACCTGCCTTTTCATCGCATTGGGGTTTTTGTTCATTCTGAACCAGGGCTATTGGGAGGAGACGACTGAGAGTCTGACCCTGGTTCTGTCAGCCTGCGTTGTCTGCATGGCGGTGGGCGTTCCAATTGGGATTGCTGCGGCCCATCGGCCTCGGCTTTATGCGACGATCCGGCCTGTGCTTGATCTGATGCAGACCCTGCCCACCTTCGTCTATCTCATTCCGGCGATTGTCTTTTTCGGGATTGGTATGGTGCCTGGCCTGATCGCCACGGTGATCTTTGTGCTGCCAGCGCCCATTCGACTGACTTACCTTGGCGTGTCCTCCACGCCCCTGCCTCTGCTAGAGGCCGCGCGCGCCTTTGGCGCAACGGGCCGTCAAGTCCTGTGGAAGGTCGAACTGCCCTACGCCCTGCCCCAGATCATGGTTGGTCTGACGCAAACGATCATGCTGTCGCTGTCCATGGTCGTGATCGCCGCGCTTGTGGGCGCGGATGGGCTCGGAGTGCCCGTCGTCCGCGCGCTCAATCAGGTGAACACGTCCCTTGGCTTTGAGAGCGGCTTCGTCATCGTTGTGGTGGCCATTATGTTGGACCGCATGCTTGGACGGGGGGATGCGAAATGACGGCTGTTCGGTTTGATAACGTCTCCATCGTCTTTGGGGAAAAGCCGGGCATCGCCCTGCCCTTGATGGACGCGGGGCAAGACCGGGCAGAGATACAGCAGGCGACCGGTCAGGTTCTGGGTGTTCACAACTGCAGCCTCGATGTGGCCGAGGGTGAGATCCTGGTGCTGATGGGGTTGTCCGGATCGGGCAAATCCACGCTCCTGCGGGCCGTGAACGGATTGAACCCGGTCGTGCGCGGTGGCGTGACCATCCGTGATCGCGACTGGTCTGCCACCCTGCCCGGCTGTTCCGAAGCGGATCTGCGCCGGGTGCGGCGCGAATGTGTGTCGATGGTGTTCCAGCAGTTCGGCCTGCTCCCCTGGCGAACGGTGCGGGACAATGTGGGGCTGGGCCTAGAGCTTGCGGGCATGGGCAAGGCCGACATCAGACGGCAGGTGGAGGAGCAGCTCGCCCTGGTCAGCCTGTCCGATTGGAGTGATCGCAAGGTTGGTGAGCTGTCGGGCGGCATGCAACAGCGGGTGGGATTGGCCCGTGCCTTCGTGACGAACGCGCCAATCCTTTTGATGGATGAGCCGTTCTCGGCCCTCGACCCGTTGATCCGAGCCCGTTTGCAGGATGAGTTGCTGGACCTTCAAAAACAGCTAAAGCGGACCATCATCTTCGTCAGCCATGACTTGGATGAGGCCTTCAAGCTGGGCAACCGCATCGCGATTATGGAGGGCGGGCGCATCGTCCAATGCGGCACGCCGCAACAGATCATTGCACAGCCCGCCAACGACTATGTGGCCGACTTCGTTGCCCATATGAACCCGCTCAGCGTTCTAACCGCTGTCGATGTCATGGTCCCCGACACAGACGGGCCAGCTGACGCACCGTCCGTGCCGGACGATACGCCTTTGGCAACCGTTATGGAAACGATGTTGGACGGGCCGGACCAGGTAATGGTTGAACGCGACGGCGCGCCTGTCGGACGCATCCGCAAAGATGATGTGCTGCGCGGTTTGCTGGACCCCCAAGGCACCGGCGCTCCGACTTAGCCGAGCGCGTAGCCTGTCCCGCGAACCGTCCGGATCGGATCGTTTGTATTGCTTTCGGTACGGAGTGCCTTGCGCAGGCGGCCCACATGAACATCGACCGTCCGGCTATCCACGTAAATGTCCCGCCCCCACACGCGGTCCAAAAGCTGGTCACGGGACCAGACACGTCCGGGCCGCTCCATAAAGGTGGTCAACAGACGAAACTCTGTTGGACCCAAGTGCAATTCCGCCCCGTCGCGAAAGACACGGTGTTCCTCGGTGTTCACGGAAATATCGTCAAACTCTAGCACCTCACCAACCGAGGCTGGGCGCACACGGCGCAACTGGGTTCTGATCCGCGCCATCAGTTCCACGACCGAGTACGGCTTGACCACATAGTCGTCGGCCCCGGTCTCCAACCCTCGCACGCGGTCGACCTCTTCGGATCGCGCAGAGATCATGATGACCGGGATCATGCGCGTTTCGGGTCTGGATTTCAGACGGCGACATACCTCAATGCCCGAGACTTCGGGCAGCATCCAATCCAATAGAACCAAATCAGGCGAATCCTCGAGGGCCATCTCCAAAGCCGCGTCGCCCGACGTGGCTTGGGTGACGATGTACCCCTCGGCCTCCAGGTTATAGACGAGGACCTCACGTTGGGGCGCCTCGTCTTCGACCACCAGGACGGATGGTTGCGTGCCCATGGGTCAGACCCCTGCTCCGCTCGACGCGGAGCTCGTGGTGTCCGCCTTGGCGCGATCCTCATCCGGCAGTTCGCCCGAGACGAGATAGATCACTTGCTCCGCGATGCCGGTCACTAGATCGCCCATGCGCTCGATATTTTTTGCCATGAAATGCAAGTGCATACAGGCCGTGATGCTGCGCGGGTCTTCCATCATATGGGTCAGGTACTCGCGGAAGAGACCATTATACATCTGGTCCACTTCCTCGTCCCGCGCACGCACGTCTGCCGCCAATTCGGCGTCGCGCTGGATGTAGGCATCGAGCGCGTCCTTGAGCATCAGTTGCACGGCCTTAGACATACGACGCAATGACGCCGTGCCGCCATCAACGGGATGCAAATCCAAAAGGATTTCAGAGCGTTTCGCCATGTTTTTCGAGTAGTCGCCGATCCGTTCCAGGGCCGCCGAGATGCGAAACACCGTGAGCACCGTCCGCAGGTCCGACGCAATCGGCTGCCGCAGGGCAATGACCCGCGCCGCCTCTTGGTTCACCTGAAGCTCCATCTCGTCAATCTGCTTGTCGCCCGCGCGAACCTTAGCCGCCAGTTCCGCGTCACCTTCCACAAGCGCCTGGGTCGCCTTGTTGATGGCATCTTCAACCTGGCCGCCCATTTTCATGATCATGGCTTGGATGGCTTCCAGGTCTCTGTCAAAAGCCTGGGAAATGTGTGGGTTAGAAGCCATTGCTTATCCAATCCGACCGGTGATGTAATTCTCGGTCCGTTCGTCCTTAGGGTTGGTGAAAATGTCGCCCGTGTCACCGTACTCGACCATCTCGCCGAGGTGGAAATAGGCCGTCTTCTGGCTGACGCGACTTGCTTGGGACATGGAGTGGGTCACGATCACGACGCTATAGTTGGCTCGCAATTCGTGGATCAGGTTCTCCACCTGATCCGTCGCGATGGGGTCCAGAGCAGAGCACGGCTCATCCATCAAAAGCACCTCGGGCGAGGTGGCGACAGCGCGCGCGATACACAACCGCTGCTGCTGACCCCCCGACAAACCAGTGCCGGGGGCGGTCAAACGGTCTTTGACCTCGTCCCAAAGGGCCGCACGCCGCAACGCACTCTCAACGATCCCATCCAGATCGGCCTTATCCTTGGCCAACCCGTGGATGCGAGGCCCATAGGCCACATTGTCGTAAATGGATTTGGGGAACGGGTTCGGCTTTTGAAAGACCATTCCGACCTTGGCGCGCAGTTGGACGGGGTCCACGCGCTTGTCATAGATATCTTCGCCGTCGATCAGAATGTCGCCTTCGACCCGCGCGACGCTGATGGTATCGTTCATCCGATTGATACACCGCAGAAACGTCGACTTGCCACAGCCTGACGGTCCAATGAAGGCCGTGACTGTCTTGTCCGCGATATCCACATCAACGTTCTTGATGGCGTGGGTGTCACCGTAATAGACCTGCACGCCCTTGGCGCGGATCTTGGTCCCATTGTTGTCCACGGCTCTCTCCGTCAGTCGCATGTCGTTCATGTCGGCCCCCTTACCAGCGGCGCTCGAACCGGCGGCGCAGGAAGATCGCCGTCAGGTTCATGATGAGAAGAAACACCAACAGCACGATGATCGCACCAGACGCCCGCTCAACGAAAGCGGGATCAGACCGTTGGGTGAAGTTATAGACCTGAACGGGCAAGGCCGTGGCCGGGTCGAACAAACCACCGTCCCAAGGGGCCTCGGGGTATTCCCGCACGAAGGCGACCATCCCGATGAGCAGCAGGGGCGCGGTTTCGCCCAGGGCTTGGGCCAAGCCGATGATCGTTCCGGTCAAGATGCCAGGCATGGCGAGCGGCAAGACGTGGTGGAACACCGACTGCATCTTGGACGCGCCAATCCCCAGGGCCGCATCACGGATCGACGGTGGAACGGATTTAAGCGAGGCGCGCGTGGCAATGATGATTGTGGGCAAGGTCATCAGGGTCAGCACCAGCCCGCCGACGATGGGTGCCGATTGGGGCAGACCCGCGAAGTTGATAAAGATGGCCAAGCCGAGGATCCCGAACACGATGGATGGGACGGCCGCTAAGTTCGAGATATTCACCTCGATCAAATCGGTGATGCGGTTTTGCGGCGCGAATTCCTCTAGATAGATGGAGGCGGCGACACCGATGGGCAGCGCCAAGCACAGCACCACCAGCATCATGTAGAGGCTGCCCAGGATGGCGACGCCCAGACCCGCAGCCTCGGGCCGTGTCGTGGAGGCATCCGGCGCCGTGATGAACCGCCAGTTGAACCCCGTGCGCAGCAAATCGGCGGCCTTGAGGTCCTCGGCCAGGCGCAGTTGCGCGGGCGAGATGTTCTTGTCCAACTCAGCCGTCTCATAGGTCACGCGTCCCTTAAAGAACCCGTCAATTCGGCCTGATGCCAGCACCTCAACAGGGATGGTCTGTCCGACCACGTCAGGGTTCGCCAGAACAAAGCTACGAAGCTGTGCCACACTCTCGTCCGAGATGAGGTCAGCGACATCGCGGGCGCCCAAATCGGTCTCAATGCCAGCGCCTTCGATGGTCCCGATCAACCCGTCGCGCAGCAGCGGCGCATAGCCGAACGTCGTGACCTTCCCCATGTCCGCAGGATCGCGATTGCCTTCGGGGTCCAACCGGTCCGCGTCCAGGGTCACACTGATTTCAATTGTCGTCTGACGAAATGCGGACAGCCCTGCGGTCAGGATCGACGTCAGCAGCAGCACCAGCATCAGGATGCCCGTACAAACGGCCACCAAACCATACATGCGGAAGCGCTTTTCGCGCGCGTTTCGCTTGGCGGTGTGGTCATCGGACGCCATGAGGGAGCCCATGCCGGACCCGCGGCGTGGCGTTTCGGCGGTCGCATCGGTCATTCGTACTGCTCCCGGTATTTGCGAACGATATACAAGGCGAGGACGTTCAGCCCCAGCGTGATGACAAACAGGGTGAGGCCCAGGGCAAAGGCCACCAGGGTCTCGGGCGAGGAGAAGTCCGTATCGCCCGTGAGCTGGCTGACGATCTTTACGGTGACGGTCGTCATGGCCTCAAAGGGGTTCGCGTCGATCCGGGCCGCAGCCCCTGCCCCCAAGACCACGATCATGGTTTCACCTATGGCGCGCGAAGCCGCCAAGAGGATCGCGCCGACGATGCCAGGCAGGGCCGCCGGAATGATAACCTGGCGGATCGTTTCAGACTGCGTCGCACCCAGCCCGTAGGAGCCGTCGCGCATGGCTTGCGGCACTGCGTTGATAATGTCGTCGGACAGCGAGGACACGAAGGGGATCAACATGATCCCCATCACCAATCCCGCTGTCATAACGGACGATGCGGAGGTGCCGAGGCCCAACGGAGACGCAATCGCATCGCGGAGCAGCGGCCCCACCGTGATCAGCGCAAACAGGCCGTAAACGATGGTCGGGATACCTGCGAGGACTTCCAACAATGGCTTGGCGAAGCCGCGGAACTTCTTGCCCGCATACTCCGACAGATAAATCGCCGAAAACAGCCCAATCGGAACCGCCACAAGCAGGGCGATGAGCGAGATGTAGAGCGTTCCCCAGAGGAGCGGCAGAATACCCAGCTCAGACGATCCACCTCGGCCCGAAAAGCTGGGGTCCCAGGTCGTCGAAAAGAAGAACTCCAACGCCGGATATTGCCGGAAGAAGTTCATTGTCTCAAACAGCATCGACAATACGATGCCCAGCGTCGTGAGGATCGCGATGGTCGAGGCGCCGATCAGGATCACCATAATCGCTGCTTCGACGGAGTTGCGGGCGCGGAAGTCCTTGTCGGTCTTCGCATACATCAGTCCGAAGCCACCAATCGCCAGCAGCAGCACGACCACGTTCATCGCGAGGTCGGCACGCCCCTCTAGGACGCGGTAGCGTTGGGCGGCCGTCAGCGTCGTGCGGTCAACCTCCGTTCCCACGGCGACGCCGACCTCGGCCAGACGCTGGCGCACGTCCGTGAATTCGCTGCGCATGTCCCCGGCCCGCTCGGCGGTGATTGTCCCTTGCTCAACGGCTAGGTCCAGGCCCCGGGCAACCCGGCGCACGTCGGCTAGGATAAGGCTCAGATCGCCCTGGGTTTCATAGGCGTCCTCCGGGACTGTGGCGGCGACGCGGCTTTCGATGAGGATCGGTTGGAGAACCATCCAAGCGGCCAGTACCAGGAGCGCGGGTGCAGCGACAAACAGCGCGACATTGGCGCCGTAATAGCCCGGCAGGGAGTGCAGCAAGCGCGAGTCCCCACCAGCGGAGGCAAGCGCCTTCTTCCGCCCCAGCACAATTCCCGCGCCAGCGAGGATCGCGATGATCGCGAGCATCCAAATCACAGGCATCGGTGGTCTCCGCGTAAGTGTCTTTGCGTCTCATGGCACAGCGGGACCAAACTGGCCCCGCTGTCATTTCTATGGAGTGTCGGCCAAGGCGACCGACCTCACTCAGTTGGCGGTCATGTCAACTTCGTTTTCGATGGCTTGCTGAACGGCTTCCAGTTCCGGGTCGGACACCAGACCGTAGTCGGCCAGCGGGCCGAAGGGGCCAGCGATGTCGTTGGACACGAAGAACGAGGCGTATTCCTTCAGGCCGGGGATGACACCGATGTGCGCACCCTTGATGTAGAAGAACAGCGGACGCGACACCGGGTATTCACCCGAGGCGATGGTCTCGGTCGAGGGGGCAACGCCACCCATGGTCGCGACCTTCAACACGTCGGTGTTGTTCTCGTAGAACGACAGACCGAAGACGCCGACACCTTCGGGGTTCGAGTCGATGCGGGCCAGTGTCTCGGTGTAGTCACCGGTGATGTCCACGGCGACACCGTCCGCGCGCACGGCCAAGCAAGCGTCTTCGGCGTCGTCTTCGGACATGCCAGCGTCCATCATGGCTTGGAAGGCGCCGGTGGCTTCGCAGCCAGCCGCGATGACCTGCTCTTCGAACACTTCACGGGTGCCGTGGTTGGTGCCGGGGATGAAGGCCGCGATGTTGACGGCGGGCAGGTCGGCGTTGAAATCGGCCCACTGGGTGTGCGGGTTGTCGACCAATGCGCCATCGACCAGAACCTTGGCGCCGAGAGCGTTGAACAGATCGGCGGGTTCAAACGCCGTGAAAGCAGGGCCGGTCTGCTGAGAGGCAAAGACGATCCCATCATAGCCGATGCGGACTTCGATGATGTCGTCCACACCGTTGGCGGCGCAGGCTTCGATCTCGCCGGAGCGGATCGCCCGCGAGGCATTCGCGATGTCGATGGTGTTCTCGCCAACGCCTTCGCAGAAGCGGCGCAGGCCAGCGGAGGAGCCGCCGGATTCGACGACGGGCGTCGGGAACTCAAAGTTTTCGCCAAAAGCCTCGGCAACAATAGAGGCATAGGGCAGCACGGTGGAAGAACCGGCAACCTGGACCTGGTCGCGCGCAGCAGCGGCGGTGGCGGACACGGCGGCAACAGCCAGCACAGACACAGCGGTCTTGGTGAAGGACATGACAACTCCTAGATTCTTTGTCAGTCATGGCAGCCCCCCCTGGGCCACCATTCGCCGCCGCACCTAGAAACGGCGTGTAGGGCTTTTGTGACGGTTACGTAACAGTTTTATGACGGCCATCGGGGGTGCCACTTTTTCTTTAGACCTCGGCTGGCAGAACCACGGTCATGGCGGTCCCACGCCCTTCCCGGCTGTCAATACGGAGCCGTCCGCGGTGCCGATTCACGATGTGTTTGACGATGGACAGCCCCAGACCCGTGCCCCCTTGTTCGCGGGAGCGACCGGTATCGACCCGATAGAATCGCTCCGTCAATCTGGGCAGGTGCTCTGGCGGGATCCCTGGACCATCATCGCGCACCTCCATGGCCCAAGCTGGCCCGCGCAACACGGGCTCTCGGGACTTATAGGTGAGTGAGATCTGAACCTGTCCGGGACGCGCGCCATACTTGATGCTGTTTTCGACCAAGTTGACTGCGATCTGAACCAATTGGTCCCGGTCACCCAGCACCATGGCCTTGTCGGGCGCCTCGAACGCAATCGTCACGGCGGCAGCCTCTGCAACCGGGTGAAGGGTGTCCAAGGCTTCGCGCAGAACCGCGCAAAGATCGACCTGATCTGTGGGCCGCCGACGGGTCAACCCCTCCAGTCGGCTCAACGCCAAAAGGTCGGAGACGAGGCGGTTCATACGCGCCGTTTCTTGCGACATCAGGCCTAGGAACCGGTCTTGGGCCGCAGCGTCGCGCCGCGCGGGACCCTGTAGGGTTTCTATGAACCCCATGACCGCCGTCAGCGGGGTCTTCAACTCATGGCTGACGTTGGCCACGAAATCCCGGCGCATGGATTCCTCGACCCGCTTTGCGGATACATCGCGAAATACCAGCAAGACCTCAGACCGGCGCGCGGCCCCCAGGATCGGTGTGACCGTCACATCGAACAGAGTCTCCACCGCCCCCGAGGAATGGGAAAACCGCGCCGATCCTGTCCGATGGTGCCCAAAGGCATCTTCGACCGGAGCCAGCAGGTCCGGTTGTCGCAACACGCTCACGTAAGACTGCTGGTCGATCCACGATCCGAACCACTCATGGGCCTGCTCATTGGCTTTTGCCACGCGCCCATTGTGATCCAGCAACATGGCCGGTTCCAACAGGGCGTCGATGATCTGATGGCCCTGCGTAAGTTCCGTTTGCGACGCCATGGCCACACCTCACCGCATGTCTGACGGATCGCGCTTACCCGATGGCAGCCACCGCATCCAGCGCCGCGGTGACATCGCGTGTCAGCAGCGCAATGGGCTCGCACCCGACGGACACACGGAAGAACCCTTCGGTAATGCCCAAGGCGGCGCGCCCCTCAGGTGTCAAACCCCGGTGGCTGGAAGAGGCGGGATGGGAGAAGGTCGTCCCCACATCCCCAAGTGTCGGGGCAAAGGCCAATTGAGGCGCCGCACGGGTGAACGCATTGGCGGCCTCGCGCCCCCCTGCGAGCCGGAAAGAGACCATGTTTCCAGGCGCCTCCCCCAGCAAGGCTTGGGCGCGGTTGTGGTCGGGGTGATCTGAGCGGCCAGGGTAGAGCACCGCCTCAACCGCGTCATGGCCTGCGACCAGGTCGGCCAGTGCGCGCGCGTTCGCCTGCGCCCGCTCGAACCGCATGTCAAAGGTATAAAGCCCGCGTTCGGCCATCCAGCAATCGTATGGGCTGGGCGTCAGTCCGAGGGTGACAATCGTGTCATAGATTGCCGTGCGCGCGTCTGGGTCACGGGCCAGAACGTAGCCCAGCGTCACATCGCTATGACCCGCGAGCAGTTTGGTCACCGAGTGGATCACCACGTCCGCGCCGCGCGCATAGGCCGGAAAACCGTAAGGCGTGGTGAAAGTGTTATCCACGACCAGGATCAACCCTCGGTCCCGTGCGAGCCGTTCGATCCCATCCATATCCGCCAAACGCAGGGTCGGGTTGGACACGGCCTCGATCAGCAAGAGCTTGGTGTTTGGGGCTATCGCGGCCTCGATCGCGGTTACATCCGTCGGATCGGCGAAGGTCGCCGTAATGCCCCACTTCGGCAGATCGCGGGACAACATGCGTAGGCTGCGTCCGTACAACTGGTCGCCCGCCACGATATGGTCGCCCTGCCCCAGCAGGCCCAACATCGTCGCCGTGACCGCAGCCATGCCAGAGCCGGTCATCAACCCGCCCTGACCGCCTTCCAGACGGTCAATCATCTGTGCCAGGACATCCGCGTTCGGATGCCCTTCCCGCCCGTAGGTATAGCCCTGGGCGCGCCCCTCATATTGATCGTCCAGCGCGTCCGGATCGGGCGAGCTATACACCACAGAGGGCTGCAACGGCGTTGTCACCGCACGGCTGACAGACTCCGGCCACGGGGTGCGCCGGACCAGATTGGGACGGTCGGACATTAAAGTCGCCTCATATCGTATTGATTAGGAACGGATCGCACCGTCGGCTGTGACCAAGTACTTGAAGCTGGTCAATTGCTCGGCCCCCACCGGGCCGCGCGCGTGCATTTTGCCGGTGGCAATGCCGATCTCAGCCCCCATCCCGAACTCGCCGCCGTCTGCGAACTGGGTCGACGCGTTGTGCATCAGAATGGCGCTGTCCAGCCGTTCGAAGAACATCGCAACCGGCGCGGCATCTTCGGCCAAGATGCAATCTGTGTGGTTCGAGCCATACTGCCGTATGTGCGCAATGGCGTCCTCAACGGAATCAACGACTTTCGCCGCGATCTTCATGTCGAGGTATTCGGTTCCCCAATCTTCTTCAGTCGCTTCGAGGTCGCCACGGAGCCCGTCACCCGCGCGCACCTCCACACCTGCATCGCTCAACATGTCGAGCAGGTCTTGGCCGAGACCTTCAGCGATGTCGCGATGGATCAGGAGACATTCCGCCGAACCGCAGATCCCCGTGCGGCGGGTCTTCGCGTTTAGCACGACCTTGCGGGCCGTCTCCGGGTCGGCGGATGGATCCACATAGATGTGAACAATTCCCTCCAGATGGGCAAACACAGGCACCCGCGCCTCCCGTTGGACGAGACCCACAAGACCTTTGCCACCCCGGGGCACAATGACATCAATATGATCCGTGGCGGTCAGCATGGCCTGAACCGCTGCACGGTCACGGGTCGGGACAAGTTGGATGGCCGCCTCGGGCAGACCCGCAGCGCGCAGCCCTTCCACCATCGCCCCATGGATCGCCTGGGAGGAGTGAAACGACTCTGACCCGCCCCGAAGGATGACCGCATTTCCGGCCTTGAGGCAAAGCGCGCCCGCATCGGCGGTCACATTCGGACGGCTTTCGTAAATGACGCCCACCACGCCCAACGGTGTGCGCACACGGCGGATATGCAGGCCGTTGGGCTGTTCCCATTCCGCTATCGTTGCGCCGACGGGGTCTGCCTGCGCCGCGATTGCGCGCAGACTGTCGCAGATGCCGGCAATCCGGTCCTCATCCAGGGCCAGGCGGTCCATCATCGCGTCGCTCAGACCCTTGTCGCGCCCAAACGACAGATCCTTTGCATTGGCCGCAATGACATCGGCTTTGCGTGCCCAGAGGGCCTCCGCCGCCGTCGTGAGAGCCATCGCCTTGGCCTCGGGTGTTGCGAAGGCGAGCGTTGCAGCCGCGTCGCGTGCAGCGGACCCGATTTGCGCCATCAGCGCGGGAATGTCGTCGATCACATCTTTCATCAGATCACCATATCGTCCCTGTGGATCAGCGCCGCGCGGCCAGGATAGCCCAGCGTTGCCTCAATCTCGGAAGAGCGCAAGCCTTTGATTTTACGCGCCTCATCGCCCGTGTATCGGATCAGCCCCTGCCCCATGGCACGACCGTCCGGGCCTTCGATCGTCACCGGTTCCCCGCGACCGAAGCCGCCGCCAACGAAAGTCACCCCCGCCGGTAGGAGGGATTTTCCTCGCGCCAGAGCTTGGGCCGCGCCGGGGTCAATGGCAATGGTGCCCCGGGGTTTCATGGAGGCGATCCAACGCTTGCGCGCCGTTTGCGGGTCGTCTTTGGGCAAGAACCAGGTCGCCCGTGCGCCAGCGTCGAGCGCGGTCAACGGGCGCTCTCCGCCCAGTGTGATCACAAGCGCGCAACCGGCCTCGGTCGCGGTCCGCGCGGCCATGACTTTTGTGATCATCCCGCCTTTTGATAGGCCGGAGACCCCGTCGCCCGCCATGGCCGAGATGTCTTCGGTAATCTCCGGCACCACGGGTAGATGGCGCGCGTTCGGGTCGAGGTTGGGGTTCGCGGTATAGAGACCATCCACATCGGACAGCAGAACGCAGACGTCCGCGCCCGCCATGGCGGCCACTTGGGCGGCCAGTCGGTCGTTGTCGCCAAAGCGAATTTCGTCTGTGGCGATCGTGTCATTTTCATTCACAATGGGAACCACGCCTAGGCCCAACAGCGTCTCAAAGGTGGAGCGCATGTTGAGGTAGCGGCGCCGATCCTCGCTGTCATCCAGGGTCAACAGTACCTGCGCCGTCGTGAGCCCAAGGGGCGCCAAAGCCTCGCCATAGGCGGCGGCCAGACGGATTTGGCCAACGGCAGCGGCGGCTTGGCTCTGTTCTAGGGACAACGGCACCGAGAGCGAGAGGGCTCGGCGCCCAAGGGCGATGGACCCGGAGGACACGAGAATGACGTCCGTCCCGCGCTGCCGCAACGCGGCCACGTCCTTGGCCAAGCCGCCCAGCCACTCGGCTCGCAGCTTTCCCGTTGGACCATCCACCAACAGGGCCGATCCGATTTTGATGACGACCCGCTGGGCCTGGGCCAGGGATTGACCCGTCTCGGTTAAAGTGGCGACCATGGCGCGTCCGACGGGGCTTGCCCAGCCTCCGCCGTCTCCCGTTCGATCATCGTACGGAGCGCCCGCAACACCTCGGTTACGCCGTCGCCCGAGACGCCGGACATGGTCAGGACGTCCCCACCAGACAGGGCTGCCAGGGCATCACGCCGCGCCTTCGCCTCCTCAGCCTCCAGCGCATCGACTTTGTTCAGCACGGTCAGGCGCGGCTTGTCGGCCAGCCCCTCGCCATACATCTCCAACTCCGTGATGATGGTGCGATAGTCGCCTTCCACATCGCCCGAGGTGCCGTCGACCAAGTGCAGCAACGCGCCAGAGCGTTCCACATGCCCCAAAAAGCGATCACCGATGCCGCGCCCCTCATGGGCGCCCTCGATCAGTCCTGGGATGTCGGCCACGACGAACTCGGTCCCGTCCACACCCACGACACCCAGATTGGGCACAAGGGTCGTAAACGGATAATCGGCAATCTTCGGCCGAGCGTTCGAGGTCGCGGCGAGAAAGGTCGACTTACCGGCATTCGGCAGACCCAAAAGCCCCACATCTGCGATTAGCTTGAGCCGCAGCCAGATCGTCCGTTCCACCCCAGGCTGGCCGGGGTTCGCGCGGCGCGGCGCCTGGTTCGTGGCCGATTTGAAGTGCAAGTTCCCAAAGCCGCCGTTGCCGCCACGGGCCAGCACCACGGTTTGACCGACGTCGGTCATATCCGCGATGACAGTCTCTTCGTCTTCGTCCAGCACCTCGGTGCCGACGGGGACGCGCAGGGTGATGCTGTCGCCATCCTTGCCCGTGCGCTGCTTGCCCATGCCGCCCTGTCCGGACTTCGCGAAGAAATGCTGTTGGTAGCGGAAATCGATGAGCGTGTTCAGCCCCTCGACCGCTTCGACGATGACGTCTCCGCCCCGTCCGCCGTTCCCGCCGTCGGGCCCGCCGTATTCGATGTATTTTTCACGCCGAAACGAGACGGCGCCGGACCCGCCACCGCCGGATCGGATATAGACTTTGGCAAGATCGAGAAACTTCATGGACTAGCCCTTACGCCCCACGGCAGAGACCCTCAAGTCATCTGGCGAATGTACGTCCATTGGGGAACAATTGCGCCGCGAGCAACGCTGAATGCCTCCGCGTCGCCAATGTAGTCGAAACCCGCGTTCGTCAGAACCCGCGCCGAGGCCGGGTTGTCCTGAAACACCTTTCCGAACACCTGCGCCGCCCCAAGGGGGTTCGCCTCCATCAGGCCGCGCACGGCCTCGCTGGCGAGGCCCGTGTTCCAGGCAATGGGCGCGATCCAATAGCCGATTTCGTATTGGTTGCGATCCATCGGATCGAGGCTGACAAGGCCCACGAGTTCCCCAAGACCCGCATCATGGGCATCAATGGTCCAAACCGTCTCACCATCGACCGCCGTCAGGCACCGGGAGACAAAGGCGTCAGTGGCCCCCGGGGGCAGAGGATGCGGAATGGTCGTCGTCATCTCGGCCACCCGCCGGTCGCCAGCGAATTGCTCGATCAAGCCCATGTCGGAGCGGCGCACGGGCCGCAGCAGCAGCCGGTCCGTTGTGACCAGGGGCTGGGCCTCGGTGGTCACAGCATCCAAGCGGATGGGGGCAGATTGGGGTGTCATGTCGTTCCTCCTCCGAACAGCACGAACAGGACACTGGCCACGGTGAGCGCAGCCAGGGTCCACATCAGGTAGCGTTCTGCGGGTTTGCCCCGCAGAGTTTGGGCCACAAGGCTTCCGCCCATGGTCCACAAAGGGTGCAGCAAGATCTGCAACCCCAGTAAGACAGCGGCGATGGTCGCCGTCGCCTCAAAAGTGGGCGTACCGGGTGCCACAAACGCAGTGAAGCCGCCCGTAATCATCGCCCAGGCCTTGGGATTCAGGGGGTGTACGATCAACCCGGCCAGAAAACCTGGGGCCGAGGCCTGCCCCCCCTCGCCCAAGCGGAGGTTGGCAACCTTCCATGCCAGGAACACGATATACGCTGCAGAGGCCCATTTCAGCGCCTCGAAGACAAGCGGCGCCCGTTCCGCCAGTTCCATCAGACCGTAGCCAACCGGCCAAATGATGAGCTGTTTACCCAGGGCCACCCCCGCGACGAATGGCAAGGCGGCGCGCAGTCCAAACCGCGCACCGGTTGCCATCAGGGCCATATTGGCGGGTCCTGGTGTGCCCACCTGGCTGGCTGCGAAGACGGCGAAACTGGCGACCGCGACGCTCATCTGGCGGCCCTCCAGTCCGGGGCAAGCAGGCCCATGACCAGATCATCGACGCGACCGTCCGGTGTCCAGCAGGCCTCGCGCTCCCGTCCTTCGACGACAAAGCCGCAGGCCTCATAGCAGCGGATCGCCGCCGCGTTCGTGACCATCACCCTCAGGCCGACACGATGCAGCCCTAGGGTGTCAAAGGCATAGCCCAAGACAAGGCCAAGCGCTTCGCGCCCATATCCCTTGCCCGTATCCCGTGACGATTGCAGACCCATTGCGACGCGCGCGTGGCCCTCTGCCGGCCAGACATCCATCAGACGGATCGCGCCGATGAACGTCCCGCACCGCGCGATCACCCAAGAGACGGAGGCCGAGACCTCGGCAAGCCAACCCGTTGCCCAGGCCCGGTCCAAGGGCGGCAGGGTGCCTGGCTTGAGGCCCGACCACTTCGTAATCTCGGGGTCTCGGCCAAGCGCGACCATGGTCTCCGCATCCCCATCCTGCGGCGCGCGCAGCGAGATGTTCGGTCCGGTGAGTATGGGCAGGTCGGGCATCTCGCCCTCCGGAGAAAACGCAAAAGGGGATCGACTGTCGCCGATCCCCCTAATGCTTGAAACCTTAAGGTTCGGCTTACTCGGCGGCCTCCGCCACCGGGAGAACCGAAATATAGGTCCGGCCTTTGAAGCCCTTGCGGAAGGTCACGGCGCCTTCGTCGGTCGCAAAGATGGTGTGGTCTTTGCCCATGCCGACGCCTTCACCCGGCCACCACTTGGTGCCGCGCTGACGCACGATGATGTTGCCCGGGATGGCCTTTTGACCACCGTAGAGTTTCACGCCAAGGCGGCGACCAGCGGAGTCGCGACCGTTGCGGGAGGAGCCACCGGCTTTTTTGTGTGCCATCTGTCCTTACTCCTGTTCAGCGGCGAATTGCGTCGCCTGTTCGATCCAGTTGTCGCGCTCGATGCGGCCTTTGAACGACAGACGGTCATCCATATAGGCAATCTCTTCGGCGCCCCAAGCGGCGATCTGGTCAAAGTGGAAAACGCCGTTCTCGTGCAGCAGGCCTTCCAGCTTGGGACCAACACCCGAAATCCGCTTCAGATCGTCGGCACCGCCTTCGCGAGCTTCCTTCAGCAGGTTCGCGGGCTTGGCACCAGCGGCCTCGGCCACGGGGGCCTCGTTGTCGGCGGCTTGCGTCGGCGCGGCGGCTTTCTTCGCGGGGGCAGCTTTTGCCTCGACCGCAGGGGTCGCGGCTTTGGCGGCCTTGGCGGGCTTCGTGGCGGCAGCAACGGCCGTAGCAGAAACCGACCCAGCCCCAACGGCGGCTTTGACACCCGTGGCATCGGCGCCCGAGGCCAGGATGTCAGTGACGCGCACCAGGGTCAGCTTCTGACGGTGGCCCTTCGTCCGCTTGGACGAGTGCTTCCGGCGACGCTTGACGAAGTGGATCAGCTTTTCGCCTTTGATCTGGTCGATCACGTCGGCCTGGACAGCAGCACCGTCCACGGTCGGTGCGCCCACGGTGACCGTGTCACCGCCCAGCATCAGCACGTCATTGAATTGGATCTTTTCACCAGCTTCGGCAGCCAGCTTTTCGACACGCAGTACATCGCCTTCGGCGACCCGGTACTGCTTGCCCCCGGTCTTCAGAACGGCAAACATCCGTTCTCTCCTTCATGTCGTCGCGTCCTGCGGTCCCCGAACCCGGGTGTTTGTGATCCCTTTGGATCACCTCGAACAGCGGCCCATCTTGGGCTGTTTGACGCTGTGCAATGGGCACAGCGAATAATAGAAACAGGCCACAGGTCTCCCGGTGGCCTGCGCGGCGTATTTCAGAGCACCGCAGGTCTGTCAAGCGATCCGACGCTACGCGTCTTGCTGCGTCATGAACACCGCCGCAGCCAGCCCAAGCTCATAGGATGTGGAGGCGAACACCTCAGAGAAACTCTGGGCCATCGCTGCGCCATAGCCTTGACCGGCCGGCGTGCGCACAAAATCCAAGTAGCCCTGGAGATCGTCGTCCGTCAAAGGCGCATAGGCCAGCATCAGATAGCTCAGCAGCCAAAGCTCCGCCGCCTCGCGGATGTTCGCCTGTTGGCCAACCACCATTCCGACCATGTCATCTTCGACCAGATCATCACGGATGACGCCGCCCTCCGACAGGCCCCGGTAAAAGGCGAGGTTGGCATTTAGGCCACTGGCCACGTTGTTGTCCACCAGATCCAACGCCTCGATCAGCGATCCGATGAGGATGGTGCGCGGCGTCGGCTGAGCCTGGAGGACATGGGCAGCCTGTTTCGCATTGGTCTCAACGGAGGGCTGCAACATGGCGCGGCGTGCGATCAGCTCCCGCTCAATAATGCGCTGACCCAGGCCGCTGGCAAAAAACGCGCTCGCGTCGCGGGCCTCCTCCGGGGCGAGCGTCGTCACGAGGTTATCCCCAACCATCTGTTCCAACCGCTCAGGCGTCTGAATCCGAGCAACGGTCTTATCCCAGGACGCTCCGCCCCGCCCCGGGAAGAAGGTCGACTCGAGCGACCGCCCGTGCCTGGCCCCCTCTGTGGCGACGATCTGAACCAGGGGTTTCACCCGTACGGTCGCCATAAGGTCCGTCAGCGCCTCACCCTGATGTATCTCCGGGGGTGTCCCAACGCCTTGAGCCGTCACAGGCCCCGTCAAAGCCATCATGACGGCCACCGCAGATGCCATACGTCTTTTTACCTGATCCATGCTCGAACTCCTGCCCTTTTTGTTTGAGAATTCCGACTGCGAGCCGTTCCGTAAAGACCGGACTGCCGGAAAAGACCAAATCGGCGGAAAGCGCGCTTTTCCCGCCGCATCCTCTTGCGTGGATCGCGCGCCTTGCCTAAAGACGCGCCACCACCGAGCGCGGAGAGGTGCCGGAGTGGTCGAACGGGACGGTTTCGAAAACCGTTGTGGATGCAAGTCTACCCAGGGTTCGAATCCCTGTCTCTCCGCCACTTCACACCTTGGACATCGTGCGGCGCAGCGGCCGCTGTGACAGGTCTGCTGAATGGTAGGGAGTTACCTTTTCGACGTCTTTGAAAGCGGAGGGTGACGCCATGGGCGTCTGGCCCGCCGACTGATCGTGCCTGACATGGGTTGCTTCAAAGCGAAGAGTGGTGCGCGCATGTCGGCGGGCATGTCGCTAATGAAATGGGGAGCTTTGCCTTTGACCTGCATTTGGTAACCTGACAATTTGGCGCTCTGCCCTCGCATGAAGATGCCTGTGATACACCGTCACCGCGGAGCTGCCATCTTGCGTCGGGTCGACCATGGCTTGTGCGCGTAGCCAAGTGCTCCTTATGGCGGCACGGTTCAACTCAAAGATACCGAGACGACAGCCGCGCCAACGACTACTTCTGATCGTCTGCGGCACCAGCGAGGTCGCGCAGGATCGGGCAGTCGGGCCGGTTGTCCCCCTGGCAGGACGCCACGAGCGTCGAGAGCGTCTCTCGCATGGATCGCAGTTGCGCAATCTTGGCATCGATTTGCGCCAGGTGCCCCTGTGCGACCGCCTTTACCTGAGCGCTTTCCCGGGAGTCGTCCTCATAGAGCGCCAACAGCGTCCGACAGTCCTCGATCGAAAACCCAAGGGCGCGCGCACGGCCCAAAAAGACGAGTTTATGCAAATCCGTCTCGGAGAAGGCCCGATATCCGTTGCCACTGCGGTTGGGATGGATCAGACCGATGTCCTCATAATACCGGATCGTTTTCGTGGGCAGGCCCGAGCGCCCGGACACTTCGCCGATGTTCATGGGTGCGTCTCCCTTTGGACGGACACTGGCGGGACCGACGCCCGCAATGGTGGTCGTGCCGGTCCAAGATGAACGTGCCGCAAGCGAAGCGCATTTGCCAAGACCGAGACCGAAGACAGCGCCATCGCACCAGCGGCCAACATGGGCGACAGCATCCAGCCCGTCAGCGGAAACATGGCCCCTGCCGCAATGGGCAGAAGGGCTGCATTGTATCCAAAGGCCCAGACCAGGTTTTGGCGGATGTTGGCAAGGGTCTTCCGGGACAGGTCGATGGCACGTACGACGCCAAGGGGATCGCCTGAGGCCAGCACGACATCGGCGCTTTCGATGGCGACGTCGGTTCCGGTTCCGATTGCGATCCCGACCGAGGCGCGGGCCAAGGCTGGACCATCGTTGATGCCATCCCCCACGAAGGCGACGCGGTCGCCGTTGGAGCACAGCGCCTCCACCGCCTCAACCTTGCCGTCGGGCAGAACTCCGGCAACGACCGTTTCGATGCCCAGGGTTTGAGCGATTGCCTGCGCCGTTTCCTGGCGGTCGCCGGTCACCAAGGCCGTCCGCACCCCACGGCTGCGCAAGGCGTCCACCGTATGGCGCGCGGTCGGTTTGATTGGGTCGGCCACACAGATTGCACCGGCCACGTCCGTGCCGATGGCCACGAAGACCACGCCCTGCCCGGCCTCGGCGGCGGCCTTCGCCAGATCGACCACGGTCGAGGGATCAATCCCCTCGGCGCGCAACATACTTTCGGTTCCCACGCGGACGGGAACGCCATCAATCTGCCCCTGCAAGCCCTGCCCCGGTGTTTCGGACCAGCCCACAACGGGTCGGAGCGCGATCTGTGCCCCCTCGGCGGCGTCTAGAATGGCGCCTGCCAACGGGTGTTGGGATTGCGCCTCTAGGCTGGCGGCAGCGGCCAAAACGGTGCCGCGATCATAGCCGTCAGCCAGCAAGATGTCCGTTACGCGGGGCTGTCCTTCGGTCAGCGTCCCCGTCTTATCGAAGGCCACAACATCCACGTCGGCCAGGGTCTGAAGAGCCTCGCCCCGACGCAAGAGGACGCCGAGGCCAGCAGCGCGTCCCGTTGCCACCATGATCGAGGTCGGCGTGGCCAACCCCATGGCACAAGGACAGGCGATAATCAGAACGGAAACTCCCGCCACCAGCGCGTTGGGCACGGCGGGCTCCGGCCCCAGCGTGAGCCAAACGAGAACCGTCAGACAGGCCAAACCCATCACGATGGGCACGAACCAAAGCGTCACGCGATCCACAAGACGCTGCACGGGCAGACGCGTGGCCTGGGCGGCCTGAACCATCGCCAAGATCTGCGCCAACCGCGCCTCCGCCCCAATCCGCGTGACAGAAACCCGGAGCGCACCGGACCCGTTCAACGTCCCACCGGTCACCTCATCTCCCATTGTCTTGGGCACCGGCAGCGGCTCGCCCGTGAGCATGGATTCGTCGATTGCGCTTGTGCCCTCCAGGACTTGGCCATCTGCGGGCACCCGTTCCCCAGGGCGCACGATCACTGTGTCGCCAACGGCCAAGGCGTCCTGGGGCACGGTCTCGACGCCGGTGTCGGTCAACCGCTGCGCGGTCTCCACGCGCAGGTCCATCAACGCGCGAATGGCGGCTCCGGTCTGGCCTTTTGCCCGGGCTTCCAGCCAACGGCCCGTCAGGATCAGGGTGACTATCACGGCAGCGGACTCGAAGTAGACGGCTCGCGCATCCGTGGGCACGAATGCCGGGGCCAAAATGACAGCGACGGAGTAGATCCACGCCGCTCCGGTGCCCAAGGCCACGAGGCTGTTCATATCCGGGCTCAGACGCGCCAGGGCGCGGAACCCAGACCTGAAAAGGGAGCGTCCGGGCCCAAACACGACCAGGGTGGTTAAGATGCCTTGAATGGTCCAAGACGTCCCCTGCCCGATGGTCATGGCAATCCAGTGATGCCACGCAGGCAGCAGGTGCCCGCCCATCTCCAACACAAACACAGGTAATGTGAGCATGGCGGCCCAGGCCGCGCTGCGTGCCGTGGAGGCACGCTCTGCCTCCGACCTGTCGGAGGCCCCGCCGTCGCCTGCTCGCTGGACGCTTGCCCGAAAGCCTGCGGCCTCTGCGGCGGTCACCAAGTCAGACGGCGTGACAAGGTCCTCAACCGCCTGCACATGGGCCTGCCCGCTGGCGAGATTGACCCTGGCCGAGATCACGCCTGGCACGGCCATCAAAGCGGTCTCCACCCGGCCAACGCAACTGGCGCAATGCAGCCCGTCAAGGTGCAGGAGGTGGCCGGCCTGTCGTGCGGGGTATCCGGCCGTGGCCAAGGCGTCCACGGACGTACGCAACGCTTCGACATCCCGCAGGTGCAGCGTGACGGTCCCGTCGGCGAGGTTTGCCGACGCCTGACTTAGCCCCTCCAAAGGCTCCAGCGCCCGTGTGACGCGCGCCGCGCAACCGCCGCAGGACATGCCCTCGATGGGAAAGGTGGTGATGGTCTCGCTCACGGTAGATCCTTGGCGCTATCGGTCTCAGCAGCCAGATAGGGCTTCCAGTAACTGGAAGCTCAAGGGTTCTATCGTGAGCGTTGCCTGGCTTATGTGACGCGGGACCTGGCCGCATAGGCCGGATTGTCCCAGAGGCGATCCGCTAGCACCTCTGCAAGGCACGCGACTGCTCGGTCAACATCGGCCTCATCCAGATACAAAGGCGTGAACCCAAACCGCATGATGTCCGGGGCGCGGAAATCGCCGATCACGTCGCGCGCGATGAGGGCCTGCATGGCGGCATAGCCATGTTCGAAGTGGAACGACACTTGGCTGCCCCGCTGCTCGGGGGCCCGGGGACTGGCCAGGCGCAGGTCTGGGCATGCGGCCTCGACGCCCGCAATAAAGCGTTCCGACAGAGCGATTGAGGCCGCGCGCACCTCTGCCATGGACACCCCATCCCATACGGAAAGCGCGGCCTCCAACGCGGCCAGTTGCAGAACGGGCGGCGTGCCCACGCGCAACCGCTCGATGCCGCCTGCGGGGCGGTAGGTCGTCTCAAACGCGAAGGGCGCCGCATGGCCGAGCCAACCCGACAGCGCGGGCGCGATGGTGTCGATCAGGTCTGGACGGGCATAGATGAACGCGGGCGCACCAGGACCTCCGTTCAAGTACTTGTAGGTGCAGCCCACGGCAAACTCCGCTGCGCATCCCGTCACATCCACGGGCACGGCCCCGGCGCTATGGGCCAGGTCCCAGATCATGACGGCCCCGGCGGCTTGGGCGATCTGCGTGATCTCGGCCATGTCGTGCATCCGACCCGTCCGGTAGTCCACCTGGGTCAGCAGCACGGCAGCTACGTCTTCCGAGATCGCCTCGGGGATCTCTTCGGGTGCAACGATACGCAGCTGATGGCCTCGGTCCAACTCCGCGATGAGGCCTTCGGCCATATAGAGGTCAGAGGGAAAGTTGCCGCTGTCCGACAGCACGATGCGCCGGTCAGGCCGCAGGGACAGCGCCGCCGACAGCGCCTGATGCACTTTGATGGACAGGGTGTCGCCCATGGTCACGCTGCCCGAGGGGGCGCCGATCAGGGGCGCGATCAGATCCCCAACCCGGCGGGGCTGATCCATCCAGCCATGCAGGTTCCAGCCTTTGATGAGGTCGGCGCCCCATTCCGCTTGCATGACGCGGGCAACCGCCTCGGGCACCGCGCGCGGCAAAGGCCCGAGTGAGTTGCCATCCAGGTAAACCAGCCCCTCGGGCAGATCGAACAAGTGTTTCCGTGTGATGCCCAAGGTCGTCAGCGGCCCATCCAACCGCCATCCACGAGCATCACATGCCCGTTCATGTAGGACGATGCCTCAGAGGCCAGGAACACCACAGGTCCGGCGAAATCCTCGGGGCGGCCCCAGCGGCCTGCCGGGATGCGGTCCAAGATGGCCTTGGACCGGACGGGATCGTTGCGCAGCGCCTCGGTGTTGTCGGTATCGATATAGCCTGGCGCGATAGCGTTGACGTTTACGCCCTGGCCCGCCCATTCGTTCGCGAAGGCCATGGTCAACTGCCCGATGCCGCCCTTGGAGGCGGCGTAGCCCGGCACCGTGATCCCGCCTTGGAACGTCAGCAGCGAGGCGGTGAAGATCACCTTGCCCGCACCACGCGCCACCATGGTGCGCCCCACCTCGCGTGTCAGGATGAACTGGGCGTTCAGGTTCACCTCGATCACCTTGTCCCACATCTCGTCCGGGTGCTCGGCGGCGGGGGTGCGAAGAATGGTGCCGGCGTTGTTCACCAGGATATCGATCTGGGGATGGTTGGCCAGGACCTGGGCCGCAAAGGACCGCACGGCGGCCCTGTCGCTAAAGTCGCAGGCATAGCCCGTGAAGCGGCGGCCCGTAGCCTCGACGGCGGCGCCAACCTTGGAGCCCTCGGCCTCCAGGGTGGCGGACACACCGATCACGTCGGCTCCCGCTTCGGCCAAGGCCACGGCCATGCCGCGCCCGATGCCGCGCTTGGCCCCGGTCACAAGGGCCGTCTTGCCCGCCAGCGAAAAGGTATCCAGCACGCCCATCACGCGTCCTCCGTCATGCGGATCATGGATTTCATGGCGTTGGGGTTCTGGGTCAACGTCTCGAAGGCCGACTGGATTTGGTCGATCCCTTGGATGTCGGTGATAAAGGCCTCGCAATCGACCACGCCCTTGGCGAGCAAGCCCATGGCGGTGTCATAGTCCTCGGGTCGGTAGACCCGCGCGCCCAGCAGGTCCAACTCCCGCCAGAAGAACTGGAACATGTCGACCGTGGGCTTGGTGGCATGGATCGCGACCATGCAGATGCGCCCTCGCGTGGCGGCGGCGGCGGTCATCAGGTCGACGCCCTGTTGGCTGCCAGAGACCTCGAAGATCACATCCGCGCCCTTGCCGCCTGTCGCGGCATGGACCGCCTCGGCCACATCACCGTCCTTGGGGTTGAGCGTCTCGAACCCGAGCCCCTTTGCAAAGGCCAAACGGTTTTCGTTGATTTCGGTGACCGTGACCTTGGCCACCGCCTCCCGCGCGACCATGGCGACCAGCATCCCGATGGGACCGCCCCCGATCACAAGCACGTCTTCGCCCGGTTGCACGGCGGCGCGGCTCACGTCATGGCAGGCCACAGCCAGCGGTTCGATCAGGGCGGCGTGGGACAGGTCCAGCCCGTCAGGCAGCACATGGATCGTATGGGCAGGCACGTTCCAGCGTTGCTGAAACGCGCCGTCGTTGTCGATCCCGATGAAGGTCAGGTTGTGGCAGATGTGTTCGTGTCCCGCGCGGCAGGCCGGACAGTCGCCGCAATGGTCCAGCGGACGCACGACGATGGGCTGACCGGGGGCCAGGCCCTCGACCCCCTCGCCCAGGGCCGCGATCCGGCCCGACATTTCGTGACCGATGGTCCGCTCGAACCCCACGCGGGCGTCCATGTGGCCCAGGTAGATGTGCAGATCCGTGCCACAGATCCCGCAATAGGCCACGTCGATCTGAACCTGACCGGGTCCAGGTGGCGGGGTCTCGACCGTCTCAATGGTAAATGTCTTATCGCCGCGATAGACGGCTGCCTTGCTGCTCATGGGGGTCCTTTCTAGGGCAGGAGGTTTGCCGCGTTCAGCTTGTCCCAGTCGAAGGCTACCCCGATGCCAGGGGCGTCCGGCGCAACGGCGCGGGCGTCTTCGACGACCAAGGGCCGCGTTGTGTAGGTGTCTATGGGAAAGCTGTGTACTTCCAACCAGCCACCATGGGGTTGGCTGGCGACGAGCGAGACGTGCAGCTCCTGCATCCCATGGCTGCAAACGGGGATGCCCGCTCCCTTCGCCCGCTCCGCCACTTGCAACCACCCGGTGATGCCCCCGCAGTTGGAGGCATCGGGCTGAATGAAGCTCAGCTTGGACTGCGCGAAGGCGTAGTCGAACTCGTGAATCGTATGGAGGTTTTCGCCCATGGCCAGTGGCATGCCCGAGGCCTCGGCGATGCGGGCGTATCCCGCGTAATCATCGGGGATGGTCGGTTCCTCGAACCACGTGATGTCATAGGGGTCGAAGGCGCGCGCCGCCTCGATGGCCTGCTCTACCGACATGGAGTAATTCGCATCGACCATGAAGGTCACATCCGGCCCGATCGCCTCGCGCACGGCGGCGACCCGGGCCACATCTTGGGCGAGGGTCGGCTGCCCGACCTTGATCTTCACCCCGTCAAAGCCGCGGGCCACGTAGCCCTTCACGCTGTCCACCAGCTTGGGCAGGTCGTAGCCTAGGTCAATGCCACCGCAATAGGCCCGACAGGTTCGTCCCGCCCCACCGGCCATCTGCCACAGCGCCTGCCCGCTCCGCTTGCCACGCAGATCCCAGAGCGCGATATCCACCGCCGAGATGGCGAAGGACGCGATCCCGCCTCGCGCCACGTAGTGGACGTGCCACTTCATCGCCTCATGGAGGTCCTCGACCGGGGCCGCGTCTTGGCCCATCAGGAAGGGCGTCAGGTCATGTCGGACCATCGCCTCAATCGCGTGACCACCCTTGCCGCCGGTGTAGGTGTAGCCGGTTCCCGCCAACCCGTCGTCCGTCTGGATCGTGACGGTGACCAGCTCAAAGAAGTGATGGTCGCCGTGTTTGGCATCCACCAGAACCTCGGCGAGCGGCACCTGAAACAGGCGCACGTCGATAGAAGTGATCGTCGACACGTCCCGCCTCCCCTCGGTCCCTGCTCGCCGCATCATGGTCGGATATTTCGAAATGGCAATGGCCGGGGCGAGGCTCGCCCTTGGCTTGGCACGTTGGGTCGAGCCGTCCGTTGATGGACAAAAAAAGCCCCAACGGCACGTCGGCAGTCGGGGCCAGAAACTCAGACGCGTGTTCTGGATTGGGGAAGGTTATCGCGTGACCCTATGGACGTAGTAGGCCACCACCAGCGTCAGACCGACGATGGCGACGAGTGTCGCGCCCAGATGCGAGGCCTCAAGGGTGATGCCCAAAAGGGACAGCTCCACAAGCGGTTCACAGGCAGAAGACGAAGCGGCAGGCATGGCAGATCTCCGAAGTGTGAGTGGGACCTCAAAAGTAGCCGCTGTCACCGGCCAGCACCTACGCCGCAGACTGCGGTCCTAACGCTACGACCTTTTGGACATTGACGTTGACGGAGATGGGGATTCGTCGCGTGGGCGGTCGTGGCACTGGGCTACGCGTAACATTTACAAGCTTGTAAATCTGGGGTCGGACCGCTCGCACCACTGTGATCTTGCATTTTTGTCGGTACGAATGCCCAAGATTTGTTGTGGATTGCGTGGGACGCCGCCGGTCAAAGCCGATGCCCCGCTGATCCGCAATCGGATGCGAGTTCTGACCGGTTCGATTCGACCTTCAAAAACGACATCCCCCCGTCGCAAGGGCGCATGATGTGACCGTGCTGACCCTTAGCCTTTCCGGAAACGGCGGAGGGCACGGGACATGCAAGAGACAGCGAGAGTGGTCGTGATCGGCGGCGGTGTGGTGGGATGCTCGGTGCTCTATCACTTGGCCAAGGGCGGCTGGACCGATGTCCTTCTGCTGGAGCGGAGCGAGTTGACCTCCGGATCCACATGGCACGCGGCTGGCGGGTGCCACACCATCAACGGTGACCCGAATGTCGCCAAGCTCCAGAAGTACACCATCGAACTTTATAAAGAGATCGAGGAGCTGTCGGGTCAGGCCACCGGGTTCCACATGACCGGTGGCGTTCTGTTGGCCTCTACGCCGGATCGGTTCGACTGGCTCAAGACGACGGCCGCCGCCGCGCGGATGAATGGGATCGAGGCGGAGGTGATCTCTCCGACCGAGGCGGCGGACGCCTTTCCGCTGATGGACCCGACCAAGTTCGTTGGCGCCGTGCGCACCCATGTGGACGGGCATCTGGACCCGTCCGGCGTGACCTACGCCTACGCCAAATCCGCCCGCAAGCTGGGTGCCAAGATCGAGACCCATACCAAGGTCACGGGGATTGCGCGCCGGGGCGATGGATGGGTGGTGCAGACTGACAAAGGTGACGTCATCTGTGAGCATGTGGTGAACGCAGGCGGCCTCTGGGCGCGGGAAGTCGGACGCATGGTCGGCCTGGAACTGCCCGTTCTGGCGATGGAGCATATGTACCTGCTGACCGAGGATATGCCCGAGGTCGCCCAGATCAATGCCGAGACCGGGCGCGAGGTTATCCATGCCGTCGACTTCGACGGGGAATTGTACCTACGCCAGGAACGGGGCGGGATGCTGATGGGCACCTACGAGCGGGCCTGCGTGCCCTGGTCTGAGCGCGAAACCCCTTGGGATTTCGGCCACGAGCTGCTGCAACCTGACATCGACCGGATCGCGCCCAGTCTAGAGGTCGGGTTTGAACATTTCCCCGCCTTCCAGACCGCTGGCATCAAGCAGATCATCAACGGACCCTTCACCTTCGCCCCGGACGGCAACCCCTTGGTCGGCCCGATCCGAGGCTTGCCCGGCATGTGGTCCGCTTGCGGTGTGATGGCTGGTTTCAGCCAAGGCGGCGGCGTTGGGTTGAGCCTCGCGAATTGGATCATCGACGGCGATCCGGGCTTTGACGTCTGGGCCATGGACGTGGCGCGCTACGGCGACTGGGCGACGCTCAGCTACACAAACCCCAAGGTGCAGGAAAACTACGCACGGCGCTTCTCGATCCGCTTTCCGAACGAGGAATTGCCCGCCGCGCGGCCCCACAAGACCACGCCGATTTACGACCGCATGCTGGGTCTGGGCGCCCAAATGGGGGACAGCTGGGGCCTAGAGACACCTTTGTGGTTCTCCCCCGATGATACGCGCGACGTCTTCTCATGGCGCCGGTCCACAGACTTTGCCCATGTGGCCAACGAGGTCCGCGCCTGCCGCGAGGGTGTGGGCCTCATGGAAACCAGCGGGTTCAGCAAGTTCTTGGTCCGCGGGCCCGGAGCACGGGCCTATCTGGATCGGGTCTTCGCCTGCAAAATCCCGGCAGTCGGTCGTATGGCCCTTGCGCCCATGCTCAAGGAAGACGGCAAGATTCAGGGAGACCTCACCATTTCCTGCCTGCCAATGCCTGCGGGCGGGGAGGAGTTCCTGCTGGTCGGATCCGGCATGGCCGAGGTCTTTTACGCGCGCTGGTTTGACCGTTTCCTGCCCGACGATGGGTCTGTCACCGTCGAGGTGCTGGGGCTAGGCCTCCTGGGCTTGTCCGTCGCAGGTCCCAAATCCCGCGCCGTGATGGAGGCGGTTACCGGCCAGGACATGTCGAACGCCGCCCACCGCTTCATGGCGGTCCGACGCATGGATGTAGGCCTTGCGCCCGCCATCGTCGGTCGTGTCAGCTTTACGGGTGATCTGGGCTATGAGATCTGGATGAAACCGGAATACCAGCGCAGCCTGTTTGATGCCCTTATGGCATCGGGCGCCGCCCACGGGATCAAACCGTTTGGCCTGCGCGCCCTAAACGCCATGCGGCTGGAGAAGTCCTACGGCGGCTGGGGGACGGAGTTCCGGCCTCTCTATGGTCCAGTGGAGGCGGGCCTAGATCGGTTCGTCGCCTACACGAAGGCAACCGAATTCGTGGGAAAAGAAGCGGCCGTGTCGGAGCGCGCCACGGGCGGGACCAAGAGGCTGTGTAGTTTTGTGGTCGAGGCAGTGGATGCCGACGTCATGCATGATGAGCCCATTTGGTTGGGAGATGAACGGGTTGGCTATGTGACCTCTGGCGGGTTTGCCCACCATGCGGGGGTTTCGATGGCGCTCGGCTATGTGGACAAGGCCCATGCCAATGCTGATGGCCCCTGGACGGTAGAGCTGCTTGGCGAACGGCTTCCCATGCGCCCGCAGCCGGTGGCGCTGTTCGATGCAAACGGCGCGCGACAACGGGGATAGACCAGCCCGCCGGTCCTAGGACTTCCGACGACCCAGTGGCTGTTGTCGTGGGCAAAGGGCTGTCTTAGACGTCCTGAATGCTACGAACCGCTTCCAGCCGATGACCCGCCCTGCCCCCGCCATAATTGTTCTTGCCGCCGGTGCCTCGCGACGGATGCGGGGGGCAGAGAAGTTGCTGGAAGAAATTGACGGCACGCCACTGGTCTTACGCGCCGTGCGGGCCGCCTGTGCAACCGTGAACGAGGTCATTGTCGTCCTTCCGGCGGCAGATCGGGCGCGGCAGGCTTGGTTAACCGATTGCCCCGCGCGCTTGGTCCACGTGGAGCAGCGTGCGATGTCCGCCTCCATTGCCGCTGGTATTGCGGCCTGCCAGAGCGATGCCGCGCTCGTGCATCTGGCCGATATGCCTGAGATCGACGCAAGCCACCTAGGCACGATGGTCGAGGCCTGGCAAACCCGCGACTGCCGCGTTTTGCGCGCCACTACAGCGCAAGGCGTGCCCGGGCAGCCGGTCATCTTTGACCGCACTCTGTTCGAGGACCTCAAAGCCTTGCAAGGCGACGTCGGCGCCCGCGATGTGATCGCGGCCCATGGTGTAGAGACTATCGCCTTGCCAGGAGAGGCCGCGCAGATCGATCTTGATACGCCGGAGGCTTGGGAGGCATGGCGCGCGGCGCGGCGCGTCTAGCACATTTGTTCCTATAAAGTTCACTAAACCTTAGGCTTCGACCGATATCCCGAACGGGTGAGGATTTCGTCGGGGGGCCGATGCTACAACAGAACATTAATCTTGCGAGCGCTGCACCGGCGGCGGACGACATGGCGGATGCTTTGATCGATCAGGCCCTTGCCGCTGTCCGTGACCATATGGGGATGCCGATCGCCTACCTGTCGGAGTTTGTGGGCGACACAACGGTCTTTCGCCATGTGAACGCGCCGGGCTTGGAGGGTCTGATAAAGCCGGGGGATACCCGTTCCCTCGACGAAGTCTACTGCAAGCACATCCTATCAGGCGATTTGCCGGAGCTGATCCAAGACACTTCTGCTCTGCCGCTGGCACGGTCCTTGCCAATTACGCAGGCGGCCCCAATCGGCAGCCACGCGAGCCTACCCGTTCGGCGGGCCGATGGATCGGTCTACGGCATGTTCTGTTGCCTCTCGCCGGATCCAAACCCCGACCTCACGCACCGCGATTTGAAGGTCATGGGAATGTTCGCGGAATTGGCGGCCGAGCAGATCCGCATGCGCCTGGCCCGTCAAACCAAAGAGAAGGCGGCCAGCGCACGCATCGCTGCCGTGATCCAGGCGCGCGATTTCGACGTCGTGTATCAGCCGCTCTACCGTTTGTCTGATGGTGGGTTGGCCAGCTTTGAAGCGCTCTGCCGGTTCCGCCCGGCCCCGTACCGAAGCCCGGACAAATGGTTCAACGAGGCGGCGGGCATAGGACTACAGCGCGAGCTTGAACTGGCGGTCATCGAGATGGCTTTGACGGGTCTCGACGCGCTCCCATATGGGACGCGCTTGGCGGTCAACATCTCGCCAAAGACGGTGGCCGAGGGGGGGCTTCTTCCACTGCTCCGGCAGTGCGATGCCAGACGTGTGACAGTAGAGATTACCGAACATGAGGACCCAGGCGACATCGAAAAGCTGGTCATGGGATTGCAAGGCATCCGAGGGACCGGCGCGGCCATCGCCGTAGACGACGTGGGGGCTGGGTATTCTGGGCTTCAACAGATCCTGCGTATTCAGCCGGATGTCCTGAAGCTCGACATGTCGCTCGTGCGTGACATCGACCGGGACCCGGCGCGCCGCTCCTTGGCGACTGCGCTCCTGCACTTCGCCCAAGAAACCAAGGCGGCCGTCGTTGCCGAAGGGATTGAACGTCCGGAGGAATGGCACCTGCTGGCCCAACTTGGTGTGACCTATGGGCAAGGCTGGTTAATGGCGAAACCGGGGCGCATTGCCGATGCCCCGCTCCGCGTGGACCCGCACCCCTTGGTAGTCAGTGACCCATCTCGGTGATCTGACCCTTGGCTCAGATTTAGGCGCGCTGACGTTTGCTTCTCTTGAGGACGGTTTCGACACCCCAAGTCAGAACTGTGTGTGCCGCTGAGTCTGTAAAGAACAATTGCACCAGATAGACGCGTGTTCGGAACGGCGCCGATCAGAGCATTTTTGGGTTTTGGCGTGACGCGCTGTGATCATCGGGTTTGTCAAATACGATCGATGGCTCAAGCGGCAGGATCGGACCTCGTTTTGGGGCCGCCCAGTTATTCTTGACTAGAGCCTGGGCCTGGATCTCTCTGCCGTTCAATTCACCGGCGTCTTATCGAGAAAGCTCCAGGTGTATGTTTTGAACGATCGTCTCAAATCCAGCATCGACGGCACGGACACATAGGTCGATGCCGTCCAAATTGTTGGGCCTCGGAGAAGCAAAAGCCCTAAATCCGGTACCAATAACGTCTGCAGGCTCAGATGAGCCAACGACTGCTTCTAAACGGCGACAGCGCTCGGAGCGGCCGCGATAGGATGAACTAAGCGCAACAGCCCGTACCATGAAGTATCAGATGACCGAAACCCACGCCCCAATGCCGTTTGGCGCGCGGCCCTACGTTCCTAAAACCGCAGGGCCAAGCTGCCAGATCGCGCTCCTCAGGCGCGCCCCAGGCGATCAAGGCGCGCGGCGCGCAACCGTTGGAAGTCGTCGCCGGCGTGATAACTCGACCGGGTCAGCGGCGTTGCCGACACCATCAGGAACCCCTTCCCGTAGGCCGCCTTCTCATAGCTCGCGAATTCCTCGGGCGTCACGAAGCGGTCCACGGCGTGGTGCTTCGGCGTGGGTTGCAGATATTGCCCGATGGTCAGGAAATCGATGTCCGCCGCACGCATATCGTCCATGACCTGCAAGACGGCTTGCCGGTCTTCGCCCAGGCCCACCATGATGCCGGACTTGGTGAACATGGTCGGGTCCATTTCCTTTACACGCTGCAACAGACGCAAGGAATGGAAGTAGCGCGCGCCGGGCCGAACCTCGGGGTAGAGGCCGGGGACCGTCTCTAGATTATGGTTAAAGACATCCGGTTTGGCGGACACGACGACCTCCAAAACGGATGGGTCGGCTTTGATAAAGTCGGGCGTGAGGATTTCGATCGTCGTGCCCGGCGACCTTTTTCGTACGGCCCGGATCGTTTGGGCGAAATGCTCCGCGCCACCATCGGCCACGTCGTCACGGTCGACGCTCGTGATCACCACGTGGTTCAAGCCTAGCTTTTGCACCGCATCGGCCACGCGCCCGGGTTCGAACACGTCGAGCGCCTCTGGCGGCTTCCCAGTGGCGATGTTGCAGAACGTACAGGCGCGGGTGCAGACCTCGCCCATGATCATCATGGTGGCGTGCCCTTGGGACCAGCATTCGCCCACGTTGGGGCACCCGGCCTCTTCGCAGACGGTGGTCAGCCGGTGTTCCCGCATGATCTTATGGGTCGCTTTGTACCCTTCGCCGACCGGGGCCTTCACTCGGATCCAGTTGGGCTTCTTCGGCTGGGGATTGTCCGGGCGGCGCGCCTTTTCTGGGTGCCGCTGCTCTGGGATTTTTAGGTCACGCATGGGAGACTCCGCTTCGCTACCGCGTAGATAGCCACTCTGCCCCTCGGACGCCAGGGGCGCGGGGCCGCAGGGCTGGCCGCAGCCCGATGGCGCGTTACCTCCCCCTACATGCTGAAACCTTTCATTGCCGCCCTCTTAGTTATGCCCTCCCACGCGTTTGCATGGACCTTTTCACCTGTGCCGATCTGTACCCTGGCCCACGTGGAACCCTCGGCTTTGGTGATGGTCACCTATGATCCAGACACGCGCCTCTATGCGCTTCATATGGAGCGTGCGGGGGGATGGCCGGAAGCTGAGGTCTTCGCGCTTCGGTTTGAGGACGGCGCGGCTCTCACCATCTCGACCGACCGCCATGTGGTGGAGGGCACGCGATTGACAGTGATCGACCGTGGGTTCGGAAACGTTCTGAGGGGGTTAGAGGCAAATACTAAGGCAGTCGCAGTGCTGGGCGACCTGAGTGTCGAGGTCTCCCTCACCGACGCGGCACCGGCGGTGGCCGCGTTTCGCGACTGTCCTGCCGAAGGGTTGGTCTAGCGGCCCTCGTCTCGACGGGTCCAACCCCAAAGGCAGATCAGCTCCATCAAGACATGGGCGCCCGCGATGGCCGTTGCGCCGGTGGTGTCATAGGACGGCGCAACCTCGACAATATCGCCGCCGACAAGGGTGATACCGGCCAAATCGCGGAGGATCGCCGCCGCCTGCCCCGATGACAGCCCGCCCCAGACAGGGGTGCCGGTTCCGGGCGCAAAGGCGGGGTCAAGACAATCGATGTCAAAGGTCAGATAGGCGGGCCGGTCCCCAACAATGGATTTGATCTGGCGCGCGACCTCTCCCGGTGCGGCCTCATGGACGGCGCGGGCGTCGATTGTCGTCACGCCAAGGGTATCAGGATTGACCGTTCGAATGCCGACCTGCACCGAGGTGTAAGGATCTATGACCCCCGTTTTGACGGCCTTGTAGAACATCGTGCCGTGGTCGATCCGCTGCATGTCGTCGTCGGGCCATGTGTCCGAATGGGCATCGAACTGGATCAAGCTCAGGGGGCCGTATTTTTCCGCATGGGCCTGGAGGATTGGAAAACTGACGTAGTGGTCACCGCCCATGGCCAAACAGCCGACGCCCATGTCCAAGATGCCACGAATATGGTTGCGCAAGGCGGCGGGAAAGGCCGCGACCTTAGCGTAGTCAAACCCACAGTCCCCATAGTCGGCGATGGCGAATGTATCTAAGGGCGAGTAGTCCCAACCATACGGCGGATCAAAGGGTTGGAGGGCACTGGCCTCTCGTATGGCGCGCGGACCGAACCGGCTGCCAGGGCGATGGGTGACCGCTTGGTCGAAGGGCACGCCCGTTATGGCGAGATCATAGCCTGTGAGGTCCTTGGTATAGGCCCGTCTGAACGCGGAGGTGACGCCGCCGAAGGCATTCTCGAACGCAAGGCCCCGCGCGTCGTCCCGCGTGATCGCCATATCAACCTGATCGCGTGCGTCTTGCAGGGCCATGCTCGTCTCCGAAGGTTTCTTGTCACGTCTTTGCTAGCCTTCGCGGCAGCGAAAAGGAAAGCATGCTTTGCCCCTCGACAGCCCTGCCCCATCGGCTAAGTGCTAGGGCATGGAACACCTGCGCCAAGACTTCCTCAAGGCCATGAGCCGTGCCGCAGCCACCGTCAGCGTGGTGACGACCGATGGGCCAGCGGGCCTTGCGGGTGTCACGGTCTCGGCCATGACCTCGGTCAGTGCGGATGGCGATGCGCCCACGATGCTGGTGTGCGTGAACCGTGGGGCCAGCGCGGCCCGCCCGATCCTCGACAACGGCTGCTTTGGCATCAACGTCCTCGCCGCCTCACAGCAGGACATTGCGGATGTCTTCGCGGGCCGGACGGGCGCCGTTGGACCCGCACGGTTCGATGGTTTGGCGGTCGAGACCCTGTCCACAGGCGCGCCCATCTTGGACGGGTTGGCCGCATTTGATTGTGAGGTCCAAGCCGTCGATTTGATTGGAACGCATCACGTGATCATCGGGGCCGTTCGTGCCGTGCGGTCCGATGAGACCGGAGCGCCTCTGATCTATGGGATGCGCAGCTATCTGCGGGCGGAGCCGGCTTAGGCTCAGACCCGGATCGATCCAGCAGGTCAGAAGCGGCCCAGCGTCACTGCCAAGCCCGTTCTGAGCGGAGCGCTTGCCCGACTGATGGGCACGGGGGCGTCCAACGCGGCGCGTGGGTCTTTGCGGACGGCGCGCAGTGTTGCATCCACATTGGCCATCACACCCAACACTGGCCGTGCGCCCTTAGAGAGTTTCGCCCGTCGGGCAGTGGCGAGCGCATCCAAGCCGATCTCCGCCAGGTGCAGCATCTCGGTCACTTGATCCCCGTGGGGCAGCGCATGGTGGCCCTTGGCAATCAAATCGGGAACCGCCCGCAAGAAAGCGGCGGTTCCTTGGGCCAAACCCGCCGCTCGAAGTCCGTCGTGGGGCGCGCCAATGGCCCGACCCGCCACCCAAAGCAACGTTCCGGCGGTTGCCTCCAGATAGGTCCGAAGGGCCGCGCGGCTGGCCGGTGCCGACTTTTCGATATCCGCGCGCCGTGCTGAGACCAACCCATCCAAGGCCCGCGCGCCCTCGGCGTCGATGGCCTCCGCCAGGGGCGTGACCACTTCATGCCGCCGGACGGCCCCCCCGCTTGCGATTTCGTCCAGAGCATCCCGCCACCACTGGAGGCGCATTTCGGCGATCAAAGGCTCCTGCGTGACCCAGGGCGCGCGCGCGACTTCAAGGTTGAATGCATAGAGGGGGAACAGCTTGGCGCGCGCCTCTACGGGCGCGGCCATCGCCGCGCGGAACCGGTCTGGGTCACCGCGCTGAACCAACCCCGCGCAGGCAGCGATGTCCGTCGTGCTCATATGGGGCGCACCACGCGCAGCGCGTACCCGAGGCGATCCTTGAGGCGCGACCAGGTCTCTGCTTCCTGCCGCGATTGCGTGATCGCGTTTTGAAGCTCTGGGTCATCGACACCGTCCAAGGCATCGCAGCGCGCTTCGACGGCATCGAAATACGCCTGCCACCCGGCATCGGACACGCGGGACCGGGCGGTGACCTCATATCCGGCATCTCTGATCTTTGCGTCTAGGCTGTCGTCTGTGTCGAAAGCCTCCCCTTCCCAAAAGGCCACGGCCTCAGCGTCATCGGCCTGCGCCACAACGGGGGCGGAAAACACCACTGACCCACCGGGCGCCAGCGCGCTGCGCCAAGACGTCAACGAGGGGCCAACGCCATCGAAGTAGATCGCCCCAGCGCACCAGATCAGATCCAGAGGGCCCACGTCCGAAGGCGCCATAAGACCGTCGCCACCGAGGGAGGACCCCCGACGCACCCTGATCTCCGGTCTGTCCCAGTGGCGCAAGGTGGCTTCGACGACAAAGGACAGATACGGGTCTAGCCCGATCACATGACCCTGTGGCACGCGATCGGCCAAGACGCCCAGATCCGACCCCGGTCCGCAGCCCACGTCACAGACACGTCCCGTCTTTGGCAGTTGCGCCACCTCAGCGGCCCAGGCAACGTCCTCGGGCGTCCCAGGCCCTTCGCGGCTCAAGCCATTATGGATGATCCAAAATCCGGTCATGTCCCCTGACATAGTTTCCACCGAACCGCATCCAACAGGGCTTCGAAACTGGCATCCACGATATTGGGCGAAACGCCCACGGTGGACCAACGGCGCCCCTTCCCGTCTTCGTGGTCGATGATAACCCGGGTCACCGCCTCCGTCCCGCCCTGCATGATGCGGACGCGAAAATCGATCAGGCGAATGTCGTTGATCTGCGCTTGATACGGCCCGAGGTCCTTAAACAATGCCTTGGAAAGCGCATTGACCGGGCCTCGGTCGCCCCCCGTCTCATCCATGGACTCAGACACCGACAGTTTTTTGTCCCCATCGACTTTCACGACCACAACCGCCTCCGACAGGGACACCATCTGATTGTACTTGTTTTTGCGCCGCTCCACGGTCACGCGGTAGCGCTTCACTTCAAAAAACGACGGCAGCAGACTCAGTTCATCGCGGGCGATCATCTCGAAACTCGCTTGGGCGCCGTCGTAGGAGTAGCCCTTGTCTTCCTGGATTTTGACCCGTTCCAAGATCCGCCGCAGGGCCCCATCGTCATCAGTCGAAAGACCTGCGTCGGCCAACCGTTTGCGCAGGTTCGACAGACCCGCCTGATTGGACATGGGCACGATCCGGGCGTTGCCCACCGCCTCGGGTGGGATGTGCTCATAGGTCTTGGGGTTTTTCAGAATGGCACTGGCATGGAGCCCCGCCTTATGGGCAAAGGCCGACGCGCCTACGTAAGCCGCTTCGCGGCGCGGCACGCGGTTTAGGATGTCGTCCAACCTGCGCGACACGCGGAGCAATCCCGGCAGGTCCCGGACGCCGGTCTGGAAGCGGCTGGCATAGGGTTCCTTGAGCAGCAGGGTCGGGATGAGCGACGTCAGGTTCGCATTGCCGCAGCGTTCGCCGAGGCCGTTCAGCGTGCCCTGGACTTGTCTGACGCCCGCATCAATGGCCGCCAGCGATCCGGCCACGGCCTGTTCGGTGTCGTTATGGGTGTGGATGCCCAATCTGTCGCCAGGCAGGTCCAGCCCGTCGATCACCTCACCAATGCGGCTCGGCATGGTGCCCCCGTTGGTGTCGCATAACACCACCCATCGCGCGCCGGCGTCGAGGGCCGTGGCCAGACAGGCGCGCGCATAGGCCGGATCGGCCTCGAACCCGTCAAAGAAATGTTCCGCATCCAGCAGCGCCTCTCGACCCTGGGCCACCACATGGGCCACAGAGGCGCGGATGTTTTCGAGGTTTTCGTCCAGCGAGATGCCCAGCGCCGTTTCCACATGAAAGGTATGGGTCTTCCCCACAAGACAGACGGAGGACGTCCCCGCGTTCAGCACGGCGGCCAAGACGTCGTCATTCTCGGCGGAGCGGCCGGCCCGTTTGGTCATCCCAAAGGCCGTCATGGTGGCGCGGGTCTTGGGGGGCGCCGCGAAGAACTCGCTATCGGTCGGGTTCGCACCGGGCCAACCGCCTTCGATGTGGTCAAGGCCCAGGGCATCGAGCATCTGCGCGATTTCGACTTTCTCGGCGGTTGAGAACTGCACGCCCTGGGTTTGCTGCCCATCCCGCAGGGTCGTGTCGTAGAGGTAGAGGCGTTCGGTCATATCCTGCCCCAGAGGTCGTTTAGCTGTTCAATGTCAAAACCTTCGGACTTTGATAACTGAGGACCATCCTTCGTATCCTGAACAATGACCCCTGCTGCGGCCAACCCGTCTCGGATCTGGTCTGCCTTGGCGTAGTTCTTCTGGCCCTTGGCTCGGTCACGGGCATTCAGCAAATCAGTAACCAAGGCCAATTCTGCCTCCTCGAAAGACGGTTCGCTTGCCCAAGCTGGGACCTTGTCGAAGCCAAGGCCAAGTAGGTTCATGCTTCCACGAAGGGCTCCGAAGTCGCCTGCAGCGTAAAGCTGAAAACACTCAGCCAATGCGCCGTGCGTATTTAAATCGTCCCGCAAGCATCGCAGGACTTCCGGATGGGCGTTTGTGTCCTGAGCGGTGCTCATGCTCGCTTGTCGGTACCACTTAATGAGAGTTTTCTTCGCCTCCCGCGCTTTGTCTTCCGTCCAATCCATCGGCTTGGAGTAATGCGTCGACAGGAACACAAACCGAATGACTTCCCCCGGCACGCCCTGGTCCAGCAGGTCACGGACCGTGAAGAAGTTGCCCAGGCTTTTGGACATCTTCCGTCCTTCGACCAGCAGCATCTCATTGTGCAGCCAAATCTGGGCGTGTCCCGCATCCGGGTCGGCGCAGCAGCTCTGGGCGCGCTCGTTCTCGTGGTGGGGAAACATCAGATCGTTCCCGCCGCCGTGGATGTCAAAAGACGTTCCAAGCAAAGCCTTGGACATGGCAGAGCATTCGATATGCCAGCCAGGCCGACCGCGCCCCCAGGGGCTATCCCAACCGGGCAGCTCCGGGCCCGAGGGCTTCCATAGGACGAAATCCATGGGGTCCCGCTTGTAGGGGGCCACTTCGACCCGCGCACCTGCGATCATGTCGTCCACGGATCGACCCGAAAGCGACCCATATTGGGGATCGGCAGCGACCGAAAACAACACGTGCCCCTCTGCGGCATAGGCATGGCCGGAAGCAATCAGCCCCTCGATCATCGCAATCATCTCGGCGATGTACTCGGTCGCGCGCGGCTCGTGGGTGGGGCGCAAGTTCCCAAGCGCATCCATGTCGGCGTGGTACCAGCCGATGGTTTCCTCGGTGATGTCGGAAATATCACGGCCCGTCTCGGCGGCGCGTGCGTTGATCTTGTCATCCACATCCGTGAAATTCCGGACGTAGGTCACATGGTCCAGCCCGTGGTCGTGGCGGAGCAAGCGGAACAGGACATCGAACAAGATCACATTGCGGGCGTTGCCCAGGTGCGCCCGATCATAAACCGTCGGCCCACAGAGGTAGAGGCGCACATTCGAGGGGTCGAGCGGGACAAACCCTTCGACCTGTCGCGTCATCGAATTGCGCAAGCGCATGGCAGCCCGGTCCATCCGGTCTCTCCTCGTCATCTTTTATGGCGGGGTGCGGGTGGCTTGGGTCGGAACGCAGGCCATCCGGGCCCGCCGATCCTGTCAGCGGGCGGGTCAGATGCAGATAATGCAGATCACGCGTCCCATGGGGCGCGCGTAGCACGGGTCACGCGACGTCGCAACCGTCCGGAGCCTGCGTGAAGGGTTAATCGGACGCCGCCACGGCCGACTGCCATTGCACCGGTCCACTCGCGAAGCCCGGGTCCAGCAAGATAAGCCCACACATTCGTTTGACAGTCGACCTCGCTCGGTGTCCGGTCACGCCCATGGTGACACTCTCTAACCGATTGCGTCAGATCTCTCCGGGCGGAGAGGATGGCTGGGACATCTTCAACCGCGCACGGGCGCTGGAGGCGCAGGGCATTCCCCTGACCGATCTGACGGTTGGGGAGCATGACATCCGCACCCATCCGACCATCCTGTCGGCCATGGCCGAGGCCGCCCACGCGGGGCAAACGGGCTACGCGGCCACCGCCGGAACCGCCGACCTGCGCGCCAGGATCGCCGCCCGCGTCTCGGAGCGGACCCAGGTGCCAACGACACAAGACAACGTGCTCGTTGTCCCCGGCGCGCAAATGGCTCTGTTTACTGCGTTGATGGGCGCACTGGAGCCCGGCGACCCCGTTCTGATCCCAGACCCATACTATGCAACCTACCCCGGCACGGTCCGCGCTGCTGGCGGGCGGCCCGTGGCCCTGGTGACCCGTCCCAAAGATGGCTTCCAACCCACCCGCGCGGCGCTGGAGGCGGCGGGGGATGCGCGCGCGGTGCTCGTCAATTCTCCGAACAACCCCACGGGCGCTGTCTATGGTCCGGAGACGATGCACGCCCTGGCCGATGCGGCGCGGGATCGCGATGCCTGGCTTATCTCGGATGAGGTCTACGACACCCAAGTCTGGACCGGCGCACACCAAAGCCCCCGCGCCCTGCCCCACATGGCCGACCGGACCTTGGTCGCAGGGTCTTTGTCCAAATCCCACGCCATGACGGGCAGTCGGCTGGGCTGGCTGATCGGCCCGGCGGATGCCATCGCCGAGATGGCGACCTTGGCTACCTATACGACCTATGGCGTGCCGGGATACATCCAGGCCGCTGGCTGCCATGCGCTGTCCCTAGGCGCAGCCTTCGAGGCGGAGATCTCCGCGCCGTTCCTGCGGCGGCGCCAGGCCTGCTTGGACCGGCTTGATCGACAACAGGTGGTCCGGGCGATCCCCTCCGGTGGGGCCATGTACCTGATGTTGGATATTCGCGGCGCAGGCCTATCGGCGCCCGATTTCGCGGCGCGTCTGCTGGATCAACATCGTATCGCGGTCATGCCCGGCGACAGTTTCGGGCGGGCGGCTGCGGGCCATATCCGTGTCGCCTTGACTTTACCCGAGACGCGGCTGCTGCCCGCGTTCGACATCATTTTGAGCTTCGCCGAGGAGATGCGCCCATGACCACGTTCCGAGACCTTCACAAACCCGGCGACCCTTTCATCCTGGCCAACGCCTGGGACCTTGGATCGGCCCGGATGCTCGTGGCCCTCGGTGCCCAAGCCATCGCCACCTCTTCGGCTGGCTACGCCTTCACGCGCGGGGTGCCAGACGGCGGACAGATTGGACGGGACGAGGCCATCGCCCATGCGGCCGAGCTGGCCCGCGCCGTCGCCGTCCCCGTCTCGGCGGATTTGGAGGACGGCTACGGCCCCGCGCCCGACGCCTGCGCCGAAACGGTGCGGCTGTCCATCGAGGCCGGATTGGCCGGATGCTGCATCGAGGACGTGTCGCCAGAGGGCACGGCCTATGGGTTCGACGCATCGGTTGAGCGGATGGCGGCCGCTGTCACCGCCGCGCGCGCCGCGCCTTCTGACTTTGTGTTTTGCGCCCGCGCCGATGGTGTCTTGCACGGGCTTTATGATCTGGAGGAAGCCATCCGCCGCCTGCAAGCCTTCGAAGCCGTCGGCGCGGACGTTCTCTACTGCCCGGTGCCGGGCGGTCCCGAGGCCCTGGCACAGATCACGGCATCCGTATCCGCCCCCGTCAATGCTTTGGCGGCGGGGCCGCTGATGGCGCAAACCCGTGCGGACTTCGGCGCCCTGGGGGCGGCCCGCATTTCCCTAGGGTCCTCCCTGGCGCGGGCAACCCATCGGATCATTCGCGATGCTGGGCAGGCCATGTTCGGCACGGGCGACTTTTCCAGTCTGGGCGGGATCAATGGGGATGAGGTGGATGGCTACTTGGTGAGCGGCGCGGGCTGAGGGGCGCGCGCTGGCGGACGGCCTGCAATCTTTCAGCGATCCTCAACACCCAACGGATCAGCGCCCGGCTGATCCGTCTCGTTCGGGTCGAAGGAATGGTGAACGTGCATGATCCTCCAGGCGAGGCCCTCTCGACCAAGGACGAAGGTGCTACGAACACCTGGCCTCGGGGCGCTCCGATACCGAAGGATGGACGTGAGAACCGCCACATCGCCCCGACGCCGCGCCCTAAGGTCTTCTATCAAGAGAGGCTCAATCGTGCCGGACTCGGTTGTCTTACCGGTCGCGAAGAATGTACTGACCTTTGCGACATGATCCTCCAAGCTAGTGCTATCGCAGCCCGCGTGGTTGTCCCAAAAGACAAGACCGTCATCGGAGAGGTAGAGCGCGCGAAGGGCCTCTAAATCCCTGTCGTAGAAGCACTGATTGTAGTGGTCGAGAAAGCTGCGAAGGGCGGTTTCCAGGTCATCATCTTGGGTCACGATCGCGTCCCGTCCCTTTCACGCCCCGAGCAGCCCGCCCGGCCCTAGGCACGCGCCGCCCGCGCCAAATCTTCGATGCTGCTCCAATCGCCAGCGGCCATCTTGTCCTTCGGGGCGACCCAGGATCCACCGACACAGACCACGTTCGACAGTCCGAGGTAGTCGGCCTTGTTGGCGAGGCTCACGCCTCCGGTTGGGCAGAATGAAACCTGCGGGATCGGCGCGCCGATGGCTTTAAGCGCCGGTGCGCCGCCCGAAGCTTCAGCGGGGAAGAACTTCAACATATCAAAGCCGACCTCCAGCAGGCGCATCACCTCGGTCGCGGTCGCGGCCCCGGGAAGGAGGGGCAAATCCTCATCAATGCAGGCCTGGATCAACTTGTCTGTCGCGCCTGGGGACACGCCGAAGGTTGCGCCCGCAGCCTTGGCCGCTTTGACGTCCTCGGGCGTGAGCAGGGTTCCCGCGCCGACAAAGCCGCCATGGACGTTGGCCATGGCCGAAATGCAATCAAGTGCGGCCGGTGTGCGCAGAGTCACCTCCAACGCGGGCAGACCACCGGCGACCAAAGCCTCGGCCAATGGGCGTGCGTGGGCCGTGTCGTCCAGCACGAGAACCGGGATGACGGGCGCCTGACCCGCGATCTCGCGTGCGGCTTTGGATTGATCTAGTGGCGTCATCGGAGACCTTCGAAAGTAAGAGAAAAAGTCGTTAAGTGGAGGAAGCGCTGGGATCAGACCACGACCCCTGCCCCTTGGTCCGAAGGCCCGGCCGTGGCGCGGAACACGTCGAACAATTCGCGACCCACGCCGTGACCGTTGGCGCTGAGATCGGGTTGGACGGCCTCTCGACTTGCGACGCCCTCGGTAAGAACCTCCAGACGCCCACTGGCTGCGTCCACGCGCAGCAGATCACCGTCTTGAAGTTTACCGATCAGTCCACCGTCGAGCGCCTCTGGCGAGACATGGATGGCCGCGGGAACTTTGCCGGAGGCGCCTGACATGCGCCCGTCGGTGACCAAGGCCACCCTGTGACCCCGTTGCAGCAGCACGGTCAAAATGGGGGTCAGGCCGTGGAGTTCTGGCATCCCGTTGGCCCGTGGCCCTTGATAGCGGACAACGATCACACCGTCTCGGTCCAACTCCCCGGCACGGAAGGCGGCCTTGACGGCATCCTGTGTGTGAAACACGCGTGCTGGCGCCTCAACGACATGAAGGTCGGGCGCTACCGCACTGATTTTCATGACACCCAGCCCCAGGTTGCCCCGCACCTGCCGTAAGCCACCGGTTTCGGCGAAAGGCGCCTCGGGCGATTTCAGGATCTTGTCATTCAGACTGTCACGGGGTCCCGGCGCCCAGGCCAATTGGCCGTCCTTCAGGGTCGGCTCCTGCGCATAGGCCGACAGGCCGAGACCAGCGACAGTTTGAACATCCTCGTGCAGCAGCCCCGCCTCCAGCAAGCGCCCGATCATGAACGGAAGTCCGCCCGCCGCGTGGAAATGGTTCACGTCCGCCAACCCGTTGGGATAGACCCGCGCCATCAGCGGAACGATACCTGAGATCTCGTCAAAATCCCCGCAGGTCAGATGCACGCCCGAGGCCCGGGCCATGGCGACCAGATGGAGGACGAGGTTCGTCGACCCACCCGTCGCCATCAAGCCGACGAGGCCGTTGACGTAAGCCCGCTCGTCCAAGACGTCGCAGACCGGCGTATAGGCGTTTCCGAGTGCCGTGATCGCAGCCGCCCGCTCGGTCGCCGCATCCGTCAGCGCATCCCGCAATGGCGTGCCCGGGTTGACGAAGCTGGCTCCGGGCAGATGCAGCCCCATGAACTCCATCAACATCTGGTTCGAATTCGCCGTGCCGTAGAAGGTGCAGGTCCCGGGCCCATGATAGCTGGCCATTTCGGCGGCCATCAGGGCCTTTCGGTCCACTTTGCCTTCGGCATAGTCGCGGCGGACGCGGGCCTTTTCATCATTCGGCAATCCGCTTGTCATGGGACCGGCGGGAACAAAGATGCCTGGCAGGTACCCGAAGGTCGCCGCCGCGATGACGAGCCCAGGCACGATCTTGTCGCAGATGCCCAGGTATAGCGCCGAGTCGAAGGTGTTATGGCTGAGGGAGACCCCCGCCGCCAGAGCGATCACATCGCGGGAAAACAGCGACAATTCCATTCCGGTTTGGCCTTGGGTCACACCATCGCACATGGCCGGAACACCACCTGCCACCTGCGCGGTGGCGCCCGCAGTACGGGCCGCGGCCTTGATGCGGTCAGGATAGTCCTTGAACGGCTGATGGGCGCTCAACATGTCGTTGTAGGCCGTGACGATCCCAATGTTCGGGACCCGCTCCGCGACAAGATCGTCTTTCTGGTCCCCCATCGCCGCATAGGCATGGGCCTGGTTGCCGCAGTCCAAATGCCCCCGGCGCGGACCTTCCTGGGCCAAGGCACGCATCCGGCTCAGGTATCGGTCACGTGTTGGGCGCGACCGCTCACGGATGGTGTCCGTGATCCTTTCAAGCCGACTGTCCAGGGGCATGGCGCATCTCCGTTTGGCTGGGGCTGGTGAGCCTCTTACATGTTAGCGCTACCATCGCAAGGTGAAACTCTTGCAACAGCGCCCTTGCCCAGCAGCAATTAGACCCCGTTTCCGGCTTTCCCAGTTAATGGAGCGGCTACGCGTCGCCCATCGGGGACATCAGTTCGACTTCTGCGTCGTCTCGAACCGCTGTGTAGAAGCAGGTCCGCCGCCCTGTGTGACAGGCCGCTCCGGTCTGCTCCACTTGCATCAGCAGGCAATCGCGGTCGCAATCGAGCCGCAGATCCACGAGGCGCTGGATATGACCCGATGTATCCCCCTTGACCCAAAAGGCCTGTCGCGACCGCGACCAATAGGTGACACGGCCCGTCTCCAATGTCTTGGCCACAGCTTCGGCATTCATCCAGGCCATCATGAGGACTTCGCCCGTTGTCGCATCCTGGGCTATGGCCGGGATCAGCCCCTTGCTGTCATACGTCAGACTTGCGGGGTCGAAGGACATATTGGCACCTTTGCATCACAGCGGTCGCCCGCTACCTAAGGGGAACGCCGCGAGAAAGGAAGCCGATGTCAGAAGCCGATCTGATCAAACTCTATTCTGGTCGCATCTTGGAATTGGCGGCGGATATGCCGGCCACTGACCCGCTGACGGATCCCCAAGTGACGGCGCGCAAACAGTCACCGCTGTGTGGATCGACGGTGACCGTGTCGCTTGACGTGGTCGATGGCCGAATCTCTCGCTATGCCCAAGACGTGAAGGCCTGTGCCTTAGGTCAAGCCGCCGCGTCGGTGAGCGGGCGAGTCATGGTTGGGCGCTCCCTGGCGGAGGTGAGCACGGCGCGGGACCAGTTGCGAGCGATGCTCAAAGATGGCGGGGACGTCCCGCAGGCGCCGTTCGACGGCTTCGAAGTGCTGACACCGGCCCGTGATTTCCGAAACCGTCACGCCTCGATCCTGCTTGCGTTGGACGCAACCGTGGAGGCCTTATCGACCGTGGATGCGCAGGTCGAACACACGTCTTAACCTTGTAGTAAAATGCGGCTGTTAGGCCCCTGTAATGACCCCTTGCAGGAGTTTTTGATGTCCGCCTCCCTCGCGCGCCCGGTGCTGACCGATAGTGTCGTGACCCCATCAACGGGACTCGCGCAAACGGTGGTGCCCTTGGGCTTCCTCGTCTTCGACCTCGCAGGGTTTGTCGATGACATTGACGCGCGAACACAGCGCAGTCAGGGGGATGTCGCGACCTTGCGACAGGCTGGTGACAACATCAGTGATGCTATCCAGGCCGTGAACGCCGAAATCGCGGAGCTGTCACAGGTGGCCGCGGAAACCGAGGCCGCGGCGACGGCCCGGATCAGTTCCATCGCCGAAAACTCCGACCGGTTTCATAGGATGGCGAAATGGGGCACCGATGTGTCGCGCCGCACCTATGATCTTGAAGCACTGTTGAAGCAGATTGTGGCCAGTAACGGCGAAATTGCTCGTATTGCGCGGCAGGTGAACATTCTGGCGGTGAATGCCTCCATTGAGGCAGCGCGGGCCGGTGCTGCGGGGCGCGGCTTTGCCGTCGTGGCCGAGGCCATCAACGATCTCTCCCGCAAAACGGCCGAGGCGGCGGGCGGAATATCGGACAGCATCTCATCGCTCGACGATTGGACGGCGGCCATGCGCGCTGATGCGACGGAATATGAGCCTGACTTTGAGAAAGGCATCGAAAGCGCGGCAGAGACGCGCCGCACGGTCGAAGGAATCGTGGGCGACATGGCCCGCGCGCGTGAACGGATCCAGGGGGTGGAGACGGCGATGACCTCGCTCGCGGCGGGCAACGACCGCGCCCAGCCGATCTATGACGCCATCGAAACAGCGGCCCATGCCACAGCCCACGAAGTGCGCCAGGCGCGGAAACGGTCTGGGAAAATGACCGATGCTTGCGAAGCCCTTCTCCAAAAGGCCGTAGAAATTGAAACAGATGGCCCAGATCATCGGTTCATAGGGATTGCGAAGGACGTCGCGCAGGACGTGACGGCCGCGATGGAGGCCGGGCTTGCGGCGGGTCGTATCTCGCGGGAGGCCCTGTTCGATTTCCGATATACGCCGATCCTGGGCACCGCGCCGCAGCAGCACGAGACGCCTTTCGCAGCCTTCATGGACCAAACAGTCCAGACGATCATCGAGGGCGCCTTGGGCCGCGATCCGTCTGTAATCCTGTGCTGTCCCTGTGATCGGAACGGCTACATTCCGACCCACAACCTCCGCTTTTCGAAACCGCAGGGTCCGGATCCCGCGTGGAACAATGCCAATTGTCGCAATCGCCGGATCTTTGACGACCGGACAGGGTCCAAAGCGGGATCAAACCGCGCGCCGTTTTTGATCCAAGTTTACCGTCGCAATATGGGTGGTGGGGAATTCGTGCTGATGAAGGATATCTCTGTGCCGTTGATCGTTGCGGGCCGCCATTGGGGTGGTCTGCGGCTCGCATATCGGGACGGCTAGGCTGCGCCGATCCGGCGGGCGTTTTTTGATCGGTCGCGGGGGCCGGTCTTTGCCTACCCCATTTTTGACAGCCAATTACCTGTTACCGTGTGCATCGCCTGGTCGCACACCCCCCGCCAAACACTAAAACCTGAGTTTAGTGAGACCACGAAATCCGTCCGCTAGGTGGTCTCAGCGGGTCGGTTCTACAGAGATCGTTTCTTGCAAGACGGCGCATCTCCGCCCCGTTAAAAAAAACCGCCGCACTCCAAAGATCGGAGGCGGCGGGACAGGTGCATCAGGATCGCGCAGGCAGTGGCCGAAGGTGTCAGAAGCCTTTGGCGTATCGCCAGTTACCGGGGAAGCAAGCGGCGCCATCATCGACATGGGGAAGCGATGCTGGTGGAGAGACGATCCAGACGCGGGCAGAAACGCAACGTCAGCTTAAAAGATCACGGGGCGGGCCGATCACGCCACAAGGTTCGGCAGGTGAAGCAGGCTGAGCATCAGGGTCACCAACCACACGCCACCAAGGACATCGTACAACAAACCATCGTCGGTTTGCGGATCGATCTGGAAAAGCTTGCGTAGCATGGGGTCACCTGTTCTTGATGCTCTTGTTGTTCTTTTGTTCTCATATTGAGGACAGTCTGTAAAGAACTTTATGGGAACATATGAGAACAAATAGCGCTCGTTCTCCTACCCAACGCGCAACAGCCGGAGCGCACGGTCCTGCTCCATCAGCCACAAGACGAGGCGCGCCGCCTGTCCGCGCGGACTGCTGAGATCAGGATCCGCCGCCAAAAGCGCGCGCGCATCCGTCTGCGCCGTTGCCATCAACGCGGCCTGCCGTTCCAAATCCGCGACCCGAAATCGAGGGAGGCCCGATTGCGCGGTGCCGATCACATCGCCTGCCCCCCGCAGCGCCAGGTCTTCTTCGGATATGCGGAACCCGTCCTCGCTTTCACGCAGGATGCGCAAACGTGCCTCAGCCGTATCCCCGAGCGGCGCCTTATACATCAGCAAACAGGTCGACGCGGCGGCGCCCCGACCCACCCTGCCCCGCAGCTGGTGCAACTGCGCCAAGCCAAAAGTATCGGCCCGCTCAATCACCATGATGGAGGCGTTGGGCACGTTCACGCCCACCTCGATCACCGTTGTCGCGACCAGAACAGATGTTCGCCCAGCGACGAAAGCCGCCATGGCGGCATCCTTGTCGGCGGGGGCCATCTGACCGTGGACCAGTCCAACGGCGCCGTCGCCCAAGGCGGCCCTCAGGCTGCGGAACCGTTCCTCGGCCGAGGTCGCGTCGATCACCTCCGATTCTTCGACTAAGGGACAGACCCAATAGGCCTGCCGTCCTTCGGCCACGGCCGCGCGCAGCTTCGCGATGACGTCGTCCATCCGGGATACGGGCACGGTCGCTGTCTGCACCGGCGTCCGCCCTGGCGGTTTTTCGTCCAGCACGCTCAAGTCCATATCACCGTATTGCGTCAGCGCGAGGGATCGTGGAATCGGCGTTGCCGTCATCACGAGGACATCCGTCGCGGCGTTCTTTTCCCCCAACAGCATCCGCTGCCTGACCCCAAAGCGATGCTGTTCGTCGATCACGGCCAAACGCAAGTCAGCGAAGGTCACGTCCCGTTGGAAGACGGCATGGGTCCCGACAAGGATGTGAATATCCCCGTTGGCCAATGCACTCAGTTTGGCCTCGCGCTCCCGTCCCTTATCGCGACCGGTGAGCAATTCCAAAACGACGCCCGCCGCATCTGCCAAGGGTCGCAGGCCCTCCGCATGTTGCCGCGCGAGGATTTCGGTCGGGGCCATGAGAACGCCCTGCCCCCCGGCCTCCACGGCGGTCAGAAGCGCCATCAACGCAACGAGCGTCTTTCCGGACCCCACATCCCCCTGGAGCAGGCGGTTCATGCGGCGAGGCCGGGCCATGTCGTCAGCGATTTCATCAACGCTGCGCTGCTGCGCGCCGGTGGGCTGAAAAGGAAGCACCGCCAACACCTTACGCCGAAGACGCCCAGATCCCTCGGTCACCTGCCCCGGACGCGACCGTTCTGTCGTGCGGGCGAGGGCCAGGGTCAACTGATGGGCAAACAACTCATCATAGGCCAAACGCTGGCGAGCCATCGACGCGGGGGACAGGTCGGCGGCAGCCAACGGGTGATGCGCCTCCTGCAGGGCTTGGGCAAACGTGGGCCAGCCCCGCTCGGCCATGAGGTTCGGGTCAATCCATTCGGCCAGGGGTGGAACGCGGCTCAGCGCGCCGGCTACGGCCTTCGCCATGACCTTTGCCGTGATGCCGGCGGTCAGAGGATAGACCGGCTCATAGGCGGGTAAGGCTTCCCCTTCGGACAACACGTGATCGGGGTGCGGCATTTGCGCGATGCCATCATAGAGCTCCGCCTTCCCAGACAGGATGCGGCGCTGACCCGTCGGCAACAGGCGCTGATGCAACTCCGCCGCGCCGCGAAAGTAGACGACCTGAAAGGTGGTCTTCGCATCCTCAACTTCGATCCGATATGGGCGTCCCCTTTGCATCGGCGGAATGTGGCGCCCAATCGTCACCGGCACGGTCACCACGCCCGGCAAGGCCGCATCCTGAACAGACGCCACAGGCGCCCGGTCCACCCCGCTCGACGGAAGGGTAAACAGCAGGTCGCGCGGCGCGGCGATGGCCAGGTTCGCCAAAAGCTTCGCCGTTTTTGGGCCGACGCCCGGCAAGGTTTCCAGCCCCGCAAACAGCGGGAACAATTGTTCTGGGCGTCCGGTCATCGCGCCCCGATCAATGCAAGCCAGGCATCTTCGTCTATGGTCTCTATTCCGAGGCTTGCGGCTTTCGTTGCCTTTGACCCGGCCCCCGGGCCTGCCACGAGCAAGTCGGTTTTGGACGATACGGACCCGGAGACTTTGGCCCCCAAGGCTTCGGCTGTCGCCTTGGCCTCGGCACGGGTCATTTTCTCCAAACTGCCCGTAAACACCACCGTCTTGCCGACGACTGGGCTTTCTTGGGCGGGAGCTTCGGGCGGAGCAATCCGGAGTGCGGATATGAGTGCATCGATTGCGGCCCGTTCCTGGGGGGCAGACAGGGCATCACAAACCGCCAAGGCGAGCGTGGCCCCAACACCGTCAATGCCCGTCAAATCCTCCCAAGCGGCGCGGGCGTCAGCCGCAACATCTGCCCAGGCCGCTGCACGGGTTTCGGCGAGGCGGGGGCGGCGACCTTCATCAGATGCCCGCGCCCGTTCGGCCAGCTCAGCCTCTTCCGCACGGCGGTGTGCCTCCGCAGCTGGCAGTGCCGTATCCACCGTCGTCACAAGGGCCGACCAACTGCCGAAGTGCCGTGCCAGATCACGCCCGGCCACCTCTCCAAGATGACGGATCCCGAGGCCGACGAGAACGCGGGCCAAAGGCTGCTCACGGGCCGTTTCGATGGCGGAAAACAAGTTGTCGGCGGAGGTCGCCCCCCATCCATCAAGCCCCGCGACGGTTTGTAGGCCACTGCCGTAACGATCCTGCAACGTGAAGATATCCACCGGAGCGACGATCCACCCAATCTCTTGAAACCGCTCGATTTCCTTGTCACCCAAGCCGTCCACGTCCAGCGCCCCACGGGAGACGAGATGCTTCAAACGGGCAATTCGTTGGGCTGGGCAAATCAAGCCGCCGGTGCAGCGCCTTACGGACTCGCCCGGCTCTCGCAGCGCGGGACTTTGACACTCCGGGCAGATGTCCGGGAACACGAAGGGCACCGCCTCTGGCGGCCGCGCCCGCGGGTCCACGTCGCGCACTTTCGGGATGACGTCACCGGCCCGATAGATCTCGACCCGGTCGCCCGCACGCAGGTCCGTCCCGCCGCGAATGTCGCGGCCCTTCGCATCGCGCCCCGCGATGTAGTCTTCGTTGTGGAGCGTGGCATTGGACACAACCACACCGCCAACCGTCACCGGCTCTAGCCGCGCAACGGGCGACAGGGCGCCGGTCCGCCCCACTTGGATGTCGATCCCCAAAAGCCGGGTCCAGGCCGTCTCAGCGGGGAACTTATGGGCGATGGCCCAGCGAGGCGTCGTTGAGCGAAAGCCCAGGCGCGCCTGATAGGCCAAGTCATTGACCTTGTACACAATACCATCGATGTCATAGCCCAGATCAGCCCGTTTCGCGGCGACATCTGCATAGGTCGACAGCAGGTCCTCGGCCCCTTTGCACAGCTTGGTTTCGTCATTGGTGACAAATCCCATCCGGTGCAGACGCGCCAGGGCGTCATACTGCGTATCGGCCAACGGCTCGGACAAGCTGCCCCACGCATATGCGAAAAACCGAAGGGGACGCGCTGCTGTGATGCTTGGGTCCAGTTGGCGAAGGCTGCCTGCCGCGGCATTTCGCGGATTGGCGAAAACCTTCGCACCCTCCGCAGCTTGCCGTGCATTGAGGGCGGCGAAATCGGCGTGGGACATATAGACTTCGCCCCGCACTTCCAGGACGTCCGGCGCATCTTCGATCCGCTTGGGGATATCTTCGATGGTACGAACGTTGGCCGTAACATCCTCGCCCACCTCCCCGTCGCCCCGGGTCGCGGCCCGAACCAGATTGCCGGCTTCATACCTTATGGATAGCGACAGCCCGTCGATCTTGGGCTCGGCTGTGTAAGCAAGCGGGTCTTTTGCGTCCAAGCCAAGGTAGCGTCTGATCCGACCGTCGAAATCGGTGACGTCGTCCGCTTCAAATGCATTGCCGAGCGACAGCATTCGCACTTCGTGGGCGATCTTTCCAAACCCCTCCGACGGCGCGGCCCCCACTTGGTCTGTTGGACTATCTGATTGTTTAAATTCAGGGAACCGCGCCTCAATCGCAGTATTCCGCCGCTTGAGTGCATCGTAGTTCGCATCGCTCATCTGCGGGGCATCGTCTTGGTGATAGGCGGCATTAGCCGAGTTGAGCAGGTCTGCGAGACGTCGGAGTTCTTCCTTGGCCGCCTCGGGCGTCATTGCATCTAGCTCTTGCGCGTCGATCTCGGTCACGGCCCTCTCCTGCGGCTGCCCATAGTGGTGATATGGCGCGCGGACTGGTGAGACCAGTCCCGGAGCGTCGTGTGATCGCAAGCGATCCGGTCAGCGGAGCATTTTGGTAAGTTTGACGGGTAAACTCAGCCCCGATCAGAGCAGCCGCGGGGGGCAAGCGCCAGAGGTAACGCCGTTGCGCTTAGCCTGAAGACGGATACCCGCACGGTTACGGAAACGCTCCCCTGCGTTGACGTCCGAGCCCTTTGGTCCGCGCTGCATCTGCGACTTGCCAGGGTCCACCCATTAGTCACACCTCAGGATGGTCTCGGTCTGGACCTGTCACACAAGCCAGCGCGTCGTTCTCATCCGCCTCTCTTTTTTACTTGGCTGGTCTTTGGAGCGTATGATGCGTCAGCTCCAAATTTCCCTAAGCGCTCGCCCTCAAGCAGCGTCAACTTGTTGGCCTTGAGCTTCTCAAGCAACCGGTAGAGCATTCCCGTTCGAGGGTGTCGCGCGACATATGGCGAAGAGACCGAGACGTGAGTCTACCGTCATTTCCGAAGATCAGCACAAAGGAGAAGCTAAACAAATCGGCTTGCCAGACACAGCTCCCAGTGCCGACCACTCGCGGCGCCTTCCAGCGTCCAAGCCCTTTCGACCGGACTGCGAATTCGATTAGCTCCGGCGTTGGACGCAAGCCAGAGGTCTGGCCAACGTTAGAGCGCTTGATGTAGCTCGCCCTTTTTGAACACTCCCAAGCGGTACAGGCTTTCGGTCTAGATCGTTACTGGTCTGATTGTGATGCATTTCAAACGGCGACGATAAGTCCTCAAACGGGATCAGCACATGTTCACCTGGGCAAAAGCCTCTGAACTGGAGCATGCCCCAAGTCCGTGTGTTGTTTCAATACTTGAGCCACGCGCGGCCTGTATGGTAGCGCGCTGTTTCACGCTGCTCTCGACAAAAACGTATGAAGCAAACCGGTCCCTCACATCCGTTTCGAGCAGCTGTTAGTGAGCTACATGACCAAAGACGACAAGACCGACTTTGCGATCAGCGATACCGCGAATCCGGCAATGCTGATCTTGGCCTCCAACTTAGTCGAGTTTGGAGGATACGCGAGTAAAGTTGCTCGGTTCCATCCTACGGTTTTGCAATCACCCATCTGCTGTCCAACAAACGGCGACACCATCGACCACTTCATAAGCGCCAAAAAATGCTAGGGGTTCCAACTAGGCCGACATCAGGTCCTTATCACCGGCGGAAGCGGACTGCGGGTCCCGCAAGACGTAGCCCCGTCCCCAGACGGTCTCGATGTGGTTTTGGCCCCCGGTCGCTTCGGACAGCTTCTTGCGTAGCTTGCAGATGAAGACATCGATTATCTTCAACTCTGGCTCATCCATGCCGCCGTAGAGATGGTTAAGGAACATCTCCTTAGTAAGCGTCGTGCCTTTGCGCAGGGACAAAAGCTCCAACATTTGGTATTCCTTGCCAGTCAGGTGAACGGTCCGCCCGTCAACTTCAACCGACTTCGCATCCAGGTTCACTTCTACCGCGCCGGTGCGGATAACCGACTGCGAGTGACCCTTGGACCGGCGAACAATTGCATGGATCCGCGCGATCAGTTCATCGCGGTGGAATGGCTTCGTCATATAGTCGTCTGCACCGAACCCGAAGCCGCGAATCTTGTTCTGCGTGTCGTCAGACCCGGATAGGATCAGGATTGGCGTTTCAATTCGACTCATCCGAAGTTGCTTCAGAACGTCGTGCCCATTCATGTCGGGCAATTTCAAGTCGAGCAGGATCAAATCGTAATCATAGAGTTTTGCCAGATCGATGCCCTCTTCGCCCATATCGGTCGAATAGACATTGAGATTCGCACTCCCGAGCATCATTTCAATGCTCTTGGAAGTGGTTGGGTCGTCTTCTACGAGCAGGATTCGCATGGCCATCTCCCGGCGGTGCTATTGTGTACTCCGACCTTTGCGTGAATTAGTTAACTTACCGTTACCCTGCGCGAAGTCCTGCACTGCTTACAACTCAAGACTGTCGATATTGCTGAATAAGTGTGGTTTTGAGACCCTCGGTCCCATGCGCCGATACGGCAGCGGCCCACCCCGCGTATTCTTCCTCGGATAGCTCATACCATTCTATCGCTTCCTCCAGTGTAATGAGGCCCGACTCGACCCCCATGACAACCATTGCCTTACGTCGCGCGACCCATCGCGTCGTGCCCCGCGGCGGCAAATCAGCGCGCGTCAACTGTCGACCGTCGGGCAGCGTAACCACCCTTGGACCCGGCCCTTTCCTGAGATACATCAAAGCCTCCTACTCGTTTATCGCGTGTCATCTCTGAGCCCGTTGGCGTTAAGCGAGCGTGAAGGAGCCACTTGAAAATACTTCGGATTTTCCCAGATCGCTGGAACACCCGCCGGAGGCCGCTATGCCACTTGATGCCAAACGTAACTCTCTGGGTTTTGCCAAAGCCCCATCCGACACGCGGGTCGTCGTCGCCATGTCCGGCGGTGTGGACAGCTCCGTCGTGGCCGCGCAATTGGCTGAAGAAGGCTATGATGTGGTTGGCGTGACCCTTCAACTCTATGATCATGGCGCCGCCCTCGCGAAAAAGGGTGCTTGTTGTGCCGGGCGCGACATTCATGATGCCCGCCGGGTCGCTGAAACCATGGGGTTTCCGCACTATGTCCTTGATTATGAGAATTCTTTTCGGGAATCGGTCATCGAAGAATTCGCCGATTCCTACCTCGGTGGTGCGACGCCTGTGCCGTGCATTCGGTGCAATGAACGGGTGAAATTTCGCGACCTGCTGGAAACGGCCAAGGACCTAGATGCCGATTGCATGGCGACTGGTCATTACATCCAGCGTCGCCTTGGGGCATCCGGGGCGGAGCTTCACCGCGCCGCCGATCCCGTTCGGGATCAATCGTATTTTCTGTTCTCAACCACGTCGGAGCAGCTTGATTACCTGCGATTCCCCCTGGGGCACCTTGAGGACAAGGCCGCGACGCGTGCGCTGGCGGCCAAATACGGATTGCCGGTCGCGGATAAGCCAGACAGTCAGGACATCTGCTTTGTTCCGAACGGCGACTATGCGTCGGTGATTGAAAAACTACGTCCGGGCGCCGGAGAGCCGGGACACATCGTGGACCTCGACGGCAAACCCCTCGGGACACACCACGGTGTCATTCACTACACGATCGGTCAAAGGCGGGGCCTTGGCATTGGGGGCCTGTCGGAGCCGCTTTATGTGGTGAAACTCGACCCTGAGACCCGGCAAGTTGTGGTTGGACCGAAATCTGCGCTTGCCACACGGCTGGTGCCCCTGCGTGAACTCAACTGGTTGGGGGACGCGCCGCTCGAGTCACGGTCAGAATGGCATATCGGCGTCAAAGTCCGATCCACCCGTCCACCGCGTGAGGCCATCTTACGGCCAAAGGGCGAAGGGTTTGCGGAGGTCGAGTTGTTGACGCCAGAAGAAGGCGTCAGCCCGGGCCAAGCTTGCGTCTTTTATGACATGGACAGCACCCGCGTGTTCGGCGGCGGTTGGATCTGGCGCGGCTATTGACGCAACACTGACGCGGGACACTTTCGAGCGTCCTTTTGCGCGGGGCGCGCCGTCAGTATGGGTCTATTAACGTTGTCGTGCAGTGGGCGAGGAGACCGTCGCGTCAGCCTCAACCATGGCTTCCCACAAGGCTGTTCTGCTCGGTGTGTTTCAGCGACCTCTTTCGAAACGCCGCCAGCACCAACTTATTTTATACATATGAAACAAGGTATTACCGCCCCTTCACCCGCACAGCGAGCAAATATGTGAAGAAAATTAACATTGGGACTTGAACGGCCCAGACCGCTCACCATCTCTTGTCATGTGAAAGGCATTCACATCAACCAAAGAGGAGACAGAGATGACACCGTCCACCGCCTACGCCGGCCAAACGACTTCCGGTAACTGGCTCACCCGTACCGAAGCTTGGCTCGACGCGCGCGGCAAAGGCGCATGGATCGCTGCGATGGTCCTAGGCTTTGTCTTCTTCTGGCCCGTCGGCCTTGCCCTTCTCGCCTACATGATCTGGAGCAAACGCATGTTTTCCGACCGCAAAACCTCAATGACCTGCTCATCGCGTCGCACGGCCAAGATGAATCGCATGCGCAGCTCCGGCAACGCCGCCTTCGACGCCTATAAGGCTGACATGCTGCGCCGCCTGGAGGAAGAACAGGAAGCCTTCCAAGACTATCTTCAGCGCCTGCGCGAAGCCAAGGACAAGGCCGAGTTCGACCAGTTCATGGAAGAGCGCGCCAAGCGCGGCGGCGATTCTGACGCCACGGTCGAGGCCTAATCACCAACCGCACCCAGACCTGGTCCCCCACGGGGGGCCAGTCCCCAGACACACACTCGACCCACAGAGATGGACATGACCCCAACCGCACCGATATCAGGCCTTCCCGATCCAGAGTATCAGCCGGAATTCTACGGCGGTGTCCTCACCAAACGCGCCGTCGCTTGGGCAATCGATGTCGCGCTTATCACCGGCTTTACGTTCTTGGTCGGCCTTTTGACCTTGTCGATTGGGTGGTTCCTGTGGCCCATCACATTCGTTCTGACCGGCTTTCTCTATCGCACTGCGACATTAAGCAATCGAAGCGCGACCTGGGGCATGCGCCTTATGGGGATTGAACTGCGGGACATTCGGGGCGACCGTTTTGATGGCATGACGGCCACCTTCCATGTGCTGGGCTACTACGCATCGATGGCCTTCTTGCTGCCCGCCTTAGCTTCGATTGCGTCCATGTTGATCACGGACCGTCGGCAGAGCCTTACGGATTTGCTGCTGGGGACGGGGGCTATCAATCGTCCATCCTGACGCGCCATCCCTGCGTCAAATGCGCCCCTCGGGCGCGACAGTCCGGGCCATTGGCCCGGATTACTTGATTCTGAGCCAAAAACGCAGGCGGCGCCGCGCCGGGCACGACCTTTTCCGTTGACGTGATCCCGGTCGTGGTTAGGCTCCCGTTAATCACCGAGGATTGAGCTTTCCATGCGCCACAGCCTTCCGCTGACGCCGCAGTTCTACGTAACCGCGCCGCAAGCCTGCCCCTATCTTGACGGGCGCCGGGAACGGAAACTGTTTACGGCGTTGCAGGGGTCCGGTGCGTCCGATTTGAACGACAAACTGTCGAAGCAAGGGTTTCGTAGGTCCCAGAACGTTCTTTATCGACCAAGCTGCGCGGATTGTACCGCTTGTCTGTCGGCCCGGATCCGGATTGCGGATTTCGCGTGTAACAGGTCGCAACGGAAAGTCCTGAAGCGCAACGCCCATCTGAGGCGTGAAATCACATCCCCCTGGGCGACCGAGGCCCAATACGCGCTCTTCCGCCATTATCTGGAGGCGCGGCACGCCGATGGCGGCATGGCGGATATGGATATCTTCGAGTTTGCCGCGATGATCGAGGAAACACCGATCCGCACGCGTGTCATCGAGTACTGGGACGATCGGCCTGTCGCGACCGGAGGCGAGTCCAAATTGCGCGCCGTCTGCCTGACCGATGTCCTCGATGATGGCCTGTCGATGGTCTATTCCTTTTACGATCCAGACGTTCCGCAGGATAGTCTGGGCACCCATATCATTCTCGACCATATCGACATTTCGCGAGAGGCGGAGCTCCCCTACGTGTATCTGGGATATTGGGTGCCTGGGTCACCGAAGATGGGGTACAAAGCTCACTTCAAGGCCCTGGAGATCTATAAGAACAGATCTTGGCAACCCATCGGCGACCCGAAAGACCATGCCGAGGAAACCCATCCGTTGTCAGTCGAGCCGATCTCCGAGCAGGTTGCGCGCATCGACCTACCTGATGCAGCGACCTAAAGCGGCGCCAAACTCAGGGAAGCTGCAGGGTATGGCTGATCGGCGCGACAGCCACGGTCTGCGACCGGCTTCCTAGGGCCCAAGAAAACAGGGCAGTTACTGTATCTGGCGCAGTCCTGCCAATGACGATGGCGCTTCCATCCTGGGCGGCGGCAAACGTGGCACGATCCAGAAGGCGCGTAATGACGGTGGCCCGCTGATTATCGTCATCCAGAACCCGATAGATGCTTTGGGCTGGAACACCGCCCCGGCGGGCGGTCGCCACCCCAGCATTCAGACCCCCACCATATGTTACCAGCCCGAGGCCAGCCTCAGCCATGGGTGGCAGGAGGGCGTTCAGCGCAGATCGGTTGGCCGCAAGCCCCCCTCTGCTCCGATCCAGGATCGCGACGCCTTCGGGCATCGCGGCGAGCGCACCGGCCAGGGATACTTCTGCTGTCTGCGCCGTTCCGCCAAGCGTCAGAGCGTCGGCCATCAGCAAGACCTCATGACCCGCGGTGCGGTAGGTTGCGACGGCCTCCGCCGCATCGGGGGCGGTTGGATCAACGGCGAATGCCACCGGAAAGGAGAACCCCAACAGGTTCTCGCGGCTCACCCCTGTGTCGGGATCGTCAATCAGCACGATAGAGAAGAGCGGCTTCCCCTCGGGGTTTTCAAACGGTTCCCCATTCACCACGAGCGCGGGTCCACGGGGCTGCGCCTCGGCAGATGCTGCTTCCGCCGCCGCCTCGCGCTCACTGTCGAGAACGATCAGGCGGGGCGTGATCTGAGCTTCCGCCACCACCTCTGGCGCAGTGGCAGCCACCGCTGAGGTCGCGTTGGGCCCCGCACGGTCTTCCGCATCCACCAAATCGGCGGAATCGGCGGACACGACCTCCGCCCGATCCGGCGGCGGCGTCACTGGTGCGATTGCCAGCGTTTCATTCGCTGGACCATCAGTGGGCGCCGCTGGCTCCGGTGCAGCCTGCCCTGCGACGTCTGCAGCCAACACTTCGTCCTCCGTCACGGGCGCTTCGCGGAAGGTTTGCGGCGCTCCTTCGATAACTTCTGCGGGGACCACGGGTTGTTCCCCAACAGAGGGTGCTGTCACGGTGGCGATGGAAAAGCTGGCCTGGGGCTGGGCAGCCGTCGTTGTATCTGGCGACGGAGCAGGCGCTAGGGCACCCTGCCCCAACGGCGCCGACCCACCCTCCGCCACACGGGTCAAATCGGGGTCTGCACCCGGCACGACAGGATCGAGGTCAACCGGGGGGCGGTTAAATTCGCTGGCGGCGGGCAGATCAACACCGTCGGCCGCCGCAACTTCGCGTGCAGGTGGCGTCGCGCCGGAGCGCTCCGGCAAGGGGGCTGGCACGGTGGGAACCGCGTCAGACGTGGTCGTGTCAACAACGGGTGCTTGCGGCGCCACGCCGGGCTGCGCAACGACACCTGGATCCTGCGGCGCGGGCGCGAGCAAAAGCACACCGGCGATCAACAAGACCGATAGGCCCAGGCCGCTTCCCGCTCCGACCAAGAGTCCTCGCCACATGTTCGCCTCTCCCGCGCTTTGTTTCCCAGCAGCGTTTCGCTTCGCCTTGACCCTGCCCCCGGCCGTTGGGCATGTATAGCCCCGACGTGCCCGGCTTGGCACCCCCGATGGCGCCCGACGGAGGGAACGGCTTGCTCCTGCTGATAGATAATTACGACAGTTTCACTTGGAACCTTGTGCATTACGTCGCCGAACAGGGCGCGGATGTTCGGGTCGTGCGAAACGACGATTTAGATACCCAAGCCGCCATGGCATTGAACCCAGCGGGCGTGCTGCTGTCCCCCGGTCCCTGTACGCCGGATGATGCGGGCATCTGCCTCGCGATGGTCGAGGCCTGCGCCGAGACGAAGACGCCGCTCATGGGTGTTTGCCTTGGGCATCAGTCCATTGGTCAGGCTTTTGGCGGCAAGGTGGTCCGCGCGCCCGAGATCGTTCATGGGAAGCTGGGCCGCATGGAAAACGACGGGACCGGCGTGTTTGCCGGTTTGCCAAGCGCCTTTGACGCCACGCGCTACCATTCGCTGATCGTTGAGCGGGACACTCTGCCAGACGAATTGCACGTGAATGCCGAACTGTCAGACGGGACGATCATGGGGCTGCGTCATAAGACGTTGCCTATCCACGGTGTGCAGTTCCATCCCGAAAGCATCGCGTCGGAGCATGGTCACGCCATGCTGAAGACCTTCCTCGATATGATGCCCGTCGCCGCATGACCGATCTGAAACCGATCCTGAACGCGGCGCCTGACCGTGCTCTGACCCGCGCCGAGGCGGAACAGGCCTTCGCGACGTTCTTCGACGGGGATGCAACCCCGGCTCAGATCGCGGGTCTGCTCATGGCGCTGCGCACGCGGGGTGAGACGATTGATGAGATCGCCGCCGCCGCCGCCGCCATGCGCGCCCGTTGTAACCGGGTCGAGGCCCCCGCTGGCGCCATGGACATTGTGGGCACGGGCGGCGACGGAAAAGGGACGTTGAACATCTCCACGGCCACGGCCTTTGTCGTGGCAGGTGCGGGCGTCCCCGTCGCCAAACACGGCAACCGCAACCTGTCGTCCAAATCCGGCGCGGCTGATGTTTTGACGCAGATGGGCATCGAGGTGAACGTGGGCGCCGACGTTGCGCAACGGGCTCTGCACGATGTGGGCATCTGCTTCATGATGGCGCCGATGCACCACCCCGCCACGCGCCATGTAATGCCGGTGCGGGGGGAGCTGGGGACGCGGACGGTGTTCAACATCCTTGGACCGCTCACGAATCCAGCCGGTGTGACGCGACAGCTTACTGGCGCCTATTCGAAAGATCTGATCCGCCCCATGGCCGAGGTGTTACTGGCCTTGGGCTCTGACAAAGCCTGGCTGGTGCACGGACATGACGGCACGGATGAAATCTCCATTGCCGGCCCCACGTCGTTGGCCATGCTGGATGGCGGTAAGGTGACCGAAGGTGAGATCACGCCGTCCGACGCCGGGCTGCCGACCCATCCCTTTGAGGCGATCCTTGGTGGTGCGCCCGAAGAAAACGGCAGAGCGTTCGGCGCGCTGATGGATGGCGCAGGCGGTGCCTATCGCGATGCGGTCCTTTTGAATGCAGCGGCGGCGCTCTTGGTTGCCGATGCTGTGAAGACACTCCCGGAAGGCGTTGAAATGGCGGCAACCTCAATTGACAGCGGCGCGGCCTTGGGCAAGGTCGAGGCCCTGGCCCGTCTGACGTCGGAGGCGACATGAGCACCCCAACGATCCTCGACAAGATCAAAGCTTATAAGCTGGAAGAAATCGCCGCGCGGAAAGAGGCCCGCTCTCAGGAGGCGATCGACGCCGCCGCGCGATCCGCGCCCGCCGTTCGCAACTTTTCCCAAGCCCTTCAATCGGCTACCTTTGGTGGTTACGGACTTATCGCTGAGATCAAAAAGGCTAGTCCGTCCAAGGGTTTGATCCGCGCCGATTTCGACCCGCCCGTTCTGGCCCAAGCCTACGAAGCGGGCGGCGCAACCTGTTTGTCGGTTCTGACGGATGGACCATCGTTCCAGGGGGACGATGACTACCTCGTCGCCGCCCGCGATGCCGTGTCATTGCCGGTCCTGCGCAAAGACTTCCTCTATGATCCGTGGCAAGTCGCCGAGAGCCGCAGCCTGGGCGCCGATTGCATCCTGATCATTATGGCGAGCGTCTCTGACGCCCAAGCGCTGGAGCTGGAAGCGGCTGCAACCGAATGGGGTATGGATGCGCTGATCGAGATCCATAACAGGGAAGAGTTGGAGCGCGCGGAACAGCTCAAATCCCCGCTTCTGGGGATAAACAACCGTGATTTGAACACCTTCGTGACTGACCTTAATGTGACTAAGGACTTGTCGCGCCGCGCTTCCGAGGACCGATTGCTCGTGTCGGAAAGCGGCCTGTCGACGCCAGAGGATCTGGCCGACATGGCGCAATACGGCGCGCGGTGTTTCCTGATCGGCGAAAGCTTGATGCGGCAAGAGGATGTTACGACAGCAACCCGCCGATTGCTCGCCAACCCCTTGGTGCCCCAGCGATGAGCGGCCTGACGCATTTCGACGCCCAGGGTGCGGCGCATATGGTGGATGTGTCCGGCAAGGACAGCACGCACCGGGTTGCCGTGGCCAGTGGCAGCGTCTCGATGGCTCCAGAGACGCTGGCCTTGGTCACCGAGGGCACCGCGAAGAAAGGGGACGTCTCGGGCGTCGCCCGGTTGGCCGGGATCATGGGGGCGAAGCGAACGTCGGACCTTATCCCGCTCTGTCACCCGCTGCCGCTGACCAAAGTGGCCATCGACATCACGCCCGATCCCGCTCTGCCCGGTGTGCGTATCTCTGCGACCGTGGGGACCACGGGGCAAACAGGCGTTGAGATGGAGGCGTTGACCGCCGTCTCAGTCGCCTGCTTGACCGTCTACGACATGTTGAAGGCCGCCCAGAAAGACATGGTCATTGGACCCGCCCGGTTAGAGAGTAAAACCGGAGGCAAATCCGGCGACTGGCAGGTCTCCACACCATGATTTCCGTGGCTGAGGCGCAGGCGCTTCTGTTGTCCTTGGTGAAACCGTTGGACGGAGAAACGGTTCCCCTGCGCCAAGCGGTCGGTCGGATGCTGATGGGCGCCGTGACAGCGCTGGATCCCATTCCGCCGTTTTCGGCCAGTGCCATGGACGGCTACGCTGTGGCTCGGGTCGATGTGGCACCCGGTGATCGGTTCACCGTGGTCGGAGAGTCGGCGGCCGGTCATCCCTACGCCGGGACGATTTCGGGTGATCAAGCCGTTCGTATCTTCACAGGCGCCACCCTGCCAAATGGCGGGCAACGCATCATTATTCAGGAAGATGTCGTTCGTCAGCGCGATGGACTAGTGATCCGGCCAGAACTCGGGGATGGCCTGCATATCCGACCCGCAGCGGGCGATATGGCGATGGGCGACCGCCACGTGTCCAACGACCCGCTGGGGCCCCGCGACATTGCTTTGATTGCTGCGATGGGGCACGGGCAAGTTGCTGTCCGGCGCAAACCGCGCGTGGCCATACTGATGACGGGGGACGAACTGCGCCCGCCAGGTGAGCCGCTCGCACCTGGCCAGATCCGAGCGTCCAACGGATATGGGATTGCCGCCGAATTGGAGCTTGCAGGCGCTGACGTACGCTTGCTGCCAATAGCCCAGGACACGGCAGAAAGCCTATCTGCGGCGCTGGGCCTCATCGGCGACGCCGACCTTCTTATCACGATTGGTGGCGCCTCCGTCGGGGATCACGATCTCGTCGCACCCGCTTTGACCCAAGCGGGCATGGACATGGCCTTTCACAAGGTCGCCATGCGTCCGGGCAAGCCGCTCATGGCTGGGAAACTAGGCAATACAGCTGTCGTCGGGCTTCCGGGAAATCCCGTTTCTGCAATGGTTTGCACGACGATCTTTATCTTGCCTATGGTGCGTAAAATGCTGGGGCAGTGCAGCGATATACCGCTGGAAACCCGGCGATTGGTGGCGCCTTTGCCTCCCAACGGTCCTCGCCAACACTACATGCGTGCGATGCTGATCGGCGATGATCGCGTTGAGGTGGCGGAGCGGCAGGATAGCAGTCTGCTCTCTGTTCTGACGCAAAGTGACGCGCTGGTGATCCGACCCCCGAGCGACGGAGCTTGTGTGTTGGACCAAGAGGTCTCCGTGATGCCGCTCACCCGTTAACCATCTGTAAACCATAGGTGCCGCAAACCAGTGTCATTGTGCGGGGCGCGTTGACACAAACCCGGAACGTTCTTAGAACAAAGATGAACATCGGTCGGGAGATTGGGGAGCGAAGATGCTGACACGCAAGCAAAAAGACCTGCTGGACTTCATCCACAAGCGGGTGCAACGCGACGGTGTTCCGCCTTCCTTCGATGAAATGAAGGACGCCCTTGATCTGCGATCAAAATCCGGGATCCACCGATTGATTACGGCCTTGGAAGAGCGCGGTTTTATTCGCAGGTTAGCCCATCGTGCACGCGCCATTGAGATTGTTCGCTTGCCCGACGATATGGCGCCAGCGCAGGGCTTTGCGCCGCGCGTGATCGACGGAGATCGACCGGACGGCACGCCGAGCACTGCATTGCCGGTCACGATTGATGCGCGCGAGGTTCCTGTGATGGGGCGGATCGCGGCGGGTGTGCCGATTGAGGCCATCAGCTCCGTCTCTCATCACGTGGCTGTTCCTGGCCAAATGGTGTCCTCGGACGGCGCCCATTACGCCTTGGAAGTGAAAGGCGACTCGATGATTGATGCTGGCATTAACGACGGCGACGTGGTGGTCATTCGGGAGCAGAGAACCGCAGACAACGGGGACATCGTGGTGGCGCTCGTCGATGATCAAGAAGCGACGTTGAAGCGGTATCGCAGGACAAAGGGGATGATAGCCCTTGAGGCAGCCAACCCAGCCTATGAGACACGGATGCTCCCCGAAGATCGCGTGCGGATCCAAGGGCGCTTGATGGGCCTGATCCGTAGCTATTGAGATCGGGGCGCACGTACGGTCAGCAGCCCCGCCCGGGCCCTTTTTCGTGAAGTTAGACCTTTCGTTGGGCGAAAGGGTCTCGGTTTTCCTGAAGCGTGTCGGTTCAGTTGGTGGGCCAACAAGTAATCGTTGACGGCATGTTGGCGTCGGCCTCATCTGGAACGGCGGCCTCCCAACAGTATTGGGCGTCGTACCGGTTGCTTTTGTCCGCGTCGCGGTGCTTACCGGCGAAGTCTTCTACCCAAGTCCTTACCAGTCACTTGGTTCTCAGGATCGTTCGGGCCTTTATCGGGCGACGTGTAAATGGAAACTGGAAGCACGAGCCGAACGGCGCAGGCGACCATCAGAGGCTAAGACCACATTTGGGATGACTAGAGACCGCGCCCGTTCGAAATCCACTCAGTTTTAAGGGCCATGCCGCGAACTGAGATGACCCGTAATCAACGCATCTAATCTCCGACGATATACCGGCTCAGGGGCAGAGTGACCGGTCCATATCCCATATCCCGGCCCGCCACCGTCCATGGCCGAAGCCCTTGAAGATCGCTGGCGGTGACGACGGTATACGGCTTCGCGTGCTCATTATCGGCCACAGTGACAGCAACGGACCCCGTAGTCCGCAAGCGCGTCTCATCGAAGAGAACACATCCACGCGGCACGTCCTGGACCGCGACCGGTGTTACCACCCAAATGGATGACGTGCATTTACTCATGGCCTCCGGAAGCCCGGTCTTGCCTCTCAAAGCAAGAATTTGCGGCAGCCCCGAAAGGCCGCCGTCGCGGGCCGCCGCTTGGGCTTGTGCTACCGGGTCGCCATCGTTCTCCAACCAATTCTCGGCCGTAAAGCCCGCGCCTTTTTCGCGACTCAGGTGCCGTCCATCAGGTGTCATCGCGCCGACGAGCCGACCGTCGGACGCAATCAAGAGATCCGGGCGTGGGCTTTGCAACCAAAGCCCACCCGCGAGGCCCAAGACGGCCATGCCGATAAAGCGCCCACGTCCCACGGCACAGGCCACAATCGTCATCCCCACCCCAAGCAGCGGCAAAACCAACGGGCTCGGCGCGGGCACATGGGAGACCGCACCAGGCAAATCCGCCACCCATGTCGCGACAAAGATGATCCACGTGATCCCTTGGCCGGCGACCCAGAGCAGGCCGGCCTCGAGCCCCAAAGGCCAAAGGATCAGGCCCAGCAAAAGCAAGGGCATGACGACCATTCCCATCATCGGGACCGCAAGCAGGTTAGCGATGAGCCCGAATTGCCCAACGCGATTGAAGTGCAGCGCGGCGAACGGCGCCGTGGCCAGCCCGGCGACCAGAGATGACACGAAGAGGGACAGCAGCGCGCCACGCCACCCCGTGAACCAAGCCTCCCAACCGTCGCGTTGGCGCAGGGTCATCAGGCCGCGGAACGCAATCACCAAGGCGGTGGTCGCGGCAAAGGACATTTGGAAGCCGGGTCCGGGGAGGCTCTCTGGTCGCCACGCCAGGATGATCACGGCAGCCAAGGCCACCGATCTGAGCGAGAGCGCTCGACGCCCCAACAGGATCGCTCCCAACATGACCGCCGCCATGACGAAGGCCCGTTGTGTGGCAACGGATCCGCCAGACAGGAACAAATAGAACAGGGCAAATGGGAACGCGATGGCGGCCGCCCAAGCGCGCGTCGGGTACCGCAACGCCACCGATGGCCAAAGCGCAAGGCCGCCTCGGGCGACCCAGAAGACAAAGCCCACTAGTAAGCCCATATGCAGCCCGGAAATCGCTAGGAGATGGGCCAGGTTGGACGCACGCAAGGCTTCGACGACATCTGGCGGCAGGCCGGATCGATCGCCCGTTGTGATCGCGGCCGCCACTTCGCCCCGCGCCCCCGGAAGACGGGCGCGCAGTCCCTCGGATAGGCTCGCCCGCAGCCGTGATATGGCCAAACGCGCCCCGTTTTCTGGCGGTGCGGTTTCAAGGAGCGCGACGCGCGTATAGCCGATGGCGCCAAGTTTGAGAAACCAGGCATGGCGTTGAAAGTCGAAACCCCCAGGCTCCGTCGGACCATTGGGGGCCGAGAGGTGAGCGGTGGTCATAGCCCAGGTGCCGGGGGCGGGTTTGGGCGTGTCCGGCGGGAAGGAGACCCTGATGCGGCGGGGTGTCTGATCGGGCGGGACGCCGTCGAGGCGCACCTGATCCAGCGTTACACGCATACGCTCGGACGCGGAGCGGTCCACGATGACGACCCGTCCTTCGACCGCGCCGTAGTAACGAAACGGTAGAACGGGCCCCGCAACAACTGCGGTGCGAAGGACGCCGCTGAGCAACCCAAGCACAACACATAGGGCTACCAGCGGGAGGAGCCCTGCCCCGCCGCGCCAGATCCAGGCTGCGCCCGCCAACAGAAAGGCCAAGGCCAAGCACCCCAGCACTTGGGTCGGAAGCGGTTCGGCGGGGAGGGCGAAATACAAACCGACGCCACCGCCAAAGGCCCCAGCAAGCCACGGCAGTCGCCGACCGCGTAGAACTTGGCACGCCATGGCGATGGTATCGCCCAGACGCTGCGCCAGGGGGATGGCATCGGCCTGGCGCATCCTTGTCCTCACCCGTGTCGGCCCATAGAACCCGAGCAAATTCTGCCCCGCCAAGGTTTACAAAACGTTAACCTTGGCGGGGCAGACACCAGCAAACCCCGGAGTGTTCCATGTCTGCCCCCGTCGTCACCCGCATCGCCCCATCGCCCACGGGCACTATGCACATCGGCACCGCGCGCACCGCGTTGTTCAATTGGTTGTTTGCTCGGGCGCAGGGCGGGCGGTTCCTGTTGCGGGTCGAAGATACGGATCGCGCCCGCTCCACCCCTGAGGCGACGGAGGCGATTTACGGGGGCCTGCGCTGGCTGGGCCTGGATTGGGACGGTGACGCCGTCAGCCAGTTCAATAACGTCCCACGCCACGCTGATGTGGCCGCGCAGATGTTGGCCGCTGGCACGGCATACAAGTGTTTCGCGACCCAAGAGGAAGTCGCAGCCTTTCGAGAGGCCGCGCGGGCCGAGGGTCGGTCAACGCTCTATCATTCCCCGTGGCGCGACACGCCCGCCGATCAGCATCCGGACGCGCCGTTTGTGGTGCGCCTGAAAGCGCCACGGGACGGCGAAACCGTGATCGACGATGCGGTGCAAGGAAAGGTGACGTTCCAGAACGAGCAGTTGGACGATATGGTCCTTCTGCGCTCCGACGGGACGCCGACCTATATGTTGGCCGTGGTTGTGGACGACCACGACATGGGGATCACCCACGTTATTCGTGGCGACGACCACCTGAACAACGCCGCACGTCAGGCGCAGATCTTCGACGCGATGGGATGGCCGCAGCCCGTGTGGGCGCATATTCCCCTGATCCACGGCGCAGACGGCAAGAAGTTGTCCAAGCGTCACGGCGCGACGGGGGTCGAGGAATACGCCGCCATGGGCTTTCCCGCAGAGGCAATGCGCAACTACCTGGCGCGTCTGGGTTGGAGCCATGGGGATGACGAGTTCTTCACCGATGCCCAAGCCCTGGAGTGGTTCGATCTGGAGGGAATCGGTAAGGCCCCGGCGCGGTTGGACCTCAAGAAACTGGAGAACATCTCGGGTCAGCATCTGACCCAGATGGAGGATGCCGCGATCTTGGAGGCCGCCTGCGACTTCGCGGCCCGCGACGGTCGCGCCGCGCCCAATCGCGATGCGCTGTTGCCGGCGATCCCATTTGTCAAAGAAGCGAGCAAAACCCTGGGTCAGATCCTGGACCGGGCCCACTTCGCCTTGACCGTGCGCCCCATCGAGCCGGAGCCGAAGGCAGCGAAGGCGCTCGATCCGGTATCCCGTGGTATACTGTTTGAATTGACGCCGCACCTGCAAACTGCTACGTGGTCGCGCGACGCGTTGGAGGGCGCGGTGGGGTATGTGGCCGAGGCACGGGGCCTGGGCTTGGGCAAGTTGGCGGCACCGCTCCGGGCGGCGCTGGCCGGGCGCACGGCAACCCCCAGTGTCTTCGACATGATGCTTGTCCTCGGACAGGCGGAGACCTTGGCCCGTATTGCAGATGTGGCCGCTGACCCAGGGGCACAAGAGGACTGATCCCCGTTTCTCATCTCTGATCAACATCGCGAGACGCGTTATATATCAATGGGCTGCCGACCAGACCCGGTTGGCCTCGACGAAAGGACGAACATGGCAGACACCGACAAGACCGCCACGATGACCATTGCCGGCGAGAGCTATGACCTCCCGATCTACACACCGACAGCGGGGCCAGACGTTGTCGATATCGGTAAGCTCTATGGGAAGGCGGATGTCTTCACCTACGACCCGGGGTTCACATCGACGGCGGCCTGTACGTCCGAGATCACCTATATCGACGGCGAAGCCGGGATCCTGCTGCACCGCGGCTATCCTATTGGGCAACTGGCGGAGAAGTCCCACTACCTAGAGGTGTGCTACCTGCTGCTGTACGGTGAACTGCCCTCTGCCGCGCAGCTTGAAGAGTTCGAGACGACCATCACGCGGCACACCATGCTGCACGAGCAGATGGGCAACTTCTTCCGCGGGTTCCGTCGCGATGCGCCGCCCATGGCGGTCATGGTCGGCGTCGTCGGCGCCATGTCGGCCTTCTACCACGACAGCACGGATATCAACGATCCGCGCCAGCGCGAGATTGCCTCGCACCGCCTGATCGCCAAGATGCCAACGATCGCGGCCTGGGCCTACAAATACACCGTGGGTCAGCCTTTCGTGTACCCGCGCAATGACTTGGACTATGCGTCGAACTTCCTGCGCATGTGCTTTGCGGTCCCAGCCGAAGAATACGTGGTCGACCCGATTCTGGCCCGCGCCATGGACCGGATCTTTACCCTGCATGCGGATCACGAGCAGAATGCCTCGACCTCGACCGTGCGGCTGGCCTCGTCTTCGGGGGCGAACCCCTTCGCTTGCATCGCGGCGGGCATCGCCTGTCTCTGGGGTCCGGCCCATGGCGGCGCGAACCAGGCTTGCCTGGAAATGCTGCGGGAAATCGGAAGCGTGGATCGTATCCCTGAGTTCATCGCCCGCGCGAAGGATAAGAACGATCCTTTCCGCCTGATGGGCTTCGGGCATCGGGTGTATAAGAACTTCGACCCGCGCGCGACGGTCATGAAGCAGAGCGCTGACGAGGTTCTTGAGCTGCTTGGCGTCGAGAACAACCCGACGCTTCAGGTCGCTAAAGAGCTTGAGAAGCAGGCCCTGGCCGATCCGTATTTCGCCGAGAAGAAGCTGTTCCCGAACGTCGACTTCTATTCCGGGATCATCCTGGAGGCGATGGGCTTCCCGACCTCCATGTTCACGCCGATCTTTGCGCTGTCGCGGACGGTCGGTTGGATTTCCCAGTGGAAGGAACAGCTGTCGGATCCGTCGCTGAAAATCGGTCGTCCCCGTCAGCTTTATACGGGCGCGGGTGAGCGGGACTACGTCGAAGTCGAAAACCGCTAAGCGACACAAACAACGACAAAGGCCCGGGATTGCCCGGGCCTTTTTGCGTCTGTCCTGCGCATCCTTGTCAGGTCCCTGCCCCGTCGTAATGGTCCTTGAGACGTTGGAGTGCGATCCGCAGGACGATCTTTCCGGAACGCGCCGACCAGCCCATTCGCTTTTCCGCAGCTTCCAAACCTTCGAGAAAACAACAGACCCGCAAGACCACGTCGCCCAGCCCGGGTCCGAGGGCGCGCAACGCCTCCGACACCTTCGCCCGGGCGGAGGCGGATCCGCTGACGGCATCGTCGGCGCCAAAGCTGCCCCGGTCTCCGGCCGTTAGGAAGCGATCCCAGTTCTGACCCACGCGCGGCCCCATCTGCGCCCGCTCAAAGTCTTCGCGCAGGCGCTCACCGGCAACCACCAAGTCCATGGGGAGGAACGGTTTGCCATCCTTGTCCTTCTTTCGGGCGAGCATCCCCAGGGGCGACTCGGCCAGGTTCACTCGCAGCCGCTCCGGCCCGTCCGGGGTGGCGACGTTCCGTTCCACCACGTCCATATGTTGGGTGAGGAACGGGCTGGGTGCCTCGGCCATGCCCCGGGCCTCGACCTTACGCTTGAGGTCGTCCCCCAACAGACGTTTGAGCGCGGCGCGCCCCTGCTCCGTGATGCGGTAGCGTGTGACCCGCCCCGCCTTGAAGCACGACACCCAATCCTTCAGCACCATGGCCTGGGCCACGTTTCGCGGCAGCGTAGCGGTCCGTGTCGGGGCCTCCCCCGCCTCGCGCAGGACGGCCGCTTGGGGCATGCCCTGACCGACTGCAAGAAACGCATTGGCTTCGCACAGGCGACGCAACACGCGCTTCGCTTCGCGGTTGAGCGTGGCATCGTCGACAAGGGCGGCGCGTTCCGGCATGGCTGACATCGCGGATCTTTCCTTCGCATCGTTTGGGTTCCGTCCCGATTGAGCCACCTGGGCGAGGCGTTCGATCATGTCGTCCACTAAGGGATCGTCGCGGCGTTGCTCAATGCGGCGGACCTGACGCAGGACCGTCGACGCGGCACACCCCCGCTCGGCGGCAACGGTCCGCAGGGGGCGTCCCCCATAGGCGTGGGCCACGTAGACCCTGGCGGAATGCGGCACCCATTCGGGATATCCAGCAACCATCTGGTCTGGGGTTGGGGGGACGGACATAGGGGGCTCCGGGGAGTTGTGGAAAACTCCGCCAATTCACCCTCGATTGGTTACCAACTGGTTAATCTTATCGAGACGGGCAAGAAATGTTTCCAAAACGCAAACACCCGAATGGCCCGTTCGCCCCATTACCGCTTGGCGCAACAGAATGTGCGCATCGGTCATTGTGTCAAAAGCAAGGCACACAGATCGAAGGGGCAAGACAATGTGCAAGATTACAAAGGAACTCAATGTGATGCGCCGTCCCGACCTATTGGTGCAGGCCGCCAGCCATGGCAGTCACGAGTATGAGCGGCGACGCGACCTGCGGCGCATGTTGCGTGTGGCGATTCCCCCAACGGCGCGGGCCGCTTTGGAAAGATTGCTCCCCATCGAGGCCGAATTGGAGAAACGGCGGCGCACGGGAGCCTCAACCTATAGTCTGACGCGCCATGTGGATATCTTGGTCGCTGTCCTCGCCGAGGCGCGCGCGTTCCGGGGCGCCTGAGTCGCGTCAGATATGGGCGTCGGGCATCTCTGATTTCCGGCGCACGACGTAGTCGCGGAGCTCGTCGCGGATCGCCGGGTCGAGCGCAGGGGCCTCATAGGCCGCCAACATCGCCTCGACCTTGGCCGAGGCCAGCGCACGGGTGTCGCGGGCCCCTTCCTCGGCCCAGGTCTCAAACGGTTTGTAGTCAAGCAACCCCGATCGCCAGAACGCATTTTCATAGTGGGTCTGCGTATGGGCGCATCCGAGGTAATGGCCGCCCGGTCCAACCTCTCGGATCGCGTCGAGCGCCTGGCTTTCATCGGTGACAGCCACGCCCTGCGCCATCTTGTGCAAAATCCCTAACTGGTCGGCATCCATGACAAATTTCTCAAAATCCGCGACCAGCCCCCCTTCGAGCCACCCGCAGGCATGCAGCATGAAATTGACGCCAGCGAGGAGCCCCGCATTCAAAGAATTGGCAGATTCGTAGGCGGCTTGGGCGTCGGGCAACTTTGACCCACAAAACGCCCCGCCGCTGCGATACGGCAGCCCCAAGCGGCGCGCCAATTGCCCCGCACCATAGGTGATCTGCGCCGCCTCTGGCGTCCCAAAGGTCGGAGCGCCGGAGTTCATATCGATGGAGGTCACGAAAGCGCCAAAGATCACGGGCGCTCCGGGACGAACAAGCTGACTATAGGCGACCCCGGCCATGACCTCGGCCAAAACCTGGGTCAGCGTGCCCGCCACCGAGACGGGCGCCATGGCCCCGCCTACGATAAACGGAGAGATGATGCACGCCTGATTCGCGGTGGCGTAGGTCTCCAATGCGCCCATCATGATCGAATCAAAGGTCAGCGGGGAATTAATGTTGATGAGCGACACCATGGCCGTTCGATCCTTGAGTCCCCCAAACAGGATCTCGCACATCTCCACAGAATCGCGGGCCCTGCTCGGCTCTGTGACGGACCCCATGAAGGGTTTGTCGGTCAGGGTCATATGGGCCATCAGCATATCGAAATGGCGTTTATTCACCGGTATATCCGTCGGCTCGCAAACCGTCCCGCCCGAATGGTGGAGCCAGGGGGACATATGGCCCAGCTTCACGAAGGTTTCGAAATCGGCCATCGTTGCGTAGCGCCGCCCGCCCCCATCGCGGACGAAAGGAGGGCCGTACACCGGCGCGAGGACAAGGTTGCGACCGCCGATCTCTACGGCTCGGTCCGGGTTGCGCGCGATCTGAGTGAAGGACTTTGGTGCGCTTGAGCAGAGTTTGCGGGCCAGACCACGGGGCAGCCGCACCGTTTCGCCCTGAACATCGGCCCCCGCATCGCGCCAACGGGCCAGCGCCGCAGGGTTTTCCACAAAGGCGACGCCCACCTCCGCCAGGACGGTTTCCGCGTTTGCTTCAATGATCTCCAAGGCTTCGTCGTTGAGCAGATCAAAGTCTGGGATATTGCGCAGGATCGTTGCGGCGGTTTCGACCTGCGTCGTGGTGCGCGCGGCCCGTCGCGCCGCGCCCCCGCCGCTGCGCCGTCTGCGTGCTGTCTCTGCCATATCGCGCACCTCCGAGAGCTATGGCTAAGGGGTAACGCGGGGTTGGTGGCTCTCCCGCCCCGAAGAACGCCCTTTCCTGCGCAAAAACGACATCTGCCGATTAATCCCGAGATGGTGGCAAGCGACCGTACAATGAGCAGGCCGATCCCCGGAGCAGGCCGATCCCCTTGGGCGCGGCACCTGGCCCCGCGTGCTCGCAGACCACTGGTGCCAGCAGCCCCGGACGGTTGCTCACTCACTGCAGGCGCGCGAGCGCAGCATTTCCCTTGCCGCGCAGGGGCGACGTCACTAGAGCCACGCCATGACCAAATCCCATGATCGCCTCCTCATCATTGATTTCGGCAGCCAAGTTACCCAGCTCATCGCGCGCCGCCTCCGCGAGCTGAACGTCTACTGCGAAATCCATCCGTTCCAGCGCGTGACGGCTGACTTTTTGGCCGATTTCGCACCGAAAGCCGTGATCCTGTCTGGCGGTCCGGCCAGTGTCGTGAACCCGGACTCCCCTCGTCCACCGGCTAAGGTGTTTGACCTGGGCGTGCCCGTTTTGGGGATCTGCTACGGACAGCAAGTCATGATGCAGATGCTGGGCGGCCAAGTGGATGGCGGCAAGATCTCTGGCGGCGGAGGCACGGCGGAGTTCGGTCGCGCGCATGTCTCGCCAGTCGGTGACCTAGATTTGTTGCAAGGATGGTTCACCGGACCAGACAGCACGGGCCGGGAACAGGTATGGATGTCCCACGGCGACCATGTCAGCCGCTTGGCGCCCGGGTTCCAGGTCTTTGGGACATCGCCCAACGCGCCCTACGCGATCACAGCGGACACGGACCGTCGCTTTTACGCGGTGCAGTTCCACCCGGAGGTCCACCACACGCCGAAGGGATCCCGCCTGTACGAAAACTTCGTTCAGCTGGCGGGGTTTGATGGCGACTGGACGATGGCCGGTTACCGGGAGCAAGCCGTTAACGCGATCCGGGAACAGGTCGGCGATGCGCGTGTGATCTGCGCCCTATCTGGCGGCGTTGACAGTTCGGTCGCGGCCGCCCTCATCCATGAGGCCATCGGCGATCAACTCACCTGTGTTTTCGTCGACCATGGCCTGTTGCGGAAGGATGAGGCGTCGGAGGTCGTGGGAATGTTCCGCGATCACATGAACTTGTCGGTCATCCACGCCGAGGAACAAGACCTCTTCCTAGGAGAGTTGGAAGGCGTCAGCGACCCGGAGACGAAGCGGAAGATCATCGGCAAGCTCTTCATCGACGTTTTCCAGAAATACGCAGACCAGATCGAGGGGGCGGCGTTCCTTGCCCAGGGGACGCTTTACCCCGATGTGATCGAATCAGTGTCGTTTAGTGGCGGTCCTTCGGTCACGATCAAGAGCCACCACAACGTTGGCGGATTGCCCGAAAAGATGGGCCTGAAGCTGGTCGAACCGCTCCGGGAACTCTTTAAGGACGAGGTCCGCGCCTTGGGCCGTGAACTTGGACTCCCGCCCAGCTTTATCGGGCGCCACCCCTTCCCCGGACCCGGCCTTGCAATCCGCTGCCCCGGAGAGATCACGCGCGCAAAACTCGACATTCTGCGTGAGGCGGACGCCGTCTATATCGACCAGATCCGCAAGCATGGCCTCTACGATGAGATCTGGCAGGCGTTTGTTGCGATTCTCCCAGTGCGCACGGTGGGCGTTATGGGCGATGGCCGGACGTATGACTACGCCTGTGCCCTTCGTGCCGTGACCAGCGTCGACGGGATGACGGCGGATTACTATCCGTTCAGCCACGAGTTTCTGGGCGAGACCGCAACGCGGATTATCAATGAGGTTCCCGGGATCAACCGTGTGACCTACGACATCACGTCCAAACCGCCTGGAACCATCGAGTGGGAGTGACGTCCTGTGAGTATCAGGGCACCGAACGGCCCTGACACTCTCTCTTGTCAGCTAGGCCGACCGTCGTAGCCTGACCATCGTCACCCCGCTGGCCGACAATAAGGCAGATCGCACTCAACGTCATACCGAATCATCAAGCCCGCCCCCGGGATGTCGACGATCAGAGCGGAGGCGCTGTACCACCATCGGCCCGTGCCCCCATCCGCCGTCGCCGCATCGCAGGTCTTACCCAGATAGTAGGTCTTCCCTGGCTCGGATATAATGACGGCGCCATGGGCGTTGCAGCGATAGCCCGGATTTGCCTGTGCCACGGTGGCACAAGCGATGAGGGCGATGACAATCAAGTTTCGCACAAGGTGACCTCCAAAGACCATTACCCGTCGCAACCTAGGGAAGCGCCGATCACCTGTCACCAACATGTGGGCTTCGCCGCTCCAGAAAGATGACGTCCCGCCAGCGACCCACCAAGGGGCCATGTTCCATGCGGCCCAACCGCTCGCGCGTGCCAATCACCTGAAAGCCGCAGGATCGGTGCAGCGCCAGGCTCGCGCGGTTCTCCGGGAAGATCTGGGCGACCAACGTCCACCAACCTGCAGCCTCACTGTCCGCGATCAACCGATCCAGCATCGCGCGACCAATCCCGCGGCCAGCGGCGCGGGCGGCCACATAGGTGCTGACCTCGCCGACGCCGGAATAGACTGCCCGCTTCGATGTGCCCGCGACCCCCGCGAATCCGGCAAGCATCCCATCGCGTTCGGCCACAATGGCTAGGTCAAAGCCCGCGTCGAACTCCTCCCACCCCATGGGATCGGCCCGGAAAGATGCGTGACCCGTTGCCAAACCTTCGGCGTGGATCTCCCGGATCTCTAACCCATCCGTTTTGCGCGGTGCCCGTAGCCTCATCGCCCACGAAAGAGGCCGCCCAAGACCCCCCGAACGATGGCTTTGCCCGCCCGCGTGCCGAGGCTACGCGCCATGGATTTGGCAAAGGCTTGTACGACGGAATCGCCCCGACGGCTGCGGGGTCGGGCGGTGGAGCGGCTGACGCGTCCACCGGTGTAGCGGCGTCCGGCCTTGTATTCCCGCTCCCTGACCTCGACCTCTTCTTCCTCGCGTTCCGCCGCCTCAGCGGCTTCGGCGGCGGCTTTGGCACGGGCGGTCAGGATCTCGAAGGCAGATTCGCGGTCGATGGTCGCCTCATATCGCCCCGCGATTGGCGATGCGTTGATCACCGCGCGCCGCTCCGCATCCGTGATCGGGCCCAGTTGCGATGCCGGAGGGCGGATCAAGGTCCGCTCCGCCACGCCGGGGATCCCCTTGCGTTCTAACAAAGAGGTGACCGCCTCGCCCACGCCAACCTCTCGAATGGCGTCTTCGATGTCAAAGCGCGGGTTCTCGCGGTAGTTCTGTGCGGCCTGTCGCAGGGCGCGCCGGTCCTTCGCGGTAAAGGCCCGCAAGGCGTGCTGCACGCGGTTGCCCAGTTGGCCCAAGATGTCTTCGGGAATGTCGTCTGGGTTTTGGGTCACGAAGTAGACCCCGACCCCTTTGGATCGGATCAGCCGCGCCACCTGCTCCACCTTGTCAACGAGGGCACGCGGCGCGTCGTCAAACAGCAAGTGGGCTTCGTCGAAGAAGAAGACGAGTTTTGGCTTATCCGGGTCGCCGACTTCGGGCAGTTGCTCGAACAACTCGCTGAGCAACCATAACAGGAATGTCGCATAGAGGCGCGGTGCGGCCATCAGCTTGTCTGCCGCGAGGATATTTACGCGTCCGCGACCGTCTGGGTCGGTCCGTATGATGTCCGACAACTCCAGCGCCGGTTCACCGAACAGCAGGTCACCGCCCTGCCCCTCCAACATCAGCAACCGACGCTGGATCGCACCGACCGACGCGGTGGAGATATTGCCATAGCGCAGGGCCAGGTCTTTGCGGTTTTCACCCGTCCAAACCAACAGAGCCTGCAAGTCCTTCAGGTCCAGCAGTGCCCACCCTTCCTCATCGGCCACGCGGAAAGCGATGTTCAGAACGCCCTCCTGCGCCTCCGTCAGGTCCATAAGCCGAGCCAAAAGAAGCGGCCCCATTTCCGAGACTGTGGTGCGCACCGGGTGCCCCGCCTTCCCCCAAAGATCCCAGAACGTGACAGGGCACGCGCGATAGGTCAGATCCAGCCCGATTGTCTGGGCGCGTTCGGTGAAGGGACCATGGAGCTTGTGCGACGGGGATCCCGCGGCGGCCATACCCGAGAGATCCCCCTTCACATCGGACAGAAACACCGGGACGCCCGCATCGGAAAACCCTTGGGCCAGGATTTGCAGCGTCACGGTCTTACCCGTGCCCGTCGCACCGGCAATCAAACCATGGCGATTGGCATAGTCCAACCGCAGCCCTTGGGCCGTCCCGTAGCCTTCGCCACCCCCGCCGACAAAGACCGTCTTCCCGTTATCGCCCATCAAATGCCCCCACCTTAGCCTTACATTAACGTTTTTGAGGCATAACAGACGATGATGAGGGCGCACAGCCTGCGACCTCGTCATCCTCCCTGTCGACTGGCCGTGCGGCGTTACACCCGCACGGCGTTTTTTTGTCTAGATGTTCGGACAGGGTCGCGGCGGCTCGGAAAGCGGATCGTTTCTTCGAAAGAACAAAAATACGCGGTTGACGCCCCTTGGGACGCTGCTTAGGGTCCGGGTCATATCAAGTCGGCCAGTCCGACGGGGAGAGAAAAAAAGACGGAAAAGGGCCTTCTCACGGGCCCTTTTCTTCTTTTTTGTCAAGACCTTCTGAAAACCGGCAAGGACGCGCCCCCAAAGCGGAAATCGCGATGCACGCCCGGCGCACCCATGCTACATGACAGTCGAAGCGATTTTATCCTCGGAGGGATGTCAGGATGGTTGATTGGAAACTGGGGCCACGGTCGTGGCGGTTGATGGGCGTCACCGTTTGCGCCGCGACCTGGGCTTTCGCGGCGCCGAGTTTTGCGCAAGACACACCGACCGAGACCCCCGCGGAAGAGACAGAAGCCTCCACCGAATCCGCCGCGCCGGCCTCCGATGACACCGAAACCGCCGAACAGCCGACCGATCCGGCGGCTGAGGTGCTGTCGACCGGCGAACCTGTTCGTCCGGCCAACCAAGGGCCAGCCATCTATGTTCGGGAAGAGCACGGCGACTGGGAAGTCCGCTGCCTGGAGGCGCCCGAGGGCCAGGACGATCCCTGCCAGCTGTACCAGCGTCTGAGCGACCAGTCCGGCAATCCGACGGCGGACATCAACATCTTTGACCTGCCCGACGGGAATGAGATTGTCGCAGGCGGGACCCTGTTGACGCCCCTGCGTACGCTTCTGACCGCCCAGGTTACGGTCACGGTCGATGGCGGCCAGGCGCGGCGGTATCCCTACTCCTTCTGTGACGCGAGCGGCTGTTACGCCCGGATGGGCTTCACGGCGGCCGATGTTGCGGCCTTCCGGCGCGGCGCCAAGGCGACGGTTGTGGTCGTCCCGGCCCAGGCCCCCGACCAAGCGGCGCAGCTAACCATGTCGCTGACCGGCTTTACCGCTGGCTACCAAGCGGTCACCGTCGACAATAACTAAACCCGTGCCCAGGCGCGGTCCGGGGTCCGGGCCGCACCTGGGCATGACATAGACGCGATCCTTTTAATCGTCCGTCCGGCCTAGGCTGTTTTCAGGGCCAAAACGGCATTCATGCCGCCAAACGCGAAGGCGTTCGACAGACAGGCCGTGATCTTCGCCTCTCGGGCTGTGTTCGGGACAACGTCCAGCGCACATTCCGGGTCCAACTCCTGCCAATTTGCGGTCGGCGCGATGACACCCTCGCGCAAAGCCATGACACAGGCCAACAGCTCCACCGCCCCGGTCGCTCCGATGCAATGGCCGTGCATGGACTTGGTCGAAGATATGGCCAGGCGGTCGGCGTGCCGCTCAAACACATGGGCGACTGCCGCGCACTCCGTTTTGTCATTGGCCGCAGTGCCGGTGCCATGGGCGTTGATATAGCCAATGTCCTCTGGGTTGAGCCGCGCATCGCGCAATGCCCCAATCATCGCCCGTTCGGCACCCTGCCGGGACGGCATCACGATGTCCGACGCATCGGACGTCATGGCGACACCTGCAATCTCGGCCAGAATTTCCGCCCCACGGGCGCGCGCGTGCTCATAATCCTCTAGCACAAAGACCCCGGCCCCTTCGCCTTGGACCATGCCGGATCGCGTCGCGCAGAACGGACGGCAGGTGTCCCGGCTCATGACGCGCAGACCCTCCCAGGCTTTGACGCCACCAAAACACAGCATTGCCTCCGCCCCGCCTGTCACCATGACATCGGCCATACCGGATCGGACAAACTGGAAGGCTTGGCCAATGGCGTGATTGCTGCTCGCGCAGGCGGTTGCCACAGTGAAGGACGGCCCTTTCAGGTTCCATTCCATGCTGAGATGGGCCGCAGCCGCGTTGTTCATGAGTTTTGGTACGACAAAGGGATGGACGCGGTTCTTCCCCTCTTCGTAAACCACACGATAGTTCTCATCCTGGGTGTTGAGACCGCCACCCGATGTGCCCAGGATCACGCCTGCCCGCGCCGCCAGATCCCCAGTGAAGGTCAAGCCGGACTGTCCAATTGCCTCCCGCGCCGCGAGGATCGCGAACTGGGTGTACCTGTCGAACAACGCGATTTGCTGTCGATTGAAATGGGCCGCCTGATCGTAGCCCGCCACCTGCGCGCCGATCCCGATGGTCAGGCGGTCCACGTCGCGGATGTCGAGCGGCCCGATGGCGCATCGCCCTTCGCGGAACGCCTCAAAGGTATCGGCAACGGACCCGCCCAAAGCGTTAATCGTTCCCGCACCGGTGATGACAACGCGCCGCATCAGCCCTGCTGCTGTGTTACGAGGCTCTGGACCGCTTGAACGATGGCGCCAACGGTCGAGATATCGAAGTCCGATTTGCCGGGTTCATTGGCATTGAAGGGCACCTGCACATCGAAGGCCTCTTCGATCGCAAAAATCGTCTCGACGACGCCCATGCTGTCCACACCAAGATCGGCGGGGCTGGCGTCATCGGTGATGTCCGAAGGGTCGATCATGGCTTGTTCGGCGATAATCTCATGCACGCGGGTGCGAATGTCGTCATGTGTCATGGCGGCTGCTTTGTACCAGGTTTGCGACAGTTTTGCGAAGCTCAGCCACTTGTTCGGCTAAGCGCGGCAGACGCCGGATCGCTTTGTAGCTAGCGACATGACTGTCCATTTTGACGGCTGGGTAGCCCAGAATGACCGCGCCCGAGGCGACCCGGGTAAAGATCTTGGTCGCACCGCCGGCAACCACATCGTCCCCGATGCTGATGTTGTCGTTGACCCCACATTGGCCCCCCAGAACGACGCGGTTGCCAATGGTCGATCCGCCCGCCATCCCCACCTGACCGCAGATGAGGCAGTCTTCGCCGATGCGGTTGTTGTGTCCGATGTGTACGAGGTTATCGATCTTCGTGCCCCGCCCAACGGTAGTGTCCGCCACGGTCCCTTTATCGATGCAGGTGTTTGCCCCCACCTCCACGTCGTCACCGATGCTGACCGAGCCGAGTGAGTGGATTCGCACCCAAGGCTGTTCCGTGATCGCGCCCTGATCGCCCAATGTCTTCCGGGCTTTTTCAACACCTGATTCCTGTTCCGTCACAAAGCTGAAACCATCGCCCCCGATCACCGCCCCGGGCTGACATGTGAAGCGGTCGCCAATGGTAACGCGCGCCCCAATGGTCACGCGCGGATGGATCAACGCATCACGCCCGATTTGGGCGCCTTCGGCGACGCTCACATGGGCGGCCAACCGGCTGCCCGCACCGATCTTGGCCCCGGCCCCCACTGTGACATAGGCCCCTAGCGACACGTTCTCTCCGATTTGAGCATCACTATGAACCTGGGCCGTTGGGTGGATGATGCCCCCGGCCAGATCCGGCCCGGGGTCCAAGACGGCCGTGATCCGCGCCATAGCCAGCCGCGCCCGGGGCACGGTGACCGCCCCACGCAGCCCCATGGCTTGCCAGTCGGCCCCCTCCCATAGGATGGCAGCCTGGGCTTGGCCCGCTGCCAGCGCCTCGCTGTAGGTGGGGACCATGGCCAAGGCCAGGTCGTTGGGGCCAGCGCGCCCCGGCTCCGCCGCTTTGGCGAATTGGAGTGTTCCGTCGCCCTCGACCGGTCGGTTTAGGGCAACGGCGATGTCGTTCAGTGTGAACATGGTCTTTCCCCGGGGGACTCTGACGCCCCCGGCGGATTTAACTACGCCGACCGTCCAGTTCCACCCCGGCCTCGCGCAGAGCACGCATCAGCTTCGTGTCCCGGTCATAGGGATCGCCGCGGTAGTTCGCGCGCCCCAGCGGCGTGACCCACGCGGACCAGTAAACAATGTGGACGCCCACTGGGGTTTCCAGATCCACGCGACGTTCGTTGCCAGTCCGCAGAATGCTCTGAAAGTCCTCCTTGGGCGTCTCGGACTGAGGCGCCAGCAGGTGGTAGGCCAGTTCAAACGGGCGCTCGACCCGCACGCAGCCGTGGCTGAACGTCCGCAGATCGCGGCTAAACAGGTTCTTCGCAGGCGTGTCGTGCAGATAGATGTTGTACTGGTTTGGGAACATAAACTTCACCCGCCCCAGTGCGTTGCGAGGTCCCGGCGGCTGCTTAAGGCTGAACGGGAAGTTCGATGCCGTGTAACGACTGAAGTTGATGTTCGACCGGCTCACGCGACCGTTGCGGCTATAGATCTCCAGATGGCGAGCGCCGCCACGACGCAATGCGGGCAAATACTCGTTCACGGTGATCGACCGAGGCACGTGCCAATACGGGTTGATGACCATATGGGTCATCGTGTGGCTGAACTCCGGGGTGCGGCGATCCGGTGTGTCCGCGCCCACGACGACAACGGTGTCGAACGTGACCTTGCCATCGTCAACGACATAGGCGTGCTGCTCTGCCAAGTTCACCAGAATATGGCGTGGCTCCAACGGCTTGTTCATCCACCGCTGACGTTCCAGACCGATGATGATCTGCGCCATGCGGTCATCCAGCGACACGTTGATGGCGGAGATCGTCGCCGCACCTGCCGTTCCATCTGGGGTTAGCCCGTGGTCGATCTGGAATTCGCGTACGGCGGCTTCCAACTCAGCGTCATAGGCCGCGACGGCGGACCGGCGCAGATACCCCATACGGATCAAGCGGTTCCGTAGTTCGACAACCGCGCGCCCTTCGGATCCAGGTCTTAGGCTCCCGGCGCTGACAGCGGGTCCCCAACCGCCCGCCGTGCGCACCTCCTCCAGACGCAGCTTTTCACGCAGCAGCCGCGTGTAAGCCGGAGAGGTCGGCCAGAGCGCCTGGACGAAGGCGTAGGGATCACCATCCGTGAAGGCGGTGATCTGCTCCAGCCAATCGCGCTTTGGCACGTCGACCTTGATCGTGCTGTCGACCTTGCGGGGATCCAGAATCCCTGAACTCACATCTTGCGCATACCGCAAGAAACGCCGGGTCATCTCGACTTCAAGCGCGCCCAGATCCGCCGGACTCCGCGCTGCTGCAAACTCCGCGCGGATCGTCTCCGCATCGTAGCGCCCCGCAGGCAAACCGTGGTCATCGGCGGCATCTAGCGCCCAGAGAAACGCCGCCCGGCGATGTTCCGCCCCTTCACCCATCCAAATGGGAGCGAAATCTCGGTTTCGGTAAAACGCTGCAATGGATTCATCTTGCGTAGCGGCCTGTGCAACCGACTGTTGCAACGGCGAAACAAGTGGCGCTGCCTGAACCGCTGGCGACACAGCCAAGGTGAGGGCAAGTGCCAAGGCGGAAAAACGGCGTCTGGAAACCATCGAACCTATCCTTTTGAAACGATTTTCATCACCTTAAGGACACCGCCTGTCCTGTCTATTCACGATTTCTCAAAGGTTGCCGTTTAGGCATTCCAGCAACAGGCGGATGCAAACCACCCGCGACCGGCACAATTGGCGGATTTTTGCTCAAAAACTACCCACGCCGTGTGGGTATTCGGGAATCACCGGATCCGTGGCACATCGAGCCGGTCACATGGGGATGAGACATAAGAGACCGCGCAGACGGTCGAACAGTGAATGGGGCTAAAGTGACCGATAGGACACAGACAGGATCGGCGTGCATATCGCGCCGCGGACTTCTCAGTGCATTCGCCGCCACAGCCGTGGTCGCCGCACCCACCTACTCCAATGCAGCCGGGTTCCTTCGAGGGGCTGGCGATATTCGCCGCGTGAAGATGCACAACGCTCGAACCGGCGAATCCATGGACACGATCTACTGGATCGAGGGCCGCTACGTGCGCGACGCCCTGAAGGAGATTAACTTCTTCTTCCGCGATTGGCGCCGCAACGAAGTGAAGCAGATCGACAATCGCACGGTCGATATCATTGCCGCGACCCACAACCTCGTAGACGCATCTGAACCGTTCATGTTGCTGTCAGGCTATCGCTCCCCCGCGACGAACGCCATGTTGCGTCGGCGGTCGGGCGGTGTGGCGCGTAACTCTTTGCACCTCAAGGGACAAGCAGCGGATCTTCGGTTGTCGTCCCGCTCCGTCAGCCAAGTTGCACGCGCAGCCGCGTCCTGCGGCGCAGGCGGCGTTGGTCGTTACTCTGGCTCAAACTTCGTGCATGTGGATTGCGGCGTCGTCCGGACCTGGGGGCGCTAAGCCGCCTGACCGGTCCCAGTCGGTACCGCGTGAGCCGCCTCTGGGCGGTTTTTGTCGTTCGTCCGACAAAACCTTCATCGTGGAAAGACGAAACACCTGTCGCGGCGTATGGACAGCCAGAGGATCGTGCCCTCTTTCGGCAAAAACACCGCAGGCACCGTGGCGGTCACAACACTGACGCCGTCATCCATCAAAAACTCAACCAGGCTTTCTTTCCCCATGAAGCGCGCCCGTTGCACAACGCCCCGCGCTGGCGCCCCGTCTGAGGCCGTCGGATTCGGCCCCCGGCCCTGGCGATCAAAGTCAATACGAACGTGTTGCGGGCGGAAAATGATGTCGACCGCTGTCCCGTCAGGCACCCCAGGTGCCAGGAACTGACCAAAGGGTGTCTGCGTCAACGCGCCATGAACAACGCCTGATAATTTATTGATATCACTGAAGAAGGCCGCTGCCGCAGGATCAATCGGCGCATTATAGATGTTATAGGGCGCTGCCTGCTGCACAATCTTGCCGCCGCGCATCAAAGCGATTTCATCGGCCATCCGCATGGCTTCATCGGGCTCATGGGTCACAAGGAGGACGGCAGTGCCCTCCTCTTTCAACACCGCGAGGGTCGCATCCCGGATACCGTCGCGCAGCCGATTGTCGAGACCGGAGAACGGCTCGTCCATCAGCATAACGCGCGGACGTGGCGCTAGGGCGCGCGCCAAGGCGACCCTCTGCTGCTCGCCACCAGATAATTCATGGGGATGTTTGTCGTCGTAGCCCGTCAGGTCAACCTTCGCCAAAAGCTCAGCCACGCGGGCCCCGGCCGCTTGTCGCTTGGGCAGGCCAAAGGCAACATTTTGCGCCACGGTCAAATGCGGGAAAAGCGCAAAGTCTTGAAACATCAAGCCAACCCCGCGCGCCTCCGGCGGGAGGTGTCGCGTGTCGTCGGAAACGACCTCGCCATTCAACCAGACGCAGCCAGCATCCTGGCGATCCACGCCAGCAATAATCCGGAGCGTTGTCGATTTCCCGCACCCCGAAGGCCCGAGCAAACAGGTCACCTTGCCGGGCGCAACCGCCAAGTCGATGCCATCCACCACGGTTTCCCCGCGGAATCGCCGAACCAATCCCTCGGTACGCAGACGTGCTTCCATAGTCTTGAAATACCCGACCGTTATAGTCGGGTGGACCTAGCAGCGGACGGATGGCTGGGCAAGCGGGTCAGAGGACTTCGCCGACCTGCTTTTCCTGGCGTGCGTACAAATACACAAGGAAGCTGAGCGCGGCGACCAAGCCAAGGGTCACCCAAGCCAACCAGCCCCCACCGACCAGAGCGATCAGTGTCGGCGTAGCGACGAAAAGCGCCCAGACGTAGAGGACCAGCAACGCGATGAACGACAGGCCGAGCATCCAAACTGCGGGCCGCAGATGGGCCAAGAGGCACAACGCCCCCACGAGCGCGAGAACCGCCTGTGCAGCCCAGACCCCATGTACCCAATTGGGCAAGGACGTCAGCCACTCGACCTGTTCTGGCGGATAAAACGCCAGCCAACCAAGCATCAGCCCGTAGGAAACCAGGACGTACTCAGCCAATGAGAGGAGACCGAAGACAAGGGCGATGAAGCCCATCACAAAGAAATGCCAGCGCCGCATATCCCCTCCGCGCAACTTGTTTGCCTGCGCTTAACACGCTTCATCGGGGGCATAAACAGAGAACGGGGCGCGCAGGATCCTGCACGCCCCGAATTTTCTCGTTCCGATCCCTAACGGACCGGCGTTGCTTACTTCACCAGCAGCTCAGCTTCGCGCCGCTTCAAGGACCGACGGGCCGCCACATAGGCTTCGCGGCCTTCGGCCTCCGAAAGCTCGGGGAAGATCGCAAGGATCTCGGCACGCTGCGCCTCAGCCAAGCCACCGAGGGTTTGGTCACCAGGCTGGAAGCTCTCGGTCCAGGCACCGTCCGACAGGATCACTTCGTGGTTGTCGAACATCACGTGGACATAGGTCGTCTCGACCGCGTCCATCCGCTCGATCCCCGGGCGACCGACCAGGTGCTTGGCCGCCACCAGAACCTCACGCTCGTCGAAGTAGAGCATGGTTTCATCGTTCGCGATCAGCACGCGGTGCTGGGGTGAGACGATCATGTCACGCTCCGGCAGGCCATGGCCCAAGGCGCCCTGACGGATCATCACCGGGCAGAAGGCGGGATTTTCCACCATTTCGGCGCTTTGCATCTCGCGCGCACCGACCCAGCGGATCACCTGGATACCGTTGTCCCGTGTGATCACACGATCCCCGGCCACCAGGCCTTCGACCGGCACTTCACCCATTGGCGTGGCGATCAACGTGCCCGGCGTGAAGCAGGGTATGACGTTCTCGATCTCCTCAAACTTCGCCGTGCCACCGTCCAGGAATGTGATCACACCATCTTCGCGGTCGGGCGAGGTATAGGTGATGAAATCGACACCATCGCCGCGCAGGTCCAACGTATCGAAGTCATCGCCGCCGCCGCCGCCGTCGATCATGTCGCCCGCGTTGACGTTGGTGAAGACATCGCGGTCATCGCCACCCGACAACATATCCGCCTCGGCCCCACCGGAGATCGAGTCGTTGCCCGCGCCGCCGTCGACCGTGTCCTCACCGTTGCCGGAGCGGATCACATCGTCGCCTTCACCGCCATCGATGAAGTCGTTCCCGCCATCGCCGGTGATGGTATCATTCCCAGCACCGCCCAGCAGAACGTCGTCATTGGCCGCGCCCGACAGGCTGTCGTCGCCGTCGCCACCTTCCAAGGTGTCGTCGCCGGAGTTGCCTTCGAGCAGGTCATCGCCTTGGCCACCAATCAGGCTGTCGTCTCCGCGACCGCCCTCCAGGCTGTCATCGTCGATCCCGCCATCTAGCGTGTCGTCGCCGTTGCCGCCGATCAGCGTGTCATCGTCATCCTCGCCAAAGATCAGGTCGTTGCCGTCTCCGCCGTCGATGACGTCCTTGCCGTTATCTTCGACAAGGTCGCCGTTGCCGGCACCAGGTTCGTCGATGATGTTGATCAGATCGGGGAAGTTCGGACCCAGGCCACCAAAGACGGTATCGTCGCCGTCACCGGCCAAAATCGTGTCAGAGCCTTCGCCGCCGATGATCTCATCGTCGCCGTCGCCGCCATCGACCTCGTCAGCATCCTTTCCAGCGTCGATAGTATCGTCGCCATCGCCGCCTGTGATCGTATCCGCGTCATCGCCGGTGAAAATGTCATCATCGCCCGCGCCGCCGTCGACACTATCCCGGTCGTTCTCCGGGTCAGCATCCGGGGTGAAGATACCAGGATAGCCTAGATCCGACGCGCCGCGATCCCCCGAGACGATCGTATCGTTACCGTCGCCACCCAGGATCGTGTCCTGGCCGTCGCCGCCATCAATCTCGTCGTCATCGTCACCGCCAGACAAGCTGTCCGACCCGCGACCACCGTCCAAGGTGTCCGCGCCGCTGCCACCTTCGAGGGTGTCGAGGCCGCCGCCGCCGATCAGGTCGTCGTCGCCGTCGCCACCGTCCAGGTCGTCGGCACCGCTGCCGCCGTCCAGCGTATCGTCGCCGTCATCGCCAACGAGCGTGTCGAAGCCAGATCCGCCCTCCAGGGAGTCGTCGCCGGTGCCACCGTCGAGCGAGTCGCGTCCGAGGCCACCGCCCAGGGTGTCATCCCCATCGTCGCCCGTGATGACGTCGTTGCCTTCTTGGCCGTCGATCACGTCATCATCGTCGCCGCCGGACACGGTGTCGTTGCCGCCGCCCGCTTCGATGGTGTCATCGCCGCCGTTGCCCTCGATCACGTCGTCGCCATCGGTGATGAGGTCGCCGCCACCATCAGTCGGGTCGTTGGAGTCGTCGTAGCCGACGAGCATCTCTTCCCCGCTGCCCTCACCGTCCACGACACCGTCGGGATCTCCGATGGGCTGCACGGTGATGTTGACGCTCGCCGTCGACTCGCCGCCCTGCCCGTCAGACACGGTGTAGGTGAAGCTATCGGGCCCGTTGAAGTCGGCGTTTGGCGTATAGGTCAGCGTGCCGTCGGCGTTCTGAGTGACGGTCCCGCTACCACCTTGGCCGAACGACACGATGGTCAACGTGTCACCGTCCACGTCCGTGTCATTGGCAAGCACGTCGATCACGACGCTGTCGTCTTCGTCGACTGACACGGTATCGGTTTCTG
>NZ_BPFH01000005.1 GCF_019655435.1 Jannaschia pagri
CGTCCACGTCCGTGTCATTGGCAAGCACGTCGATCACGACGCTGTCGTCTTCGTCCACCGAAACTGTATCGGTCTCGGCGACAGGGTCGTCGTTCACGGGGTTGACCGTGATATTCACCGTCGCCGTATCCGTTCCACCGTTCCCGTCGCTCACTGTATAGGTGAAGCTATCGGACCCGTTGAAATCGGCGTTCGGCTCATAGGTGAAGGTGCCGTCACCGTTATCGACCAACGTACCATTCGCCGGGTCGGAGACGTCGGTGATGGTCAGTGTGTCGCCATTCCCGTCCGTATCGTTGTCGAGGGGCCGGATGACGACGGTCGTGTCCTCATCCAAGGTCACGCTGTCATTGACGGCGTCTGGGTCGTCGTTGATCGGGACCGCGCCCACAACGTTCTCGATGTTCAGGAACCGCGCCGTGTCGCCGTCGACCCGCTGACCGTCGCCATCCAAGAAGAAGATCGTGCCGTTCTCTTGATTGTCGTCGTCGAACTCGACCTGGGCATTGGCGCCGGTCAGGTCGAGGGTGTCCAGGTCCACGCCGCCTTCGTTACCGTCGATCAGATCACCGACCGAGACATTGACGAAGGTATCCTGGTCATCGCCACCCGACAGCTCATCCGCGCCGTCGCCGCCATCAAGGGTATCGTCTCCGCCTTCGCCAAAGATCGTGTCTGCGCCATCGCCCCCGATCAAGCTGTCGTTGCCGTCCTCATCGGTGAACCCAATGATCGGGTCGAAGAACACATCCGAAACGGTGATCCCGCTCGCGCCGTTGGCGTCTTGGGCATGCAGGATTTCAATCCGGCTGACCGGCCCGTCAATGGCCACGTTCACGGCGTAGTCTTCGTCCGTGTCCGGGCTGAAGCCGCCCTGGCTGTCGGCAACGTTGCCGTCGATGTCGACCTTGGAGCCGCCCTCTAGGACGACATCTGTCGCGTTACCATCGGCGTCAAAGGCCCGCACCGTGACGACGCTGTTGCCGTCCACGTCTGCGATGTTGAACGATACGCCTTTCACGGCCGTGGCAAAGTCGAACTCATAGGTGACGTTGTCGCCATTGTTCCGCAGATCCGAGAACAGGCTGGAGGTGTCGTTGATCGTCTCCGACCCGCTGTCGATGCCATTGACCGCAATCTGGTCGTCCTCGAACTCGGTCGTCACCCCCCCGTTTTCGGACAGGGTGGAGAAGGTCACCTCGACCGTTCCCGTGTTCTGGCTGGCCGTGGTGACAGCGACGCCTTCGGCATAGCCATCGATTTCAGACCAGTTGAAGCTTTCGCGTGGGCCGCAGATCGGCTCACCGTCCTGACCGTTGCTATCGCCGTAGATCAGATCGTCGTCGGATCCGCCGTCCACGGTGTCATCGCCCGCGCCACCGAAGAGCGTATCCTCGCCGGCCTCGCCACGGACGAGGTCATTGCCGTCTTCGCCATCGGCTTTGTCGTCGCCAGACCCCATGACGAGGCGGTCGTTTCCGTCCCCACCCGTGGCCATGTCATCGCCAGAACCGCCGCCGATGATGTCGTTTTCTGATCCGCCGTCCAACATGTCATTGCCGCGACCGCCAATCAGCGTGTCCGCACCTTCGCCACCCTCGATAGTGTCGTCGCCGTTCTGACCTTCGAGGCTGTCGTTGCCCTCCTCGCCGCGAATGATGTCGTCACCTTCCGCCGCACGGACGGTGTCGTCACCAGCGCCCGCAAGGACGAGGTCATCGTCGCCGGTCGTCCCTTCCACGCCGAGGGCGTCGTTGCTGTCGATCTTGTCGCCCTGTTCGTCGGTGAAGCCAGTCTCGATCAGCTCACCCTGGGCCGTGCCATTGACGATCCCGTCGGGCTGCAGCGCGGGCGTGAAGGCCAGGTTATCAACCCCACCAGAGCCGTTGATCCCAACCAACATGTAGGCCGCACCGTCGACGTCGATATCGAAATCCACGTGCTCGCCATCTTCGGTCCGGACGTCCAACCGCTTGAGCAGGTTGCCGTCGGCATCAAAGACTTCGATCACCGCGCCGCGCTCCACATCCACCATGGTGATGGAGTTAACCGAGGTCGTGCTCTCAAAATCAAAACGGAAGCAAGCGCCGCCCGCGTTGTCGTCGGGGTCGGAGCTGTCGCCATCCTCGGACGCAATCAGAATGCCGCCCGCGCCTTCCTTCAGAAGATCGTCATCGCCACCGCTGACCCGTCCGCTCGGGTCTTGCTCGGCGTCGAAGATCATCGGCGGGTTGTTCGTATTTACGGAGCCATCAGCATTGATGTTGCTGATCCGAACACCGCTCGCCGCGAACTGATCGCCAACGATGGTGCCCGCGTCGAGGTTATTGAAATCAATGAGAGTCTTCTCGGTCATATCATTGGCTCCTTATGCCGCGCCGTGGCGCGCGCGCCGCGCGGCAATCCGGCAAAGTGTCTTAAAGAACGGAGACGGCGTTGCCCGGCGGTGACCGCCTGCAACCTGTCGCATGGTGTATGACGTCCTCTGCATGACAGACATCTCCGTATAACTCTGTACCCGGTCCCTAATGAGTGACGATGTCGGAGATGTGGCGGACGCACGCACAAACAGAGGCGATTGAGCGCATTGTTGCGAAAAGCGTCCAGGCGTCACTCGTCCTGGGATGAGGGGTCAAAACGACCCTCCGCACATTTCGCTCCGCGCCCAACTGGGCCACCTTTCATGCGCGGCCGCCCCCGTGGCCTGCAGACATCGCCCCTAGGGGCCATGGACATTTACTTAACGGAACAGCGGCTATGCGGGAAGCCTTTGGAATTCACGTCCGGTTAATGCAGGCCATTTTTGGGCAAGTTGCCGCAATCTTGGCGTAGTCTCTGAGCGGATATTTCCAGTGTCTGTTTCACTTCCTGCAACAGTCCGTGTGACGCAGTGCAGCGCTGGGGGCCGTGGGACGCGTTCAAACATCTTTAATGCTTGGTGCTTCGCAGCCATCGCGGATCGATACACTCCGATCCATTGTTTCCAGTGAAGATGCTGAAATGTGGCGAAGCCGTGGCACTGGGAAAATGCTTTGTTTCCCGCCGCGCAACCACTGCGCGCGAGGTCTGTCAACGGGCGGGTGTCAAAGTGGCCTGGGGGGACGAATCGTTTCGTCAGGGGGACACCACATTGGTGTCTGCGTTGTTGGTACCCGTGGCCGGACTCGAACCGGCAAGCCTCGCGGCGGCGGATTTTGAATCCGCTGCGTCTACCAATTCCGCCACACGGGCAACGCTCGGACGGGCTACCGTTCCTCGGGACCGACGTCAACGGCCCATAGACCATCATCTGTCCGTTCCGACGTGTTTTGAGCCGCGAAGGATTTCTCGGCGCGTCACTAATCGGTCATACGCGTCGAATTTCGGCTCTCGCTGCCCAATCGTGCGCCCCGATCCGCGTGGGCCGGAAGTTGCCCGCCAACCGCCTTGACCTCGCCTAGGTTTAATGGGACCGCAAACCCTATGATCCGCCGCCTTTACGATTGGACGCTGGGCCTTGCCGCCCACCGAAATGCGCTCTGGGCGCTGGCCTTGGTGAGTTTCGTCGAAAGCTCAGTCTTTCCGATCCCACCAGACGTTATGATGATCCCGATGATACTCGCCGCGCCCCACCGCGCGTGGCTGATCGCCGGCGTCTGCACCGTCGCAAGCGTGCTGGGCGGTGTTGCGGGGTACTTCATTGGCGCCCTGGCCTTCGAAACCATCGGAGAGCCCGTCCTGACAGCGCTCGGTAAGGCCGACAGCTTCGACGGCTTCACGGATCGGTACAACGACTACGGCGCCTGGGCCGTTCTGATCGCTGGAATTACGCCATTCCCCTTCAAGGTCATCACCATCCTGTCGGGCACCACCGGTCTGTCGTTGCCCGTCTTTATCGTATCCTCCATCGTGGCGCGGGGACTGCGCTTCTTCATTGTTGCGGGTCTCCTCTGGAAATTTGGCCCGCCCATCCGCACCTTTATCGAAGACCGCCTGGGCCTCGTGTTTACTGTCTTCATGGTCCTGTTGATCGGCGGCCTTTGGGGAGTGCGCTACCTGTGACCGCACCGCGTTTGACGGCTCTTGCGACGACGGGACACCTGGGCCTGTTGGGTGGGGCCTTTCTGTTCCAAGCCTTTGGCTACGCGCCTTGCGCCATGTGCCTTTGGCAGCGCTGGCCCCATGCAGCCGCAATCGCCTTCGGGGTGCTCGCGTTGATTGGGATCGCGCCGCGCGCGATGACCTTGCTGGCCGCGCTGGCCGCCCTGACAACGGCGGGGATCGGTGCCTTTCACGCGGGCGTTGAACAAGGCTGGTGGGAAGGCCCGAGCAGCTGCACCGGAGGCGCCGACCTCGGCAGCTTTTCAGGGGCGGACCTGTTGTCCACCGACATCGTCGACACCGTCATCATGTGCGACGACATCGTCTGGCAGTTCGGGTTGAGCATGGCGGGCTGGAACGCGGTCCTGTCCCTGGGGTTGGCCGCGATTTGGGTCTTGGCCAGTCGCCGCACGACTTAACGCCCTGACATCGCCGCGAAACGCGGCAGGCGCCGAACCCGCTCAGCCCACGCCTAGTGCATGGTGAATTCCCCCACCACGTGGCGCCATTCCCCCGGAGAGATCAGTTTGCGATGGGTAAACCGCACGGAATGCAAGGGACCCTCAATCTCCTCGCCCCAATACTCGATGAACCGAAACAGGCGCGGGTGGTCTGGCGCCAGATCGTAATCCTGCCAGACGAAGGTGTTCAGCACGTGGGGATGATCAGGCATGTGGTAAAACATCTCTGCCGTCGTCAGCCCATAGCCCTTTAGCATCAGTTCGGTCTCGGAATTTGGGTTTGTCATATCTGCTCCGCCTTCTTGGGTCTTTCCGCCCCAGACGAAGCCTGTCACATGCGGATTAACAGTCAATAAAAACAAGTTGTTATCACTTGCCAAGGCGGGCTGCCAAACCATAGGCCAGCTTGGCGTTGAGCCCATATGCGGTGGGTGATACAACCGACTCCAACCAGATATAGACCCGGCACAAGGGCGGAGATTCGGATGAGCGACGAGCCGCAAACCCCTGATAACGAAGACGAAGGCCCCGAGCGGGCGGTCATGGCCCATGACGGCCCGCAGGTCTCGATCATCGAGGAGATGCGCACCTCGTTCCTGGATTACGCCATGTCGGTCATAATCAGCCGCGCAATCCCGGACCTGCGCGACGGCTTGAAACCTGTGCACCGGCGCATTCTTTACGCGATGCACGAAACCGGAAACACCCATGACAAGGCATATCGCAAGTCGGCGCGGCCCGTGGGTGACGTCATGGGCAAATACCACCCCCACGGCGACAGCGCGATTTACGAAGCGCTCGTGCGGATGGCACAGGATTTCTCCATGTCGCTGCCGCTGCTGGATGGACAGGGCAACTTTGGCAGCATGGATGGCGATAACGCCGCTGCCATGCGCTATACCGAGGTCCGGATGGACAAACCGGCCGCTGCCTTGCTGGAGGACATCGAAAAAGACACCGTCGACATGGTGCCCAACTACGACGGCAAGGATCTGGAGCCCTCGGTTCTGCCCGCGCGCTTCCCGAACATGCTGGTCAATGGCGCTGGCGGCATCGCGGTCGGGATGGCCACGAACATTCCACCCCACAACCTTGGCGAGGTCGTGGACGCTTGTCTGGCGTTGATCGAGAACCCGGACCTCAGCTCTGAGGATCTGATCGACTATGTTCCCGGCCCCGACTTCCCGACGGGCGGCGTGATCCTGGGGCGCAGCGGCATCCGAAAGGCCTATCTGGAGGGCCGCGGCAGCGTCATCATGCGCGCGAAGACCCGGGTCGAAGAGATCCGCAAGGACCGCTTCGCCATCGTCGTGGATGAGGTGCCCTACCAAGTGAACAAGGCCTCGATGATCGAAAAGATCGCCGAGGCCGCCAAGGACAAGCGCATCGAGGGCATCGCCCACGTCCAGGACGAATCGGACCGGATCGGGGTCCGCGTGGTCGTCGAGTTGAAGCGGGACGCCACGCCAGAGGTGGTGTTGAACCAGTTGTTCCGATTCACGCCGATGCAGACCAGCTTTGCCTGCAACATGCTGGCCCTGAACGGTGGTCGGCCCGAGCAACTGACCCTGCGCGGCTTTCTGACGGCCTTCCTCGACTTCCGCGAAGAGGTGATCGCCCGACGGACCGCGCATCTGCTGTCCAAAGCGCGGGAGCGGTCGCACATTCTGTGTGGTCTCGCGGTGGCGGTCAGCAACGTGGATGAGGTGGTGCGCACCATTCGCGGCTCGGCGGATGCGCCCGAGGCCCGTCATAAACTGATGGAACGGCGCTGGCCTGCCGAGGACATCCTGCCCTACATCGCGCTGATCGACGACCCGACCCATAAGGCCAATGAGGACGGCACCTACAACCTGTCTGAGACCCAGGCGCGCGCAATCTTGGAATTGCGCCTGCAACGTCTGACCCAACTGGGCGTCAAAGAGGTGACGGACGAGCTGGAAGAGCTGGCCGCCAAGATCAAGGATTACCTGGAAATCCTAGGGTCGCGCGCGCGGATCCTGTCGATCATCTCGGACGAGTTGCGCACCGTGCGCGCTGATTTTGCCGTCGATCGTCGCACGGAGATCACCGATTGGTCCGGCGATATGGAAGACGAGGACCTGATCGAGCGCGAGGATATGGTCGTCACCATCACGGCCTCTGGCTATGCCAAGCGCACGCCGCTCGCCGAGTTCCGCGCCCAAAAGCGGGGCGGCAAGGGCACGGCTGGCATGGCCACCAAAGACGAAGATGTTGTGACCACCCTGTTCGTGGCCAACACCCACACACCGCTTTTGTTCTTCACGACCGACGGCATGGTCTACAAGCTGAAGACCTGGCGCCTGCCCCAGGGCGGGCGGACGGCGAAGGGCAAAGCGCTGGTCAACCTTTTGCCCATCCAAACGGGCACGGGCATCGCCGCCATCATGCCCGTGGATCGGGATGAGGACGAATGGGGCGACCTCCAGGTCGTCTTCGCGACCGATCACGGCACCGTTCGCCGCAACAGGCTTTCCGATTTCGCCAACGTGATGCGGAACGGCAAAATCGCCATGAAGTTCGAGGGCGAGTCCGAGGGCTGGTCGCTCATCAACGCGCGCATCGCTTCGAACGATGATGACGTGATGCTGGTCACCCGGTCGGGTCGCGCGATCCGTTTCCCGGCCACGGATGTGCGGGTCTTCAACTCCCGCGCGTCGACGGGCGTACGGGGCATTAAACTGGGGGAGGACGATGCAGTCGTCTCCATGGCTGTGATCCGGCATTTCGACGCAACCTCCGACGAACGCGCCGCCTATCTGAAAATGCGCCGCGCTATGGTTGGCTTGGCCGATGATGCTGAGGTCGATGTGGAGGAAGAGGCAAACGCCAATGCCACCATCGATCAGGCCCGCTATGCGGAGATGTCAGCCGCCGAAGACCTGATCCTCACGATCACCGAGGGGGGCGCGGGCAAACTGTCATCATCCCATGACTACCCAGTCCGGGGTCGGGGCGGCATGGGCGTCGGCGCCCAGGACAAGGGCGCCCGTGGCGGCGCCATCGTGGCCGCCTTCCCGGTGGAGATGGACGACCAGATCATGCTGGCCACATCAACCGGCCAGTCCATTCGCTGCCCAGTGGATGGCATCAGCTTCCGCTCGCGCAGTGCCGGTGGCGTCCGTGTGTTCGACACGGGCGCAGGCGAAAAGGTCGTCTCGGTCGCCCGCGTCGCCGACTCCAGCGAAGAGGAACAGGACGCGCCGGAAACGTAGGGACACACCCTCTCTATTTATGCAAATCCGCTATCGCACTTTCGTTGGTTCGTGCTAGGGTTGAGTCCGGAGCCGGAGGACACGCGCGGAGGCGGTCATGGATCTAGAGAATTGGGACGATCTCAAATTCGTTCTGGCCATGACTCGCCATGGAACCATGTCGGCGGCCGCTCGGTTCCTGGACACGAACGTTGCCACGGTGTCCCGCCGGATTGAGCGGATGAGCCAGGACATCGGCATGTCCTTGTTCGAAAAACGTGGGCAAGCCTTTGTCGCCACTCCAGCGGCCCTGCAACTGTCGGAACTCGCCGAAGGCTTGGAGCAGCAGTTGCGGACCCTGATGAGCGGTCTGCGAACCGACGACGACAACGTGGCCGTGCCCCTTGAGGTTGCCGCCCCACCCGCGGTGCACAGCACCTACCTGATGCCGCGCCTCACCGAACTTGCCGAACATATGCCCCAGGTCATGATGACCTTGACCGATAAGGTTTTTGCCCAGGGGCTGGGCGAGGCGGATATTCAAGTGCGGATCGGACGCCCTGAAGGCGGGCGCCTGAAGGCCCGGAAATTTCGGGACTATTCCCTGCGGGTCTTCCACGGCGCAGATCATCAATTGAATGGCGATTGGATCGGCTTGTCCCATCGCTACCCCGACAGCGATCTGCTGTGCGAAGTCTACCAAAACGCCAAGCCTCTGCCCCGGTACAGGGTCGAGGAAATGCCGCTGGTCTATCATCTGGTGTGTTCCACCGGGCTGCCCGGTCTGCTGCCGGATTTCATTGTTCAGCCAGGGGATGGGCTGGTGGTCGCAGATCTGCCCAACAACGACCTGCCTGGGGAACTTTGGATCACCTACCACGAAACGCGTCACGCAGATACGACGTTGCGTGCCGTGGTGGACTGGTTCTGTCGCCCCTCCAACAGCGAAGCTGCGGCATAGGTCACGGTCCTAACTGACCTGACACCCCGTCGCAGGGCCCGCCGCGCGGAGCCCCTTTTCGCGGCACCCCGCGCCAGATAGATTGCGCCCATGACAGAGACACTCCACATCATCGGCGGCGGCATGGCCGGATCAGAGGCGGCTTGGCAGGCAGCACAGGCCGGTGTTCCCGTCGTCATCCATGAGATGCGCCCGACCGTCGGCACCTTTGCCCACCGCACCGGATCCCTCGCCGAGATGGTATGTTCCAACTCTTTCCGGTCCGACGACAGTGAGCAAAATGCGGTGGGCCTGCTCCATTGGGAAATGCGCGCAGCGGGCGGGTTGATCATGGAGATGGCCGACGCCCACCGCCTGCCGGCTGGTGGGGCCTTGGCCGTTGACCGCGACCCTTTCGCCGAGGCTGTCACGGATCGCCTGCGCGCCCATCCCATGGTCACTGTCGTCGATGAGGAAGTGAGCGCCCTTCCCGACCAAGGTCATTGGATCATCGCGACCGGCCCCCTGACGGGCAGTGCCCTTGCCCAGGCCATCGCGGCAGAGGCCGGTCAGGAGAGCCTCGCCTTCTTTGACGCCATCGCCCCCATCGTCCATGCCGACAGCATCGACATGGATCAGGCTTGGCGCCAATCCCGCTATGACAAAGGCGACACCGAGGAGGAGCGGACGGCCTACATCAACTGCCCGATGGACCGCGATCAATATGAGGCGTTCATTGACGCGCTCTTGGTCGCGGAAAAGACAGAGTTCAAACCGGGTGAGACAGCGGGCTATTTCGACGGCTGCCTCCCGATCGAGGTCATGGCGGAACGGGGGCGTGAAACCCTTCGGTTTGGCCCGATGAAGCCAGTGGGTCTCACCAATCCACACGCCCCGGACGCGAAGCCCTATGCGGTGGTCCAACTTCGGCGGGATAACAAGCTGGGCACGCTCTATAACATCGTCGGCTTTCAGACGAAGATGAAATACGGCGCGCAAAAGACTGTTTTATCTATGATTCCTGGCCTGCAATCGGCCAGCTTTGCGCGCCTTGGCGGGATCCACCGAAACACCTTCATCAACTCGCCCACGCTTCTCGATGCGCAGATGCGCCTGCGGTCGAAACCTCACATCCGCTTCGCGGGGCAGATCACCGGCGTAGAAGGCTATGTGGAATCAGCGGCCATGGGCTTGCTGGCCGGTCGTATGGCGGCGGCGGACATCCTGGGGCACGACCTGGCCCCCGTGCCGGAGACGACCGCCATGGGCGCGCTGGTCACCCACATCACCGGCGGGGCCGAGGCGAAGACGTTTCAGCCGATGAACGTGAATTTCGGGCTCTTCCCGCCTGTCGATGCCCGCGGCGGTCGGCTGGGGCGTGCCGTGCGTTACAAGATGTATACGGACCGTGCAAAGGCCGACTGGACCGATTGGTTGGGCCTGCGGGTCGCTGCCCAATGACCTCGCCGGACACCGGCAACCTATGGACGGCGCGAACCCCTGCCGATACGCGCCAGCTCTATGATGATTGGGCGACGAACTACGACACCGACATGGCCGATTGGGGCTATCTCGGCCCGGCGCGCTGTGCCGAGATGTTGCTCCGCCATGGGCCAGGGGGGGCGGTGCACGATTTCGGCTGCGGAACCGGTTTGGCCGGCGCAGCCTTAGCGGAGCGTGGAGTCACGACCGTCGACGGGTCTGACCTGTCAGACCGCATGTTGCAGCAGGCACAGGACCGCAACCTGTACCGCACGTTGGCCCTGGCTGAGGCCGGTGCTGCAATTTCCTTCGCGCCGGACGTCACAGCGGTGCTGGCCTGCGGTGTCATCAGCTACGGCGCGGCGCCCGCCACGCTCCTGGGGGATCTGATCCAAGCGCTGCCAAAGGGCGGGCTTCTGGTGATGACCTATAACGACACGACGTTGACCGACGATGCCTACCAAATCGCCCTAGCTCAGGTGCAGGGCAGCGGGGAGGCGCGCCTGCTCCAGGCGGAATACGGACCCCAATTGCCGGGCCAAGATCGGGGATGCACCGTCTACGCGCTGCGGCGCATGTGAGACGGGTCGTTTTGTGATCACACGCTTCGCGCCCTCGCCCACTGGCCCGTTGCACTTAGGCCACGCGTGGTCGGCGTGGACGGCCTATGACCTGGCACACTCCCAAACAGGGCGTTTTCTGCTCAGAATCGAAGATATCGACCGCGCCCGGTCAAAACCGGTCTGGGAGCGTGAGTTGCTGCAGGATCTGGAATGGCTTGGCCTTCGGTGGCACGGGGAGCCGGTGCGCCAATCCTCGCGGATGGCGGATTACGGGGATGCCCTCGACAGGTTGTGGGATCGCGGCTTGCTCTATCCCTGCACCTGCACGCGCCGTGATATCGCCGCCGCTCTGTCCGCCCCGCAGGAAGGCGATACGCCCCACGGACCAGATGGTCCGGTCTATCCGGGCACCTGTCGCCCATCGGGGGGGCCGCCGTCGGGTCGGCGTCCCAGCGGTGTGCATCTGCGTCTCAACATGCGCGCGGCCGTCGACGTGCTCCGCCGTGCGGGCCTGGGGGATGGCCTGTCATTCGAAGACACAGGCCCAGTCGCACCGGGGAAAACGCGGACCTTTTGGCAGGCATTTGTCGAGCGAATTGGAGACATCGTGTTGGCCCGCAAGGATTTTGGCACTTCCTACCACCTGTCGGTCGTGCTGGATGATGCCGCGCAAGGGGTGACGACGGTGGTGCGGGGCGCCGATCTCATCGAGGCGACGCCCATCCACGTGCTGTTGCAGCACCTGCTGGGTCTGCCCGAGCCCGCCTATCACCACCATGCGCTCGTCCGGGATGGGGCCGGGAAACGCCTTGCCAAACGGGACGACGCGCGCTCCATCGCCAGCTACCGCCAAGCGGGTTGGACGCCAGAGTCCCTTCGCGCCCACCTGAACAAAGATCTAACGGCCCCCGAAACGGCGCCTTGACCCGCACCTAAGGTACCGGAAGCTGCGTGCGGGCAAGTTACCCCACCGGCCCGTCCAAAGGTTGGGCGAGTTCCACCGCGCGGGCAAAGAAACTGGCCCCGATGGGGGCAATCGCGTCATTAAAATCGTAAGATTCATGGTGCAGAACGGGCCCTGGCCCGGCGCCTAGGAAGAGGTAGGCACCCGGTCGCGCGTTCAACATGTAGCTGAAGTCCTCTGCCCCCATTTCGCGCCCCGTGTTGGGCGTCACGGCCCCTGCCCCGACCACGTCTTCGGCAACCCGTGCGGCAAAAGCCGCCTTGTCGGCATTGTTCACCGTCGCCGGATATCCCCGCTCATACCGACAGGTGGCGGTGACGCCGTAACTGGCGGCTTGGCCTTGGGTGATTTCGGACAGGCGCCGCTCGACCATATCTTGCACCTTCGGGTCGAAGGTCCGAACGGTCCCGCCCACAAAAGCCGTCCCAGGAATGATGTTATCGGCGCTGCCCGCATGGATCTGCGTGATCGAAACGACAAGTTCGTCCATGGCATAGTGGTTGCGCGACACAATGGTCTGGATCGCAGCGCCAATCCCCAGGGCGGCCGTGATCGGATCGCGTGTCTCATGGGGCATGGCGCCATGACCGCCTTGCCCGGTGATATCGATATGAAAGGTGTCCACCGCCGCCATGATCGGCCCCGGCGTCGTGTAGAACTGACCTTCGGCAAAGTTTGGCGCGTTGTGAATGCCGTAGACTTGCGAGATCTCGAACCGATCCATGATACCTTCTTGGACCATGACCTCTCCGCCGCCGCCGCCTTCTTCGGCGGGCTGAAAGATCAGCGCCACACGGCCCGCGAAGTTGCGCGTCTCCGCCAGGTATTTCGCGGCACCCAGCAGCATCGTCGTATGGCCGTCGTGCCCGCAGGCATGCATTTGCCCTGCCGTCTCAGAAGCATAGGGAACCCCAGACGTCTCGTGGATCGGCAAGGCATCCATGTCCGCGCGCAGGCCGATGGTTGGCCCCGGCGCGCGGCCTTCGATAATCGCCACCACGCCAGAGGTCGCGATCCCCTCGTGAATCTCCGTGATGCCAAACTCCCGCAGTCTCTCGACGACAAAGCCTGCGGTGCGCGGCAGATCGAACTGAAGCTCCGGGTTGCGGTGCAGCCAATGGCGCCATGCACGGAGTTCCGGCCCCAGTGCGGCGATGGAATTGATAACGGCCATGGCTTGTGTCCTTTCGCGCAGGTCTGGCACAGATGATGCCAAATCGGAGGCCCGCGCAATGACTGACCCGTGTTTGACCCCCAACGGTGGGCTGCCACGCCTTCTGGCAATCATGGCGCGGCTGCGTGATCCGGACGCGGGCTGCCCCTGGGACATCGTGCAGGATTTCTCCACGATTGCGCCCTTCACCATCGAAGAGGCCTATGAGGTCGCGGACGCCATCGAGCGTGAGGCTTGGGACGAGTTGGAAGGGGAATTGGGCGACCTGCTGTTGCAGGTGGTCTATCACGCGCAAATGGGGGCCGAAGCGGGACGTTTTGACTTTCATTCGGTCGCGGAGCGGGTGGCGCAAAAGATGATCGACCGGCATCCCCACATCTGGGGTGACGGTGACCGCGACAAGTCTGCGGACCAGCAGATTGCCGATTGGGAAGCCGCTAAGGCGAAGGAGCGCAAAGGTCGGACGTTGGATGGCGTCGCGCTCGGCTTACCCGCCTTGCTGCGCGCGCTCAAACTGCAGAACCGCGCGGCGCGCGTAGGGTTCGATTGGCCGGACACAGAACAGGTCCTCGACAAGATCCAAGAAGAGGCAGCGGAACTGGTCGAAGCGCGGGACCAGCTGACCCAGGCCCAGGTTGAGGAGGAAATGGGTGATCTGCTGTTCGTGATGGCCAATTTATCCAGGCACCTGGGCGTGGACCCAGAGGCGGCCCTACGCGGGGCCAACACAAAGTTCGTGCGTCGGTTCGAAGCCATCGAGGATGCCCTGTCGAAGACGGGCCGCACCCCAGCCGACTCGGACCTGACAGAGATGGACGCGCTTTGGACAGCCGCCAAACAAGCGGAAACGGCGGAGACCTGACCGGTGGCGCCCCCGTGTCCTGAGAGCGTCCCCCTTGGACCGACTGGACAAGATAGCACCGCCCGTGTGACGCAGGGGCCATGACACAAAAGATCATTATCGACACCGATCCCGGTCAGGACGACGCCGTCGCGATCCTATTGGCTTTGGCCTCGCCCGAGTTGGAGGTTTTGGGGATCACAGCGGTGGCGGGCAACGTTCCTCTGGAGTTGACCGCGCGCAACGCACGGATCGTGTGTGAGCTGGCCGGTCGGACGGACATCCCGGTCTATGCGGGGTGTGACCGCCCCATCGCCCGCACCTTGGTCACGGCGGAACATGTTCACGGCAAGACCGGGCTCGACGGCCCGCCGCTGGCCGACCCGCAGATGCCCCTGCAACCGGAGCACGGGGTGACGTTTCTCATCGAAACGCTGCGCGCCGAAGATCCGGGAACGGTCACGCTCTGTCCCCTTGGACCGCTTACAAACATCGCGACCGCCTTTCGCCAGGCACCGGATATCGTCGACCGGGTGCAGCGCATCGTCTTGATGGGCGGGGCCTATTTCCAGGTGGGCAACATCACGCCAGCGGCCGAATTCAACATCTACGTCGATCCCGAAGCCGCGAAGGAGGTCTTCGCGGCAGGCGTGCCATTGACGGTGCTGCCCCTCGACGTGACCCACAAGGCCTTGACCACGGCGCCCCGCGTGCAGGCTTTTCGCGACCTGGGCACGCGTGTGGGTGAGATGGTGTCGGCCTGGACAGACTTCTTTGAGCGCTTCGACAAGGAGAAATACGGCAGCGCGGGCGCACCGCTCCATGATCCCTGCGTCATCGCTTGGTTGCTGCGCCCGGATCTGTTCACCGGGCGAGAGGTGAACGTGGAAATCGAGGTGGACAGCCCGCTCACCCGGGGCATGACCGTCGCCGACTGGTGGCGTGTGACCGACCGGGCGCCCAACGCCCTTTTCATCGGGGATCTGGATGCCGATGGCTTTTTCGGTCTGCTGACCGAACGCCTCGCCCGGCTGTAGAGGCGACGGCTACACCCAGCGTCATAGACCGGCGGTCGCCCAGCTTTGAGAACGTATCGCCCGTCATAACGGCAGACGTGGGGGGTGTGGCGCGCCGGGCGGCACCCTACATTCCACCTTGCCGAAGGGCTTATCTGGCCCGCCCACAACAGAGATCCCCATGTTTACCTTTGACAACAGCTATGCGCGCTTGCCGGAGCGGTTTTACACGCGGATGGCGCCAACGCCTGTATCCGCGCCGACCTGGGTCGCCGTGAACGAGGGCTTGGCGCGAGATCTCGGGCTCGACCCTAAGGCCATCGAAAGCAACATCGACGTCTTTGCGGGCAACAAAACGCCGGACGGGGCAGCCCCCTTGGCGCAACTCTATGCCGGTCACCAGTTTGGTGGCTGGTCGCCCCAGTTGGGGGACGGTCGGGCGATCCTGTTGGGCGAACACTGCCATGGGGACGCACGCTGGGACGTGCAGTTGAAGGGCTCCGGGCCGACGCCCTACAGCCGTATGGGCGACGGTCGCTCTGCGCTTGGCCCCGTGATCCGGGAATACATCATGTCCGAGGCGATGCACGCCCTCGGGGTGCCCACGACCCGCGCCTTGGCCGCCGTGCGAACGGGTGACACCGTCCTACGCCAAGAGGGTCCGCTGCCCGGTGGGATCCTGACCCGGATCGCGGCCAGCCATCTCCGAGTTGGGACATTTCAAGTCTATGCCGCCCGCGATGACACAGAGGGGCTCCGCACGCTTCTGGACTATGCGATTGCCCGCCATGCGCCCCAGGCGGACGGGCCCATGGACTTGCTCCGCCACGTCATGGAACGCCAGGCGGAGTTGATCGCCCGTTGGATGGGCTTGGGGTTCATCCACGGCGTTATGAACACGGACAACATGACAATTTCGGGCGAGACCATCGATTACGGCCCCTGCGCCTTCATGGAAGCCTATCACCCAGAAACGGTCTTTAGCTCCATCGATCAATTCGGGCGCTATGCCTGGAAGAACCAACCGGACATTGCCCTGTGGAACCTGGCGCAGCTTGCGACCGCGCTCTTGCCGCTCATTGGCGACCGCACCTCCGCCGTGGACGAGGCGACCGAAGTGCTTGAAGGGTTCCGCGATCTTTATGATAGGGCGTGGCGCGCTGTCATGGCCGCGAAGATCGGCCTCAATGACATGAACCTCGCCATGGAACTGCTTGATATCATGTCAGAAGGACAAGCGGACTTCACCAATACTTTCCGCGCGTTGACCCTGGCACCAGAAACGGCCCGCGATGAGGTCACCACCCCCGCGCGCTTCGACGATTGGTGCCGCAGATGGCAATCCGCTGGTCCAGACCATGCCGCCATGCGCGCCGCCAACCCAGCCGTGATTCCCCGCAACCACCGCGTCGAAGAGGCGATTGCAGCGGCCTATGCGGGCGATCTGGCGTCGTTCCATGCGTTGAATGACGTGCTTGCAACGCCGTGGGAGGAAACGGAGGCCAACCGCCCTTATCGCAAGCCCGCGCAGCCCGACGAAGCCGTCACCCGGACATTCTGCGGCACATGATGGACCTTGGCGCGCCAGGCGGCTAGACCGCCCCCATGACCGCGACCATTCTCGACCGCTGCGAGGCCAAGGGCCTCCGCCTGACGGCCCCTCGGCGTCTGATCGCGGAGGTGTTGCAGGCTGCGTCGGACCATCCCGATGTCGAGACAATCCACGCCCGCGCCGCGGCGAAGGACGCATCGATTTCCTTGGCGACGGTTTACCGGACGATGAACCTGTTCGAGGATGCGGGGATCGTCGAACGCAGGGAGTTCGGTGATGGACGGGCCCGCTGGGAAGATGCCGAGCGTGATCACCACGACCATCTTATTGATGTGCAAACGGGTGAAGTGATCGAGTTTGTCGACCCGGAGATTGAGGCCCTGCAGGAACGGATCGCGGCCCGGTTAGGGTATGAACTCAAAGGCCACCGGCTAGAGCTCTTTGCGATTAAGCGAAAATAGCGAGCCAAATTTACGACGGATTGTCAGTATCTTGCGCGCGGTGCAGTAGTCTTTTCTTAACGACTTCGGGGCATGGTCCTAGGCGTCTGCTCTGGATGCGAGGCTTGCCATGCAAGAACGACCGCCGCGATATGCGTCGACCATGCAGATCACTGTCTGCCATGACGGGCGGGAGGTGATGGCAAAAATCCTGGACGTATCCGAACGCGGCATGAAACTGTTCATTAAGAATGGGTTGCCCGTGGGGTGGATCGTTGGCTTGCGCACGCCGGACTTTATCGCCGCTGCCGAAGTCCGTTGGAGCCGCCACAGCCATACCGGCTTAGCGCTGACCGAACCGTTGTCGCCGGATCAACTCTTGCAATTGCTTGGAGGCCCGTCGCGCGACACCGGAGTGACGCCGCGCCCGCCGCGGACGGAGCCAACAGAGACGACGGGGCCGGTAAACAGCCTTGCGCAGCGGGGGTTTTGACCTGACGAGGCGGTGCCGTCCGATCTTAACCTTAGACTGGCACAGGCGGCGTTATGGGTTTGCTCTCGAGGCCGCTAGGGCAGTGAACCTGGCTGACGACCGGGACGAACATCATGTTCTTCCGCTTGTTTGCATTCCTCGGCGCGTTTGCTTTTCCTCGACAAACGACCGGCTCAGTTCATTCCCCTAAGACACAAGATCGATCTCGCGTTCCTTGGTCCGCATGAATCCTGACAGTTGGCCGTTCTCTAAGTCGGTGCCTGCCGAGTAAGAGTTGCCTATGTTATCGTGACAGTACGGCGATTGAACGAGGCCCATCCACATGGCTGAGTAAGGTCGACGATCGACGCAAAAACGCTAGCTCGCCAACGGGCAACACCAAAGCAAGGGACCACAACACCTCTGGCATGACCACCGGAAAGCCGCTTGCCACCCTTCGTCCAAACGCACCACGTCAGAGCGATTACCCGCGCAGTCCCATACGTCCCTTGCCGAGCAGCGGCAGATCCAGCTAGGCGTCGCAGGGTGATCAACAGATCACCGCTTACTCCGAGCTTCCTATGACAGAGACAACGCGCGGTGCGCTTCTGATGACGTTGGCCATGGCCATGTTCGCCGTCGAGGACGCCATCATCAAAGGTCTGACAGACCGCTTCTCACCGGCGCAGATCATCTGGATGCTCGGCCTGGGGGGCGCCGTCGCCTTTGGCGTGCAGATGCGCCTGAGTGGCCTTCCGCTTTGGATTTTGGGCCCCGCCCCAAAGCAGGTCTTGCTGCGCACAGGGTGTGAGGCGATTGGCGCGATCTTTTTTGTATCCGCCCTCGCCGCCGTGCCCCTGGCCCTGGCGTCCGCGGTGATCCAAGCAACGCCCCTGGTTGTGGCGCTGGGCGCGGTTGTCTTTCTTGGGGCTCAGATCGGGTGGCGCCGCTGGGCCGCCATCCTGTTCGGATTTCTCGGGGTGCTTATCATCCTGCGTCCCGGCACCGATGCCTTTTCCGCTACAACCCTTTTGGCGGTTGGCGGCATGCTCGGCCTCGCCGCTCGGGATGTGGCCACGCGCACCATCCCCGCCGATGTCTCGGGCGTTCGGCTGTCGTTCTTGGCATTCCTGGCCTTGGTCCCCACCGGTTTGGTCCTGCAATTGGCACAGGGGATCCCGCCGGTTCTTCCCACAGCGGTTGAAACAGGGATCTTGGCGCTTTGTGTCGGGATTGGCATGGTTGCCTATCTGGCCATCGTTGCGGGCACGCGCATCGGCGACCTCGCCGTCGTGACATCGTTTCGCTACACGCGCATGGTGTTTGCCCTTCTGCTGTCCTTCACTTTCTTCAACGAGACGCCCGATGGCTGGACGTTGATCGGTGTTGTGATTGTCATCGGCTCGGGTGTCTTCATGTTGCGACGGGAGGCGCGGCTTCGGGTTTCCAAATGACGGGCTGCGGGGTAAGGGGCACGTGATGTTACCCCCATGGCCCCGGAGACCGCCCATGTTCACCATAACCGACATCCACGCCCGCGAGATTTTGGACAGCCGGGGCAACCCGACGGTTGAGGTCGACGTGTTCCTGGAGGATGGGACCATGGGTCGGGCGGCGGTGCCCTCGGGCGCCTCGACTGGCGCCTATGAAGCCGTGGAGAAACGGGACGGTGACGCTGCGCGTTACAAGGGGAAAGGCGTTTTGCAGGCCGTAGAGGCCGTGAACGGCGAAATCGCCGACGCCATCGCGGGCTTCGACGCCACCGAGCAAGAGGCCATCGACGGCGCCATGCTAGAGTTGGACGGCACCGACAACAAGGGCCGTTTGGGCGCCAATGCGATCCTGGGCGTGTCCATGGCCGTGGCCAAGGCCGCCGCCGATGCCAGCGCGCTGCCGCTCTATCGCTACGTGGGGGGCACCTCGGCGCGGGTCCTGCCGGTGCCGATGATGAACATCATCAACGGGGGGGAACACGCCGACAACCCCATCGACATCCAGGAATTCATGATCATGCCGGTCTCGGCCGAGACGGTGGCCGACGCCGTGCGCATGGGCTCGGAGGTCTTCCACACCCTCAAGGGAGAGCTGTCGGCGGCGGGCCTGTCGACCGGATTGGGCGATGAGGGCGGCTTTGCCCCCGAACTGCCCTCGACCCGCGAAGCGCTGGATTTCGTCCTGAAGTCCATCGAAAAAGCGGGCTACGCCCCCGGCGACGACATTATGCTGGCCCTGGATTGCGCGGCGACCGAGTACTTTAAGGACGGCGCCTATGTCCTGTCAGGCGAAGGAAAAACCCTCTCGTCCGATGAGAACGTCGATTACCTGTCAGCCCTGGTCCGCGACTACCCGATCCTGTCCATCGAAGACGGCATGTCCGAGGACGACTGGGCGGGCTGGGTCGCGCTGACCGAGGCCTTGGGCGACAAGGTGCAGCTTGTGGGCGACGACCTCTTCGTGACCAACCCCGCCCGCCTGGCCGATGGGATCGAGCGGGGCGCGGGCAACTCCCTGCTGGTGAAGGTCAACCAAATCGGGACGCTGTCGGAGACCCTGGAGGCGGTTAACCTGGCCCACCGCAATCGCATGACCTGCGTGATGTCCCACCGCTCGGGCGAGACCGAGGACGCCACCATCGCCGACTTGGCCGTCGCCACCAATTGCGGTCAGATCAAAACCGGCTCCCTGGCGCGGTCCGACCGGCTGGCCAAATATAACCAACTCATCCGCATCGAAGAAGCCCTAGGAGAAACAGCCGTCTACGCAGGACGGTCGATCTTGCGCGGCTAGAGACAGAATGGCGGTCCAGTTGGTTATGGGGCCGCCATCACGACGCCGCGTATGGGCACTCTCACTCCTTTGACGACTGCCGAGACGGCGGCACGGTTGCGCGCCCTGGGCCTGGTCGAAGATGCGCAATCCTCGGGTCGCGTCTTGAAGCACGCGATGATCGCGGGCGGCCTGGGTCTCATGCTGCTGTTCGGCGCTCCGGTCTGGATCGCCGCGTTTTCCCCGGTCTATGCCCTCTGGGACTATGGCTGGGTGTGGCACCTGCGCCAGGTCAGGGCACGGGGCCAGATCAGCATGGCGCGGTACCGCCTGTTGATCCTACATCATGCGTCCAATGTTGCAGGCTTTGGGGTGCTGCCCCTGACGATCAGCATGATGGATTGGGCGATGGCCATGGTCGCTGCCGTCACACTGGTGGTGGCGCAGGCGTTCCACAACCTTGCCTACGAAGTCAGGTCGCGGGATCAATTCATCGCAAGCTATGCCGTCATGGCTATCATGGCGCAAATGCTCGCGGCGGAGGTCGCGCCCGACGCGACGCCCCTGTTGGAGCAGCTTTTCATCCACTTGGTGTTCGCGGCCGTCAGCGGTTTCGGAGCGATTGCTGGCCTTCAGGCCAATAGAACACAGCGATCTCTGGAAGAGACGAGCGCCATGCTGGCCATGTCCCGTCGAGGGGATGCGGTCAACCAGCTCTCCAGTGGAATTGCACATGATTTCAACAACCTGCTGACGGTTCTTCGGGGAAACATCGACCTTATCGATGAGGTTCCCGACGCCGAGCGGGTGCGATTGATCGCTGAAATCAAGACGGCCACCAACCGAGGGGCCCATCTGGTGGCGCATCTCATGAGCGGCGCGCGACGCGGGCCGCCTGAGACCACGTCCATCGACCTGGCAGCCAGTTTGACGTCCTTCGCCGATTTCGCCCGTCGCGTTCTGCCCGCGAATATCGCTCTGACCGTCGACAGCGCGTCCGACATCACATTGCGCACACAAGTCGCGCAGCTTGAGGCGGCTCTGCTGAACCTGATCGTGAATGCGCGGGATGCCATGCCCCAAGGCGGCGCCATTTCCATCAGCGCGCGGAGTGTGCCGCGTCGCCAGATCGAAGGCGTCTTAATCCAGGTAAGCGACACCGGTCCCGGCATGCCGCCAGAGATCCTGGACCGGGCGCTGGAGGCCTATGTGACGACCAAAGCCGACGGCAAGGGGACCGGCCTGGGCCTGCCCATGGTGCGCATATTCGCAGACACCCACGGCGGTGAGGTGACGCTCAACAGCGCCCTGGGCCAAGGGGTTCAGGTCGATCTCTGGCTACCTCTCTGACGGCCCTTTTCCTTCGCTGCCCATGGGCCTAGCCTGCGCCCGATGGCCGTTTCCCCACCCTTTGACCGTCCAGCGCTTGGCATGGTGCTGATGCTGGGATTTTGCCTTCTGGCCCCCCTGAGCGATGGCATGGCCAAGCTGTTGGCTGAGGACTTTCCGGTGCTGCAACTGGTTTGGGTGCGCTTTGCGGTGCAGACCGTCGTGCTGATCCCCTTGGCGCTGATCACCCGGCGAAGCTTTGCCATGAGCCGTCTAGGATGGCAGCTGACGGCCTTGCGGACAGCGTTGCAGGTGGCGGGTATCTGGCTGATGACGACGGCCCTCACCCACCTGCCCTTGGCCGATGCGATCGCCATTGCGTTCGTCATGCCGTTCCTCCTTTTGCTGCTGGGCCATGTTGTCCTCGGGGAGGCGGTCGGACCGAGACGACTGATTGCCTGCGGGATCGGGTTTCTTGGCACGCTGCTGGTCATGCAGCCCTCGTTCGCTACCGTCGGCTGGGCCGTGTTGTACCCGCTTGGGGTCGCCGTGGTCTTTGCGGTTTTCATTCTGGTGACGCGGCGTGTCGCGCGGGAAGCAGATCCAATCGCGATGCAGGGCACGTCGGGGCTGATGGCTGTCGTGGCCCTCTCGCTGGTCTATGGGGTGTTTCCCGACGCTGGGCCCTTGCGGTTGGAGCCGCCGCGGGACGCAGGTCTCTTGCTGTTGGCCATGGGTCTGTTGGGGACCGGAGGGCACCTTTTGATGACGTGGTCCCTACGCTTTGCGCCAGCCGCGACACTGGCACCGATGCAATACCTCGAAATCCCTGTGGCGGCTCTGATTGGCCTGGCCATGTTTGGTGATTGGCCAAACGGACTGGCGCAGGTCGGGATCGCCGTGACCATCGCGACCGGTCTCTATATTCTTTGGCGAGAGCGTCAGCAGATCGAAGGAACAACCCCATGACCGACCCGAGATCCGCGGAAGATGTCATCGCAGCCTTGGACTTGACCCCTCACCCAGAGGGCGGCTGGTACCGCCAAACCTGGGTGGCGGAGGCGCCTGACGGAGAGCGGCCGGCTGGGACAGCCATCTACTTCCTTCTGGCTGAGGGACAGGCGAGCCATTGGCACCGCGTTGACGCCGCAGAGATCTGGCTGTGGCACGCAGGCGCCCCGCTTGTCCTGTCTCGCGCGGCAAGCGCCGAAGGACCGGCTACTGACGTGATCTTAGGGCGCGATCTGGTCTATCAGGCGGTCGTCGATCCCTTCCACTGGCAAGCCGCACGCACCACGGGGCCCTGGTCCTTGGTTAGTTGTACGGTCTCGCCAGGCTTTGGCTTTGATGGCTTCGACTTGGCGCCTCCGGGCTTCGACATTCCGCGAGAGGTTGGGTGACGGCCAGACCTGTCGCGTCCTAGGCGTCCAACTCCGCGTCCCAGTAGAGGAAATCCATCCAGCTTTCGTGCAAGTGATTGGGCGGGAACTTACGTCCCATGTTCATCAACTCACCCGACGAAGGCTGACGCGGCGGTTTGCGCAAATGATAGCCAACCTGCTTGAGGGACTTAGACCCTTTGCGCAGGTTGCAACGCCCGCAGGCCGCGACGACGTTTTCCCAACTCGTGATACCTCCGGCGGCCCGGGGGACCACATGGTCAAACGTCAGATCACCCTTTGCACCGCAGTACTGACAGCTAAATTCGTCGCGCAGAAACAAGTTAAACCGTGTGAAGGCGACCTTTTTCTGTGGCGCAACGTAATCCTTGAGGACCACCACCGATGGAATGCGGATCGTCGTCGTCGGCGAGCGCACCACCTCTTCGTATTCGCTGACGATATCCACCCGTTCGAGGAAGGCGGCCTTCACCGCATCCTGCCACGGCCACAGCGACAGCGGATAATAGCTGAGCGGACGGTAATCGGCGTTCAGAACAAGTGCCGGGAAATGCTTCAACCCCGCCGGCTCACGGGTAAAATCTGTGCGAAAATCGCTGTCTTTCGGATCGGTCAACGCGGTCATCGGCTCGCTTCCTGATCGGAGAGCGGCCCGCCCGGCCCTCGGGCGCGCGGCCCTCTCGCTGTGGACTATATATGGGGATCGACCCCTGGCAAGTCTCTAGATGCGGGCTGCATAGTCGCAGGGGATGTCGGTTTCGTGACGCTTCGCCGGGACGGGTGAATCGGAGCGAATTTGCGTGTCCCGATGACCTGGCGTGCGGGCGACCTGCGGGCCGAAAAACACGTCTTAGGTGTGGAACCGTCAGGGGCGATCTCAATTCATCGTGGTTCCCAGCTTGCGCTACCGCTGCCGGGAAACCTGCTGCATGTGGAACAACAGGGTGAGCAGCGTGAAACCTGCGCAGACAGACACACCAAGATCGCCGTCAGCCGCACGCCATGGGCTTGCACCCGGCGCGGACGAAAACGAGGTTCGGCTCCAGAGCCACATCGTCGGGTCGAAGACTGCGACGTTCAGACAGTCAAAACAGCAGGCGGATTACTGCCGCCCCACCAGCAGCCTCACTCCATCCCGAACACGTCGCGCATAAAGGCGAGCGCGACTTGCAAGCCGTCGGGCGCAATCCCGTGACCCGTGCCCTTTTGGATATGGGCATAGACCCGGTCAAACCCGGCGCCCTCGAGGGCTTCGGCGGCTGCGGGCAGGCTCTGAACCGGGACCACCTCATCCTGATCGCCGTGTACGAGCAGAATGGGCGGGCGGCTTTGGACGTCATCGGCCAGCGTTTCCGGCTTGAGCAGCCGCCCCGAGAAGGCAACGACGCCCGCAAAGGCGTCGGCCCGCCGAGGGGCCACGTGCAGCGACATCATCGTCCCCTGGCTAAAACCAAACAGGACGACTTGCTCTGGCGACACGCCTTCCCGCGCCATGGCCTCGTCCAGAAAGACAGTGAGGTCGCCCACAGCACGGTCCATGCCCTCCATGCTCTCCTCCTCAGAGGATCCGTCAATCCAAGGGATCGGGAACCACTGGTAGCCACCGGGAACCCCGGCACAGGCCTCGGGCGCATCGGGGGCCAGAAACGCCGTGCCGGGCATATGCGGCTCCAAGGGGTCAGCGAGGCCGATCAGATCCGCCGCATTGGCGCCGTAGCCATGGAGAAAGATCACCAGACGCTCCGCCGTCTGGGGCCCGCGCCGTTCGTATTGTAGGCTCACCGGATGCCCTCTCGCTGTTTGGCAACGTGGTAGTAGGACCACAGCGCGCGCGCCGCAACCGCCCGCCAGGGCGACCACGCCTCGGCCATCTGGCGCATGGCCTTTTCCTTGGGGCGGTCAGGCAGGTCGAATAGGATCCGCGCCGCCTCTTGCAGGGCCAGGTCACCTGGCGCGAAAACATCGGCGTGGCCCAGGCTGAACATGGCATAGATTTCAGCGGTCCAGGTGCCGATACCGGGCACCTCGGTAAGCGTCGCAACCACCTGATCCGTGGGCGCGTCGCGCAGGGCTTTCCAGTCAATGCGGGCCTCGGCCAAGGCCCGCGCGTAGCGGATCTTCTGACGAGACAACCCACAGGCGCGCAGGTCTTCGTCACTGGCCCACATGATCTTGCGTGGTCCGCACAGTTTGGCGGCAACGACCCGGCCCATGATGGCATCGGCCGCGGCAACGCTCACCTGTTGGCTTATGATGGCATCGAGCAGCGCGCGGAACCCATCCCGGCGACGTCGGAGCGGCGGCAAGCCGGTCAAGGCGAGCGCCTCCGCCCAGCGAGGGTCCTGCGCCGATAGCCAGGCGGCCCCCTCCGCCACGTCATCCAGGCTATGGATTCGCCGCATGGTCTTGGATGAAGCGGACGGCGCGGGCGATATCATGGGTGGTTTCTCCGGGCGCAGGTCGCGGGCGGTCAATCATATGCACCGCTATCCCGAGCGCGCGGGCCGCGTCCAGTTTCGCCCGACCGCCCCCGGAGTTCTTAGTCACAAGATGGGTGATGGACAGGCTGCGGAACGTCTCGATCTCGTGTTCCAGCGTAAACGGAGGTCGCCCAAGCACCCAGGTCACGCCCGCCACAGCAGGCGCCGGATCGATCCGGCGACACCAGAGGGTGAGACCTCGATCTAGAAACGCCTCCAGACTGCCCGGCCCCGTGGCCAAGAAAACCCGCGCCTTGGCAGGCAGCGCGCGGGCCGCCGTCGCGGCATCTGTGGCGTGGGTCCATTCCGGCTCGGGGGCCCAAGGTGGGCGGAGCAGCCGCAGATACGGCACCCTCAAATCGACGCAGAGCCGCGCTGCCCGCGCCGTCATCCGCTGCGCAAAGGGGTGTGTCGCATTCACGACGGCGCTGACATCTTGGAGGGCGGCGCGAAACCCCGCCTCTCCGCCGAAGCCGCCGTGTCGCGTGGGAACGGCCAAATCAGCGGGCTTTTCGGTCGCGCCCGCAAGGGACGCGCAGACCGGCAGTTCGCGCACCTGGGAACAGAGCCGCCGCGCCTCGGTCGTGCCCGCGAGGACAAGAACCTTACGCCGTGGCATGGGCCAGGACGGTCCCCGCGCGATCAATGACGACGATATCGACCTCCGCGTCGATCATGCCCAGCACGCGCACCCGCGCCTCTGACGCGATACGAGCAGGCAAATCCGGGACGCGGGTCGCGGCCTCTAACGTGGTGTTGCAATCCGTGAGGTCCTGGCCCGCCCAGTCCGACAGGCGTGCGAAGTCAACCTGACTGCGCGCAGAGTGAAGGTCCACCGCCCCTTGGGCCAGTTTCGCCAACTTACCAACGCCGCCGCCCACGGTGACGCGGTCGATAGGATGGCGCGCCAGGTACTTCAACATGCCGCCCGCGAAATCGCCCATGTCCAGCATGGCATGGTCCGGCAAGCCGTGCAGGGATTGTACCACCCGCTCCGACGTGGCGCCCGTACAGCCCGCTACGTGGGTCAAACCATCGGCCCGCGCCACGTCGATGCCTCGGTGGATCGAGGCGATCCAGGCCGCGCAACTGAAGGGTCGCACAATGCCTGTTGTGCCCAAGATCGAAAGCCCCCCCGCGATCCCAAGCCGTGGGTTCCAGGTTTTCTCTGCAATGGCGGCGCCACCGGGGATGCTGACCGTGATCTCCACATCCGGCGTGCGCGCAAAGAGCGCGGCGGCCTCTGCCACGGCTTCGTCCATCATGGCGCGCGGCACGGGGTTGATCGCGGGCTCGCCAACGGCGATCGGCAGACCCGGCTTCGTGACATGCCCAACGCCGTCGCCCGCGCGGAAGGTCACGCCGCCCGGGGCCGCGCGCACACGCACGCGAATGGTCGCGCCATGGGTGACGTCGGGGTCATCGCCCGCATCCTTGACCACCGCCGCCTCCGCCCAGCCCACGCCAAGGGTGGCTTCGGTGATACTGAAGCTGGGCGTCTCGCCCCGCGGCAGTCGAATTGTAACGGCGTCGGGGATGTGCCCCGTCCATAGCCCCTCGACCGCGGCGCGGGTGGCTGCCGTAGCACAGGCCCCCGTGGTCCAACCACGGCGAAGGGGAGGTGTCGCGCTCATGCCCTATCCTTGGCACGACCAAAGCACGACGCCAATGGGGCCTGTGATGTCGCCCAACGGCTTCCCAGGGCGCATTAAACCCGTCATAAGCCCCCCATGACCGACCCCCTTCCCCCCCATGATTGGCCGCAGATGCACCCCGGCTGGGTCTGGCTCTGTGGAGCGGGCCCAGGCGACCCGGGCCTGATGACGTTGCATGGCTTGAACGCGCTGCGCCAAGCCGATGTCATCGTCTATGACGCGCTGGTGGGTGACGGCATTCTGGATTGGGCCCCCCAGGCGGAACGGGAATATGCGGGCAAGCGGGGCGGCAAGCCGTCCGCCAAACAGCGCGACATTTCGCTGCGCCTTGTGGACCTGGCGCGGCAAGGCAAGCGGGTCCTGCGGCTGAAAGGCGGGGATCCCTTTGTCTTTGGCCGGGGCGGCGAAGAGGCCCAAACCCTCGTCCAGCATGGCATCCCCATTCGTATCGTTCCGGGGATCACCGCCGGGATCGCGGGCCTGGCCTATGCCGGTGTGCCGGTGACCCATCGGGACGTGAATCAGTCGGTGACCTTCGTGACGGGCCACGACGCAACGGGCAATGCGCCCACGGCCTTGGATTGGACCGGCATCGCGCGCGGCAGCCAAGTCATCGTGATCTACATGGGAATGAAGCACATCGGCCAGATCGCCACGCAGTTGATCGCCGCTGGCCGCGCGCCCACGGAGCCGGTGGCCGTCACGACCACGGCCACCCTGGCCGAGCAGCAGACCATCGAAACGACATTGGCCACCGTCGAGGCCGACATCGCCAAGGCCGAGCTAACGCCGCCTGCCATTATCTGCATCGGTCAGGCGGTGACCCTCCGCCAGGTGCTCGACTGGCAGGCCATGGCGCGGGGTATCCCGGCGCGAAAGCTGGATCCGTTGGACCGGGGGCGCCCCGCCGAAGCCGGGTGAGACCCATTTTTCTGAGAAAAATGGGCGCGCCATGCCGGGCGTGATCCTGGCTGCACCGGCGTCGGGCGCTGGCAAGACGACCGTCACTTTGGGCTTGCTGCGGGCCTTCCGGGATCGCGGGGTCCAGGTGCGCGGCGCGAAGTCAGGTCCCGACTACATCGACCCCCGCTTCCACGAAGCCGCCAGCGGTCTTTCCTGCCCTAATCTGGACGCTTGGGCCATGCCCCCGACCGTGACCGCAGGGCTCGCGTCGGGGCCTGGGTTGTTGCTGATCGAGGGCGCCATGGGCCTCTTTGATGGTGCGCCGCCAGATGGGCGGGGCGCAGTAGCCGATCTGGCCCGTGATCTGTCGTTGCCGGTCGTCCTGGTGGTGGATGCCGCGCGCATGGCACAATCCATCGGCCCCCTTGTCGCGGGGTTCGCGGGCTTCGACCCATTGGTCCGTGTTGCGGGCGTGATCCTCAACCGTGTCGGCAGCCCCCGCCACGAGGCCATGTTGCGCAAGGCCTGTCCCCTGCCCGTCTTGGGTGCCCTCCCAAGGGACCCGCACTTGGCCACACCGTCGCGACATCTGGGGCTAGTCCAAGCGCAGGAGCGCGCGGATCTGGACGCTTTTCTCACCCATGCGGCGGCGCAGATGGCCGCCCATGTGGATCTGGAGGCGCTGCAAGCGATCGCGGCCCCCCTGCCGCCAGCGCGTACGCCCCGATGTCACCCGCCTGCGCAACGGATTGCCCTCGCCCGCGATGAGGCCTTCGCCTTTGCCTATCCCCATCTCTTGGACGCTTGGCAGCGCGCAGGGGCCGAGATCTCTACGTTCTCACCGCTCAACGACGATGCAGCACCCGATGCGGATCTGGTTGTTCTCCCCGGCGGATACCCGGAACTGCACGCCGGTCGCTTGGCTGGGAACCACCGCTTTCTTGCGTCCCTGCGCGACAGGCCCGTCTACGGTGAGTGCGGCGGCTACATGGTCATGGGCGCGGGGTTGGTGGATGCCGATGGCACCCGCCACGCCATGGCCGATCTCCTCCCCCTAGAGACCAGCTTTGCGGAGCGTAAGCTTCACCTGGGCTATCGGTCGTTGCATGCCGATGGCGGACCCTTTGCTGGGGCATGGGCGGCCCATGAATTTCACTATGCGACAACGCTTCGGGCGGAGGGGACGCCCCTCTTCACCGCGCGGGATGCCGAGGGCACGCCCCTGCCGCCCATGGGCCTGCGCCACGGGCTGGCATGTGGGTCGTTTGCCCATCTGATTTGGGTCAATGACGGAACGATGCCGCAGGGGTCATCCCTGGACGGATCCTAGCCCGAAGCGTAAGGCTGCCCCATGAGCACAACGACCACAGAGATCATCGGCGACGACCGGCGCGCCAAACGCAATGTCTTGGTCCTTGTGCTGGCCCAGGCGCTGCTGGGCGCGCAGTTGCCCGTGAACTTCACGGTCGCCGGTCTGATCGGCATCACCCTGGCGCCGACCCCGCTGCTGGCGACGCTGCCCATATCGCTCATTGTGTTCGGGTCCATGACCACGGCGCCTTGGGTCAGCCCCCTGATGCAGCGCCACGGGCGGCGCCTCGGCTTTATGATTGGCGCGGGCGCCGGTGCGCTGGGCGCGGGTGTCTCGATCTTGGCGCTCATCTGGGGCAGCTTCCCGGTGTTTCTGTTGGGCGCCTATTTGACCGGAATTTTCATGTCGACGGCCGGGTTCTATCGGTTTGCGGCAACCGATACGGCGAGCGCGGCCTTCCGCCCGAAGGCAATCAGCTATGTCATGGCGGGTGGGCTGGTGTCGGCCTTTGTGGCCCGGATGATCGTCACCGAAACAGAGACGGCGACGATTATCCCCTTCCTGGCCACCTACGGCGTCCTGATGGCCATGAACGCCCTGGGCATGTGGTTGTTTCTGCTCCTGGACATACCCACGCCCACGGCTACGAAGACCGAGACCGCCGCGGGGCGATCCCTGTCCGAACTATTGCGGACCCCGGCCATCGCCGTCGCCATCATCTGCGCCATGGTCAGCTATGCCCTGATGAACCTGGTCATGACCTCGACGCCCTTGGCCGTTGTCGGATGCGGGTTCGGGGTCTCTGACGCGTCCAACATCGTGATGTTTCACGTCTTCGCCATGTATGCGCCAAGCTTTTTCACTGGGCACTTGATCCTTCGCTTTGGAACGCCGCGCATCGTGGCCACGGGGCTTGGCCTGCTGGCGGCGGCGGGGATCGTTGCGTTGTCAGGGACGACCTTGCCGCACTTCTACACCGCTCTCGTGCTGTTGGGGCTCGGGTGGAACTTCGGCTTTATTGGCGCGACGACCCTGCTGGCCGAGAACCATGACGCCCAGGAACGGGGCACCGTTCAGGGCCTCAACGACACGCTCGTGTTTGGCTTGGTGACGGTCGCCTCGCTGAGCTCGGGCGGGCTCATGGGATCTGCCGGAGATGCCGTCAGCGGGTGGAACGCCGTGAATTTCGCCATGGCGCCGTTCCTGTTCTTGGCCGGAGGCGCGCTGATCTGGCATGTGGTCGGCCTACGCCGCCGCGCCTGAGGCCGCGCGCTAGCTATCGGTCTGACGCAGGCCCATGCGGGTGGCATGCCAGGCCGCCTCCGCCCGGCTGGAAATACCAAGTTTGCGATAGACCGCCTTGATATATCCGGCGACGGTGGTCTCGGCCAAACCGAGCTCGGCCGCCACCTCGCCCGTGCGCAGACCGCGTCCGATCAGGGCCAGCACGTCGCGCTCCCGATCCGTTAGACGCGTGTCGATCCCGACCGGACCCGTCAGGCGGAAGTGATCCATGATGCGCCGCGCGATGGACGGTGACAGGGCGGGCACGCCATGGCTGATCTGCATGAGTTGACGGGTCAGCACGCCTGCTGGGTTTTCCTTCAGCAGATAGCCATCGGCGCCCGCCGACAGCGCCGCGACGACCGTGGCGTCATCGGCCATCACGGTTGTGACCACACACAGAACGCCAAGGTGATCGCGCTTGATGTCTCGCAACAGGTCCAAGCCGCTCCCATCGGGCAGGTTGAGGTCAATCAGCGCAAGATCCAGTCCATCCGACAGCAAGGGACGCGCCTGGCCGAGGCTATTGGCCAAATGAACCGTGCAGCCCGGCCAAGCCTGCTCGATCAGGTCCGCCAACCAACCCCGCGTTTCGACAATATCCTCGACGATCAGGGCGTTCTGCATCGCTATTCCCCGGCCAACGGCATGGCGATCGTCCCATCGAAGGGCAGGATCATGCGCAACGTCGTCCCATGGGGCCCGGTATCCAGCGCGAAATGCCCGCCCAAAGGTTCGGCGCGGATCGCCAGGTTGTCCAACCCATTGCCCCGCGCCGCGTCTTGGGCGATGCCCGTACCATCGTCACGGACGACCAGGGAAACGGATCCATCCTGGGTCGAAAGCTTCACCGACACGCGCGAAGCATTGCTGTGGCGCAGGGCGTTGCCCGTCGCTTCCCGCACGATTGCGCGCAGCGATGACGCCACGGCGGCGGAAACGGTCACATCGGGCAGATCTCGGTCGGCCCACTCCAACGGAAGGCCCGCCGCCTCATAGATCATCCCGACTTCGCCACGCAGGTCGGCCACCACCTCCCGCAAGGGCGCATCGACGGCTTTGGTGTTGGCAACGATGTCGCGCAGGTCGGAGAGGGTCTGCCGGATCAACGCGTTCTTCCGCTCCGGCTGAGCGGAATGGAGTGCGCCCAGCAGTTGAACCCCAATGTTGTCATGGACATCCCGGTCGATGCGCGCCCGCTCCATCTCCACGGCTTTGTCCCGCGCATCGGCCAGGGCATCGAGACGGGCAATCGTGCCGACAATCCCCTCGGCCCGGCGCAGATCCGACGGCGCATAGAGCCGTCGCCCCCCGCCCGTCCACCGCAGCCGAAGGGGCGGAACGCCAGCAGGCCCCGGGACGTCCAGAGCCGCCCCTTCGTCGATCAGCGTCGGAGCCTGGACAGCACCCGGCGCCGGGTCAATGGTGAGCGGGCGAAAGGCCGCCTCAAGCACATCGCGATAGCGGGCCTCCCGCTCCTGGGGTGTGGGGGCCAGGGCAACCGCCCCGATGGCATCGCTCAGATCTTCGGCAGGTCGGGCCGTTCGACGCCGCAGAACCGCCGAAAGCTGGTCCCGAAACGGCAGGTACAGAACCACGACGATCAAAAGCGCGCTGCTAAAGGCGGGGACCGCGTCAAAGGACAGCGACGAGATCAGCGCGGCGTCCAGCCCGAAGAGCAACACAACCCCGACCGCATAGTAAAAGATCCGAAAGGACCAATCGCCCAGGTCGAACATCCGAAACCGCGCGACCCCAATGGCGAGGCCCAGGTAGACGAACAGGAAGAGCAGGAACGCATGGCCTTGGCGGATCGTCGGCTCGTACCCCAAGGCGCCGGGAACGGCCATGAGCGCGATGAACATACCGGACCCAAAAACCACAGAGATCCCGAACCAGACGGCGATGGACCGCTCCTTCGGGTTTTTACGTGTTGCCCAGAGCTGCGCCAGCAGACCCAGGACGATCATCCCCATTTCCACGGCCGTGGCGAGGTGGCCCCCCGTCGCCCGCGAGGCCCAAAAGCCCAGCGGATTGCCCAAATACCAAAGGGCAAACACGACTGGCTGGATCCAGACCGCCCAGAGTGGGATCAAACGGACCGGGTAGATCAGCATCATGGACCCCATAAAGGCCCCAAAGGTGATCGCACCGAACACGTTGAGCGACGAGACGAACGTCCAGGTGGCCTCTGGCAGGGCCAAATCGCGCGTCGAATAAAGCGCCGCGGCGAAGATGGCTAAGGCCAATCCTGCCCCCGCCGCCGCAAAAAGCCAGGGGGCTAGATCTTTGGGACGCAGGCTTGCTGCCCAGCCCCCCAAAACGAGTGAGGACACCGCGACCAGGATCTGAATCCAGAAGACGAACGGCAAACTGCCGAGCGGGCGGCTTTGGGCGGCGGTTACGGTTGCGGCGGCCTCATCGGTCACAATGGTCACCGGCCCGGCGCGCAGCGCCTCGGTCAGAGCGCCCTGATTTGCGAAGAGATCCCGCATGGCTTGGTAGCTGGGCAGAACATCCGGCTCCTCCAAGGCGTCGGCGGGGGTCACGTCGATCCGCCCCGTGGACCCCTCTATTGCAAGGATGCGGCTCCCTTGGACGTCAGCGGCGGGGCCTGCCGGGTCGAAGCCCGTGATGGCGATGCCCGGCCCCTCGCCCCCGATCGTCTTCTCCGCCCCGATCCAAGGTTGGTTGAGCGCGGTGACCGTGGTCAGAACAGACAGGATTGCCGCCAGCACGACAGCCAAGGATGTGCCAAACACTGGCCCTATACGCAAACCCGTCCTGACAGTCATCTGCGCCCCCCAACACACCAGAAACTCCTGACATTAGAAGGGCATGCCAAGAACCACCGGTCAAGGCTATGGCAGAGGACCGTTCGCCAGGGGTCAAGTCGGGAAATGCCCCCCTAAACGGGGGGTATGAGGGGCCGCTCTGTGGTCGGAGTGGGCTTGGTGAGTAGGACATCCGGCGCCGCTAAGGGCTTTGACACGGGCGATGCTTGGGCTTGGTAGAGCGGGAGGGACACTGGACCCTTGGCGCTCTGGATTTCGACTGTGCGTATTCGGTCCTGGCACCCAGCGGCAGCAGGAAGCATGCAAGATGGTGCTCCTCTTCGCCTCAGCAAAAGAGCACAGGCTACATGCGTGTCAGCCACTAAGGCCACCGACGCCGTTAGTTCCGGGGGTGAGGCGGCGACACGATTACGCAAAGGGATCATTTGCAGGGTGGACCACGCTCTTATGCTGCCCCTCGCGTCTTTACGCGGCGCGTGAGAGCCTAGGCCGAAATGTGATCCCGCCAGATCATGGATCACTCCGTTTAGAGGACTTTACCCGTTCAATCATGGCGCCACAAAAAAAGGGGCGCCCAAAAAGGACGCCCCCTCTTAGATCCATTTCGGATGCCGCCCTAGCTGCGACCCTTCCAGGGCACCAAGACGTTCTCTGCCTTGCGCATCAGGATATCGATCCCGAACCCGATGATCCCAATCAGGATAATCCCCATGACAACGACGTAGGTCTGTTGGAACTTGGAGGCGGTCGTGATCATCATGCCTGCGCCGACGTTCGCCGCCACAAGTTCCGCCGCGACCACCGTGCCCCAACAGACCCCCATGGCAACCCGCGCCGCCGTGAAGATTTCGGGCAAGGAGTTCGGAATGATCACATGGCGCAAGATCTGCGTCTTGGACGCGCCCAGGGAATAGGCGGCATGGACCTTGGTGATGTTCACACCAGAGACCCCTGCCCTGGCCCCGATGGCCATGATCCAAAGCGCGGCCAGAAACAGCAGCACCACTTTCCCGGTCTCATCGATCCCGAACCAGATGATGACCAGCGGGATCAGGGCCAAGGGCGGCACGGGCCGCATAAACTCCACGATCGGGTCAAACCAGCCGCGGAACCAATCGCTGAGGCCCATGGCATAGCCAAGCGGGATGCCAATGGCCGCACCCAAAACGAAGCCCGCAAGCACACGGAACAGCGAGTAGCCAAGATGCTCCCACAGGGTGAAGTTGCGGAACCCATCGGTGGCCACATCGACCACCGCCTGCCAGACCCGCTCGGGCGACGGCAGGTAGAGGGGGCGCATTTGCAGGCCAGGATCGGGCACGAAGCTCAGACTACCACGGGGTGTCATGTTGACGACGCCATCGGCGGTATCGACCGACCCACCGGGTTCGATGGGCGCGCCATTAACCGCGACAATGCGGAATCCGTCAGCGTCGCCACCCACATCGTTCCGCGTGGCCCGGATCAGCGCGGAACTATAGACCGGAACCTCGTCAAAATCGTTGAGGGCAAAGCCGTCGCCCGCGTCGGCTTCGATGCTGTCCACATCGGCGCCGAACTCATGGACGCGCACGAAAACCTCGGCGTCATCCTGGCTGCCGTCAGGTGCCTGGGCCGTATAGCTGAAGGAGGTGTCGCCTTGGAAAGGGGCTGGCACATGGATCGGCACCAGTTTTGAGCCGGTGAACGCGCCCCAGATCAGAAACAGCACGACGACAGAGATCACACTGGCCGCGCGATTGGGGCGCACCGCGCTTTCATCCCCAAAAGTCACGGTCTTGAGGGAGGTGAAATCCTTGCGCTGAGTCCGTTTGCCAATGGCCGTTACGATGAAGGCAGAGGCCGCAAACAAAGCGACGTAGACGACGACAATCAATATCCCGGTCATATCAGGCGTCCTCCGTCCGGCCCATGATTTCCTCTTCCATCTCCCAGATCATGGTCAGGATCTCTTCGCGGGTAGAGGCGAAATCAGGGTGTTTCTTGACCTCTCGCAGGTCGGCGCCCACGCCCATTTCGGCGAAAGGCAAGCGGTATTCTTTATGGATGCGCCCAGGACGCGGGGCCATTACCAGCAGGCGTTCTCCCAAGAGCAACGCCTCTTCCACGGAGTGCGTGATGAGGATGATGGTCTTGCCCGTCTCTTTCCAAAGCTCCAGCACCAGGCCTTGCATCTTTTCGCGGGTCAGCGCGTCCAAGGCGCCCAGAGGCTCGTCCATCAGGATCACGTCAGGTTCATTGGCCAGGCAGCGGGCCAAGGCCACGCGCTGCTGCATCCCGCCCGACAATTCGTAGACCATCTTGTCCTTGAAGTCCTGAAGACCCGTGATCTCTAGCAAGCGATCCGACGTCTTACGCCGGTCGGCCTGGGGCGTGCCCTTCATGCGGGGACCGAATTCCACGTTGTCGCGGACGGTCATCCACTCGAACAAGGCGCCCTTTTGGAACACCATGCCCCGTTCGGCGTCCGGGCCCGTAACGGCGTGGCCGTTCAGATTGATCGCGCCGGAGGTGGGCGCCAGAAACCCAGCGACAATATTGAGAAGTGTCGTCTTGCCGCAGCCCGACGGCCCGAGCACGGACAATAATTCCCCACTTTTCAAATCGAGCGATACATCCTTGAGCGCCTGAACAAAGGAGCCATTGGGGAGATCAAATCGCATCGAGAGGTTCTCGATGGACAATCCAGTCGTCATACGATGTCCCTTCCTGGGTCTGCTGTGCGGTCAGACCCGTTGCGTCGGTGCTCGTGGCCCATGGAGCCTGTGGGCCATTCGCGCACGGCACACCGATCGGTTGTGACTGGGCAAGGTGTGATCGGTCTATGACACACCCCACCCGTGATGTGAGAGGGGCGGACCGTTTGGCCCGCCCCATCGTCGTTTTGGCTTACATCGCCGCCGCTTCGGTGAGCGGCTCTGCGTTGACTGCATCCTCATAGCTGTCGAGCGCCGAGGGGATGGAGCCTGCTTCCACGAAGACGTCCGCGACGCCCTTCATGAAGGTGGAGGCGTTGCCGCCCAGCCACTTCTCCGAGAGCTGCTCGTCAACGCCCGGGAAGGACATGGTCGAGATCGACGCCTTGGCGTCTTCGACGCTCATCCCAGCTTCGGACGCGATGACGGCCAGTTGCTCATCGCTGTTGTCGGCGTTCCAAGCGGCATTGGCTTCGGCGGTCACGGCCAGGAACTTGGCGACCACCTCGGGGTTCTCGTCCACGAACTGCGTCGGCGCCGAGGTCACGTCGAACACCAGAATGCCCAGGTCTTCCTTTTCGGCACCGGTCAGCAGCGTGTTGCCCGATTCCTTCATGCGGGCCAAACCACCGCCGTAGCCGCAGGCGAAGTCCACATCACCCTGCGACAGGGCCACAGCACCCGAGGGCGGATCCATGTCGACCACTTCCAGCGAGGCGAGGTCGACGCCAAAGTGATCCATCTGACGGAGGAAGCCATAGTGGGCAGCGGTGCCCAGCGGCACGGCGACCTTCTTGCCCGACAGCTCGGAGGCGTTCTCTTTGTCGATCTCAAGCTCCGCGTTCACCACGCAGTTGTCGTTCTCCGAGTAGGAGACGGCCACGTCCAGGACCTGCAGGTCTTGACCGCCCGAGGCCGCGACCACGAAGGGCGGCACGCCCTGGGACACAGCGATCTGCACGTCGCCCGAGGCCATGGCGGCGGACATGGCGGTCCCGGTCTCAAAGCTGACCCAGTTGACCGTCAGGCCCAAGGCCTCGTCATAGGCGCCCGAGTTCTTGGCCGTCATGAAGGGCATGGGCCATTCCAGGAAGTAGGCCACGGTGATTTCGCTCAGGTGGCCATCGGCGTGGGCCGCGTTCATCGGCAGCAGCGCAGCGGCGGCGGTCGTCGCGGCCAGGAAAGTTCTCTTCAGCATTAAGGGGTCTCCCAGTTGGTGTTTGGCGCGTTTTTGGTTGGCGCCTTGGTTGGTGCCGACACCGAAGTTTCGGTCGCAGACAGGTAGGGTCATTGCACTCCCTGTGTGAATGACTGGCCAGTCCAGCCAGCAATGTCCAGTCTATCGCGCATGCGAAGTGCCGCCATCCCGAGGCCAGCGCCCAAGGATTGGAGACGCGCCGCTGGATACGGCGAGATATCGGTCACGGGAAAGGTCAGGTCCGAGGCGGGTATTCCAGACGCCCGGCGGGCCAGTTCACCGCCCATGATCGACGACATCGCCACCCCGCGGCCGTTGTAGCCCAACCCGACTGTCAATCCGGGCATCGGTTCATGCAAATGCGGCACCCGGTCCGCTGTCAAAGCGATCCGTCCACCCCAGCGATATCGCCATGTCACGCCCCGCAAGCTCGGAAAGATCTTGGGCGCATCCTGCATCAGCCACGCATAGCCACGGCGCCCCAGCCCCCAAAGGTTGAAACCGATTCCGCCAAAGACGATCTGTCCGGTGGCTTCGCGTCGGGCATACATGATCAGCCTGCGCGTATCCGAAATGGTGTGCCCCTCGGGCAGGATCGACTGTAGCCGCTCCTCAGGCAGGGGGTCGGTCGCGATCTGAATGGGGTGCAACGTCAGAACGGACCGCTTCAACCCCGGCACCAATCCATCGGAATAGCCGTTGGTCGCCACGACGACCTGCGCGGCGGTGACATGATGGGCGCCGCTGGTCAGCGTCCAGCGCTGTCCGTCCCGCTGCATCCGCGTCACCGGGGACCTTTTAAATATGCGCGCGCCGGCCCGTAGGCAGGCGGTCGCAAGACCGCGGGTCAAAGCAAGCGGCTGAACCGCGCCGCCCTTCGGCGACAGCACGCCAGAGACGTAGCCCTTGGCCCCCGTCATCACCTCGACTGCATCGGCCTCCAGCACCTCAAACCCGGCGCCATGGGCGTTCCAAAGCCGCGCGTTTTCCCGCGCTATGCCCGCCGCGCGGGGACAATGGTCGGCCCGCACCCATCCAGCCTGCCGCGCGTCACAGGCAATTCCAAGCCGTCGGATCAAAGCAAATAGTGCGTCGGCCGATCCAAGGGCCGCATCGCACATCCGGTCAAAGTAAGTGGTCCCGACGGCTGCGCGCAGCGTATCGGGGCGGTCCACAGGCAACATCGGGTTGACCTGACCCCCGCTGCGCCCAGAGGCGCCCTGCGCGATGTCTCCGGCCTCAAGCAAGACGACCTGCGCCCCACCGTCTGCCAGGTCCAGAGCAGCGCGTAGACCCGTTAGGCCCCCGCCGATCACGGCCACGTCGCAGGACAGGTTATCGCGCAAAGGCGAAAGACCCGGAAAGTCGGGTGCTGTCTGCGACCAGAAGACCGTCTCTTTTGCCAAACCTACGATGCCCCCCGGCATGAAACCTTGCGCAGCTTCCCCACGTGCGCTGCTTCGGAAGCCTAGGCGCCTGCTCGTTTCTGCGGCAAGCGTGGCGCCCATCTGGACCTAAGGGTCCAAAACGTCTGGCCCGATGCAACGCAACAAATGAGGCGCATGACAGCGAGGTGAATGCTATACCAGCACCTAGAAATCTTCAGTCCCTTCGTCCCAGGAGCGTCCGATGAAAGACTTCAACCAAAATGACCTGACCGCCGTCGTCGAAGCCGACCGCGCCCACGTCTGGCACCATCTGCTGCCCCACAAGCCGCTCGAATCCTCTGACCCCCGCATCATCGTCGAAGGCAAAGGGATGCGTGTTTGGGACCAGAAGGGCAAAGAACATTTGGACGCCGTGTCCGGTGGCGTCTGGACGGTAAACGTTGGTTACGGGCGCGAAGAAATCGCCGACGCAGTGCGCGACCAGCTGGTCAAGATGAACTATTTCGCACAGTCCGCCGGGTCCATTCCCGGGTCACGTTTTGCCGAACGCCTGATCTCCAAGATGCCGGGTCTGAGCCGTGTGTTTTATGCGAATTCCGGTTCGGAGGCGAACGAGAAGGCCTTTAAGATGGTGCGCCAGATTTCGGCGCGTCACCACGGAGGCAAGAAATCCAAGATCCTCTATCGCCACCGCGACTACCACGGCACCACGATCACCACGCTGTCGGCGGGCGGCCAAGAACACCGCAACGCGCTCTACGGGCCGTTTACCCCTGGCTTCGTTTCGGTCCCCCACTGCCTGGAGTACCGCGCCCACGAACAAGGCCTGGAGGGCGAGGACTATGGGATCGCCGCCGCCAACGCCATCGAAGAGGTCATCCTCCGCGAGGGGCCCGACACGATCGGTGCCCTCTGCCTGGAGCCCATCACGGCTGGCGGCGGTGTGATCGTCCCTCCCAAAGGCTATTGGGAGCGGGTTCAGGAGATCGTCGAGAAATACGACATCCTGCTGCATATCGACGAAGTGGTCTGCGGCGTGGGCCGGACCGGCACCTGGTTCGGGTATCAGCACTACGGCGTGAAGCCAGACTTCGTGACCATGGCCAAGGGCGTCGCCTCTGGCTACGCCGCGATTTCCTGCTGCGTCACGTCCGAGCGTGTGTTCGACATGTTCAAGGACGCGCCCGAGGATCCGCTGCACTACTTCCGTGACATCTCCACCTTCGGGGGCTGCGCGGCTGGCCCGGCGGCAGCGCTCAGCAATATGGACATCATTGAGCGCGAGGGCCTGCTGGAGAATTGTACCGCCATGGGCGAATACATGTTGGACCAGCTGAACGCCTTGGCCGACCGGCACGAGGTGATCGGCCAGGTGCGCGGCAAGGGTCTGTTCCTGGGCGCCGAACTGGTTCAGGACCGGACCACCAAGGAACCTGCCGACGAAAAGAAGGTCCAAGCGGTGGTCGCTGACTGCATGCAGCAGGGGACGATCATCGGGGCAACCAACCGATCCATCCCCGGCTACAACAACACCCTGTGCTTCAGCCCCGCGCTGATTGCCACAAAGGGCGACATTGATGAGATCATCGAGTCCGTCGATGGCGCCTTGGGCCGCGTTTTCGGCTAACTTTATCTAGATAGCCCCCCGCCCATCCGGGCGGGGTCGCAGCGCCAGTTGACGGGTCTGTTTGGCGGCCTACCTGCGCCTCCATGACGCACAAACTGGCCATCTTGTTTCTTGACAGCCTGGCAATCGGCATTGTCGTTGCAACGTCCTTCCTGACGTGCCTGCTGGTGTTTCAACCCGAGACCTCGGGCGTGACGCTCAACGGAATGGGGCGTGTGACCTTCACACTGATTTGGATGTACTTGTCGGTGTCTGCCGCCCCATTTGGCACGCTCTATCTTTTGTGGCGCATGCGGCAATCGTGATGGCGGGCGATTGATAAGTCCAACTTGGCGGCCTTATAGTGCCAGTCATGCCAGTCGCCGTCGAAACCTTTATCCTCGATCCAAACCACCAGGGGACTCTGCAACGGCAGTTGCAGGACATCGTGACCGCCGGAATCCTAGAGGGCCGGTTTCGTCCGGGCGACCGTATGCCGTCGTCCCGTGGGTTGGCCCGGCACCTGGGGATCAGTCGGATCACCGTGACCCTGGCGTATACGGAGCTTGTGGCGAATGACTACTTATCGTCGCGCGGACGGTCGGGATACTTCGTGTCCGAGACAGCGCCACGCCCGCCCGTGGTCGCCAATGCCGCCGCCGTTCCGGGCCACAGCAAAGTTGACTGGTCTCGGGCGATTGGACGGCGCACCGTGGCGTCGCCTACGCCAGATCGTCCCGAGGACTGGCGGCGGTACCGCTACCCCTTTATCTACGGTCAGGCGGATGCTCGGCTGTTTGACCATCAGAATTGGCGCAAATGCGCGCTGCAGGCCTTGGGCGCCCGTGACTTCGAGGCCATGACCTCCGACAGCTATGGGCGCGACGATCCAATGCTAGTGGAGCAGATCATTCGCCTGATTCTCCCTCGTCGGGGAATCGTCGCCCATGGGGATGAGGTGCTTGTGACCCTGGGCGCCCAAAATGCGCTGTGGATGTTGGCGCAGATTCTTTTGACGCGCTCAAAGACGGCGGTGGTCGAGCATCCATGCTATCCCGCCCTGCGCGCCGTGCTGCAACAGGCGGAGTGTACGACCCTGTCTATCCCGGTGGATGGGAACGGTTTGCCGCCGGACCGCGTGCCCCGGGCCACGGATGCCCTGTTCATCACACCGTCCCACCATTGCCCCACCTCTGCGACGATGCCGGTGGAGCGGCGGCGCGAAATCCTGTCGCGCGCGGACCGCGATGATTTTCTGATCGTGGAGGACGATTACGAGTTCGAGCTGGCCTTTGCCACGTCGCCTTCGCCGGCGCTCAAGTCCCTGGATCGGTCGGGACGGGTGATCTACGTCGGCAGCTTTGCGAAGTCCCTCTTTCCCGGTCTGCGCCTGGGCTACATCGTCGGCCCTGCACCCTTGATAGAGGAGGTGCGGCGCCTGCGCACCCTGCTGGTGCGTCAGGTTCCCGGCCATATTCAACGGGCCTGCGCTTACTTTCTGGCCCACGGGCATTATGACGCGCAGGTCCACAAGATCTCCCGCGCGTACCGCGAACGACGGAGCGTGGTGGAGGCCGGGCTGCAGGCCGAAGGGTTAACCATCGCGGGCTCGACCAAGTTCGGCGGCTCCTCGCTTTGGATGAAAACGCCCGGGGATGTCTCTGCCCGTGTCCTGGCCAATCGCCTCCGGGCTCAGCAGGTGTTGATTGAGCCGGGCGGGCCTTTCTTTGACGACGGCGATGATCCGGGGACATTCTACCGGCTCGCCTATTCCTCGATATCCGTCGCCGACATCCCCGAGGGCATCAAACGGATCGGCACCGAAAGTGCCGCGCTCGCCGATCGCCCAATGGCGCGATAGCCGCCTTGGTCCTGACCTTCCCCAAACCGGCGCGCCCCGCGACCTCTGGCGCTAAGGCGCATATCAATTTGGTCCTATAGAGGTCTTGACGGTCGTCCTAGTCTTGCGGCAATACTTCCACAAATCGAGACTTACGGTCTCAATTTTGAACACCAGGGGAGGAGCCAACCCATGAAGATGACCACCGAAGAAGCCTTCGTCAAAACACTCCAGGCACATGGCATTCGCCACGCCTTTGGGATCATCGGATCGGCCATGATGCCGATTTCCGACATTTTCCCGGCCGCGGGCATCACGTTCTGGGATTGCGCCCACGAAGGCTCTGCCGGGTTCATGGCCGATGGCTACACCCGCGCCACCGGCGAGATGTCCATGATGATCGCCCAGAACGGCCCCGGCATCACGAACTTCGTGACCGCCGTCAAAACCGCCTACTGGAACCACACGCCCTGCTTGCTGGTGACGCCCCAGGCCGCCAACAAGACCATCGGTCAGGGTGGCTTCCAGGAAATGGAACAGATGAACCTGTTCGCCGACTGCGTGGCCTATCAGGAAGAAGTCCGCGACCCCACACGGATCGCCGAAGTCCTCACCCGCGTGATCGCCAAGGCCCACCGCCTGTCCGGCCCGGCCCAGATCAACATCCCGCGCGACTTCTGGACCCAGGTCGTCGACATCGAAATCCCCGAGCCCATCGTGTTCGAAGCCTCCCCCGGCGGTGAAAACTCGGTCGCCAAGGCTGCTGAGCTGATCTCCAACGCCAAAAACCCGGTCATCCTAAACGGTGCCGGCGTGGTCCTCTCCGAAGGGGGCATCGCCGCCTCCATGGCCCTTGCCGAAAAGCTCGATGCGCCTGTTTGCGTAGGCTACCAGCACAATGACGCCTTCCCAGGCAGCCACCCGCTGTTTGCTGGTCCGCTGGGCTACAACGGCTCCAAGGCCGGGATGCAGCTGATCTCCGAGGCCGACGTGGTCGTCTGCCTGGGCACGCGCCTGAACCCCTTCTCGACCCTGCCCGGCTACGGCATCAACTACTGGCCGACGGATGCGAAGATCATCCAGGTGGACATCAACCCCGACCGCATCGGCCTGACCAAGAAGGTCACCGTGGGCATCGTTGGCGACGCCGCCAAGGTTGCCACCGGCATCCTGAACGCGCTGGCCGATGACGCAGGCGACGCCGGTCGTGAGGAGCGTAAGGCGAAGATCGCGCAGACGAAATCCGCCTGGGCGCAGGAACTGTCCTCCCTCGACCACGAGCAGGACGATCCCGGCACCACCTGGAACGAGCGTGCCCGCGCCGCGCGTCCCGACTGGATGTCTCCGCGTAAAGCATGGCGCGCCATCCAGCAGGCCCTGCCCCGCGAGGCGATCATCTCCTCGGACATCGGCAACAACTGCGCCATCGGCAACGCCTATCCGGACTTCGACGAAGGCCGGAAGTACCTGGCCCCCGGCCTCTTCGGTCCCTGCGGCTACGGCCTGCCCTCGATCGTGGGCGCCAAGATCGGCCAGCCCAACGTTCCGGTCGTCGGTTTTGCCGGTGACGGTGCCTTCGGGATCGCGGTGAACGAGTTGACGGCCATCGGTCGCGGCGAATGGCCCGCCATCACGCAGATCGTCTTCCGCAACTATCAGTGGGGCGCGGAAAAGCGGAACTCCACCCTGTGGTTCGACGACAACTTCGTCGGCACCGAGCTGGACATGCAGGTCTCCTACGCGGGCATCGCCCAGGCCTGTGGCCTGATCGGCGTCCAAGCCAAGACCCAGGAAGAGCTGACGGCCATGCTCAACCAGGCGATCAAAGATCAGATGGAAAACAACAAAACCACGCTGATCGAGGTCATCCTGAACCAGGAGCTGGGCGAGCCCTTCCGCCGCGACGCCATGAAGAAGCCGGTCCGCGTGGCGGGCATCTCCAAGGACGACATGAACGTCGCCGCCGAGTAATCGGCAACCAGTCCCAAAAGTCTAAGGCGGCGGATCGACCCGCCGCCTTACCCGGCCTCTGACGGCTTGAACGACCCAGCCCTCCCGGAGGTTTCCATGTCCCCGCTGACCGCCCTACGTGACCGCGCCAAGGCTGCCCGTCATCACATCGTCCTGCCCGAGGGCACCGATCCTCGCGTGCAAGAGGCCGCCGCCCGCGCGACCTCCGAAGGGCTCGCTCGGATCACGCTTCTGGCACCCGAAGGCACGGCCATGCCGGACGGCGTAACGGGCGAAGACCCAACGAAGAGCGCCCGCAGGGACGCGATGAGTGCGGCCTTCTTGCGGGCCCGCGCCAAGAAATCGCCAACCCAAGATCAGGCCGACGCTGCGATTAACGACCCGCTGACCTGGGCTGCGCTCATGGTGCGGGAAGGTCTGGCCGATGGCACTATCGGCGGCGCCGTTGCCACCACATCGGACACGGTGCGCGCCGCGCTTCAGATGATCAGCACGGCCCCAAGCGCCCCGATGGTCAGCAGCTTTTTCCTGATGGTCCTGCCCGACAGCCACCCGACCCGACCCGGCCAGGGTCTGATCTTTTCGGACTGCGGCTTGGTGATCGAGCCATCGGCCACAGAGTTGGCCGCCATCGCCGCGCAGGCCACCGCCTCCGCCGCAGCCCTCCTACCAGAGCCGCCAAAGACAGCCATGCTCAGCTTTTCAACCATGGGCAGCGCCAAGCATAGCAACGTGAACAAAGTCACCGAAGCCCTTGAAATCGCACGTACCAATGGCCTGACCGACATTGACGGAGAGCTTCAGTTCGATGCGGCCTTCGACAGCAGCGTGGGGGCAAAGAAAGCCCCAAGCAGCGGTGTGGCCGGTCAGGCCAATGTCATGGTCTTTCCGAACCTTGATGCCGGGAACATCGGGTACAAGATTGCCCAACGGATCGGCGGCGCCACCGCCATCGGCCCGGTGCTGCAAGGGCTTGCCAAACCGGCCAATGACCTGTCGCGGGGCTGCACGGCCGACGACATCATCGACATGATCGCCGTGACCTCGGCGCAGATCGACGCCCTATGATCGCGGCCCTGTCCCCCGACGCCCTCCGAGGTCAGATCAGCACCCTGGGCCCTGGAGTTCTCGTGGCGGTTATCGTGGCCGTCGCCGCGCAGTTCCTCGCCTCTCACTACGACACACCCGCCATGCTCTTGGCGCTGCTCCTGGGGATTGCCCTGTCCTTCCTGGGGACTGAGGGGAAAACCCCCGCTGGTATCGCCTATTCCGCCCGTACGTTGCTGCGCTTGGGCGTAGCACTTCTGGGCGTTCGGATCTCGTTTGGAATGCTCGCGGGGCTTGGGGCGCCGCTCATCCTGTTGGTGGTCGGGGGCGTTGTCGCGACGATTGGCTTCGGCATGGCGTTTGGGCGCTTCTTTGGGCACAAATGGCGCTTCTCGTTGCTGACCGCGGGGTCGGTCGCCATCTGTGGCGCGTCAGCCGCCATGGCCATCAGTGCGATCCTGCCCAAGGATGAACGGTCGGAGGAGCGGCTGATCTTCACCGTCATGGGCGTCACCGTCCTGTCGACGGTTGCGATGATCGCTTACCCGATCCTCGTCCGTTCATTGGGTCTGAATGACGTCCAAGGGGGCGTCTTCCTGGGCGGGACGATCCACGACGTGGCCCAGGTGGTGGGTGCAGGGTATTCCGTGTCGGAGCCGACGGGTGACACGGCGACTTTGGTAAAGCTGATGCGCGTTGCGATGCTGGCCCCAGTGGTGCTCATCGCGTCGCTGGCCATTCGCCGCTGGGCCGAGCCGGACCCCGACGGCAGCCGCCCGCCACTTTTGCCAGGATTTGTCATTGCGTTTCTGGTGCTCGCTGCGCTCAACTCATTTGGGATTATTCCCACCGTTGTCGCGACCTTTGCCAGCGATGCATCGCGGTGGTTGCTGCTGACCGCCATCGCCGCGGTTGGCATGAAGACAGACTTGCGATCCGTGATGTCGGTTGGAGGAGCCGCCATCGCGCTGATCATACTCGAAACGCTGTTTATCGCAGCCATAACGCTCGCCGGGATCACGCTATTGACCTGAGACAGGGCGACCAAGGGGAGGACGCCAGATGACCATCCAGCAACCGATAGTGGACCTTTCGCCCAAGGTCGGCGACGAGGTCCGCAAGACCACCTGCTACATGTGCGCGTGCCGCTGTGGCATTGACGTCCACGTCAAGAAAACGCCCGACGGCGAAAAGATCGCCTACATCGAGGGGAACCGCGATCATCCGGTGAACCAAGGGGTCCTCTGCGCCAAGGGCAGCGCGGGCATTATGCAGCACAACGCGCCCTCTCGGCTCAAGGCCCCGATGAAGCGCGTGGGCGAGCGCGGTGAAGGCAAGTTCGAAGAAATCTCCTGGGAGGAAGCCTACGACATCGCCGCCTCGTGGCTGGAGCCGATCCGCAAGACCGACCCCTCCAAACTCGCCTTCTTCACGGGCCGCGACCAATCCCAAAGCTTCACCTCCTGGTGGGCCCAGGCCTTCGGCACGCCCAACTACGCGGCCCACGGCGGCTTCTGCTCGGTCAACATGGCGGCGGGCGGCATCTATACCATGGGCGGCGCGTTCTGGGAGTTCGGCCAGCCCGATTGGGAACGCACCAAGCTGTTCATCCTGTTTGGCGTGGCCGAGGATCACGACAGCAACCCCATCAAGATGGGCATCGGCAAGATGAAGGGCCACGGGGGGCGCGTCGTGGGCGTGAACCCCATCCGCTCCGGCTACAACGCTGTGGCCGACGATTGGTTCGGCGTTACACCCGGCACCGACGGCCTGTTGATCCTGTCCCTGGTCCACTGCCTGCTAAAGGCGGGCAAGATCGACCTGGAATACCTCCGCGACTTCACCGACGCGCCCGTCCTGATCGACGCCGACCCCGCCTCGCCCACCCATGGCCTCGCGCTGGTCGACGACGACGGGCACAAGCTGGTCTGGGACAAGACCGAGAACCGCCCCCGCTGCTACGACGCCGAGGACGTGGACATCGACCTGACCGGGACGTGGGAGCGGGACGGCATCACCCATCGCACCGTCTTTGCCCATATGGTCGACAAGTACCTCGACGCCCAATACGCGCCCGAGGCCGTGGCCGAACGCGTCGGCATTGAGGCGGGCCGCATCCGGGCTCTGGCCGCTGAGATCGCCCGCGTTGCCTTCGAGGAAGCCATTGAGCTGGACCACGAATGGACCGATTTCCGGGGTCGCACCCACAAGACGATGAAGGGCCGCCCTGTCAGTTTCCACGCCATGCGCGGGATCTCTGCCCATGCCAATGGTTTCCAGACCTGCCGCGCGCTGCACATGCTGCAAATCCTGATCGGTGCGGTCGAAACGCCCGGCGGCTTCCGCTTCAAGCCGCCCTACCCCAAACCCGCGACGATCCACCCCAAGCCCCATTGCAAGGTCACCCCCGGCGCGCCGCTGGATGGCCCGCATCTGGGCTTCACCCACGGGCCGGACGATCTGTGCCTCAAGGACGATGGCACCCCTGCTCGCATCGACAAGGCCTATACCTGGGAAAACCCCATGAGCAGCCATGGCATGATGCACATGGTGATTTCCAATGCCCACGCCGGCGATCCGTATAAGATCGACACGCTGTTCCTCTATATGGCGAACATGGCGTGGAACTCGTCCATGAACACGTCCGGCACCATGAAGATGCTGTCCGATAAGGACGAGAACGGCGACTACGTCATCCCGCATATCATCTACTCGGACGCCTATTCGTCAGAGATGGTCGCCTATGCGGATCTGATCCTGCCCGACACGACCTATTTGGAACGGCACGACTGCATCTCCCTGCTAGACCGCCCCATCTGTGAGGCCGAGGCCGCTGCCGACGCCATCCGCTGGCCCGTGGTCGAGCCGGATCGCAACGTGAAAGGCTTCCAAACGGCGCTGATCGAGTTGGGCGCCAAGATGGGTCTGCCCGGCTTCGTGAAGGACGACGGCAGCCCCAAGTTCAAGGACTACGCCGACTACATCACCAACCACGAACGCCGTCCCGGCGTCGGCCCGCTGATGGGCTGGCGGGGCAACGGTGAGGAAACGGGCCGCGGGGCGGTGAACCCGCAGCAGTTGGACCGCTATATCGAGAACGGCGGCTTCGCCATCGCGCACATTCCCGAGAACGCGCAGTTCTACAAACCCTGGAACATGGCCTATCAGGACTGGGCGGTAGAGATCGGGCTATTCGACAAAGCCGCGCCCTATCTGTTCACCCTGTGGTGCGAACCGCTCCGCCGCTTCCAACTGGCCGCCGAAGGTCACGGAGAGCGTCAGCCCCCCGACCATCTGCGCGCCCGCATCAAGACGACCATGGACCCGCTGCCCATCTGGTGGGACGCAACCAAGGAGCATGACGGCGACGGCGCCTATACGGTGACCGCGCTGACCCAGCGGCCCATGGCCATGTACCACTCCTGGGGCACCCAGAATGCGTGGCTGCGTCAGATCCACGGGATGAACCCGCTCTATGTGCCCACCAAGATCTGGCAGGCCGAGGGCTTCGCCGAAGGCGATTGGGCCAAGGTCAGCAGCCCCCATGGCGAAATCACCGTGCCTGTCGCCCATATGCCCGCGCTCAACGAGAATACGGTCTGGACCTGGAACGCCATTGGCAAGCGCAAGGGCGCCTGGGCGCTAAAGGACAATGCGCCCGAGGTGACCAAGGGTTTCCTACTGAATCACCTGATCCACGAATTGATGCCGCCCAAAGCGGACGGCATGCGGTGGTCAAACTCTGATCCGATTACGGGTCAGGCGGCTTGGTTCGACCTAAAGGTCAAGATCGAGAAGACCGCCGCGCCCGCCGATGGGCAGGCGCGACCGAATACCGGATCTCAGGCCAGCCCAGTCGGGACAGGGCCGGACGCCTTGGCGTGGGAGGTCTGAGCGTGCCGACGACCCACCCCAACGAGCCCCGCGAAGGCTGCCAACATCATCAAGACAGATGCAGGCAAAGGCACGGCGGCAACGGTAAAGGAATCAAATCCGACCGTTTCCGAAACGCCGACCCAGCTTTCGGTCCCAACCTCGAACGAGGTCACATTGGCCAGCACGGATTGAAATACGGACTCGGATGTGCCGAACTCCGCAGCCGAGAGGGTCAAGGCGCCAGCGTACCAACCGTCGGCGTTGAACCCACTGATTGCCTTGCCAGAAATCGCATTGGACCCGCTGCGGAGCGTAACCTCGCCGAAGTTCCGGGTTGCGTACCGGCCACGTCCGTTGTCGCCGAGATGGCCGAGCATGAACGAAATCTCCGAGCCAGACATGGCGCTCAGATCCCCGGTCAGCGCTTGGGGGCCGACCAAATACATGTAGTTGCCGCTGCGGTCCTTGATCGAGGCATAACCATCCCCGGACGGACCGCCGTCCACGCGGGTGACGGAGTTCCTGGGGGTGTTGTTCCGCTTTTTGTAGTTGTCCCGCACCGACCAGCCGCCAAGCCCGGTGTCGAACGTCTCTTGATAGTGGATCGTCGCCGCCGAGGCAGCGCTCGCCAGCCCAAGGCCGATTGCGGCCGCTCCAATAATAACCTTAGCCATAATTACAGAACCCGTCCGTTTCGTTGGGCTTCTGATGTGACAGCGAATTCAGGAGTATTTGCGCCAAATCCGGGATACTTCGGGGGGAAACTATGACCGCTTTGCCTAAATCTACCGACAAAAAGCTGGGTCTTGTCATCGACTTGGACACCTGCGTGGGCTGCCACGCCTGCGTCACCGCGTGTAAGGGCTGGAACACCCAGAACTACGGCGCACCGCTCTCGGACATGGACCCCTATGGCAAGCCCGAAGGGACCTTTCTAAACCGCATCCATGCCTTCCAAAGCCAGCCGGAAACGGGCCTGGCCCAAACGACCCACTTCCCCAAATCCTGCCTCCATTGCGACGACGCGCCCTGCGTCACCGTCTGCCCGACGGGCGCCAGCTACAAGCGGGCCGAAGACGGTATCGTCTTGGTGAACGAGGACGCCTGCATGGGCTGCGGCCTCTGTGCCTGGGCCTGCCCCTATGGCGCGCGGGAAATTGATCAGGCTCAGGGGGTTATGAAGAAATGCACCCTCTGTGTGGACCGGATTTATAACGAGAACCTGCCGGAGGTTGATCGCCAACCGGCCTGTGTCCGCACCTGTCCTGCAGGCGCTCGGCACTTTGGGGATCTGGCCGACCCCACGTCGGATGTCTCGATCCTCGTGGCCGAACGCGGCGGGATGGATCTGATGCCGGAGCAAGGCACGGCGCCGGTCAACAAGTACTTGCCGCCGCGCCCCAAGGATCAGATCCAGGCCCCCGTCATGGGCGGCGACGAAGACATCCTGGCCCCCTACCTCGCCCCCGTCGCCGAAGAGCCCAAGGGCCTGCTGGCCTGGGTCGACCGTGCTCTGGAGAAACTCTGATGCATCCCGCACCCTCCGTCATCATCTTCTCATCACTCTCGGGCGCGGGTTTCGGCCTGTTGTTTTTCCTCGGCCTTGGGATGCCTGCGCCCAGCGGGTGGGTCGCCTTCGTCTTCTACGTCATTGCCTATGCGCTTGCCGTGGGGGGACTGCTATCAGCCTTCTTCCACCTGGCGAACCCAAAGAATGCTGTGAAATCCTACAGTCAGTGGCGCACCTCCTGGCTCTCGCGCGAGGCCTGGGCCGCCGTGGCCGCCCTGGTCGTCATGGGCCTCTATGCCTTTGGTCAGGTCTTCCTAGGGACGACTTGGACAGCGCTCGGCTGGCTCGGCGCGGCGCTCAGCATCGGGACTGTGTTCACGACGTCTATGATCTATGCCCAGCTGAAGACAATCCCCCGCTGGAACCAACTGCCCGCAACGCCCCTGATGTTTCTGTCGTGCAGCCTCGCTGGGGGGGCACTCCTGTCGGGCAACGTGACGCTGGCCGTGGTCCTCCTGCTGGTAGCGGGCGGCGTGACCCTTTGGCATTGGTCAGCGGGCGACACGCGCTTTGCGGAGGCTGGTTCGACGCTGAACACCGCGACGGGGCTGAAGGGCAAGATGGGCCTTTGGGAAAAGCCGCATACGGGCGAAAACTACCTCACCCGAGAAATGGTGTATCAGGTCGCGCGCAAACATGCGGTCAAGCTGCGGGTGATCGCCATTGCCTTGATGTCGCTGCTGCCTGCTTTGCTGATCTTGGTTTTACCGACGCATATCGGCGCGGTGCTTGCAGTGATCTCCCATATCGCTGGGATCCTGACACAACGCTGGCTATTCTTTGCGGAAGCGGAGCACGTGGTCGGCCTCTACTACGGGGCCCACTTGGGAAAGGCCGCCGCTTAACGCGAGCGTCGTCTCCGGGTGACCGGAGACGGATCGCGGGGTGACCCGCGATCACCCCCCGTAAAGATCGGAGAACTTGGCATCCAAGTAGTCCAGCAACGGGCGTGCCGAGGGCTTTTGTCCCGTGGCATGGCGGATTGTCTCCGTGGGAGTGCGCAGGGCGCCGTGCCGTTGTAGCTTGTCCCGCATCCAGCCCGTGGCCGCAGACGGGTCACCCTTGGCAAGGTCTGCATCCAACCCGGGCAGGTCCGCTCGTGCTGCCGCCATCAGGCAGCCCGCAAAAAGATTGCCCAGCGAATAGGTCGGGAAGTACCCCATCAGGCCCACGGACCAATGGACATCCTGCATGAACCCGTTGGACGGCTTGTCCACAGCCACGCCGAAATCCGCTTCGAACCTCTCATTCCAGGCGGCTTCCAGGTCGGCGACGTCCAACTCCCCCCGGATCAGCGCACGCTCGAGATCGAAGCGCAGCATGACGTGGAGGTTATAGTGTAATTCATCCGCCTCCGTGCGGATATAGCCGGAGTGGACGGCGTTCACGGCGCGGTAGAAGTCGCGCTCCGACCCGACACCGATGTCACCAAAGACGTCCCGCATCCGACCGTAGAGCCAGCCGCAATAGGCCTCGGACCGGCCCATCTGGTTCTCATAGCTGCGGGATTGGCTTTCGTGGACACCCATGGAGACGCCGTTGCCGATGGGCGTTAGCAAATAGGCGCCATCAACCCCCTGCTCGTAACAGGCATGACCGACCTCATGGATTGTTGAGTAGAGGCAGTTGAACGGATCGGCCTCATCCACCCGCGTGGTGATCCGAACATCAAGGCCGGAGCCGCTGGAGAACGGATGAACCGCCAGATCCAAGCGACCATGGTCGAAGTCATAGCCGAAGGCAGCCGCGATTTGTTCCGCTAGCTTCAGCTGATCGGCCTTGGGGAAATGTCCTGACAAACGCGGCGCCTCGGGCCCGTCCAGGGCCATCTGACGCAGAGCGACCAGACGGGGGCGCATCTGATCGAACATCGCCGCCATGTCCTCGGCAGAGCCGCCTGGTTCGTAGTCCTGCATCAAGGCGTCGTAGGGGTCGCCACCCTCCGCCAGATGCGCGGCCTCTTCCCGGCGCAGGCGCACGACCTCCGACAGGACGGGCAAGAAAGCGGCTGCGTCCTCGGCCGCGCGGGCCTCGGCCCATTGGCCCTGGGCCAGCGAGGTCACGCGCGCGAGTTCGGCGGCCAAGGCAGCGGGCACCTTACGATTGCGGTCATAGCTGCGCCGTATCTCGCGCAGGTTGGCGTCGGCCACCGCATCGGGGGCGTGGGCCTCACGCAGCCAATCGCCCAACCGCGGGTCCGTTCGGCGAGCGTGGAGCACCTCCTCGAGAGCAGCCATTTCTTCGGCCCGTTGGGGCGCGGCGCCCCGTGGCATGATGGCTTCCTGATCCCAGCCGGCCCGGCCCGCCACTTGGGACAGGGCCTCCGTCACGCGCTGGAAGGCCATCAGATCGTCATAGGCTGGCATGGGTCAGGCTCTCACGCTTTGGGTCAGGGGATATTTGGCCCGGTGGCGCGCGCGCACCGCCAGACAGATCAGGATGACCGCACCGAATTGGTGCAGGATCGCGAAATACCAGGGCGAAGAATACATCACCGTTATAATGCCGAGCAGCATTTGCAGGATCGACATGTGCATCACGCCAGCGAAGGCCAGAGTCGTCTTGCGATTGGCCGAGGATCGCGCCCGCCACCAGATCGCGACGATGGTCGCAAACAGCGCATACCCGGTCACGCGGTGGAAGAACTGGACCGTGCCGTCATTCTCGAACAGATTCCGCCACCAAGGGTCTAACTCCCACATGCCGGGCGGGGTGAAGCCGCCGGCCATGAGCGGCCAGTCGATGTAGTTCCGGCCCGCGTCGATCCCGGCGACAAGTGCGCCGATAACGATCTGAACGAAGGTGAAGCCAATCAGAACCGACCCCAGGGTCATCAACGTCGCGTCCTTGTCCCGCCGGGCTTGCAGCAGCGCCGCCTCGGGCCGGGACATGGAGAGCACATACCAGGCGATCAGCGACAGGATCACGAAGGCCAGGCCCAAGTGGGTGGCGAGCCTGTAGGAGGCCACGTCGAGCATCGTGCCCGTCAAACCGCTGGAGACCATCCACCAACCGATGGCCCCTTGAAGACCGCCCAGCACCCCGAGCGCCAGAAACCGACCGCTCCAGCCCACGGGCATCTTGCGCGTCAGCAGCAGACCGAAGAACCCGATGGCCCAGACAAGACCAATCACCCGGCCCAACTGGCGATGCCCCCATTCCCACCAATAGATCACCTTGAACTCGGACAGGCTCATGCCCTGGTTTTGCAACTGGTACTCGGGGATTGCGCGGTAGAGTTCGAACTCAGCCTCCCAATCCTCGGCGGTGAGCGGAGGCATCGCCCCGGTGAGCGGCTTCCACTCTGTGATCGATAGCCCGGAGTCGGTCAGCCGCGTCAAGCCGCCCACGGCGATCATCACGACCACCAGCACGAAAAGCGTGATCAACCAGGCCCGAGCCAAGACGCGCGATCCGCGCTTGGCGCCGTCGATGACACCAACCGTCGCGGCGGGACGCGCCGTGGTCTGAACCTCTTCGAATATCGCACGTTTCGCCATGCGGGACCCCTTTGTCTTTCTCGCGTCCGATGTAAGACGTTTGCCGCCCCACCGCATCCCTTAGTTGACCGTGGATGGGTGCGACCTGTGGGCCGGGTGCGACGGGATGACACCAGATTCTTGGGTTGGAATTGGGCTTTCCTGCGGGCCGGGCATGTTCAACGTTTGGTGCGCTATCGATGCCCAAGACCTCTGCGCCTGTGCCTGTTACGTGGGAGGCAGTCCTTTGAGATGCGTCCCTGCGACGCTGCCGAAACACTCACGGGACTCGGTGTCTCGGGAGATCTTGAATACAAGAAGGGTTGCCAAAGATCCCTACGACAGGCCCAGGCGGCCTATGGCTTTTCAGACCGCGTATCTCGACCGAATAGCATTAGCATCCGTATCTTCTCCGATGACCCGATGCGCTCTCGATGCGGTTCTTAAAAGCATGTCATCAATCATCCACGCGTCCAAGATGCCGCTTAGGTTTGCGACGCAACCCGTTGAGACAGCGATATATTGCATCCACGTTTCTCAACTGCGCGTCGATCTATGATTGCCGCTCCAACGCGTCTTATTCATCGTCAGCAGAAACGTTGACCCCGGTGCGGTCGATCAAACTGGTCACCTGGACACTCGGACCACGGTAAAAATATTGAACGGCCAGACCCTAGCGGCCTTAATGCGCTGGCCTTCCCCAGTTTACCTTTCGTCAAACGTCATGGGCGTCACTTGAGGGAACCGTCTGGACCCGAAGGCATCTGAGCCCAGCACCAACCCGAACCAAGCGAAAGCGTCAGGGGCCAGCGCTCAACCCCGCTCTTTCCAGCGCACCATTTGTCGAAGGATCCCGTGGAAGATCTGGGCGTCTGCGCGTGTCAGGGGCATGCGGGACCACATGTTGCGCAGGGACCGCTTCATGGACGCCGCTTTGCCTTCGGGAAAGAAAAACCCAGCCTGCTCCAAGCGGTCCTCGTAGTGGGTCACCAAAGCCTCCAATTCGGCTTGATTGACCCAGTCCGTTCCCGCCATCTCCATCTCGGATCCAGCAGCGCCGGTCGCGAGCCTGCGCCACTCGTAGCCCATGAGCAGGACACATTGGGCTAGGTTCAGCGATGCAAAATCCGGATTGGTCGGCACGCTCACAATGGCATTTGCCCGAGCGATGTCATCGTTTTCGAGGCCCGCCCTCTCTGGGCCAAAGAGCACAGCAACCTTTTGGCCGTCGCGCCCCCGGGCCAGGGCCTCGGCCATGGCGGCTTCGGGCGTATAGACGGGCTTGGTCAGATCCCGATCTCTGGCGGTCGTCGCGAAGACATAGGTGCAATCGGCCACCGCCTCTTGGGTGGACTCGGTCAACATGGCCGTGTCAAGCAACCGCCCGGCCCCGCTTGCCAAAGCGACCGCACGTTCATTCGGCCAGCCATCGCGGGGGGCCACCACGCGCATGTGTTCGAGGCCAAAGTTCAACATGGAGCGGGCGGCGGCCCCGATGTTTTCACCCATCTGCGGGCGGACGAGGACGAATGCGGGGCGAGGATCGGACATGGGGCGCAGGTAGCGTGCCATGCGCGCCGCTGCAATCGGTTCTGCCGCGCCTTTGCCTTGCGGAGGTGACGCGGCACGGCTACTCGACAGGCCAAGGCAAGGAACCGACGACATGACCGACGCACCGCAACTGTACCTTGTGACGCCACCGGAGGTTGACGCCACCTTCCCCGACCGCTTGGCCCGCGTGCTGGACGCTTTTCCCATCGCCTGCCTGCGCTTGGACCTGGCCACCCGGGACGAGGACAGGCTGACACGGGCCGCCGACCTCTGCCGAGAAGTCGCACATGCGCGGGACGTTCCGGTCGTGATCACGGATCATGCGACCCTGGTTGAGAAAGTTGGGCTGGACGGTGTCCACCTCACCGACCCGCGTCCGTTGCGTAAGTTGCGCGCGGACTGGGGGCCGGACCCGATCATCGGCGCGTTTTGTGGCACATCCCGCCATGATGGCATGACAGCAGGTGAGGCGGGGGCGGACTACGTGGCCTTTGGACCCGTTGGCGCAACCGCTCTGGGAACAGGCGAACGTGCAGAGCTTGATCTGTTCAAATGGTGGTCCGAAATGATCGAGGTGCCCGTCGTGGCCGAAGGGGCGCTCGATGTCTCTACTTTGGGTGACCTGAAGGAAGCGACGGATTTTGTGGCCCTGGGCGAAGAGATCTGGGCCGACGCCGACCCGGTTGCCGCCCTCGCCGCCCGCGTTGCGGCCCTGGGCGGGTAGTCGTCACCGGCTGCTAGGCTTGGTCGACCATTTTGACACCGGACCCTTGCAACCCCTGCCGAACGGCACCTTCGGCGGCCAAGGCCAGGTCTTTACGGTTGGCGTAGTCCGACACCAGCAGCGGCGCGTGGTATATCACATCAATTCGTCCATGGCGGGGCGCGGCCAGCATCCGCAACATATGCTCCCCGGCGGATTGGTCGCCCCACCACCCATAGAACGTGGCAGGCCCCCCGTCCGGAGCATGATAGGCAAGCGTGACGGGTTGGACGCGAAGGTCATCTGGCACGCCGGGCGTATAGAAGGCTGCGAACAGCGTCGTCTTGAAGCGGAGGACCCGCAGCCCATCCGTGCTGGTGCCTTCCGGAAAGAACAGCAGCTTATGGCCAAGCCGCAGACGGTCTTCGATGACCTGGGCATGTTCCCGGGCCTCGCGCCGGTCGCGTCGGATGAACACGGTTCCCGTGGCCCGCGCCAACCACCCGATGCCCGGCCAGCTGGCGACTTCGGACTTTGACACGAAGTAGACCCGCTTCGCCGCGTTCAGCGCGAAAATGTCCAACCACGACGCATGGTTGGCAACGACGGCCGCTGCCCCCTCGGTTGGCGTCCCCCGCTGGAGCCGCCGGATCCCCATGAGGCGCAGGGCGTTGCGGCAGACAAATTGGGTGATGTGGGGCGTCCAAGGGCGCTGTTGACCGTGCAACGGTCGCTCCAACAGGCGAACGGCCAGCAGGATTGCAAGGCCGCCGAAAACCAACGTCACCACAGGCCCTCCGCGCCGCACCACCCGCAGCCAATCGCGCAGGCCCAGGGTCGCGGGATCTGGCGGAGGCGCGTCGTTCCAGGTCATCGCGTCTTACCCTTCGGCGCGCGTGGTCTGCGCCACACAGGCCCCAGCCCGTGCCAACTGCGCTGCGCGGGGCAGTCGAAGGCGCGCCATGTCCAGCACGATGCAGACGTCCACCGTATCAAAGGCATGATCGACCCAAGCCCCTTCACCCACCCAGGCCCCGGCCCGCAGATAGCTTTTGATGAGGGATGGGACATCGCGCATGTGCAATCGGTCCACCGGTCCATCGAGCGACACGGCATCGGGGCCGCGGGCCACGGGACGCAGGTCCTCCGGCGCGAGCGCGGTGGCCCGGAGGGCGCGCAAGGCTGGCAGGTGGCGGGATGGATCGGCGCCATCGAAGGATGCCGTCCCAATGAGGTAGCCCAGGTCCTGACCCGCAAGGTGGTCGAGGATTCCGGTAAACAGGGTCACGGCGGCAAGCCCCCCCCGATAAGCGGGATGAAGACAGGTCCGGCCGAGCTCCACGATTGGTCGTCCCGTGGCTTGCAGGGCCGAAACATCGAATTCCTGTGCCGTGTACTGGCAGCCACGGCCAAGCCGAGCGGTGGCGATCACACCCAGCTTGGGGGCTTGCTTGTCTCTCAGGATCACATGATCGGCGTCAGTGTCAAAGGCGTCCGCCTCGGTCAGAGGCCGAGCATTGGGCCTACTTTGACCCCGTTCCTCGACGAAAACCGCATGACGCAACCCCTGCGCGGCGCGGACAGCATCGGGGTCCTGCGTGATGGTGAGATCGAAGCGCGACGTCATACCAGAGGCTGCTAATGCCAGCGGGTACTACGTGCAAGGAGCGACGGTTTCGCCGAGGCTACCTGCGGCGTCTCAACCTTTCGTTAACGCTCTCGTTGCAATGCTTGGCGTCAGTCGAATACTGGCATCAGGGGAACGCGCGTGCTGTCGATCACTTGCTTGCCGCTGTTTTCAAAGTTCACTGTGACCTTGGCGCCGACGTTGGACTGGACTTGGCCCAGTCCCCAATCGGGCGCCTCTGGATGTCTGACCAACATCCCAGGCTCAAGCATTGCGTTTTGGTCATTTGACAAGGAAGGTCTCCGATGACGAGTGGCTCACAGGATAGCACGACGATGGCAGACACCAAGACCGATCCCGATCTTGTCGCGTTGCTCGGCTCCCGTCTCTGCCATGATCTGGTCAGCCCCATAGGCGCCATCGCCAATGGGCTGGAACTGCTCGAACTGACAGACGGGGCCTCGGAAGAGATCGCTTTGATCCGTGGGTCGGTCCAGGCGGCCTTGGCGCGTATCGCGTTCTTTCGTCTCGCCTTCGGGAAGGCCAGCGATGATGCCGTCGTTTCCGCCCGAGAGGTCCGGGATACGGTCGATGCCATGTATCGCGAGACCCGGACCACTGTGAAATGGCTCGATCAAGACGACCGTCCCCGGTCTGAGTTGCGCTTGGCCTGTCTTGCGTTGAACTGCATCGAGGTTGCGACGCCTTGGGGCGCCGTCGTCGAGGTGTCGCGCAATCCGAACGCCTGGCTGTTCCATGTTGATGCGAAACGCCTCAAGATCGACGCGCCGCTCTGGCAAGGCTTGGGTCGAGGGGATTTGCCGTCCGACCTCCAGGGCTCAGAGGTACAATTCGGCATTCTCGCGCGAGATTGCCGACGGCTGCGCCGCCCCATCTCGGTCAGTGCCGATGACACGCATCTGAGCCTTTTGGTATAAGGGGCGGCCCCGCCCCCAAACCCAACCGGTCATACTGGCCCGTCAGGGGCCGCTCCCTCAGACCGGCTTCAGCCCCGCGCGAAACCGCGCCGCTGTCGCGCGGTAGTGCGCTGCCGAAGCCAACAGCTTTTGCTGCGCCGGGCCGTCCAACTCCCGCACGACCTTGCCCGGTGCGCCCATCACCAAGCTGCCTGGCGGGATGACCTTGCCTTCGGTGACCAAGGCCCCTGCCCCGATGAGCGACCCTGCACCGATGACGGCACCGTTTAGCACGGTTGCGCCCATCCCCACCAAGGCCCCATCTTCGATCGTGCATCCGTGAAGCATGGCCTTGTGACCGATGGTGCAATCGGCGCCAATGGTCAGCGGATAGCCCGCATCCGTGTGCAACACGCAGTTCTCCTGCACGTTGGATCCGCGTCCCACCACGATGGGCTCTCCGTCTCCGCGCAAGGTGCAGCCGAACCAAATGCTGGAGGCCGCAGCCAGGGTCACGCGCCCAATCACGTTGGCATCGGGCGCCACCCAAGCATCCTCCGCGACCTCGGGGGTGACGTCGTCCAGTGCGTAAATCATTGCTCTCTCTCCCGAAATTCGTCGGATAGGCCCCGCGTGAACTGCGACAACCAAGGTTGGCGATCCCGGCGCAGGCGTTCTGCGGTCAAAATCGTCCGCAGGCGATCTTCGGTCTGGTCCAAATCGTCGTTGACCAGGACGTAGTCATATTCCGCCCAGTGGCTGATCTCGGACTCGGATTTCTGCATCCGGCCGGCAATGACCTGGGCGTCGTCTTGACCCCGGTCCCGCAACCGGCGCGCCAGTTCCGCGATGGACGGCGGCAGAATGAAGATCGAGACCACATCGCGCCCCAAAGCGGAGTTGCGCACCTGCTGTCCGCCTTGCCAGTCAATATCGAACAGGACATCTCGGCCCGCTTCCAGGGCCGCCTCGACCGGTGCGCGGGGGCTGCCGTATCGATTGCCGAACACGTCCGCATGTTCCAGCATTTCACCATCGGCAACCATCTGGTCGAAAGCCGCCCGCGATCGGAAAAAGTAATGGACGCCGTCCACCTCACCGTCCCTGGGCGCGCGCGTTGTGGCAGAGACCGAAAAGCTCAGCGTCGGGTCCCAGTCCATCAGGCGACGCGCCAGGGTGGATTTGCCCGCCCCCGAGGGGCTCGACAGGATCACGGCCAAACCGCGACGGGGGGATTGGGACGGGGCGGTCATGGGGTCACTCCACGTTTTGCACCTGCTCGCGCAGGCGGTCGATGACGGTCTTGAGGTCCATACCGATGGCCGTCAATGCCGACATCTGCGCCTTGGAACATAAGGTGTTGGCTTCGCGATTAAATTCCTGGGTCAGGAAGTCCAGGCGGCGGCCCACCGGACCCTCTGCCGTCAACAGATCCCGAGCCGCCGACACATGGACGCCAAGGCGGTCCAACTCCTCCGTCACATCGCCCTTGACGGCCAGCATCGCGATTTCCTGGGCGAGGCGTGCCTGATCCACATCGGCGGCCGCGATGCGATCAAGGGCCGCCGTTAAAGCCGCGGACAAATGGGCGGATCGTTCCGGCGCAAGGTCCGTTGCCGCTCGGGTCAGGCGCTCGATCTCATCAACGTGCTCCCCAAGAACCCGGGCCAGAGCACCGCCTTCCCGCGCCCGGTCGGCATCAAACGCGGTGAGCAACTCAGACAAGTCGCTGCGACAGGTCTCTGGGGTGAGGTCTGGCGCCGTCTCGCCCACCTCCCAAAGACCGCGCAATGCCAAGATGTCGGTCGCTGACACAGGCCCAAGCGCGAGGCCTCTCGCCTCAGCCGTTGCCTGAACCTCGGCCACGGCGTCGAGGGCCGCAGGCAGGGACCCCGCGTTCAATTGTGGCACCCCTCCGCCCGCGGAATTGATCCGCAAGGTAAGCGTCACATTTCCGCGCGCCACTTGGCTGGTCAGCATCTCCCGCGCCAGTGGCTCCAACCCCGGGACGGCTTCTGGCAGTTTGAGCCGCACGTCCAAACCGCGCGCATTCACCGAGCGAAGCTCCCACCGCCGACCGGGCCGATCGAGCGCCGCATATCCCGTCATAGACTTCATGGCAGTGACCTAGAGCCCTTTGCGGCGAGTCGAAACCGGTCTTTCCGAAAACTGCGATGACAGGATGCAAGTCCCATCTGGGCCACACCCCGGCCTGTCCCGCGCTCGGCTGCTCACGGACGTTAACCAGACATGAAGGAAATGCGGGCATTTTAAGGCAACTCGCCTTATTTCTGCCATCGGGTGGCGGGTTTCGCCGCATTTTGGTCCGCATCGGGCCCAAATCGGCGCCCAACAAAGGATAGACCAATGACCGGTCGTGACAGTTTCGATGGTGGGTTTGCCGACACCGGCGCCGATGTCCACGATATCATGGGGCAGCGTATGATGCGCAAATCGCCCCTTCTGGAGGAGGCCTGGCGCTATTGGTCCTCGCTGCGGTCGGGCAGAAACCTGCCAAAGCGCGAGGCGTTGGACCCCCGTGCCATGTCTCTGACACTGGGCCATTCCATGATCCTGGACCGCGTGCGTCCCGGCACGGTTCGCGTCCGCCTCGGTGGGCGTGTCATGAACAGCTTGATGGGCATGGAGGTTCGGGGCCTCCCCGTCCGCGCCTTTTTCGACGTGGCGCAACGGGCGCGTGCCATTGATCTGGTCGAGCATGTCTTCGAAGGACCCTCGACCCTGGAACTGGATCTGATCAGCCAGACCGACAGCGGCCTGACCCATGCGCGCATGCTCATCCTGCCACTCCAGGATGCCTCCGGCGCGGTGAGCAAGGCCCTCAGCGTGATCGCCTTGGACACCTTCGACCCAGAACCGCCCCACCGCTTTTCGATCCTGCGGGAGCGGATCAACCCGCTGACCCGTCAAACGGATACGGCCTTTGCACGATTGGCGCGGCGTGCACCTGTGCAACCACCGATGGAAATGGCCGACCCGGCTGCGCCCTATGCCGCTGGCCCCAAAGCCCGTCCCTATCTGCGCGTCGTAAAATAATCGCCTATCGAGCAGAGGCGAAAAGGGCCGGACGAGCTGATCGTCCGGCCCTTTCCAAATAAGCTACGCCGCCGCTCAGGAGGCCGCGCGCGCCCGGTCTTGACGTAGACCCGACAGTTCCTCGGCAACCAAGAACGCCAGTTCCAAGGACTGCGAGGCATTCAGCCGAGGATCGCACGCCGTGTGATAGCGCAGCGACAAATCTTCGGACGTCACATCTCGCACGCCGCCGGTGCATTCGGTCACATCTTGGCCCGTCATCTCAAAATGAACACCAGCCGGGATCGTGCCGTGATCGCGGTGGACGGCAAAGAACTCCCGCACTTCGGACAAGACCTTTTCAAAGGGCCGCGTCTTATAGCCGGAGTTCGCCTTGATCGTGTTCCCGTGCATGGCGTCACAGGTCCAAACGACGTTGGCATCCATCTCCTGAACGGTGCTGATGAGGCGCGGCAAATGCTTCGCCACTTCGCCCGCGCCGAACCGGGCGATCAAGGTCAGACGACCCATCTCGTTCTCGGGGTTGAGCTTTTCGATCAGGATCTTCAGGTCTTCGGCGGTGGTGGACGGCCCGCACTTCAACCCAATTGGGTTCAGCACGCCCTGGCAGAATTCCACGTGGGCGCCATCGGGCTGCCGCGTGCGGTCCCCGATCCAGATCATGTGACCCGATCCCGCAAGCCATTGCCCACTGAGCGAATCCTGGCGGCAGAGCGCCTCTTCATACTCCAGCAGCAGCGCCTCGTGGGAGGTGTAGAAGTCCACGGTGGACAATTCGGCGTTCGTATCAGCGGTCAAACCTGCCGCCGTCATAAAGTCGAGCGTGTCTTGGATCCGGTTCGCCATATCCCGGTACTGCTCAATGCGCTGGCCCTGCGCGAAGCCCAGAGTCCAGGCATGGACCTGGTGGACGTCGGCGAAACCACCTTTGGAAAAGGCGCGCAACAGGTTCAGCGTCGCCGCCGCCTGGGTGTAGGCGCGCAACATCTTATCGGGGTTCGGGATGCGCGCCTCGGCGGTAAAGGGCAACTCATTGATGATATCGCCGCGGTAGCTGGGCAGCTCCACGCCGTCCTTCATTTCTGTGGCCGCACTGCGCGGCTTGGCGAATTGCCCTGCCATGCGACCCACCTTCACCACAGGCACCTTGGCGCCATAGGTCAGGACCATCGCCATTTGCAGCATGACCTTGAAGGTGTCGCGAATGGTATCGGCGCTGAACTCCGCAAAGCTTTCGGCGCAATCGCCCCCTTGCAGCAAGAAGGCTTCACCGCGTCCGGCGGCCGCAAGCTCCTCTTTTAGCGTCCGGGCCTCGCCCGCGAAGACCAAGGGGGGATAGGTGGCCAGGCGCGCCTCGACCGCGGCCAAGGCGGCCGTGTCGGTATACTCGGGCATTTGAACCCGTGGCTTCGCTCTCCAATCGGCTTTCGACCATGCCATATCATTCCCTCCGGTCGGTCGGTACGGATGCCTGCGATAGCGCAATCAACCGGTCAGGACCAGACGATCCGAGAAGGATTCGCTTGATCCTGGTCACGAAGGCGGTTTTTGCTGTCACCCGCGCCGCCGGGCGCGGGCCGCGCGCAGGGGATTCGCCATGGCAACACAGGGTCGGCACATGACCTCCTCCACCACGCAAGTTCGCCAGGCGAGCGTCTTGACCAAGCCGGTGCCGACGCGGCCCCTCCACTATGTTTTCGTCTTGCTGGATGGCTTTACCTTGATGTGCCTGGCCAGCGCCGTGGACGCCATGCGCATCGCGAACCGGATGGCTGGCGCCACGCTCTATAGCTGGGAAATGATCGGAGAGGGCGGCGGCACGGTCCGGTGTTCGGCCGGCACGGCCTTTGTCATGGACCGCGACCTGGAAGAGATCAGCCGCGATGACACCCTTTTGGTGGTCGGCGGCGTCGACGTTGCCGAGGCGTCTTCCAAACGCATCATCTCCTGGCTGCGGCGTGAGGCGCGCCGGGGGATCACAATCGGCGGGCTTTGTACGGCGTCCTACACATTGGCGGTCGCCGGGCTTTTGGATGGGAAACGTGCCACGATCCATTGGGAAAACCACGACAGCTTTGCCGAGACGTTCCCGGACATCGACCTCACCAAATCCGTGTTCACCGTGGACGGCAAACGCTTGACCACCGCTGGCGGCACGGCAGAGGTCGATCTGATGCTGTACATCATCGCCCGCGATTTCGGTGAGGACCTGGCGTCTCTCGTGGCCGACCAGATGATCTATAGCTCCATTCGCACGGATCAGGACACGCAGCGTCTGTCGATCCCGACGCGGATTGGCGTGCGTCACCCACGCCTGAGCCAGGTGATCCGCGAGATGGAGCAGAACATAGAGGACCCCATCAGCCCCTCCGTTCTCGCAGCCGACGTCGGCATGTCCACACGGCAGCTTGAGCGGCTGTTTCGCCGGTATCTGAACCGCTCGCCAAAACGCTACTACATGGAACTGCGCCTGGGCAAAGCCCGCAACTTGCTGATGCAGACGGATATGTCGATCATCAATGTGGCGCTGGCATGCGGGTTTACATCACCATCGCATTTCTCGAAATGCTACCGGGCGCAATATGGCACGACCCCCTACAGGGAGCGCGGCGCCAAAGCCGCGCCCGCTGGGTGACCGCGCCCATACGCCCCGCCTGCTAGGCCAACGGCAGGACGCCACGCGCCGGACGGCCCCCTAATCGGGCGTCCCCACACGGGCCGCCCGCCCCCCACGGCGCCCGGTTTGAGCCGGCGCGGTGAGGCCCTCGTTCAAAACCTGCGTCATCGGGTGATCCGGGGCGCCATGTGCCGCGAGCAGCCGGGGGATCGCCTCAGTCGCTTTGCGCTCCGTCAGGCTCAAGGCCCAATCCAGAAAGATCGACCGGCATTCCGCCAGGCTGATCCCGTCGATCCGATACGCCTCGTGGATCAGCGCTTTTGGATCGTCCGCACTGCGTCCTTCTTTGGCCATCTCCACCCCTCTCTGACTAGTGCCCGTCAGCTAGACCTAGCCTAGGCCGCGGGCAAGGGCGCCTTCGATCACGACCTGGGCGGCCTCCGCTGCGGCATCGCTGGCCGCCACGACAGCCTCGAAATCTGGCAATCCGAGGCTGCGGGCAACGAACCCTTCCCCGCCCGTTCCCAAGGACGCCGGAACCTCGTCCCCCGTCAGCAACCGCACGACCTGCTGCACCCGCGACAGATGCTGATGGCTTTGGAACAACGTCTGCTGTTCTGCCTCCGTCAGCCATGTCCCGACCACCAGTTGCGCCTGCACATCCCGCGCCGAGCTACCAGCGAGCAGGGTGTTGGCCTGTGCCAAAAGCTCAATGTCCTGGAGGCGCCCCGGTCCGGTCTTTACGGCAATGCCCTGGCCGCCGACCTTTGCATCGGCCAAACGGCGGCGCATATCGACCAGATCTTCGAGGATCGTTGCAGGAGCAAATCGCCCTGCGCCCAAGACCTCCACCCGCGCGGCCTCTGTCATCGAACGCAGATCAGCGTCGCCCGCAACAGCGCGCGCGCGGGTCAGCGCCATATGCTCCCACACCCAGGCCGCCTCCGCCTGATAGCTGCGGAAGGCGGACAGGGACGTCGCCAGAGGCCCCTGCCGCCCGGACGGACGCAGGCGCATATCCACCTCATAGAGCCGACCATCCCCCATGGGCGCGTTGAGCGCCGTAATCAGCACCTGAGTAAATTTCGCCGCCCATTGACCGGGTCCCAGGCCGCGACGACCGTCCGAGAGGGCATCGGCCGCCGCGCCATCGTGCAGGACGACCAAATCCAGATCCGACCGTGCCGTCAAAGATCCGACACCCAGGGACCCCATGCCAAGACCGGCCAGGCGCAGCCCCGCGATGCGCCCATAACGGCGGGCCGTCTCCCCCTCTGCGGCTACCCAACAGGTGCGCAGGACGGCGTCTGCCAGACGCGCGTATTGGCGCGCGGCCTCGTCGGGCGGCACCAACCCGCGCAACAAATGGACGCCAATCCGAAAATGAGCCTCCCGATGCCAACGCCGCACGGCCTCCAGACATTGCTCAAAATCGTCAGACAGACAGAGGTTCGCGTCGTAGTCCTGTGGCAGCGGTGCCAGGAAATCCCCAGCAATCACCGCATCAAACACCGCCGCATTCTGCGCCAGATACCGCGCAAGGTCCGGCGCGACGGCACAAATTTCGCCAACCAACTCGATCAGGATCGGATGCGCATCGAACAGCGACAGGATTTGCACACCAGCAGGCAGGCCCGCGAGAAAACCGTCAAAGGCTGCAAGCGCCTCATCGGGGCGGGCCGCCGATGCCAGCCTGCGCAGCAGCCCTGGCCGAATACGGGTAAAGATTTGCCGCGCCCGATCAGAGCGAAGCGCCGGATACGTCTGCCACCTGTCCAAGACGTCCCGACGATTGAGGAAAACGTCAGAGGCGGGTGCGGGATCGCGCGGACGAAAACGCGGGTCCGTTATCGCCTCTACGGCCTGTAGCCGGGACCGGAGATCCTCCACAAATCCATCCGCGTCGTCCGTGCCCATGAAACACGCAAGGCGCCGGATCCCTTCGGCATCCTTCGGAACGCTATGGGTTTGGGCATCTTGGACCATCTGCAACCGGTGCTCCATGCTGCGCAGCGTGCGATAGGTCACTGACAGAATCCGCGCTGCGTCAGGCTCGACCCATCCCGCCGCCACCAAACGATCAAGCGCCTCTAGGGTTTGCGGCGACCGGAGGGAGGGATCGCGTCCACCGGAGATGATCTGATGGGTTTGGGTGAAAAACTCGATTTCTCGGATCCCGCCCTGCCCCAGTTTCAAATGGTGTCCCGGAACATCCCAGGCGGCGCCGAACCCTTTGTGATCACGAATGCGCAAACGCATGTCATGGGCATCCTCAACCACCGCGTAGTCCAGATGCCGCCGCCAAACGAAGGGTGCGAGCCGCTGAATGAAGGCAGCACCGGCCTCAAGGTCGCCAGCAGCGGGCCGCGCCTTGATCCAGGCCGCCCGTTCCCAGGTTCGACCCATGGCCTCGTAGTACCGCTCCGCCGTTTCCATGGACAACACGATCGGGGTCGAAGATGGGTCTGGGCGCAATCTGAGGTCTGTGCGGAACACATACCCATCGGCGGTAATGTCTGACATTTGAGCCAAGGCCAGCCGAGCAGCTTTCAGCAACTTGGCCCGGACCATGGCGTAGTCGCTCGGCGCATAGCGTGCCTCGTCGAACAACAGGATAAGGTCTATATCGCTGGAATAATTGAGTTCTCCGGCCCCCATCTTGCCCATGGCCAAAGCGACCAACCCGCCGCTCGGGCCGACCAGATCAGCGCCGTGACGGCCCAACGCAAATGTCAGACATTTGTCCAGCGCAGCGTCCGCAAAACGCGTTAGGGCGCGCGTGGCCTCCATCACGGGCCAGACACCAGACACCTCAGCCAAACCTACCAGCAGAGCGGCGCGGCGCTTGGCCTGCCGCAGGGCACGCTTTGGCTCTCCCCCTATGGCGGCCACATCATCCAGAAGCGTCCGAAGCATCACCTCCGGCGAGTGGTACCAAAGGGCGTCTAGCCAATCGGCTTCTTTTGCCATCAGACCAGCGAGATAGGGGCTGCAACCAGCTACCCCTGCCACCAAAGGAGCAGCCTCTGGCGGAACCTTTGCCGCAGCGGCTGCTCCGGCGTCTCGATCAAAAGGAATTGGATGATAGCGGAGGCGATCTAGGAACATATCATACGGTGTGGGCTTGGCTTGGCCTGCGTCAATGGGCACAACACGGCAATGAGCAAGAGTCTGAAACGTGTGATCACAGCCCTAGAGAGTTTCAACCTTGAGGGTCGCCCGATTGAAATGCCCGGCGAAACCCGGACAGCCCAGCAGGCGGCAGACGCCGTGGGCTGTGCCCTGGACCAGATTGCGAAGTCGATCATCTTCGGGTGCGGCGACGGATGCGCGCTCTTCCTCACGGCCGGCGGTCGCCAGGTCTGCCCAGACAAAGCCACCGCCCTCGCCGCCATGCCTCTCACTCGCGCAGATGCGAATACGGTTCGCAAAATCACGGGTTTCGCAATCGGCGGCGTCGCGCCCGTCGGACATGTCACGCAAAGCCCCGTCTGGATGGACCGGCGTTTGCTGGACTTTACAGAGGTCTGGGCAGCAGCCGGAACCCCACGGCACGTGTTCCCAATCAATCCGATGGATTTGCAACTGGTAACGGGCGCAACCGTCGCCGATTTCACCTCAAGTTAGTCGTCTAAGCCACTGTCACGAAAAGAGATCGTGACAAAGCTCCAACGCGTCCACAAGCACGTCTACCTCGTCAGTCGTGTTATATACAGCGAAGCTGGCACGGCAGGTCGCACTGACGCCGAGATGTTCCATCAAAGGCTGCGCACAGTGGTGACCGGCACGCACCGCGACGCCCCGCTTGTCTAGAACAGTGGAGATATCGTGAGCATGGGCCGCCCCATCCAAGGTGAAAGAGAAAATTGCTGCTTTATCAGCGCTTTGCCCCTGCACATTCAACCAGTTCAACCCTGCCAATCTGTCCCGGGCGTAGTCGCGCAGCGTGCGTTCATGGTCGGCAATCGCCCCCATGCCCACGCCCATCATCCACTCCAAAGCGGCGCCAAGTCCGATGGTCTGCACGATCCCGGGCGTTCCCGCTTCAAATTTCATGGGCGGGTCGTTCCAGGTCACACGATCCCGGTGGACCTCCCGGATCATGTCACCACCGCCCATGAAAGGCTGCATCTCCGCCATTCTGTCAGGGTGGATGTAGATCGCGCCAGAGCCGGACGGCCCATAGAGCTTGTGCCCGGTCACAGCATAGAAATCACACCCGAGGTCAGAGACGTCCACCGGCATGTGGACCGCCGCCTGACTGCCATCCACCAAAACAGGGATGCCGCGCGCATGCGCGCCCGCAGCGATTGCCTTTACATCAACAACTGTTCCTAAGACGTTGGAAAGATGGGTTATTGCGATCAGCCTTGTCCGGTCAGTCATCGCGTCCAAGACAACCTGCGGATCGAGATCGCCGTTGACGTCGGGTTCCACCCAGACGAGTTTGACGCCCTGCCTCTCGCGCAGAAAGTGCCAAGGCACGATGTTCGCGTGGTGCTCCATCACCGACAGGATGATCTCATCCCCGGCCTCAAGGCGGGGCGCGGCCCAGCCGTAGCTAACTAGGTTCATCGCCTCCGTGGTGCCTGACGTAAAAACGATATCTTCAGCCCGTGGTGCGTTCAGAAACCGCGCCACAGTCCCGCGCACGGCCTCATAGTTCTCGGTCGAGATGGTCGAGAGGGTATGAAGGCCCCGGTGCACGTTCGAATACTCCTGGGCATAGGCCCGCTGGATCGTGTCCAGAACCACCTGAGGCTTTTGCGCAGATGCCCCATTATCCAAGTACACCAGGGGTTTGCCATTCACCTCACGGGAGAGGATCGGGAATTGCGCGCGTACCGCGTCGATATCAAACATGGGGAGTCTCCGCCACGTAGAGGGAATTGGTCCATATCCAGATGAAGCCGGATACGGTGATCGTGCCGACCAGCGTCTGAGCCGGACCTGGGCCGACAAAGCCTGCCGTCAAGCCGAGCAACAGCAACGCTGGGCTGATAGCAAGGAAAGACCAGAAGAGCGCGACCCTGGACCGCAGGCCCGTGCCCCGCCCGCCGACAACCCGCCCGACCAAGCGCGTGATCCATGCCAGCGCGTACATCACCACTGGAATGATGAAGATCCAGCCCATCAGCGCGCCAGAGATCAGCGCGTCGAATTTGGTATCAGCCACGCTGGAGACGGCCATGCCAGCCTCGCGCGCCTCCTCGGTGAGAACGGCATCAAACGTCGGATCCACCTCCCGTGAGCGCCGCACAATCGCAGGAAGTTGGGACACGAAGCCGAGCACCGACCCAACGGCCAGATAGACAAACGCCACGCGTTCATCTGGACCACGGCTCAACAGATCCACCATCACTTGCCGCGGGCGCAACCACGCCCGCGGGATGTCACGGGTTGCGGCCATTACTGCTGTGCCAGCCAGTCTGCGAGATAGTCGGACACGCGCTCTCTGAGATCATCATCTTCAATCTCATCAAGGGCTTCCGCCAGGAAGCTCAACACCAAAAGGTCCGTTGCGACACGTTTCGGCACCCCGCGCGAGCGCAGATAAAACAGCGCCGTCTCATCGATAGCCCCGGTTGTCGACCCATGGGAACAAGCAACGTCGTCGGCATAGATTTCCAGCTCAGGCTTCGCGAGGAAAACACTGTCGTCGTCGAGCAAGAGGGACTGGCTAATCTGATAGCCATCCGTCTTTTGCGCGCCTTCTTTCACCAGGATCTTCCCTTGGAAGACACCCGTGGCGCCATCGCGCAGAACCTTCTTGAACACCTGGCGGCTTTCGCAGCGCTCGGCGTCATGGGTCACAAACACCGTGTCATCGTGGTGAAAATCACCTTTGCCGAAGGCTGCGCCGGCAACATGCGCGATCGCATCGTCGCCCGTGAGTGTGATCACAGCTTCATTCCGCGTCAGCGCACCGTTTGCCGAAAGCGTAAAGGACTTGATCGTACTCGCCTCGCCAAGCGCGGCGAAGGTGTGGGTGTTGGCGTGCCGCGCGTCGTCCGGGCCTTGCACCCGGATGTGATGGAAGGCCCCACCGTCGGCGACCTCCACCTCAGCGACCGTATTTCCACGCCCGCCTGGGGTGCCGACTTCGAGAAGCGTCATCGACGCGTTGGCCGTTACGCGGATCACGTGATGCAGGATCGGGTCCTCACCCGGCGCGTAGCGGATCACCACGGGCGTCTCTACCGGCGCGGTTGCCCGGATGAGCACGCCATCTTGCGCATAGGCCGTGTTGAGCGATGCCAGAGGACGCACGACGGGTTGCGACCCCGCTGCCTCCAGGGCGCCATAGACCTCACGCGCCCAGTGGATGTCGGTGGTTGCGACAGAGGCGAGTGTCGAGATCTCCAAGCCTGCCGGAGCGTCCCCCGTGAAGGAGACGACGCCGTTCTCGACTGTGATCACAAAGGCTTCGAGATCTGCGAAAACCTCTGTTGTGTTCTCGGTCGCGACAACACCTGGTGCGGCTTGAACGAACGCTTTGGGGTCCGTGTAGCGCCAGTACTCGTCCCGACGTGCCGGTAGGCCGGAGACGCTCAGACGCTCCCGAGCGGCCTCCCGCGCGGATTGCAGCCAACCGGTCGATTCCGGCATCGTCAACGCACCAAGGCGTTGATCAAGATCCGTTTTCTTCGATTCTGGCAGCATCAGGCCACCTCACCCAAGATATCGGCATAGCCGTTCTGTTCGACTTCCAGAGCCAACTCGGGCCCACCCGATTTCACGATCCGGCCATCGGCCATGATGTGCACCACATCGGGTTTGATGTGGTCCAGAAGACGTTGGTAGTGCGTGATCACAAGGAATCCCCGGCCCGCATCCCGCAGGGCATTAACCCCTTCAGACACCAGCTTCATGGCGTCCACGTCGAGACCTGAGTCGGTCTCATCGAGGATACACATCTTCGGCTCCAGCATTGCCATCTGGAGGATCTCGTTCCGCTTCTTCTCACCGCCCGAGAAGCCGACGTTGACCGGTCGCTTCAGCATATCGGCGTCGATCTTGAGCGTCTTGGCCTTGGCGCGGACCTCTTTGAGGAAGTCACCGGCGGACAATTCGTCCTCGCCCCGGGCCTTCCGCTGGGCATTCACGGCGGTACGCAGGAAGGTCATATTGCCGACGCCCGGGATCTCAACGGGGTATTGGAACGCCAGGAACAGACCTGCTGCGGCACGCTCCTCCGGTTCCATTTCCAACAGGTCTTCGCCTTCGAGGGCCGCTTCGCCGCCCGTCACTTCATAGCCGTCGCGCCCCGACAGCACATATGACAAGGTCGATTTGCCCGAGCCGTTCGGCCCCATGATCGCGTGCACCTCGCCCGCGGGCACTTCCAAGTTGATCCCCTTGAGGATCTGCTTGTCTTCTTCTTCAAGTTTGACGTGCAAGTCCTTGATGTTCAGCATGTCTTTCGTCCCTTGTCAGCGCCGCTTGGCGCGATGTTCTTCAAATTTCACCAATTCGCCCTGGCGTTTCGCGCGGGCTTGCCGTTTTGCCGTCTCGGCCCGCTGATACGCCTCGGTCAGCACCGTCATGCGCGCGGCGTGCGCTTGATCCAGCCGCTCCAACGCGTTGATGACAGTGGCAAACACGACCGGCCCGATCAGCAGCCCCGCCATGGCAAGCGGGTAGCCCTCATGCCGCAGCAGCAGGTCAAACAAGCTGCCGCCTACCGCACCGATCACCATCGCAGGCAAAAGAAGGTGCAGCCCGATGCGGGGCAAGACGCGCAGCACCTCCAACGGGGTCGGGATGACCCTGGTGGAGGGCTGCTTCGCCATCAGCCGACCGACCCTTCCAACGAGATTGCCACCAACTGCTGTGCCTCCATGGCGAACTCCATCGGAAGCGCCTGGAGCACTTCCTTACAGAAGCCGTTCACCACCAGCGCCACGGCCTCTTCTTCGTCCATCCCGCGGGAGCGGCAGTAGAAGAGTTGATCATCGTCCACCTTCGAGGTCGTGGCCTCATGTTCCACGCGGGACGAATTGTTCTTCACTTCGATGTAGGGAACCGTGTGGGCGCCGCACTTGTCACCGATCAGCAAGCTATCGCACTGGGTGTAGTTGCGCCCGTTCTTTGCCTTCGGGTGCATCGACACCAGGCCGCGATAGGTATTCTGAGCCTTACCAGCGCTGATCCCTTTGGAGACGATGCGCGACTTGGTGTTCTTGCCCAGGTGGACCATCTTGGTCCCCGTATCCGCCTGCTGGTAGTTGTTGGCGATGGCGATGGAGTAGAACTCGCCCTGGCTGTCGTCACCGCGCAGGATGCAGGACGGATACTTCCACGTCACGGCGGAGCCGGTTTCGACCTGGGTCCACATCACTTTGGACCGCGCACCCCGACAGTCGGCGCGCTTGGTCACAAAGTTATAGATGCCACCCTTGCCGTTCTCATCCCCCGGGAACCAGTTCTGGACCGTGGAATATTTGATCTCCGCATCATCCAGCAGAACCAGTTCCACGCAAGCCGCATGCAGCTGGGCGACGTCCCGCTGGGGCGCGGTACAGCCTTCGAGGTAGCTGACGTAGGACCCTTCGTCCGCGATGATCAATGTCCGCTCAAACTGGCCCGTGTTTTCCGCGTTAATGCGGAAGTAGGTGGACAACTCCATCGGGCAGCGCACGCCCTTGGGGATGTAGACGAAGGAGCCGTCGGAAAACACGGCCGAGTTCAGCGTCGCGTAGTAGTTGTCGGACTGCGGGATCACCGACCCGAGGTACTTCTTCACAAGCTCCGGGTGCTCTTTGATGGCCTCGGAGATCGAGCAGAAAATTACGCCTGCTTTGGCCAATTCGGCCTGGAAGGTGGTGCCAACGGAGACGGAGTCGAACACAGCGTCCACGGCGACCTTACGATCCTCGGGCGCGGGCTCGACACCAGCCAGCAGCGCCTGCTCCTTCAGCGGAATCCCCAGCTTATTGTAGGTCTCCAGCAGCTTTGGATCGACCTCATCCAGGGACTTCGGCTTTTCCGTCATCGAAGCCGGGCGGGCATAGTAATACTGATCCTGGAAGTCGATCTTGGGGTAGTCGACCATGGCCCAGGTCGGCTCTTCCATCTGAACCCAGCGGCGGTAGGCGGCCAACCGCCACTCCAACATCCACTCCGGCTCATCATTCTTTTCGGAGATCAGCCGCACGATATCTTCGGAGAGACCCTTGGGCGCATACTCCATCTCGATATCGGTGTCCCAACCGTGCTTATAGGTCCCCGAAAGGGATTTGACGGCTTCGACGGTTTCCGCGTCAACGCCGTCTTTGACCTGCACTTCGTCCAAGCTCATGCCCGTCTCCTGTTTCTCAGACGTGTGAAGGTTTCCACGAACCGCTCCACGTCCTGTTCCGTTGTTGTGGGCCCCATGGACACGCGGATCGCACAATCCGCCTCGGCCGGCCCGTATCCCATGGCGCGAAGCACCGCGCTTTCCCTCACTTTGCCGCTGGAGCACGCCGATCCGGCGCTGACAGCGATCCCGGCAAGGTCCAGCGCCATGACCTGCGTCTCGCCCTTCCATCCAGGCGTGATCAGACAGGTCGTGTTTGGCAGGCGCTTTGTCTTGCTACCGACGAAAATAGTCGGATTATCCGCAGCCTCAAGACTTGTTTCTAGAAAAGTTCTAAGTTGCGCCACCGGCTCCCATAGACCTTGGTCCAAGTCCCGGGCGGCGGCCTCGGCTGCGGCCCCGAATCCCGCGATCCCGATGATGTTCTCGGTGCCGGACCGGCGCCCCATCTCTTGCCCGCCGCCACGGATCTGGGCGGCCACGTCCAGCCCACGTCGCAGAACGAGGGCACCGATTCCCTTTGGCCCGCCAATCTTATGGGCCGACACGAGGGCCATCTGCACACCAGACCAGTCGAATGCCACCGGCACCTTGCCAAAAGCTTGGGTCATGTCGCTGACGGCCAATCCGCCAGGCATGTCCTGAATGACCCCCGTTTCGGAGTTGGCGAGTTGCAGGGCCGTCTGTGTCGGGTCCTCAACAGCGACGCCGCCCTGCCCATTCACGGCAAGTGCGCCGTCGCCCCAAGCGACCACCGCCTCATGCTCGATCGGGGCCGTGCGAAGCCCGCGTCCGGCCATGGCCAGGGCCGCGCCTTCGGTCGCGCCGGACACAAAGACGACGTCCGCCGCCTCTGCGCCCAACGCAGTCGCGACTTGGGCCCGTGCCCGCTCCACCAGAGCCTTTGCCGCCCGCCCCTCGCCGTGCACCGAAGACGGGTTGCCCACCACATCCATGGCGGCGACCATGGCTGCGCGGGCCTCTGGCCGCAGGGGCGCCGTTGCGTTCCAATCCAAATAGACGCGCCCGCCCATGGACGATCCTCCGTAGCGACGATGATGGGGTTGGGCCGCAGATGGGCCGCCTGAATTCAGTCGTCAACAACCTGCAACAGGCTGGGAACGGCTGGGCACGGTGTCAGATCGTTCTGCACAACATCCGACAGCCGCGTCTGGTGCAGGAAGACATAGACATGGGCCGACAGCGATTCCCAAAGACGGTTCGTCATGCTCTGGGCGCGCGATCCAGAGACTGCCCCCTTGGCCCCGGCCCCCGATTGCAGGGCACTGACCGTCTCATCAACGGCAGCCAGAATGTCAGACACGCGAATGTCCGAGGCAGACCGCGCCAGACGGTATCCGCCGCCCGGTCCCCGGACAGATTCGACAAGCTCTGCCCGGCGGAGTTTGACGAACAATTGCTCCAGATACGGCAGTGAGACGTCTTGTCGTCGAGAGATATCGGCCAGCGAAGACAAACCACCCGTGGGCTGCATGGCCAAATCGGCCAGGGCGACCATTGCGTAACGTCCTTTGGTGCTGAGCTTCATCGCCAGTCCCTCCCACTGGGTTGCCGTTGACCTTGGCGCGGGCACCGCATAACTCTCCGGGACCGCAAGAACAGGCGCCCACGGGCTATCGTCTAGCCCGCCTCGGCGTCAATACATACCGGCCCCGCCCTGCCAGGCGTACCACCAAGGAGTGACGATGCCCGAAGTGATCTTTCCCGGCCCCGAGGGCCGCCTAGAGGGCCGCTATCACCCGCAGAAAGTCAAAGACGCTCCGATCGCAATCATCCTGCACCCGCATCCCCAATTCGGCGGCACGATGAACAATCGCGTGGTGTACAACCTGCATTACGCGTTCATGTCCCTGGGGTTCACGGTCCTGCGGTTCAATTTTCGCGGCGTGGGCCGCAGCCAAGGGGAATACGATCAAGGCGTGGGCGAATTGTCCGATGCCGCCTCGGCGCTGGACTACCTGCAATCCATGAACGCAAATTCAAAGCATTGCTGGGTGGCGGGCTTTAGCTTTGGCGCTTGGATTGGAATGCAGCTTTTGATGCGGCGCCCAGAGATCACCGGCTTTATCAGCGTCTCGCCACCGGCAGACCGTTATGACTTTAGCTTTCTCGCCCCCTGCCCCTCATCCGGTTTGATTATCAATGGCGCCGCTGATCGGGTCGCGCCGCCAGCTGATACGACAGCCTTGGTGAATAAATTGCATGAGCAAAAGGGCATTACGATCACCCATGAAGAGGTCGAGGGCGCCGGACATTTCTTTGAGGATCCGCATATGGATCCGATGATTGAGAGCGTGAAGGGCTATGTCTCGCGTCGCCTGACCGAGACCACGCGGTGACAATAGCGGACCAGCAGCCGAACCACACCGGAGCGCACCTGCGCCCGCTGGGGTGCGCTGTCGTTGGTCCTCTTTACGCCGACCCGCCTGATGCGCGCCCACACGCGGCGCAGTGGGGTCACCCATGAGCATCGCGAACACCCTCGCCGACAAGCTCGCCACGGATGTGATCCGGCACGTAGAGGCGACGGGTGACGAAGAGATGATCACGATCATGGCTCAGACGCTGGGGGATAGCTCCCAGACGCTGCAAGAGGCCTTCATTACCTCCGTCCGGGTGCAGCGGGCCGCAATACGGGCAAATCGCCTGCTGAAGAAACGGATCGCGCAACATGCCGCGAAAACGCCAGACGGCGAACCCGACGGCCTTGGGTGATCGGGCGGACATCGACGCACGCATGGCCTTTCTCATTGAGGCCGGAAAACTCGCGGGCGTGGACCGCGCAACCCGTATCGTGGATGGCAGTCGGGTCGAAAACTCCGCCGAACACTCCTGGCACCTCGCGCTCTTTGCGCTGACGCTCGGCCCCCATGCCCCGGACGGCGTGTCCATTGACCGCGTGATTCGAATGCTGCTCCTCCATGATTTGGTCGAGATTGACGCAGGCGACACCCCGTTTTTCGCGCCCGGATCAGAAGATACGGCCGCCCAGGATGCGGCGGAGTGTCGAGCCGCAGACCGTTTGTTTGGCCTTCTCCCGGTTGAGCAGGCCCGTGCCTTTCGGGCCCTATGGGACGAATTCGAAGCGGCAGAAACACCAGATGCCCGTTTCGCCAAATCCCTCGATAGGTTTCAGCCCCCGAACCTGAACCTCGCAAACGGTGGTGGGTCCTGGGCAGAGTTTGGCGTGGATGAGGACCGGCTGCGCGAGAGACTGGGCCCCCGGATTTCTCGCGGGGCGCCCACACTCTGGGATTGGCTTTCGCCAAAGATCGCTGACTTTTTCGCGAAACGCCGTGCAGATTGATCTGTAGCGCGGCTAATTCGAAAATTATCTTCCTAAAGTTGTATTAAGACGCTATTTCACCCGCCTTAGGGATATTAAGACAGTATAAGCAATTCCCGTGCTTTATGTCATGTATTGAGACAATAGCCGCCATACCCGCGCCATGGTAAATGGCGATACCAGACCCGACTGCCGCGCAATCAGCGCGATGCAGAGACGCCACCTCGATTCTTGGTTCAACGGCCATGGGGGTGGTAGGCCCGGCCAACGGTATGGCCGGGCCGCTTTTTTCTCCCTCAGCCCCTTATTCAAATGCCGGCAGTTCGGCTTCATGATCCCCGGACCAATCGCCGCGGCGCCCATCCCTCAGCAGCTGCCCAGACCATCGGGCCAGCGAGCGGGACGCCTGCGGAGCGCGCCTGCCCTATGGCGCGACGGCCAACTATGGGGTCGGACAGAAAGTCGCTGTATACCGCTGCATACAGTCTAGCCCTGCCCCGCCGGATGCGTTAGGAGGCGCCCGAGACCACCCCCCAGCCGGAGGCTAGAATGACCAAAATCAAGGTAGACAACCCCGTCGTCGAGCTCGACGGCGATGAGATGACCCGCATCATCTGGCAGTTCATCAAAGACAAGCTGATCCTGCCCTACCTGGACGTGGACCTGCTGTACTACGACCTCGGCATCGAAGCGCGCGACGATACCAATGACCAGATCACCATCGATGCGGCGGAAAAGATCAAGGAAATCGGCGTTGGCGTGAAATGCGCTACTATCACGCCCGACGAAGCCCGCGTCGAAGAGTTCAACCTCAAGAAGATGTGGCGCTCGCCCAACGGCACCATCCGCAACATCCTGGGCGGCGTTGTGTTCCGTGAGCCGATCATCTGCTCCAACGTGCCGCGCTTGGTCCCCGGCTGGACCCAGCCCATCGTCATCGGGCGCCACGCCTTCGGCGACCAGTACCGCGCCACCGACATGAAGTTCCCCGGGCCAGGCAAGCTGTCGATGAAGTTCGTCGGCGAAGACGGCACGGTCGAAGAGCACGAAGTCTTCGACGCGCCCTCCTCGGGCGTTTTCATGTCCATGTACAACCTGGACAAGTCGATCATCGACTTCGCCCGCGCCTCGTTCAACTACGGCCTCAAGCGCGGCTACCCCGTCTATCTGTCGACCAAGAACACCATCATGAAGCAGTATGATGGCCAGTTCATGATCCTGTTCCAGAAGGTGTTCGACGAGGAATTTGCCGACAAGTTCAAAGAAGCCGGCATCACCTATGAGCACCGCCTGATCGACGACATGGTCGCCTCGGCCATGAAGTGGAACGGCGGCTACGTCTGGGCCTGTAAGAACTACGATGGTGACGTGCAGTCCGATACCGTGGCCCAGGGCTTCGGCTCGCTGGGTCTGATGACCTCGGCCCTGATGACGCCCGATGGCAAGATCGTCGAATCCGAGGCCGCCCACGGCACGGTCACCCGCCACTACCGCCAGCACCAGGCCGGTAAGGAGACCTCGACCAACTCCATCGCGTCGATCTTTGCCTGGACCGGTGGTCTCAAGCACCGCGCCAAGCTGGACGATAACGCTCAGCTGATGACCTTTGCCGAGACCTTGGAGAAAGTCATCGTGGATACCGTCGAAAGCGGCCACATGACCAAGGACCTGGCGCTGCTGGTTGGCCCCGATCAGAAGTGGCTGACCACCATGGGCTTCCTGGAGAAGATCGACGAGAACCTGCAAGCGGCCCTGTAAGGCGCAAAGCATGGTCGGCGTGCCCCAATTTTTCGCCAAAAATTGGGCGCGCCAATCGCCGAGTTGAAAGACAACGGGGCGGGCTGGACAACAGCCCGCCCCGTTTTGCAGATGGGGCCATGGCACAAGATACAGAGCCCCACCGCGCCCTGGCGCATACGCCCCTCGAAGACGCACAAGCCTTCGTCCTCGGCACTGTTCTCTGTGCCTTAGGCGTACACTTTCTGACATCGGATGGGTTGATCACCGGTCAGACAGCGGGCTTGGCGGTTCTGCTCAGCTACCTCTCCCCCCTGTCTTTCGCCGTCTGGTTCTTTGTCGTGAACCTGCCCTTCTACGTTCTGGGCTGGATGCGGATGGGTCCGCGCTTTGTCGTCAAGACGGGGATTGCTGTCACGCTGGTGTCCGTTCTCTCGACACTTCTGCCCGGGTGGATCACCCTCGACAGCGTCTCGCCCTGGCTATCCGCAACGCTCGCGGGGGCCGTCACAGGCATGGGCCTGATCGTGATCTTTCGGCATGGCGCATCGCTCGGGGGCATCGGCATCCTGGCGCTTTGGTTACAAGAACGGCTCGGCGTTCAAGCGGGCTGGGTTCAACTGGGATTCGACGGCGTGCTGTTTGTGATTGCCGGTGCGGTGCTGGACCTCTGGCTGGTCGCAGCGTCGCTGTTGGGGGCGGCCATTGTGAACATCATCGTGGCCGTGAACCATCGCCGCGACCGGTATGTGGGGCGATGAGATGCGAGACTGGATTTTTCTGACCTTGGCCATCGTCGCCGAAGTCATCGGGACCTCTGCGTTGCAGGCCAGTGCGCAGTTCACGCGGTTGGCCCCAACCGCCGTCACCGTTGTCGCCTACGCCATGTCGTTCTTTTTGTTGGGTATGGCCCTGCGCACAATTCCGGTCGGGATTGCCTATGCGATTTGGTCGGGTCTTGGGATCGTCCTGATCGCATCCATCGGGTGGGCTGTCTTCGGCCAAAAACTCGACCTGCCGGCGGTCGTCGGCCTGTGCTTCATCATCATCGGGATCGCGATCATGAAGCTCTTCTCACAGACAACTGGGTCTTAGCATGGGTCGAAACGAGCGCAGCGTTTGTGGCAGTGCTTTTGGGTCCTCCAACGCCGCTTACCCTCACTAGCGCCGCTCCCCTGCGACAGCATACGGGGACGCCCCATGGGATTGTGCGGCGCTCCATCGAGCTAGCAATCCATGGCCTCCATCGACCGCGCGATCAGATGGTGTTCAAGATCGCCCGCACGGCCTCCAGCGCGTCTTCGGCCTTCGACACGTCCGCGCCGCCACCCTGGGCCATCTCTGGACGACCACCGCCACCGCGGCCGCCGAGCGCCTCTACCGCCGCTTTGACGAGATCGACAGCCGACACCCGCTCGGTCAGGTCCGGGGTCACGCCCGCTGCCACCGCAGGCTTCGCCCCGGTGTCCGCGATGAAGACGACGACAGCCGAACCGAGCGCCTGCTTCTGGGCGTCGATCATCGGGCCGAGATCCTTACCGGACACACCAGCTACGACCTGAAGAACGGCCTGCATCCCATTGATGTCTTGTGCATCGGCACCCTGAGACAGGGCCATCTCGCGCCGCAGTTCCGCCACTTCGTTTTGCAGGGCTTTGCGCTCATCCATCAGGCCTTTAACGCGCCCTTCCACCTCATCTGGCTGCGCCTTGAACAGACCCGCCAGCGACGCCATGCGCTGGTCCTGCGCGCGCAGGTGATCCATGGCGGCCTGTCCCGTCAGGGCCTCGATCCGGCGGACCCCCGCGCTGCTGGCTTGGTCGCCCAGGGCAACAAAGGCTCCGATCTCGCCGGTCCGCCGCACGTGCGTCCCACCGCAGAGTTCGATGGAATAGGTGGCACCGTCGGTTCCCTTCCCGGACCCGTCAGCGGTACCCATGGACACAACACGCACCTCATCGCCGTATTTTTCGCCAAACAGCGCTTGGGCCCCCAGGTCGCGGGCGGCGTCTGGGTCCATGATCCGCGTGCTGACCTCGCCATTTTGACGAATGTAGGTGTTCACCTCGGCCTCGACCTTTGAAAGCTCCTCGGCGGTCAACGCTTTCCCGTGGCTGAAATCGAAGCGCAGGCGATCATCGGCATTGAGCGAACCGCGCTGCGCCACGTGATCGCCCAAAGCACCGCGCAGGGCTTCGTGCAGCAGGTGGGTGGCGGAGTGGTTGGCGCGGATAGCCTGCCGACGGTGAGCGTCGACGATGAGTTCCGCAGGCTGCCCGGTACTCACCTGGCCCTCTTCCACCTCCGCCATATGCAGGAATAACCCGCCGACCTTGCGCGTATCGGTCACCCGGGCACGCCCCGTTTCGGTCGAGATGATACCAGTATCCCCAACTTGACCACCAGACTCGGCATAAAAGGATGTCTGGTTCACGATAACGGTGACCTTGCCGTCCGCCGACGCAGTGCTGTCACCATCGACCACCAAGGCCAGGATCTCGCCCTCGACGTGGTCCGTGTCGTAGCCCAGGAACTCCGTCGTTCCGTGCGCATCGACCAGATCAAGCCAAATGGCCGCGTCGGCTTGTTCGCCGGACCCGGCCCAAGCCGCGCGTGCCCGGGCCTTTTGCTCGGCCATCGCCGCATCAAATCCGTCCGTATCGACGCCTAACCCCTTCTCGCGCAAGGCATCTTGGGTCAGGTCGAGTGGGAACCCATAGGTGTCATAGAGCTTGAACGCCGTCTCCCCGGGCAAAGTTGCCCCATCGCCCAAGGCACTGACCTCGTCCTCCAACAGGCGCAGGCCGCGATCCAGGGTCGTGCGGAAGCGCTCCTCTTCGTTGCGCAGGGTTTCTTCGATCAACGCTTTGGCGCGCCCCAACTCTGGGTAATGCTGCCCCATCTGCTGCACCAGAGCAGGCACCAAACGGTGCATCAGAGGGTCCTTTGCCCCGGCCTGGTGCGCATGGCGCATGGCCCGGCGCATGATCCGGCGCAGCACATAGCCGCGGCCCTCGTTCGACGGCATCACACCATCGGCAATCAGGAAGCCCGTCGACCGCAAATGATCCGCAATCACGCGGTGATGCACATTCTGAGGACCATCAGCATCGGTGGAGGTGGCATGGGCGCTCGCCTCGATCAGCGCGCGCATCAAATCCGTGTCGTAATTGTCGTGCTTGCCCTGCAGCAAAGCACCGATCCGCTCCAACCCCATGCCGGTGTCGATGGACTGCATGTCCAGCGGTTCCAACCGGCCATCGGCGAATTGCTCGTTCTGCATGAAAACGAGGTTCCAGATCTCAATGAACCGGTCGCCGTCTTCGTCCGGGCTGCCCGGAGGGCCACCAGGGATGTGGTCACCGTGGTCGTAAAAGATCTCGGTACAGGGTCCGCAGGGACCGGTCGGCCCCATGCGCCAGAAATTATCATCGGAGGCGATGCGAATGATGCGGTCATCCGGCAGACCGGCGACCTTCTTCCAGATGCCGTGGGCCTCGTCATCGGTGTGGTAGATGGTGACCAGCAGTCGGTCTTTGTCGATGCCGAACTCACCGGTGATCAGCTGCCAGGCAAAGGCGATCGCGTCGTCCTTGAAGTAATCCCCGAAGCTGAAATTTCCGAGCATTTCAAAGAACGTATGGTGCCGCGCCGTATAGCCAACGTTGTCGAGATCGTTGTGCTTACCACCCGCACGCACACATTTCTGGCTGGTCGTTGCTCGATTGTAGTCCCGTGTTTCAACACCTGTGAACAGGTTCTTGAACTGTACCATGCCGGAGTTGGCGAACATCAGGGTGGGGTCGTTGCGCGGCACCAGAGGTGAGCTATCGACGGCGGCATGACCGTTCCGAACGAAATAGTCGAGGAAGGTCGAACGGATATCGTTGAGGCTAGCCATTGTCTGAGGTTCCCTTGAACTGCGCAGGCGTTCCTAGCCCCGGCCCGCTGGCCTGTCGAGGGCCACAATGCGCGAAGGCCGCCCCAACGGACGGCCCCATAACGTTCATCGACGAAAGCCGCAGCTATTCGTCCAAGATCTCGTCCTTGTCCACTTCGCTCATCTGAAAATCCAAACCATGGGCGGCGCGGATCTTATCCTCGATCTCCAGCGCGACCTTTGGGTTATCTCGCAGGAACTGCTTGGAGTTTTCTCGGCCCTGGCCGATCCGTTCATCTGCATAGCTGAACCAAGCCCCGGACTTGTCCACCACGCCAGCTTTCACGCCCAGGTCCAAAAGCTCCCCCATCTTGGAGATGCCTTCGCCGTACATGATGTCGAACTCGACCTGTTTGAACGGCGGCGCCACTTTGTTCTTAACGACTTTCACGCGGGTGGCGTTGCCGACCACTTCGTCACGGTCCTTGATCGCGCCAATCCGGCGAATGTCCAACCGGACGGAGGAATAGAACTTCAGCGCATTGCCGCCCGTCGTCGTCTCGGGCGAGCCGAACATGACCCCGATCTTCATCCGGATCTGGTTGATGAAAATCACCATGCAGTTGGACCGGTTGATCGAACCTGTCAGCTTGCGCATGGCCTGGCTCATCAATCTCGCCTGGAGCCCGGGCGCATTGTCGCCCATGTCGCCCTCCAACTCCTTCTGCGGGGTCAGGGCTGCGACGGAGTCCACGACGACCAGGCTCACCGCGCCGGACCGGACGAGCGTGTCCACGATCTCTAGCGCTTGTTCGCCGGTATCGGGCTGCGAAATCAGCAGTTCGTCAAGGTCGACACCCAGCTTTCGCGCGTACTGCGGGTCAAGCGCATGTTCCGCGTCCACAAACGCGCAGACGCCGCCCTTCTTCTGCTCTTCGGCCACCGTATGAAGCGTCAGCGTGGTCTTGCCCGAGCTTTCCGGACCGTAGATCTCAATGACGCGCCCTTTCGGCAAACCGCCAATCCCGAGGGCGATATCCAGACCCAAAGACCCCGTCGACGTGGCTTCGATATCGGGGAGCTTATTTTCACCCCCAAGTTTCATGATCGAGCCCTTGCCGAACTGCCGTTCGATCTGAGCAAGGGCGCTGTCCAGCGCCTTCTGTTTGTCGCTATTGCGTTTATCAGCCATGTCGAGAAGGTTCGCCGTTGCCATCCGTTCCGCCCTTGTTACATGCTGCCGCCGACGCGGCAATCACGGTTTGTGTTCTCATCTTGTTCTAGTTATACCTGAAACAAAGTGAGAACATTTACAACCCCCATCGGGGTGCTTGAGCCTAGGCGTCGCTTGGTTAAGAAACCGTTACTGGCCAATTTCGGCCCTAGCGTGAAAGGCTTGGCCGCATGTTAATCTTTTGGAAGCACCGCTTCGTTCTCCTGGCGGTCCCGAAAACTGGGACCACCGCATTGGAGGACGCATTGGCGCCCTTGTCCGATGCTGCCATCGTGAATCCGCCGGGGTTGAAACACTGCGGTGTCGCTAAGTATCGGCGGGAATTGGCACCGTTCTTTGAGCAGAAGGGGCGGCGCCCGCTGGAGTTGGTCGCCGTCATGCGTGAACCGGTCGATTGGCTGGGAAGTTGGTTTCGCTACCGCTCTCGCCCGCAACTGGACGGGCAACAGAATTCGACCAAAGGGCTCACCTTCGATGAATTCGTGGAGGCCTACCTTCAAGATCCACAGCCGGATTTTGCCAAGGTCGGGTCCCAAGCCCGCTTCCTGCAAGGTGGGGTCACACATCTCTTTCGCCACGACCGCCCGGCCGATCTGACTGCGTTCCTATCGGACCGTCTTGGCCCACTGCCAGACATCCCGCGAATGAACGTCTCGCCACCGGGTGACCTCGGTCTGAGCGCACGTCTTCACGCGCGCCTTCGGGAAGAAAACGCCGAGGATTTTGCCCTTTGGGACAGCCTGCAGAACGCCGACGACGCCCCCTAGGCCAACACCTTTTCGACCGTGCGCGTCAGATCGGAGAGTGAAAACGGTTTCGGCAGAAAGACGGCATGGGCAACCGGCGCACTCGTTTCGGACAGCGCATCCTGAGCGTAGCCCGACATAAACACCGTGCGGACGGAGGGCCGCTCCTTCAGGGCCTCACGGACCCAAGTGGGTCCGTCCATACCCGGCATCATGACATCCGTCACGAAAAGATCCACGTCTAACTCTTTGTCTTCAAGCGTCTCTAGCGCATCTTCCGCGCTCGCGGCTTCCAGAACGGTGTAGCCCCTCAGACGCAAGGCGCGGGATGCGAACGCCCGGACCGGCGCCTCATCCTCCACCAACAGGACGACAGGTCGGCGAGCGACGATGGTGTCAGCCTCAGACAGGTCAGACGCCGCTGATGCATTGGATGTGGGCGCATTCAACGAAGCGTCCGGCGTCTGGCCCGCCGCTTCCGCCACCACCGCAGACACGGCTTCTGTCAGCGTGTCTGCATTGTCCGGAGCACGCGCGACAACAGGATCCACGAGAGACAGGGCGGGACGCTTTTCTACAGCATCAAGGTCAGACTGATCCGGAAGGCCCCGCGCCCCACGATCAAGTGCCAGAGCCAGTCGCGCGCTGCCAGCGACGGTGAATTCGCGGCCAACCGAGACGTCTCGCACGCGCGGCTCCGAGTCTGCGGGAAAGTAGAGGCTGAAGGTCGCGCCCTGCCCTGGGGCACTATTGGCGAAGATATATCCGCCCGATTGCTTCACGATCCCATAGGCCATGGACAAGCCCAAGCCCGTCCCCTCTCCGGGACGTTTGGTCGTGAAGAACGGCTCGAAAATTCGCTGCAGTTTGTCGGGGGGGATTCCCACGCCTTCATCGCTGACCGTCACAACAACAAACTGTCCCGGCGGCACGGTAACACGGTCGCGGGTCATCGGTTTATCGAGGTAGCGGCACTCCGTCTCAATGCGGATCTCACCGCCGTTGGGCATGGCGTCGCGCGCATTCACCACAAGGTTCATCAGCACCTGTTCCAGCTGCCGACGGTCCCCACGGATTGGAATCAGGGCTGGGTCATGCTCCAACCGCAGGCGAACACGCTCCCCGACCAAACGGTTCAGCAGATGGGTTAGGTCGCCAAGGGTGTCGCGCAGATCGACCTGCTGCATCTCCAGGGTTTGTTTGCGCGAGAACGCCAGGAGCTGACCGACCAGGGCGGCGGCCCGGTTGGCATTCTGCGTGATTTGCGTCAGATCCGCGTGGTCCTCATCCCCTTCTTTGTGGCGCAGCAGAAGCAAGTCGCAATGGCCGGAAATGGCCGTCAGGAGGTTGTTGAAGTCATGGGCCACGCCGCCAGCCAACTGACCGATGGCCTGCATTTTCTGACTTTGCACAAACTGAGCTTCCATGGTCTTCAGCTCTGTCGCGTCATTCAAGACGGCGATCAGACCACCTGCGTCATCTTCAAGCGGACGTCCCAAGGTCACCTGGAGAAAGGTCTCGGTGGCGGCGTCGGAGACACGCACGATCTCTGGCCGATACAGGCCGCGCCCCATGGCCGCCTCGCCGACCCATTCGCGCACGGACCGACCCAAACCTTCGACCATGGCGGCCAAGCGACGCTCCTCTCCATCGGCGGCGGCGGGCAACAGGTCGCGGGCCGAACGGTTTGCAAAAACCACGCGCCCGGTTGAATCCAAACGCAGCAGGGCCACGGGCAGCGCGTCGAGCGCCACGCGCCCATCGTTGCTTTCGCCAGCGGGCATGACAAAGACCTCTTGCCGTCCGTTAACCGCGTCGGACAGCACGAGGCGCACGGACTCCCAACCGGTCTTTGTCTGGATGCGGTTCAGACCCCCATTGACCAGCGGCACCAGTTCAAAAACGTCTCGTATCCGCTTGGCCCGGCGCCCGATTTTGCTCCGCAAAACCTCGTTCATGAACAGAATCGTGCCGCTCGGCCCAAAGGTCAGAACAGGCAGCCCTACGCCGTCCGCCGCCCGGGGCGGACGATCTACCAGGTCTTCAAGTCGCCAAAGATAGCCGCCTGGAATCCGATGCACCGCGACACGGACGTGACCCCGCCGGGTCACGACATCTTCCCTGGCCGTAGCCCCAGCGTCTGCCTGATGCCGAAGCCGATGGACGACCGCGTCGGGGTTGGCAAAGAGCCCATCCAGGGCGCGCGCCATGGTTTCCCCGACCTTGGAGCCGAAGCGATCTGACGCGCTGACGTTCTGGCCATAGATCGCGCCCAGATCATCTGTGCAAAAACCTGCGGCGGCGTCGTGTTCCAGAAAGTCCAAAATGATGCGCAGCCGTCTGCGCGACAAAAACGTGTTCAGAAGGCTGAGGCAGTGGAGCCCTGCTACGATCACGACCATCGCAACCGCAGAGGCCCAGAGCACGACCTTGGTCGCTTCGACGTCAGACAGATAGGCAGCGATTCCCGATGCGATGGCCACGATGATAAACACCGCTGAACCCATGCGTAAGCGTCTGGTTAGCACTGCCACGTGGCCCACGTGATCCATCCCCCCGGCAGCGCCATCGCGCCCCCTGACCTTCGATTCCGTGGTTCCTCTATCGACGCCATAGGTTAAAGTTCCCTTAACGTTCCGAGCAAAACGTTAACGGAAACTAGCACGCCGACGGCAAACGCGCCTAAGCCTTTCGCAAAATGCTAAGGTGAAAGCCGTCCGCGTCGTCCAGCGGGTCGCAGCGCCACTGGGCATCCAACCGCAGATCGGACCGCTCGGACAGGAGCGTTTCGACCACCGCCTCATTTTCGGACCGCAACAGCGAACAGGTCATATAAGCAATCCACCCGCCAGCATTCGTAAGGTCAACGGCCCGCCGAAGGATATCATGCTGGAGGGTGGTCAAAGCCTCCAAACGCTCCGGGATCAGGCGCCACTTTGCTTCGGGCGCACGCCGCCAACTGCCGGAGCCGGAACAGGGCACATCGGCGATCACCCCGTCAAAGGGGGCAAACCGCTCCGGCGTTTCAACAATTTGGATTCCAGCACCTGCCCGGCGCGCCCGGGCTGGCAGGTCTCGCATGCGGCGGGGATCGGCGTCATGGGCCATGATCTCCCCTGCATGCCGGGCCGCCAGGGCTAATGCCTTCCCTCCGCCGCCACTGCACAGGTCCAGAATGCGTTGCCCCGGCACGACTGGCACGCGATCCACAAGCGATTGTGACCCGGCATCTTGCAATTCAAAAAGACCTTCGGCGAAGGCTTCCAAGTTCGTCAAACCCCGGGCCGGACCAACGACCCGTAACGCCGTTGGCGACAGGGGATGCGGCGCCGTCTCAACTCCGTCCTGTGCCAAGCGTTCGGCCACCTGATCCCGTGTCGCCTTTTGGGTATTGGCCCGCAGAACCACCGGCGCGCGATCTCGTAAGGCCAGCAGAACGGCCTCGGCCCTTTGTCCCAGACTGTCGCGGAAACTCGGGAGCAGCCAATCGGGGCAGTCCAACGCCACGGAATCGGGCATAACCCCAGACGGCGGATCGCGATCCCACGGCGCTGGGGCATGGCCCTGCCCCGTGAACAGGGCGTCCAAGTCGGCGCCCTGCCCGCGCAACGTACCAGCTAGCACGGCGCTGCCCTCCATCTGGGACATGTCCATGTCGCTAAGCCCCCCGAGCCAGGCCGAGGATCGAAGACGGCGCAGCGCATCAAAGACATGGTCCCTGACGGCGGCCCGGTCCTTGGACCCCGCGTACCGGCTGCGCCGCGCCCAACGGGTCAGCGCTTGCTCCGCCGCGGCCCCGGCTAGAACACCATCCAGGACCTCTATGGCCGCTTGAACGCGGGCGCCCGGCGTCACGGGCCCAGATCCAACATCACGGCTCGTCCCTCAACCGGCGCGGTAATTCGGGCTTTCCCGCGTGATCTGGACGTCGTGGACATGGCTTTCCTTCAGACCGGCGCCCGTAATCTTCACGAAGGCGCAGTCGGTGCGCATCTCATCCACGGTCGCGCATCCGGTGTAGCCCATGGCCGCGCGCAAACCGCCGACCAATTGGTGCACGACCGCGCCCGCGCTGCCTTTGTAGGGCACCTGCCCCTCGATCCCTTCCGGGACAAGCTTGTCGGAGGCTGCGTCCTTTTGGAAATAGCGATCCGCGGACCCACGGGCCATGGCCGCCATGGACCCCATGCCCCGGTAAGATTTAAACGATCGCCCCTGGTACAGGATGACCTCGCCCGGGCTTTCGTCGGTGCCCGCAATCATCGATCCGACCATGGCGCAGGACGCGCCCGCCGCGATGGCCTTAGCGAAATCGCCCGAGAACTTGATGCCGCCATCGGCGATCACCGGGACGTCCCCTGCCGCGCCGGCCGCGTCCATGATGGCGGTCAATTGGGGCACGCCCACGCCCGCCACGATCCGCGTTGTGCAGATGGAGCCGGGCCCGATCCCCACCTTGACCGCATCGGCGCCCGCATCAATGAGCGCACGCGTGCCAGTCGCCGTGGCGACATTCCCCGCGACGACCTGCACATCATTGGACAACCGCTTGATCCGGTCGACCGCGATCCCCACCCCTTCGGAATGGCCGTGGGCGGTATCGACCACGATCAAATCGCAGCCAGCGGAGATCAGCGCCTCAGAGCGCTCAAACCCAGCATCGCCCACTGTCGTGGCCGCGGCCACGCGCAGCCGTCCGAGGTTGTCCTTGCAGGCCTGTGGGTTCAGGACCGCCTGTTCGATGTCTTTGATGGTCAAAAGCCCCGTCAGGTGACCCTGATCATTCGTCACGAGCAGCTTTTCAATCCGACGCGCATGCATGATCGACCGCGCCTCGGACAGATCCACAGGCTCCCGCAAGATTGCCAGGTTGTCCGCCGTCATCATCGTTGCAACGGGGGTCGCGTCGTCGCTGGCAAAGCGCATATCGCGGTTGGTGACGATGCCGAGAACCCGACCCTTTTCGTCGATCACGGGAAAACCCGTCACGCGATAGCGATCCTGTAGCGCCTTGGCATCGGCCAGCGTCTGATCGGGGCGGAGGGTGACCGGGTTATAGACCACGCCGCTTTCGAACCGTTTGACACGACGCACTTCTTTCTGCTGTGCATCCAAATCTAGGTTGCGGTGAATGACGCCCATTCCCCCGGCCTGGGCCATGGCGATGGCCATCCGCGATTCCGTCACCGTATCCATGGCAGAGCTCAGCAGCGGGATGTTGAGCGCAATGGATTTCGTGACCCTCGTCCGTGTATCCGCCGTCGCCGGGAGCACTTGGCTTTCAGCGGGTACGAGCAAAACGTCATCGAAGGTCAGCGCCTCGCGAATCTCCATCGGGTCTCTCCGGGACATGGGATCGGTTGGCGGTTTCCTGTTTCATGGGATGGCACGAAGGGCAACCCCACAGGAGGGGTCGCCCAAGATGGTGATGGCACGGCGGACACGGGGCGCCGCACGTGCTTGCCCGTCCGAGGGAAAGGCTTGGTTCAGCTCGGAGAGGCGATCAAGACGTCACACGGCGCCGACAGAGCCAGGTCTTCAGCCGTCGCGCCGAGGATCAGGCGCGCCAGACCGGACCGCGCATGGCGCCCAACGGCGATCAGGTCCGCTTGCCCGCCCTCAGCCCGGGTACGCAGCACATGGCCCGGTGGTCCCATGGCCACCAAAGCGGCAAACGGAAGCCCCTCACCCGCCAGCCGAACCGCAGCCCGCTGCACATCCGATTGGAGGCGCTGCTGCGTTTCTTTCGGGATAAGGCCACCGGTCTCGAAAGCATAGGGCGCGGAGGCCAGGACCTCCTGCCAGGCGTGGACCAAGGTGATCTCTGCCGTCGGCGCCATCCGCCGGGCGATCTGTGCGACTGCTTCGGCCCCATCGGAATCGTCCCACCCGACGCTGACGGCCTCATAGGCGACTTCTGGACGGGCCACGGAGACGAGAACGGGCACGTCCAACCCACGGAGCAGACGGGACAGCGTCGGCGCCCCCAGCAACTCGCCAAAGCCGCGATTGCGGTGGCTGCCGACCACAACCAGATCCACGTCCTGCTGGGCAACGATCTTGGGCAGCAGCTTGTCCAGATGCCCGACCTCCACATGGATCGTGGGGGCAAGTGCAGAAAGCCCCTCGTGATCGGCCACCATGGCGGCGAGGACCTGCTCGGCGGCTTCGGATCGGGTCTGCAAAAATGCCGCCGGGACTTCATCGTCGATCACATGGAGGATCCGAAGCGACGCGCCAACGGTCTCGGCCAAATGGGCCGCGCGCAACACGGCGCGGTCGGACCGGGCACTCAGGTCTGTGGCCACTAGAATGGTTTTCATGCTCTCCCCCTCCTTCAATGGTGCTGGACACAGCTTGGCATCTCAGGGGGTATGGCGCCTTGACGCGGATCAATCCGGGCGCCACAAGCGCGCCACACATACCCGCAACCGGGCGTTCCGTGGGCGCCAAAACGACGGAGGACACAGACAGATGTCCCAGATCACCCTGACATTCCCCGATGGCAACACGCGCGAGGTCCCGCCAGGGATCACCGCCGCAGAGGTTGCCGCCGACATCTCCAAATCCCTGGCGAAGAAAGCAATCTCCGCGCAGGTGAACGGCGCCCATTGGGACCTGGCCTGGCCCATCGAAGACGATGCCGCCATCGCGATCAACACCATGCAGGACGAAGAGCCCGCGCTGGAATTGATCCGCCACGACCTGGCCCATGTGATGGCCCGTGCCGTCCAAAGCATTTGGCCCGACGTCAAGGTCACCATCGGCCCGGTCCGCGATTTCGGTTGGTTTTACGACTTCGACCGGGAAGAGCCCTTCACGCCCGAAGACCTGGCCCAGATCGAAGCGGAGATGAAGCGCATCATCGCCGCCCGTGACCCCGTTCGCACCGAGGTCTGGGATCGCGCCCGCGCGCGCCAGCACTACGAGGACGCGGGCGAGCCGTTCAAAGTCGAACTCCTCGATCGGATCCCTGGGGCTGAACCGATCCGCATGTATTGGCATGGCGACTGGCAAGACCTGTGCCGCGGCCCTCACCTGCAACACACGGGCCAAATTCCGGCGGATGCTTTCAAATTGACCCGCGTGTCCTCGGCCTATTGGCTGGGGGACAATACCCGTCCCCAGTTGCAGCGGATCTACGGCATCGCCTTCCGCAACAAGAACGACCTTAAGGCACACCTCAAGTTCCTGGAAGAGGCCGAGGCCCGCGACCATCGCCGCCTGGGCCGCGAGATGGACCTCTACCACATGCAGGAAGAGGCGCCGGGCCAAGTGTTCTGGCACCCCAACGGCTGGACGATCTACACCACCTTGCAGGACTTCATGCGCCGCAAGCAGCGCGCCGACGGCTACGTGGAGGTGAACACCCCCCAGGTCGTCGACCGTAAACTATGGGAAAAGTCCGGGCATTGGGACAAGTACCAAGACCATATGTTCATCGTGGAAGTGGACGAGGACCACGCCCGCGAAAAGGCGGTCAATGCGCTCAAACCTATGAACTGCCCTTGCCACGTTCAGGTCTACAACGATGGCTTAAAATCCTACCGGGACCTGCCGCTGCGCATGGCAGAGTTCGGGTCTTGTTCGCGCTATGAGCCGTCGGGCGCGCTCCATGGCATCATGCGGGTGCGGGGCTTTACCCAAGACGATGCCCATATCTTCTGCACCGAAGAACAGATCGAGGCCGAATGCGCCAAGTTCATTCGCTTCCTGTCTTCGGTTTACGAAGAACTGGGGTTCGACACCTTTGAAATCGCCTTCGCCACCCGCCCCGAAAAGCGCGTCGGCAGCGATGAAAGCTGGGACCATGTGGAAAACGCCCTGGAGTCGGCCATCAAATCGGTCGGGGCACCCTACCGGATCGAGGAAGGCGACGGCGCTTTCTACGGACCAAAGCTCGACTTCTATCTGACCGACGCCATCGGACGCGTCTGGCAGTGCGGGACCTTCCAAGTTGATCCAAACCTGCCGGAACGGCTGGGCGCCACCTACGTGGGCGAAGACGGCGACAAGCATCGCCCCTACATGTTGCACAGGGCCTGTCTGGGGTCTTTCGAGCGGTTCATCGGCATCCTGATCGAGAACAGCGCGGGACGACTGCCCTTCTGGCTGGCCCCGCGCCAAGTCGTGGTTGCCTCCATCGTCTCGGACGCCGATGCCTACTGCGAAGAGGTCGCCGCCATGCTCACCAAGTCAGGCGTGCGGGCCGAGGTCGATTTGCGGAACGAGAAAATCAACTACAAGGTGCGTGAGCATTCCGTCGGCAAGGTGCCCGTGATCTTGGCCATTGGCCGAAAAGAGGTCGAGGATCGCACCGTAACCCTGCGGCGCTTGGGCGAAAAGGCGACCCGTGTCGTGAGCCTGGACGAGGTGCTTGGCGACCTCAGCCGCGAAGCGACCCCGCCCGATCTCCGCTGATCGACGCGGCCTGGTGCCAGAAGAGAAACAATCGGCCCGACCAGGGCCGATTACCACCAGATCACCGTCATTCCGCCGCAAAGCAGCCACAATCCGAGGCTATCGTTTACCTACGGCAACGGTACGACACGGGGTTGATCAACTCCCCCCCAGCGGTCCCCCGGTCGCACCTTTTGCTCTCTCTCCTAAGACTGGCTGGCCCGCGCTTTGATGCGCGGGTCTAGCTGTTTGTGACCTTGATCCTTGCCGGACGGACGCCACCTCTGTGCTATGCTGCTGCGCGTCCTTTCATGACACCCCTGCCCTTGTTGCCCAGGCTCGTTGCCGCGATGGACCGGATCCTTTTGCCAGACGTCGCGCGCCTCACGCTTTCGCCCATTTGCGTGGCGGGCGAACGGTCCTCCGGGCTAACCGACATGACCGTCGACGAAGCGCGTGACATCATGGCCGAAATTGATGCCAAGTCCTCGGCGCTGCTGTCGGTCCTCGCGATCCTTCTGGCGACCTCAGCCTTTGTCTTCTCCCTCCAACAGACTTGGGCGACCCTTGTGATGATGTTTGCCCAGGTGGCGACGATCTCGATTGCGATCCTGTTGCTGCTCAGATGCCTGATCTATGAGCCGACGCCTCGCTTGCGCCATATGTTCGGTCGGGCTGAAGTCGCGCAGGAGCATCGGCTGCAAATCGAAGCCATCAAGCAGGTGCGCTATTTCAATCGCGTTATCGTCCTGACAGTCATCACGGCCGGATTGTTCTTTGCCATGTCTCTGATGGTGGGGATGGACAGCGTCATGACCGTTCCAGACGAGCGATAGGACCGGCCCCAGGACGAAGCGACCTCAGAAGACTCTTCAGTTATCGTCTTCGTCGATCAACGGGTCCACAAGCTCGGACCCCGTTGCCCTATTGGAATTCACGGCGCGCGACACCCGATGCCGTAGAACACGGCCCTCGGGCACCGAGTGCATGAGCCGGGCGGCTCCCTTGCCCGCCTCACCCAGCCAAAGGGCCCAATCCTCTGGGGCGAGCATCACCGGCTCCCTATGATGGATCTCCGACATGGTCGGGCCAGCGGCACAGCTTACGATGGCACAGGTTGGCACCTGATCCGGGCCCCAGGTCTGCCAAATGCCAGCAAAGGCGATGGGGCTGCCATCGGCGTGATAGAAATACCAAGGCAGCCGCGTGCCGTCTTCTGTCTTGACCCATTCATAGAAGCCGGTCGCGGGGATAAGGCATCGTCGCGCGCGGCACGCCTCGCGAAACGCAGGCTTTTCGGCAATCGTCTCAGCCCGCGCATTTATCAAAAGGGGCCCATCGGTCGGACTGGCATACCAATGGGGCAAGAACCCCCACCGCATCGAGACCAGCGCCCGCCCCCCTTCTCCGGCTTGTCGAATGACGGGGACCTGTACGGTGGGGCAGACGTTGAAACTGGGCGTCTCGGGCAGATCGTTTGCTGGCACAGCCTGAAACATCTGTACCATCGCCTCTTGCGGTAACGTCAGGGCATAGCGGCCACACATGTCAGTCTTGCTATACGCCTTCGCTGGTGACCGCAAAAGTCACGCGCGCCTCATAGCCAGGGCCATCGGATCTTGGGCCACAGCTAATCTGGCCGCCAAGTTGAACCGCCGTGGCGCGCATCAATTGACTGCCAAGCCCTGTTCCCTCCTCCTCGCTCGCCCCGCTGCCCAGACCATCATCGCGGCAAATCAACTCGTAGGTGTGGCGACCGTCCCGGCGGCCAACCAGGGTGACCGTACCCGGCTGCGCATCGGCAAAACCGTGTTTAAAGGCGTTGGTCACCATCTCGTTGACGATCAGCCCAATGGCCCCGACCGCCTGACTGCGCAGGGCCAAAGGCGCGATGTCCCAGGTTAAACTCACATCATCGGGCGACAGATCCCGCAACGAGGACAGGATGTCCTCCAGGTATTCGGGGACCGACATCAGACCCTCGCCGCCGTGGCTTTGACGATAGAGTTGCCCGTGCAGCTTGGCCGTCGCCTGAATACGGTTCTGAACTTGCTCCAAAGCCGAGCGCGTTTCTTCCGAGGATGCGGTCGCGGCGCTCATCCGTGCCAGCGCGGCAATGCCGGTGAGGCTATTCTTGACGCGATGGTCCGCCTCTTTGCGGAGTGTGTCTGCCGCGCGCATGGCATCGTGGAGTTCCAGCATCCGCATCGCCTGATCCGCAAGGGTCCGCAAGCCGCGCCGTTGACTGTCGCTCAAACGGCGGGGGGTCCGGTCCATGACACAAAGCGAGCCGAGCATCACGCCATCCGACGTCACGATCTGCGCCCCCGCATAGAATTGCAGCGGATCTTTCTTATCCAGAACCAGCGGGTTGTCGGCGGTGCGCGGATCGGCCCGCAAATCCTCGATCTCTAGAATATCCTGCTGCAAAATCGCATGGGAACAGATCGACGCCTCCAGCCCGGTATGGGTCACAGCCAAACCACAGGCGGCTTCGAACCTTTGGCAGTCCTCATGGACGATAGAGACGAGCGCGATGGGGCAATCGGTGATCTGAGACGCCAGTTCCACCAGATTGGTCATCTGCCCGGCATGGACCCGCTCCCCCAGGCCATACTGACGAATGGCCGCCAACCGTTCGGATTGATTCACCGGTTTGGATGCGAGCATAGGTCTCTCCCCATTGTGGGATCTCGTCCGGGCACACAAAGATCACGGTCCACCGAAACCTTCATCAGAACGCGCCAAACGCCCTGCGACGTATTACCTAGGGCACCAAACGAAAAAAGCCGGGACAAACCCCGGCTTTTCCGATCTTTTTTCAGGCTGTTGGGCTCTGTGGCTTACTTCGCCGTGATCCGACCATCCGTGTAAGGCGTGTAGGAGCCACCCAAATCTGCGATGAAGTCGGCCACCACGACCTCCAGCCCGGGGCCGAAGTCGTAGGCATCGGCTGCGTCGGCGAACATGCCGTAGCCGTCGCCACCGTTGCGCACATAGTTGTTCGTCACGACCTGGTAGGTGGCCGCCGGATCAATGGGCGCGCCGCCGACCATGACGTCGCTGATACGGCTGCCCGGTTCGGCAGCGGCGTCAAAGGCAAAGGTCATCCCCGCAACCTGGGGGAAGCGGCCGGCGCCGTCCTCGATCTGACCGACGCCGTTTTCCAGGGCGTCGATCATGTCCTGACCTGACGCGCTAAAGGTGGCCAGCGTGTTCTGGAACGGGAGCACGGTCAGCACCTCACCCATGGTGATTTCGCCCGCGTCAATCGAGGCGCGCAATCCGCCACCGTTCTGGATAGCAATCGTGACACCTTGGTCGGCCACGCGGTCCAGCATGGCATCGGCGACGAGGTTGCCCATGGCGCATTCCATTGCACGACAGACGGAGCGGTCCCCCTCAATGGCGTCGGTCGCTTCTCCGATCACCCGGGCCTTGAGCTCTTCGATAGGCCCGGCAAGCTCGGCCACGCGGGCTGCGATGCCCTCATCGGGCGTCACGGACGCGTCCAAAAGCGTCGTATCCCCCGAAGCGTCCACCACGTTGCCCTCGCCATCGAAGGCGAGCGTCAAGTGACCCACGTACTTGGAATAGGCATAGGCCTGGACGATCTGAACACCGTTGACCTCGGTCGGGTAAGCCTCCGCGCCGTCTTCGGTGTTCGAGAACTTCGTATGGCTATGGCCACCAACAATGGCGTCGAGACCGGTGGTGCCTTCGGCGATCCGGCGGTCCATGGGCAGGCCCACGTGGTTGAGCGCGATGATCTTGGTGACACCCATGTCGGTCAGGGCGTCGATATCGGCCTGGAGCGCGTCGATCTCATCCTGGAAGATGACATTGGGCCCGGGGGAGGAGGTCTCGACCGTGTCCGCCGCAAGGGCGGAGACGATCCCGATCTTTTCGCCGCCCACCTCCAGCACCAAGTGATCCTCGATCTTGCCGTTCAGCAGGTTCGACTGGCTCAGATCCAGGTTGCCGGAAACCAGCGGCACGTCCACCTCATCCACGAATTCGGCCAGTTGTTCTGGACCGTCGTCGAACTCATGGTTGCCGACGGCCATGGCATCGAAGCCGATGGCGTTCATCATCTCGGCTTCGACGTCGCCCTTGTAGGTCGTGTACATCAACGACCCCTGGAACTGATCGCCCGCGTCCAGAACGATGACGTTTTCGCCCTCTAGCTCCGCCCGCTTGCCGTCGATGAACGTCTTGATCCGCGCGACGCCGCCAAAGCATTCCCCAGCGGCATCGTCCTCGGCGGAACAGGTGCCGTCGTACTTGCTGACAGGTTCAATCCGGCTGTGCAGATCGTTGATGTGCAAAATATGCAGCGTGTAAGCCGCATGACCATCGGCAGCCGCCATGCCAGCGGTCAAAGCTAGGGCGGCAGTTGCCGTCAGAAGTCGGTTCATTTGATTAATCCCCTGGTTGGATACGTCGATGGTGCGCGGCTCGCGAGGCAGTGTCAAAGGGATATGAGCGGTCGTTTGCTTGACGGCGCGGCAGAGGCACGGCACAGGGTCGCGGCATGATCTACAAGATTTTCCGAACGCCCGAATGGGAGGCACTGCGCGCTGACGGCACCACGGCGGGCGCGCCCGTTGATCTGGCCGACGGCTATATTCACTTCTCCACTGCCGAGCAGGCGCCTGAGACGGCGGCGAAGCATTTCGCGGGGGTGGACGGCCTGTGGCTGATCGGGGTCGACGATGCCACTCTGGGAGAGGCACTGAAGTGGGAAGTGTCGCGCGGTGGGGCGAAGTTTCCCCATCTCTACGCCGCCCTCACGCTTGAAGCGGTCGCTTGGGCACAACCCCTGCCCTTGGTCGATGGCCTGCATCAGTTTCCGGCCGGTCTCAAATGATCGAGCGTCTTGGTTTGGCTGCCCTGCGCCAGTTTGATCCCGAGCGGGCCCATGGGATTGCCCTGTCCGCCTTGAACGCCGGGCTTGGACCGCGTGGCGGCCCTCTCACCTCGGAGCGGTTGCAAACGACCGTCGCAGGCCTGCCCTTGCCGAACCCCATTGGCCTTGCCGCTGGGTTCGACAAAAATGCGACGGCCCTGCCCGCCTTGGGACGCAGCGCCTTCGGCTTTCTGGAGGTCGGCGCGGCGACGCCGCGTCCCCAACCCGGCAATCCACGTCCTCGGCTGTTTCGCCTGACCGAGGACCAGGCCGCAATCAATCGCTTTGGGTTCAACAATGACGGGGCGGAGGTGATCGCCTCCCGCCTGCGGGATCGTCCCAAGGGGACGATTGTGGGTCTCAACCTGGGCGCCAACAAGGACAGTACCGACCGTGCGGGGGATTTCGCCTCGGTCCTGGCCACCTGCGGCGCCCATGTGGATTTCGCAACGGTCAACGTGTCCAGCCCGAACACCGAGAAGCTGCGCGATCTGCAAGGCGCAGAGGCCTTGTCGGCCCTGCTGCACGGGGTTCTGTCGGCACGCGATGCCCTGCCCCGCCCCATTCCCGTCTTCCTCAAGATCGCACCCGATCTGACGGAGGCGGAGTTGGAACAAGTCGTCGAAGCGGCGCAGGGCGTTGACGCGATTATCGCCACGAACACCACGCTCGGGCGCGAGGGCCTTGCGTCACGGCACCGGTCGGAGGCTGGGGGGCTATCGGGGCAGCCCTTGTTTGAGCATTCGACCCGCGTCCTGGCCCGGCTGTCGACCCTGACGGATGTGCCCCTTGTCGGGGTTGGCGGGGTGGCCACCGCCGAACAGGCCTATGCCAAGATCCGGGCCGGCGCTTCGGCGGTACAGCTCTATACCAGCCTGGTCTACGGCGGCCTGTCCCTGGTCCGAGAGATTGCCATCGGCTTGGACCGTGCCCTGGCCCGTGACGGCTTCACCACCGTTTCTGAGGCTGTGGGCAGCGGTCGGGCGGACTGGCTGTAAAAGCTTTCTGCCTCCCTGCACGTTCGGGAGAAGGCGGCCTTTAGCGGCTCCTGAGCGGGCACGCGCCGGTTCGGGGCCTCCCCTGGCAAGACTTTGCTGTGGTCTGCGCAGCGCCACGCCCAAACTGGCGTGTTTCGGCGGGTACCGGCCAGTGGGACGGGGCCGCCGTTTTGACCAGAAAGGCCCGATCCCAGAGCATGGGTCTCGGCGGCGTCGGGGCGCGGCCTGGTCCTCTGTTTTCCTCCCCTGGCCGTAGATCGGGTCAGCGTCCCGCACGTCGCCAAACCACCCAAACCGGGGGCGGTCTGACGACTGGTCCCCCGCCCCTGAGGAAGGATTGCGATGATGATATCTAGACGTGACGATGCCAGCCAAGACCTGCTGTCGGCCACCAGTTTCGGGGGCGGAAGCGGCGGTGGCGGTGGGGGGCGGAACGACTCCGGTCGCCGCTCCGACCCGGAGGGCCGCTACGCCGACCGCACAAGCGATGGGTACGACTTCAACGGCAACGGCACGGTCGTGGACGAAGCGGCCACGGCCATCGGGATCGGCGCCTCTATCGCGGGCGGTGGCGTCTTGGGCGCAGTGGGTGTGGCGGCAGGCGCCATAGGCTACGGCGCCGGGATGGACGGCCCCAGTGGCCCAGGATCGGCCGGGCGGAACGACCCACGCTGACGTCTGGAAGTAACGCCATGACCTCCGCCCACATGGGCGCGGGTCACCCGGCCGCCCGCTCCAATGCGGGATACCGGACAGCCAAGGTCACCGCGCGCACCACAAAAGACACCATCAGCGCCGCCCAGAGACCGTCGTTGCCAAGTGCAGGCAACAGAAGGGCCAAGGCGAGTGCATAGGCCCCAAAGCTGACGGCCATCATATTGCGCATGTCGCGGGTGCGGGTGGCACCGATGAACACGCCATCCAGCATGAAGGACCAGACGGCCACCAAAGGCACCGCAACAATCCACCAGAGGTCAGCCCGGGCGGCGGCCCTTACATCTGGTGCGGCGGCCATGGTGTCGATGATCGTCGGACCCAGAACGGCAAAGGCCACGGCAAGCCCCACTGCCGTCGCGGTGCCCCAGATCGTCGCCCGCCAGACGGCGTCGCGCAGTCGCGCGGGATTGCGCGCGCCAAAGGCCTGCCCCACCAGCGCCTCGGCTGCAAAGGCGAAGCCATCCAGCCCGTAGGATGTGACATAGAGGAACTGCAGCAGGACCTGATTTGCGGCCAGGGTCACGGTCCCCAAGTCCGCTGCCAAAAACAGGAACGACAGAAAGGTCGCCTGCAAGAGGACCGACCGGATGAGGATATCGCCGTTCACATTTGCCATCCGGCGCAAGCGCGCCCCGTCGAACACCCGCGCAGGATCGCGCCAAGAGACCCCGCGAAAGGCAGACCGGCAAAACCAGAGCCCCAAGGCAGCCCCGGTCCATTCCGCCAGGAACGTCGCGATGGCCACGCCCTCGACGCCCCATCCGAGCCCGAGCACAAACCAGAGATCCAGGACAATGTTTGTGCCGTTCATGGCAACTTGCAGGATCAAGACCGCCCCGGTCCGTTCCTGCGCGATCAACCAACCGGTGATCCCATAGACCGCGATGGCGGCGGGGGCCGACCAGATGCGAATGGCCATGTAGCCGCGTGCTAGGTCCTCGACCTGTGCCTCGGCGGGGGAAACGGCGAAGGCCGCCGCAAAGATCAGCGCTTGGCCCCCGATCAGGATCAGGCCCGCCCCCGCCGCGATCATCAACGCCCGGCTGAGCAAGGCGACGCATTCGGCTTGATCGCCCGCGCCAATGGCCTGGGCCGCCAGCCCGGTCGTGCCCATCCGCAGAAACCCAAAGATCCAGTAGATCGCCGAGAGGATGATGGCGCCGATCCCCACGGCCCCGATGGGAGCCGCGGCGCCCATTTGACCGACCACGGCGGTGTCCACCGCGCCCAGGATCGGAACGGTCGCATTGGACAGCACCACAGGCACCGCGATGCGCAACACCCTGCGGTGGGTCAGCGGGTCGCTCACCCGTCGCGGCGCGGCATGAGGAAATGCCCCGTGGCCTGGGCAAACAGACGGTCACGGTTGTCCTGCCAGCCCTCTACGTGGACGCTGGCATAGCGGCGGCCAGAGCGGTTCAGCCGCGCCCGCGCATAGGCGTCGCGCGGCAAACCGGACCGCAAGTAATCGACGCTAAAATCGATTGTCTTGGGCAGGCGCGGCAAGGTCGTGGGCGTCAAATGCTCCGCGTCGAGCGCGCCGGACTCCAAATCGTCCCAGAGCATCGACCAGGAGAGCGTCACAATCGCGGTCACCTCAAGGAAGGCCGCCGTGACGCCCCCGTGGAGTGCAGGGAGAACCGGGTTTCCGATCAGCTTGTCGGAATAGTTCAAAACGCCGGTCAACTCGTCCCCACGACGATCAAATGAAATGCCCAAGAACCGGATGTAGGGCACGCCTCCCACCAAGGCCGTCAGGGCCGCGTCGCGCCTTTGCTTGACCACTTGGATAGGTTCGGGCCGCTTCATGCGCTTGAGCCCCGGTCTAGGGTGAAGGCGCCATTGGCAACCGCCACCGGCCCATCGCCGTCCTCGTCAAAGGCCTCGGCCCGAACGAAGGCGACCGAGCGGGTGACATGATGGCAAGTTGCACGGGCCGTGATCCTTTGGCGAGGCTTGGCCGCACGCATGTAGTCGATGCGCAGGTCCATGGTCGCCGTCGACAGGGGCGCCGTCGGGTGACAAAGCACCGCCGCCCCGCCACAGGTGTCCATCAAGGCCGACACCGCGCCACCGTGGACCACGCCCGTCGCCGGATCCCCGACCAAGTCTTCGGACCAAGGCATGGACAAAACGGCCACCCCGGCGGACACCTCTTCGACGCGCATTTGAAGCGCACGGCAATGGGGTAAGGCCGCGATAAACTGCTGGGCTGCCGCGTCGCGTTGCTCGGCCTGGGCGTCTGTGTCTGTTGCTTGGGTCATCCCTTTCCCTTGCCGCAGGGATCGGGCACCGGCAACCCCTCGCACCGCAGGATGACGTGGCCGCCGCGGCGATAGACAGATGCCCCCTGCACATGCCAAGCTTTGGCCGGGAGGGCCGTTATGGCAGACAAGCTCGATTTCAAACAGATGTGCGCCCGGTTCGACGTCACGCCGCGCACGCTCCGACACTATGAGTATATCGAGCTTCTGTTCCCTGAACGCGTTGGCCGCGCGCGGTTCTACGGCTCCCGGGAGATCGCGCGGATGACCCTGATCCTGCGGGGTCGCAAGTTCGGTTTCTCCCTGGAAGAGATCCGCCAATGGTTGGAACTCTATGACGCCGACCCCGAAGGACTGACCCAGAAGCAAGCCTGGATCGACCTGGCCGACAAGCAACTTGCCGAGCTGGATGAGCGCCGCAAGCACCTCAACGAGGCGATCGACGAGCTACGCACCCTGCGCGACAACGTGCAGGTTGATCTCGCCGCCTTGACCAAAGCCTAGGCCACAGCACCGCGCCACTGCCCGCGACATCATCGAAACATGATTCTCCAATCCTGCAAACTGGGATTGAAAGCGCTTTGACGCGACATAAATTTGCGCTAGAGCAAGCTTACGCAAACGGAAGTTACGTCAACTTATAAGTGACGTAACGTCCAAGTTACGTAAACGTCGAAAGTTCTTGTAGCGTGAGGGCGGGTTCCGCATTTCCGGCTCCGCGCCAGAGAGAAACGAACCTGAGGATGGACCAAGAGGATGTCAGACGTCTTGATGACGATCCGCCAAATGTGTGACGCGTTCGAAGTGACGCCGCGGACCCTTCGCTTCTACGAGGCGAAAGAGTTGCTGTTTCCGAAGCGAGAGGGGCAAAAACGCCTGTTCACGCGCCGGGACCGCGCGCGGTTGAAATTGATCCTACGTGGTAAGCGTTTTGGCTTCTCGCTCGAAGAAATTCGGCAACTGCTGGATCTCTATGACTTGGGCGATGGCCAGTTCACCCAATTTGCACGGACCTACGATATCGGTCGCGAACGGTTGGCCGAGATGGTCGCTCAGCGGGACGAGTTGAATACGGCAATCGCCGATTTGGAAGAACAACTGCGCTGGGGGGAAAAGATGCTCGCCCAGATGCAACCGAGAAAGGCGGGCTAACAGGTCTCTCCAGACCACCCGCCGCAGAACCGACCGACTGGAGGAGTCGAGAATGCCCAGCTACACCGCCCCGACCAAAGACATGCAGTTCGTTTTGCACGACGTCCTGAAGGCGTCGGCGCAAGATATCTCTGGCTACGAAGAGATGGATCGGGACTTCACCGGCGCCGTCTTGGACGAGGCGGCGAAGCTGGCGCAGGAGGTTCTGCATCCCCTCAACGCCGTGGGCGATACCCAGGGTTGCGTGTTAGAGAACGGTGTTGTCCGCACACCAGAGGGGTTCAAGGCGGCCTTTGACAAAATGCGCGATGGCGGCTGGACCGCCCTCGACGCGGACCCGGAGTTCGGCGGTCAAGGTTTGCCGTACCTGATGCACACCGCTGTGGGAGAGATCTTTTCCGCCGCGAACATGGCCTTCAACATGTATCCCGGTCTGACCCACGGCGCCTATTCGGCGATCCACGCCCATGGGACCGAGGCGCAGAAAGCCAAGTGGTTGCCCAAAATGGTGACCTGCGAATGGACCGGCACCATGAACCTGACCGAGCCCCACTGCGGCACGGATCTTGGCCTGATGCGCACGAAGGCCGTCCCGCAAGAGGACGGGAGCTACAAAATCAGCGGCCAGAAAATCTTCATCTCCGCCGGCGACCATGACATGGCCGACAACATCATCCACCTGGTTCTGGCCAAAATCCAAGGCGGTCCAGAGGGGATTAAAGGGGTGTCGTTGTTCATCGTGCCGAAGACGCTGGTCGATGACGAGGGCACCCTGGGCGCCCGCAACGGCGTGTCAGTCGGCAAGATCGAAGAGAAGATGGGTATCCACGGCAATTCCACCTGCGTTATGAATTATGACGAGGCGACGGGGTACCTGCTAGGGACGGAACACAAAGGCATGCGCGCCATGTTCACCATGATGAACGAAGCGCGTCTGGGCGTGGGCCTGCAAGGCTATGCCCAAGGCGAAATCGCCTATCAGAACGCCTTGGCCTATGCGCTGGACCGGTTGCAGGGACGCGATGTGACCGGGGCCAAAAACCCAGATGGACCCGCCGACCCGCTGATCGTGCACCCCGACATTCGTCGCAACCTGATGGATCAGAAGAGCTTCGTCGAAGGCGCGCGTGCCTTCACCTTCTGGGGGGCCACGATGATTGACCGGGCCCACCGCAACGAAGACAAGGACGCGGATGGGCTGATCTCGCTGCTGACGCCGGTGATCAAAGGGTTCCTGACGGACAAAGGGTTTGAGTTCGCCACCAACGCGCAACAGGTCTATGGTGGACACGGCTATATCGAAGAATGGGGCATGTCCCAATTCGCCCGCGATGCCCGGATCGCTATGATATACGAAGGCGCCAATGGCGTGCAGGCCTTGGACCTTGTGGGCCGCAAACTGGCCCAAGACGGCGGCAAGCATGTCATGGCCTTCTTCGAGATGGTCAAAACCTTCTGCGCAGAGCACAAGGACGACGACGCCATGAAGGGCTTCGTAGAGCCGCTCAAGGCCGCGTCGAAGGATCTGCAGGCGGCGGGGATGTACTTCATGCAGAACGGCATGAAGAACCCCAATGCGGCGCTCTCCGGCTCCTATGACTTCATGCATATGATGGGGCATGTCTGCCTTGGGCTGATGTGGGGGCGCATGGCCAAAGCCGCCATGGAAAAGCTCGGCGAAGACGGGGCCGACCGCGACTTCCTGGAGGCAAAGATCGCGACCGGGCGCTACTACATGGCCCGGCAATTGCCCGCGACCGCCATGCACCTGGCGCGCATCCAGTCCGGGGATGAGCCTGTCATGTCCCTGGACGCATCGGCCTTCTGAGATCGGCGGGGTCACCCCCGCCCGACGGCCAAGGTTCGGAGGAGATTGGATGCCCAGACCGCAACGCCTGACCCGACGGTTTCCCGCTCAGATGAGCGAGGCGGGATATAGGCGCTTGCGCCGATTTGCCGATGAGGCAGGGTTGGACGAAGGCGAAGCCCTGAGTTTTCTGTTCGAGAACTTCGACAGCGTCACCCATCGGGAGAACCTGCCCCATCGACTGCGGCTCCATAAGGAGATGTTGGCCGCGCGGTCGGCAAATGACGGCACCAGGTGATCGGTTGGATGCCTCCGGCGGGAGGTATTTAGACCGAAGAGAAACCGGCTCCCCTTTCCCAGGTCGTGCAAGGGCCTTCGGGGAACCGGTGGGTGAAGCACTTGGCTTCTCCTCGGACGGTCATCGGCTCTCCAGCCTGTACCGCAGGGGGAGCATGGCCCGTTAACCTTAACGGGCCGTAAACGCCGGGGTCTTCTTCTCGGTGAAAATACTCCGCGGGGGTGCGGGGGTGCGAAACCCCCGCTCTGCCCGCGGCCCTACGAGACGCCATCTGGGAGGAGGCACCACATGACCATCAAGCTGCATTGCTTTGGCGAAAGCGGAAACAGCTACAAGGCCGCGCTCGCTCTGGAGTTGTCGGGTTTGGAATGGGAGCCGGTCTTCGTCGACTTCTTCGGCGGGCAGGCCCGAACGCCTGAATGGCGCGCCGAGAATGGGATGGGCGAGGCCCCGGTCATGGTGGACGGCGATCTGCGGCTGAGCCAGTCGGGCGCGATCCAGCAGTATGTCACGGACAAGACCGGCAAGTTCGGCGGCGCGGCAGACGACAGGTACGAAGTGCTCCGCTGGGTTCTCTGGGACAATCACAAACTCAGCAGCCAAGCCGGGATGACGCGGTTCCTGATGAACTTTCTGCCGGAAGACAAGCGCCCCGCAGAAGTGATCGCCTTTTCCCTAGGGCGGTTGAAGGCAGCTTACGACGTGTTGAACCGGCACCTTGAGGGACGGGACTGGATTGTCGGGAACGGACCAACCAATGCCGACCTCTCCTGCTGTGCATATCTTTACTATCCAGAACCCTTTGGGTTCGAACGTAGCGACTGGCCCCATGTAGACGGATGGCTCGACCGAATCGCGGCGCTGCCTGGCTGGAAACACCCCTACGACCTGATGCCCGGCAACCCATCGGATCGCGCATGACGCTTGCCCGCACATATCCTTTGGCTAGGGTGCCGACATGCTATCTCGGACCGCCCTTGCGGGGATCCACCTCTACCAGCGCTTTCTTAGCCCGCGAAAGGGCTATCGCTGCGCCCACTCCGTGGTCCACGGCGGGACGGGCTGTTCCGGTTATGCCAAGTTCGCAATTCGGGATCATGGTTTCTGGCAGGCCGTACCGCTCATACGCGCGCGCTTTCGTGACTGTGCGCAGGCCTACGAGACGATCAAGCAGCAGGATGAACCGCAGCGAAGCGGAAAGGCCAGGCGACGGGCAGAGAAAACCTGCGACACCGCCTGCTGCGGTAACGAAGCCTGTGCCTCAGGCCTGCCGTCTGCCCTGTGCCGGGGCGGGTCTGCCGCTGGCCCGTCAAAGACTTGCGACGCCAACCCCTGTGATGGCGACATCGGGTGCGGCGGCTGCGACGTCTGCTCCTGCGGCTGAAGCCACCGCTCTTCGTTCAAGACATAACAGCGCCGCCAAGGCGACTGTCCAGTACACCCCCAAGAGGATGCAGCAATGACTGACGCCTATATCTATGACGCCATCCGCACGCCGCGGGGCAAAGGCCGCAAGGACGGGGCCCTTCACGAGGTCTCGGCACCGCGCCTGAGCAGCGTCGTGCTGGACGAATTGGCCGACCGCAACGGCTTCGAAGGACATGCCCTCGAAGACGTCATATGGGGCAACGCGACCCAAGTCATGGAACAGGGTGGGTGCCTCGCCCGGACGGCTGTTCTGGGCTCAAAGCTGGACGAACGGATCCCCGGGCTGTCGATCAATCGCTTCTGCGCCTCGGGCATGGAGGCCGTAAATCTGGCCGCAAACCAGATCGCAGGTGGGGCGGGTGATGCCTATATCGCTGGCGGCGTGGAGTGTATGAGCAGGGTCGCCATGGGCTCGGATGGCGCGGCGGTGGCGGTGGACCCCTCCATCGCAATGAACCAGTACTTTGTCCCCCAGGGGATCAGCGCGGACATTATCGCCACCGAATATGGTTTCACCCGCTACGACGCCGACGCCTTCGCCGTCGAGAGCCAGCGGCGGGCCGCAGCCGCATGGGAGGACAACCGGTTTTCCAAGTCGGTCTTTGCGGTCCGCGACATCAACGGCCTGCCGCTACTGGACCACGACGAATACATCCGTCCCGGAACCGACATGCAGAGCCTGGGCGCCTTGAACCCAGCCTTTCAGGCCATGGGCGAGGTCATGCCCGGTTTCGACAAGGTCGCCTTGATGAAGTACCCCCACCTGCCGGCCATCAATCACGTCCATACGGCGGGCAATTCGTCCGGTATCGTGGACGGGGCCGCTGGGGTTCTGATTGGCAACAAGGCCTTTGGGGAAAAGTGGGGCCTAACACCCCGGGCACGGATCAAGGCGACGGCGAAGATCGGAACGGACCCGACGATCATGCTGACAGGTCCGGTTCCCGTGACGGAAAAGATCCTGGCCGACAGCGGCATGTCCATCGGCGACATCGACCTGTTTGAGGTGAACGAGGCCTTCTCGTCCGTCGTGCTGCGCTTCATGCAGGCGTTCGATGTGGACCATGACCGGCTGAATGTGAACGGCGGGGCGATCGCCATGGGGCATCCGTTGGGCGCCTCCGGGGCAATCATCATCGGCACCCTTCTCGACGAGTTGGAGCGGACGGGCCAGGGCACCGGTCTCGCCACGCTCTGCGTCGCCTCTGGCATGGGCGCGGCCACAATCATCGAGCGGGTCTGACACAGTGGACGAGGCGCGCGTCATCTATCAGGCCTTTCTCGACCATACGTCCCAGGCCGCCTGGGACCGGGATTTTGAGACCGTCGCCGATGCAATGGCCTATCCCCATTATATCGGCACGCGGGGTCGGGAGGTCACCGTGCCTGATCGCGCAAGCCTCATCACACTGGCCCGAGACTTTCGGGACAACCTGCACACGCTGGGGGCCACGGCGTATTACCGCATCTGTCGCGGCGCCACGTTTGGCGGCGACGCCCAGGATCAGATCAACGGCCTGCACGAAACCTTTGTGCTGCGGGGAGCGACGATGCTGCTCACGCCGTTCACAGGCACGATGACGCTGATCTTGCGCAACGGCACCTGGCACGGTGCCGGGATCCGGTCGGATGTGCGCAATGCCGACCTGCGGATCAATGCAGCCCCCCTGCCCCACACTGGCGCCTGCGCGCCCAACGAACACTCCGGCCCGGCCGGACCAAAGACCGAGGACAAAACATGACCGACTTCACTTGGGAGAAGGACGCCGAGGGCGTTGCCACCATCACTTGGGACGTCACTGCGAAATCCATGAACGTTCTGAGCCTCGAGGGCTGGGACGAGTTGGACACCTGCGTTACCGAGGCCCTGGCAGATGACAGCGTCACAGGGATCATCATCACCTCAGGCAAGGATACCTTTGCCGGTGGTATGGACCTGAATGTCATTGCCAAGATGAAGGCCATGTCGGGCGACGATCCGGCGGCGGGCCTGATGGAGGGGCTGATGCGGTCCCACGGAATCCTCCGCAAGATTGAGCGGGCGGGCATGGACCCCAAGACGCTGAAAGGCGGCAAGCCCATCGCCTGCGTGTTGCCGGGCACGGCGCTGGGCATCGGGTTTGAAATCCCGCTGGCCTGCCACCGCATCTTTGCCGCCGACAACCCCAAGGCCAAGATCGGTCTGCCCGAAATCATGGTGGGCATCTTCCCCGGCATGGGCGGCACCACGCGTTTGGTGCGCAAAATGGGCGCTATGGCGGCCTCGCCCTTCCTGCTGGAGGGTAAGCTGTCTGACCCGAAGAAGGCCAAAGCCGCCGGTCTGGTCGATGAGGTCTCGGACGATCCCATGGCCGACGCACGCGCCTGGGTCCTGTCGGCGACGGACAAGGACATCGTGAAACCCTGGGACGCCAAGGGCTATAAGATGCCCGGTGGCGCGCCCTATCACCCGGCGGGGTTCATGACCTTCGTCGGGGCCTCGGCCATGGTGAACGGCAAAACCCAGGGCGTCTATCCGGCGGCCAAGGCCCTGCTGAGCGCGGTCTATGAAGGCGCGCTTGTCCCCTTCGACACCGCCCTGAAGATCGAGGCGCGGTGGTTCACCCATGTGCTGATGAACCCCTCGTCCGAGGCCATGATCCGCTCGCTCTTCATCAATAAGGAAGCGCTGGAGAAAGGCGCCAACCGCCCCGAGGCCCCGGATCAGAAGGTGCAAAAGGTCGGCGTTCTGGGCGCGGGCATGATGGGCGCGGGTATTGCCTATGTCTCGGCCAATGCGGGCATCGAAGTCGTTCTGATTGACCGGGAACAGACCGCCGCCGACAAGGGCAAGGCCTATTCTGAGGGGATCCTCGACAAGGGGATGAAGCGCAAAAAGGTCACCGAAGAGAAGAAGGCAGAGGTGCTGGGTCGCATCACCGCGACCACGGACCTGCAGGCGCTGCAGGGCTGCGACCTGATCGTCGAGGCGGTGTTCGAAGACGTGGGCGTCAAGGCCGAGATGACGAAGGCCGTGGAGGCCATCGTGGGCGAGGACTGCATCTTCGCCACCAACACCTCGACCCTGCCGATCACCGAACTCGCCAAGGCCAGCGCCCGGCCGGAACAGTTCATCGGCATCCACTTCTTCTCGCCCGTCGACAAGATGCTGCTGGTGGAAATCATCAAGGGCAACACGACGGGCGACCGGGCCACGGCCAAGGCGCTCGACTTTGTGCGTCAGATCCGCAAGACCCCCATCGTGGTCAACGACGCGCGCTTCTTCTACGCCAACCGCTGCATTATCCCTTACATCAACGAAGGCATCCGCATGGTGGCCGAGGGCGTGAACCCGACGCTGATCGAAAACGCCGCCAAGCTGCTGGGCTTCCCGCTTGGGCCTCTGCAATTGGTGGATGAGACCTCCATCGACCTGGGCGTGAAGATCGCCAAGGCCACCAAGGCCGCCATGGGCGATGCCTACCCTGATGGGGCCGTGGACGAGGTCTTGTTTGCCTTCGCCGATGCGGGTCGTCTGGGCCGCAAGAACGGCGCGGGCTTCTACGACTACGACGACAAGGGCAAGCGCCAGGGTCTTTGGGGAGAGCTTGGGTCGCGGTATCCGCAGGCCGACACCCAGCCCGACCTGCATGAGGTGCAGAACCGTCTGATGTTTGCCCAGGTCCTAGAGGCAGTGCGCGCGCTGGAAGAAGGCGTGTTGGAGGACATCCGCGAGGGCGACGTCGGCGCCATCCTGGGCTGGGGCTTCGCGCCCTGGTCGGGCGGGCCGTTCAGCTGGCTCGACATGGTCGGCGCCGATTGGGCGGTGGAATGCACCGAAGCGTTGAGCGAGCGCCACGGGGACCGCTTTGCCACGCCCCAGTTGCTCCGCGACTTAGCGGCAGCGGGCGAGACCTTCTATGGACGCGCTGCCGCTGCGCAGGCCGCTTAAGGCAGCCGCCCGCCCATGCGACGCCCGCCCCCCGGGCGTTGCACCCCACTCCGGCCTCAAGGCGAGCCAGTATCGCCACGGGTGCCCGCGAATGACCGTGCAGGCGCCGGGATCGTTTCGCGAATCCGCCCCAATTGACCGTCATCGTTTCCCATGAAGCCCCCCAAACGACTGGGAGAAGGGAAATGAAACACATAATCCTCGCGCTTGTCGCGCTTACGACCTCTGCGGGGGCCGCCCAGGCCCTCGATTTTACGCGCATCGCCAGCGAGCATTCCTTCCGCACGTTTATCGCGGGCCGCACCCTTGTGGACGAATTCGGCGGCACGCTGATCTTTGCGGCCAATGGCGGGATCGCGGGCCAGAAAGACGCTTTGGTCGTCTCGGGCGGTTGGGTGTGGAACAACGGCGCCCTGTGCCATCGGACAAGGCTCGACGGGATCGCGGTCGAAACCGACTGCAAACACCTCTATTTGCGTGGAAATACCGTGGTGATGCAGCAAAAGCGAGGCCGCTCCACCGAGGAGATTTGGACGGTCCGGTAAACCGAACCGCCCTATCCCAAACCGCGCTCAGGCGAAGATGAACGCGTCTGCCGTAATCGGACCGCCTTGGGCAAAATCCGCGACCGTAAGCCCCTGCAACAGCACGGTTTCGGTCCCGGCAAAAAGCTCCGCCGTGCCCGCCGCATCGCGCAGGTTGTTAGCGACCAGGTCGTCGAAGCTTGTCGCGACGCCCAAGCCACGCAGGTCGATCACATCACCATCGGCTGCCGTAAAGTCCGTGATCACATCCTGGCCCGTGGCAAACCCAAAGACAAAGGTGTCAGCGTCGGCGCCGCCCGATAGGGTGTCGCTCCCAGTCCCACCAAACAGGGTGTCGTCGCCACCGCCGCCTTGCAGGGTGTCATTCCCGCTGCCCCCGTCGAGAGAGTCGTCCCCGCTCGTGACGACGTCTGGGTCATCGCCCGTCAGGTTGTCGTTGCCGGAGCCGCCCCCCAAGGTGTCGTCGCCAGCGCCGCCGAACAGGACATCGGCGCCCTGTCCCCCGTCCAAGTTGTCGTTGTCCTCATCGCCGTTGAGGACATCCGTCCCGGCGCCGCCTTCAAGACGGTCCGCGCCGGTGCCGCCGAACAGGACATCGACCCCATCACCGCCGAACAACCAGTCCTTACCGGTTTCCCCAAAGAGAAGGTCAAAGCTGTCGCCGCCGTATAGCGTGTCATGGCCGGTGCCACCGTACAGCGTGTCTCGCCCGTCATCGCCATACAGAAGGTCAAAGCCGCCTTCGCCCTGCATGCGGTCCGCGCCCGCGTCGCCATAGAGAACGTCCGCATCCCCTTGGCCATTCAGGTCGTCATTGCCGTCGCCACCATAGAGCGTGTCGAGGCCAAATCCGCCCCGCAGGTTATCATTCTCTTCCCGGCCATAGACGAGATCATCGCCCGCATCCCCAAAGAGGGTGTCGTTGCGGATGCCGCCGTCCAGCGTGTCGTTGCCGTCGCCGCCGTAGAGGAGGTCTCGGGCGAACCCACCTTCCATGCTGTCGTCGCCCGCGTCGCCATACAGCGTGTCACGGCCAACCTGTCCGTAAATCGTATCGTTCCCGGACCCACCCCGGAGAGAGTCGTCGTTGCCTGAACCGGTTCGAGCAATCAAATCACCGTAGATCAGGTCGTCGCCTTCACCGCCGCTGATCGTATCCTTCAGGAGCCCGCCTTCCAGCGTATCGTTCCCCTGATCACCGCGAATGACGTCGCTTCCCATCTCGCCATGGATGACGTCATCATCGGCACCGCCATCGATCGTATCCCGTTCAACCCCACCAAATATGGTGTCGTTACCAGCGTCGCCGAAGATCCTGTCGCGACCGGCACCAGTCGTAACCGAGTCGTCGCCGTCGCCTCCCAAAGCATAGTTTCGTCCGTCGACGGCAAGCAACGTATCGTCGCCGTTGCCCCCGGAAAGGTAATCATCGCCAACGCCAGCGATCAGCAGATCATCACCGTCCTCACCATAAAGATCATTTCGACGCCCATCATCTTGGCCGTCTTGTGAATGCCCAATAAGAAAATCTGCCCCGTTTCCCCCGTAAAGACTATCAACGCCATTGCCGCCTTCGAGCGTATCATCTTCGTTCTGACCGTGTAGACGATCACTACCGTCCCCGCCCAAAAGTGTATCTTGTCCACCGCCGCCGCGCAGGGTGTCTCTCCCGTCTCCACCATCCAGAAGATCGGGAGAGGCCAAACGAACCGTTTGGTCTTGCTCATCCGCAACGGCATGGCCCGTCATGGAGACGTTCAGTTCGTATTGCCTCCCTTCTTGAACTACTCGTCGCGAGTATCGCGCCGCTTCAATCACGAGAGTGAGATCAGAACCGCTCTCGTTCCTATACTCCAAGTAGGAGTCCAAGCCGGTGTCAGAGCCTTCGCCGCCAAGTCTTCGGCTTGCGTCATCGTTGGACGCGACTTCTCGTTGCGCCGTCAGCACGCCGTCAACGTAACTGCTAGAAAAAACGCGGAGATAGGTATCAAAGCCGTTCGTTCGGTCCGTATCCATATCAAGCGTCAAGGTCTCGCCAGCCGGAAGGGTCAGAACGAAGTTGTCGAAGGCGTTCGCGCCGAGACCAAGAATAGTCGTATGTGGAACGGAATTGTCGCCGATGCGCGGATTGTCAGCAATCACCCATGCCCTCGGATCGTCAATATCCAAGGCCGTTGCAACGGTGCCATTGCTATTGTCATCGTCAACGAGCGAGAAGTCGAGGAGGACGTCGCCATAGAGCACGTCATCGCCACCAAGCCCGCGCAGTTCGCCGACATCAATACTGCTGTCTTCTTGCTGACCCAGAACGTCGTTCTCTTCCGTCCCAATAATGAGTGTGTCTGTCGATAGAATGACGGCCATGGTTTGTTCCTAAAAGCAATTGTACGTACTCTGCGCGATTGAAGGTGCCTTCCCCTGCCATCGGCCCAGAAACCGGAGGGACCCGGCCTGCCGCCCAGAGGTCTGCTATTGGCGGGAACTTGCCAGCAAAAATCTGAAACCCGCCAAGGAATTGGCGGAAATCCACCGATGCGGCTTAAAAAGCGTATCCAAAACGAGCGATATCGTCGGCACAGACCTGTTCCACGCGCGCCCGGGTTGCAGCGGTGTAGTACCCCCTCCAATCCGCCTTGCGGGTGGAGACATTCACACGGCCCATCCGCAGATCGAACCCAAGCAGGTCGGCAAAGGGTTTGAGGTCCGTCTCCAAATGCTCCAGCCGCACGAAGATCGGCATCTGCTGCCCCGCCACGTAGGACGCATAGGGATTGCGGCGCAGGCTGTTGGCCACGCCCGGATCATCCAAAAACCCCGCGAAGTCCTGCGCGCGCGCTACACGGACGGCCTGATGGTCAAAGGTTTGGTCCCGCAGCCAGTGGTAGTAGCTGACCAACCTGTCCCACGGATTGCGCACCAGCGTCACCGGAGTCAGCGCATCCAACGTGTCATCCGGCAAGAGCCCCCGTATGTCCGACAGCTTCGAATGCTTCCAAAGCCTACCGACGGTCTTGGCGGATTTGAGGCGATGTCGCCGCTTGAGTGCCTTGGGCGTATCCCCGATCAGGATGTCATCGGCCTTGGCGCGGTCCTCTAACGCCAAGGCAAGGGCCGTCCCGCCTGTCTTTGGGATGTGGACAAAGACATATCCCCGACCGGGCGAGACAATCACGCCGCCACGCTCCGCCGTCCGCGCAGGGCGATCACGCTGCCAGCCGCCACGATCAGCGCCAAGCCCAACACCCCGAACCAGCCCAAGGTGTCGCCCCAAATGAGCCAACCGAACAACGCAGAAAAGCCAAGCACCGAGTATTCGAAGACCGACACAATCGAGGCCTCCGCCAATTGATACCCACGGGTGAGCAGGATCACCGCCAAGAGCGACCCAATCGCCTGCACGGCACACCAGAACAGCACCTCAGAGTTTGGCCAAACCCAGGCCGCGCTCAAGAAGCCGTCGCCTGGACCCAGCACGGTCATAACGGATACCCCGCCGAGCCCCCAGATCCCCATGGCCGTGAAGATACCCAGTGACAACTCCGCCGCGCCTTCCTCGGGGCACCATTGCCGGGTTGCGATCACGGCTGTTGCGTAAAACGCCCCGGCGAGAAGGGGCAGAAACACAAACGGAGACATCGACGACGGGTCCGGCGACAGGACCAAAATAACGCCCAGGAAGCCCGCCAAGACGGCTCCGATCCGCAGGGGCCCAATGGTCAAGCCAAAGAACGCGACCGAGAAGATCAAAACGAAAATCGGCGCCGTAAACAGGCCCGCCGCCACCTGGGCCACTGGCAGGAACCCAAGCGCCCCGAAGTAGATGATCATGGCCGTGGACATGATGGCAGAGCGGGCCACCAACCCGCGCCAGTTGACCACGCGCAGGCGCCCCCCTCTCAGGGCCAGCCAGCCCAGGATGATCGCCCAAATCATCACCGTCCGAATGATGTGAAAGGTCCACAGGCTCGACTGGTCGGCGATAACCTTCACGAACTGGTCGATGAAGCCGATGATCGCCATGCCGGACAGAATAGCCGCCGCCGCAACAAGGGGTTTGTTGTCCATGCCTCTTGTCCTCGCCCCGTGCCTCGCGTCAGTATCACAGGCCGAGGGGACATGCGCAAGCGGAGGGGGTGCAATGGGCTGGTTACCGGATGAAACGGGTCTGGAGAAATGTGCGGCGAACCATGTGGCGCTGACACCCTTGTCCCATCTGAACCGTGCGGCCTTGATCTGGCCGGATCGGGAGGCTCTGGTCTACGGCGCCGCGCGATGGACCTATGCCAATCTGCGGGATCGCGTGACCCGGCAGGCGGCAATGCTGGCCGCCCTGGGCGTGGCACCCGGCGACGTTGTGGCCACCCTGCTGCCCAATGTCCCGGCGCAGGTCGAAGCGAGCTTTGGCGTGCCCGCCTGCGGCGCTATCCTGAACACGATCAATACTCGGTTGGACGTGGACACCGTGGCCTACATTTTGGGCCATGGCGACGCGAAGGTCGTGCTGGCTGACACGCAATTCATAGCCCTCGCCGAAGAGGCCGCTGCCGCCCAGGACACCCCGCCAACCATCGTCGAGGTCCCGGACCCGGAGGCTGGGTTCCCCGCGACCGGGCGTCACCCGGTGTTCGAAGAGTTGTTGGCCCAGGCAGATCACGGCTTTGAGTGGCACCTGCCCCAGGATGAGTGGGAAAGCATCGCGCTCAACTACACGTCAGGAACGACGGGGCGACCCAAGGGCGTCGTCTATCACCACCGTGGGGCGTATCTGATGACCATGGGGACCGTGGTTAGTTGGCGGATCACGCTGTACCCAAAACTTCTGACAATTGTGCCTCTGTTTCACTGCAACGGATGGTGCCACGCCTGGATGATGCCCCTGGTGGGCGGAACGATTGTTTGTTGCCGGGACGTCTCGGCGGGCGCGATCTTTGATGCCCTGGCCGATGAGCAGGTGACCCATTTTGGCGGCGCGCCTATCGTCCTCAACATGCTGGTGAACGCGGGCGAGGACAGCCGCCGCAGCTTTGACCAAGCGGTCGAGGTCTTTACCGCAGGCGCCCCACCCCCAGCGGCCACTTTGGCCAAGATGGCGGCGCTTGGGTTTAATGTGACCCATGTCTATGGCCTGACAGAAACCTACGGCCATGTGTCGGAAAACATCTGGCAACCGGGCGATTGGGACACCTTGGACGATGGCGCCAAGGCGGCGTTGCGCGCGCGCCAAGGGGTCGCCTTTCCCATGATGGAAGGGCTGGACGTCTTTGATGCGAACCATGCTCCGATCCCAGCAGATGCGCAAACCCAAGGGGAAATCGGCATCCGAGGCAATGCGGTCATGAAGGGCTACTACAAGAACCCCGAAGCCACAGCCGAAGCCTTTGCTGGGGGTTGGTTCCGGTCTGGCGATATCGCGGTCAAGCACCCCGACGGCTACGTACAGATCGCGGATCGTGCCAAGGACATCATCATCTCAGGCGGCGAGAATGTCTCCTCCGTCGAGGTGGAGGGGGCGCTGATGCATCACGATGCGGTCGACCTCTGCGCCGTTGTGGCCCGCCCAGACGACACCTGGGGCGAGGTGCCCTGTGCCTTCGTGGAGGTCAAACCAGGCGCCCAGACGACCGAGGCAGAGCTAATCGCCTTCGTGCGCGCACGGCTCGCCGGATTCAAAACCCCAAAGGCCGTCGTGTTCGGAGAATTGCCCAAGACCTCCACGGGTAAGGTGCAAAAGTTCGTTCTGCGGGAACGGGCCCGCGCCATGCACGCGACCGAGGCCGAGGGCATCGATTGACAGCGATCGAGGGCATAGACCGGTTGGAGACAACCGGCCTTTGGCGCCAATCGGCCGACGACCAGCGCCAGGACGTCTTCGTCTCAATCGGCGAGGCGGAACTGGTGGTCCAGGACAAGACCGGCGCGACCCTGTCCCATTGGTCGCTGCCTGCGTTGGTGCGGCTCAATCCGGGCAAGACACCGGCGCGATATGCCCCGGCCAAGGACGCCGACGAAGAGCTGGAGGTTGAGGACGAAGACATGGTGACGGCCCTTGACCGGGTCGTGAAGGCCGTGGCCAAGGGTCAGCAAAAACCCGGCCGCCTGCGGCGTATCCTGACCGGCCTGATACTTGGTGCGGGCCTCGGGTTGGGGATCATGTGGCTGCCGGGCGCCATGCGGGATCAAGCGGCGCATCTGTTGCCCTTGGCCAAACAGCAAGACATTGGCCGCCGCATGCTGACGGAATTGACGCTGTTGACCGGTCCTCCGTGTGAGACCGTCACCGGCCGCGAAGCGATGGATCGCTTGCAGGAGCGGATCTTGCCCACGACCCCGGCGCGCATCGAAGTTCTGCGAGACTTGCCCCATCCCGCGCTGGCGCTGCCGGGCGACCTCCTCGTGCTGTCCGATACGCCCCTGCTGACCCAGGACGACCCCGATGTGGTTGCGGGGCACCTTCTGGCCGCTGCCCTGACCGCCAAGGTGGACCGTCCGCTTGTGGCCTTCCTCAGCGGTCTAAACACCCTCGATCTGTTGCGCTTGCTATCGGCGGGCGAGGTCACCGACGCGCAGGTCACAGCCCATGTGGAGGGTCTGCTGCTGGATGCGCCGCCCTTGCTGCCTGCGGGGGAGTTGCGCACCGGCTTTGCTGCCGCGCGGTTGGCTTGGGGCGAATATGCTGCGGTCGCGGGTCTGCCCAGGGGCGTGGCAAGTCCCTCTGACATGACGCCCTCCCTCGACGACACCGGTTGGCAGACATTAAGAGAAATGTGCGACGCATAGCGGCTCGATCCTGCTGAGCAGGTCCCGCCCGCCGCGTCAGCCAATGGACCGCAAGGCCGCGCGGATGAATTTCGCGGCGGATCGATAGTGACTGGACCCCGAGGCCTCGGCCCATCGTCCGGTGGTCCAGGTGTTCTTGGCCCCTTTCATCGGCCCACCATACAAGGCGTCTTCGGAGAGGCCCGCGATCAGCGCCCGCAAGGCCGCCGCCCTCTGGACCAACATCTCGACCGCCTCGGACCATGTCATATGCGACTGCCGCAAACGCAGGTCCGCGTTGTAGCGCTTTAGCTCCGACCACTTGTAGCCCTCTGCCGGAAAGAACACCGGTCGTCCGGCTTGGCCATCGGCGTACCAGCCGAGGAACAGATCGATCCAATGGGCGCGATGGGCGATCACGTCCTTTATGGACACTTCTCCGTCCACGGGCACGAAGGCCGCAGCGGGATCCACCTTACCGATCAAGGCGGTGAGCTTGCTATATTCCTTGTCCGTCACGGACAGGAGCTCCGCTTTCGTGGTCGCAGGCATGGCCAAACCCTCCTGACGTGAGGATGTCCCGTGCCCCTAGGGTATGTCGTTGATGGCGATCAAACCCCTGCGGGTCGTGTCAATGTGCGGTCTCATCCACGTCCTTGACGGTGAAGAAGAAGTCTTCGGCCAGATCGCCGGTGACGACCTCATCCGGGATGCAATCGGGTCCGGCCAAGAAGACGTTTGCGCCGAAATGCTTATGCAGACGGCTCAACCGCTCCATCCGGGCGGAGGTGATTTCGGCAAAGAAGGACCCGAAGGCATCTCCGGCCCGCAGTTGCTGAACGCGGGCGCGATGGGCCGCCAGACAGGCCGCATGGGCCTCGGCCACGCCGGGAAGCGCCAACAGACGCTCCATCTCGGTCCGCATCGCAGGCAGCATCCGCTGGATAGAGATGTCTTGCTCTGCGTTGTTGTTCATCCGAAACCAATAGCCCAGCCCCTGGTCCCGCTCCACGTGGTTGACCCGGCCCCTGTCGCGCTTGACCAGAAAGCTCTCGGCGTCGCGAACGGCGTAGTGGTTCAACGTCACCAGATCATAGCCGTAGGTTTCCAGGGAGGAGCGCCAACCCGTGCGCAGCATCTCTTTCGGCATAGGCTGACCGGAGCCGTTGACCCAACGCACCTGCTCCCAAAGGTCGGGACGCAGGCCCTTGGGGCGATGGACCCCGAACTTGCGGTAGATATTCATGTTGCGGAACAGGGTTTTAAAGCCCCAGGCTTGATGCGGCTTGCGGATCAACTGCGGCGCGCAGGACGTGAAGCGCTCAATCGTCGGAGCCGTGTCGAACAGGTGGTGATCGCCGTTCCCGAACAACCGCCAGGTTGCCGAGATCATGTTCGCATCCCCCACCGCGCCAAAGAGGTCACGCAAATGTCCGTCGCCCACATGGACATTGATGTATTCGTCCACATCCATGCAGATGGCCCAACCGGCGCGCGCCATGATCGGTTCGCTTTCTGCAGCGGCCAATGCGGCGTGTTGAGGCTTCATATCCGTCGTGCGGAACGGATTGTCGCGATGTTGGACGATCCGATGGCTTTGCAACAGATCCAGCAGCCGATCCGTCCCGTCCGTGCAATCGTTGGTATAGACGAGGAAGTCGTCGACCCCGATGGCCCGGTGATAGGCGATCCACTCCAGGATGAAGGGGCCCTCGTTCTTCATGCAGGTGACAATGGCCGTTCGCCCCGGAACGCTTGCTGGCAGCGGTCCACCGGCGTCGGCGCTGATGGGCGGCAGCACAGGACTATGGCCAAAGGCGTCCTTGGACAGGGCAAGGAGATCGTCGTCAAGAACAAGACCGGCCTTGGGCGCCAGGGGAAGCTCCAAATCCTCGTGGCAGCGCACGGCCATGGCGCGGTAGAAATAGGCCACGCGCGGATCGGGTGTCATTCCGCCGATCCGCACAAGGCGGAACGGAGCCTCCGGCGGAATGCGGCGCGGATCGCAGGCCCAGCGGCGATTGCCCCCCGCCTCGTCGAACTGATCGCAGATGTGATCACCATAATGGGGGTATCGCCCCTTGCGGACACGCCACGGATAAATCCGCCGCCCCACAAGTGGGACAAGTCCGGTCTCAGAAGCCGCCACCAGATCGAAGACCCCGTGCCCGGGCGCCACAGGCACCAAGATATCGCAAATATCCAGCCAAGCCACGGCCCGCGCCTCTGTAAGGAACCGCCAGCGCAGCGCTTCCAACACGATCAGATCAGCCAGCGGTGCCGTCCAGGGGTCCGGTTCTGGAGAGACCATGCGGTCTTTGCCAGGCGCATCCGGGGCCGCCATTGGGTGTCTTTCGGAGGCCGCGTGTTTCCCGAGGGGCAACGGGCAGTCGACAACCACGCAGCGGGAGAGCGCAAGGGCGTCCCGACCGGGCAAAGCGGCCAAGTCATCGGCCAAGGAGGCCTCACCGGGGCGGCGGCGGTCCAGGATCAGGGCCGCGTCGGCGCCATGCCGTGTGGCGTGGTATCGCATCCAATCGGCCACGGTCGCCGCAGGCTCCCCGTTCCGCGTGGCCATCAGCACGCGACACCCGGCAAGCAAGCCCGGTTCTGGCGTGGCGGGCGGGACACTCGTCGCCGCCCTTTGCAGCGGCAGGGGCAGTCCCGCACGCTCTGGGTTCCAGGTGCCCGTCACCATGAGAGCGGAACTCACCGACAGCACACGATCCACGGACAGTCCATCGACAGAGGTAACGCAGGCGGTCGGGGTCCCCGCACCCAGAAAGACACGGACCTCAGACTGCCCCGCGCCGTCGGGCAGATCCGCCACCACATCCAAAACGCGAATGTCTCCCACGGTCTGCGCGGTGAGTGTCCGGTGTTCGATCATCGGGACGTCCTTTCTGCCCGAAAGCCCTGTCGGAGGAGGTGGCGTCCCAACTCGGGCGTTGGAACGTGGCTGTCACCTGCCAGGATGAGCCGACCGCATAGGCGCGCCCCGGCTGGGGAGGCAAGTATTTCGGCCAGACGGGCGCCGTGCCACGCAACTGCGCACGCCTCCGCCTCTGCGACCATAGGCAAGGCTCTCAAACGCGCCGCCTCAGCGGAGCAAGCCGGGAGTTGGGCCGCAATCATGTTACAAGCCTCGGTGTTGAAGTTGCGTTCCACCCAGTAGGTGAGGTCAATCGCCTTACCCGTTCGGTTGGGCAGCCCACGGGAGCGCTTCACCAGAAACTCATGGACGGAGCGGACGGAGTAATGGTTCACCTGCACCCGCCGCGCGGACGCCTTTGGGTCCCGAGACATCAATATCTGCCCCTCGCGCTGCGCCATCTCAGGCCGCTTCGTGCCGGTATCGTCGTATAAAACCGGGGGCGCGGTTTGTTTGGGCCGATGAACCCCGAGCCCGTCAAAGGGACCATGCCTGCGAAACAGGGTCTTACAGAAGGATCCCAGGGCCGGATACACCATGTCGCGCGGCGCGGCCCGTTGGAAGCGCTCTGCCGGGCTGCCCTGCCCTGGGGCGAGGCGCCCGTTGTTGCCGAACAACCGCCAGCCCATGGCAATCGCCTCCGCATCCGGGCAAAGGTCGATCAGATCAGACAGGTTTTTCAGGCCCATGGAGGCGTCGAGCGCGATCCACTCGTCCACGTCTAAATGGAGCACCCAATCAGCCTCCGTCACCGCCCCATGGGTCCAAGCGGCCTGGAGCGCGCGCCATTGGGGCACTGATCCCTTCTGCCCCAAAACGTCCCCTTGGGGCACATGGATCACGCCCGCAGGGCGCAGGGCTTCCAGGATATCTTCGGTCCCGTCGGAGCAATCGTTGGTGTAGACAAGCACCGTGGCCACGCCAAGCGCCCGTAAATGCGCAACCCAGTCGACCACGTAAGGCCCTTCGTCGCGGAGACAGCTGACGACCGTAATCCGGGGCCCCGGTGCGCGCTGATCAGGCATCCGGCCTCCTACAACATGGTTAACAATCGGATCACTGGCCGTGGATTGCCATGCAAACCGTGAAAAATCGAGGAATTAACATGGCAGTTTTCCGCAGAAGCCCCGGAATTTGTTCCGCCTACGGTAACCATTTCGGGCTATGGTGGGCGGTGTGCCCCATCGTTGAAGGACCCGTTCCATGCCAACCGACGCCATCGCGCCCGATGATCGCCTAACGCCCCTGCGCGATGCAGCCGGGACCGATGGATGGTTCCGGGATGTGGGCGACGTCCATTCAGCCCTGTTCCGTCCAGGCGACGGGACCCTGTTGGTGGAGTTCGACAGCGAACGGTCCGTCCTTGCGCGCGACGGCGCCCTGCCCTGGTCCACGGGCCTCGCGCGCAAACGCGGCTGGGCGACGCTGTCGGTTCTATCCAAAGGACGCACCTGGTTTCGGGACGACGCGGTGTTCGACCTGTTCGATGAGCTGACCGACGATGGGTTCTTTGACGACTACGATACGGTGCTGTTCGTCGGTGCGGGGATCAACGGCTATGCTGCGGCCGCCTTCAGTTTGGCGGCGCCAGGGGCGACTGTCTTCCTGATCGCGCCCTTGGCAACGCTGTCGCGGGATCACACCCCGTGGGAGCCGCGGTTCCGCACGGATCGGGCGCTGCCCTTCACGTCGCGATATGGCTACGCGCCGAGCATGATTGATGGCGCGCGCCGTGTCTTCGTGATCTCCGACCCGACCGAGACCTATGACGCCATGCACGCCAGTCTTTTCCAGGGCGACCACGTTACGCATCTGCGGGCGCGCCACGGGGGCCCCCGCCTCCATCGTCGCTTAGAGGACATGGGGATCTTGGATCGCCTCGTTGCGGGCGCGGTGAGTGGGGCACTGACACCGCTCCGCTGGGCGCAGCTTTGGCGGGCACGTCGCCAGGACGATATTTGGCTCAACAACCTCATGCGCAAGCTAGACCTTATGGAGCGGCCCTGGCTGCAAGCCATCTGCGCGGGCCAGATCCTCACGCGGACGGGCAGTGACGCGGCCCGGCGGCGCATGAACGATGCGCTGTCGCAGCTTGCCGATGCCGGGCGCGAAGCCCCTGCGGGCCTGGACCCTCAGGCCCCCGCTGCGCCGGAACGGATGCGCCTCGCCGGGGAATAACCGCCTTGGCGGCAGCCGGGTCGGCTAGGATGGTGCTGGGTCACGGGATGGCTGTGCTCGGAACCTCGAAGTCGGTCAGCGCTATGGGTCCGTGCGTTCGCATTGGCAAATTTCAACAGCCTTAGCGACGGCAGCAGCAATTATCCGGAGGCGCCCGATGAGAGGTGACAGATCTTCGAAGCGATTTGAGGCACGAGCCGGGTTCGCTGAAACGCCCAGAGCCTGCGATGCAAAGCACTCACAGTAAGGGCGCGGCTAAGACCCTGATGTCCGCGTGCCTTGTAACGACTGGGGAAGGGAGACGTGATCCACATCGGCAGAATTGGTCAGCTCTTAGGAGCAGGTATCGCGCCCTTAGATCGGCACGTCGAAGTACATTGCATCTCTACGCGCGCCGGTTCAGCCGATGCATTCAGCGCAGCCTCAAACCTGTTTCCGGCGCAATGCCACGGACGCACCTCACACAGCGCCTTGGCCTGCGCTCAACCGGCTGGGGTCGTCTCAAACCGCACGTTCGGACCGAGTGGCGAAATGAAGAGACGGCGCTGCCCGCTCACATCGGTCACGATCACCTCGGCGCGGGGACCCGGGCGCCCATCGGGACCGGCTGGAACGCCAGTCGGGTCTTCGATGACAAAGCGCGCGGGGCTGCCCCCTTGGACAAACGTCACCGCATAAGGAAGCTGGTAGCCGCAATCGGCAGTAACACCCGACCAACCACCGGGAACGCCTTCGGGCCGCGCCGCGACGCACCGTGCCCCGTCCGACATGCGAATCGTCACGCGGCTTGGCGTCGCCACGGCGCTCAAGACGCGCGTTTCCCCCGAGGGCACGCCCTCTGGCCCTGCTGAAGAGGTTTCGTCCACAACGACGCATCCGGCCATAAGAGCTGGAAGAGCAAGGAAAAGTGCGGGGCGCATGGAAACCTCCGAGGGCTGGCGATGCGTCTACAGCGGCCAGATCACGGGAATCAGCGCCGCCGAGACAAGCGCGACGATAATGTTCATGCCGATACCCACTTTGACGAAGTCGGTAAACCGGTAGCCCCCCGGACCGTAGACCAACATGTTGGTCTGATACCCGATTGGTGTCGAAAAAGCACAACTGGCTCCCACCATCACCGCGACCACGAGAGGCCGAGGATCAACACCCAACGCCGGTCCAAGGGCAATCGCGACGGGTGTGACCACCACCGCCACGGCGTTGTTGGACACGATTTCCGTCAACGTCGAGGTCAGCAAAAACACCGCCAGGACAAGCAGCGGTGCCGGTAGCCCCAAAAGAAACGGGGCCAACCAATCGACGATCATTTGAACCGCACCAGAGGATTGTAGGGCCGCGCCGACGGCGAGCATCGCGAAAATCATCGCCAAAAGGCGCCCGTCGACGAAGCCAAACGCCTCGTCAGAATCAACACAGCGTGTCAGCAGCACGACAACGGCGCCAATCACCGCCAGCGCAAAGATCGGCGCCAGTCCGAATGCCGACAGCGCCACAATGCCCGCAACGGCGGTCAGCGGAATCCAGAGGTATTCGCGGCGATACCCCTGCTCAGACGGTTTGGTGACCTCGACCAGGTTCATGTCCTGGGACAGGCGCTGGATGTCCTCGCCCGACCCTTCCAGCAGGAGCGTGTCACCAACGCGCAGCACCATCTCTTCCAACTGACCGGACAGGTTCCGATCACGCCGGTGCAACGCAATGGGGTACACGCCATAGCGCCGCCGCAGGCGCAGCGCGCCCAACCTGCGGCCGACCAGTTTCGCATCGGGCGTGATCAGGACCTCTACGGTAGAGGTCTGGACCGCGCCAACTTGGTCCAATCGTTTCAGGGACTTGTTACGCTGGAGAGTCAAGAGTTCTGCGATCTCCGTGCGCAGGATCACCCGATCCCCCATCTGAAGCGTGACGTCCCGCAGGTTACGCCGCAAGGAGGCATCGCCCCGCACCACATCGATCAAGCGTACTCCGTCGCGTTGGAACAGCTTCACATCCAAGGCCTGTCGATCGATCAGGTTTGATCCTTGGGGGATGACAGCCTCGGCGAAGAATTTTTGCCCTTTCCGGGAGGTGAGCGTCGCCGCCATGGACGTCCGCTCTGGCAAAAGGTGGCGCCCGACGAGGTAGAGATACGCCAAACCGACCAGGGCCACCGGCAAGGCAAGGGGCGTGACCTCGAAGATTGTGAACGGGGCCAGACCGCTTGCCCGCGCAACGCCATCCACCAAAAGATTGGTCGACGTGCCGATCAACGTCATTGTCCCGCCTAGGATCGACGCATAGCTGAGCGGGATCAAAAGCTTGGACGGCGCATATCCCATCGACGCAGCCAATTGCACAAAGACCGGGATCATGACGACGACAACGGGCGTGTTCGCCACAAAGCCCGATGCAACCAGAACCACGCCCAGAAGAATGGCCAAGGCCAACCGTGGCCGGGTCGCCGCATGGGATTCCGCGAAGCGCGTGAACCAGTCGAGGGCACCCGTCCGCACCAAGGCGCCCATCAACAGGAAGAGCGCGGCGATCGTCCAGGGCGCAGGGTTCGCCAGAACGGCCACACCGGCCTCGTAAGGCAGAACACCGGTCACCAGCAGAAAGACAGCGCCCCCCATGGCGGTCACTTCGGTGGGGTATGTCTCCCGCATGAAGAGAAGCAGCATGACACCCAGGGTGGCCAGGGTCAGCCAGGCGTCGATGTGCTGAGGCAAGTCAAGCCAGCTCATGGATTTGGCCTTACCGGTCGGACCAAAGCCATTCCCAACACCATCAGAACGCCCGCGACCAGGACCGATGCCGGATACCGCTCCCCCAGAAGCAGGGCAGACCAGAGGACACCGAAGCCGGTCACGAGGTAGGCCGTCTGCCCCGCAAAGACGGCCCCTGCCTGTCCCAACAGCCACAGGAAGCCGGAGTAGACCAAGGTGTGGACAACGGCGATCAAGAGAACAGCAAGGGACGCGGCAACGCGGCCTTCGTCGAACAGTGACAGGGGCTGATCGGACACGAGGGCCAGCCCGAGCGACAGGGGCAGCACAAGCACCATGGCGCCCCACAGAATGGCTAAGGGGTTCACGTCGCCTGTCCCGTTCCGCACGATCAAGGCCGCATTCACCGCGTAGCACAGGGGCGCACAGAGGGCGACGGCCACTGCCCAGGGTGCGCCGCCCGCCAGGTGGCCTTGGGCCAGGGCGATGAGAGCCACAGCCGCCATGCCAAGGCACAGGCCCGCGACCCGGCGCAGGGTCACCACCTCCACGCCAAACAGCGCGCCGATGGGCAACGCCAAAATCGGGATCGTCGCGATCAAGATCGCCATAAGTCCGGCAGGCAGGTGGGCCACAGCCGTATAGGTCGCCAGATGGGGCAGCAGTGTTCCAAGGATCGCCACTTGCACGCAAAGCAGCCAAGCCGCTTGGGGCGGGAACGGGATTTGCAGCCGTCGTAGCAGGACGGCGCCCAAGACCAAGGTCACCACCGCTTGCCAGACCATGATTGCAAAGGGTTGAAAGCCGCCCGCGACCGCAACCTTGTTGAACGGCTGCAACAGACCCCACCCGGCCCCGAACAGCAGCAGGCTGCCCCAAAGGACCGGACGCGGCGCGCTCATCCGGGACCCATGGGACTGAGCCGACCGCCCACCCGGACTTGAGACACGGAGGCTGCGAGACCAGTGCTGTCGTCCGTTTCCACAAAGAGACCGCAGAGCGTTGCGTCTCCGGCCGCAGGCTCGAATCGCGCCTTGTTCATGCCGGTTACAAAGCGGCGGAGTGGCTCCGCCTTCTCCATGCCGATGACGCTGTTGTAATCCCCACACATGCCTGCGTCCGTCTGATAGGCCGTGCCACCCGGCAGGATCATCGCGTCTGCTGTGGGGACATGGGTATGGGTGCCAACGACGACGCTGGCGCGCCCGTCGCAAAAATGGCCCATGGCCATCTTCTCCGACGTGGCTTCGCAGTGGAAATCGATCAACGTGGCTTGCACCGCCCGCCCCAAGGGCTGCGCCTTGAGGAGCGCATCTATGGGCGCAAATGGGTCGTCGTACTGCCGGGACATGAACACGCGACCCAACACCTGTGCCACCAGCAATTTGCGGCCCCCAATTGTGAAGATCCGCGCCCCGGCCCCCGGCGCCGCCTTGGCATAGTTCATGGGGCGCAAGATGCGGCTGTCCTCGCCGATGGCCTGCATCATGTCCTTTTGATCAAAGGCATGGTCGCCGAGTGTGATCACATCGGCACAGGCGGCAAAGATGTCTTTGGCTTGGGCGGCGTTGAGCCCACGACCGGAGGAGGCGTTTTCCGCGTTGACTACAACAGCGTCCAACGCCCAATCCGCCCGCAGCGCAGGCAACCGTTCGGACACGGCGCGCCGACCCGCGCGGCCCATGACATCCCCAAGGAACAAAAGTCTCATGGATGCCGGTTACGCTGTAGCGCGCTGGGCCGAAAGAGATTTCGCTGAAATCTCTTTCCCGATCCTTCGTTGAAGGATCGCATGCGCCCAGTTTTTCAGCGCGGGGCGCAGGCCCCTACCCCTTCACGGCACCTGCGGTCAGGCCGGAGACGATTTGCCGTTGGAAGATCATCACCAACAGGAACAACGGCGCGGTGATGGACACGGCTGCGGCCACGGCCTCCACCTGGTCAGTGGTCGTCGTCTCGCGGTTGAAATACCCGGCGATGGCAGGGACCATCGTCTGATTGGAGGCATCCAACAGCAGCGAAGTCACCAGGAAGTCGTTGTAGGCAAGCAAAAAGCTGAACAGCCCCGTCGTGATCACACCCGGCCACATCACGGGCATGATAACCCACCGAAACGCCTGAAAATGGGTGCAGCCATCGACCCGGGCGCTTTCATCTAGGTCCACCGGAATATTTTGGAAGAAGCTCCGCAGCATCCAGATCGTGAAAGGCTGGTTGATGGACACGAGCACGGCAATCACAGCGAGGGGCTGTCCGTAGAGTGTGGGCGCATTCTCGCCCAGGATCGGAGAGAGAAGCTCAGCGGAATTGATGAACACCGGGAGGTAGCCCGCAACGAGAACCGAATGGGGCAAGGCACGGAAGATCAGCGCGATAATCAGGATCCAGAAGGCGAAAGTGGAGCCCGACCGTGCCAGGCCGTATCCAGCCAGTGTCCCGACGGTCAAGGAGACGGTGACCACCCCAATGGTCACGACCATGGAGTTTCGGAAGTTCTCGTAAAAGGCGTTCTCGACCCAGACGGCGGCGTAGTGCTGCGTCGTCAGGCCAAAGATCGGCTGCCCGAGGGGACCAAGCAGCCCCTCGATGGGTGCGGCAACCACTGGCAGCAGAAAGAACAGGCCAATGACGGCAAGAACCCCAAAGCCGAGAGCAATCACTGCCCAGTTGAAGATCTTTTGCAGTGTGCCCTCCGCCGTCGCCATGGGCATCAGCCAGACGGTCGCGGCTTTGATCGCACCCCAAGCAAAGACGACGAACAGGACAATATCGACAATGCTGATCCCCGCGCCGTCGGCCAAGGTCCGCGGCCCGGAGATGACTTCCCAGGCATTGGACGAAAACGCGTCCACCGGGGATTTGAACGACATCAAGAGGACCCAGACCAGCGGGAAAGCTGCGAGCAACAGCCACACGAGGAGGAAGGCATTGGAGGCCAGCTTCAGCGAAAAGGGCTGGCGCATGGCCCGCGGGATAGATGCGTCGGACATGGGCTCAGCCCCCCCTATGGTCGCGCCAAGTGCGGCGCAGCGGTGCAGCAAGCAAGATCACGACCCCGATCATTGTCAGCATGGCCGAGGCAGAGGCCGACGACACGGCTCGGTTCCCGGCATCATCGGGCGTCAGGTAATCGTAGGTGAGGTACTGCAAGGTGATCCTGTGGGATTCCGATGAGAAGCCGATCACCTCTTCAAAGGCGCGATAGGCGTCCATCAGGTGAATGAGGGTGATGAACACGATCAGCGGCATCAGGTGCGGGATCACAACGTAACGCAGGCGTTCCCACCGGGAGGCGCCGTCGATGACCGCCGATTCTAGCGTGTCCTGGTTCACCGTCTGAAGGCCTGCGTAAAAGATCACGAAAGCAAAGGGCGCCACGTGCCAGACCCGATAGAACATCATAAGAAACTCGATCGCCCAACCGTTCGCCGCGACCGATAAGTCAGTGTTCCACAGCGCCTCAAGCCAGACTGTGACGATGCCGTCCCCATAGAACAGCCACCGGATCGAAAGCGCGCCGATTACGGGCGTGATGATAAACGGCAGGAGCGAGACAAAGATCACGGGCCCTTTCACGGCGCGAGAGGCGTTGTTGACGACAACCGCGATGGCCAGCCCAACAATCAACACCAGGGGCAAAGTGATGAGGGTGAAGGTCAGCGTGAAGCGCAAAGCTTTCCAGAAATCGATCTGGAGCAAGGCGCCAAAGTCCAACCCGCTGAGCGCCGCGATGGCCCGCTCACCACCGAGGACGTTGGCGTAGGACCGGAACCCAACCCATTCGGTGCGCGTCACCGTATTTCCGTCGTCGTCCAGAACCGGGATCGTCTTCACCTCAGTCACGCAGGTCTGTTGCAGGAACCCCGGCGTACAGGTCTCCACCTCTTGGGTGGTAAAGATCGGCTGTGTGACTTGGAATGAATTCACCAGCACCGTGACAAGCGGGAAGGCAATGAACAGGAGCATCAGGAATACCGATGGTCCCACGAACATGGCGAAGGTTTTGAACTTCACGCTGGCCTCCGTGCCGCTGGTGTTTCTGGACCGTTGCATAGGAAAACCGGGGCTGTCACGGAGTTTCACGCCGATGTCCGTCGGTCCCGTCAGAAATCTTGCATAGGAATGCAAAGCGCTGAAAGTCTCACCGGAGTTTGCGCGGAACTCGGGGACCATCGGACGGCTCGCCGCTATGAGATCCCCGCCCTTGGCGGTTTGGTTTCAGCCGTAACGGCGGACGTCGGGGCGTATGGATGCGGAGTGATATTCAGAGAGAGGGCCAAACAGGCGGCCCTTTGTAAGACGTTCTTTCACCTCCTGGATGCGCCGCCACCTGCGCCCCGTTCGCCGTAGGCTTCCATAGCCATGAAAAAGGGGCGGCCCGTTCGGACCGCCCCATCGCTCATACCCTTTGGGTGAGTTACTGCAGCAGACCAGCTTCCTTAGCGGCCGAGGAATAGGCCTCCTCAACGGCGGCCAGAGCCTCCGTCGCCGTACGATCACCGGTGAAGAACGACGGCAATTCGTTCCCCAGGGCGGTGTGCATCAGGCCCATCTGGCTGGTGGAGGGGTAGCTGGGCGGCGCGGGCTGGGCCGTCGCCGTGGCGATAGCACCCTGGGCCATATCACTCGGCTGATAGCCTTCGACCAACCAAATCGCGGTATCATTGGCGCCCTGAACCATCTCGCTGTCCAGACCCTCCATCGCGACGCGGAAGGCGGCTTCGGCCGTCGCGTCGTCGATATTCTTAGCCACGACAATGCCGTCCCACCAGAGTGTGGTTGCTGGCACGCCCCCAGCCATCGCCAGCGGTGCCGCAGCCGATCCGACTTTGCCGACGACCGAGCTTTCCGCCTCGTCGTTCATGGCGCCACCCCGGCTGGCCCAGAGGTTGGCCATGGCAATTTTGCCTTGCTGGAACTGTTGCTGGACGTAGGTGGAATCGCTGACCAGATACTCGGGGTCCATGTATTCGGTCAGGGCCTTCATCATCTCCAACGCTTTGACACCGGCCTCGGAATTGACCGCAGGCGTGCTGTCATCGTTGTAGAAATCGCCGCCGAAGCCCACGAACATGTTGTTGAAGTCTTGGGCAAGGTTCCAGCCGGACTTCATCGTGGCGCCCAATGGGTATTCGACGACACCCGCCTCTTGGATGGCGGCGGCGGCTGTCAGAACCTCATCGTAGGTGGTCGGAACCTCCAGCCCCAGCTCCTCGAAGATGTCGGTGCGGTACATCATGTGCTGCGTGTTCACCATCATGGCGATGGCCATGATCTGACCGTCGATGCGGATCAACTGGTTCGGGCTGAGGTTCTGGCCGTAGGCTTCCACCAGGTCATCCAGGGGCCGGATCGTGCCTTCGTTCAAGAGCGGCGTGACCGTCCCGTTCGACACACCACCCAGGGCATAAAGCGACGGATTGGCCGCGAAGGCCGCGGGCTGCTTGGTCCGGAACTCTTGATCCAGCTCGGCAGAGACGTTGCCGCACTCCGACATGGCATCGGTCACGGCTTTCCAAGCCTCAAAGCCAGCCGACAGTGATTTGACCTCGACCTCATTCTGGAAGGCGCAGGCCATGGCAGAGGTTGTGCCCAGCATGGCGACGGCACCCGCAAGCGCCAGTTTTTTCATCAGCATTGTATAGCTCCCTGATAGTGTTTTCGCGGGTCGGGTTGGCCCGATCCCAAGGCATATGCCCCTGCCGCACCCTGACCTGAGCCAGGCGATCGGTTCAATTCAAATCCCACTTTTCATTTCGGACGGGGTCTCTAGGGTGCCGCTCTGCATACGCTTGCAAGACGCTAGCCCCAGGCCAGCGCCCCGTGCAAGTCGGAATCTAGGGCCACCACGCTGAGGACAAGATGATCGACCACCGTCACACCACGCGCGCCGGGCTGAATGCCCTGCTGACAGCGCCAGACCCGCAGGACGTGGCGCTAGGCTTGCTGGCAGAGGATGCGGTCTGGGACATGATGGCACCGGTCGACCGGGTGACCGGACGGGATGCCATCTTAGAGAGCGTCATCCGTCCCCTACGCGCGGCGCTGGCTTTCCCCCATCGCCGGGATGAGATCGTCATCGGCGGACTGAACCGTCGGGATGAGGGGGGGTATTGGGTCGCCTGCGTCAGCCACGTCGTCGGCACACATGTCGCCCCGCTCTGGGGTGTCGCGCCGTCCGGCAAATTGGCGTTCCTGCGGGTGGGAGAGTTCCACCGGCTGTCCGACACCGGACAGATCACCCAAAGCCGCATTTTGATCGACCTGCCGAACCTGATGATCCAAGCGGGACGCCAGCCCTTTACCCAGGGTCTGGGCACCGAAATGCTGTTCCCTGGCCCCGCCACCCATGATGGCGTCTGCCCGGGCTCCGACGGTGGCAAGACCAGTCTCGATCTGGTCGAGCGGATGCTCGGTGCCCTCCACGTCTACGACCCGGAGACCGGTCACTCCGCCCAGCAAACCGGCGAAGACGGCACCTGGGCGGACGATATGCTCTGGTACGGTCCCGCGGGCATCGGCAGCAATTATCGCTGGGACGGGTTCATGGCAGACCATCGCACCCCGTTTCTTAAGGCATTCCCAGACCGCAAGGGCGGCAATCACTATTGCCGCATTGGTGACGGTCCTTACGCGGCCGTATCCGGCTGGCCCTCCATGACGATGACCCATCGCGGCCCCTATCTGGGTGTCCAACCAACCGGGCGCGCTCTGACGCTTCGGGTGATGGACTTCTATCGCTGCGCGGACGGGCGGATTGCGGAAAACTGGGTGCTGCTCGATTACGTGGATCTGTTCCGACAAATGGGTCACGACATCCTGTCTTAGGACGGACAGGCCAGCAGGCCTGTTGCACGCCTCTTTGCCCTGGCCTATCCCGGCGCCACTATCTCAAGGAGGCTCAGATGCCCACGTCCGTATTCATCGATGGCGAAGCCGGAACCACCGGCCTTCAGATCCGCGACCGTCTCGCCAACCGCGAGGACATCCGCCTGATCTCCCTCGATGCGGACCGCCGAAAGGATACGGACGCCCGCCGCACGGCCTTTCGGGAAGCGGACGTGGCGATCCTCTGCTTGCCCGATGACGCGGCGCGGCAGGCGGTGACCTTGGCCGGGGACACCCGGATCATCGACGCCTCCACCGCCCATCGGGTGGCCGCCGATTGGGTCTATGGAATGCCCGAACTGCCCGGCCAGAGGGAGCGGATCGCCGCTGCCACACGGGTCGCCAATGTCGGCTGTTTTGCCACGGGCGCGATCGCCATTCTGCGCCCACTGACCGATGCGGGTTTGGTGCCAAGCGACGCAGGCGTCGTGTTGACCGGCGTATCGGGCTATACTGGCGGCGGCAAATCGTTGATCGCCGAGTACGAGGCCGGCACCGGCCCTGCCCATTATCTCTATGCCCACGGTCAGACCCACAAGCACCTGCCGGAGATCATGGAATTTGGCGGGATGAGCCGCAAACCGGCCTTTCAACCGGCGGTCGGTGGCTACGCCCAGGGGATGGCGGTCCAACTCCATCTCCACGCCGATCTGCTGCCGGGGGGCGTTGGTCGACACGCCAGGATTGAGGCGGCTCTCCGTGAGGCCTACGCCGGTGACCCCTTCGTGGGCGTGGAAACGGCCCAAGCCCGAATCGACCCGCAGGCTTTGAATGGAACAAACCGCATGGTTTTGTCTGTTCAAGGCGACGGCGAGGGCCGCGTGACCGTGGTCGCCGTCCTCGATAATCTGGGCAAAGGCGCCTCTGGCACCGCCGTTCAGAACCTAAACCTGATGATTGGTGCCAAAGAAACCGAAGGTTTGACATAATCGGCGCTCAATCGCGCCGCCTTTGCGGGTGAGACTTGGTTAACGCCACCAAGGAATGGACCTTAGCCATGTCTCGCCTGCGCTTGCCCTTGTTGTGTTTTGTCCTCGGGGTTGTTTCCACCCCTGCTTTCGCTCAGAAATTCGTCTCCCCGAGCGACTTAGACAACATTCCCCTCGTCACGCCGACGGTCACAGTCCTTGATCTGAATGCGTCCACGCTTCGGGGTGATTTGTTCCAACGTCCAGCGGCATTGCCTCAGACGTTGGATATTCAGCCCGTCCGCCTGCGTGCCAAGCCTGAGCAGGATGCCGAAAAAACCGACGAATAAACCAATATGGCGGCAATCGCCGTCCCAGGCATCGTTCGCATCCGCGACCTCGTTGACGCTCGCTAAGATGTCACTGGAAAACGCCAGGCTGTAGGGCATTTATGGCAGGCAGACAACCAAAGGATATTACCATGTCTCGCCTCCCTCTTTTGACGGTTGCGCTCGTCGCGCTGCCGTCGCTCGCTTTTGCGGCCGGGTCAGGACCCACAACGCCCACGCAAACGACCAAACAATGCACCGGATCGCAGGTCTATGACGCAGCGACCAAGGCCTGCGTAGACAGCCGCGACAGCAGCATGAACGACACCCTCCGGCTCGATGCCGCGCGGGAATTGGCGGCGTTCGACCGTGCCGATGATGCGCTGGCAATTCTTGCCAACCTGGAAAACGCGGAAACGCCCGAAGCACTGACCCTGCGTGGGTTTGCGACGCGCAAGGCTGGCGATTTCGAGACGGCGATGACCTTCTATGACGCCGCGCTGGCCATCGATCCCGACTACATCCTTGCGCGCAGCTATATGGGCCAGGGCCTCGCAGAAAAGGGACAGACCGAGGCCGCGCGCACGCAGTTGGCCCTGATCCGGCAGGCGGGCGGTCGCGGGACCTGGGCCGAAACGTCCCTGGCCCGCGCTATCGAGACGGGACGCGGCTACGGTCAGTGATGCGCAGGCAGTAACCGTTTGGTAACGCGCGTCGGGCCATATGGGGCATCATCACAAGGATGCCCCGGCCCGACGCCATGACACAGCTAAGCCCGACGTTCCCGCCGCCCTTTGACCGGCGTCACCTTAGCCAGGGCCAAAAGGCCGCTGTGATCGTCCGCCTGCTCATCAATGGGGGCGCGGATCCGGGCATTCGCCATCTACCCAAAGAACAACAAAGGCGTCTGGTGCGCGACATGGCCTCCCTCAGGTTCGTCGACCGGGACACGCTCGCCGCAACAGTGGCGGAGTTTGCCTCCGAACTGGACAGCATTGCGTTGCATTTCCCGAGGGAGATTGACCGCGTGCTCGCAACCCTCGATGGCAGCCTATCCCTAGACGTTGTGGAAGGGCTGATTGCCGAGGTAGGTGGTGACGTCGGTGCCCTTGGGGATGCAGCCTGGGACACCATTGGCCTTCTGGACGAAGACGTCATCCTCGATCTCATGTCAGGGGAAACGCCCGAGATCTGTGCGATCATCCTGTCGAAACTACCGGCTGCCAAAGCGGCAAGCCTGATCGGACAGCTTGAAAAGGAGCAGTCAGAAGCAGTCGCGGCGGCCTTCAGTCGAACGGAGGACGTCACTCCCGAGGCGGTCTCTCGCATCGGAAATGCCCTTGGACGGCAATCGGATTCGCGCGCGCAACCCGCTTTCGAGACCGCTGCCGTGACCCGCGTCGCCAATATCTTGAATCTGGCAACCTCAGCGGTGCGTCAGGCTTTGCTCGACCGTCTGGAGGCGACCGATCCGGGCTTTGCCGCGCGCGTCCGCAAGACCGTGTTCAGCTTTGAGAACATTCCCCAACGGCTTGATCCCAGGGATGCCCCGCGCGTGTTGCGCGGTGTCGACAACGCGGTTCTGGTGACCGCGCTTGCAGGCGCGAACGCGGCGCAAGCAAAGGTCGGAGAGTTCTTGCTGAGCGCGATTTCCAGCCGCCTCGCTGACCAGATACGGGAAGACATTGGAAATGCGGGCAAGGTAACCTCCGACCAAGCCGAGGAAGCCATGGCCGAAATTGTCACTGCTATTCGCACCTTGGAAGAGTCGGGAGAGCTGTCGCTCCTTGTGCAAGAAGACAGTGCGGAGTGAGATCGGATGTGTCTGCCGCAAGCGCTGACTTGACCGTTGAGTTCGCGCTATTGGCGGTCGCTTAAAACTAACGGGCCGCCAAGATAATCGCGCACCGAACCAAAGTTAGAAATGGACGATGTCCTACGAGGCAAACAGGTTACGCGGGTGCTGTGTGTAGCCGCTCGCGTCGGCCCCTGACCTTCGCACCAAAACAAAGCACCTTAGGGATTCGATGAATAGCAAGGGCATGCCCCGCTCACACCAAGTAGGGAATGCTAGTCGTGTGCTTTAACCGATCCTGCCTGCATCGACCGACTGTCGCGTCCACAAGCAGGCCCCGGAGTGCAATTCACTGATCTATTCCAGCGGCTTTCACACTGGATGACCTGAAACAGAAACGTTGGCGCGGACACGCATGGCCTCGGTCGAAAGGTCACATGGGTGTTCGGCGCAAAACGCTCCAATCAGCGCCGATATGTCCGAGAACATGCGACGGGTCCGCGATCTAGCTCTCCTCTTAGCAGGAAGCGGAACGACCAATGAACTGAAGGTCTGCAGATCTTTCGGTCAAAACCGTCGTATCAACACACCGCAAAGCGGTATTAGGGGCGTGGCCCATTACGCTCAGAGTTTTACGACTCCAATTCCAGACACCACGATGCAGTTTGACCCCGCGTCCTCGGCAAAGGCCCAGGCCGCTTTCCTATCGCCAAACAGGTTCGCCGCCCTAACGTCTACGTATGGTTTTGGAATTCAAAGATGAGGGGATCTATTGCCCTTCAGGGGACTTCTACATCGACCCCTGGCGTCCGGTGGAGCGGGCGCTGATCACCCATGGGCATGCCGATCACGCGCGCTGGGGCCACCGCTATTATCTCGCAACTGAAGCGGCGGGTCCTGTGATGCGGCACCGTTTGGGCGACATCGCCTTGGACGGCATCGCGTTTGGGGAAAAGCGTCAGATCGGCGACGCCATCGTCACCTTCCATCCGGCGGGACATGTGCCCGGCAGTGCGCAAATACGCGTCGAACACCGGGGCGAGGTCTGGGTCGTCTCGGGCGACTACAAAACCGTTGCGGACCGTCTGTCGGAACCGTTTGAGCCCGTTCGCTGCCATGCCTTCATCACGGAATGCACATTCGGGCTTCCGGTGTTCGATTGGGAAGATGACGCGATCCTCTCCGCGCAGCTCAACACCTGGTGGCAAACCTGCCGCGACAACGGACAACACGCCGCTATTGGTGCCTATTCGCTGGGAAAAGCGCAGCGCGTTATGACCATGGTCGATCCATCGATCGGCCCGATCCTGACCCATGGCGCGGTGGAAAACACCAATGAGGTTCTGCGCGCCCAGGGCGTCCCCCTGCCCGCTTCGGTGCGCGTAACGCGCGACACCGACGTCAAGGCAACGCCTGGAGCTTTGATCATCGCGCCACCATCGGCGCTGGCGGGGTCGTGGCTCCGTAAATTCGGGTCGGTCTCGACCGGAATTGCAAGCGGCTGGATGCGTCTGCGGGGCGTGCGGCGGCGTCGGGCGGCGGAGCGGGGCTTTGTCATTAGCGACCATGCCGACTGGCGCGGGCTGAACGACGCCATTCGCGAAACAGGCGCAGAGCGGGTCTTTGCGACCCATGGATATACCGCGACGTTCAAGGACTGGCTGACCGAACAAGGGTACGACGCTGCCGTGGTTGAGACGGAATACGAAGGCGACGCCCTCGACGCGGCGGACACGGATGCCGATGCGCCGACTGAGGCCGAGACCGTCACATGAGCCAGGTTTTCGACCGGATCCGCCGGTTCACAACACGCTACGTGGATCGCCCGATCCTAGCCCTGCCCCTCCCCGTTGGTATCCACCGCAGTTTGTTTGCCCTCCAAGCCAAACTGATGACCACGGAGGTCGAGGTTGCCGTCCGCTGGCAGGACGTGGGCGGCGTTCCAACGCGCATCGTCTCGCCCCCACGGCCAAAGGGGCGTTTACTCTGGCTCCACGGGGGCGGCTTTGTTCTGGGGTCGCCAGACACCCACGCAGGGCTTACCGACCATCTGGCGCTCGCCTCCGGGTTGGAGGTTTGGACCCCTCGGTATCGTCGGGCGCCAGAACATCCGTGGCCCGCCGCACCTGACGATGTGCGATCCGTGGCCCAAGCGATGCCCCGCCCGTTTCACCTGGGCGGTGACAGTGCCGGAGGCAACCTAGCCCTTGTCCTGCTTGCCCAGGCACTGACCGACGGTCGAGCCCCCTTGAGCGTGACGCTCATCTCGCCGGTTGTCGATCTTCGAGAACGTCAGGATGACTCTCGCACCGATGCGGAAATGTTGCTGCCGCGTGCGTTTCTGCACCGTTGCCGCGCCGCATATTTGCGCGATGCCGATGGCCGAGACCGGCGCCAAAGCCCTGTCCTTGCGGAGTTTCCGGGCTGTCCGCCCGTTCACCTGGAACTGTCTGCACGGGAAGTACTGGAACCGGACGGGATGGCAATCGCAGAGAGGTTGGAGGCCGCTGGCGCCACGGTCCACCTGCATGTGGAGCCTAAAACGCCCCATGATTACCCGCTCTGCGCGGGGCGGTCCTCGGCTGCGGATATGGCCATTCTTCGGATGGCCAAACATCTGGAGGCCCATCAGCCGTGAAGGACTTTGCCAATCTGTTTACCACCTTGGACCAAACCACAAAGACCACGGCGAAAACGGCTGCGCTGAGCGCCTATTTCAAGCAAGCGGCCCCGGAGGATCGGCTTTGGACCATCGCACTCCTGTCCGGGCGACGTCCGAAACGCACAGTGACGGCCACACGACTAGCGGAGTGGGCAGCGGAGCGGGCGAGCCTGCCTGACTGGCTGTTCCGCGCCTCCTACGACGTGGTCGGGGACCTGGCTGAGACGATCCATCTGATGGTGCCACCGGCGGCGCAGAGTGTTGACCGGAGCCTGTCCGCATGGGTCGCGGAGATCCGCGCGCTCGCCACCGCGGAGGAGGCGGACAAACGCAGCGCAATCCTGTCTGCCTGGGATCAACTGGAGGGTGCCGAGCGCTTTGTGTTCAACAAACTCATCACGGGCGGGTTTCGCGTGGGTGTCAGCCAAAAGTTGATGACACGTGCCCTCGCCAGCGCGACCGATATCCCGGAGGCGGAGCTGGCCCACAGGCTGATGGGAAACTGGACGCCCGACACGACCACCTACGAGTCCCTCATCCTGGCGCCGGACCCTGCTGCCGACCAAAGCCGCCCCTACCCGTTTTGCCTGGCCCATGGCGTCGACGGGGACCCGGACGATCTCGGCCCTCCCGAAGAGTGGCTGGCCGAATGGAAGTGGGATGGCATCCGGGGCCAGTTGATCCTTCGTGGAGGGACACATCACCTGTGGAGCCGGGGGGAAGAATTGATCACCCACCGATTTCCTGAACTGGCGCGGGCGTTGGATTTCTTGCCCGATGGGACGGTCCTGGACGGCGAAATCCTGGCGTGGGATCCCGAAAAACAGGTGCCACAGTCGTTTGCCGCCCTCCAGAAACGGATCGGTCGCAAAACCGTCCCGAAAAAGCTTCTGGCCGAGGCGCCAGCCGTCTTACGCGCCTATGACCTGCTGGAAGCCGAGGGTGTAGATGTGCGCGCGCGTCCGTTCGCGGAGCGGCGCGCGATGCTCGAAACCCTCCTGGCCGATCTCCCACCAGAGGCGCCGGTGCATCTTTCGCCGGTGGTTCCGTTCACCGACTGGGCGACCCTCGCCGATGTCCGGGCCGGTGCCCGCGATGCCCAGGCCGAGGGCCTGATGCTCAAACGCCGGAGCAGCCCCTACCATGTTGGTCGCAAGAAGGGCGACTGGTGGAAATGGAAGCTGGAGCCGCTGACAATCGATGCCGTGATGATCTACGCCCAAGCCGGTCATGGCCGCCGGGCGAACCTCTATACCGACTTCACGTTTGCCGTCGCCAAGGACAATGAGTTGGTGCCGTTTACAAAAGCATACTCAGGTCTGACGGACGCCGAGTTTCGCAAGATCACCGCCTGGGTCCGCAAAAACACGCTGGCCCGGTTTGGTCCCGTGCGACAGGTGCCGCCCGAGCAAGTGTTCGAGATCGGCTTTGAAGGCATCCAACGCAGCACGCGGCACAAATCCGGCATCGCCCTGCGCTTTCCCCGCATGTTGCGGTGGCGGCAGGACAAGCCCGTGTCCGAGATCAATACGCACGCGGATTTGCTCGAAATGCTGGAAACCTACGGCTGACGCGGCCTCCCCGCTGGCATAGCCTCTATCCGGCCCGGCGCAATCCTGACCGGGCGGCGCGCCATTCCGCGCAGGCGGCGCCAAAGGCTTCAAACAGGGGGCGCGAGACGGGGTCCTGATCGGCGTTCCACTCCGGGTGCCACTGGACCGCCATGCAGAAGCCCGGCGCGCCATCGATCCAGATCGCCTCGGGCGTATCATCGGGGGCCCATCCGTCAATGCGCACGCGGGGACCGGCCTTTTTGATGCCCTGCCCGTGCAAAGTGTTCGTCTCCACGGTTTCGGATCCAAACAGCCGCGCAAACGGTCCGCCAGCCGTCAGGCGCACAGGGTGGCGCAGCGCGAACTTTTCTTCCAACGTCCCATCGGGCGGCATCCGGTGGTTCATACGACCCGGCAGGTCGCGGATCTCCGGATGCAGGGTCGACCCCATGGCGACGGCGATTTCCTGGAACCCCCGGCAAATGCCCAGTACCGGCTGCCCACGCTCCACCGCCTGACGGATCAGGGGCAGCGCAATGCGGTCGCGGTCCCGGTCGAACTCCCCATGGGCCTCGGTTTCGGGTTCGCCGTATTCCTGGGGATGAACGTTGGGCCGCGCCCCGGTGAACAGAAACCCGTCGAAGACCTCCAACAGCTCGTCGATGCGGGTCACCTCGGGATCAGCGGGGAAGGTCAAAGGCATCGCGCCCGAGACCTTGGCAATCGCCTCCGTGTTCATAGAGCCATTGGCATGGGCGGGGTACTGATCGTTGATCAGGTAGTGGTTCGAAATGATGCCGACGATTGGGCGCATGGGGTCCTCCGGTTGGTTTCACATACCGCCCAAAGGTCCCCACGCAAAGCCATGCCACGTCACAGGTGCCTTGGCCCTGGCGCACGGTCCAAACTATGCCCGTTGTTTCACCCGTCCGCTGTCAGACCGCTGACACCTTCGACACCGGCGGCACCGGCGATCAGATCGTTGTCCGATGTATCCCCGGTGACGCCAACGGCACCGATGACCGTGCCCTTACCGTCTCGCACCAGAATGCCCCCGGGCACGGGCACAACCTGCCCGCCGAACACGCCGTTCGCGGCGGCCATAAAGTAGGCTTGCTGCTCGGCCCGGGCCATCTGAGCGGTGCCGGACATACCCAACATGATGGCGCCATAGGCCTTGCCGTGAGCAATGGCGAAGCGGCCCGGCGAGGCACCGTCTTCGCGTTCAAAGGCGATGACGTGACCGCCTGCGTCCAACACAACGACGGACAGCGGCTTCAACTCCAACTCGCGCCCCTTGGCCAGCGCGAACCGGATGATCTGCCGCGCCTTGCGCAGGTTGATGTCTGCCATTTTGCAATCCTTGTTTGTTTTCTCGGTCTTAGCTCGCGGCCTTCAGGTCGGCACGGCGACGGTGAAGGACCGGCTCGGTGTAGCCGGAGGGCTGGGCGGCCCCGTCGAAGATCAGTTCGGAGGCCGCCTGAAAGGCAATGCCGTCAAACCCAGGCGCCATAGGCCGATATCCGGGATCGCCCGCGTTTTGCGCATCGACCTTAGCCGCCATTTTCTCCAACGCGGCCCGCACCTGATCAGGTGTGATCACACCATGATGGAGCCAGTTCGCCAAAGCCTGAGAGGAGATACGGCAGGTCGCGCGATCCTCCATCAAGCCAACATCGTTGATGTCCGGGACCTTGGAACATCCAACCCCCGCATCGACCCAGCGAACGACGTAGCCCAAGATGCCCTGGGCGTTGTTCTCAATTTCCGCCGCGACGTCCGCATCGGACAGGTTCCGGCCTTCCATCACGGGGATGGAGAGCAGGTCCTCCAGACTGCCGCGCGGCCCGCCCTCTGCCAGGGCCGCCTGCCGGGCCAGCACATCCACCTTGTGATAGTGCATGGCGTGCAGGGTCGCCGCCGTTGGCGATGGCACCCAGGCGCAAGTCGCACCAGCAAGGGGATGGGCGATCTTCTGCTCGATCATATCGGCCATCTGGTCGGGCATGGCCCACATACCCTTGCCGATCTGTGCCCGTCCCCGAAGACCACAGGCCAGGCCGATATCGACGTTCCGGTCTTCGTAGGCAGAAATCCACGGGGTCGCCTTCATCGCCCCTTTGGGCAGCATCGGACCCGCTTCCATGCTGGTGTGGATCTCATCGCCGGTCCGGTCCAGGAACCCTGTGTTGATGAAGGCCACACGGGATTTCGCGGCGCGGATACACTCTTTCAGGTTGGCAGAGGTGCGGCGCTCTTCGTCCATGATGCCGATTTTGACGGTGTATTTTTCGAGGCCGAGCATTGCCTCGACACGGCCGAAGATCTCATTGGCAAAAGCGACCTCGTCCGGCCCGTGCATCTTGGGCTTCACGATATAGACGCTGTCGGTGATGGAATTGCCGCCCGTCCGCGCAAGGTCGTGCATGGCGATCATCGTGGTGATGGCCGCGTCCATCAATCCTTCGGGGATCTCGCTCCCGTCCGGCAGCAGAATCGCCGGATTTGTCATCAAGTGCCCCACGTTGCGGATCAACATGAGCGCACGACCTTTGAGCCGCAGCGTCTCGCCCGTCGGGGTCACGTAATTGCGGTCCTCGTTCAGCTTTCGCGTGAAGGTCTTGCCGTCCTTTGTGACCTCTTCCGCCAGGTCGCCGCGCATCAGACCCAGCCAATTCGCGTAGGCGCCGATTTTGTCTTCCGCGTCGACACAGGCCACCGAGTCCTCGCAGTCCATAATCGCGGACAGCGCAGATTCAAGATAGATGGCATCGATACCGGCCGGGTCGGAGGCGCCGATGCGGCCCTTTGGATCAACATGAACTTCGATATTCAAGCCATTGTTTTGGTATAGGAATATAGATCCATCCCGACGCGTTCCGCGAAGCTGCGCCGGATCCGCCAGAGGCGCATCGGCCACTGACGTCACCGCCGCCCATGTCGTCCCTGAGAGCGGAACGGCGTCATCCAGAAACGCCTTGGCCTGGGCGATCACGCGTGCGCCACGGGCCGCATCGTATCCGCCACCGGACGGCAAATCGCCAATCGCATCCGTCCCATAGAGCGCATCATACAGGTTGCCCCAGCGGGCATTCGCCGCGTTCAAGGCATAGCGGGCATTGGTAATCGGCACGACCAGTTGCGGGCCGGGCGTGCGCGCGATTTCCGGATCGGTCCCTTCGGTCTCAATCTCAAAGTCCGGCCCCTCGGGCACGAGGTATCCGATCTCACTCAGAAAGGCCCGGTAGGCTGCACCGTCGTGGGGCCGACCGCGGTTGTCCCGGTGCCACGCGTCAATTTTGGCCTGCATGTCCGCACGGATGGCCAGCAGCTCCGCATTGCGCGGCGCCAGATCCGTCACCAGCCGCGCAAACCCCGACCAGAAGTCGTCCCGCGACACACCCGTTCCGGGCAGCGCTTGCTCCTCCACAAACTGGGCCAACGGGGCCGCAACGGCCAAACCATATTTGTCGACGCGTTCCATGAGGACCTCCCTGCACTCTGGTTCCAGTTGCCGATTAGCGACAAAATTTCCTATCGGCAACAGGATTGGTTAGGTTTTCTTACCAGATCGCGCAGAACGGCACTTATCCGAGCAGTATTTGACCTCATCCCAGACCGACGCCCACTTTTTGCGCCAGGTAAACGGGCGTCCGCAGGTGGCGCAGTCCTTGGTGGGCAGATCGCCTTTACGTCTCATCTTTCCGGCCATGGCACAGACATAGGCAGCCGACCGGCCCCGACCACGAAAAGTGCCATCGGGCGAAAACGCACTGGCCCCGCCCCGTCACGGCGCCTAGCTTGCCCTCTGCCAAGGCAGGAGACACCCATGCGCGACGCCGCCCCCGATCAATCGCAAACCGTTATTCACCTGGCCGATTACGCCCCGGTTCCGGTGACGGTGACCCATGTGGACCTGCACCTGAGGCTTGATCCCCTTGCGACCGAAGTCTCGGCGCGGTTGACTTGCCGTCGGCAGGGGCCGGGGGTCATGGTCCTCAACGGCGAGGGCTTGGATATGGTGTCCTTGGCAATCGACGGCGTGCCATTGGAGGCGTCGCGCTACATGCTGACGGACACGACACTTACCCTGCATGACGTGCCTGACGCGTTTCTGTTAGAGACCGTGGCCCGCATCGCGCCCCAGGAAAACAAGGCGCTTGAGGGGCTGTATATGTCCAATGGCATGTATTGCACCCAGTGCGAGGCCGAAGGCTTTCGCAAGATCACTTGGATGCTGGACCGCCCGGACGTGATGGCCACCTACGACGTGGAGATTGAGGCCGACCTGCCCGTCCTGCTGTCCAACGGCGATGAGGTGGCGCCCGGCAAATGGCACGACCCCTGGCCCAAGCCGACCTATCTTTTTGCCCTGGTGGCGGGAAACTTGGTGGCAACCACGGATCAGTTTACCACCTGCGAGGGGCGCGCGGTGACGCTCAACATCTGGGTGCGCCCGGGGGACGAGGGGCGTACGGCCTATGCGATGGACGCCCTGAAACGGTCCATGGCTTGGGACGAGACGGTCTATGGGCGGGCCTATGATCTGTCCGTCTTCAACATCGTGGCCGTGGACGATTTCAACATGGGTGCGATGGAAAACAAGGGGTTGAACATCTTCAACTCCAAATACGTCCTCGCATCGCCAGACACAGCGACCGACACGGATTTCGCCCTGATCGAGGGGATCGTCGCCCATGAGTACTTCCACAACTGGACCGGCAACCGCATCACCTGCCGCGACTGGTTTCAACTTTGCCTCAAAGAGGGTCTGACGGTTTTCCGGGATCAACAGTTCAGCGCGGATATGCGGTCGGCACCCGTGCAGCGGATCGGCGACGTGTTGCAACTGCGCGCGCGCCAGTTCCGCGAAGACGCAGGTCCCCTGGCCCACCCTGTGCGGCCCGAGAGCTTTGTCGAGATCAACAATTTCTACACGGCAACGGTCTATGAAAAAGGCGCGGAGGTGATCGGCATGCTGCGCCGTCTCGTGGGGGACGCCGGGTATGCGGCTGGCTGCGCCCTCTATTTTGAACGGCATGATGGCCAGGCCTGCACGATCGAAGACTGGCTGGCCTGCTTCGAAGAGGCTACGGGCCGCGACCTGTCTCAGTTCAAGCTGTGGTATTCCCAGGCTGGCACGCCATTGGTCTCTGTGACGGAATCCTATGGCGACGGTACCTATCGACTGACGCTTCGTCAGACGGTGCCAGACACGCCCGGCCAGACGGATAAGGCGCCGATGGTGATCCCCGTTGCGTGGGGCCTGTTGAACACTGCGGGGGACGAGGTTCGCCCGACCGAAGTGCTAGAGCTCACGGAAGCGGAGACGACGCTGACCTTCGATCTGGACGCGCGCCCGGTCTTGTCCGTTCTGCGTGGCTTTTCCGCGCCGGTGCGGCTGGAATATCAGCAAAGCGACACAGATCGTTTGACCTTGCTGGCCCATGACACCGACCCCTTCAACCGGTGGGAGGCGGGGCGCGCCCTCAGCAAAGATCGACTGTTGCGCCACATCACGGAGGACGCACCCTTTGACGCGGCCTGGCTCGATGCGCTGGCGGCCGTGGCGCTCAATGATGGGTTGGATCCGGCGTTCCGTGCCCTGGCTCTCGCCCTGCCCTCCGAGGATGATCTTGCGCAAAGCCTGCATGACGCCGGTGTCGTGCCAGATCCGACCGCCATTCACGCGGCCCGTAAGCGAGCGTTCGCGGCTGTGGCCGATCGATTGGCAACCGACCTCCCGCGTTTGATGGACGATATGGCCACACCCGGCCCGTACACGCCGGAGGCATCGGACGCGGGCAAACGCGCCCTGCGGGCCGTCGTGCTGCGCCTTCTGACGACACAAGACGGCGGGGGCGCGGCGCGGGCGACCTATGACGGGGCCGATAACATGACCGACCGTATGGCGGCCTTTACCTGCCTTCTGGAAGCTGGGGACCCAAACGTCGCCGACCAGTTCGAGGCGCAATGGTCCGACGACCGTCTCGTGATGGACAAATGGTTCATGGCGCGCGTCGCCCATGCCGAGCCAACCCGCGCCGTCCAAATCGCCCGAGACCTCACGGCGCGCCCCGATTTCGACGCCAACAACCCGAACAGGGTTCGCTCCGTCCTGGGCGGGCTGACGGCAGGCAACCCGGCTGGTTTCCATAACCCAGACGGGTCTGGTTATGAGTTCTTGGCTGAATGGCTGTTAATCCTAGACAAATCGAACCCGCAAACGGCTGCGCGGCTCTCGACGGCGTTCGACGCCTGGCGCCGGTATGACGCCGACAGGCAAGCGCTGATCTCGGCGGCGTTAACGCGTCTGCAAGGGCAACCGCTGAGCCGCGATCTATCTGAGATGGTTGGACGGATACTGGGATCATCCAGTGCGACTGAGGCGTAAGGATCTTTGGATATGGCACGCAAAACGCTCTTGGTGACAGGCGCCTCCTCCGGGATCGGGGCGGCAACCGCGGTCATGGCGGCGGAGGATCACGACCTCGCCCTCCACTACAACAGCAACGCGGCCGGGGCCGATGAGACGGCAGCGGCGGCGCGCGCGAAAGGGGCGCGCGTGACAATTCACCGCGCGGACCTGAGCGACCCGAGCAGCGTCCCGGCGCTCTTTGCGTCGATCGACCAAGAACATGGGCACTTGGATAAGCTGGTGAACAACGCGGGCGTGGTGGATCAGGCCCAACCGGTGACCGCGTTTACGCCGGCCCGTGTGATGCGCATGGTCTCGATCAACCTCTCGTCCCCGATCCTGGTGGCCGGAGAAGCCGCCCGGCGCATGTCTAGCGGTGGCGCGATCGTCAATGTGTCCTCGGCCGCGGCGCGGTTTGGCAGCCCCGGCCAGTATGCGGACTACGCGGCAACCAAAGGCGGGTTGGAGGTCTTCTCCAAGGGACTGGCCCAAGAGCTTGCCCCCCAGGGGATCCGCGTGACGGCCATCCGGCCCGGTATCATCGCCACACCCATCCATGGCAAAGGCGGCGATGCGGAGCGGGTGGACCGCCTCGCCCCCAGCATCCCCATGCGCCGCGCGGGCAGCGCCGAGGAGGTCGCGCGCGCCATCCTCTGGCTGTTGAGCGACCAGGCCAGCTATGTCACCGACACCGTCTTGGACGTCTCCGGCGGGCGGTAGATCGCCGCCACCGGCTCCATCGGATGACAGCTGTGTGGACTTTCGAGTAGAAGTTCAGGAACGACGGCCATAAACGCGCGTTATGCACCGGGGCGTCATGCCCCTGTGATGTGACCATGTTGGGAGGGCAGCTATGCGTGATCGCCTCGACCCTATGATTGCCGAACGGGCCCCTTGGCTGTTCCAGCAAACGTTGACCGCCAAAACAGCATGGCTGGTGCTTGGAAGACTGCTGGCCTACGAGCGCTCGGTCGAGATCGGGACGACCTATCTTGATCGCGAGGTCTCCGAGATCATGGCGGATCTCGCCTACCGGATCGCACGGCAGGTCACGTTCGACGGTTTGGAGAATGTGCCAACCGACGGCCCCGCCCTGATCGTTGCGAACCATCCGACTGGAATCGCCGATGGGATCATCCTGCACGATGTGTTGCGGCAACGACGGTCAGACGCCTTCTACTACGCGAACTCCGACATCCTGCGTGTTTTGCCCCAGTTCGAAGACATGATCGTCCCCGTCGAATGGCGTCCGGAAAAGCGCACCGTTACAAAAACGCGCGAGACGATGAAGCTCACCCGCGAGGCACTGGAGGCGGGGCGCCTTGGCGTTATCTTTCCGTCAGGTCGCCTGGCCAAACGCCGCGGTCTGAGACTCTATGAGCGGCCATGGATGGCCAGCGCCGCCATGATCGCACGCAAGTTTAAGCTGCCGGTGATTCCCGTACACGTCCGGGCCCGCAACTCCGCGATGTTCTATGCTTTCGATGCTCTCCATCCGACGTTGCGCGACATTACCTTGTTCCATGAGACGCTGAACAAGGACGTACAGCCGTTCCACATCACTGTCGGGCGACCGCTGGACGGTGCGGCCCTGCCGAAGGATGCCAACGATGGGATCGAAAAACTCAGGGACGCGACACTGCGACTCGCCAATCGTCGCGATGGTGAAATCAGCTTGACCCAGACACGCCCAGGACGCCGTTGGTTGCCCCGGCCCGCTGGTGCGCCGTCGTAAGAGCTTCATACGATGCGGAAAAATGAAAAGGCTGCCATCAAGATTGATGGCAGCCTTTTTTCCGCCGGTCGGATGGTGCGGTCGAGAAGACTCGAACTTCCACGGGTGTTACCCCACAGCGACCTCAACGCTGCGCGTCTACCAATTCCGCCACGACCGCATCGCCGACGTGGGCGCTGACTAGCCAATGGTTTGCAGCAAGGCAAGGCACAAACGTCACGGTAGGTGACGTATCAAAGCCACTGTCGTCGGCGGCTTTTTAAGCCTATGAAAGCCAGACAATTGACACAGTTTTGTCAAAATTTCTTGTCGCCCCGTTAAGGAACTGTTAACTTTTGGACGTTGGGAACTTTTTTTGTTCATGGGATGGAACAACATGACGAGTATTGTAGGAAGTGCGACGGACGACTCTGTTAACGGAACCGGTGCCGACGAGATGATTCTGGGCCTCGGCGGCGAAGACACTCTCAAAGGCGGCAATGGCGATGACACCGTTTCCGGCGGCGCCGGAGATGACAAAGTCAGCGGCAACCAAGGCAATGATGTCGTTAAAGGCGGCTTCGGCGACGACTTCATTAATGGGGGCGAAGGGAGCGATGTTCTGGTCGGCGGCCACGGGAATGACGAATTCATCTGGACGGCCAATCAGATCGAAGATGGCGCCACCGATGTGATCGTCGATTTTGCTGCGATTGATAAAGGCAAAGGCGTCGACAGCTTGAGCTTGCTCGACTTCGGCGGTGCGACTGTCCAAATCAATGCCATTGCCGTCGGTGACTACGAAGGCGGCGCCATGAATGGTGAGGACCTGCGCAACAACGCGACGGACGACGTCATTCTGACGATCTCCAGCTACGACGAGCATGGCGGTATTATCGCCACGCAGGAGCTTGTCATGCTAGACGTTTGGCGCCGGGACAGCATCGATGCGCTGGAGGCAGCCTTCGCCGAACTCGGCTTCGAAGGCGAGATCGGTGAGTACGTACCGGTCGAGTACGGCGTCGACCTCCTGGCATAAGCCTTTACGAACAAACACGACGTGCGCGCCGAGGTTTTTTTGGTGCGTACGTCATTTCGGTGGTAGCCGCTTATGTCTCCAAATCGCGGCAACCATTAGCTTAGTCGCACCGCCGCCGCTTTGAACACTGTGTTTCATTATTCGCATTGATGTGTTCAATACGATCTATTTTTGCTCTCTGTTGAATGAGAGAAGCGCCTTTATTGACCTTGGGACCATTCAGTAAAGTCACGGTTCGCGCAAATAACCCCTATAAGGTGTTGATACCTAAAACAGTCTCGATCCACGCTGTTATTGTTTCCCATTCTGAGACAATGCGTTTCTACTGTCTTTCAATTTCCGCAATCACGCCTTTGTTTCGCCCAAAGTGTATTGATGGCGCTTACTGCGGCTGTTAATTTTTATTCACGGGTGTGGGTTTTTTACAATGGGGATAAGTAAGAATGGCTGACATACTTGGAACAGACGGAACCGATATTGTTTTCGGGACGCGCCGGAGCGACGAAGTCGTGACATTGGGCGGTGACGACTTTGTTGCAACTGGGCGGGGCCAGGACTTCGTGTCGGGTGGCGAAGGCGAAGACATCCTTGCGAGTGGGAGGTCTGCCGACGTCGTCAAGGGCGGCTTCGGCGACGACATCATTAACGGCGGACGCGGCAGCGATGTGATGACCGGCGGGCATGGTGATGACGAATTCATTTGGGCCGTTACTGATGTCACCAACGGCGCGACCGATGTGATCGTTGATTTCGCCTCCGTCGATAAGAACGGCAAAGGCGTGGACGGGATTTCGTTCCTGGGTGCCTTTGGCTTCAACATCCAAATCGACTCCATCGACGTAGGTGACTTCGGCGGAGAGGAGATGAATGGCGAGGACCTTCGGAACAACAGCACCGATGACGTCGTGCTGACCGTGTCCTCTACGGACTTCTTCGGACGGGTTATCGCTACACAGGAGATTGTCCTCCTGGACGCCTGGCGCCGCGACAGCATCGATGCCCTGGAAGATATGTTTGCAGACCTCGGCTTTGACGGCGAGATCGGTGAATATGTTGAGGCACCGACGTACGACTTGGTGTGACCCGAGCAGAGCGTCCCTAACCACGGATGCGCGCGCCTTCGGGCGCGCGTTTTGCTTGAGGCGCGTGCTGGCACCAGGCGGTTCGTGTTTGACGTGGGACATGACCCATGGCACGGCGTTCCGATGGAACGGGACGGCTCACTTTCAGATGCGACGACGCAACCGGACTGGATCACATCCGGGCCGCTTGTGGACTACAGAACGGCGCTCCGCGAGATGGAGCATCGGGTTGAGAGCATTATTGAGGGCTCCGCCGCCGAGGCGATTTGGTTGTTGGAGCATCCTCCCCTCTACACGGCGGGCACATCGGCCAAGCTGGAGGACCTGAAGGACCCGGACCGGTTTCCCGTCCATCAGGCCCGTCGCGGGGGGCAATACACGTACCACGGGCCCGGCCAACGGGTGGCCTATTGCATGCTGGACCTCGGTCGACGGGGACGCGATGTGCGGGCCTTCGTTCAAACCCTGGAACATTGGGTCATCGATACCCTAGCAGAATTCGGCGTGACTGGCGAAATTCGCGAGGGACGCGTGGGCGTTTGGGTTCCGCGTCCCGATAGGCCGCCCCTGCCCGATGGCACCCCACGCGAAGACAAAATCGCCGCTATCGGGATCCGCCTGCGCCGCTGGGTGAGCTTCCACGGAATCTCGATTAACCTAGAACCGGACCTGGAGCATTTTGACGGCATCGTCCCCTGCGGCATCTCTGGGCACGGCGTGACGTCCTTGGTGGACCTGGGGCTGCCGGTGAGCATGGATGATCTGGATGCGGCGCTGCGGCGGACGTCACCCTGGCACCAAACACCTGCGTGATCCCCTTGGCCGGGAACGCCCCGGTCCCTACGTCTAAAGTTCCGCGACAATTTCCCGCGACATGCGCTGTCTTGTGCCGTTGCCCCCGCGTGCCCCCATCGCTAGAAGGCGGCGACAGACATGCGCGGGGGCGAGTCTTCCGCGTGCCACGAGCAACTACGCAGGAGCGACCAGATGGCAGACGCCGCCATTTCGGGCCACGATCACCACGAGAAGCCTGGCTTCTTTACGCGGTGGTTCATGTCCACGAACCATAAAGACATTGGGATCCTGTATCTCTTCGTATCGGGCCTGGCCGGGTTTATCTCGGTCGCTTTCACCGTCTACATGCGGTTGGAGCTCATGGACCCCGGCGTCCAATATATGTGCATGGAAGGCGCGCGCCTGACGGCTGCCGCTGCGGGCGAATGTACGCCAAACGGGCACCTCTGGAACGTGCTGATCACCGGCCACGGCATCCTGATGATGTTCTTCGTGGTTATCCCGGCGTTGTTCGGGGGCTTCGGTAACTACTTCATGCCGCTGCACATTGGCGCGCCTGATATGGCGTTCCCCCGGTTGAACAACCTGTCGTTCTGGTTGTTTGTGGCTGGCACGTCCCTCGCGGTTCTGTCGGTCGTCGTTCCTGGCGGCAACGGACAACTCGGGTCGGGCATTGGCTGGGTTCTCTACCCGCCGCTCTCCACGACGGAACAGGGGATGTCGACTGACATCGCCATCTTTGCCGTGCACGTGTCGGGCGCCTCTTCGATCCTCGGCGCCATCAACATCATCACGACCTTCCTGAACATGCGCGCGCCGGGCATGACGCTGCACAAGGTGCCACTGTTTGCTTGGTCGATCTTTGTGACCGCCTGGCTGATCCTGCTGGCCCTGCCCGTTCTCGCCGGTGCGATCACTATGCTGCTGACGGATCGTAACTTCGGTACGACCTTCTTTGATCCGGCTGGCGGCGGTGACCCCGTTCTTTACCAGCACATCCTGTGGTTCTTCGGTCACCCCGAGGTGTACATCGTGATCCTGCCGGCCTTCGGCATCATCTCGCACATCGTGTCGACCTTCTCGAAGAAGCCGATCTTTGGCTACCTGCCGATGGTCTACGCCATGGTCGCCATCGGTGGTCTCGGCTTCGTCGTCTGGGCGCACCACATGTACACCGTCGGCATGTCGCTGACGCAGCAGGCCTACTTCATGGTTGCGACGATGATCATCGCGGTCCCCACGGGGGTGAAGATCTTCTCCTGGATCGCGACGATGTGGGGTGGATCGATCACCTTTAAGACGCCCATGCTCTTCGCCATCGGCTTCATCTTCCTGTTCACCGTGGGTGGTGTCACGGGGATCGTGCTGTCTCAGGCGGGTGTGGACCGAGCTTACCACGATACCTACTACGTGGTCGCGCACTTCCACTACGTGATGTCTCTGGGTGCTGTGTTCGGGATCTTTGCCGGGATCTACTACTGGATCGGCAAGATGTCGGGCCGCCAGTACCCCGAATGGGCAGGTAAGCTGCACTTCTGGATGTTCTTCATCGGCGCGAACATCACCTTCTTCCCGCAGCACTTCCTGGGTCGTCAGGGCATGCCGCGCCGCTACATCGACTACCCGGATGCCTTCGCGCTCTGGAACGAAGTGTCGAGCTGGGGTGCCTTCCTGTCCTTCGCCTCGTTCCTCTTCTTCATCGGGATCGTTTTCTACACGATCTTTGCTGGGAAGCGCGTGACCGACGAATCCTATTGGGGTGAGCACGCCGACACGCTGGAGTGGACACTGCCCAACCCGCCGCCGGAGCACACCTTCGAGCAGCTGCCGACCCGCGACATGTGGGACAAGCAGCCGGGCCACTGATGCCAATCAAGGTCATCACCGACCATACACAGGGGGCCCCGGCATCGTCCGGGGCCCCTTCGTCTGTGGTCCTCTCTTTGGAACTCTGGCCGCACCAGTCGCTGACACCTGGCGGGTTCGTCACCATGATTGGCGCAACCTTTGCCATGCTGATGGTGCCTTTGGTCGGCCTCTTGGGCACGGCCGTCCTCTGGGGGGTCTTGCCGTTCGAGCTGCTGGTCTTGGGCCTTCTGTGGTTCGGTCTCAAACGCTCCTGGCGCGACCGCGACATTCTCGAACGCTTTGAGATGACGACAGACGCGGTCACCCTGACGCGGCGCGATCCCGACGGAAGCCTTCGGGATTGGGAAGCAAACCCCTACTGGATGCGCGTCGAACGTCATGAACGGGTTGCCGGAATCGAGGACTATCTGACCCTGGAGGGCGGCCCCCGTAAGGTCGAGATCGGTGCGTTTCTAACCCCCGAAGAACGCCGCCAGTTGGAGCGCCAACTGCTGAACGCCCTCGGTCGCGTCAAAAGCTAGATCGACCGCAGGCCGCCACCGCCGACGTCCAGGCGTGCCACACCGGTTGTCTTGATGACGGCCCAAACGGGCCGCCCCACGACCAAACCCAAACGATCCGCCGACACGCGGGTCACCCGCGCCAACAGGGCGCCATCGCCCGCGCGCAAACGAACCATCACGCCCGGCCCTTGGCCTTGCAACACCTGCTCCACCACCATGGGCAACACGTTCAGCGCGGACAGCCCCACGGGTTCCTGGGTGGCGACAATGACGTCTTCTGCCCGGATCCGAAGGCGAAGCGCCGTGCCGACCCCGCCCTCCACGCCAGCGAGGTGCAGGCATCCGGCTGGCGTCTCCACCTCAGCCAGGCCGTCGGCGATCTTTCGAATGATGCCCGACAGGACCGCCCCGGCTTGGGACGGACCAATATCGGCGGCGACGGTCGGATCCGACAGCATCTCTTCCACCGGGCCAGACCGGACGACCTGTCCCGCGCGCATCAGGACGAGCGTCGAGGCCAAGCGCGCAACCTCCTCAATGGCATGGGAGATGTAGAGGATCGGAATGCCGTGATCCCGCAACCGTTCAAGATAGGGCAGGATCAATCCGCGCCGCCGGGCGTCCAGCGCCGCCAAGGGCTCGTCCATAATCAGGAGCCGCGGTTGCCGTAGAAGCGCCCGCCCAATGGCCACACGCGCCGCCTCTCCCCCGGACAACCCCGCCGTGCGGCGCCCCAAAAGCGGCTTGATCCCCAGCATATCGGCCACCTGACCCGGTGCTGTTCCCGTCGGCGCGCCGTAGAGCAGGTTTCGCTCCACCGTCAGGTGGGGAAACAGCCGTGCTTCTTGGAAGACATAGCCAATCGCCCGCTTGTGCACGGGCACCCAAGCGTTTGGTCCGAAGACTTCCTGCCCGTCCAAAACGATCCGCCCCGCATCGGGCCTCTCCAACCCGGCCACACAGCGGGCGAGCGATGTCTTACCCGCTCCGCTCGGGCCAAAGACCGCCGTGACGCCCGACCCGGCCGTCAACGCCACGTCCAAGGTGAAGCCATCCACGCGCCGTGTGATCGCCACATCCAGCATCAGCGGCCTGCCACGCGTTGGGCCACGCGACGGGCCAACCAGTTGGATAGGATCACCGCGCCGATGGCAACGACCACTGCCACCGCTACGAGACCACGTAGCGGCGCCTCGCCCCCCGGCACTTGCAGAAAGGCGTAAATCGCAGAGGGCAACGTCCTGGTTTCACCGGGGATCGACGCCACAAAGGTGATCGTTGCCCCGAATTCACCGAAGGCCTTGGCAAAGCCCAGCGTCACCCCGGCCAAGATCCCGGGAACCGTCAACGGAAAGGTAATCGTCCACCAGACCTTACGGGGCGACGCCCCGAGGGTGGCCGCCGCTTCTTCCAGTTTGGGATCGACCGCTTCGATGGACAGGCGAATGGCCCGCACCATCAGGGGCAGTGCCATGATCGCCGCCGCCAGGGCCGCCCCGGTCCAGCGAAAGGCGAGGCCCAGGCCCAGGGGCTCCAACACGGCGCCAAATGGCCCGCTGCGCGAAAACAGCAGAAGCAGCGCGTATCCAGTCACCACGGGCGGCAAGACCAACGGCAAATGGACGACGGCATCAAGCAACCCGCGCCCCCTGAACTGACCCTGGGCCAGCAGCCGCGCGATCCAGATCGCGGGCAACAGACTGGCGAGCGTCGCGACGACGGAGACGCGGAGCGACAACGTCAAAGCCTCCAGAGCCTCTGGCGGCAATGTGATCACAGATGGAACCCGTGCCTGGCGAAGACGTCGGTGGCTTGTGCGATATGGTCCAGAAGGGCGCGGGCGCTTGGGGCAGCCCCTGCCAAGACGGCGCCTGGATAGACAATCGGTTGATGGGCACGCGCGGGAATGCGCGCCACGTCTACGGCGCCGGTCCCGACCACGTCGGAGGCATAGACCAGGCCCAAGGTCACGTCCCCGCGCGCCACATAGGCCAAAGCGGCGCGCACATTTTCCGCGAGGATCGCGCGGGGGCGCAGAGCGGTCCACAGACCCAGCGTCTCCAGCGCCTGTTGACCGTAGCGTCCGGCAGGTACCGACAGGGGGTCACCCATGGCGAAGCGCCCCTCTGTGCCCAAGCGTCCCTCAACACCATCGGACGTCAGCTCAATCTGACCCGCGCCAGCCGGGCCAGCCATCACCAAACGGTTGGACGCCACCGACCGTGCGGTGCCTTGCACAACGCCCTGACCCACAAGCCACTCCATCCAATCGGAGGCCGCCAGCAGGACAAGATCCGCCGGAGCCCCCGCCGCCGCCTGTCGCGCAATCGTTCCGCTGCCGCCATAGGACAGGGCGACCGGCTCGGCCCAGGTCGTGGCAATCTCATCCAATGCGGGCTTCAAGCTGGCCGCCGCGAGAACCGTTAAGCCCCCCGCCGCACGTACGGGAGGGGAGACGGACAGCGCCAAACCCGCCAAGACGCTGCGACGCGTCAGACAGCCCAACGGACGACGCACCGTCATCACGCCAGATCCCGTAGTGAACCGTCTGTGACCATGGCGCAGGGCATCAATTCATCTTGCGCTTGGGCGCGAAGGGTAGCGGTGCAACGGGGATGCCATCCTCCAGCAAGGCCTTTGCCTCCTGCGCGTTGGCCTCGCCCCAGATTGGTTTCGCCGGATCGTCGCTGGCGGCGATGGCCCTGGCCTCTTCCGCAAACCGCCCGCCCACATATGTCGCCTCAGCCTCGACCTTCGCGCGCAGGGCGGCGATCTTTGCCTCCACCTCACTTGGGGACGGATCGGAGGGCGTAACCTCGGCCGGAACGCGAACCTTTGGCGCCATCAAAGCCTTACGAACATCCGTATCGCCGCAGACGACACAGGACACCATCCGCTGCGCCGCCAAGGTGTCAAACGCATCAGCGGATTTGAACCAGCTTTCAAAGTCATGTCCCTGACGACAGCGCAGCGCGTATTTGATCATGACCACCCCGTTCATCACCGTGTGCACCGCAAAATAAGGGGTTCGACGGCGGGCGCAATATGGCTTGAAGACGCGGGGCCGACAGCTAACTTTCAGGACATGAGAGCTTTCATGTTTTTGTGCCTATCGGCCCTACCCGCCTCAGCCTTTGAGTTCGACGCGTTGGAAGGGGGGACCCTCGACCTAACCGACCTCCGGGGCCAAGCGGTTCTGGTGGTGAACACCGCCTCGCTGTGTGGCTTCACGGATCAATACGCGGGCCTGCAAACCCTGCATGAGCGGTATGGTGACCGTGGCTTTACCGTCGTCGGCGTCCCATCGGATGACTTCCGGCAGGAATTGTCGGATGATGCCGCCGTGGCCGAGTTTTGTGAGGTGAACTATGGCCTTACCTTCCCCATGACGGCCATCACGCCCGTCACTGGGGACGACGCCCATCCCTTCTATGCCTGGCTGGCGGATCAGGGGGAGCGCCCGCGCTGGAACTTCAACAAAGCGCTTTTGGATCCCGAGGGGCAGCTTGTGACATTCGAGGGGTCCAGCACCCGGCCCCTGTCGCGCAAGATGATCAGCGCCATTGAAGGTGTCCTGCCGGAGTGACCCCCCTCCTCCTCGGATCGGAGATCTATCGCGGCTCGTCCTATGGCAAGTGGCACCCCCTGCGCGTGCCGCGCGTGTCCACTGTGCTGGATCTTGTCCGCGTCCTCGGGTGGCTTCCGCCGGAGCGGTTTCGCATCTCGCCACGGGCCAAGCCGGCGGCCCTCTCCGTCTGGCACACCCCGGAGTACTTGGCCGCGCTAGAAGAGGCTGAGGTCACCGGCGCCGTCGATGACACGACCCGCACGCGCCATGGGCTGGGCACCGTGTCCAACCCGGTCTTTCCAGAGATGTACCGTCGTCCCGCAACCGGCGCAGGTGGATCGCTGCTGGCCGGAGAGATCCTGTCTGGCGGTGGTGTCGTCCATAACCCAGGGGGCGGGACACACCACGGGATGCCGGATCGTGCCTCGGGGTTCTGCTATTTGAACGATGCGGTGCTTGGCATTCTCAGCCTCCGGCGGAACGGCGCGCAACGGATCGCCTATGTGGACATCGATGCGCACCACATGGACGGCGTGGAGTACGCCTTTGCCGATGACGCCGATACTCTGTTGATCTCAACCCACGAAGAGAAGCGTTGGCCTTTCACCGGTGCCTTGGATGACCAGGGTATCGGCCAGGTGTTTAACCTGCCCCTGCCCCGCGCGTGCAACGACAGCGAATTTGCCTTGGCCCGGGACCGGGTGATCCGTCCAGCCGTCGAAGCCTTCGCGCCCGATGCCATCGTGCTGCAATGTGGGGCGGACGCTGTCGAGGAGGACCCGCTGTCCCGCATGGCATTGTCGAACACGGCCCATTGGGCGGTGTTACGCGCCCTTTTACCCCTGGCGCCACGCGTTTTGATCCTCGGCGGCGGTGGCTACAACCCCTGGACGGTGGGCCGTCTTTGGGCCGGAAACTGGGCCATCGCATCCGGTCAGGACATCCCCGACCGTTTGACTCCAGAGGCCGAGGCGATCCTTCGAGCGATCCCGTTTGACGGCAATTCCCGGGGACGAAACCCGCCGGATCATCTGTTCACCACCTTGCGCGACACCCCGCGTCCAGGCCCCATCCGCCAGGACGTCATCGACCGGGTCGATCGCCTCGCCGCGCGCCTGGGCGCCATGCCCGCCCGCGCGGCGGGGTAGACCCCGCCGCCACGACCGCTGTCACAGATGGCGGCACTCCGGCACGGCGGTCTTGACCGTCCCGTCGACCAGCCACTGTTGCAGGTTCTCCACCACCAGATCGCCCATAGCTTGCCGCGTCTCATGGGTGCCAGAGGCCACGTGCGGCGTGAGAACCACGTTGTCCATGGACTTGAGCGCATCGGGCACCTTGGGCTCCGCCTCGAACACATCCAGACCCGCGCCCGCGATGGTGCCCGCCTCCAGCGCTGCGACCAGGGCCGCCTCATCGGCCACGGACCCGCGCGCCACATTGATGAAGATGCCATCGGGTCCCAGGGCGGACAAAACCTCCGCGTTCACCATATGCTGGGTGGAGGCACCGCCCGGCGTGATCGCAACCAACACCTCAACGGCCGCCGCACACTCCGCCGCCGTCGCGTGGTACGTGTAGGGGACGTCCTTTGGCGAGCGGGAGTGATAGTTAATATCCGCGTTGAAGGCCTTGCACCGCTCCGCAATGGTTTGCCCGATCCGGCCCAGGCCAAGGATGCCAACGCGCCGCTTCTGCACGGAACGGGTCAAGGGATAGTTCCCCTCCGCCTCCCAGGCGCCGCTCCGCACATGCCGGTCCGACGGGATCAACTGGCGCGACACGGCCAGCCACAGCATCACAAAGGTATCGGCCACCTCATCGTTTAGGACATCCGGCGTATGGGCAACTTTGATGCCCCGCGCGGCATAGACGTCGGCGTCAATGGCGTCGTAGCCAACCCCATAGGAGGACACGACCTTCAGGTTGGGCGTCGCCGCATCCACATCCTCAGGCACGCCATAGTGCCCGTTGGTGAGGATCGCGGGGTACGACGCCCCGTTGGCGGCCAAAAACCCCGCACGATCCCCTTGGTCGAACAGCACATCGATCTCAAACTGATCCGACAGGGCGTCGCGCATCCGGTCGGTGATATCCCCAATCTGGAGCAGCTTGGTCTTAGCCATCCGCGCGCACCACCTGTCGTTGGCTGCCCAGCTTCTCGATCGTCAAGTCCATCACGTCCCCCTCCTTGAGGTACACCGGGTCCGGCTTCATCCCCATACCGACACCCGGAGGCGTCCCGGTCGAAATCACATCGCCCGGGTGCAGGGTGAACATCTGGCTGAGGTGGCTGATGCACTGGGCCACGGTGAAGATCATCGTATTCGTGTTCCCAGTCTGCCTCCTGTTACCGTTAACATCAAGGTGCATTGCGAGGTTTTGTGGATCGCCCACCTCGTCGCGTGTCACGAGCCACGGCCCAGTCGGCCCAAAGGTGTCGCAGCTTTTGCCCTTGGTCCATTGCCCGGTCAGCTTGGTCTGAAAATGCCGCTCCGACACGTCGTTGCAGACGCAGTAGCCTGCGACGTAGTCCAACGCCTCCTCCTCCGAGACGTACTTGCAAGCCTTGCCGATCACGACGCCCAGTTCCACCTCCCAATCGGTGTGGGTGGATCCGCGCGGCATCACCACATCGTCGTTCGGCCCAACGATGGCCGAAGTCGCCTTCATGAACAGGATCGGATGCTCAGGGATGGCCGCACCCGTCTCCGCAGCGTGGTCGGAATAGTTCAGTCCGATGCACATGAACTTACCGATCTGGCCAACGCAGGGACCGAACCGCACCTCCCGATCCACCTTCGGCAAGGCCATGGGGTCCAATGTGCGCAGCATGTCGAGCGTTGTATCCGACAGCACGTGCCCAGCAATATCGTCAACCTGACCGCTAAGGTCGCGCAGGTCGCCGTTGTGATCGATCATGCCGGGCTTTTCGGCCCCGGCGTCGCCAAAGCGGACGAGTTTCATTGCCTGTTCTCTCCCATAAGGACGTTACGAATTGAGGTATCCCACCAAGAGCGAGATGAAAGCGCCGACATGGACGACCATGATCGCACGGTCGTTCCACATCACACCAACGGCAAACCAGAGCGCGATCCCAACGAAGAAGGCCCATAGGTTCCAAGGTGTGGCGCCTAGCCCGGTCAGACCGTAGCCGACCAGCTGAACGATGGTCGCCACCCATTTAACCACATCCGCCGTGCGACGGTCGAAGCGGCTAGTGGTTGTCACGGGGCAATCCTTTCCCAGCCACGTCCTGATACGCATCCGCCCCGCGCAGCGTCATCCCTTCGGACAGGGGGCCAACTCGGTCGCGGAAGATCTCTTGCCAGGGGGTCTGGCTTGCGGGTGTGAAGGGGTGCGGCGGCAGGGCGCGGCGGCGCTCGGCGAGTTCCTCGTCGGACACGAGCATATTCGCGGTGCCCTTGCCCAGATCGATCCGAAGTCGGTCACCGGTCTGCACCAGGGCAAGTCCACCGCCCGCCGCCGCCTCCGGCGAGGCGTTCAGGATTGACGGGCTGCCGGAGGTTCCAGACTGCCGCCCATCCCCAATACACGGCAGCGCATGGATACCTTTCTTCAGCAGATACGCAGGCGGACGCATGTTCACCACCTCCGCCGCACCGGGGTATCCGATGGGTCCGGCCCCGCGCATGATGAGAATGCAATTCTCATCAATTCCAATGCTTTCATCGTCGATCTTCACGTGAAAATCCTCGGGTCCGTCAAACACGATCGCCCTGCCCTCGAAGGCATCCGGATCGTCCGGGTTCGACAGGTAGCGGTCCCGGAACTCTTGCGAGATCACGCTAGTCTTCATGATCGCGCTCTCGAACAAGTTGCCCTTGAGGTTCAGGAAACCCGCCGCCTCCAACATGGGCGCGTCGATGGGCTTGATGACGTCCGGCAGGACGGAAGAAAGCCCGCCGCAGTTTTGCTCCATGGTCTTGCCATTGACCGTCATGGCACCCGGATGAGGCAGCATGCCGGCAGCGATCAATTGCCCGGTCACGGCGGGCACCCCGCCCGCATGGTAGTAATCCTCGCCCAGGTATTCGCCCGCAGGCTGCAGATTGGTCAGCAAGGGAACGCTATGGCCCAACGCCTGCCAATCGTCATTGTCCAGCGCCACACCCATGTGCCGCGCCACGCCGTTCAGGTGGATCGGCGCGTTGGTCGACCCCCCAATGGCGGAGTTTACGACGATGGCGTTCTCGAACGCCTCGCGGGTCATGATGTCCGACGGCTTCAGATCCTCGTGGACCATCTCCACGATGCGCTTGCCCGTCTCATAACTGATGTGTCCCCGCTGGCGGTAAGGCGCCGGGATCGCCGCCGATCCGGGCAGCTGCATCCCCAAGGCTTCGGCCAGGGAATTCATCGTCGTCGCCGTCCCCATGGTATTGCAGTAGCCAACCGACGGTGTGGACGAGGCGACAATATCCATGAACCCAGCGTCGTCGATTTCTCCGGCGGCATGCATCTCCCGCGCTTTCCAGACGATGGTGCCAGAGCCCGTGCGCTCTCCCTTGAACCAGCCGTTCAGCATTGGGCCGACCGAGAGGGCAATGGCCGGAATGTTGACCGTCGCCGCCGCCATCAGCAGCGCGGGCGTGGTCTTATCGCAGCCGATCATCAGCACGACACCGTCGAGCGGATAGCCGTAGAGCGTCTCTGTCAGACTCAGATAGGCAAGGTTGCGGTCAAGCGAGGCCGTGGGCCGCTTCCCCGTCTCCTGAATGGGATGAACGGGCACCTGCATGGGCACGCCCCCGGCGGCGATGATGCCGTCTCGCACACGCTTTTCTAGCTCCAGGTGGTGTCGGTTGCAGGGGCTCAGGTCACTGCCGGTCTGGGCGATGGCGATGATGGGCTTGTCGCCCTGCAACTCCTCCCGCGTGATGCCGTAGTTCAAATACCGCTCCAGATAAAGCGCGGTCATCTCGCGGTTTTCAGGGTTGTTGAACCACTTGCGGGAACGGAGGTCGGTCATCGGTCGGTCCTGTGTTTGGGGCGCCCAACAGCCGGGGCGGCAGAGGCGTCGAAACGGTCGTTGGGCAGCATCGGGTTCGCATCATCGGCGCAGGGGCGGGCTTTGCACGCACGGGCGGAGCCGTTCAGCACGCTTCGGCTTGCATAGGCCGGACAAAGGGTCGGGGCGTGAGCTTGGCCGAGAACCACTAGAGGCACGTGACCGGGGTCCACCCGAACCGGAGCGCTGTTCGTCATGGTGTCTCTCCCTCTGGCGCGCCAGACCTATTGGCCGGACCAGCCGCCATCGATGATATGGGGGTGCCCGGTGGTAAAGGCGCTCTCGTCCGAGGCCAGGTAGGTGGCCAACGCGGCGATCTCGGTCGCCTGCGCCACGCGCCCCATGGGTTGGCGGGCGACGAATTGGGCCATGGCTTCCTCCTGGCTGCCCAGCTGTTCACCCAACGCGCGCACGCGGTCGTGCCAGGATGGCGATTCGACCGTGCCGGGACAGATCGCGTTACAGCGGATCCCCTGCTTGATGTAATCCACGGCCACGGACTTCGTAATCCCGATCACAGCGGCCTTGGTGGCCCCATAGATGAACCGGTTCGGCGCCCCGATCACGGAGCCGAGTGCCGACGACATGTTGATGATCGACCCGCCGCCCCGCTCGACCATTCCAGGCAGCGCGGCGCGGATCGTGCGGTACATGGACCGGACGTTGAGGTCGAAGCCCATATCCCACTCATCGTCCGTGGCATCGAGGATAGTGCCATGGTGAACGAAGCCCGCACAGTTGAACAAAACATCCGGCTCGGCCCGCGCCACGCCTTCGGCCACCGAAGCATCGTCGCGAGCATCCAAGACGAAGGTTTCACAGGACAGACCTGCCAATAGGTCGCCGTTCACATCGGTCGCAAAGACCTTCGCGCCTTCCGCAATGTACATCTCAGCCGTGGCGCGCCCGATCCCCTGACCGGCGGCGGTGATGAGGGCGCGTTTGCCCTTGAGGCGGTCTGTCATGGCAACTCCTCGGTTGTGCAGGGGGCTAGTGGGTTTCTAATGTGAGCGCAAACATGGAGAGACCGATGACCAAACTCACCCTGCTCGGCACTGGATTGATGGGCGCGCCCATGGCCCGCAACCTGATCGCGGCGGGCCACGACGTGACCGTCTGGAACCGGTCCCTGGACAAGGCCCGCGCCATCGAGGGCGCGACCGTGGCCGAGACCCCAGCCGATGCTGTCGCGGGGGCGCCCCTCGTGATCTCCATGCTGTCGGACGGGCCGACCTCCGACCTGGTGCAAACCGCGGCGATGGAGGCCTTCGCCAAAGGGGCCATCTGGGTTGAGATGGGGTCGATCAAACCTGCCGAGGCCCGTGCCCATGCCGAACGCTTCGCCACGCGCGGCATTGGATACGTGGACGCGCCGGTGTCGGGCGGGACGAAGGGCGCCGAAACCGCGACCCTGGCCATCATGGCGGGTGGAGACGTTGCGGCCTTTGCAGCGGTCGAGGGCACGTTGCAGGCCCTGGGGCGCCCGGTCCACGTGGGCCCCGTGGGTGCCGGGCAATTGTCCAAACTGGCCAACCAAGCCATCGTCGCCTGCACCATCGGCGCGGTGGCGGAGGCCATGCTGCTGCTGGAGGCAGGCGGCGCTGACCCGGCGGCGGTGCGCGACGCGCTCAAAGGGGGGTTCGCCGACAGCACCATCCTGCAACAGCACGGTGCGCGCATGACCGAGCGGAACTTCGTCCCTGGCGGGCTGACGAAGTTTCAGATCAAAGACTTGGACAATGTGCTGGACGAAGCTGCGAACCTCTCGCTGACCCTGCCCGCTGTCCAAGCGGTCAACGACAGGTTCAAAGTGGTGCGCGACGAGATGGATGGCGGCGATTGGGATCACTCCGCCCTGTTCTTGGAACTGCGCGCGCGCAATAACCTGTGAGCAAGCCAGGACACCGCGCGGCGCGGCGCATGGCGCGCTGAGGTCGGTCGGCAGCTTCCCGGCCTGGCCAATGCACCAGGTCATCGGTCGAGGTGCCTCGACTGGTGCGCCCGGATGGCCGCGCGCAACGCCGGCTCATCCCCGGAAACGGCCGCATCCATGATGGCCTCATGCTCCACCACGATCCGCTCGAAGTAGCTTGGGACGCAGTTCGCCTCTAGCCCGACCATCTGCTGGCGAAATTGCATGTAGACATGCTCAAACGTCTCGATCAACGGCGGCAATTTACATTCTGAAATCAACGTCCTGTGGAAGGTCAGCTCCGCGTCCGACCAGATCCCCACGAAGGGCATCGTGTTCTCTGGCGCCCGCGCCAACTGACGCTCGATATGGACAAGCGAATGGTGGGCTGCGGACAACCGCGCCTCCCAGGCGAGCCCGCCATTGCGCATGGACAGAACCGCGCCTTCCTGTTCCAGCAGGACCCGAAACGCGGCGACCTGGGATCGCCGCTCCTGACTGACCGCGCGGGCGCGGAATCCGCGCTGGATCTCGAAATCCACCAGGCCGACCTTGGACAGTTGCAGCAACACATCGCGCACGGTGTTGGCCGACACGCCGTATTGGTCGTGCAGCAACGTCGGCATCAGCTTGGACCCCGGATCGAAGGCACCCGTCAGCAGCCGGTGTTGGAGGTCGGCGTAAATGCTCGGCGTGTCGATTCTTTCACGGCCTTCCGGCATGCGCTCTCCCCCTCAGAAATTTCAATATTCTGCAAAATAGCAATCTGTCTACCGATTTTCATTTTTTGTTTGCGCCATCGCGAATCCTCGTTAGGCTCCGATCACGCCCCTCAACGGGAGGCTCGGAGAACCGGGTTCGAGGGACCGTAACGATAAATGGGAGGACTATGATGAAGACCTTGACGATCGCGGCCATCGCCGCGGCGAGCACCGCCCTATGCAGCGTTGCAGCCTTGGCCGACGGCCATGCCACCACCACCCTTCGGATCCAGACACACTACGCCCCCGAGACGACGTCCGGCAAATTGCTGAGCGAGTTGTTCGACAACATTGAGTTGATGTCCAACGGCGAGATCCAGATCGAGGCCTTCTATTCCTCGTCCGTGGTCAAGTCGGTGGAAACCTTTGACGCGGCGGCCACCGGCATTCTGGACTGCGACGCCACCGGCGGCGGCTATCAGACCGGCAAGAACCCCGCGTTCCAGTTCGTGGGCGACATCATGGGCGGCTATGAGACCCCCGCGCAGCAGTTGTCGTGGCTGTACTACGGCGGCGGGCGCGAGGCCGCGCAGGAGCTGTATAACACTTACGGCATGGAGCTGATCGGTTGGATCGTCTACGGCCAGGAAAGCTTTGCCTCGACCCGCCCCATCGCGGGGATCGAAGATCTGAAGGATTGGAAATTCCGCTCGCCCCCCGGCATGGAAACGAAGATCTTTGAAAAGCTGGGCGCCTCGCCCATCGTGATGGACTTCACCGAGATCTTTACCGCGCTGGAAACCGGCATCATCGACGGGGCGGACGCCTCGGGCCTGGCCAATAATGTGGGCCTGGGTCTCTATGACATCGCGAAATTCGCCAACTTCCCGGGCTTCCACTCCATGCCGTCGGACCACCTGGCCTGCAACAAGGCAGTGTGGGACGCGATGCCGGAGCATCATAAGGCGATCATGCTCACCGCCGTGTCGGATACTGCGCTCAAGTCGGCCCTGATCTTCGAGAAGGAAAACGCCGAAGCCAAGGCCATGCTGGAAGAGCAAGGCGTGACGATCTCCGCATGGTCTGAGGAAGACTTGGCCGAGTTCCGCGCCGCAGCCCAGGCCACCTGGCCCGAGTTCGCGACCACGCCAGAGGCCGAGGCCCTGGTGGCGAGCCATGTCGCCTACCTGACCCAGCTGGGCATCGTGAAGCCCGAGTAATCGGTTCGACACTTCGCCTATCGACGCGGCCCGCCCTTGGGCCGCGTCATTCCCCATGGGGTTTCCGGTGATGCAGATCACACGCATACGCAGCCATGTGCTGCGCTGTGACATGCCCGAAACCCTGGGCTATTCGCAGCAATACTACACGCAACGCACCGCCCATCTGGTCGAGGTCGAAACCTCGGACGGCGTGATTGGCTGGGGCGAGTGTTTTGGCCCCGGCGCGGTGGCACGCGCCAACGCCCACATCGTCGAGGACGTCATTGCTCCGATGGTTTTGGGGATGGATGCACGCGATCGGGACGTGATTTGGCACAAGGTCTATAACCTTCTGCGAGATCATGGCCAGAAGGGCATGCCGCTCCAGGCCTTGTCCGGGGTGGACATCGCCCTTTGGGACATCGCGGGCCAAATCGCCGGCCTGTCTGTTAGCCGTCTGATCGGCGGTCGGTTCCGCGACCGCGTGCCCGTCTATGGCTACGGCATGATGCTACGCCCGGAACCCGCCGCCGATCTGGCCGCGCGCTTTGTGGATGAGGCCGCCGCGATCCGGGACGCGGGATTTCGCGCCACCAAGATGAAGGTGGGGATGGGCGTCCGCGACGATATCCTACTGGCCCAGGCGGTGCGAAAGGGCGTGGGCGACGACTTCGATTTCATGGTCGATGCCAACCACGCGTACGACGTCAACGATGCGCTAGAGGTCGGGCGCGCCTTGGATGACCTGGGCGCCTATTGGTTCGAGGAACCCGTCGCCCCCGAGGATCGCGCGGGCTATGCCACGCTGCGTGCCGCCCTGAAGACCCGCATTGCGGGCGGCGAGGCGGAGTTCACACGGTGGGGCTGGCGGGACCTGCTGGCATCTGGCGGCCTCTCCATCGCCCAGCCGGAGATCTGTGCCCTGGGTGGGATCAGCGAGTATCTGCGGGTCCTGGCGCTCTGCCATGCGCAGTTCACGCCCGTTGTAAACCACGTCTGGGGCAGCGCCATTGCCGTGGCCACCAACCTGCAACTGCTCGCCGCCATGCCGCCCCTGCCCGGCGGCCTGTTCCCGCGGGAGCCGCTGCTCGAATTCGACACAACCGAGAACCGGTTTCGCGACGAGATGCTGACCGACCCGCTCGATATCCAAGGCCAAGTCGCCGCCTCGGGCGGCACGGTGGCCATTCCCGACATGCCTGGCTTGGGGGTCGCGCCCGATCGCGACTTCCTCGCCCACTACCGCATCAACTGACAGGAGGACGCCATGGCGGAGGCCACAAACGATCAGGTGCAAATTGTCCCCGGACCGCTGCAAATCGCGATGCCAGTGGTGTTCACGATCTGCTTTGGCTGGGCCATGTGGCGGATGCCCGCCTTCCTGATGGTGTTTTCCGAACCGGGACCCACGGTGGATGCTCTGGCCCGCCGCTACGCCACCGCAGGGGTTTTGGATTGGGCCGCGCTGGCTGGTGTGTTCGTCTTCGCCGTCCTGGGCGTCATGACCGTGCGCCGCGCGCCCATGGAGTGGGAGGACTGGGGCGTCTTCGACCGCATCTCGGTCTTTATCGGGCGCATCACCATGCTGCTGATCGCGACACTGGTCTGTGTGATGGTCTATGAGGTTGTCCTGCGCTACGTCTTTGAAAAGCCGACGCTTTGGGCCAATGAGATGTCGCTTTGGATGGCGGGGTTCATCTTCATCCTGTCCGGCCTCTACGCCATGCAACAGCGCAGTCATATCCGTATCTTTCTGCTCTACGATATGCTGCCCAAGGCCTTGCAGCGAACCTGCGACGTCATTTCGACATCGCTGATCGTGACCTTCGCCTTCTTCCTGTTTTGGGGCGGCTACGGCGAAAGCCGGGACAAGTTCCTGCGGTGGGAGACGTTCGGCACGGCCTTCGACCCGCCCATTCCCGCGACGCTGAAGCCAATGGTGTTGATCGTGGTGACCCTTGTGGCCGTCCAGGCCGTGGCGAACCTGATCCGCGATTGGAACAAAGAGCCGGTGATCCATTCGGCGGCCGACGACATCGACCAGGACGAAATCGACCGCCTGCGCAAACAGGTCGGCGGGGAATAAGGCCGCAAAGGCCAGACAGAGGGGAGAGGGCACATGGACGTCGGAACAATCTCAATCGTGCTGCTGATCGGGCTGATGCTTTTGCTCGCCATCGGGATGCCGCTGGGCATGGCATCGGCGGTGCTGGCGGTGCTCGTCCTGGTCATGAAGTTCGAACCGAACCTGCTGACCGCCCCGTGGGAGTTCGGGGAAGGCATCCTCACGGGTCGGTTCGGGTCCGGGCCGCTGAACATCCTGGCACAGAAGATCTATGGCCTGCTGACCGACTACGTCCTGATTTCTATCCCCTTGTTCATCTTTATGGCGGCCCTGCTGGAACGCTCGGGTATCGCCAAGGACATGTATTCCTCGCTGAACGTCTGGCTCAGCCGGACGCGGGGCGGCATCGCAATCGTGACCTCGATCATGGCTGTCATCATGGCCGCCATGTCGGGCATCATCGGTGGAGAAGTCGTTCTGCTGGGCCTGATCGCCCTGCCCCAGATGCTGCGCCTGGGCTACGATCAGAACATGGCCATCGGGGTAATCTGCGCCTCCGGCTCGCTGGGCACCATGATCCCGCCGTCCATCGTGCTCATCATCTTCGGCCTCATCACCGAAACCTCGATCAAGGCATTGTTCACGGCGGCGTTTGTGCCGGGCTTCATGCTCGCCAGCTTCATCATCCTCTACATCATCGTGCGCACGCAGATGAAGCCGTCGCTTGCCCCTCTGCCCCCCGAAGACCCCAACGACCCGCCCACGGGCGAGAAATCCATGCTGTTCGGTGCCTTTATGGCAATCCTGGTTGCGGGCTTTTCGGCGGCGTTGTTCCTGCGGGCACTGTTTTTCACGGTCACAGGCCAGAACGTGATCATCGAAAACGTCGACCCCATCGCCTACGGCACGGCAGACTACGTGCCGTTCTTCGGCATCGTCTTTGCGGTCGCCATGGCCTCGATCTTCTTCGTCTTCAAAACCCACCGCGCCAAACGCGGTTGGGACATGGGCAAAGGCCTGGTCGCGCCCATCGTGGTGATCGGCGTGGTCATGGGCTCGATCTATGGCGGGATCTCGGGCATCACCGAGGCCGCCGGCATGGGCGTCGTCGCGGTCTTCGTGATCTCCATCTTCCGGGGCGAGGCGAACGTAGAGCTCGTCTGGGACAGCCTTATGCGCACGCTCAAGTCCACCGGCACGATCATTTGGGTCACCATTGGCGCGGCCACACTCGCCGGGGCCTATACCATCGCGGGCGGGCCAACCTATGTGGCCAACATCATCGTCGCGGCAGACCTGCCGACCATGGGCATCCTGCTGGTCATGATGCTGATCCTGCTGTTCATGGGGGCGTTCATGGATTGGGTTGGGATCGTCCTGCTGATCATCCCCGTGTTCCTGCCCATCGTGCAGCGTCTGCCCATCGAGGAAATCGGCATCCTAGGACACGTTGAGCCTAAGAACTTGGCCGTATGGTTCGGCGTGCTGTTCTGCATGAATATGCAGGTCAGTTTCCTGTCCCCGCCCTTCGGGCCCGCCGCGTTCTACCTCAAGTCCGTGGCCCCGCCGCACATCGCGCTGACGGACATCTTTAAGGGCTTCCTGCCGTTCATCTGCATCCAGCTTTGCGCTCTGTCGGTCCTGTTGATCTATCCGCCCATCATCGAAGTTCTGTTGGACTAGGAGGACGGCTGTGTGGCCTCGCCGAACGAAAGGAGGCACTGACCCGTGCTGACCACCGAGCAGATCGAGGCCTTTCGCCGGGACGGCTATCTCGTGATCGAAGATGTCGTGCCCTCGGGTCTACGCGACGCTCTGGAGCAGGAGTACCGCCGGGTCTTGGCGCCCATCGCGGCGCGCGCCGCGATCTCGGCTCAACCGTCGTTCCTGGAGACGCTGCGCGCCGTCCATGGGGCGGGCGTCGACTGGTTCCAAGCGTTGGACATCAGTCTGCCCGGGACACAGATCGACATAAAGACGCCGTTCCACTACGGCCCAGCAGTCCACGACCTCTTAACCTGCCCCCAGGTTCTGGCGATTGTCCAAAGCCTGCTGGGGTCAGAGGTCACCTCGAACCCGATCCAGCACATTCGCATCAAACCGCCCTCTCGCACCGTGGCGCGGGATGCGCCGGTCCATACGACGGAAACCGCCTGGCATCAGGACCGCGCGGTCGCCCATGCGGAGGCGGACGACACAGATATGGTGACCGTGTGGGTTGCCATGACCAATGCGACCCCCGCCAACGGATGCCTGTTGGTGCAGCCCAAGGAAGCAGATCAAGAGATGCTGCCCCATTGTCCCCTGAATCAGACGGCCATCCCGGCGCGCTTTCTGGAGCGATCGCGCCGCCGCCCCCTCCCCGTTAAGGCGGGCGGGATTATCCTGCTGGACCCGATGACGCCCCATGCCGCCGGTCCGAACGTCAGTGATGGCCTGCGATGGTCCTTCGACCTGCGCTATCAGAGGACCGGAGCACCGACCGGTCGAGCGCAGTTCCCGTCGTTCCCGGTCCTGCCAGGCCCTGCCCCCGACTGGCGCAGTGTCCGTGACCGCTGGCGCGAGGCCCGAACCGCCTGCGCCGCCGCACCGCACATCCCGATCCACCGCTGGACATCGACCAGCCCCCAGTGTGCCTGAGCCATGCCCGATACCATTCGCCTCTCCCCAGACGACACTGTCGTCACCGCCACCCGCGCGCTGGAGGTAGGGACCTCGGTCGAGGGGATTGCGACCCGCGCCTTGATCCCCTCCGGCCATAAGATCGCAACGCAGGCCGTCAAAGCGGGAGACCCCATCCGCAAATACGGACAGATCATCGGCTATGCCGCGCAAGACATCGCAGCTGGCGATCATGTGCATACCCAGAACTGCGCCTTCGCCGCCACCGATCATGCCTATGAGTTCGGCACGGACCTGCGGCCCGTTGCGCCTTCCACGGGCGACACGTTTCAAGGGTATCGCCGGGCGGACGGGCGCGTGGGGACGCGGAATTACATCGCGATTGTCACTTCGGTCAACTGCTCCGCCACCGCCGCGCGCCGCATCGCAGACGCCTTTGGACCGGAGGAATTGGCGGCCTACCCCAACGTGGACGGCGTGGTTGCCTTCGTCCACGGCACCGGTTGCGGCATGGCCAGCGACGGCGATGGGTTCGAAGCTCTCCAGCGCGTCATGTGGGGCTACGCCAAACACCCCAACCACGGCGCGGTTCTGATGGTTGGGTTGGGATGCGAGATGAACCAGATCGACTGGCTGCTCGACGCCTATGGTCTGAAGCAGGGTCCAACCTTTCAGACGATGAACATCCAAAACGTCGCCGGGCTGCGGCGCACGGTTGAGGCCGGGGTCGAGAAGGTCCGCGCCATGCTGCCCATCGCCAACGAAGCGCGGCGCACGACTTGTCCCGCCTCAGACCTGACCGTCGCCCTACAATGCGGCGGCTCGGACGCTTGGTCTGGGATCACGGCGAACCCTGCCCTGGGGCACGCCTGTGACCTCTTGGTGGCGCAAGGCGGGACCGGTGTCCTGGCCGAGACGCCCGAGATCTATGGCGCGGAACATCTGCTGACCCGGCGCGCGCTAACGCCAGAGGTCGGCGCGCGCCTCATTGACCTGATCCGCTGGTGGGAGGACTACACCGCCCGGAACCGTGGCTCCATGGACAACAATCCCTCGCCCGGAAACAAGAAAGGGGGCCTGACCACGATCCTGGAGAAATCCCTGGGCGCCGCAGCCAAAGGCGGCACAACCCCCCTGACGGGCGTTTACAAGTACGCCGAACAGGTACGGGCCAAGGGCTTCACCTTTATGGACAGCCCGGGCTACGACCCGGCCTCTGTCACTGGTCAGATCGCTGGCGGCTGCAATTTGGTGTGCTTCACGACCGGGCGTGGATCGGCCTTCGGGTCGAAACCTGCGCCGACGATCAAGATCGCCACCAATAGCGCACTGGCCGCCCGGATGCCTGAGGACATGGATGTGAACGCAGGCGATATCCTGACGGGCGGTGTCTCGGTCGAGGATAAGGGCCGCGAGATCTATGACCTCTTCCTGCGCATCGCCTCAGGCGAGATGTCCAAATCCGAGGCCCAAGGTCTCGGCGACTATGAATTCGTCCCCTGGCAGATCGGAGCAGTGATGTGAGCGAGACCAATTCTTCCAAGAAGAATTGTCCACCGGTGCGCCTGCTGTTGGCTGGAACGGGTTTGATCGGCGCGCGGCACTTGGCGCATATGGAGACGCACCCGGACCTGGACCTTGTGGGCATCATTGACCCGGATCCTCTGCGGCGGAAGCATCCGAACGCACCGGGCTTTGCATCAATTGATGACGTGGACGTGACTGCGGATGGCATCGTCCTCGCGACGCCCACGGGTAGCCATGCGCCCCTGACCATCGCGGCCTTGGCCCGCGGCTGGCATGTGCTGGTGGAAAAACCAGTGGCCGATACATTGGCCAATGCCGATGCCATGATCGCCGCTGCTAAATCTGCGCAGCGCCATGTGCTGGTCGGGCACCACCGCCGCCACCATCCGCGCGTTGTCGCCTTGAAGGACATCATCGCGTCAGGCCGCCTAGGCACCCCAGTCGCGGCCAGCTTGCTCTGGCTGATGCGCAAGCCGGACGATTACTTCGACGTTGGGTGGCGGTCGGGGCTCGACGGGGCGCCGATCAAGCAGAACCTGATCCATGATGTGGACACCCTGCGATGGCTGTTTGGGGAGGTGACGGATGTGGTTGGCCTCGCCTCCAACGCCGTGCGGGGCGCCGCGCGGCCGGAATCCGGTGGCGCGGTACTGCGCTTCGACAGCGGCGTGACCGCCACGCTGACCTATGCTGATACGACCCCCACACCCTGGGGGTTCGAGGCGGGCACGGGCGAAAGCCCCCATATCCCCCACACAGCCCAAGACAGCCTGCGCATCGCCTGCACCGGCGGCGGCGTGGAATTCCCCAGTCTGCGCACGTGGTCCGGCGCCGCCCATTGGAATGAGGAGCCTAAGCCGACAGAAACACCTGTGGAAGACGGGGTTCCCCTGGTCCGACAATTGTCGCATTTCGCCGCCGTCATTCGGGGCGAGGCGGACCCAGTCGTGGATGCGGCTTCGGCGCGGGAAACCCTCGCCGTGATCCTTCAGATCGAAAAGACCGCAAAATGGGACTGAGGGTTTTGGCGTTGGCCTTGGCGGTTCTGCCCGGCGGTGCCTTTGCCGATACCTGGTGCGACGACCTGTGGTTGGCCCGCAATGCGCTGTTTGCCCAGGCGGGGCAATGCTTCGGGACGCCGCTTGGGCGGGCCACCTTTGGGGAGGATTGCACTGGGGCCGCGTCCCTAGACGATCGCCAGAAGCGCGCGGTTGAGATGATCCGCAGGCAAGAGGCGGCGCTGGACTGCGACGTCGATACCTCTCGCGCGGCGCCCCTAGATGTGGATCACCTAACGCTCCGGCTGCGCATGCCCGACCAACCCATCCGCGATTTCGAGAGCGCCTGCATCGGATGGCAGGGACGCGCCGTGACCCTGCGACACGGGGCCCGCGCGGACGCCGTCGCGGTTATCGAGATCCCGCCGGGCAGCGACATCGGATCCTACCACGCAAGCCCCTATGCGGGGTGGCACTTCCTGACTGTCACGCTTCCCACGGGTCTGACCGCAGCCGGGTGGACCGACAGAGATGTCTTCGCCGAGGGCACGTGCGAGATGTTTGCGGGATGAAGAACCTGCGCTGCGGATTGATTGGGGAGAATATCGGACGCTCCCGCTTGGCAGCCGCGCTTCGGATCATGGCCGACGACGCTGGAATTGGGTTCGAGTTCACGGCCATCGATACGGCAAACGATCCCGATGTGGACTTCGACGCCCTTGTGGATCACCTGCGCCTGCAGGGCTGGACCGGCGTCACCGTCACCCACCCGTGGAAGACACATGCTGCCGCCTGGGCGGGTGACAATATGGGCGCCGTCGGACATTTGGGCGCCGCGAACACGCTCACCTTTGCGCCGGTGGCAGGCGATAACACGGATTACCGTGGCTTTCTCGCGGCCTGGCGGGCGCAGATGGACCGCGCCCCTGGCCATGTGGCCGTGGCAGGGGCTGGCGGTGTCGCGCGTGCCGTTGTTCCGGCGCTGCAAGAATTAGGTGCGGACCAGATCACCCTATGGGACCCGCGCACCGAAGCGGCAAAGGCATTGGCCGACCAAGCCGGTGTCTCGATTTGTTCATTGGCCGACGCGGGCGCTGTTTGCGGTGGCGCAGATGGCTTGGTGAACTGCACACCGCTCGGCATGGCGCCAGACGCGCGGTCCGCCTTTGACGCGGCGTGGTTCGGGCCGCAGGCTTGGGCCTTTGACGCTGTCTATACGCCGACGGACACGCCCTTCCTGCGCCTGGCAGAGGCGGCGGGGCTGACCACGATGACCGGCTTCGACCTGTTTCGGCATATGGCCATGGCCTCGTTTGAAACCTACACCGGCCATCGCCCCGACCCGGCAGCGACCCTCCCGAAACTCGACGCATTGAGACCGGAGTAGCCCATGGAGGTCCTCACCCAGTCCCAGAAAGACAGCTATGCCCGAGACGGTTACCTCCTGTTGGAAAGGCGGCTGTCGTCCACCCAACTCTCTGCTTTGCATGGTGAAATTGATCGCTACGTGGCCCAAGCCCAGGGCCTGACGGCGAGCACGGCAGAGTTGGATCTGGAGGAGACGCATCGGCCCGATGCGCCCAGGGTCCGCCGGATCAAACTGCCCCACACCCATTCCGAGATCTTCCGCGCCCTGATGCTGTCGGACACGATCCTGGCCCCGGCCCGCGATCTGCTTGGGCCGGACCTGCGTTTGCACACGACCAAGCTGAACATGAAAGAGGCCGGTCATGGCGCCGCCGTGGAATGGCACCAGGACATGGCGTTCTACCCCCATTCCAATGATGCGGTGCTGGCGATTGGCGTCTTGCTGGATGACATGGGACCGGAAAACGGTCCGCTCCAGGTCATACCGGGATCACATCTGGGTCCGACCTATGATCATCACGCGGATGGCCATTTCGTGGGCGCCGTTGACCCAGAGGCACTGGGCATCGATATGGCGCGCGCTGTCGCACTGATGGGACCCGCTGGGTCGATCAGCATTCACCATGGGCGCATCCTCCATGGCTCGGCGCTCAACACCTCCACCAAACCGCGCCGCATTTTGTTCTATGAGATGATGGCGGCGGATGCTTGGCCGATCATGGGGTCGATGACCAAGTTCGAGGACTTGGCCGACTACGACGCGAGGATGCTTTGCGGGCAATCGCGGCAGCCCCGGCTTAGCGATTGGCCGGTGCGCATTCCCCTGCCCGCGCCCCCCGTCGGCAAAACCATCTATGAGATCCAGAAAGGGCTGACCGCCCGCGCATTTGAGACCGCAAAGGACTGACATCATGACGAAACCTGCCATCGGATTTATCGGCCTGGGCCTCATGGGCTCGGCCATGGTGCAGAACCTGCTGGACAAGGGATACGGCCTGACCGTGTTGGGCAACCGCGACCGCACGGGCGTCGAGGCGGCCCTGGCCCGTGGCGCGACCGAGGCGTCGAGCGCCCGCGACGTAGCCCAAGCGAGCGACATCGTCATGCTGTGCATGGGAACGTCGGAGCATGTGGAGGGGCGGATGCGCGGTCCGGACGGTGTGATCGCGGGTCTGCGGGAGGACGCGGTCGTGATTGACTTCGGCACCTCCCTGCCCGGCTCGACCAAGGCCCTGGGGGCAGAGGTCGCCGCCGCAGGCGCCGCCTATCTGGACGCACCCCTGGGCCGCACGCCGACCCATGGCCGCACCGGTGAACTGAACATCATGTGTTCTGGCGACAAATCGGCCTACGACAAGGTCGAGTCGGTTCTCAAAGACCAAGGCGAGAACGTCTTTCACCTGGGCGCCTTGGGCAACGGCCATACGATCAAACTGATCAACAATTTCTTCGCTCAAGCCGTAGCCAACAGCATGGCCGAAGCCTTTGCCATAGCCGACAAAACGGGGATCGAGCGGCAAGCGCTGTATGATGTCATGTCGGCTGGGCCGCTGCGGTCGGGCATGATGGATTTCATCAAGGGCTACGCCATCGACGGAGACGCCAGCCAATTGGCCTTTTCGATCCGCAACGCCGCCAAGGACGTGGGCTATTACCGTCAGATGACGGCGGATATGGGCCTTGCGTCGGTCATGTCCTCCGGTGCGTTCACAGCGCTAAGCGACGCGATTGAAGCCGGTCGGGGGGACGAGCTTGTGCCCTTGATGGTGGATGCCTTTTCCGACCGTTTCGGTCAGTAGGTGACGCCGCGCGCCAGTGCCACGGCCGTCCGGCCCCACGCAGACAACATCCCCAAGGGCATCGCCCTTATGCTGTTGGCCTATCTGTTGTTTTCCTTCACGGACACCAGTGTGAAGTGGCTAGGGTTGGCGGGCATCCCGGCACTGCAATTGGCCTTTATGCGCTTCTTCACGCACCTTGCCTTGTCGAGCGGTCCGGTGGTCCGCCACCCGCAGATGCTGGTGACCCCGCGCAAACAGATGATCCAACTGCTTCTACGGGGCGGCCTGCTGCTGATTTCGACGGTCGCGAACTTCCTGGCGCTGGCCTACCTGGATCTGACGGTCACAGCGGCGATCATGTTCTCGGCGCCCATCATGGTCTGCGCGCTCTCTGCCCCTGTGTTGGGTGAACGTGTGGGCCCCTGGCGTTGGACGGCGATCCTGGTCGGGTTTCTCGGCGTGTTGCTGGTGGTTCGTCCCTGGTCGGCGGCGTTTCACCCGGCGGTCTTCTTTTCCCTGACCGCTGCCACGGCGTTCGCGCTGTTTTCGATCATGACGCGTCAGATGTCGGGCGTGGTCTCACCCCGCGTTATGCAGGTCTATGTGGGCGTCGTCGGCGCCACCGCCCTGCTGCCAGCCGCGATTTGGATGTGGCAGAGCCCTGTGACGGGCTCTGATTGGATCTTGTTGGTTTGCGTTGGCGCCTTTGCGTGGGGCGGTCACCATTTCTTCAACCTCGCCCATGGCTACGCACCCGCCAGCGCGTTGATGCCATTCACATATTCCTTCCTGATTTACCTGACGGCGTGGGGATACCTCGTGTTCGGGACGGTGCCAGACCAACAAACCATTCTTGGCGCGATGACCATTTCCCTGGCGGGTTTGGTTATCTGGTGGCGCGAACGTCGCGGGCCAACTGGCGCGCCCCCCGGTCGGGGCAACCCGTAACGTGTCACCTCGCCCCGTGCAGGTTCAGAGGCCAGCCGCCACCTGAGACGCGTCAAGGCACCCAGACACATCCGAGGGGTTGGGACAGCGGTCACAAACTGGGGAAGCAATGACCGCTGTCCCTGGGGAGGGGCATTCTGGCCGGGGAGCCAGACGCCCCAGTCGCACTCCGGTCAGCCGGAGGCGACGAGCTTGGGCGAGGGCTGGCGGTGCGACGGGATCGCTCCGGCGCCGGACGCCCATGTCGAACTCCTGATCCGTTCGACGCTGTGAAGTATCGCGTAGCTCATGGACTGGAGATCAGGACAGTTTCGGGAATTCAATGTGTTGCGCCACCTCTCCATTCAAGCGATGCCACCACGCCGATGGGTCCGCGCCACCCTCCACCAGCAGCGTCGCGGCGCCTTGGCCATCCCCGGACAAGACCAGGGCATCGCCGTCAAAGCTCTCGAAGGTCAGGGACGCCGGTTGGTCGGATGCGGCGAGACGGTCAAGCAACAGGCCCACCGCCAAGCGTTCGCCCATGCGCATGGCATCCCAAGACGCACCGTAGGTATGGATCCCGGCAAAGCTGCGCGCCAAAGCAACATTGGCGGCAAGTTTGTTGAGCTCTCCCTGCAACGTCAGCTGTGATCCAGCATCTTCGGGCGCGGTGGTCGCCACAAGGCAGCTGCCGGTGCCATTAGGAACATAGGTTGTTCCCAGCGTTCCCGTGCCGACTTGGTCCAGTGTCAACGGGGCGGCGCCATCGGTCGATATCTTGAACATCGCTTTCAGAAGCGTCGCGCAGGCCCCAGCCACTGTGGCCTGACGGGCGCCGAAGGCGGCTTCCTTTGGCGCACCTTCGGCGAAAGCCATCGGAAGCATAAGATTTCTGGACAATTGGAACGGAGGACCCTTTGGCTCCCCGCCGAACTGGCCCGTGGTTGGCATCTGATTGACAGCCTCCAACAGGTCGAAGTTCGCGGTGGCTGCCGCCTCCAGCTTTTCGACATGGGTCTCAACCAAGGGCCGTGCGGCACCCAAGCGTGCGCCCTCTCCGTTTGTCACGAGCGTCGCAAGGGCACCCAAAACCTCGGGTTGAAGGCGCCCCCTCCCCCTGGCTGCCTGCTCGGCCAGCAGCACCTGCGCCGCGCTGGCGGCCTCCGAGATCAGAGACAAGACATCGGCAGCGGTGAGGGGCGGCGCCGACGACCGTAAAGACGTCGGCTCTGGCAGACCATCGTCCGCCGCAGCTTCCGCCGCGAGGAGTAGATAATATGCGGTGACGAAGGGTTCCTCGGGGGCGCTCTGCCGCATGCGCGCGGAAAGGTCCCGGGGCGTGCAAATGAAGCCGCGCGTTCCATCAAAGGCCTGCGCGGACGCCGTATCCGCACCATCCTGCACGTCCAACCACTCAGCCCAGTCGCGCATGTAGTCGACACCACTGACATGCCGCGCAATCATCTGAGACATCCGCTGGGTCCCAAAGGTGACGAACCCCATGTCGGGCGTGAGCCCTCCGGTGAGCCCAGAGTTCCCAATCAGCAGGAACTGCGACACATAGGGACCCACGGCACAGCCGGGCGCGGCGGCTCGGAACAAGGACTGCGGTGACAGCCGGTTGCGCTTCCCACGGGGACCTTCGGAAGTTTGAGGCTGCATGTGGCGGTCCGGGGTCGGCGCCCCCTCATCAAACCAGGACATTTTGCGGAGCGCATGGACCGTTGTCGCGGCCCCATGCTGGCCGTCCCGCAACTCCTCGAAGGGTTTGTCCCGCAGGATCGCCATCGCATAAAGCTCGGCCATCTCAGCGGCCAGTTGGTCAGACCCCAAACGAGGTTCTGGCGCGACATCCAAGCCGAGGACCTGCTTGGGCAACGCTTCCCTCGCTGTCGTATTTGGTGGGGAGCCTTTCAGAGCCGCCCAAGACGCACCATCCAGCGCGGTCGTGCGAAACCTGCGGGTTCCCGTCGCCTGCGTCGAGCGCAGTGCGCCATCGCCCGGGATCGCGAGGCCATAGTCATCGTGGTCCTGACCTTTAGAACAGACAACCGCCCACGGGCCCCGCACCAGCGTGACGTCATTGGTCGCACCCCCAAGCGGTGCGACGCATTCACCCTCCTGATGCCCGGAAGGCTGCGCCTCAGAGGTGTTCTGACGCACATGGGTTTCGCCGCCGGAGGATTTCCAGATCCGTGATCCCATTATCATCGGAGTCTCATCAGGAATAAAGTCCCACGCAATTTCAACACCATACACCCGCCATATCTGTCCCTGACGGCTTCGTTACCTAAGTCTTAACGGGGCATCGTGATCGCTCCGTGACTTCTGCGGTGCAGCAACAGTGGTTGGGATGTCTTATATTAAGTTGAATGAAGGCTTGCGTGACCCCACGGCACCCCCTAGCGATCTGAATGGGGAAGCACGGGGCGCACGCCATCGGGGGTCGGTTTTGTATCTGGCGCACATCTGGGGGGATCTCGATATCGCTTCGGGCGGTGTGGCTGGGCTGTTGCCGCCACGCACGAAGGATAAGGCCGTTTTGGCGACCCTGTTGGTCTCCCCTGAGATGCGCAGATCCAGAAAGTGGCTCCAGGCCATCCTCTGGGGTGATGCAGAACCGGATAACGCAGCAACCAGCCTGAGACAGACATTGACCCGGCTCCGGCGTGTGTTCCAGGGCGAGGAGCAGGTCCTCTGCGCGGATCGGCATTCCGTCTGGCTGACCCCTGGTAAGATCCAGGTTGCCCCACGCACGACGGCAGACCAGGTCCTCTTCGAAGGCCTCGATGTCGGGGAAGAGGCGTTCGAGGACTGGCTTTTGGAACAACGGCAAGCTCTGGATCGCGCCCACCCTGCGCCGGACGTGGTGACCTCGGCCCGGTTTGTGCAGGGATTAATTGCGCCGTCAGCACCAGCGCCATCTGCCCGTGTGCGTATCTCGCTTGTGGCAGGCATCGGATCCATGCCCAATGACCCCGAGGTTCATAGGCTGATTGGGCGGGCAAGGGACAGGCTCCATGCCCTTGAGATCTTCGACATCGGCGAGGCCGCAACAGCGGCACTGGCGCCCGAAGGCATTGCCCTCCGGTTAGAGCGTCCCCACCCCAGTATGGCGACCGCGGTGTTTCTGACCAACGGCGGCAGAGACATCCTATACACGCTGACAGAACCGGAGTTTCAGGAAGATCCAAACGCACCAGCAGCATTTGTTGATCGGATCTTCGAGGTGCTGTTGAGCCTGACGGATGGGTCCACCACCGATGACGCACAGGCCGTCGCAGCGCAGATGGATATGCGTCAGGTTTTCGAAGGCCTGTTCATCCCGGGATCCCACGCCAGCAGTGACCTGATGACCCGCGTGGACCGGGCTTTCGACATGGGACAGTCGGGCGTTCTCTTTGGGCTGCGCAACGCCGTGCGCATGTTGTGTTATGGGGAGCGCCTCAATGGTCATGACGCGATCCCCATGGACCAAGTGCTTGCGGATATCCGCGCCTCTCTCTGGCACAGTCCCGACAACGGCCTAGTCCATTGCCTTGCGGCGCATTGCTATTCGTTGTTCGTCCGGGATCATTCCGCCGCATTGGATCATGGGCGCTTGGCCGTTCGGGCCGCGCCAGATTCGGCCCTCTGCTGGGCAATCCTAGCCCTCGCTCACCTGCGCGCGCAGGATGTCAAAGGAGCACTCGGACCCGCGCAAACCGCAAACGCCATCGGTCAGATGAGCCGGTATCGTCCGTTCTACGACGGCGTGAGTGCGGCGAGCCATGCGGCCGCCCAAGACTTTGACACAGCCCTAAAACACGCCCAGCGGAGTTTGCGGCAAGCCCCCGACTTCAGCTCTGCACGTCAATTGATGTTTTTAGCATCTGAGCGGACAGGCAAAGCATCGAACGCAGAAACAATTGCAGCCTCTCTCATCCAATCCGGTCAGAATTTCGGGCGGGAAGGGATTACCTCTGATATATCGCCCGTGAATATCGAATTGCTGCGTCCCGCGATGGCAGAAAGTGCCGCACGGTTGGGTTTTCATTGACCAGCGGCTTAGATGCTGCGCCAAATAACAGTCCAATTCATCCGATTAGATGTGAGAGGCTGAGTCTATGGTTTTACCTCCCTACGGTGCCCCGTCGCGCGAGTTGCGTATTGTCGATGACGGGGCACGCCCCAAAGATTGGAGCGGCTCTGCCGAGGATTGGGCCGCGTTCTATGCCCACTTCGTAGAAGACGTGAGCGAACACATCTCACCCAAATGGGATATGGCCACGGGCACCTGGACCGGCGCCTCTGCGCAATTCGCGACGGAGGCGACCCGCCGCGAATTGGACGTGGTCATCAAAACCCTTCTCGCAAAGGGCATCATGGACCAGATCCCCATCACGCCGACCTACAAAGGGCCCTTACCAAAGCGGACGCATTACTGGCTGTACGCCATCGAAGACTACATCGGACCGTTTTTGTCGCGCTTACAATCTGGCGAGCCGGTCCTGCCACCAGCCGATAAGGAACTGGAGCAGAAAGTCGGGGCGCATCCGGCCAATAGCATCTATTATTATGACGACACCGTTGATCTCCAACAGATGCCAAGCCTATTTGGGCATATGTTTCAACACAAGTACAACGGCATCTTCCAGACAAAGCTGATCTTTCGCCGGGCACGCCCACAACAGACGGCCTTTATGCTTGGCCTGACCGATTTCGAATGGCGCCAAGCCCAGGCCAATGTCCATACGGGCAACCACCCCGCCCTGATCAGCGGCCATTGCGCCCAGGGCCTTCTGTTTGCCTGTACCATCGTCGACAAATTATTGAGCGCCGGGCGGCAGATGGAAGACATTCCCATGGAGGCCTACAGCCAATTTGCCGTGGATTTCGGGGATCGGCGGGTGTTCGGCGGCGTGCATTACCCGACAGACAACATCGCATCCTGGATCGCGGTCATGCGGATGATCCCCTGGGTCTTTCCCGAAAACGGTCCAACCCTCCTAGCCTTCATCCAGTCGGCCATTCGCGACCGCAGCTTGCTCTATGGCGCGATCGAAGGCGCCTTCTCGGCCCCCGATCAACCGCTCCTGCCAGCCTGGACACTGCTGCAACAGGAATTGGCACCGGCGGACGCGGGTGACGTTGCCTAGGCCGCGCCGGGCGTCAGAAAGGCGGAAATCTCGACGCCGGCAGCAGTGAGACGGGCGCGAATATCTCGTGCCATCGCCACAGCGGCCGGACCATCGCCGTGAACACAAATGGACTGCGCCGCCAGGGGAATGGGCGGCCCATCCACCACGGGCATCAGCCCGCTGTCCAGAAACGCGAGCAACCGATCCGTGGCCACACCCGGGTCGTGGATCATGGCGCCCGCGTCTCCGCGTGGGACCAGCTGACCATTCGACAGATATCCCCTATCGGCGAAAATCTCTGAATAGACGGTCAAGGATCGCTCGCGCGCGACCCGCTCCGGTTCGGTTCCAGAAATCGCAAGCAGCGACAGATTTGGATCGATACGTTGGATGGTCTCAACGATCACCTCCGCCACCGAGGCATCCCGAGCCGCGAGATTGGCGAGTGCCCCGTGGGGTTTGACGTAGTCGACGGAAACATCGGCCAAAGCCGCCACGGCACGCAGCGCGCCGATTTGAGCGGCGCACATGCGGCCAATCTCTTCGGGCGACATGGGGATGACGCGGCGACCGAACCCAATCGGATCCTGGAAGCCGGGGTGCGCGCCAACAACCACGCCCTGCGCCTTGGCGAGGCAGAGTGTCTTATACATCGTCTCGGGGTCGCTGGCGTGCCCGCCACAGGCCACATTGGCAGAGGTGACAATCGACAACATCGCCGCGTCATCGCCCATCTGCCAGGGGCCAAACCCTTCGCCTAGGTCCGAGTTCAGATCAATCCGCATGGTTCCCGTCCCTGACGTCATTCACCTCACCAGGGTATCGCAGAGATTGGCGCCAGCGCCAGTTTCCAAGCGCATGAGACCGATCAAAGGTGTGGCCCATTGTCCGATGATTGGACGTCACAGGCGGCCTGCCTAAGTCCAGCCCATGTCGAATGATACACGCTTTGCTCGCCTCTTGAGCCTCTGCCTCGGTGCGCTCCGTCCCCCTCGGGGATGGCGCCGAATTGCGATTGCCTACGCCTATGGCATCATCTGCCGCACGATTTTTGCGGCAGCTGTGCTGGCGATGATTGTCGCCATGTTCTTCGGGATGAGCGAAAGTCTCGGGCGCGTCCCATGGCCCTGGGCGGCCTTGGCCAACGCACTCCTGGTCTTGCAATTCCCCATTGTCCACTCGCTCCTCCTCTCCAAGAAGGGGCGCTCGGTCCTGGGCAGACTGGCGCCGGAGGGCTACGGCGGAACGCTCGGCACAACGACGTTCGCCATCATCGCGTCAATCCAACTCGTGGTCCTATTTGTCCTTTGGACGCCCAGTGGCATCGTCTGGTGGCGGGCGGAGGGTGTTGCGCTCGCTGGGATCTGCGTGGCCTACGCGCTGTCTTGGGCATTGCTGATTTGGGCCAGTTACGACGCCGGGGCGGAGGTGCAGTCGGGCGCCTTGGGGTGGATGTCGCTCGCCGCAGATCGCAAGCCGCGCTTTCCCGACATGCCCACGGATGGGCTGTTCCGGATTATCCGCCAACCGATCTACGTGTCGTTTGCGCTCACCACCTGGACCGTGCCCGTTTGGACACCGGACCAACTGGCCCTCGCCCTTGTCTTAACGGCCTACTGCCTGCTGGCGCCCCTTTTGAAGGAGCGGCGGTTCGCGAAGCGGTATGGGGAGCGTTTCGCGAGGTACAAAGCTGACGTGCCCTATGCCGTCCCAGGGCTGACGCGCAATGGCGTTACCGCGCAAGAACCACGTCGGCCCTGATATCCAAATCGTCCTCGATGGCCGTTACGAGGTAATGGGCCACGTCGGCGCGCGAGATCAGACCATTCCGCCACTGGGACGGGTCGCGTAGGACGCGGTACTTTCCAGTCTTCGCCCCGTTTGTCAGGATTACGGGCCGGACCAGCGTCCAGTCGGTGTCGCTGGCCTCAATCTGATCTTCCTGGCGGTCCTTGTCCTCATAGGGTTTGCCCAAGATGGCACGGTGTCCAATCCGCTCCAGGCTGCTCATGGCGGCCCTGCTGCGGCCCGCCCCAAACCCGGTCACGACGAGAAGGCGGGACACACCTGCAGTCTTCATCTGGGGCAGCAACACCGCCGTCGTGTCCGAAAACAGCGACACCGGCGTCCAGATCATCGACAGGCTTTCCTTGATGCCGAGCGCATAGATCACGGCATCCACACCTTGCAGCGCAAAAGCCACTTGGTCCGCATCATAGGCATCGCCGACGACGGGCTCTAACCCAGGGCGACCGTCTAAGGTGTCCGCCGTCCGGGCAAAGGCACGAACGCGGTGTCCCCGGTCCAGCGCCTCGTCCATGGCGTCACGGCCAATGCCCGAGGTCGCGCCCAGGATCAGGATGTGTTTGCCCATATCGGCATTCCTTTCAGTTGGGTCGTCAGGTCGCCGCGGGTTTGCGCGCGGTACCCATGTAGATGATCGCCCGGCCAGGCAGCCGCCCAAAGACGAAGTCCCCGCGCCGGGTGATACCGCGCGGTCCCAGTCCCGTCATCGGACCCGGATGTAACCCTGCGCGCGTCATCGCCGTGGTCAACTCCGCAGGCGTGATGAACATCTCCGGATCATGGGTGCCCTTCGGCAGCAGTCGCAGCACGTCTTCGGCCATGGTAATGACCGCGAAGCGCGCCAGCGGATTGCGATTAATGGTGTCGAACAGAAACAGGCCGCCGGGCTTCAGGACCCGCGCGACCTCGGCCATGACCTTTTGCAGATCCTGCACGTGTTCCAGAACGTCGACACAGACGACCGCGTCAAAACAGGCATCCTCATAGGGCAGCGCTTCACCAACGCCGACGTCGTATCGGATGGTACGTCCGCCCTGCTCCGCATGGGCGCGTGCTGCTGTGATGGCCTCGCTGGCTGGATCGATCCCGGTCACGGTGGCGCCGCGATCGTCCAACGCCTCCGCCATGAACCCGCCAGCGCACCCCAGATCTAGGACCGCCTTACCTGGCCAGTCGATGGCGCGGTCGAACCAAGCGAGCCGCCCCGGCACCATGTTTTTGAGCGTCCGCACCCACCGGATGTCGTCGGACCACCACTGGCTGGCTACATCATCGTAGATGGCCAGATTATTCCGTGAAACCTGTGTCATGCCTGTCAGGTAGCGTCACCTGTAAGGTGTCAAGCCCGGACCGTTTGCACCCCTACGGACCTGGCTCAGCCAGCCGCACGCGCCGCCTGAAGCGCTTCGGACAGAATGTCGAGGTCGCCGATATGGTTGGCCAGAATCAGGATCAGGCGTGCGTTCAGCGCGTCGCTCTGCGCCTTATCCAGACCATCGTGGGCGGCAATCAAAAGGTCATAGGCCCCATCGGGGTCCGACAGGTTGGGATCAAGCTTCAGGGGCATGGAAACCCTCTTGACCCGTCGCCCGCGCCACAGCGGCAAGCACGGCGTCGGGTGTCGTTTCGGCCCAGCGGGCGAGGATATGGTGATCCGGCCGGATCAGATAAACGGCACCCGGTGCGTCACCGAGAAAGCGAGCGGCCACCTCTGCCGTTGGCCTCTCGATATGCAGATGCGCCAAGCCAGGGACACTCAGATTGGCCTGTCCAAGTGTCAGGACGGTGAAACCGTCGGTCAATGCGTCAAGTAAGAAGCCATTCCCCAATGGCCCGTCGCAGCAGGCCGACCCGGGCCGCGTCTTGACCGGACCATCGAAATCATCGGGTCCAAAGCCATGGTGAGCCTCATAAACGCAGGGCACCGATAGTCGTCCCGAATTAACCAACGGCCGCGCGAAGGCATAGCGCCCGGCGAGGTCCAAAACCGCATCGCGGAACAACCGCGACGCATCGGTCTTTGGCGTCATGAAATCGGTGGAGCGCGACGAATTCAGGATGTTTTCATCGGCGGCAAAGGCCCGCTCCGTATGGTAGCTGTCCAGCAGGGGCTGACCCGCCTTGCCTTTCACGACGAGATCCAGCTTCCACGCCAGGTTTTCTGCATCTTGCACGCCCGAGTTCGCCCCACGCGCCCCAAACGGAGACACCTGATGGGCGCTGTCCCCGGCAAAGAACACAGGTCCATGGCGAAACTGCCGCATCCGACGGCACTGGAACCGATAGATCGAGGTCCAGACCAAGTCATAGGCGGGGACCTCTCCGGTCTGGCTGGATAACATCGCATCAACACGGGCCCGCACGCGGTCGTCCTGCAACTCCACCTCGCGGACGATGTCGGAGCCCAGCTGAAAGTCGATGCGCCAAACGTCATCGGGCTGCTTATGCAGCAGAGCCGATTGACCGCTGTCTTTGAAGGGCGGCTGAAACCAGAACCACCGCTCGGTCGGGAAATCTGCGGACATGCGGACGTCTGCGATCAGAAAGTTGTCCTCAAAAACACGACCGTCGAACCCAAGCCCCATCATTTTGCGCAGCGGTGACCGGGCGCCATCACAGGCGATCAGGTAATCCGCCTCCAGGCTGTAGGGACCGTCTGGGGTGTCGACCTCTAGCCGCGCGTGATCGTCCCGCACCTCTAACCCGGTGACCCGATTGCCGCCCCGGATTTCGATGGGGGCTCCGGCCGCTTGTTCGCGCCGAATGGCCTTAACCATCGCCTGCTCGAAATAAGGCTGCTGAAGATTGATGAAGGCCGGGTGCCGGTCCCCCGGCTCGGGTTGCAGATCGAATTGGAACAACTGCCCGTCACCGTGGAACACGCGGCCCCGGCTCCAGACAATTCCCTTGTCCATCATAGGGGCCGCAGCCCCGAGCCTATGGGCAATGTCCAACGTCCGCTTGGCGAAACAGATCGCTTTGCTGCCCTGCCCCGGCCCCGCGTGATCATCCAGCACCACCACCGGCGTGCCCCGTCGCCCGAGATCCAGCGCCAGCGTCAACCCAACAGGCCCGCCGCCCACCACCACGACCGGATGACGGACACAAGCATCTTGGTCCGCCACACGCGCATAGGGGTATAGGTCAAAGGCTAGGTCATAGTTTGCCTGCACCGCATTGCCGGTCGAGGTCATAGGTGATGCTCCGCTTGGGCCGCATAGGAGGACAAGGCGGTCCTTTGGTAGGTCGGGACACCTAACGCGCCGCCTGCGCGAAAACACAAACCGCCCCCTCCGCCGCTCGCAGGACGGAGACTATGAGTCGGGCCAATCATCCCTGCAACGCCTCCCACATCTCCAGGTCGCGCTGAGCGGTCCAGATCCTGGGTGTGTCAATGTCACGGGCTTCGTCATAGGCGCGGGCCACATTGAACGGCAGGCAATGCTCATAGATCGCATAGTCGTGAAACTTCGGGTCGCAGGTGTCGCGCACCGCGTGCCAAGCCTCTTTCAACGATCCCCCCCGCAGGGCGACCCGGGCCGCTGGGCGGTATGTGGATCGGACGAAATCGGTGGTCGAGGTAATGGCGCGGTCGACCGCCTCCGCCCCAATCAGCGCTCCACCGCGTCCAGGCGCAATTGCGTCGAGATCGAAAGCACGGATCCGCGCAAGCGTGTCGGGCCAGTCGTGAAAATGACCATCTCCACAGTAGCAAGCCGAGCGATCCTCTACGATGTCGCCGGTGAACATGGTGTTCGCATCCGGCACATAGACGACCGCGTCACCCGCCGTATGGGCGCGGCCCAATCGCGTGATGTCCACACGGCGCTTGCCTAGGTAAACAGTCATGCGGTCATTGAAGGTTGTGGTCGGCCAGGTGAGGCCCGGAATACTCTCATGACCTTCGAACAGACGGGGGAAGCGTTGGAACTCGCTATCCCAATCCTCCTGCCCCCGTTCAGCGACCATGGCCCGCGCAGCCTCTGACATGATGATCTGGCCCGCGCCGTAGGCCGAAGCCCCCAGCACGCGGACAGCGTGATAATGGGTCAGCACCACATGGCTGATCGGCTTATCGGTGACCGAGCGGACCTTTTCGATGACCTTCTGGGCAAGTCGCGGCGTTGCCTGGGCTTCGACCACCATGACACTGTCATCGCCGATGATAACACCCGAATTTGGGTCCCCCTCGGCGGTGAACGCCCAAAGATCGCGACCAATCTCGTCGAATGTGATGGTCTTCTCGGTCATATCCCCCTGGGAGGCAAAGGTCTTGGTCATCTCGATTGCTCCTGGAGGACAGCGATAAACTGGGGTGTCACCTTTGCGTGCATCTTTGCCGTGTTCATGATGGCGACGGACGCCAGCTTGCCCGTCACGGCTCCGCCACGTTCGAAACTGCGGACGTCGACTAGGGCCTCAGCCTCACCCGCGGTGGAGACCTGGACGCCGCGCTTCTTGCTGTCATCCTGCGCGCGCGGCCACACCTTTGGCATGGCACCGCCCAGCCGCTCTGGCACAAGAGGGGTCTCTGGCAGCACACGCGCGACGATCCGCTGGCGCAGGGCGTTAGCAATCGACACACCCGCCATCAATCATGCCCCGCGCGATGTTTGACCGTTTGGCTGATGTCCCCGAAAGGACGATTGCCTTCGGTATCTTCAAACCAGATCGTGACCTGATCTCCCTCCGTCAGAAAGGGCGTACGTGGCCCACCATGGGCCAGCGTCTCCACCGTCCGTTGTTCTGCGATACAGGCGTAGCCCAGCCCTCCGTCGGCCACTGGCTGCCCCGGCCCGCCTTGTGCATCCCGGTTCGACACGGTGCCGGACCCGATCACGGTCCCCGCTGGCAAGGCCCGGGTCTTGGCGGCATGGGCCACAAGCTGGCCGAAATCGAAGGTCATGCCCTCGCCCGTCTGAACCCGGCCAAAGGGCTTACCGTTCAGATCGATACACATGGTCCCATGCAATCGCGCGCCGTCCCACCCGGGCAAGGCCTCCGGCGACACGGCGAAGGGTGCGCAGGCCGACGGCGGCTTGGATTGCACGAACCCAAAGCCTTTGGACAACTCGTCGGGGATCAAGGCCCGCAGGGATATGTCGTTGAGCACAGTGACAAACCGGATCGCGGCTGCGCCTTCCTCCGGCGAGGCTCCACAGGGCACATCCCCCGTAATCACCGCCAGTTCCGCTTCGAAGTCGGTGCCCCAGGCCGGATCCGCTAAGATCGGCGCATTTGGCGCCTCAAACACGGCGCAGCCTTGATACATCAACGGATCCGTCCAGAACCGCTCTGGCATCTCCGCCCCCCGGGCCCGTCGCACAAGATCGACGTGGTTCACATAGGCCGACCCATCGAGGAACGTGTGGGAGACCGGCAAAGGCGCAGCGCATTGAGCCGGATCCAGCGCCAAAGCATCCCCATCAGGCGCATAGCTGCCACCGCGCAGCGCCGCCAAAAGGCTGACCGACTGGGCAGGCACACAGGTTTGCGCGTCCTCTGAGACAAGCACGAGGCGGTCGTTCACGGTTGCGAGCCGCACCTCAGCGGCCCTCGCGCCGGTCGGGACGATCCCACTGCATCCGTTCCGGCCCGCGCAAGTCGTGCCCTGGACCTTTGCCGTACTTCTCGGGCGTATTCGTCACGAACTTGTGCCACCAGGAATACAGGATCGCACCGACGGCAAGGCCCAGGAACGCAAAGAAAAACCATCCCCAGAGGTTCATGCCTTATCCTCCCCATCGGTCTTGTCGCGCGACCAGGGCCTGACCCACATTTCGCGCAAGGCCCGTGGCAAACTGATCAGGCCGATGGCCGCCAACGCCAAGACGGCCCAACCGAACAGGCCAAGGGACGACAGAAAGTCCATCATTTGCGCCCCGGCGTTCCGTCGAACATCTTATCCAGATCCGCCCAACAATCGATGTAGTCGTCTTGCAGCGGGGCCTCGCAAGCCGCGAACCGCGTCAAGTGCTGGGGAAAGCGGGTTTCAAACATAAACGACATCGTATCCGACAGCTTTTCAGGACCCAGATCAGCGTTCGAGGCCCCCTCAAACGCCCTTTTGTCGGGCCCATGGGGGAGCATCATGTTGTGCAGGCTCATCCCCCCGGGCACGAAACCCTTGGGCTTGGCATCGTACACTCCGTGAATGTTGCCCATAAGCTCGGACATGACGTTCTTGTGGTACCAGGGCGGGCGAAAGGTATCCTCCGCCACCATCCACCGATCTCGAAACAAGACGAAGTCAATGTTGGCGGTCCCCTCGATCCCGCTGGGCGCGGTTAACACCGTGAAGATCGACGGATCCGGGTGATCGAACAGCACTGCGCCCACAGGGCAGTAGGTCCGCAGGTCGTATTTGCAGGGTGCGTAATTGCCGTGCCAGGCCACCACGTCCAAAGGGGAATGGCCAATCCGCGTTTCATGGAATTGTCCGGCCCATTTGACCGTGACAGTCGATGGCGCGTCACGGTCCTCAAAGGCCGCAACTGGGGTCTTAAAGTCGCGCCGGTTGGCCATGCAATTCGCCCCAATCGGCCCGCGACCAGGCAGATCAAAGGTTTGACCGTAGTTCTCACAGACAAAGCCCCGACAGGGTCCCTCCAACACCTCGGTGCGATAGACCAAACCCCGCGGCAGGATGGCGATCTCCTGCGGTGCGACGTCTATGACCCCAAGCTCCGTACAAAAGCGCAGCCGCCCCTCCTGCGGGACAACGAGCATCTCGGAGTCGGCGGAATAAAAGTAAGCATCCGCCATGCTTTCGGTGATCAGGTAGATGTGGCTCGCCATGCCAATCTGGGTGTTCACATCCCCCGCCGTGGTCATCGTCCGCATGCCCGTAAGCCACGTCAGGGTTTCATCGGAATGGGGCACGGGGTCCCAACGGTATTGGCCCAGGGACACGACATCTGGATCAATATGGGGGGCCGACCGCCAATACGGCAGATCGATCTTTGTGAATCGGTGGGTGTGCTTCACGGAGGGCCGGATGCGATAGCACCATGTGCGTTCATTTTGGTGGCTGGGTGCGGTGAAGGCCGTCCCGCTCAATTGCTCCCCATACAGGCCGTAGTTCACCTTTTGGGGGGAGTTCATGCCCTGCGGCAGCGCGCCCGGCAGGGCCTCGGTCTCAAAGTCGTTTCCGAACCCGGGCATATAGCCAGGGGTCGTGCCAATGGCCGTGGCCGCTTGGGTCAGCCCGGACGGAGACGTCTGCCTATTCATCGCACCCTCCCTTGCGCTGCTCGCACGATATTGGTTGTTTTTGTAACTAACAACAGGGGCGACACCGCGATGGGCGACATAGATCTACGGGCATTCACGCCATATCTTCTGGCGATGGCGGCAGAGACGACCAGTCTCGGCTTTCAATCCACCTACAAAGCTCAACACGGAATGTTGCGGACCGAGTGGCGCGTGTTGTTTCACCTGGGCCAATATGGGCCTTTGACCGCCAAGACGATTTGCGACCGCGCGCGGCTCCATAAAACCAAGGTCAGCCGCGCGGTTGCGGCGTTGGAGGCCAAGCGCTTTCTCACGCGGTCCGAGGATCCTCAGGATCGGCGGTCCGACGTCTTGGAGCTGACAGCATCGGGACAGAAGGTCTTCCGCGCCTTAACCGAGGAGGCCGCCCGGTTCGACGCAGCCTTGATGGAGCGGTTCAGCGCCGAAGAACGGCGCATCCTGCGCCAGTGTCTGACGCGCCTCGCCCAACTCTGAGACCCCTTGCGCGCCCTCAAGCAGGCGCGTATGTCCCAAGGCCTGAGCGCGGGTATGGTGAAAAGGTATCACGCGAGCTTCCCAAGCTTAAGTTACGGGTTCAATTCCCGTTACCCGCTCCAAACTCTCCGCATCACGTCACAGGCTCGCTCGCAGCCCGCCGAGCGATTTCACTGGTCCGCGCCGAAACAGGCGATGCGCCCCATCCCGTTCCCGACGGAGGGAACATAGCGTCCACAGGCTCGGTCTCTGACGGTCCACACGTGGACGCGCAGGCAGAGACGGTGTAGCGCGGGACCAAGATCGCACGACCGGAGGCCTCGCAATGTCCTTGCCGCTGTTAACCCCGCTGACCGGAGACCTTTTGCGACAGGCCGGCGTCCCTGAACCCTTCGCCTTCGGTCAAGCGGACCGGGTGAAGTTCCACGAATTGGATGTCCTCGATCATGTGAACAACGCCAGGTACTTGTCCTGGTTCGAGACCTTTCGCATCGCGTACCTGCGGGCCTATGGCATCTCCGACTACGCAGATACCGAAGGCCGCCCGGTGCTGGTCCTCAAATCAGTGGCCATCGACTACCGCGCGCCCTTGCACCTCGAAGACACCTATGTGGTCGCCGGGCGCACACGGGCCTACCGACGCACCTCCTGGGCGATGGACTACGCTGTGTTTTGTGATGGCAAGCTCTGCGCGACCTCGAACGCGGTCATCTGTCTGATGGAAAACGACTTCGTGACGAAAAAGCCGTTGCCGGAACGCTATATCCAGGCCTTCGAAACCCGCGATGGGGCGCAAAAGGACAGCTAAAGCGCCGACCTCCCCGAGGTCAGGTCGACCGGCGTCCGACACGCGCGCATGCGGCTACCCGCGCCACGCGCGCAATTGCGCCAACAGAGCCTGGGTCGAGGCGTCCTTGTCAGACGCATCGCCGCCCTCGACCAAGGGGCCAAGCGATGTGGCGAGTTCCTTGCCCAGCTCAACGCCCCATTGGTCGAAGCTATTGATGCCGAGCATCACACCCTCCACGAAGACCCGGTGTTCGTACATAGCGACAATCCCACCCAAAACGGCGGGCGTCAGCTTGGGATAGATCAGCGTGGTTGACGGACGGTTGCCCTCAAACACCCGGTGCGCGGCCTGGCGTTCCAACTCGGCCCCGTCAAACCGATCCGCGATCTTGGCGCGCGCCTCGTCCAGGCTGCGCCCTTTCAGCAAAGCCTCCGACTGGGCCAGACAATTCGCGATCAGCAGACGGTGGTGATGATCCAGCGCGGGCTCATGCCCGGCGGCAGCGACCATGAACTCGCACGGTACCGGGGTGCGCCCCTGATGGATCAACTGATAGAACGCATGCTGCCCGTTGGTCCCCGGCTCGCCCCAGACGACGGGTCCAGCGGGTCCCGGCAAAGCATCGCCCGCCATGGTGACGCCCTTGCCGTTGCTCTCCATCTCTAACTGTTGAAGGTACGCGGGCAGCCGTGCCAGGCGGTTGTCATAGGGCAGCACCGCGCGCGTCGGATACCCACACACCTGGTGGTTCCAAATACCCACGAGCGCCAGCAAGACCGGCAAGTTTCGCGCCAGGGGTGCGGTGCGGAAATGGTCATCCATCTCGCGCGCACCACGCAAGAAAGCATCGAAGTTAGCCGCACCGATAGCGATCATCAGCGACAGACCAATCGGTCCCCACATGGAGTAGCGCCCGCCGACCCAATCCTCGAACCCAAAGACGCGGGAGCGGTCGATCCCAAAGGCATCGGTCTTGTCCATGGCGGTGCTGAGCGCGGCAAATTGCGCCGCCGGATCAGCCACGCTGCCCGCCATCCAATCCCGCGCGGTTTTGGCGTTGGTCAACGTCTCGATGGTGGTGAAGGTCTTGGACGCCACGATCACCAACGTCGTCGCCGGATCAAGGCGCTTGGCCGTCTCGGCCCAATCGGCGCCATCGACGTTGGAAACGAAGTGACACGCGGGTCCGTCGTGGTAGGGCGACAACGCCAGGGTCGCCATGGCAGGACCCAGATCCGATCCGCCAATCCCGATGTTGACCACATCGGTGATCCGCCCGCCCTGCCCCTGAAAGGTGCCGTCTCGAACGTCATTGGCAAATGTGCGCATGCGGGCCAGCGTGTCATGGACGCCCGGCATCACGTCGGAGCCCTCCACCATCACCGGACGGTCGCCACGCAATGCCGTGTGCAGGACAGCACGACCTTCCGTCTCGTTGATTGGGGTGCCGTCAAACATCTGGTCGCGGCGCGCGGGGACATCCGCGGCCATCTCGATCAGCAGGTTGAGAGCCTCACTCGTCAGGGACGACTTGGACAAATCGAACAGAAATGGCCCGTCCGTCATGGTAAAATCCGCAGAACGGTTGTCGTCTTTCAGCAAATCCGCGATGTGCGCGCCGCGCATTTCGCGGAGCTTGGCGATACCTGTCCAGAAATCCATTTTTTGTCCTTTATGTCGAGGCCGCCGCACCGTGGCAGAGGCCCGTAAGTCTAAATGCGCGGCTCACGCGGCCCAGTGAACCGTCGCGTCTTTGAGGAAGGCAGCGATGGGCGCGGCCATCGGGTCCATGGTCCGGGCTTTGTCGAGGACGGCGCGCTTTTCGTCCCCCATGATCAAAACATGGGTTTCCATGGCCGTCGCCAAGGCCGGGCGCGAGAGGGTCACCCGAGGCTCCCCGGCCCCGTCGGCGCGCATGGGAACCAGCGTCGGCGCGTCCGGCGCCATAGCCTCCGCCAGGCGGTCGGCGCCGGGAAACAGGCTGGCGGTATGCATGTCGGCGCCCATCCCCAAAAGCAGCAGAGAGATTGGGAACTCCGTGGCGAACGCGCCCGACAGATCTGGGATGCCCTCTTCCGGTGTGGCTGCACCATTCACGAGCGGCACATGAACCGCGCGGGCCGCACGGTCGGTCAAAAGCGTCCGTTTCAGCAAGCTGGTGTTTGACCGCTCATGCCCCTCTGGCACCCAGCGTTCGTCATTGAGAAAGACATGCACCCGGGCCCAATCCAGGTCGACCCCCGAGAGCGCAGCGAATGTCTCGCCCGGAGAGGTTCCGCCGGGGACGCAGAAACTCGCGTGGTCATGGACCATCAGACAATTCTTCAGGGCCGAGGCCAGGCGATCCGCAAGCGACATCGCCAGCATTTCACGGTCAGGATATTCGATCAGGTCCATGGGCAGGGTCCTTTGTCGCAAGTCATCCGAGAAGGCCGGGCGCCAGTCCTTCATCTTAGCCCGTGAAGCAGTGGCGAGGGGCGCCCGTTGGGTCAAGGCCGAGGGATGCCGAACCCCTCAATCTCCCAGATCGCGCCAACGACGGTTATCGCGATGCAACAGCGCAAGTGCCTCTTCCGGCCCAGAGGACCCTTGGGCATAGGCATAGGGCTGCGCCCGCCGCTCGACCCATCCCTCGATGATGGGATCTGTCCAGGCCCAGGCAGCCTCCACCTCATCCCCGCGCATGAACAATGTCTGGTTGCCGCGGATCACGTCCATGATCAGGCGTTCATAGGCATCGGGGATCTCTTCGCCCTCGGGGCCAAGGGCATCGGCGAAGGTCATGTCCAGCGGCACGTTCACAAGACGCATACCGCCCGGCCCCGGTTCTTTGATGGTCATGGAGAGATCCATACCCTCATCGGGTTGCAGCCGGATGGTCAGCGCATTGGCCGGCGCGTGGCCGTCCCGTTCAAAAATCGAATGAGGCGTTTCCTTGAACTGCACCACGATCTCGGACAATCGCTTGGTCATCCGCTTGCCCGTGCGCAGATAGAAGGGCGTGCCCTTCCACCGCCAATTGGAAATCCCGATCTTCATGGCAATGAAGCTCTCGGTACGGCTGTCTGGGTTTTCCGCATCCTCTTGGTAGGACGGCCCCTCCGATCCGGCCTTGTACTGTCCGCGCACCAGTTCCGACTTATCCACGGGGTCCAATGCCCGGATAACCTTCAACTTTTCGTCGCGCAAAAGATCTGGCTCAAACCGCGTCGGGGGTTCCATCGCGGTCAAGCACAGCAATTGCATGAGATGGTTCTGGACCATATCCCGCATGGCGCCCGATGTGTCGTAATAGGCACCGCGCCCGCCTACGCCGACCGTCTCGGCCACGGTGATTTGCACGTGATCGATGTAGCGCTCATTCCAGAGCGGCTCAAAGAGGACGTTGGCGAACCGCACGGCCATCAGGTTCTGGACCGTCTCTTTCCCGAGGAAATGGTCGATCCGGTAGATCTGCGCCTCCTCGAAACTGGCGGCCAGATCGGCGTTCAACTGCTTGGCGGTCTCAAGATCGACGCCGAAAGGCTTTTCGACCACAAGGCGGCTGTCTTCACAGGCGATGCCGTGGCTGCGCAGCCGCTTGGCCAATGGACCAAAGAGACTGGGGGCAACGGAGAAGTAGAACGCCTTGACCACATCGTCGCGCATCGCCTCCTTCAGTTGCGCCCAACCGCCATCCCCCTTTGCGTCGATGGGGATGTAGCTGCACTGCGCCAGAAAGGCTTTGATTTGATCCTTGTCCCGTTTCGCTTTGCTAACGAACTCATTTAGCGCCTCAGACACCAATTTCCGAAAGCCAGCGTCATCCATCTCGGACCGTGCGGCGCCAATGATCCGGGCATCCTCGGGCATCTGCCCGGCAAGGAACCGCCGGTACAGCGACGGCAGGATCTTTCGAGCCGCCAGGTCGCCGGTCGCGCCGAAAAGAACCAAATCAAAGGTGTCGACGGGTATCGTTCTAGAAACCATGGGCGGTCCTTAGGCTTGGGTTAGGGCCAACGGGAACGCCGTTAGCGCTAACGATCTTGTTGCGCGTGTCTTACGCGCCGTCTTGGATCCTGTCTAGCGACAGTTGACAGTCTGTCCACCATCCCGTCGGGCAGACTGACCTGCCCGCCGCCCACCTGTGCCGACACGCCGGTCGTGTCAGGGAAGGAGGTCGGCAGGCCCCGCCGCACCCGAACCGCAAGGTAAGCGAAGGCCTGGGCCTCCAGCATGTCACCGTCGAGGCCAACATCTTCGACAGGGCGAACGGGGCACGGCAGGGCCGCCGTCAGCGCGTCCAGGATTGCCGGGTTCAGGCGACCACCGCCTGTGACAAGCAAACGGTCCGGTGGCTGCGGCATCTGTGTCAGACCATGGCGGACGGAGGCCGCGATGACGGCCACCCAGGTGGCGGCGGCGTGGCTGGGCGGCAAAGCGTCAATGGCCGCCCCGGCCGTGCGAAACGCGTCTCGGTCCAATGACTTTGGCGGCATCTTATAGAAGTACGGATGGCGCAGCAGCTCTGCCACCAACCCTGGGTGGACCTCTCCCTCAAGCGCCAAAGCACCGTCCCGGTCAAATGGCTGACCCAACCAATCCATGCACAGATCGTTGATGGGCGCATTGGCCGGTCCCGTATCAAAGGCCAGCAAGGCCCTGTCTTCGGCCATATCCGTCTTTGCCGGATCGACCCAGGTCAGGTTCCCAACGCCGCCCAGGTTCAGGAACGCCAGGGGCGCTTGGGCGCCGATCCAGCGGGCACAGGCATGGTGGAACGCCGGCGCCAAAGGCGCACCCTGCCCGCCCAAGGCCACATCCGCCGTTCGAAAATCCCAAACCACCGGCCTTCCCAGGACCTGCGCCAGCACCCCCCCGTCCCCCGCCTGATGGGTGCGCCGCGCGTCTGGGTCATGGGCCAGGGTCTGGCCGTGAAACCCGACAAGGTCCGCCTGCGCATAGGGCGCCAGCAGACGGGCGTGGGCCGTCTCCACAACCTCAGCGGCTTCGGCCACCGTCGGCTCCCCAGGCCAGCGCCCCAAGGCCGCACGGATCACAGACCGCTCCGTCTCGGAATAGGCGCGATAGGACGAGGCCCCAAAGCGCGCAATCGTCTCGCCGTCGGTCCAAATCTCGGCGGCGTCCACCCCGTCGAGCGAGGTGCCAGACATTGCGCCCACGGCACGGATCGGCTCCATGTCCCTTTTCCTTCGCAGGTCCATCCTCTATGGCGGACAGGCTGATAAATGGACCGGAAACGCCATGACCTACCACCCCAAATCCGACTTCCTTCGGATCATCACGGAGCGCGGCTTTCTCGCCGATTGCACCGATCTGCACAGCCTGGACGAGAAGCTGCTCGCCGGTGGGGTGCCCGCCTATATCGGTTATGACGCCACGGCGGCCTCGCTGCATGTGGGCCATCTGCTCAACATCATGCTGCTGCGCTGGTTCCAGAAGACGGGAAACAAGCCGATCACGCTGATGGGCGGCGGCACGACCAAGGTGGGCGATCCGTCCTTCCGATCCGACGAGCGGCCTTTGCTGGGACCCGAGGAAATCGACGCCAATATCGCGGGCATGCAGAAGGTCTTTGACCGCTACTTGGCCTATGGCGACGGGCCATCGGATGCGATCATGCGCAACAACGCCGAATGGCTGGACGGGCTGAACTACCTGGAGTTCCTGCGCGACATCGGGCGGCACTTCAGCGTCAACCGGATGCTGTCCTTCGAGTCGGTAAAATCGCGTCTGGATCGTGAGCAGTCTCTGTCCTTCCTGGAATTCAACTACATGATCCTCCAAGCCTATGACTTCATGGAATTGAACCGCCGCTACGACTGCCTTTTGCAAATGGGCGGGTCGGACCAATGGGGCAATATCGTCAACGGCATCGACCTGACCCGGCGGGTGATCGACAACGAAGTCTATGGACTGACCACGCCGCTGCTGACGACCTCTGATGGCCGCAAAATGGGCAAAAGCCAGGGCGGCGCCATCTGGCTAAACGGAGATATGCTGTCGCCCTATGAATTTTGGCAGTTCTGGCGCAACACCACGGACGCGGATGTAGGGCGGTTCCTGAAGCTCTACACGGAGCTTCCCGTCGACGAATGCGACCGCCTAGGCGCGCTGGCCGGGTCGGAGATCAACGACGCCAAGATCATCCTCGCCAATGAGGTCACGACCTTGTTGCACGGGGCAGACGCGGCACGGGCCGCGGAGGCCACCGCGCGGGAAGTGTTCGAGAAAGGCGGGGCGGGTGATGATCTGCCGACGACGTCGGTCACGGCGGAGGAGGCCGCCGCAGGGATTTCCGTGGTGCAGCTTTTCGTCCGCGCGGGCCTCGCCAAATCCGGCAAGGAGGCGAAACGACTGATCGCCGAAGGGGGCGCCAAATTGGATGACGCCCCCGTGACAGACGCGGGGCTGGTCGTGTCGGGTGCGGCCCTGTCGGAGCCCGTCAAGCTGTCGGCGGGTAAGAAACGGCACGCCCTGGTCAAGATCGGCTGATGGACCGGGGCGCAATCGCCGCGCGATTTGCGCCCCACCAGGCCCTCGTAACCACCTTGCTGAACCATGGCATCGAGGGACCCGACGACGGCGCCCATGACATCGGTCACGTTCTGCGCGTCTGGGCCAATGTTCAGACCATCGCCGCCGCCGAGGGTGGTGACCTTCGCATTCTTGCCGCGGCGACCCTGCTCCATGATGCGGTCGATGTGCCAAAGACATCGCCTCTCCGTGCGCAGGCGTCACGCCTGGCCGCCAAGGCCGCACAGGACCGCTTGTTGGGCCTCGAGTGGCAGGCCGAGGACATTGAGAAGGTTGCCCACGCGATCGAGGCCCATAGCTTTTCCGCGGAGGTGACACCGCGCACGGCAGAGGCTCGGGTTTTGCAGGACGCTGATCGCTTAGATGCCATTGGTCTGATCGGCGTGGCACGGTGTTGCGCGGTGTCCGGTCGGTTGGGACGCGCCCTCTATGACCCCCAAGATCCCATGGCGCTACAGCGGCCCTTGGACGACACGGCGTGGGCCCTCGACCACTTCGAGACGAAGCTTTTGCGCCTGGCCGAAGGGTTTAAGACCGACACCGGTCGCAGGCTGGCACAGATGCGGCATGCTAGGTGCCTCGCCTTTCAGCAGGGCCTCATTGCGGAGATCAGCGGAGCCGACGGAACCCTTCCGGCTGGCGCGGCGTTTCCTCTGCAACCGCCACAGCTATCGCAGGAGGATGCCATGAGCGCCCCCGACACAAACGTTGAAACGCAGAAGAAACGCCATTTCGGCCCATTGATCGGAATCACGGCCGGGCTCGTCTTTGCGGGTATCCTGGTGTTCGCCTACATCACGTCCCTAGCTCAGCCCCCCGGAGAAGGGCAAGCGGACCAAGTGGAAAGCCCCTCCGTCAGCGTGCCCGCTGAGAACTGACATCTGCTTGATTGCGGGCAGGGCTTAAACCATGCCGTGCTTACCCTTCGAGGCATATCGTCGGTGCGCAACACGGCGTTCGCTGGGAATTGGTATAGATCCATCAGGTCTGGGTCATACCCGGCCCTGAGATCAGTGTTGCGAAGAGTTCAGCCCCCTCCCCAGGGGGCCCACTGCCAAGTCTTCTCAAATGCAGCGTCGTGGATGCATGTGTGCAGACGCTCGCCGTCGTGGCGCTTTGCCTGTCACAGCACGCATTCGTCACCCGCCGAGGCTGGGTCTCTACCGGCGGAGCCCCCTCCACCGGTAGGGACTTTGGCTTAGCGAGCCTATTCCGTCACCCGCACGACTTCCATCAGATCGGGCGCACCGATAACGGCGCCGTTGGGACCGGCGCCTTTCTTGATCGCGTCTACGACGTCCATGCCATCAGTCACACGGCCCACAACGGTGTATTCCCCGTTAAGGTAGGGGGCAGGCGCGAACATGATGAAGAACTGGCTGTTGGCTGAGTTTGGATTGCTTGACCGGGCCATACCGACCACACCCCGTTCGAAGGGCACCTCCGAGAACTCTGCCGCGAGATCGTCACGGTCGCTGCCGCCCATACCCGCGCGGGACATGTTGCCGCCGATACGCCCGAATTGAACGTCACCGGTCTGGGCCATGAAGCCGTCAATCACGCGGTGAAAGACCACACCGTTATATGCGCCGGAGGCAGCCAACCCGGTGATCTGAGCCACATGCGCCGGGGCCACGTCCTCCAAGAGGTCGATGGTTATGGTGCCGGATGCTTCGCCAGCAACATCGATCTCCAGCCCCGCGGCCAGGGCAGGACCGCTGGCCACCAAAGCCAGGGCGCAGACCAGCTTACGCATCTGCGGCCACCTTCATGGAGATCATCTTGTCGGGGTTTGCAGGCGGCTCACCCCGCGTGATGGCATCCACATGCTCCATGCCTTCGATCACGCGGCCATAGACCGTGTACTGACGGTTCAGGAAGTGGTTGTCCGCAAAGTTGATGAAGAACTGACTGTTGGCGGAGTCGGGGTTCTGGGACCGCGCCGCGCCCAAGGTGCCACGGTCGTGGGGCACACCCGAGAACTCGGCCTTCAGGTCTGGCTTATCGCTGCCGCCGGTGCCGGCCCGGCCCAGGTTGCCGCCTTCCTTGCCGTGGGCCACGTCACCGGTTTGGGCCATGAACCCTTCGATCACACGGTGAAACACCACGCCATCATAGGCGCCTTCCCGCGCCAACTCCTTGATCCGGTCGCAATGGCCGGGGGCCACGTCGGGCAGCAGCTCGATGGTCACTGTCCCGTCCTTCAACTCGATGAGGATCGTGTTTTCGGGGTCTTTGATGTCAGCCATGTCTGGCTCCTTCCTGTCCATTGACGGCAGAGCTAGGACATCGCGCCGCGAAGGGAAAGCCAGATGGCGCGGTTTGGTCCTGGAGCGGGCCTTTTCGCCGGGGATCGCCGCCACGGGCTTCAGATTACGCTGGCCAAACCCATAGACAAAATCCCGTCCCCAGCATGCGCGCCCCCGAGGACGACGGGCACGTCGGACGAGGGCCTAGAGCGGCTTTCCCGCCGTACGGTGCAGCTCTACCACTTCGCCGGACGACAAAGCCAAAGCTGTCGCAAACCGCTTTAGGAAATCCCGCTCCGCCGGGTGGTCCGGGTCAATGGCCGTCAACGCCGCCGCATAGACCTGTGCCTCGGCGCCTCGGGGGACATCACGGGCCAAGCCCTCCGGATGGATGTCTTCGGCCAACGCCGCGTCCAGGGCCGCACGGTCGTGATCCGTTTCCGCATCGTCCAGAATATCGCGCAGGATGGCCCGTTCCTCCGGGTCGATCTGTCCATCGGCGCGCACAGCCTGACCAATGGCGCGGATCATGGCGGCGGCTGTGGCTTCGTCGGTGGGGGCTGCGTCAATGGTCGCAACCGTCTGAGCTTGGTCAGGGACCATACCTGCGGCTGCGGTGCCACCGGCCATGGCCGTCAGACCGCCCAGAAGCCCGCCCATACCGGACCCACCCGAAGAAGTGCCGCCGCCCAAGGCGCCCAGCAACCCGCCGAGGGATCCGCCCGAGGCGCCCCCGTTGCTGCGAGCGTCAGAGATCATCTGCTTGACGCCCTGCATGCCACCCCGTTGGCGGAACGCGTCATACCCCTTGGCGGCGGCAAACCCCAAAGCCATCTTGAAGGCTGTTTTCTTGAGCGACATCGGTCTCTCCCCTCACATGCTGTTGACGGAAGAGATGGGGAGGCCAGGCCGCTCGATCCAGCCCTTGCGGACTTAGGGCAGCAGGTTCGGCACAATCGTGACAATCGACGGGAACGACCACAGGAGCGCCAGCCCGGCCACCTGGATCAGCACGAAGGGGATCACGCCGCGATAGATATGGCCGGTCGTAACCTCCTTCGGCGCGACGCCACGCAGGTAGAACAACGCGAAGCCAAACGGCGGGGTCAGAAACGAGGTCTGCAGGTTCACCGCAATCATGATCGTCACCCATTTGGGATCAAAGGTTCCGCCGTAAATGACGGGACCAACGATAGGGATGACGATGTAGATGATTTCCAGGAAGTCGAGAACGAACCCCAGGATAAACAGCACCAACATCACGATCAGGAAGACCTTCAACTCATTGTCGAAGCTGCGCAGGAAATCCTGGATGTAGTGTTCCCCGCCAAAGGAGATCAGAACGAGGTTCAGGAGCTGCGACCCGATAAGGATTGTGAAGACCATCGAGGTGACCTTGGCCGTCTCGCGCACCACGGGCCCCAAAACACCCGTGCGGAACAGAACCCAACAGGCGTAGAGCAGACCGATGAAGGCCGCATGGTACGCAAGCTGCGCGATGACGCTGGCGATGACATCGGCCGTGGTCGTGGTTTCCAACCCCATGCGCAGATCGAAGTTCACACCGAACAGCAGCATCACCACCAGCGCAAGCGATGCCAACAGGATCATCGAACCGGTCTTATTTTCGTCCTTCAGCTTACGGTACGCGGCCAGCATGATCGCCCCCCCTGCCCCAAGCGCGGCGGCCGGTGTTGGGTTCGTAATGCCACCCAGGATCGACCCGAGAACTGCGACGATCAGAACAAGGGGTGGGAAGACGACGGCCAAAAGCTCATTCTGGGCCAATCGTGCGAAAGCGGGCCAAATCCCGACCATCGTGATCCCCAGCGGCACAGCCATCAGCACGAACGTCGTGCCCGACGACGTGTTGGCCGCAATCAGCAACCAGTCGATCAGGAACGCCAAACCAATCCCCGCCGCACCGATGGCGAGCGGCTTTCCATCTGCTATCGGGTTGATCCCACGGGCGACGGCCAGGACGAGGCCGAGGCCCAGGAACAGAACCGCGACACCCGTTCCGATGGGCGCCGCGCCGAGGACGGCCACGCTGCGCGCGCTCTCCAATTCTTCGGCAGTCAACTCGCGTGCCAGTTGGACGCCGCCTGCCTCGTTGATTGCCGCTTGTTGCGCCACGGCAAGATCCCAGGCGGCTTGGCCGTGCAACTCAATCATAGCGGCCTGACAGGCCTCGGAGACGTTGGTGCGCAGGCTCGCCTGTTCGCCGGCTTGCGAAAAGCTGGACACCGACACGCTTTGGGTTCCGATCACATCCACCATGGCGAGCCCGATGCCGCCCAGGATGATGGCGCCGGGGACCAACAGGAACCAAATCAGCGCATCGTCTTTGGAAATGACGGAACCGTTGCCCGAGTCCAGATTGACCGGCGGTGCCTTGGCCGGGTTCAGGAGAGCGAAACCGAACGCATAGGCGCCATACAGTAACGCCAGCAGGATGCCCGGCAGCAGAGCCGCCTGGAACAAGGTTCCGACCGAGACCACCGCAGGCTCACCCAGATACGTAAGAGCATCGGAACATCCGACCAATTGGGCGCGGCTTTCTTGGGCGGTCGAATAGATATCCCCCGCCAAGGTGCCCAGCAGAACGATAACGATGGAGGGCGGGATGATCTGCCCCAGGGTGCCCGAGGCAGCGATCACACCAGTGGCCAGTTCCGGCGAATAATTGTTGCGCAGCATCGTCGGCAGCGCCAGCAGCCCCATGGTCACCACGGTGGCGCCCACAATGCCGGTCGAGGCGGCGAGGAAGGCGCCCACGATCACGATGGACACCGCAAGACCGCCTGGCAGTGGGCCAAACACCCGTGCCATGGTTGTCAGCAGGTCATTGGCGATCTTGGACCGCTCCAGCGTTATCCCCATCATCACGAACATCAGGACGGCCAGCAACGTCTCGATGGAGGCACCGGCGATCACACGCTCGTTCATGCGGTTGACGATAAAGGCAAGGTTGCGGTCCACGGCCTGTTCCCACCCTTGGGGGAACAGCGCCTCTTCAACGCGGGGCAACTCGGGGTATCGGAAGACCGAAATCGCGTCCCGTCGGACCCCTTCGGCGATCAACTGCGCATATTCGGCCGAGGAGGTGTCGATCGCCGCGTGCAGCAGCAGACCAGCGCTGTCCAAAGCGGCGATGATGCCGAAGCTGATGACACCAGCGCCCGCGATGGCGAAGGCCACCGGGAAGCCCGACATGATCCCGCCAAAGAGGCACAGGAAGACGATAATCAGGCCGACTTCGACCCCGTCCAAACCGAATGGCATGTTGTTTCCCCTCGTCTCGATCCCCGGCCTTGTCCGTGACCAGGTGATCGCCAATCTCGTCTAGTCCGGGCAGACCCGGTGTTCTTGCATGGGCTCTGACGCGGTGAAGACCCGCACAACGTCTTGGCCCGCATCGTCGAATTCGCGCACCACGAGGGCCGTCCCGATCCGCACGGGGTTGCCCTCATTCACGGCGGCAGCCTCATAGGCAGTCGCATTCAATCCTGGAACAGGCCGCGCCTCCGCGAAGGTCAGGCTTCCCGCCTCGCCTCCGGGAAAGAAACCCCCATCGGACAACGTCCCTGACCGATAGGTCCCGCATTCCGCTGGGTCGGTCTTATAGAGGGTCACCGTCTCCGCCCCCAAAGGCGTGGCCAGGGTGACCGACAGGAGCAACAGCAACGCGCGCATCAGTGGATTTCCGCAACGCGTTCGGCGTCTTCATCGCCCAGAACGTCCTTGTCCAGGTAACGGTCCGCGCTCAAATCGCCTTCGCGATATTCCAGCCAAGACCGCCAGAAGAAAGCACAGGCCTGCAGAAAGGCCGTGGCCGCAAACAGCAGGATCAGGACCTTGAACAGGAAGTAGGCGTCAAAGCCGTTTGGGCTGAACCCAATGGTTTCGACATTCCAACGGGCGGCACGTGCCTTCAGCAGCAAACGGTCCAACTGGTCCGAGGCGGAGGTGGCGGGTGTAATCATCGACCGCCAGAAGAAGAACCATGAGAACAGCCAAATCAGAACCAGCGAGGGGATCATGAACAGCATCGTGCCGCACATGTCGATGACGCGCTTGGTGCGGTGGCTGACGGCGGAGTAAACGAGGTCGACCCGCACGTGTCCGCCCTGGATGAATGTCCAGGCCACGCAGAGGCAAACGATCATCGCGTTGTAAAGCTTCAACTCTTCGGAATACCACGACAGGTCTCGGGTGAAGACGCTGCCGAAGGGTCCGATGGAGATCTCGGACACGCGGAAGATGCGTTGCAAAAACACGATCATGATCTGTTGCAACACCATGATCAGCCCGGCCCAGGCGGCGATCCGTCCGATCCAGTTGAGGCCCGCCTCCAGGCCCCGAACGACGCCCCACAAAGCGTCGCGAAAGAAGTATCCCGCCACGGTGATCGCGAGGAACAGGACCAAGGTCACAAAGAAGAACTCAACCGAGGCGCCGTAGTAGACGAGACGCATCAGGCTTTGCTTGTCCTCCAGCGTTTCCCAGGATCCGGTCCAAGCCAACCACGACCCGGGGTTCAAGAGCGCGTACCCCAGATTGTAGATAGCCAAGGCCAGATTGGTGAAAAACCAGGAAATAGCTTCGAGCATCGCGTCCCCCGACTTGCCGCGTGCGAGGCGGGCGTAGGGCTACGTCCCGCAAAGAAGATGGCCCGCCCCAGGGTGGGACGGGCCGATTTGTGTTAGGCCCGCACGCGGTCCCGCTGGGCGCGGTAGGCGCCTTCGGACCGGGTGATCCAGTTCGACGAGGCGGCCATGGATTCCATCGCGCTGTCGTGGACGGTCTTGAACAGGTCGTCGCCCATGTTCTCATCCATAACGGCCTGGGCCGCAGCACCCATGGCATCCCAGACGCTGTCGGGGAATTCGCGGACGGTGACGCCGCCCGACTGCAGACGCTGCAGCGCGGTCCCGTTGTTGGCCAGGAACTGGGCCAGGTTCCACTGGTGGCACTCACCGGCGGCGATCTCGATGATCTTCTGATGCGCGGGGCTCAGGCTCTCGAAGACGTCGCGGTTGGTGGCCAGGGACAGACCGGCACCCGGCTCGTGGAAGCCAGCGGTGTAATAGGTCTTGGTGATTTCCTGGAAACCGGCCTTTTCGTCGGCCCAGGGGCCAATCCACTCGGTCCCGTCAATCGCGCCCGAGGCCAGGGCCTGGTACACTTCGGAGCCGGGCAGGTTCTGAACCGAGGCGCCCATCTTGCCCAGCGCTTGACCGCCGAGGCCCGGCATACGGAACTTCAGACCCTGGAAGTCTTCTGGCCCGCTGATCTCGGTGCGGTACCAACCGCCTGCCTGGGCGCCTGTGTTGCCCGCGAGGAAGGACTTCAGACCGAAGATCTGGCCCAACTCGTCGTGCAACTCCATACCACCGGCGTGGTAGTACCAGTTGACCAACTCCTGCGCGGTCATGCCAAACGGCACGGCCGTGAAGAACGCATAGGCAGGGTGCTGACCGACGAAGTAGTAGTCGGCGCCGTGGTACATGTCGGCCTGGCCAGAGGTCACGGCGTCGAAAACTTCGAACGCACCAACCAACTCGCCAGCGGCCTTCAGATCGACGGTGAGCGAGCCATCGGACATGGCGGTGATGCTATCGGCGGCGCGCTGGGCGCTGTCGTGGACACCGGCGAGGCCACGACCCCAGGTGGTGACCATGGTCAGCGTGCGGTTGCCCTGCGCATAGGCGGGTGCGGCCAGGGCGGCGGCCCCTGCGGCGGCGCCTGCTCCGATGGTGGTATTCTTCAGGAATGAACGACGGTCCATTACTTCCTCCCCTGTATTAACGTACCGCCCTACCCTCCCGGTAGGTGCGGTCGGCCCGGTTTTCGGGCGTGCGGCGGACCCTAGGCTTTCGGGTCGCAGTGTCAAATACCGGAAAACACGTAGACGGCTTCCGAGGGCGGGCGTCGCGTCCGCTTTTCCGTGTGCGGTTACGAGAGGGCGGCGCGTGCGTAATCGTCTGCCGTGCGGGCATATTCTAGCTGGGTCAGCAGCTGTTTTTCCACGAGGTTCCAATCGGTTCCGGCGACAACTTCGATCAGCGGGACGGACGCCATTGCCAGTGCGATACGCTTTGTATGGTCGCGCCGTTCCGCCTCCGCTGCGCCTTTCATGCGGTGCCCGCTCCCGTGGTATTCAACCACGCACACGGGCCGCATCGCCCGGTCTGTGAGACAGAAGTCCACGCGTTTGCGGCTGATTGCGTTGAACCCGGCTTGCGACATGGACCGATCACCATGCCGTACCGTGACGATGGCGGACAGCGCCGTCTCACCATGGACGACCAGGCCGTTCTGATCCGCGAACATCCGCAACTGCCGACCAAGCGATGTCTGCGGCCTGGACATGAGCGGTCGCGCGGTCACCTCGCATTGCTTCAGCTTTTCAAGGCTGGCCTGCCGCGTCGGATCTAAGGTGGGCTGTTTCTCTGGACGCGCGTCCTGCTTCGGCGGTTGTGTCGCACGACGACGCGGAGCAGTCGCGGGTTTGCCCATGACGACAAGCCCGCAGAGGAGAATGCCGCACCCTATGATGACGAGGGGCACGAGATCCGTGAAGAGATGAGCCAAGTTACTGAGGTTCGGAAACAAAATCATATCAATCATGACCCGTCCTCTGCCGCGTGAATGGGGCGATTCTATGGGCCAGTCTGCTTCCGTATCGGTGGGATGCGACCATGGGGCACCGCCCCTTTGCATCCGACCAGACAGACCACTAGGCTGACCAAATGCGCGTCCCCACCCTGTCCTATGGCCAGCGCCTGCTGCTACTGGCATCTCTGCCGATGATCGTGACCGTTGCGGGCATCGCCGTCTTGGTGACCTTGCAGTCGGAGCGGGCCGCAAAGCGTGAAATCGCAGCGCTTGAAACGGCCATGATTGAGGCGAAGCGGCGGGAACTTCGCAACTACGTCCAGCTGGCGCGCACGTCCTTCATTACAATCTATGGGAATGCGGCGCCCGACGATCAGGCGGCTAAGCTGCGCGTCACGCAGATCCTCTCGGCCATGGTTTACGGCCAGGATGGCTTCTTTTTCGTCTACGACTATGAGGGCACCAATCTAGTGGCGCCCCGCCAGACCTGGCTGATTGGCCGCGATTGGTCAGGCTTGGAGGACAGCGATGGCGTGCCCGTTACGGATACCTTGATCGATTTGGCGCGCTCCGGCTCTGGTTATCACACCTATCAGTGGCGCAAGCCCACCACGGGCGAAGAGACCACGATCATGACCTATGTGACCGGCCTCCAGGACTGGCAGTGGGCGATTGGAACCGGGGTCTTTTTGGACGATGTGCTCGAACAGGCGGCTTTGGCCCGCGCGGATGTGCGCGACCAAGTGCGTACTCAGTTTCTGTGGATTGGAACCATCGCATTTGGCGCGTTGATGATCGTCTTCGCCAGCGGGCTGAGCATCACCGTGCGCGAACGCCGCTTGGCGGATGCCAAGCTCAAACAACTGGCCCAAAGGGTTCTGGATACCCAAGAAGAGGAGCGCGGGCGCGTGGCGCGGGAATTGCACGACGGGATCAGTCAGATCCTGGTCGGCATCCGCTACCGCCTGGAACTCGCGCGCCGTCTCACCGCTAAGGGGGACCCTAAGGCAGAAGGGGCCGTAGACGGCGCCATTGAGGGCCTGCAAGGCGCCATCGGTGAGGTGCGGCGCATTAGCCATGACTTGCGCCCTGGCGTGCTGGATGACCTGGGCCTGGGTCCGGCGCTCAAGTCCCTCTGCGAAGCCTTCGAGGCGCGCACGGGCTTGCCGGTGACGTTTCGGACCGTCGTCTTTCGCAACCGGTTGGATATTGAGGCCAAGACGGCGCTCTACCGCATTGCCCAGGAAGCCCTGACCAACATCGAACGTCATGCGGGGGCCAGTCGCGTGTCGGTCCAGGTCTTCGGCCATCGACGGGGCGCAACCCTGCGGGTGGAGGACGACGGCTGCGGCCTCGACCCCAGCAGCCAGGGCCTGGGCCTGCGCAATATGGCGGAACGGGTGGAGCAACTGGATGGCACGCTCCGCCTATTGCCGCATCCATCCGGTCGCGGCACCGTCGTCGAGGCTGAGGTGCCGCTGAGCCATCTTCTTGCCCCACAGACCGGCGATGCAGCGCTTTCCGCCGCAGAGTAGCCTTTGGTTCCCGCCCCAAAATGTGAAGGCGCCTTTGCGTCCGGGAACCCTTAATACACTGAATTGAAAATACTTTCTAAAGCCTTCGCTAAGCCCTGCACGCCTACGGTTCGTGTCGGAGGTGCGGCATGGCACAGGCGAAGACACCGACACTTGAGGGTGAAGTCATTTCCCCCGCCCTCTTTGGCGGAAACTTCTTAGCAGACCGTTATCCCCTGGGGACATCTGGCGGAATCGAATCCCAGATCGACGCCCTTGGGGTCACGGGCCTCCGCTACCCCGGTGGGTCTTTGACCGAGCGGTTGTTCGACATCCGAACCCCCGATGCGCCCCGCGTGACCAATGATGACGGATCGGAGCGGGAGTTCGTTCCCCTCTCGGATTTCCTGGACTACGCCGAGGCAGAGGGCCACGCGGTCACAATCGTCGTCCCGACCCGCGACAACCTGTCTGTCCGCACCGACGCGGCGGGCGACCGCTTCCCGGCCTTCTCGGAGACGGACCTGAGGGACTTCGTCCGTGATGTGGCCACGGGCGTCTACGGCGATGCCGAGATCGAAGCCTTTGAGATCGGAAACGAGTACTGGGGGTCGGGCGAAATGACCGCCGTCGAGTATGGACGCCTTGCCTCGCGAATGGCCGATATCATCGACGACGAACTCCTCGCCGTTAAACTAGAAACCGGCGAAGACCCCGGCATCGACGTCATCGTCCAGGCGGGCACGAACAACGCCTTCTCGAACCTGAGCGATGACTATGCAGGCCAACCGGTTGACGCCGTCTTGGACGCACTGAACGACCGCTTTGACGCCGATTTTCAAGCAGAGGACGTTGTCTTTTTCGGCGGCAAGATCAACTGGCGCGGCGTGAACGATGAACTCGTGCTCCGCGAATTCAGCGCCGATGAGCGTGAGGCCGTCGATGGCGTCGTCACCCATATCTATTCCAAGGAAAGCGTCTCGCCCGGTCAACGCGACTTCGGCCTGAAACAGGTGGAACGCGCCTGGGGGGAAGAGCTGCCTGGTGTCGACATCCATGTGACGGAATGGAACAAGTCGGCGTCGGACAGGCGCTTGGCCGACGATGAGGATTTTGGCCTCTATCAAGCGCACGAGATCCTCGACGTGATGGAAAGCATGATCACGGCGGGGGTGGATCAGGCCCATGTCTGGCCCCTGGTCCAAAACACCCGGAACGCCCTGGCCCCAGACGCCGCCGATGGAGCGCTGAGCCCGGCGGGCGAGATGTTCGCGATGATGTCATCCTCACTGCGCGGCAAGGCCCTTTTGGATTTTGCGCCTCAAGACCGCGACGTCACCGAAGTGCAGACCGGAGAGGCGGACATCCATGGCTTTTACGGCGACGGCGAGTTGGTTTTCTACCTCGCCTCAACCTCACCGAAGGTCGAAACCACGACGTTTGACCTGAGCGGTATGGTTGCCGGAGGGTCTGGCATTGTGTCGGCCAAGCTCCTTGGCGTCGCGGAAGGGGACCTGCCCGGCTCCACCGATGCGCGGGCTATGGTCGAGGATGTGCCGGCAGACGAGGTGTATGACAACGGGACCGTGGTCGCCACGCTCGCCCCTGGCGAAATCCTGGAACTGCGGATCGAGGATTTCGACCCGACAGCAGACTTTCGCACCTTGATGGATCAGGTGGACATGCCCGCCGATCTGCCGCCCCCCGACCCCCGACCGGAGCCGGTCGAAGACCCGGATGATCCGGCGGATGTGGGCCTCCCTGCCCTGCCCGCACCCGAAGAGGATCCAGATGACGACCAATCGGAGCCCCCAGCCGATGAAGACGGCGGAGCGGATGGCGGACTGTTTGAGTCCATGGGTGTCCTCCTCTTGCTGCTGCCAGTGCTGGCCCTCGCCGGTCTGGCGGGCTGACGCGCGGCTTGCAGCAACGGCGAACCTGCCGTATCGCGATCCCATGTGTAGCGATGGCCCTCCGAATGGGTTGCCAAACCCGATTCGCGTTCTGATCGTGGATGACCATGCAATGGTCGCCGAAGGCATTCGCGCCCTCCTGGAAACCTACGATGGTCTGGACGTGGTTGGTGTCCTTCGTGATGGGCAATCGGTTTTGGACCAATGCAGTGTTTTGGCCCCGGATGTGGTGCTGCTGGATCTGAACATGCCAGGGATCAACGGCCTGCAAGTCATTGAAATCTTGCGCGACCGCGAGCCCGATGTCGCCGTATTGGTGCTCTCCATGCATGACGCCCCGGAATATGTGGCAACCGCCATGCGCCATGGTGCGGCAGGCTATTGCCTCAAGGACCAACCCACAGACGAAATCCGCCGCGCCATAGACACCGTAATGTCCGGTGGGCGGTACCTATGCCCCGGCGCCGAAGAAGCGTTGGAGCCAAGCCTTGATGGGTCGGAGCCGCTGACGTCGCGGGAACAGACGATCCTGCTGCTCTTGGCGCAGGGGCGGTCGAACAAAGAAGTTGCCCACGAATTGGATATCTCCGTGCGCACCGTGGAGACTCACCGCAAGAACCTGAAACGGAAGCTGGGTATTTCGTCGACTGCTGGGCTGACGCGGTATGCGTTGGAACATGGCGTCTTGCAGGGGACTGGGCTGACCCGCTGACATGGGCCGTTGGTCTTTGACGGTGTAGAACCGCCGTCATTGACCGCGGCGGAGTGCCCACCATTTCCAAGATCAAATCGAGACGCCTACGACAGCCGCGAAGTTCGGTGGCCCTACACCTTCGGTCCCGGGCAACTCGGAAGGCCGAGACCGTCGGTCACCCCTGACCCATGATGATGCGCACATAATTCCGTGTTTCGCGGTACGGAGGAATGCCGCCATGGCGTTCGACCGCGCCGGGTCCGGCGTTGTAGGCGGCCAGTGCCAATCGCCAGCTGCCGAACTTGCGATACTGCTGCGCCAAATAGCGCGCCCCGCCTTCCAGGTTCTGCTTTGGATCCGCTGGGTTGACGCCAAGGGCGCGGGCCGTGCCCGGCATCAACTGCGCCAGCCCCATCGCCCCCTTGTGCGACTTCGCGGTCGGGTTCCAACCTGATTCCTGGCGCACGAGTCGCAGGAAGAGGTCTTCGGGAATGCCATGGCGTCGGGCGGCGACGCGGGCATCAGGCAGATATCGGGACCGCTGGGATCCGGTGTAGCGCGGAATGCGTTCTTCCTGCGCCAAGTTGGGACGCTCGCGCGTGAGCGGTACCAAGCGGTTGGAATGGGCGTATTGGCTGGACAGACGCCGGTCCATCAGGGCTGTTTGGTTTGAAAACGAGTCTAAGCGATTGCGCGACGACAACATCCCCTGAGCTTCCGCAACACCCCCCGTGACGAGCGCCGCCAGCGCCACGGACCATCCAAATCGATGCATCGACCACCCTCGACTGTCCAATGTCCAACCCGCGCCCCTGTTGCCGAGGCTTCGCGCGTTGCGCGGACGCTACCGAAAGTGGCGGCAATTTCCAACCCTGGCGTCACCTGCTCTGGCGAAGGCGGATCGGTGGCCTTAAAGGTTCGGTAACCATGCCGGGGCCAGACTCCGGCCAAGCACGACATCCAATGGGGGATCCATGGCCGGCAGCGTCAACAAAGTCATCATCATCGGCAACCTGGGCCGCGACCCAGAGGTGCGCACCTTTGGCAACGGTGGCAAGGTCTGCAACCTGCGCATCGCAACGTCTGAGACGTGGCGCGACAAGAACTCGGGCGAGCGGCGCGAAAAGACGGAATGGCACTCGGTCGCGATCTTCAACGAAGCGCTGGTGCGCCTGGCCGAGCAGTATTTGCGCAAAGGCTCCAAGGTGTATCTGGAGGGGCAGTTGGAGACGCGAAAGTGGCAGGATCAATCGGGCCAAGATCGCTATTCAACCGAAGTCGTCCTGCGCCCCTACAAGGGTGAAATGACCTTCCTCGACCGTGCAGGCGAAGGCGGCGGCGGCGGCGGTGGAGGCGGCGGCTATGGTGGGGGTGGCGGCGGCTACGACGACCGTGGCGGCCCATCCGGCGGGTACGGCGGCGGGTCCCAAGGTGGGGGCCAAGGCGGCGGATATGGCGGCCCGTCCGACATGGATGACGAGATCCCGTTCTGAGGACCGGGCCTACCCCACCAAAACACCTAGATCATCCAAACGCCCGAGCGCCCCTGGCGTCGGGCGTTTTGCTTGCCCTGTTGCCATGCCCGCCCTATCGCTTGTCGCCATGACGCAGCACATCACGCCCGCCCTTGCCGCCACGTTTCCCCCGCCCGTGATGGAGGCGCGTCGCTGGATCGAAGGGGCCGTTTTTCCGCCGGACCGCCCGCTTCTGAACCTCAGCCAGGCCGCCCCCGCCGATCCCCCGCCCGAGCCGCTGCGGCAGGCCATGGCCGAGATCGTGCTGACCGACACAAGCGCCCACCTCTATGGCCCCGTCTTAGGAATACCCGAACTCCGCGCCCGCGTCGCCAGCGATTGGAGCACGGCCTACGGTGGCCAAGTGCGGGCCGATCAGGTCGCCATCACCTCCGGCTGTAACCAAGCCTTTGCCGCGTCCTTGGCGACGCTCGCCAGCGCTGGCGATAATGTGATCCTGCCAATTCCTTACTACTTCAACCATAAGATGTGGTTGGACATGGCCGGGGTCGAAGCACGGTATCTCGACACGGACGACGGCCTGCTGCCTGACGCCGAAGACGCCGCTGCGCTGATCGACGACCGTACCCGGGCCATCGTTCTCGTGAGCCCAAACAATCCTGGTGGTGTGGAGTACCCTGCGTCCACCCTTGCCGCGTTCCGGGATCTGGCGCGCAGACGGGGCCTCGCCCTGATCGTGGATGAAACCTATCGCGATTTCGATGCCCGGGACGGGGCGCCCCATGATCTCTTCGCCGACCCGGACTGGGACGAGACGCTGATCCAGCTCTATTCCTTCTCCAAGGCCTATCGCCTGACCGGGCATCGGGTGGGTGCCATATGCGCGGCCCCTGCCCGCTTGGCGCAGGTGGAAAAATGGTTGGACACGGTCACGATTTGCCCCGCCGGACTGGGCCAGAGGGCTGCGCTGTGGGGGATGGAGAACCTCGGCGATTGGTTGGCCGGGGAACGGCAAGAAATCCTGGCACGGCGGGCAGCGATGGACGCCGGATTTGCCCAACTGGGCGATTGGCGGGTCCTTGGGTGCGGCGCCTATTTCGCCTACGTGGCCCATCCTTTCGACCGACCCTCGGACGACGTGGCCAAGGCACTGATTCAATCCGCATCCCTACTTGTCCTGCCCGGTACGATGTTCGGCCCCACGCGCGCGCAGGGTGGATCTGGGCGCGCCGAGGCGACCCTGCGCATCGCCTATGCCAATGCCGACCGCAGCGGGATCGAGGTTCTTTTCGACCGTCTGGCACAGGTGACTGCAAGCGGTCTGTGATCCGCTTGTCCCTGGTCGCGCGGGCGCCTATGCACAGGGGCGAAACCGCGGGAGGGGATGCCATGTCCGACGAGGCCAAGCCGAAGAAAAAGACCAATATTGTCGTCTGGGCCATCCTCGGGCTGTTGGTCCTGGCCCTGGGCGGATTCGGCGCTGGCCAATTTGGGGGCAGCCTGTCCACCGTTGCGACCGTCGGAGACCGGGAAATTACGGTCCAGGACTACGGCAATGCGCTCCAGGCGGAGCAACAGAGGCTCTCGCGCCAAACCGGGCAATCGCTGACCCTGCAACAAATGCGGATGTTCGGCTTGGACAGTCAAATCATGGAGCGTCTGCTCGCCACCGCCGCGCTGGAGGAAGAGGCCGGTCGCATGGGGCTATCGGTTGGCGACGCGGAGGTGGCAGAGCGTATTCGGGCCACGCCAGCCTTTGGTGGCATCACCGGGGGTTTTGACCGAGAGGCCTACGCCTTCGCCCTGCGCAGCGCGGGTCTGAACGAACGGCGGTTCGAAGCGCGGGTTCGCGATGAGGCCGCGCGGGAGCTGCTGCAAGCCGCCGTGATCGGCGGAGTTCAAGCGCCGGAGACTTACGTGGATAGGCTGATGGCTTGGCTCGGTGAGACGCGGGACGCCACCGTCGCCACCGTCACCGTTGAGGCCCTGCCCGCCGGTGCGGTTGCCGTCACCGAAGACCAACTGACGGCGTTCTATGACGAGAACGCCACAAGGTTTGAAACGCCCGAAACCCGCCGGATTACCTATGCCTGGGTGACGCCTAGCGACCTGATCGACCAGATGGACGTGCCCGAGGACAGGATCCAGGATCGCTATGACGACTTGGCGGCAGACTTCAACCGACCCGCCCGCGTCCTGGCGGAGCGCCTGAACTACCTCGACCCCGAGGCCGCAGCCACCGCACGCGCGGCCATCGATGCCGGAGAAACGGATTTCGATACGCTGGTCGCGGATCGGGGGCTAACGCTCGATGATGTGGATGCGGGTGAAATCGCCGCCGATGACGTGCCCGTCGCCGTTGCGGAGGCACTTTTTGGTCTTGAGGAACCGGGCATCGTAGGCCCCATCGAGACCGGCCTGGGCGCCGCTCTCTTTCGGGTGAATGCCATCCTCGACGCCACAATCGTGCCTTTGGAAGAGGTGCGGGAGGACATCGTCGCCTCCCTCGCCCGCGACGCGGCCCGCCGGGACATCGACGCCGCACGGGAGGACATCGACGATCTGCTCGCCGGTGGCGCCACGCTGGAAGAAGTCGCAGACGAGACCGACATGATCTTGGGCACCGCCGAGGTTTTCGCCGGGGCATCCGGCGGCCCCCTGGACTATGACGCCTTTCGGGCCGCGGCGCTGGCCGTAGAAGAAGGCGACTTTCCTGAGTTGGAAAGTCTGTCCGATGGCGGGCTCTTTGCCCTGCGCCTGGACGGGATCGACGCCCCCGTCACACCGCCCTTGGACGAGATCAGGGACAGAGTGGAAGAGGCCTGGCAGGCCGATGACACCGCGCGCCGCCTGGCCGATTTGGCACAAACGCTCGCCGACCGGATCGACGCCGGGGACACCTTCGAAGACGTGGGCCTGACGCCAGATAGCTTAACGGGGATCACGCGGGACGGCACCGTTGAGGGCCTGCCCCGGCGCCTGATTTCGGAGCTGTTTGAGCTAGATAACGGGCAAGTTCTCTCCCAACGGGGTGACGCCCAAACCGCGTTCGTCGTGCGATTGGACGCCGTCAACGCCGTCGATCCCGAGGCTGAGGATACCCAGGAACTGCGCACTGCGTTGGAAACCCAGACCCGGGCAGATGTGGCAGCCGACGTCTTTGATGCCTATGGCCGTGCGGTCCAGGCCCAGATCGGGTTCAGCATTGATCAAGGCGCGGTCCAAGCCGTTCAAAGCCAGCTCCTCGGCGGCGCCCACGGGGGCATGTGAGACATGATCGAACCGAGTTTTGCGGACTTCGAAGCACCGTTCGACACGGGCCAGAACCAAGTGCTTTGGACCCGGCTGCCCGCCGATTTGGACACGCCCGTGTCATTGATGCTCAAACTGGCGGAGGCACAGCCGTTCTCCTTTGTCCTCGAATCCGTCACAGGCGGCGAGGTCCGGGGGCGCTACTCGATTGTTGGCATGAAGCCGGATCTGATTTGGGAATGCCGTGGTGAGACCAGCCGCGTGAACCGCGCGGCCCGCTACGATCCCGATGCGTGGCATGATGCGGGGGCGCCGCTGGACGCGATCCGGGCGCTTCTGGACGAAAGCCGGATTGATCTGCCCGAAGACCTGCCTGCGGCCTCCGCCGGATTGTTCGGATACCTGGGCTACGACATGATCCGCCTGGTGGAGCATCTGCCGAACGTGAACCCGGATACGCTGGATCTGCCGGATGCCGTTCTCATGCGTCCCTCGGTCGTCGCCGTCTTGGATGGGGTAAAGGGCGAAGTGACCCTGGTCGCGCCCGTTTGGGCCGCATCGGGTGCCACTGCCCGGGCCGCCTATGCCCAAGCCGCGGAGCGTCTGCAGGACGCGCTGGCCGCGCTGAGCCGAGCCATTCCCGAACCGCGCGACATGGCCGAGCCCTTCGATCTGCCGGAGCCTAACTGCAACTTCACGCGCGACGGCTATGAGGCCGCAGTGGAGACCGCGCGGGACTACATCGCTGCGGGCGACATCTTTCAGGTCGTGCCATCGCAACGCTGGACCTATGATTTCCCCCTGCCCCCATTTGCCTTGTATCGCGCCCTACGCCGCACGAACCCATCCCCGTTCATGTTCCACTTCGACTTGGGCGACTTTCAGGTCATCGGCGCCAGCCCAGAAATCCTCGTCCGCGTGTTCGGAGACGAAGTCACCATCCGCCCCATCGCGGGCACACGCCCCCGTGGTGCCACGCCCGAGGAAGATCGCGCCCTTGAGGCCGATCTCATGGCAGACGAAAAGGAATTGGCCGAGCACCTCATGTTGCTCGACTTGGGCCGAAACGACGTGGCCCGCGTGTCAAAACCTGGGTCAGTGCGCCCTACCGAAAAGTTCATCGTCGAACGCTACAGCCACGTGATGCACATCGTGTCCAACGTGGTGGGCGAGTTGTCAGAGGACCAGGACGCCCTGTCGGCCTTGCTGGCGGGTTTACCTGCGGGGACTGTCTCGGGGGCGCCAAAGGTGCGCGCCATGGAGATCATCGATGAGTTGGAGCCTGAGAAGCGCGGTGTCTATGGCGGCGGCGTCGGGTATTTCAGCGCGGGCGGTGATATGGATATGTGCATCGCATTGCGGACGGGCGTGGTAAAGGACGGGAAACTCTACGTTCAGGCGGGGGGCGGTGTCGTCCATGACAGCGACCCAGCCGCAGAGTGGCAGGAAACCGTGAACAAATCTCGCGCCCTGAAGAAAGCAGCCGAAGAAGCCGGCAGGTTCATCCGGCGCGGCAATCGATAAGGTGGACGCCTGGCGTTTGGCGCGCGCCTGCATATTTTTGGAACATCAAAAGAGGGGGCGCGCGCGTTAACCTTAACGCTGCATGCGTGTCCGTTTGGTAGCAACGGCTTTCACTGGAACGGCGCGTTGGCTTCTAACGAACACACGGACGGTCCGCCACGGCGTTGCGTTACGCGCCCGTCGGACGTTTCAAGCGGTTCAACACACGATCCAGACCGACCTTGAACAAGGCCCGATCCCGCTGACTATAGGGCGCGGGGCCAGAGGACTGGCCCCCGCTTTGCCCCATCATGCCAGGTCGAAGTTCCGCCATGAGGTCACGGGTTGCGACGGTATCGCCGATGCTCGTCTCGGTGAATTCTTGACCACGTGGATCCAAGGCAGCCCCCCCTGCCTTGAGGACGCGTTCCGCCAAGAGAATATCTGCCGTCACCGTGACCGTTCCCGGTTGCGCGACCTCTGCGATGGCATCGTCGGCCGCATCGAACCCATCGCCCGCCACAAACAGACGGACCAATGGATGCTCGGGCAGCCGCAGATAACTTCCAGCCACGAAAATCGCCTGAACATCGTAGCGGATGGCAATATCGATGATTTCAGCCTTCACGGGGCACGCGTCGGCATCGATGAGGATCATTGAAAATGCTCCGGTGCAAAGGGGACGGTATGCGGACCTTCGGTCGTCTGCACGCGGAGTGCATCATCCAGCGTGACATCCGTGACGGTCAGCGCCTCAGGGATCCGTAAGATCGCGTGGGGAATGACATGGCGTCCCGGCGGGAGCGCCAGCGGCACGTGATCTTCGGACAAGTCTGTTGCGCCAGAGAGCGCAGCCGCGAACCCATCCGCACCCGCGCAGATCGCGTCTTCGATCCCCAGCACGCCCCCATGACATCCGTTCCAGGGGGATGATTGACGGCCGCCGTTGGACATCCACAGGCAGGTGAGCGGCAGTTGCTCGGAGCGCTTGAGCAGGAGGAGTGTATCCCCCTCCCCATGGCGACGCAGCGCGGTCCAGGCCAGACCGGGACGATGGACAATCGCAAGGAAGTCTTCGCACGTCTGATCGGGGTATTGACGCCAAGGCCGAGGGCCCGCCGAGGTCTCCAAAACGTCACCGGATGTCACCTGCCCCGGATGGTACAGGGCATGACCCTCAGCGGTCGGGGCCGCGAAGGTCCGCACACACTTTAGGGGGCCGGTCGACACCTCCCCGCCCGCAGCAAGACGAAACATTGGGTGATGGGCAAACGTACAGGGTTGGGCCAAGTCCAACGTATGGGTCTGATACAGCACCGGGTGTCCGGGCCGAAGGGCGATCTGAGCGCGGATTGACCCCCGCGGGACCGCAAGGGTGGCCGTCAGAGCCTGGGGGGAGGTCGCGGTCACATGCCAGCGATTGTTTGCGGGTGCGCCATGGGGCGGGCCATGGTCCACATCATCCAAGCCAAATGGCGCACAGACAAAGGTCCCGCCCAAGCGTCTGTCGACCCATGGTATCGCAGTATCCGATTGGATGTCGGGCTCGGCCCGCCAAGGGGCGGTGTGCAGGACCTGAACCCCGTCGATGACAAGGCCGGGCAGATGGCCACCGTTTGGATCGAAGGTCGCGCGAATGCCTTTTGCGGCGAGTTGGATCATCACAACGCGGCCAGACCTGCCGTCAGCACCATCGCATCGCTCCCCAAACAGATCACCCGGGCGCCCGCTCCCTGCCAGCGGTGAGGCTCGGCGCCAAAGATGCCCGGGGCCGTTCCTGTCGCTGCGATCCGTTCAATCGCCTGCTCCAGCAGTGCGATGACCTCGGGGGCGTCCGGACGCGTACCCATATCCCACGCCAAGTCTGCTGGCCCCAGAAACACACAATCCACACCCGGTACGGCGCAGATCGCCTCAAGGTTCTCCAGCGCCAAGCGGCTTTCTGCCTGCACCCAGACGGACACTTCACCGTTCGCGCGTTCGAGGTAGTCGGCATCCCGTCCCCACCTACCGGCCCGCGCGACCATGGCGCCAACACCGCGACGGCCCTCGGGCGGATACCGGCAGGCGGCGACCGCTGCGGTGGCCTGCTCGGGCGTGTTCACCATGGGGATCAGGACGGTCTTCGCCCCAAGATCCAAGGTTTGTTTGATCACCCAGTCTTCTGCTACGGGCACGCGCACCACAGCTTCGGGGGCCGCAATCAAGCGGGCGCGAATGTCGGACGGGTCCCAGGCCCCATGTTCCCCGTCGATAACAAGCCAATCGAAGTCTGCATTTCGGGCGATCTCAGCTGCCTCTGGACCTGGCAGGTTTTGCCAGATCCCCCAGAGGGTGTGTTGGGCGAGCAAACGATCTTTGAGTGCGTTCATGGCGTCTCGTTGCCATGGCGATGGGGGCACGGGCAAGCGGCCTGACCTCTGACTCGCGCACTTGGCGCCCAAACCACTGTGCGAAAAGTCGCACAGTGGGACGCCGGGTCAGGCGCCGACGCACCTAGCCCATTGAAATACCTTGGTAGATCGCCCTCACGCGAGTTCCCTTTTGACGTGGCAAGTCGGGCTGCTACGCTTTGATGACGACGCGGGGATGGGAGCCCCGCGCACAGGGAGAACGAATATGAAATACTTGACCACGGCGCCTGTCGCCGCCTTGACCCTTGCCTTTGCAACCGAGGCCATGGCGACGGAGTGGAACGTCTCCGTTTGGGGCAAGCGCCGCGCCTTTACCGAACATATCGAGAAGCTTGCGGAACTGGTTGCCGAACGCTCTGGCGGCGAATTCACGATGAACGTCAGCTACGGTGGGTTGTCGAAGAACCGCGAGAACCTCGACGGGATTTCCATCGGAGCCTTCGAGATGGCGCAGTTCTGCGCGGGCTACCACCGCGATAAGAACCGGGCGATCACCGTTCTGGAACTGCCCTTTCTCGGCGTTCAAACCCTGGAGCAAGAGGTGGCGGTCGCAAACACGGTTTATGCCCACCCCGCCGTGACCGAAGAAATGGCCCAGTGGAACGCTCGGATCCTGATGACCAGCCCGATGCCGCAGTACAACATCGTTGGCACCGGAGAGCCGCGCGCCACCGTGGACAGCTTCGACGGCATGCGTGTGCGCGCCACGGGCGGCATCGGTGCCATGTTCGAGAGCGTTGGCGCCGTGCCGACCTCCGTCACCGCGACCGAGGCCTATAACGCCATGGAATCTGGTGTGGTCGACACCGTGGCCTTTGCCCAGCATGCTCACCTAAGCTTCCGCACCATCGATATCGCCGATTGGTGGACTGAAAACCTGAACCCGGGCACGGTGAATTGCCCCGTCGTCGTCAATACCGATGCGCTGGAGGCCCTGTCTGACGAGCATCGCGCGATCCTGGATGCGGCCGTCACCGAGAGCATTGACTATTACCTCACGAACTACGCCGAATTGCTTGAGGGTTGGGAGGCGACCCTGTCAGAGAAGGGCGTCCAAAAGGTGACCGTCGATGCCGCGGAAATCGCGAAGCTGGCCGAAGGCGCCCAGCCCATCCACCAAGCCTGGATTGAGCAAGCCAACGCCGATGGGCTGCCAGGGCAGGAACTCTATGACCTGGCCGTGCAAGCCGTCGCCGACAACGCCCCTGAGTGAGGGCAAAAGTCTTCGCTGAAGACTTTTGGAAAGACTTTTCACGGAAAAGTCTTGCACCGTCCCGTGTTTGCGGGGCGGTCCGCTTTGACCGAAAGGGCCTGCAATGGCGACCATGTCCTCTGTCTTGACCGATGACAGCAGTCTGTCCCGTCTGGACCGCGCGCTGCTGCGGGTGGAGAGCGCTTTGAACCTTGCCTCTGGCGTGGTGATCTTCGCCCTGGTGGGCCTTGCGATCTACAACGTCCTTGCTCGAAAGCTGCTGAATGCGCCCGTGCCGGGATACGTTGATTGGACCGAGCAGTTTATGGCCGTCTTCGCCTTTCTGGGTCTAGCCTATGTCCAGCGAGAGGGCGGGCACATCCGCATGGATCTCGTCGTTGGCAAGCTACGGGGGCGCTTGCTTTGGCTGTTCGAATGGCTGTCAGTCGTCTTCATGTTGATCGTGACCACGGCCCTCATCTACGGCACGTGGTTCCATTTCGATCGCTCCTTCGATTGGGGCGCACCGAATTTTTCGACCGATAGTTCCATCGACATTTCCCTGCCGCTCTGGCCTGCCAAACTGGCGGTGCCGGTTGCCCTGTCGATCCTGTGGTTGCGGCTTGCACTCCAAATCTGGGCCTACGGGCGCGGCCTGCGGCGGGGCGGCGACCGGATCGTGGCGGTCCCCTTGCCCGAAGACCCGGCTGAGCAAGCCAACAAAGAAGCGGCGACCGTCGCGGGGGCCGACTGACATGGACCAGTTCATCGATATGAAGGCGCTGCTAGACGGCGTCTCTATTTTCAATGTCTCGCTTTGGCTGTCTGGCCTGTTGCTCGTCCTCGTGCTGATCGGCGTGCGGGTGGCCTTTGCGGCGGCGTTTATCGGGTTCATCGGTCTCTGCGCGTTTTTCATGCAGAAACAGGGGTTCGACAGGGGTCTCGTGACGGCGGCCAAGTTGACCGGTCAGATCCCCCACTCAAAATCGACGACCTACGCCCTATCGCTTATCCCAACCTTCATCCTGATTGGGTATCTGGCCTATTACGCAGGTCTCACGCGGTACCTGTTTGAGGCCGCGAAGCGGTGGATCGGCTGGACACCAGGGGGCCTGGGCGTCGCGACGGTCTTTGCGACAGCAGGCTTTGCGGCAGTCTCGGGCGCATCGGTCGCCACATCCGCGGTCTTTGCCCGCATCGCGATCCCGGAGATGCTGCGCCTGGGCTATGATAAACGCTTTGCCGCCGGTGTTGTTGCGGCGGGCGGAACCTTGGCGTCGCTTATCCCGCCCTCCGCGATCCTTGTGATCTACGCGATCATCGTCGAGGAATCCGTCGGCAAGCTGTTGCTGGCGGGCTTTCTGCCCGGCCTGGTGTCAGCCCTGATTTACGCGGCTTTGGTGATGGGCCTGGCGCGCCTGCGCCCCTCTCTCGGGCCAGCGGTGGGCGGCTACACTTGGGGTCAACGCTTTGCGAGCCTGCCCGGGGCGATGCCCATCCTACTCGTGGTCTTCATCATCGTCTATTCGATCTACTTCGGCTGGGCGACGCCAACGGAGGCTGGCGCCCTGGGCGCAGGCGTTGTCCTGACCATGGCCATTTGGAAGGGCATGCGCTGGCAGCAACTCAAGGGTGCCTTGATGGAGGCCGCAAAGCTGACCGTCATGATCTTCGCCATGATCTGGGGCGTTCTGATCTATGTCCGTTTCCTGGGTTTTGCCCGCCTTCCCGATGCTTTCGCGGAGTTCATCACGGGGCTCGACATGGGTCCCTACCAAATCCTGCTGATGATCTTGTTGGTCTATGTGGTGTTGGGCATGTTCATGGATGCCATCGGGATGCTGATCCTGACCCTGCCGATCACCTTTCCCGCCGTTATGGCGCTGAACGGGGCCGAGGCGGGAGGCGTTGGCGCGCTTGGCATGACGAACCAAGAGGCGGCGATTTGGTTCGGGATCATCGTGGTGAAGATGGCGGAGCTCTGTTTGATTACGCCGCCCATTGGCCTGAACTGTTTCGTGGTGGCGGGCGTCGCGCAGGATGCAAAGATGGAGATCTCCGTCCAAGACGTGTTTCGGGGTGCCTCACCGTTCTTTGTGGCGGACGTGGCCACCGTGGCCGTTCTGATCGCCTTTCCGGGCATCGTGCTCTGGCTGCCGGGGCTACTGGGGTGAACGGCGGATTGGGCCAACGGCCGAGCGAAAGGTTTAGGGGACCTTTCGAGGTGCGAACGGGCGGACCTCCGTAGGCTTCAAGTCCAAGGGTCGCACCCAGGCTAGACGCGTTAAGAACGCACGACCTCGCGAAGCATCCTTAAGCCCCCATGACCTGAGCCAATGCCGGATGGGGAAAGCGGCGTCGCAAGGTCACCGCATAAAACGGGACCCGAACCCCGAGATCGAATGGCGCGGTGACGATCCGACCTGAGGCGATTTCGTCGGCCAAGACCACCGACGGCGCCACGGCCAACCCCGCCCCGTCCCGCGCCAGAAGGCGGATCATGGCCATATCATCCACATCGGCGACCACGCGCGGGGCGACGCCCAAACGGGCAAAGACACCCTCCACTTGGGTTCGGATCGCCGTATCGGTCGGCAGGATCAGGGGTTGAGCCGATAGAAGTCCAGCCAAATCTCCTTGGATGACGCGGTCAGGCACGCCATGCAGCCCAACGACCTGTTCGTCGATGCGGGTCGCGGTCAACCCCTCCGCCTCTGGCAATTCCGTCGTCAGCACCACGTCCAGAGATAGTGCCTGGAGGTCTGCGAGAAGCCGCTCTGTCCCGCCGGAGCGTAGCACAACCTCGATGTCGCTCTCCAAGACCGGGCGTAGGAATCGCAGCTGAAAGTTGCGCGAGAGCGTCGATTGCGCCCCGACCCGCAAGGGCAACCCGCCACCGGCCCCTGCCAGACTGGCCAGCAATTCCTCCCCCGCACCAAAGATCCGGTCGGCATGATCGAGCGCGATGCGCCCCGCCTCCGTCAGGACGAGTCGTCGGCCCGCGCGCTCAAACAAGTCATGGCCAAGGCGCGCCTCCAACTGTTTGATCTGTATGGACAGCGCTGATTGAGACAGGTTCAGCCGCTCGGCCGCACGACCAAGGTGACCCTCCGTCGCGACAGCGTGGAAGTAGCGCAGGTGGTGGTAGTTCAGCGGACTCATACTTTTATTTTATAGAACAATAATACGAGAAAGATATATTTTCTATTTCAGCGCCGTCTCCCTATCTCCGCTGCAACACCGGATTGGAGAGATATCATGGACATCATCGCGGGCATCGCCGCCACGCTTCTGGATCAGCTTCAAAAACCCACCCTCGCCTTCCTGATTGGTGGCATGTTGCTCGCCTCGCTTGGCAGCAAGTTTGAGGTGCCGGAGCCGGTCTATAAGTTCATCGTTATCCTCCTGCTGCTCAAAGTCGGGCTGGGCGCCGGTATCTCGGTGCGCGAGGCGGAGCTTTCGGAGTTGGTCTTGCCCGCCCTGCTGGCGGCGGGCGTAGGTATCGGCATCGTTGTCTTGGGGGCGGTGACATTGGCGAAGCTGCGCGGGGTGTCCCAGACCGACGGGCTCGCCACCGCGGGTCTGTTTGGGGCGGTGTCGGCCTCGACGCTGGCGGCAGGCATGGCCGTCCTGGACGACGAGGGGATCGCGTATGAGGGCTTCATCGGCGCGCTCTATCCCTTCATGGATGTGGCGGCCCTGGTCACGGCCATCGTGTTGGCACGGCTTGCCATGGCGCGGCGGACGACGCCCGTAGGCGGCGGCACGATGGCACTGGGTGGCGGTCAGGCGCCGCGCCTGGACAAAGGCCTGTTGCGCGGCATCCTTGTGGATACCTTGCGCAGCCCGGCCATCTCAGCCCTGCTCGTCGGTCTGGCCATTGGGCTGTTTGCCGACCCTGCCTCTGTCTACGGCAGCTTTTATGAACCGCTGTTCCGGGGGCTGTTGTCCGTCCTGATGTTGATCATGGGGATTGAGGCCTGGTCCCGTCTGTCGGAGCTGCGGCGGGTCGCCCATGCCTATGTGGCCTATGGCCTGCTGGCGCCCTTGGTTCACGGCGCGCTCGGGTTCGGTGCCGGAGTGATCGCGCACCATATGACCGGCTTTAGCGAAGGTGGGATCGTGCTTCTGGCCGTGATGGCCGCGTCATCCTCCGACATTTCGGGCCCGCCGACCATGCGCGGCGCTCTGCCCGAGGCGAACCCGTCGGCCTATGTCGGCACCTCCACGGGCTTGGGCACGCCGGTCGCGATCTTGTCCATTCCTTTGTGGATTGCCCTCGCTGCACAGGTCGTGGGCGGAGGAGCCTAACAACAATCGTGCCGGACCGCGCCATCCACGCGGTCCGGTCATCTTTTACAGGGACCGACCGGCCCGGAAGACGGGATCCCAATGCTCAGACGTCGAGCACAGCGTGGAACGGGGGACATCCCCATCGCGGAGCGCGCGTTCCGCGGCGCGCTTACCAATATAGGCAAAGGCCATGACAAACCCGAAGGTGGTCAGGGAAAGCAGTCCAATCAGCGTAGCCATCGTCTTGTCCTTTCCATTTTGTCAAAAAGGGTCGCAACACGAGCGTGCCGCGTGACCCAGACCTTGGCACCTGCTAAATTTGTCCAATTTTTTCAGTAGTATACATGCGCATACGGGTGGAAAGTCGTGTGAAATCGTTCAGTTACGGGCCATCGCGGCACGCTGCCGCACCCGGTCTAGGTTAGCCCACCAGCAGCATGACCACCCCAAAATACACCAAAATCCCGATCCAGCCGTAGGTGGCAGCGACGAAGGCGCCCGCCAGCAAAGCGCCTAGCGCCATACCAACCAGCGCCGCTTGGCGCCCCACTGGCAATGATGCCAAACGCGCCTCAAGGGACATCTGGTCCTGACCCGGCCAGAGCCGCGCGACCATGCCGACGGCAACGGATCGACACAACCGTCCAAGGCGAGTGACTGCGGGTTCTTCGGCCATGACAGGACCCTAGACACCCCTCTCGCCAGAGGCCAGCCCACCCGCACCCGCGCAACAAATGGAAATATCTGCCAGAGACGAGGAAATAATCTCCGCAGCCTGTTGACCCTGCCCCGCGCATCAGTATGGATAGCGCCAGATGTAAGGGACACGCAGATGGCGACGCTTCTCGTAATCGTAGGACAAGGGTGCATGGGCTGAGAGATCGGCAACCATAACGGTAACCATGCGCCCCCCGGAGTTCCCCTCCGGGGGGTTTTTCGTAGAAGCGGCGGTAAGGGAGACAGACGAATGAGCAAGCAAATGACCGGCGCACAGATGGTCGTCAAAGCCCTGAAGGATCAGGGTGTCGATACCGTCTTTGGGTATCCCGGCGGGGCCGTCCTGCCGATCTATGACGAGATCTTTCAGCAAAACGACATCCGTCACTTCCTGGTGCGCCACGAACAGGCCGCCGTCCACGCCGCCGAGGGCTATGCCCGGTCGACCGGTAAGCCCGGCGTGGCTTTGGTCACGTCCGGCCCCGGGGCAACGAATGCGGTCACGGGCCTGACCGATGCTCTGATGGATTCGATCCCGATTGTCGTGCTGACCGGTCAGGTGCCTACCTTCATGATTGGCTCTGACGCCTTTCAAGAGGCTGACACGGTCGGTATCACGCGCCCCTGCACCAAGCATAACTGGCTGGTGAAAGAGACCGACGACCTGCCCAAGGTCCTGCATGAGGCGTTCCACGTCGCGACCAGCGGTCGGCCCGGCCCGGTCCTGATCGACATCCCGAAGGACATTCAATTTGCGTCCGGCCAGTATACCAGCCCCAAACAGGCCCAAACCTCCCACTACCAGCCGCGCCTGAAAGGCGACCCCGAGGCGATTGAGCAGCTGGTCGAGGCCATGGAGACGGCGGAGCGCCCGATCTTCTACACCGGCGGCGGTGTCATCAACTCGGGCCCCGCGGCCAGCCAACTGCTGCGCGAATTCGTCGAGGCCACGGGCTTCCCGATCACCTCGACCCTGATGGGTCTGGGTGCCTATCCGGCGTCGGGTAGCAAATGGCTGGGGATGCTGGGGATGCACGGCCTCTATGAGGCGAACATGGCGATGCACGGCTGTGATCTGATGATCAACGTCGGCGCGCGCTTCGACGACCGGATAACGGGGCGGCTGGATGCCTTCAGCCCCAAGTCGATCAAGGCCCATATCGACATTGACCCCAGCAGCATCAACAAGGTGGTCAAGGCCGATATCCCGATCCTGGGCGACGTGGGTCACGTGCTGGAAGACGCCCTGCGGATGTGGAAGGCGCGTGGCCGCAAGACCAACGCGACCGCCGTCCAGAAGTGGTGGGCGCAGATCGAACAATGGAAGACCGTCGACTGTCTGTCCTTCCAGCAGGAAGGCAAGGTCATCCGGCCCCAGCACGCCGTCGCGCGGCTAGAGGCGCTGACCAAGGGGCACGACCGCTACATCACCACCGAAGTGGGTCAGCACCAGATGTGGGCCGCGCAATACATGGGGTTCGAGGACCCGAACCGCTGGATGACTTCGGGCGGTCTGGGCACCATGGGCTATGGCCAGCCCGCCGCCATGGGCGTGCAGGTGGCGCACCCGGACAGCCTGGTCATCAACGTGGCCGGTGAGGCGTCCTGGCTGATGAACATGCAAGAGATGGGCACGATGGTGCAGTACCGCCTGCCGGTGAAGCAGTTCATCCTCAACAACGAACGCCTGGGCATGGTCCGCCAGTGGCAGGAGTTGCTGCATGGTGAGCGGTATAGCGAAAGCTGGTCCGAAGCCCTGCCCGACTTCGTCAAACTGGCCGAGGCCTTTGGGGCCAAGGGGATTCTCTGCTCGGACCCAGATGACCTGGACGATGCGATCATGGAGATGATCAACCACGACGGCCCGGTCATCTTCGATTGCCTGGTGACCAAGCACGAAAACTGCTTCCCCATGATCCCGTCGGGCAAGGCCCATAACGAGATGCTGCTGGGCGAGGCCGAAACCCAGGGCGTGATCGACGCCAAGGGGAGTGTTCTGGTGTGAGGGTGATCCTGGCGCTGCTGGCTAGTCTAGCCATGACGGCGTGTACGCTCCCTGCGATCTCACCTGAGCGGGCGCAAATTGAGGAGTGGGAAGCGGGTATGTCAGCGCGCTTTCCCGATGCGGCAACGCTTCGGTCCTTCTTGGCAGGGAAGACGTATCGCATATTCGGGTCGCGCCACGGAAATCAGGTCGAGTACTTTCATCAAAACGGGCGGGCGTACCTTTGGTACCCCGGCAACCGGTCTGCAGTCCCATCCCTTTGGACGGTAAGAGAGCGCGAAGATGTTCGACCTGGCCCAGGTAAACTCGAGATTTGCTTCCTCTACGGACCCAGGAGTTATAACCCCGTGACGAGGCGATCTGGAGGTCAATGGGAATGTGAAAGAGCCATTTTCATGATGTCCAAAATCATAGAGATCGTTCCGGGCGACATCTTCGGTTTGGCGTCAGGGTCCATACCCTCCACCTTACCAAAGACCCCGGAACGGTCGCTCGCGCAACTCGCAGGCAGACCGGTCGCACCAACGCTCCTTCCATCGGCGCCGGCAATTCGGAAAGTGTATCGGATCGAAATGCGGCAAAGCATCGAGCGGTCAGCTAGACGAGCCAGAAATTCCAGTCGGTAGTCTGGTCAAGACAACGGCACCCAAAGACATCCATCTTCAAGGACTTTCAGAAATGTCCCCCCTCAAAATCAAAAAAGGCTCCAACAGCCATTCCGCTTACAACCTCCGGCCCACGTTTTCGGACGTGCAGGAACGGCATACACTCGCCGTGATCGTCGATAACGAGGCGGGCGTCCTGGCTCGGGTGATCGGCCTGTTCTCGGGGCGCGGCTACAACATTGAGAGCCTCACCGTGGCCGAGGTCGACCATGAGGGCCACCGTAGCCGCATCACCGTCGTGACGACCGGCACGCCCCAGGTCATTGAGCAGATCAAAGCCCAATTGGGCCGGATCGTGCCTGTCCACGAGGTCCATGACCTGACCGTCGAGGGCAAACCGGTGGAGCGGGAGTTGGCCCTGTTCAAGGTCGCGGGCAAAGGCGACCAGCGGATCGAAGCGCTTCGCCTCGCTGAAATCTTCCGTGCCAACGTGGTCGATTCGACGCTCGACAGTTTCGTCTTCGAGATCACTGGCGACGTCGGCAAGATCGACGCCTTTGCTGACCTGATGCGCCCCATCGGCCTGGTAGAGATGGCACGCACCGGGGTCGCCGCCCTGTCGCGCGGTGCCGAGTGACAGACTGGACGACTGGACGGCCCCCATCCCACACGCCGTCCAATCCCGGCTACAACAGATCGACGGTTTCGGTGAAATCGGTCTGGCGACCGTCGGCATCATACGTCCAATCGCGCCGGTCCCAAGCGTATCGGTCTGACCGATCCTCGGCCACGCGCGACAGGACAACACCGTCGTCATAGGTCGTGGTAAAGACCACGCCGCTGTCATAGGTGACGACGGATTGGGTTAAATCGCCATCGGCATCCCAAGACATCACCTTGCTTTGCCAGCGGAAAAGATCCCGCGTATCCGTCACCTCCTGGCGTGAACGACCACCCGTCTCGTCATAATCGGATACTGTCACGATACCATCGTCATCCCGGCGCTCCGTTCGAGAAAATTCCCCGTCGGCATTGAATTCATAGCGCCAGGAAGACCAATCGTATCGGTCACCCGCATCGTCCTCAACGCGCACCGTTCGATTGCCATCGACAAAGGTCGTCTGGATTATCCGCGAGTCTGCCATGGTCAAGATCTGCCGTGTGACCATACCCTCCGTATCATAGACTAAACCTCGGGACACCCATGGATATGTCCCATCGCCATCCACTTCGAAGGTCCTCGTCTGCGTACCATCTACGGAAATGGACCAGAACGTATCCCCGTTGTCTTGCCGTTCAAACGCGTAGACGACCGTCGAGCCTTGGAACCAATTGAAGATCTCTTCTGGCGGAAGGTACTCGAACATATTCCGACCCACTGCACCCGTCCTGGGATTAATGTCCCAAAGGTCAAGCAGATCGGGGCCAACCGTCAAAACCAGCTTTTCTTCCCAGGCATAAACATCACCAGCGTCGCGCTGTTTGGTTAAATGCACGCCCTCGGCAAAATCCGTCCTTTCAAGGTCCACCAAGCCATTGTCGTAGACGATCTCGCGGGCCACGGCGGTCTCACCATCATAGAAGAACGCCCAGGACGTCCAGGGCGCGACATCACCGTGATCATGGGTAATCCTCTCTTGGAGATGACCTTCCGCATCATAAGTCACGACCCGCTCCAGCAGGGAATCTTCTAGCCGGATCGTGGCCTTCAAGACACCGGGCGCCTGGTAGTAGATGTCCCGTGACAACCAGGGCTCCACATCTGAAGCATCCGTAAGTCGCCGCCGCACAATATCCGGGCCATAGGACGTCCAAACCGTATCCGTAGTGCCATCGTCATAGAGCGTGACCTGGCCGACTTGGTTTCCTTCGCTTGCAAGATACGTCCATCGCTTCGCCCATGGGGCGTCTCCGTCGTCGATTTCGGACAAAACCTGTTCCACGTAATTGAACGTGGGCCACACGCTGGGATCGCCGCCATGGTTTGGAACAAAAGTCTCTGACACTTGCAGACCTGTATCAGGGTCGTAGGTAAGCGTTGCCGTACCAGTCTCAAATCCTTCGCTTCCAGAGAAGCGAGCCTCGTTATCTAGTGTCCGGCTGACCACCACCTGACCGCGGACAGTCGTGACAATCGAACGCCCGTCCAACAGGGTCCTAAACTGAATATCCATTCCTACGAACCTTAACAAAATGAGTATGTTACCCCTATCTTGAAACACCTGGGCGTGATTGAGGCGAGATCTGGACCGGTGCATGACTCGTGACGGGGCCATGGGGCGACCGCGCGTGTCGCTATGGGACAAGACGGTCAGGGTCCGGGCGAGGCAGCCTTTCTCAAAATCATCACCGACCGGAGGTCCGCCATGAAAGACATCGATGCTTTGATCGCCGTGCGGCACCCAATCGGTCGGGCCAGCGGTCTGCCGAATGCCCATTATATGGACGTCAGCACCTTTGCCGAGGAATCCCAGGCTCTGTTGCTTGGGCAATGGGCGGGCTTGGGGGTTGCGGCACAGGTCCCCTGCCCCGGAGATGCCGTGCCGATCACCTTCGCCGGTGTGCCGCTCTTTTTGCTGAGGGACCGCGACGGAGACGTCCGGGTGTTCCAAAATGTCTGCCGCCATCGCGGGATGATCCTGGTGTCGGAGCCTACGAGGATTGAGGGCGCGATCCGCTGCCCCTACCACTCCTGGTGCTATTCCACTCAAGGACGACTCGTCGCAACGCCCCATGTGGGCGGGCCGGGGCGAAACAGCGACCCGAAGTTGGATACATCGGATTTGGGACTGATCGAGGTGCGCAGCCATATCTGGCGAGACGTGGTGTTTGTGAACATCGACGGCACGGCCCCGCCCTTTGAGCGTGCCAACGCTGAGGTGATAGCCCGTTGGGCGGAGTTTGACGCACCTCTCCATCACGACGGTCGGGCGTTTTCGCTGGACATTGCCTGCAACTGGAAGCTGGCGGTCGAGAACTACTGCGAAAGCTATCACTTGCCCTGGGTGCATCCCGGTCTGAACGCCTACTCGCGCCTAGAGGATCATTATCCGATCGAAGGTCGCGGCCACGCTGGCCAGGGGACGGAGGTCTATCGCCAGTTGACGGACGGCCCAAAGCGGTTCCCGGATTTCCCCGGTTTGGCGCCAAAGTGGGACACAGCGGCCGAATACATCGCCGTCTTTCCAAACGTCTTGCTCGGCACGCACCGCGACCATGCCTTTGCGATTGTGCTTCATCCCGATGGCCCGTCGAGGACTCAGGAGCACATCCACATCTACTACGCGACGGAGCAGGCCGAGCCCGACCTGGCGGATCGCAACAGCGCGCAGTGGCGCGGCGTTTTCGAAGAGGATGTCTTCGTGGTCGAAGGAATGCAAAAGGGACGCGCGGCGCCCGGGTTCGACGGAGGACGGTTTAGCCCGGCCATGGATGGGCCAACCCATGCGTTTCACATGTGGGTCGCACAATGCCTTGGGGCCTAAATACCGCCCAGACGGCAGAGATCGAAGCCGGATTGCTGCGCGCCCACGCCCATGGGGACACCCGGACGTTGGTTTCCCTTTACACGGAGGCCGCGACGGAGGCGCCGCCGGACGCCGCCGCGTTTTTGCTGACCCAAGCCTGGGTCTACGCGCTCAGCGCAGGGGATCCGCGCGCCAAAACGCTCTCCGAGACGCTCGCCGCCATGGGGCGTGCTTGAGCCATAGATCAGGTCAATAAGGCGTAATCCTGCGTCAGGAACGGATCAACGCTCGCCTCGCCCAGTTCGATGACTCGCCCGTCATCCATGATCCGGCGATAAAAGCTGGGCGCACCCGTCTCATCATACTCAAGATAGATCGAATCCCAGCTTTTGCTGTCGGAGGCGTCGGCCCGGTAATACGCCGCCAATTTTCCGTCCTCGCCATAGCGCCACTGCCGCCAGTCGCCGTCATCCTCTAGCTTCTGACGCTCCCGCGCCTTGCCGGTCTCTTGATCGTACAGCGTGATTTCCGTCTGCCAGTCCAGGGTGTTCGCCGCATCCACGGATTCCCGCCGAACCTTTCGCCCCTCGTCAAAGGTCATCACGGTCTGCGCCCCGTCGTCGTGGGAGATCCGGTGCGCTTGGATCACGCCTTCATCGTCGTATTGCCAATACTTCTGGGTCCAACTCCAGCGGTCACCGAAATCGTCGTAGGTCTTTTCGATGACCTCGCCGCGTCCATTGTAATCCCAGCGCCACTGCATGCCGTCGTCATCGATCCGCAGCGCGCTGGTGTGTTTGCCGTCGCTGTTGAAGTTCTCCATTTGGACGGCCCAATCGAACTGATCGGTGACGTCCATGTGCAGCTCACCGGTCTTGCGACCCGTCTCATCGAAGGTGATCGTCATCTCGCGCCCATCTTGGTAGCGCTCGAAGATCGTCTTCATCTTACCGGTCTCATGGTAGGTGAAGGTCTTGTACCCATCGCCATCGAAGACGACGCGCTGCATTTTCATGCCAGCCTCGTTCAGGGTGTCGATGCGCAGCCGACCATCGTCATATTGGGTCACGTCCTGCCGCACGCGGCCCGCCGTATCCAGGACCCAGGCGCGCAAAGACCAGGAATAATTGCCGCCAAGATCCGTCGCCAAACGCGCCACGTCGACACCGTTCAAGCTGTAGGTCACGTCCGAGGTGCCGTTGCCCCAAATAACCGTCTTGCTCTCAACGCCCATCGGAAGGTCCCGCAGGGACGGTGCAAGTCGCCCAGCGGGAAGGCCCGCCGTCTTCCAGGCTATGGACTGGGACGCGATCAGCGCGATCTCATCGAGTGTCAGGTCGGCGATGGCCGAAAGGTCGGAACGGCGCATGGGGTATCCTTCAGCTCACTGATACGCGAACCGCAGGGCCCGCCCTACGCCTTTCCCAAGCCGCCAGGTCCGCCCAAAGGCAAGAATTAGGAAATTTGAGGACAATTGTCGTGGTTCGCCCGGATTGTTCCCAACACGGGGGGCGCCGGCCCGATCCGTCGCGTCAGCCGCTGAACCGGGCCTTGAGGGCCTCATGCACCGGGGGTGTGACAAAGGACGAGACGTCGCCCCCCAAACGCGCGATTTCTTTCACGAGTTTCGAGGCAATGGCTTGGTGTTCCGCCTCGGCCATCAAGAACACCGTCTCGATCCCGTTGTCCAAAACACGGTTCATGCCAACCATCTGGAATTCGTACTCAAAATCCGCGACGGCGCGCAGGCCGCGCACGATAACCTGCGCCCCGACATCGCGGGCGCAATCGATCAGGAGATTTTCAAACGGATGGGCCACGATTTCGCAGCCTGTGCGGGCGCTCCAATGGGCCGCCTCGGCCTCGACCATGGCCACCCGTTCCTCCAACGTGAACAGCGGGGATTTATCCCGGTTGATCGCCACGCCGATGACAAGCCGATCCACAAGGGTACAGGCCCGTTTGATGATATCGATATGTCCCCGCGTGATCGGGTCGAAGGTTCCCGGATAAAGGCCTGTGCGCATGGGTCGGTCCCTGGGTCTTGGTCGTTCCTCTGGGTTACATGCCGCGCCCCTACGTTCAAGCACCACCCCCTGCGTCATCCGTGCGACCTTTGGATGGGGCCTGATACCGCACCCTAACCCGACGCGCGCCCTTTCCCCGCCGGGCCCGAGGCCTTTCCACGCCAAATCAGGCTCTGCCGGTTGAGGGACAGCAAATCGGCATCCCCCGCCAGAATCGCCCGCGCCAGAACGACACCCTCTCGCAGTACAGCATCCGAGGCGTGGCGATAGGCCGGGCGCTTGGTAATGGTGTCGTACCAAACACCCCTCGTGGCATGGTCCAGCAGAATCCGTTGAAAGCAGTGGTCCAGATGAACCGGCCAGTCCCGACCCCGCAGGCGCGCCGCACGCGGGAGTGTTTCTCGGGTCAGCGTGAGCCAGGCCAACTCTAGCACGTCTCGGTCCATGGCCGAGACCTAGGCGCCAGGCCGCAAAAGAACAGATGCGTCTTGAACCGAGCCGACGTACACCGGCCAGCATGAGCCCCGAAGCCACCCTCCTCTGCGTCAACAGCGTCTTCGTCGCCTTTGCCTTCCTCTGGGTCTATCCCCGCCTCGCGGAACGGCGCCTGCATCTGATGCTTCGGTACGACATCGCCATAACGGGCGCCGCAATGACCGTCGCTGGGCTGCTCTACGGCGGGAAAGGCCTGGGCTTCACGTTTCTCGACCTGCCGTGGTGGGCCTTCTCCCTCCTCAGCTTGGCCGCGTTAGAAATACCCGCCTGGATACTGTTCCTAAACACCAATGGCGTGGACGAAGAGTGATCCGGATTGGACGAACCTAGTGTCCAGAGATCATGGCCTCCAGCGCGTCCTTCTCCATGCTCACCTCGCTGAGCCGCGCCTTGACCACATCGCCCAGCGAGATCAACCCGACAAGCAGCCCGTCTTCCTCGACTGGCATGTGACGGAAGCGGCCGGTCGTCATCCGTTCCAAAACGGCATCGGACCGATCCCCAGGGGCACAGGTCTGCAGGTCGCGCGTCATCAAACTCGCCACGGTTTGCGACAGTACGTCGCCGCCCGTCTTGGCCATTTCGCGCACGATATCACGTTCGGACAGGATCCCCTGCGCACGCCGCCCATCCGCACTAACCACAAGCGCCCCGATCTTACGCGCGCCAAGTTCGGCCACCGCATCGGCAATCGACGCCTCCGGCCCAATGGTCAAAACACCTTGGTTTGATTTCGTAGCGAGGATCTTGGTTACAAACATCTTTTAGCCTCCCGTCCGATCATGCATGTCCTGCCCCAGCGTCGGCCCGCCGCCGCGTCAAGTCAAGCGTACGTGACAGCGACGGTGTTTTGAGCAACGCTCGCAACATGGACGACCTGACTACAGACGACCTGGATGCGCTCGTCGCGCTCCGTCGCGATTTGCATCGGCACCCAGAGGTTTCGGGTGCTGAGGTGGAAACCGCCGCTCGGGTGACTTCTGAACTGCGTGCCCTTGGTATTCGAGAGGTCCACACGGGCCTCGGCGGTCACGGTGTCGCCGCTGTCATCCAGGGACGATCCTCTGGCCCGACCGTCCTGTTGCGATGCGAGTTGGACGCCCTGCCCATCCAAGAGGCCGGGGCCCCAGACTGGGTCAGCACCCGACCGGGGACGGCACACCTTTGCGGCCATGATGGGCATATGGCATGCCTATTCGGCGCAGCGCGCCTGTTGTCTCGCCAGCCACCGCCCCGAGGCCGCGTGATCTTGCTGTTTCAACCCGCCGAAGAGATTGGGACAGGGGCCATTGCCGTTTGTAGTGACCCACGATTTGAAGCCTTGAAACCCGATTGGGCCTTCGCACTCCACAATCTACCCGACATTCCAAGGGGCCAAGCCCACGTGCCACAAGGTTTGGTCAGCGCGCCGTCTGTTGGGCTGCTCTTGCAACTGAGCGGGCTCGAAGCCCACGCCAGTACGCCAGAGGCGGGCCGAAGCCCGGCGCCCGCCGTCGCCCAACTGATGGACGCCCTACCCGCGCTATCCCATGGCACGTTTCCGGCGCCTGACTTTAAGCTAGTGACCCTCTGCCATGCCGCGCTGGGCACACCGGCATTTGGCATCGCCCCGGGCCAGGCGGAGATGCGCGTGACATGCAGGACCACCTCCGACGCGGATCTTGAGGGGCTGGTTCAGGATGTCCAAGCCCTGGCCCAGGATGCCGCGTCCCGCCAGGGCCTCGACCTCAAGGTTACACATCAAGATCCCTTCCTGGCCGGAATCAACGATCCGAAGGCAGCCGCAATCCTGACCGAGGCGGCACAGGACGTGGGCCTTAGCGTTTCGTCCGGGACGCCGCTGCGCGCTTCGGAAGACTTTGGTCGGTTTGGTCACGGAGCGCGCGCGGCGATGCTGTTGCTCGGGGCCGGACCAGGTCCCATGCTGCATCACCCAGAGTACGATTTTGACGACGGCTTGATTGCCCCCGGCGCGACCTTGCTGGCAAATGGGGCCCGCCTGGCCCTGGCGGCGCAAAAATCTTGACCCAAGACTTTTTCAAGACTTTTCATCGAAAAGTCTTGCCCCCTCCAACCGCGCCACCTCCCGACGGACCCCATCGGCCAGAAGGTTCGCCGTGCGGGTGACCAATGTTCCACCAGCGTCGCCATGGCGCACCAGATGAAACGCGCGGCGTAAGCGCACCGCCTCCCGCAAAAGAGGCACCAAGTCCGGATCAGCGGCGAACATGAAATCATGGATAACGCCTATCCCCGCACCCGCTCGGATCATGCCCAATTGCACGGCTGCGGAGTTTGAGGCCAGACCCGGCGCTTCCGCGCCCACATCCGCGAGGTAGTCCAGATCCGCATCGAAGATCATATCGGGGATGTAGCCGACAATGCGGTGTGACCGCAGGTCGGACCGGTCCCGCAGCGGCGGGGCAGACGACAGATAGCTGCGATGCGCCGCCAAGCTGAGCCCATACTCACAGAGCTTGCGCACCATCAGACGCCCCGCCTTGGGCGGCGACACGGTAATGGCAAGATCCGCCTCCCGTCGGCTCAGGTCGAACACGCGGGGCAGCGCCACAAGCTCTAGTGTTAGGGCGGGGTTCGCCTCAGATAGGCGGGCAAACACCTGAGGTAGAACGTGGTTGGCGATCCCATCGGGCGCGCCAACGCGCACCCGACCGGCCAGCGCTTCACCACCGGCCATGGCCGCGACGCCACCACGGGCACTGTCTGCCATGGCCTCCGCATGGGGCAGCAGTCGGTGCCCCGCATCGGTCAGCGCATAACCTCGAGGGGATTTCAGAAACAGCGCCGCGCCCGCCGCCGTCTCCAACCGCGCGATCCGACGGCTCAAGGTGGCGGGATCCAACCGCAGGCCGGGTGCCGCCTCCGCCAAGGAGCCTGTCCGCGCCACGGCAAGAAAAATGCGCATGTCGTCCCAGTCCATCGGCACTCCTTGCAAATTTGCAAGATCACCCTGCTCAGTTACGCCTATGACCGCAAGATCCGAGGCGTCTAACCTACCCGCAAACACAAAGGGAGCGTTCAGATGCAGCAGATCGGACATTGGATCGAGGGAACTGAGGTCAACGGTGGCGATCGCCATGCGGAGGTGTTCAACCCAGCCACGGGTGAGGTGCAGGCCCATGTGGCGCTGGCCACTTCCGATGACTTGGACCGCGCCGTCACCGTGGCCGCAGCCGCCCAGCCGGATTGGGCCGCCACGAACCCCCAGCGCCGGGCCCGTGTGCTGATGAAGTTCGTGGATCTGCTCCACCGCGACATGGACAAGCTGGCCGAGGCCCTGTCCCGCGAGCACGGCAAGACCCTGCCCGACGCCAAGGGCGACGTCATCCGGGGTTTGGAGGTCGTGGAGTTCTGCATCGGTGCGCCCCACCATCTAAAGGGCGAGTTCACCGATAGCGCAGGCCCCGGCATCGACATGTATTCCATGCGCCAACCGCTGGGCGTGACGGCGGGGATTACCCCGTTCAACTTCCCGGCCATGATCCCGATGTGGATGTTCGCACCCGCCATCGCCTGCGGCAACGCGTTCATTCTGAAACCGTCTGAACGCGACCCAAGCGTTCCCATGATGCTGGCCGCGTTGCTGGAAGAGGCGGGCCTGCCGAAGGGCATCCTGCAGGTGGTGAACGGCGACAAGGTGGCGGTTGACGCCATTCTGGATCACCCAGTCATTCAGTCGGTGGGCTTTGTGGGGTCCACCCCCATCGCGGCCTACATCTACGAACGGGCCAGCGCGAACGGCAAGCGGGCCCAATGCTTTGGCGGCGCAAAGAACCACATGATCGTCATGCCCGATGCGGATATGGACCAAGCCGCCGACGCGCTGGTGGGCGCGGGCTTTGGCGCGGCGGGGGAACGCTGCATGGCGATTTCGGTCGCCGTGCCCGTGGGCGAGGAAACCGCCGACCGCCTGATCGAAAAGCTTGTCCCGCGGATCGAAGCGTTGAAGGTCGGGCCCTACACGGCGGGCGACGATGTGGACTTTGGCCCAGTGGTCACAGCCGCCGCAAAGACCAACATTCACCGCCTGATCCAAACCGGGATCGACCAAGGCGCCGAACTGGTCGTCGATGGCCGTGACTTCAAAATGCAGGGTTATGAGGACGGCTTCTTTGTCGGCGCCCATTTGTTCGACCGCGTGACCAAGGACATGGACATCTACACGACCGAAATCTTCGGGCCTGTCCTTTCGACCGTGCGCGCCAAAACCTACGAGGAGGCCCTCGGCCTCGCCATGGACCACGAATATGGCAACGGCACCGCTATCTTCACGCGGGATGGCGATACGGCACGCGACTTCGCAAAGCGGGTGAACGTCGGCATGGTGGGGATCAATTTGCCCATCCCGGTCCCACTGGCGTACCACACGTTCGGTGGTTGGAAGAAATCCATGTTCGGCGATCTCAACCAGCACGGGCCGGACGCCTTCAAATTCTATACCCGGACCAAGACCGTAACGGCGCGGTGGCCTTCGGGGATCAAAGAGGGTGGGGAATTCTCGATCCCCGTGATGGAGTAATTAGCACCCCTCGACTGGAGGCCCCGCGCCTCCCCTCCCGACCCATAGACCGAGAGCAAAATCATGGCTGCCCGCTTGGGCGGCCATTTTCGTTAGCGGTTAGTCAGGGCCGTCTCAAGCATCACAACCAGGGTAATCGCGCTCGTCAGGATCATTCCAGTCAGCATGTCGTCGCCTTTCGTAAGTGCCTTTGTTCGGTCGAAATCTCGACCTGTCTTGGCCTTACCTTAGCCTGGTCTTGCCCAGATCTGGCGGCGAAAGTGGCTCCCCTAGGTCAGAAAATGTGTCCCATTGTCCGCCATGCAACGGCAAAGGCGCTGCGCGTCGGTCAACGTTTCCATTTCCGTCGATTAGGGCCAATGCAGCTTGGGGTCGCCCGGCAGAATCGGGCAGAATCTGGACACCGTCGAACCAGCGCGAATTGTGGCTAAACCGTGGCAAACGCTGTCGGATTTCTGCTCGCGGGCCTCGGATGAGGGCTTCGCAGCCGAAATAATGGCAGTCGAAAAGCGCAGCCGAGAACCGGTGCAGAGGTGGGAAGCATGCACCGGCGGATGTACAATACTATTGAGAGCGAAACGCGCAGCGCCATCGGGCCAATAGGCGGCGGGCCCCAAGGAACGCCTAGCCGCGCATTAACAGTCCGGTGCCGTCGACCGCGTCGGCAAAAGCCGAGACATCAAGAACACACGGGGCCGACGCTAGACCGCCTGCGCGACCCTCCTGACCGTCCCAGGCTTACGAAGCGGACCCCGCCATCCGGGAGTGACGCATCCGCCGAAGGTCTTCGGCGCTTTGACGCTGGTTTGCCGCCCCGACGGGCACTGCGGGCATATCGCTGACGCGGTTGGACCGCTCGATATCCGAAGTCCGACCAGGGCCGAAGCGATTGCGGTGCATATCCCCAGGCGCAGCCAAAAGGATCAGCAGGATCAACCAACCGACAAACGGCACCAGGCAGACCCAGTACCACCATCCGCTCCGGTCCGTGTCATGGAGGCGGCGGACCGTGACCGCCCACCCCGCAACGGTCGGCCAAATCGCGAGCACCGAGAGGATCGCGAAATAGGTCACCTGTGACGCGGCGATAGACCCCAAATCTGGAAAGGGCGGCGGAACCACCTCGGAAAACGTCCGGTAAGCCGTCGCAACCGCGTCTGCCTGCGCCTGTTGGTACGCTTCAAAGGCGTGAACATAGGGCATCACCAGGGGAACCATGGCCGCTGTTAATGCAACGGTCTGGAACGCGGTAAACCACCAGAACTCGGAGGGTGCAGCACGGCCCGCCCATGTAAATGGACGCGTCATACAAGTCAGCGTGGCCTTGATAGGTCCCATGGTGCGCCTCCGGTGTCGCTCTGCGGGACTGTCACAGCGGAATGGGGCAGCGGTCGGGCCATGCCGCAGCGCTTTGTCGGCGATTTACCGCCCAATGTGTCGAATGGCCCGCGAATATGTGAACGCGCGGGCACTTTTCGCCTGGGACCCGCGTTGGTATCACGCCTTGACCGGACGAAGGAGTTATCGATGAGCCGCCGTACAACCCGTCGCAGCCTCCTGTTGGGGGCCACCGCCGCCCTCGCCGCGCCGACCCTTCTGCGCGCGCAAGAGACCCCTCGCCAATATACCGCCGAACAATTTGGCGGCGTGACCGGCCCGACCGAGACGCGGCGCAACACGGCCAGCTTCCAGCGGATCGACTGGCGCGACCACTTCTCGAGCTTGGGCAAGGCCACGATTGTCTGCGATACCTCCAGCCGGGCGCTGCATTTCTGGGATGCCACTGGCAACGATTACCGCCTCTATCCCACCTCCGTTCCCATGACCGATGAGCTGACCCGCACCGGATACACCGAGATCGTCCGGAAAAAGGTTGGCCCCACCTGGACGCCCACCGCGAACATGCGCGCGCGGGACCCTTCCCTGCCGGAGTTCATGGAAGCGGGCCCGGGCAACCCCCTGGGCACCCATGCCATGTACCTGTCCTGGCCCGCCTACTTGATCCACGGCACCCATGACACGCGCAAAATCGGACGTCGGTCATCATCCGGGTGCATTGGGCTTTACAACGAAAAGATCGCTGAGCTGTTCTCCATCACGCCGATTGGGACCCAAGTTCGTTTGATCTGACCTTGGGAAATGCGGGTCGAAGGTCTTTGCCTCGCCGCAAAGGTCGTCACTTACCGTACAGACCTGTTTCTAGGATCGGCGTGCTCAACCTGTGTCCTAAGGTCAATCGCCCGGACACTTGGGTGAACCCCACAGGTAGAGCGTGAGTGCCGGACACCTCATCAGTGTTACCTCTTGATGAAGCAATCGCTTGATCTGGTAGCCCCACGAAACTGCCGACCGTTAAAGTGTGGACATCTGAGCGGTTAACAGGGGCACGATAGGAGCACTAGGCAGAGAGGGGCCGCAACGTCCTTCGTCCTTGCCAGCCCGCAAGCGGCGCCCGTGTCGCTGCGGTATTCGTGTCGCTCTTGAGCGCCAAGCGCGCCAAATGCGGGCGGGGCGTCTCGTGACGCTGGATCTGGCCATGGCAGCTTATGTGGTCACTGCTAAGGAAGCAGTGCGGGATCGGGACGCGGACGCGCTGGTGATTGCCAAACGTCTGCTCCGGCTGCTCTAGACAGCGCCTGGAGCCTGGGTCCCGTGAGCGTTCAACGGGCCGCACGCCAAACCCTTCAAAGCCTGATGACAGCCGCCGTGCGAGGAGACTCGGCCGCCGCCGAGAGCTTTGCGCGTGGCCTCCGCGACGCCACGCCCGCCGCCGCCCGCGCCATGGCCCAGGCCACGCGTTCTGCCGCGCGGGTCAATACCTCCGATACGCGCACTGCCGAGACCGCCGCGCGCACCGCTGGCGGGCGCGCCCTGGGCGGCGGCGTCACCGCCGGGCGCGTCTATGAGATCGGCGAGCAAGGCCGCGAGTTGTTTATGCCGGGCGTCTCCGGCCAAGTGGTGGCGAACCGTATCTTGCGGGAGCTGGCCAGCCCGGTGGTGGAGGCCCCGGCGGGGCAACCGGAGCTTGGTCTCTTCGCACCGCAGGCGGCGAGCCTCGATCCGGTAACCTGGTCCGAGACCTCAAGCGCGTCCCAGTTCGAGAGCCGCCACGACCTGACTGAGGTCCGGCAAACGGCCTTGATCGCCCGCGCGATCCAGACGTTGGAGACGATCCAGGACCAGACCCTGCAGTCCCATTCGCTTGAAGAGAACATGCGATTTGAGAAGCAGGTATCAGACCTCTCTGCGCGGACGCTCCAACAAACCGAGACACTGGTAAGCGAGGCCCGGTTCGACAGTCGTCGTGATCTGTTCGAGACAGACTTGGTTGGCAGAACGCTCCGGCAAGCGGAGGACCTCACCAGAGTTGCCGAGATCGCGCAGCCGACGGCACTGCGGGGGATCGAGGAACTGGCCCCACGCGCGCTCTTGCAGGACCATGATCCAATCCTGGCCGCATCAAAGACCACGGGACTGCTGTCCGCGATCCGCCCGCCGGATCTACCCGTCAATCGGGAGGTTTTGGAGACCCTACGGACAGTGGGGCAAACGTTGATCACCGAGGCGACCAACGCGGCGGAGGCTCCGCCGATCATAGGCTCGGACGGGTTTCGCGGGCTGCCAGATCTAACCGTCAACAGCGAAGTCATTGAGACCCTTCAGGCGGTCGCGCAGACCATCATCACACGCGCAACGGACACCACTCTGTCCGATCACCGGGATCGCACCCTCACGCTGTCCGACCTGACGGAGCGCACTGCCGTTGCCACAGCCCGCATCGACCGAGGACAGGCCAACGTCGCGGCCCCGGGGACGGTGCGCCATGGCGCCTCCTTCGGCGATGTGCATTTCCATCTGTCGGTCGCCCCCGGCGCAGACCCCAGGGAGATCGCGCGGGCCGCTTATGCCGAGTTGCAGCGCTTGGCCGCGCAGCCTCGGAACACGGCGCTCCACGATGGGGGCGACCATGATTTCTAGCTTCGTCATGATGTGGCTCGGCGCCTTTCGATTTGGCGCCTCCAGGCCCTCCCACGACAAGATCCGCCAGACCAGCACCTACCGCTGGGAGCCGGTGGATCTGGTCGGGCGCAGGCCCCAGCTGCACTTCCTCGGCCCCGGCGAGGAGACCATGGCCCTGGAGGGCACCATCCATCCGCACTTTCGCGGCGGCCTTCGCCAGGTGGAGGCCATGCGCGCCCAGGCCGCCCTCGGCCTGCCCATGCTCATGGGCGACGGCCTGGGCTTCGTGCTGGGCCATTGGGTCATCGCGGGCGTCGAGGACCAGCGCAGCTATCTGATGGCCGATGGCGCCCCCCGCCAGATCGACTTCACCCTCAATCTGGTCCGCGCGCCAGGCCTGCTAGGATAATCCGATGACCCGCCGATACACCACGGGACACCTGTCTGAGCCTCTGGACCGCATCGCCCGCGACCAGGTCGGGGCCGAGACCGATGTGACGGCCATCCTCGACCTCAACCCCGGCCTGTCGGAGACCGGCGCCATGGTCCCGCCGCGCACCACCCTCCTGCTGCCCGCGCGCGCCGACCGCACCCTGGCCACGCCGCGCCGGTTGTTCGGCTGATGCGCCCCCGGGCGGAGATCCTGCTGGACGGGCAGCCCGTCGCCTCGGCCTTCTACTCCGTGCTGACGTCGGTCCATGTGACCGACGAGCTGGGCATCGAGAGCGATACCGTGACCCTTGTCCTCGACGAGGGCCGGGGCGAGATCGCCCTGCCCCGTCCCGGCGCCCGGATCGACGTGCGGCTGGGGTTTCTCGAACAGGGGCTCCACCGCATGGGGACCTTTGCGGTGGACGCCGTCTCCGGCTCTGGCCCGGTGGCGAAGCTGACCCTCTCCGGCACGGCCATCGACCTGGGCAGCCCCATCCGCCAGGCCAAAACGCGGTCCTGGGAAGCCCAAACCCTGCGCCAGATCACCGACACCATCGCCAGCGAAGCGGGCCTGCGTCCGGTCGTGTCGGACGACCTCGCCGATACCTTCTACGCCATGGTGGCCCAGACCGCAGAGAGCGACCTGCACCTTCTGACCCGCCTGGCCCGCCCCCTGGACGCCGTGGCCAAGGCCGCCGACGGGCGCCTGATCCTGGCCAAACTGGGCACCGGGCGCGATGCCAGCGGCGCGGCCTTGGCGCCCGTTCCCGTCACCCGCCGCGACCTGACCGAATGGACCTGGTCCGAGGAGGAGCGCGAGAAGATGGGCCGCGTCCGCGCCCGCTGGCAGGACCTCGCCATGGGCCGCGACGAGGTCGTGGAGGTCGGCGACGGAGACCCCGTCAAGGACCTGCGGAAGGTCCATGCCACCCGGGCCGAGGCCGAGCGCGCCGCCGCCGCCGAGCTGGACCGGTCCCGGCGCGGGGACCTGCGCATTCACTGCCGAGGGCGGTTCCAGCCGGGCCTCTTCGCCGGTGGCCAGGTGGATCTGCGGGGCCTGCGCTCCACCCTCGACGGGATCGGCGATGTCCGCTCGGTGACCCACCATCTGGGCGGGGCCTTGACCACCGCCTTTACGGTCAGCCGCAGAAAGTCTTCAGGGTGATGGGGCCTGTCCCCGGTCGCTACCCCTGCGGTCATTGGAGGTGCCCATGACGACGACGATCCCCGTGTCCAACGCCTGGCCGGACCAGCCCCAAGTGCTGGCCGAGGCCGACACCAGCGGCGCCCTGATCAACACCGGCGGGCGGCGCATCCGCTGGATCACCAGCGCCGCCGGTGCCCCTCCGCCCGTCGCCCCCCGCCACGCGGATATTCTGCTGCCCAACGAACGGATCCCCGTGATCCTCGTCGCAGGCGCGCGCATCTGGCTGGCCTTCGACGCCTCCGGCCCAGCCGAGACCACCATCGCCGCCACCTGGCACGTGGCCCCCTGATGTTCGGCCATCCCTTCGGCAGCCGGGGGACACGCCCCCTTCAGATCTCGGGCACCTTCCGCGTCGGCGAGACCATCACCGCCATCGTCCCAAACGGCGCAACCGTCGCCTGGCACCGCGACGGCTCCCCCATCCCAGGCGCCACAGACCTGACCTACACCCTGGTCGATGCCGACGCCGGAACCACTACAAGCTACGTCGTCACACACACCATCCTCGGCGGACAGGTCGTGGCGGTCACCGTCGATGCCGCCACCGGGCAGGCCACCTCAGTGGATGTTACGGCTGGCCCGCTCACCGAGACGTTCACCTTCAATCAGCCGGTCGATTACATCCTGGTCCAGGACGGCACCTTGGCGGTGCGCGATCCCGTCGGGCTGACCATCGACCGATCCACCGCGCCTGGCACCATCAGGGACACCACGGGGGAGACGCAGTTCGACATCCATGGCGCCATGATCAATCCGCCCGCGCTCGATGACACAATGGCCCAGGCCTGGGACGCGCGGGCCGGGTCTTATGTGCCATCTGAAGCGGTCACCTTCCCCGCCGCCATGTCCGCAGGCGACGTCCTGGTCGCAAGCGTCGGCAGCACCTACCAGCCAGATGGAACCAACGGCATTCGCTGGGGCTGCATCCAACGCAGCTTCTACGTCTACGTCGTCTCCGAGTTGCCCGCGTTCGAGAGCATCTCGCCCAGCCCATTCTTCTGGCCGGGCCGGACCGAGCAACCCTACCATTCCTGCGACGTGGACGCCTGGCTGGACGCGGTCGAAGCCCGGGGACCGAACGGCCAAGCCTTCGATATGACATTCGTCGATTTGCCGGATCTGGCGGCCTACATTGAGCGCATCGACCGCCTGGAGTTATGGGGCCACACCAACCGCAATTCCGGCATGAACGGCTATGAGACGCTGACAACCCGCGAACGGGGCGATGGCAGCAATTACGGTGGCAACCTCCAGCCTTTGGAAGAAACGGGCGCGTTCAATATCCTCGGCAACGTCGCCCCCCGTGCCCTAAAGAAGCGCGCCGCAATCTCAATGATCGCCAATGGCGTCCACCTCCACGATGCCCGCAAATTTACCGGCACTCCAATCCGGGGCGAAGGCGCGCATAGTCAATTCCAATTGTTCCCCGTCATTACCGCCTTATCGGCGCTTGGTCGGACTGCCGAGATTGCGGATCTGCCCACCGTGCTGGGAACCAATCCGCTTTTGACCTGCAAGATCGCGGATCAGCCCTTTGTCGACAGCTTGGCGCCACACACCGATTATCAAAAGCCCCATACCAGCCGCATCCGCACGATCCTCGATATTCTCCAAGATGGGGAAGGCAATACCTGGTTTACCTTCGAGTATTATCGCGATGCCGACGAGGGCGATCCGGTTCGCGTTAATTTTGACCAACTCCTTTGCACTCGCGTGAGCGACGGCATTCAAACCACAATTCGCACTACGCAATCCAAAAACCGGGGGGACGTGGCAGGAGCGCCATTCCAGTATCAAACAGCCGCTGGCGCCGGAGAGCGCTATTCCGTCCAGGTGACTGGCGGAGATTTGGCGCAATTCCAGATTGGCGATCAGATTGTCTGTCTGTCACCCAATCCGCCCCAAATTGGGGACGTCTATTGGCTCCTCGAACCGACGGCGGCCTATTCTTATAATCCGTCGCCGTCGGCGCCTTATATGAATGTGAATGACTTCGCATCCCTTGTGGCCTATGCGGAAGCCTTGGGCGTCATCCCGGACGTGCCTGCGTGGCACGCGCTGAAGGCATTCGTCACATTAAGCAACCAGCCAGATTATCCGTCCGCGACCTTCGATTGGCCGACCCAATTCGGGCCGACATTCGGGCACGACCTCACATCGACGTTCTGGGCAAACCATGCCGGGTTCCTGGGCCTCGCCAATGAAGCCGCAAGCCTCGATAGCCCAGCGACACTCGGCACGGCCTATTTCGTGATCCCGCGCCCAGCGCCAAATACCACCCGCGCCCGGTTCCGCGTCACATTCCGCCTGGTCGAAAGCACCTCCACCAATGACTACCTAGTCGGTCAGGTCAGCGCGGGCGGCCTCCGGTTCAGCGGCGGGTCCGAGGCCAGTATCACCGCGCTAGAGGACGGCAACGGCGATCCGGTCATCTACGGCGCCACAGCGGTCTCGACCGAGCTGACCATCGGCGTCGTCTATGACGTTGAAGTGGACATCGACCACGACGCAGGCACCGTCACCACATCGCTGGGCGGAGACGTGATCGAGACGCTGCCGATCACAGCCGCAAACCCGACCCTTCAAACCAACCGGGACTTCGTCGTCTTCAGCCGGACCGGCAACGGCCAGAGCTTCCCAGCCACCACAGAGTTCCAAGTCGTAACCCTCGACACCTGGACCGACGGTGTCCAAACCCGCGTCCTCGACATCGACACAAGCCGAGACAGCCTCGCCGCCATCAATGCGCTCCCCGAAATCAGAGGCGCCGTCACACAGGGTTAAACACCCCGTTTAACGCCCCCAAACAGGAGGACCCGCAAAAATCAAATGTTGCAAAGGTCACTGTCCCGCAGTGCAAAGGTAACTGTCCCGCTACACGCAGTGCAAAGGTAACTGTCCCGCTACACCGCTACATACATACAGCTACAACGACCGAATGGCTTTGACAGACACCTTCTCGGCAGGTTAATTGAACAGACGTTCAGTTCTTTGGCTTGGGAGGGCCCCATGGACTTCGCACTTTCGGAAGAAAGCCAGGCGATCTTTGACATGGCGCGGGATGTTGGCCTGTCCGAGATTGCGCCCCATGCGCGCGACTGGGAAGCCGCTGGAACCATTCCCAAGGAACTATGGCCGAAGCTCGCTACGCTTGGTTTTGGTGGGCTATATGTCTCGGAAGATCAGGGTGGGTCCGGTCTGAGCCGCTTGGACGCCACGCTCGTATTCGAGGCGCTATCGATGGCCTGCCCCTCGGTCGCAGCCTTTTTGTCGATCCATAACATGTGCGCTAAAATGATCGATGGGTTTGGCTCTGACGACCTGAAGGATCGGGTCCTACCTCGCGCGCTCACCTGCGAGACCTTCTTTAGCTATTGCTTGACGGAGCCTGGCAGCGGGTCTGATGCGGCGGCGCTCAAGACGAAAGCCGTCAAAACCAATACCGACTACCGCCTCACCGGGACCAAGGCCTTCATTTCCGGCGGAGGATACTCCGATGCCTATATCGTCATGGCCAGAACAGGCGAAGCGGGCCCCCGGGGCGTCTCGGCCTTGATCGTCGAAGATGGGGCGGAGGGTCTGTCGTTTGGCGGCCTCGAAGACAAGATGGGCTGGCGGTCGCAGCCCACGCGCCAAGTCCAGTTCGATGATTGCGCGACACCGCTGCACAACTTGTTGGGCGAAGAGGGACGCGGCTTTTCCTATGCCATGGCGGGGCTGAATGGTGGACGGCTCAACATCGCGGCCTGTTCACTGGGCGCGGCGCAGCAGGCCTTGGACCAAACGGTGGCATATGTGCGCGAACGGCGCGCTTTCGGACAGGCGCTTTCGGACTTTCAGAATACGCAGTTTCGTTTGGCGGAGATGGAGATCGAGCTGCAATCCGCCCGCATTTTCCTGCGGCAAGCGGCGTGGAAACTGGATCAGAGCACCCCAGACGCCACGAAGTTTTGCGCCATGGCCAAGAAGCTGGTGACCGAGGCGGGCTCTCGGGTGGTGGACGGCTGCCTGCAATTGCACGGCGGATATGGCTACCTTGGCGATTATGGGATCGAGAAGTTGAGCCGGGATCTGCGCGTCCATCAAATCCTGGAAGGAACCAATGAAATCATGCGTTTGATTGTTGCGCGTCAAATGTTGGCGGCGTGAGCAGGTCCATCGGATCGGCGAGGCCGATCCGATCCGCGGGGGACTTTGCCCCCCGCACCCCCCAGAGGTATTTTTGCCGAGAAGAAGAGGAGGCCCGGGTTAGGACGCCCTCCAAGGAATTTCATCGCGCCGTACTTTCATGCGATCTTTTAGAACGCCTCTGTATGGGAACGAGTGGGGTATGGCCGCGCCCGGCTTCGAAACGATGTGCAAAAAGGGATACGCGACAGACGAGGCCTCATGACCTGTTCTTATGCTGATAGCCTACTCATATGGTCGGGCCACATTTGCGGCCCTTACCCACCAAGGATCTGGAAGCCTGTGACGGAGCATATGTCACTCGGTAGCAGGGAATTGGCTCTGCGGGGGAAGGTAGCCCCGGCGCGAGCCGCCATTGCGGAGCCTGTCTCTGGCACCCCATACACATCAAATCATTGCATCTCAAACCTCAGATTTACCACCAGTTAGACCCCACCATGACCGATATCCTCATCCGTACCGAAGGCCGCGCTGGGCGGATTACCCTGAACCGGCCCGAAGCCTTGAACGCGCTGACCTGGCAGATGTGCATAGACATTGAGGCCGCCCTCGATGCCTGGGCAGAAGATACCGCAGTTGACCTCATCCTCATCGACGGTGCGCCGGGCCGCGCTTTTTGTGCCGGGGGGGATATCGCCGAAATGCATGCCGCGGGGACACGCGGGGACTATGCCTATGGTCAGCGGTTTTGGCGCGACGAATACCGAATGAATGCCAAGCTCTTTCGGTTTCCCAAGCCGGTGGTCACCTTCCTCCATGGGTTCACAATGGGCGGCGGCGTGGGCGTTGGGTGCCATGCCTCGCAGCGGATCGTGGACGACAGCAGCCGCGTGGCCCTGCCCGAATGTGCCATCGGCCTTGTGCCGGATGTGGGCGGTACGCTGATCCTCGCGCGCGCCCCCGGACGGCTGGGCGAATTCCTGGGGGCCACGGGCCATCGCATGGGGCCCGGAGATGCCATCTACGCGGGCTTTGCCGACCTCTACATCCCTGGCAACTGGGACGATCTGAAGTCCGAGCTCTGCGCCACGGGGGACGTGACCTTAGCGGACGCGGCGGGGATACGGCCGCCAGAGGCACCCTTGCGGGATTGGCAAGGCGAGATTGACCTCACTTGGGGCGGTGAGACGCTCGGCGATGTGGCCCGCGCCCTCGCGGACGCCACCGGTCCAGCCGCTGAGGCCGCCCGCAGCGCGATCGACCGCAATGCGCCCCTGTCCATGGCCTGCGCGGTGGAGATGTTGCACCGTCTCGGGGACGATCCGACCATCGAACAGGCCCTCGGGATGGAATACCGGTTCACCCATCGCGCGCTGGAGCATAGCGATTTCGTCGAAGGCATCCGCGCACAAATCATCGACAAGGACCGCAGCCCCCGTTGGCGACATGGTTCAGCCATGGACGTGCCAGCGGTCGAGGTCTCGAGCATGTTACGCCCCCTGCCCCCAGGCACCCCACAACCGGAGCTTACACCATGAACATTGCCTTTATCGGTCTCGGCAACATGGGGGCGCCCATGGCCCGCAACCTTGTAGCGGCGGGTCATACCGTCACCGGCTACGACACCGCGGCGACGCCTGAGGGACTGACCCTGGCCGAAACGGCCGCCGGAGCCGCTCGGGACGCTGAGGTTGTGATAACCATGCTGCCCAATGGCGCGATCCTGCGCAGGGTTGCAGCGGACGTCATTCCCGCCATGGCACCCGGCGCCGCGCTGCTCGATTGCTCCACGGTTGATGTGGACAGCGCCCGGGCCGTGGCCGAACAGGCCGATGCCGCGGGCCTCTTGGCGCTGGACGCGCCTGTCTCGGGCGGGATAGGAGGCGCTGAAGCCGGGACACTGACCTTCATGGTCGGCGGCAGCGACGCTGCGCTGAAGAAGGCCCAGCCGCTGCTCGACATCATGGGGGGGCGCACGGTCCACTGCGGGCCTTCGGGCAACGGTCAGGCGGCGAAGATTTGCAACAACATGATCCTGGGCGCGACCATGGCAGTGACCTGTGAGGCCTTTGCGCTGGCCGACAAATTGGGGCTGGATCGTCAGGCCATGTATGATGTGGCCTCGACCTCGTCTGGCCAATCCTGGAGCCTGACGACCTATTGTCCGGCACCGGGCGTCGGCCCGACGTCACCGTCGGACAACGGCTACCAACCGGGATTCGCGGCGGAGCTTATGGCAAAGGATCTCGGCCTGGCGCAGCAAGCGGCCCGTGCGGTGGGGGCCGTGACGCCGATGGGGGATGCCGCCTTGTCCGAGTACACAACCTTCGTGGACGCGGAAGACGGGCGCGGGCGGGACTTCTCGGCCTTGCTTCCTCGGCTGTCCGATAAGTCCTAGAGGTGACTGCCCTGGCCACGTGCCAGGGCATGACTGTCGGCGCTAAGGACGACAGGTTTCATGTCCGTCCAGGTGACCCTCGCGAGGATGGCGAGCCACTGTAGCACAGGACGAAGAGGAAAGTGGCGCGGTTGACGGGGCTCGAACCCGCGACCCCCGGCGTGACAGGCCGGTACTCTAACCAACTGAGCTACAACCGCGCGTGAGGGGCGGGATAGCCCCAGCGTCCGGGGGCGTCAATGGCCTTTTGCACGCAAGAACGCACCAATCGCATTTGGAGCATCGCGCCACCTTGGCCATGGGCATGGGCGCGATCATGGCGCGTCAATCGCCAGAGTGTTTGTGGGATATGGTGTGCTTGTTGGTTCGGCGACGGCTCCAGCTTTCCATGTCCGCCCCGTTCTACCCCGTGCCAGAGGGAAACGAGGGTCGCGGTCTTTGCATAGGGTCAAAAGCAAGCGTCCCGAGACTGTCAGCAGGTCCTGGGCTATCTCTCATCTGGAAACCAACAGGCCACAGTTCTAAGCCATCGCGTCGACTCCACACGAGAACGGTAGCCCGTTTTATGTAAGCGATTCTTAATACTTGCAGACGTGAAATCAACGAACAGGCAATTAACCGACCAACATCAGCCTGATATGCCGAAGGAACTCAAATCATCGAGAGAGGAAAGTGGCGCGGTTGACGGGGCTCGAACCCGCGACCCCCGGCGTGACAGGCCGGTACTCTAACCAACTGAGCTACAACCGCGCGTGAGACGGTCTCTAGAAGCCTGCGAAAGTGGCGTCAACAGGCACTGGCAAGAATTGTTACGACGTTAGGCGATCTGTTTGCCTTAGCACCAAAACAAGCGCCCTACGAGGTGAGCAGGGTGGACATCACGCGTAATGGGACGCGGGCCCCATCGCCCGGAAGCCCGCCGACACGGGGCGGCGCGCTTCACGCGAAACAACACTGCCGCTCGCTCGGATCGCGTTGCGCGTGCACGACGCGACCCGCTCTGCACCGGACGTGGGACATGAGGCCCGGCGCACAGACGCCGCGCCCCTGCACCAGCCGCCCGTAAGCAAGGAAGCAAACGCCGCTATCGCACCGGCAAGGGGATATGCTCCCCATCATCACCGGGCGGCAGTTGGAAGCGGCCATGGGCCCAATCACCGGCCCGCCACGCCTCCTTCGCCGCGTCGATCTTATCCCGAGAGGACGCCACGAAGTTCCACCAGATGTGTCGCGGACCGTTCAGCGTATCACCGCCCAACAACATCAGCCGCGCGCCCGTTGCGCCAGCCTTGAGCGACAAACGATCCCCTGGGCGGAACACCATCATCTGCCCGGCGGTAAAGTCCTGTCCCGAGACAGTGACCGACCCGTCCAGCACGTAAACGCCTCGATCCTCATGATCGTCCGGCAGAGGAATCGCCGCGTCCGCTTGCAAGATGGCATCCGCATAAAACATGCGACTGGCCGTCTCCACAGGCGCCCGTTCCCCCCAGCCGTCGCCCAGCACAAGGCGCAGAGTCTTGCCTTCGCCCTCCAACACGGGGAGGTCAGCCTTTGGGGCATGGACGAAATCAGCCGGATCGTCTTCACGGTCTTCCGGCAGGGCAACCCAAGTCTGAATTCCGAACAGGGATTTCTTTTCGTCCCGATAGCTGCCGTCCATCCTTTCGGAATGGGTGATGCCCTGGCCTGCAACCATCCAGTTCACGGCCCCAGGCTCAATCCATTGGTCGGTGCCCAGACTATCGCGGTGGTGGATCTTGCCCTGCAACAGATAGGTGACCGTCGCGAGGCCGATATGGGGGTGGGGGCGCACGTCGATGCCCTGCCCTGTCAGAAACTCCGCCGGTCCCATCTGATCGAAAAAGATGAACGGGCCGACCATCTGCCGCTTGGGCGCAGGCAGCGCGCGGCGGACCTCGAAACCGCCCAAATCACGGGCGCGCGGCACGATCACGGTGTCGATGGCATCGACCTCGTCACCGATGGGACAATGGGGGTCGAGTGCAGGGTTCCAGCTCATGACATCCTCCTGGGCTTAGCCTGCCATCAAGATAGGCGGAACGACCCCTTATGCCATTCCCGCCCGACGCACCGTATCGGTGCGCCACTGTAGAGATGGCCTTGCACGGTGGGGCATCTTCGGCCCTATAGGTTCCTAAGGTGGTGGGGGGCACATAGATGACGAAGACGGCACTGGTGACGGGCGCGGCCCGTGGCATTGGCCTCGCGACGACACGGCTGTTCCTGGACCAAGGGCTGCATGTCGTCATGATCGACAACGATGGGGAGGCGCTGTCCACGACAGCATCCGGTTTGACGAACGTCACAGCGGTGGAGTGCGACGTCTCCGACGCCCAGGCGGTGGCCGATGTGGCGCGCGGCTGTGACCGGCTCGATGCCTTGGTCAACAATGCGGGCTTAGCCGACTTCGGCCCCATAGAAGAGACCGGCTTCGACCGCTGGAAGGCTGTGATGGCCACCAATTTGGACGGCCCCTTCCTCATGACGCAGGCACTCACACCGGCGCTGCGCGCGGCGCGGGGGGCTGTGGTCAACATCGCGTCCATAAGTGCACTCAGGGCCTCAACCTTGCGGGTCGCCTATGGCACCTCCAAGGCCGGTGTCGCCCACCTGACGCAGCAGCAGGCGGTAGAACTTGGCGAATACGGGATCCGCGTGAACTGCGTCTGTCCCGGTCCGGTGCGCACCAAGCTTGCCATGGCGGTCCATACCCAGGACATCATCGACGCCTACCACGACGCCATACCCCTCAACCGATACGGCCAGGAGGCGGAGATCGCGGAGGCTATTGTCTGGCTCTGCTCTGACAAGGCCAGCTTCGTGACCGGACAACGGCTTGCGGTCGACGGTGGGTTTGAGGCAACGGGCATTGGCCTGCCAGCACTAAGGACATAAGCGATGCGCTTGCACAGACACCACCTACTGAGGCTGCAAAGCCTACGCGGCATGACCATCGTGCATGTGGGGGCTCACGAAGGCCAGGAGGCGGCGACATATCAGGCCTTTGGCGCCGGTCACGTCGTTTTTGTGGAGGCCGACCCAGACCGCCTGCCGCGCCTGAAAGCCCACGTGGATAAGGTCGCGACCGGAGATAGGCCAAAGCTGACGGAGCTTCTGAGGCTGCCTCGGACGAAATTCACTGTCCTTGGAGCCTTGGTCGGTGACACCGATGGCGCGCAGGTGCCCTTCTATCGCTTTAGCAACGAAGGCGCCTCCAGCTCGATCTTTCGCAAGGCACAGTTGGAGGAAGACCGCTTTCCAACGGTAAGCGAAACGGGTGAGACGCTGTCCCTGCCCATGCAACGGCTAGATACTCTTTTGAAGACGGCGGGTATCGCGCCCGAAACCGTCGACTGCCTGACGCTGGATGTTCAAGGCGCGGAACTGTTGTGCCTGCGTGGGGCGCCCGAAACACTGAGATCGGCGAAGGTCCTGGAAGTGGAAGTGGCCAATTCCGGCTGGTACGCGGGCGGTGTCCTGGTGGAAGAGTTGGAGCCGTGGTTGCAAGAGCGCGGCTTTAGTCGGACCACAATGCTGCGCAAGAAATGGGTCTTTCAGGATGTCATTTTCCGACGCAGCAAGGGATGACCGGGGACCGGACGTAAGAAGCCATTTGCCCTGACGGCGCGGACATGCGTCCTGTTTAACGATCTCTGGCCGACATCCCGACCCCACGCCATCTGGCACGGTCTATGGTGGGTGGTGAGGGGCTCGAACCCCCGACCCTCTCGGTGTAAACGAGATGCTCTACCAACTGAGCTAACCACCCGCTGGGCGCGGCTTACCCCAGCCCTCCGACGGCTGCAATATGCGTCGAGGCGCTGTCTTGCGGTCTTAGCCCAAATTGGGTGCGCGGTCGGTCCGGATCAGGCCGTATCCCAACCCGTTCAACGCCGCTGTCGTCCGATCCGCCGCATCCAACTTTTCAAACAACCGACGCACCAGCGTATCGACGGTGTGGCGCGATACGCCGACGATCTCTGCGATGACGCCATTGGACTTGCCCCGCGCAATCCAATTGAGGACCTCTCTCTCGCGTGGGGACAAATCCCGCTCCAGGGCCATGCGTTCTTCGGTCAATTCGCAATAGCGCAGGTGCGCGATCTGGGCGGCGGCCTTTAACTCGAAAATTTCAGCTGAATTTGGTGGGTCCGCCCGGTTTCCCAAGCCCATCCCCACATAAGCGTTGCGCATATTTGGCCCATAGACCTGCATGGCCAAACCATTTCCCAGATTTGCCGTCTCCAACTCCCGCAGAAATGACCTCTCACTAGCCGTTAGCTCGGTCAGAAACGGGACCTCGCGCCACAGGAACGGCTGCGTCCGCCGGACGGACAAGGCCGTGATGGGATCGATATCCATCAGATGGTTAGACAGATAATGCTCCACCCAATCCTTTGGAAAGCCGTAGGTCAAAACCGCGCTTTCGGAGTCGAGTTGCGCGTTTGTCTTCACATGGTAGCTGAGCTGGCAAATCCCGCGCGGTTTTAAGAAATCGATGCAGATATGCCAAAGCTCACCGGTGGACCCGGCCGAGGCCACCTGCTGGTAAAACGTTGTTAATGACAGATCGGGCAAGACGAATACCAATCAGTGCAACAAGACTTAGCTTTAACCGTACCACGGTTTGCGCCGAGTCTTCTAGCGAACGACCCGATCCCGTCCGTTTTCGACCCAATGCACGACGCCTTGGGGATCCGATAGCTCATCCCATTGGCAAGGCGGTCTATCCGTCAGCATGGCGCGTAGTCCGATGGACACGACCCCATGGGTCACCAGGACACAGGGTCTGGGGAGGCGCCCAAGCAGGTGATCCAGCCGCGCCACCAACTCAGACTGGCTTTCCCCGCCCGGTGCAGCGAATTTCCACAACACGCCGTCGGTCGCCTCTGTCGGTCGCAGGTGGCCCTCCCATGCCCCCATGGAGATTTCGGCCAGGTCCGCATCGATTTGAGCGGAAAGACCTGACAAAGCGGCAGTCCGGCGGGCCCGGCCCCTCGGGCTGACGAAGGCAGGTGCGATGACCCCTAACCGGCGCAAAATCGCCCCTTGCCGCGCCGCCTGAACCCGGCCCAAGGGTGTTAACGCGCTGTCGAGCGCCCCCTGCAAGCGCCCCTCTCGGTTCCAAAAGGTTTCGCCATGGCGCATCAAGATGATTGGTGCAGACATGGACCTCGGATGCCCGGCCCTTGTGCGGCGGTCAAGGCAAACACGTGTTGTCTAAAAGGGGAATGGTGGGTGATGAGGGATTTGAACCCCCGACATCTTCGATGTGAACGAAGCGCTCTACCACTGAGCTAATCACCCGTGAGGGGTCGTCTAGCCAAACCGGCTGGGGGGTTCAAGATCCCCCTGGCCGTCAAACGACAAATTGGAGGCAAGAATTGACGGGTCCGTGCAACGACGCCAATCTCGGGGTCGGCGTCCGATGCGTTCTGCCAGCGCGACGGACGCGATCTGCCAATGGGACGGGAGGAACCATGCCGAAACCAATCATCGCCGCAGCCTTGTCACTCACCCTTGTGGGGGCACAGGTCGCCCAAGCCGGTAACCCTGCGCCGCCCCCGGCGGATCAGACCGTCATCGCGGCTGACACAACCGAGACCGCCGTGGGACACAGACTTGTGCCAATTCTCGCTCTGGTCTTCTTGGCAGCGGCCCTCTCCAACGGTGGTGGTGCCGGTGGCGCGGTCGTCGGGGCAAGCGATATGCGCCTCAAGAAAGACATCGTACCCACGGGCCGAGAGGCCGCGGGATTGCCCGTCTACAGCTACCGCTACCTGGGCGGAACCAAACGGTATGAGGGCGTTATGGCCCAAGACGTCCTGTCTGTCCGGCCAGAGGCCGTGGTCGTCGGCCCATTCGGCTACATGGCCGTAAACTACGGCATCCTTGGGATAGAAATGACCGCCGTCGACTAACGCAGTGGCGGTTGTCTGACTCCTTGGGCCCACGACCGCACGGGCTGCGGACCAAGACATGAAATCGAAAACGGGCCGCGCAGATCCTGCGCGGCCCGTTTGCTTCATACCAAACTTAAGGATCAGTGCGCGACGGCGCCCCGTCCTTCCTGTCCTGCGGAGCGCGCGGCCAGGGCAGCTGCCTCCTCAGCGGCCTCATCCCATTCGATGCCCTCAGGCGCGGACACAAGCGCCCGTTCCAGCACCTCCGAGACATGCTTGACGACGACAATTTCCAAGCCGTCCTTCACACTGTCAGGCAGTTCGGCCAAGTCCTTCTCGTTCTCCTCGGGGATCAACACCGTCTTGATGCCACCGCGCAGGGCGGCCAGCAGCTTCTCCTTCAGACCACCGATGGGCATGGCATTGCCACGAAGGCTCACCTCGCCCGTCATCGCAATGTCGCGGCGCACGGGAATGCCCGTCAGCGACGACACGATGGAGGTCACCATGGCCAACCCTGCGCTTGGCCCGTCCTTGGGCGTGGCGCCGTCAGGCACGTGGACGTGGATGTCCATCGTGTCGAACTTGGGCGGCTTCACCCCGATTTGCGGCGCGATGGACCGGACGTAGCTGCTGGCTGCGTCGATGCTTTCCTTCATGACATCGCCCAGCTTACCCGTGGTCTTCATCCGCCCCTTACCGGGCAGCTTCAGGGCCTCGATATGCAGAAGGTCCCCGCCCACCGACGTATAGGCCAATCCCGTGACGACGCCGACTTGGTCCTCAAGCTCCGCCAAACCGTAGCGGTACTTTTTGACACCCAGGTAGTCGTCCAGATTCTCCTCCGAGACGGTGATCGCCGACTCGCGCTTGCCGACGATCTTTGTCACGGCCTTCCGGGCAACCTTGGCGATCTCCCGCTCCAGGTTCCGCACACCGGCTTCCCGCGTGTAGACCCGCACCATGGCCGTAAGCGCATCGTCGGTCAGCGTAAACTCACCCTTGCGCAACCCGTGGTTCTTGATCTGCTTCGGCAGCAGGTGCCGCTTGGCGATTTCGACCTTTTCATCCTCGGTGTAGCCCGCCAGCGGAATGATCTCCATCCGGTCCAAGAGCGGCCCAGGCATGTTGTAGGAGTTCGAAGTCGTCAGGAACATCACGTCCGATAGGTCGTATTCGACCTCCAGATAGTGGTCCACAAAGGTCGAATTCTGCTCGGGGTCCAGAACCTCCAACATGGCCGACGCGGGGTCGCCGCGCATGTCCTGCCCCATCTTGTCGATCTCATCGAGCAGGATCAGCGGGTTGGTCGTCTTGGCCTTTTTCAGCGCCTGGATGATCTTGCCGGGCATGGACCCGATGTAGGTCCGGCGGTGGCCCCGGATCTCGGACTCGTCCCGCACGCCGCCCAGCGAAATGCGGATGAACTCACGCCCGGTCGCCTTGGCCACCGACTTGCCCAGAGATGTCTTACCAACGCCGGGAGGGCCGACGAGGCAGAGGATCGGACCTTTGAGCTTGGCAGACCGCGCCTGCACCGCCAGATACTCGACGATCCGCTCTTTCACCTTTTCCAGGCCATAGTGATCCTTATCAAGGACTTGCTGGGCTTTGTTAATGTCCTTCTTGACCCGAGACTTCTTGCCCCAGGGGATCGACAGCATCCAGTCGAGGTAGTTGCGGACCACGGTCGCCTCAGCGGACATGGGCGACATGTTCCGCAACTTCTTCAGCTCCGCTTCGGCCTTTTCGCGTGCCTCTTTCGACAGCTTGGTGTTCTCGATCCGCTCCGCAAATTCATCGGCTTCGCTCGCGCCGTCTTCGCCGTCGCCAAGCTCCTTCTGAATGGCCTTCATCTGCTCATTCAGATAATACTCGCGCTGGGTCCGCTCCATCTGAGACTTCACACGGGACTTGATGCGCTTTTCCACCTGCAAGACGCTCATCTCGCCCTGCATCATGCCGTAGACCTTTTCCAGGCGCTCCGACACGGTGAGCATTTCAAGCAGTTCTTGCTTCTGCGCGACCTCAATCCCCAGATGGCCGCTGACCAGATCAACCAGCTTGGCCGGGTCCTGGGCCTCAGCGACGGCGCTCATGGCCTCTTCGGGGATGTTCTTTTTGACCTTGGCGTAACGCTGGAATTCCTCGGCGACCGACCGCATCAGCGCATCGATCGTCGCATCGTCACCGCGGGTTTCTTCCAAAGGCTCGGCGGAGGCCTCAAAGAAGGCGTCGTTCTCAACAAACCCGGTGATTTGCACGCGCGCGCGCCCTTCGACCAGAACCTTGACGGTCCCATCGGGCAGCTTGAGCAATTGCAACACGTTGGCCAGAACGCCGACGCGGTAGATGCCGTCCGTATCCGGCTCATCCACAGCAGGGTCGACCTGACTGCTCAGCAGGATTTGCTTGTCGTCCTGCATCACCTCTTCCAAGGCGCGGACGGATTTTTCGCGACCGACGAAGAGCGGCACGATCATATGGGGAAACACGACGATGTCGCGCAGGGGGAGGACCGGGTGAGTGGTCGAAGTCATAGCGATTTTCCTTTCGCAAAGGACCCTTGCCCCGAGGTTCGGCAGCGTTGGGTCCTTCCGTCATCTGCCCGTAGGTGGGGACGGCGGGGGCGCGGATCAACAATTGCGCCTCGAACTTATGTCGGCGCTCAGTCTGACCACAACGCGGGCGACGCGCAAGGCCACTGCCCTCTGATAGCTAAGGTTTTCCATATGCGATCAGTGCAGCGTCCGGCGCGGAGGCCGAAAGGCGAGGCGTCCCGAAGGGACACACCTGCCACCATTGGACCCGATCACATAAACTGTGAACCAGCCCCAACCGGAAGCCGTCCGCCCCATGGATAGGACCGCTGCAACCCCGCGCCGCGTCGTGCCCAGAACGGGCTGCCGCCTACTCCGTCGCTTGGTCCGCCCGCGTGAGCAATGTCGTCATCGTCACGTAGAGGAACGCCTCGTCCGACCGACCGGTCATTTCCACAACCGACAACAATCGATCGGTGAAATAGGCGATCACGGTCACACGGGCCTCGACCTCAATTTCTGCGGAGACGGTCACGGAGGCCACGAACTGGGGAAGATCGCCCGGACCGCAGGGCGTGTCAGACAACAGGTCGGCCGCATCCTCGTGGTCCGTCGTCTCCAGCAGGGCATCGACGGCGTCCACATCGAGGGCGCCCGGCACAAGATTCGCCAGCAAAGCCTCGTCCGTCATATCCAACAAAACAGGCGTCTCGAACGTCAGACCTGCCGGGGTTTCGGCCAGCGCCACGCCAACCATCCCTTCGTCGAGACGCGACATGTCGAGGGACTCGAAGGACCGGTGTTCCAGTCCCTGCCAGCTCCCCGCGAGCCCTGACAGCTCGGCCATATCCGTCACACCGCAGAGCGAGTCTGCGGCGGCAGGCGATGCCGCCAGGGCGGCGCATAGGAAAAACGGTCCTCGTGTCACAGCGGCTCAATATCCCCTTCGGCGCGCAAGGCGTGGAACTGCGCTTGCCAGGCCGCAAATGTCCCCGCCGCGATGGCCGCGCGCATTCCGGCCATTAACTCCTGATAATAGTGAAGGTTGTGCCACGTCAGCAGCATGCCCGCGATCATCTCTTTGGAGCGGGTCACATGGTGCAGATACGCCCGACTGTAGGTGCGGCAAGCGGGACAGGTACACTCCTCGTCCAGGGGGCGCGGATCGTCCGCATGGCGCGCATTGCGAATGTTCACCTGACCGCGTCGGGTCCAGGCCTGCCCCGTCCGCCCCGACCGGGAGGGGAGAACGCAATCCATCATGTCGATGCCGCGCGCCACGGCCCCCACGATGTCATCCGGCTTGCCCACGCCCATCAGATATCGTGGCTTGTCATGGGGCAATTGCCCGGGCGCATAGTCTAAGCACCCGAACATGGCCTCCTGCCCCTCGCCCACGGCCAGGCCACCAACGGCGTAGCCATCAAATCCAATCTCTTGCAGCGCCTCGGCCGAGGCCGCGCGCAAGTCCTGCTCCAGACCACCCTGCTGTATCCCAAACAGAGCATGGCCGGGGCGATCCCCGAACGCCTGTTTGGACCGCGCGGCCCAGCGCATGGACAACTCCATCGAGGTGGCGATGCGCTCACGGTCTGCAGGCAAAGCGGGACATTCATCGAAACACATGACGATGTCAGACCCCAGCAAACGCTGGATCTCCATGGACCGCTCGGGCGTAAGATGGTGTTTGGAGCCGTCGATATGGCTTTTGAAGGTCACGCCTTCCTCGGTCAACTTGCGTAGACCCGAGAGGCTCATGACCTGAAAGCCGCCACTATCGGTCAAAATCGGGCGATCCCATCCCATGAAGCCGTGGAGGCCACCCAAGGCAGCGATCCGTTCCGCCGTGGGACGCAGCATCAAGTGGTAGGTGTTGCCCAGCAGAATGTCGGCGCCGGTCTCCGCAACGGATCCAGGCAGCATTCCCTTTACGGTCGCCGCTGTGCCCACCGGCATGAAGGCCGGGGTCCGGACCTCCCCGCGGGGCGTTGTGATCATGCCCGTGCGCGCGGCACCGTCAGTAGCCGAAATGTTGAACTGAAACCTGGACGCCATGGCGCTTCCCCACATGCTCTGCCGGGGCGCGTATCATGGTGGGAGCAGCGCGAAAAGGATTGACGAAAAAGGGGGCGCGTCACTCACATCGCGCCCCCCCGTTCACCGCGAAATGCCGGCGCTTCTGTACCAATCGTCACTCGCAATAGGGCACAGTTACGCACCGCGCCCGCTCTAGGCCACCCCCTATTCTGGGGTAGGCGGCGGATTGCCGCCGACCCTTTACGCTGCCGCGCATAATCCTTATGTTTTCGCTCAACAAAGCGGTTACGGCCGCCGTAACATCCCATTCGGAGTTTCATATGACCACCGAGTCTTCCTCCACCGATGGTCCCATGGAAGGGGCGCCGCTGATCGCGCCTTCGACGACGGATCATCCTTTGCACGAACAGATCGTGGACGCCTGCCGCAGCGTGTTTGACCCGGAAATACCGGTCAACATTTACGACCTGGGGCTGGTCTATACCATCGATATCAATGCCGAAAACGACGTGCGCGTGGTCATGACCCTAACCGCCCCGGGATGTCCTGTTGCCGGGGAGATGCCCGGCTGGGTCGCCGACGCCGTGGCCCCCGTTCCGGGCGTGCGCACCGTTGACGTGGACCTCACATGGGAGCCGCCCTGGGGCATGGAAATGATGTCCGACGAGGCGAGGCTCGAACTGGGTTTCATGTGAGAGACGACGCCTAGGGGTCGACAGCTGTCGTTCGCACGTCACATCCACCCGAGAGATGTGATGGACGACAGCAGGAGACGCCGATGACACTGATATCACCCGCGCGGGCCGTATTGTTTGTGGCGGCGACTGCCTTTGGCGCGCCGTCCGTCGCCCAAGACGTCACCCTCGGCGCGCTCAGTTACGGCCCACGTCCCGCCTATCTGATCGACAAAATGGCGCCCAGCGCGTTGAAGGATCAATTGCAAGCCTGCCTGGGCCAAACACCAGAGCGCAGCGACTTTTCCATCGGGCACAGGGGCGCGCCCCTGATGTTCCCCGAACACACTGTGCAGTCGAACCTCGCCGCCGCCCGCATGGGCGCCGGTATCCTTGAATGTGACGTGACGTTCACGTCCGACCACGAACTCGTCTGCCGCCACGCCCAGAACGATCTGCATACGACCACCAACATCCTGGTCACGCCCCTGGCAGAGACCTGCGCCCAGCCCTTCACCCCAGCCAGCGGCAACGAACCGGCCAGCGCAGAATGCAGGACCTCTGACATCACCCTGGAGCAATTTCGCAGTCTCACGCCAAAGATGGACGGCGCCTTTCGCCAAGCGACCACGCCCGAGGCCTACCAAGGCGGGACATCGCGCCACCGGACAGATCTCTATGCCAGCGGCGCTGAGCTGCTGACCCATGCGGAATCCATCGCGCTCTTTTCCACGCTAGGCGCTAAGTTCACGCCGGAGCTTAAGGCCCCCGTGGTCGAGATGCCCCATAACGGATTCAGCCAGCGGGACTACGCCCAGGCGCTGATCGATGACTATAAAGCAGCCGGTGTTCCACCGGAGGATGTCTGGCCCCAGTCCTTTCAGCTTGAGGACATTCTTTACTGGATCGAAGCGGAGCCAGCGTTCGGCGCCCAGGCCGTCTATCTGATGGATGAATTCCGGATCGACGGATACTCGCCCATGGACCCTGAAACCTGGCCCCACAGTATGCAGGAACTGCACGACATGGGTCTGCGCTACATCGCGCCGCCGCTGTGGATGCTTGTCACCGTCGAAGACGGCAAGATGGTGCCCTCAACACTCGCCATGGAAGCACGGGCCGCCGATCTCAAGGTCATAGCTTGGACCCTGGAGCGGTCCGGCCCGCTCGATAGTGGTGGCGGTTGGTACTACCAGTCTGTGGCGGACCTGATCGACACGGACGGCGATATGTTCGAGCTGCTCCATGTCCTGGCGCAGGACGCGGGCGTGGTTGGCGTCTTCTCCGATTGGCCTGCCACAACCACGTTCTACGCCAACTGTATGGGCCTCTGATCGCGGCGGCGTCCCATCGGGCGCCGGCCCGCCACCCATAATGCCAACCGCAGACGCATCCGGGCGCGCTTGCGCCGCTGCAAGTCCCGTTTCATGGCTGCAAACTGCACCCGCTCCCGTTGGTATTCTGTCAATTTTGCAAGGGTTTGGTCAAAGCCGTCCATCATCGGACCCTCCTGTTCAAAGCCTGACCTCAATGTGCCCAGTCACCTGTCCGATTGCAGCCCACCCTGCCCGCAACTAGCCTTTCAGCCATGCAAGAACCGATCCCATGGAATGACCTCGCCCTGTTTGCCGCCGTGGCCCGAACGGGCACCTTGGCAGCAGCGGCGGCGGAGACGGGCACCTCAACGGCCACCCTTTCGCGCCGCATGACAGCCTTTGAGCGGCAGATGGGCAAGCGCCTCTTCCACCATGGCCAGGCAGGCTATGCGATCACCGACGCGGGCCGAGACCTCTTGGACCGGGTCAAGCGGATGGAGGCCGTCGCGGCCGACCTAGACAGGTGGCGCGCAGACAGCACAGCACCCGTGCGCGTCCGCATCTCATCTGGGGTGTGGACGGCCCTGCGTCTGGCCCAAAACCTGCGCGCCTTTTGGTCACCCGACGACCCTTGGATCCCTGAGTTTGTCCAATGCCACAGGATGCTGGACTTGGCCCGCCGCGAGATTGACATCGGCATTCGCAACCTGCGCCCAGATCAGCCTTGGCTTGCAGGTCGGCGCACCGGCGAAACGACCCATTCGGTTTATGCCGTCTCGCCTGAGGTGACCGATTGGATTGGCGGCTCGTTCGAGACCGCGCCCCTACCCTCCGAACGCTGGGTGGAGGCGCACCACGGCGCCCAGGTTGTCACCACAGCCAATGACCCCGCGCTGCGCCTCTCCCTGGCCGAGGCGGGGCTGGGCCGGGTTGTCCTTCCCGATTTCATTGGCCTGACGCGACCGAAACTGGTGCGTCTATCCGACCCAATTGCCGCCCTGACCCGTGAGGAATGGCTCGTCTCTCACCACGAAACTCGGCATGAGCCGGGGATCCGGCACGCGCTGGATGCGGTTGGTAGCTTTCTGGCGCGCACCCCCGCCCCGCCCCCTTGAGACCGCTGGTCAAACCGCCTACTTTCACCTGGCAAGGAGGCACGCCATGTTCGCCATTCCCGGTCAATCGCCCGTCACCGTTACACCCGCTGCCGCAAAGCAGATTGCGCGCCTGATGGCGAAGCAAGACGCAGCGGGCCTGCGCATCGGCGTCAAAAAGGGCGGCTGTGCAGGGATGGAATACACCATGGACTACGTGGCTGAGGTCGACACCCACGATGAGGTGGTCGAGGTGGACGGCGGTGCCCGTGTCATGATTGCCCCCATGGCGCAGATGTTCCTGTTCGGCACGGAAATTGACTACGAAACGTCCCTGCTGGAAGCTGGCTTTAAGTTCCGCAATCCGAACGTCGTCGATGCATGCGGCTGCGGTGAGTCGATCAAGTTCGACGAGACGCTCGGCACGCCAACCTAGCGCGTTTCCGCACCTCCGCGACCGGCGCCCCTGGTCCCCCTAGCCCGGCCAAAGTAAACGGGTCGAAACAGGAGGGTACCATGCCGCAGAAATACGCCGCCGGAAATTGGAAGATGAACGGTCTTGTCTCGGACCTGACCGAAGTTCTGGAAATCGACAAGGGCGTGCAGGACCTGGCCTGCAACACGGTCATCTGTCTGCCTGCCACCTTGATCTACGCCGCAGATGGCGACCCCCGCCAGGTGGTCGAGATCGGCGGCCAATACTGTCACCCCTCGGCGTCCGGCGCACATACCGGTGATATCTCCGCCGAGATGCTCTCCGAGGCCGGCGCTGCCTTCGTGGTCACCGGCCACTCCGAACGCCGCACCGACCATGGCGAAACCGATGCCGACGTGCGCGCGCAGACCGAAGCCGCCTGGCGCGCGGGCCTCGTGGCCATCCTCTGCATCGGAGAAACCCTGGCGCAGCGGGAAGCGGGTGAGACGCTCTCGGTCCTGGCGGGCCAACTCAAAGGCTCCCTGCCAGACGGGGCCACCCCGGAAAACACAATCATCGCCTATGAGCCGGTCTGGGCCATTGGTACTGGCAAAGTCGCGACGCCCGAGCAAGTGGCCGAGGTCCATGACGCCCTGCGCGCGCAGGTCGATCCGGAGATGTCGCTGCTCTATGGCGGATCGGTCAAAGCGGCCAACGCCGCCGAGCTTTTTGCACTGACCAACGTCGATGGCGCCCTTGTCGGCGGCGCCTCTCTCAAGGCCGTGGACTTCGTCCCGATCGCCCGAGCTTTGGCCGCCAGCTAAGCCAAGACCCATCGAGGGGCGGAGCCGATAGCCCGCCCCATTCGATGTTCCCCAAATATGCAAACGCCATGGCATACCCCAAGACGCGCGCATAGAACCTGAAGATCCACGCCCGCTAAGCGGCCCAAGGGCGGGGATCACCCCGCCCTTCCCCACCTATTGAATGATGACCTCCGGCCCCATGACCAGCGTCGGCAACCAGATCGAAATGGCCGGGATATAGGTCACCATGATCAAGAAGACGAAGAGCACGGCCAGGAACGGCGCTGCTGCCTTCACGACCTGCATCATCCCCATGCCCGCCACGCCAGAGGTCACGAAGAGGTTCAGGCCAACCGGCGGCGTGATCATCCCGATTTCCATGTTTACAACCATGATGATGCCCAGGTGAATGGGATCGATCCCCAGTTCGATGGCAATGGGAAAGACCAATGGCGCCACGATCAGCAGCAGGCCCGAGGGCTCCATGAACTGCCCGCCGATCAGCAGGATGACGTTCACGGCGATCAAAAAGGTGATCGGTCCCAACCCCGTGCTCAGCATCACCTCGGCGATGTGCTGCGGGATCTGCTCATCGGTCAGGACGTGCTTCAGGATCAACGCGTTGGCGATGATGAACATCAGCGTCACGGTCAGCTTGCCTGCCTCCAGCAGCGTGCGGCGTGTATCTGGGTGCCAAAGGGCCGTGACCAGAACCCAAGGCGCGCTCAGCAGCGATTTGGGCGTGCCTTCGACTGGACCAGACACGGCCGCCGACAGGCTCTGCGCCTCTTTGGGGGCCAGCGGACCAATGTCACGATAGATGAACATGGCCACGACGAAGGCATAGACCGACGCCACAGCCGCAGCTTCGGTTGGGGTGAAAATCGCATTGGTCAGTCCGGGGACGCCGTAGATCCCGACCATGATGATGACAATCAGCATCAGGCCCCAAAAGGCGTCGCGGAACGACGCGCCGATCTCGCCCCAACCGGCAAACTCACCCTTTGGCATGTTGCGAATGCGGGCGAAGATATAAATCGTCACCATCAACATCCCGCCAGCCATCAGACCTGGGATCACACCGGCCAGGAACATCCGCCCGACGGAGACATCCGTGGCCGAAGCATAGACCACCATCACAATGGACGGCGGGATCAGGATGCCTAGCGTCCCCGCGTTGCAGATGACACCCGCGGCGAATTCCTTGGTGTAGCCCGCTTGGGTCATGGCCGCGATCACGATGGTGCCAATGGCCACCACGGTCGCCGGGGAGGACCCCGACAGGGCCGCGAACATCATACAGGCGAAAACGCCTGCGATGGCCAACCCACCGCGCAGGTGCCCGACGCACGCAATGGAGAACCGGATGATCCGCCGAGCCACCCCTCCGGTGGACATGAAGGACGAGGCCAGGATGAAGAACGGAATGGCCAGGAGCGTGTAGTGCCCCGCCATGGCCTGGTAAAAGCTCTGGGCGATGGACGCCAAGGAGGTGTCCGAAAACGCCAGCAAAAAGAACATGGAGCTAAAGCCCAGAGCGACCGCAATCGGCACCCCGATCAGCAACAGCCCCACGATCATCACGAACAGAAGAACGACTTCCATGGCTCAGGCCTTTCCAGCGGCAGGGGCGGCATCAGCACGATGGGCCGCGGCGACCTCTTCCACGGCCTCTTCGGCCTCGTGGCTGACGATCAGGGATTTCCGGGTGCCGCGCAGCACCGCGACAAAGGCTTGGCTCACGCGAAACAGGATCAGCGCGCAGCCGAACGGTAAGATCACATAGGGCACGACACGGGGCAGTTTTTCATATTCCTCGCCCTGGTTGATGAGCGGCTCCAACCACCCAAACAGCCAGCGCATTGGCGGCACTTGGTCGGTGACGAACCACGCCTGATCCCGGGTCTTTTCGAACCCCGTAGGAAACCAGGCGCCCGAGGTCCGATCCAAGGCCGCAAACGGCGCCCAATAGTCCCAAGCCCCCTTCAGCAGCAGGAACGCATAGGCGAAGGTCACGCAACAGGCGAGCACGGCACAGACTCGTTTGCCCCGCTGCGGCAGGGCGTTGGTGAGGGCATCAACGCCCAGATGGGCCGTCACCTTGAACCCGTAGCTGACGCCAAAGATCACCAACCAGGCGAAGAGGATCAAGATGACCTCCAAAGACCAGATCAGCTGGTCGTTGAACACATACCGCAAGACCACCGCCACAAAGGTCAGCAGGGTCATCAACCCCAACAGCAGCGCGATGGCGGTTTCTTCCAGTGAATGGATGGCACGGCCCAGACGACCGGTCGGTTCATAGCGCTCGGCCATGGCTCCCTCCCCCGAGGTTGATGCGGCGACTCAAGCACGCGTCTGCCATGGCGGAACGGCCAGGCGGTCACGCGTGCGGGACGCATGTGGGTCTTCGGGGCCAAGGACGGCCCCGAAGGATGACAGCGGTCGCGAGTATCAGTTGTTGTAGCTGACCGCGGCGTCGATGTTTTCCTGGCCGATGCTATCGGCGAACTGGGCCCAGACGGGCTTCATCGCTTCGACCCAAGCTTCGCGGGCCTCGGGCGTAAGCTGACGCACCACACCACCAGCGTCGATGATCGACTGTTTCGCGGCTTCGTTGACGGCGGTGGCCTCGGCGTTCCGGGTTTCGGTCACTTCGGCCAGGATCGTCATGAACTGATCGCGGACATCGGCGTCGAGGCTGTCGAGCCAGTCGACCGAGGTCACGACCAGATAGTCGATGATCCCGTGGTTGGTCTCGGTCACGCCGTCCTGAACCTCAAAGAACTTTTGGCCGTAGATGTTGGACCAGGTGTTTTCTTGACCGTCCACAACACCCGTTTGCAGGGCGCCATACACCTCAGAGAACGCCATGGGCTGGGGCGAGACGCCGATGGCCTCCATCTGCGCCACGATCACGTCGGACGGCTGCACGCGAAACTTGAGGCCCGAGGCATCGCCCGGCATCTCCAGCGCCACATTTGCCGACATTTGCTTCATGCCGTTGTGCCAAAAGCCAAGCCCCTGAAGGCCACGGCGCTGCATGCTGTCGAGCATGGCCTGACCGTCATCGGACAGTTGGAAGCGGTCGACCGCGTCGATATCCTGGAACACGAACGGCAGGTCGAACACCTGGAAGACCTTGGTGAAGGCTTCGAACTTCGACAGCGACGGCGCGGCCAATTGGACGTCACCCTGGAGCATCGCCTCCAGCACCTGGTCGTCATTATACAGCGTCGAGTTCGGGAAGACTTCGACACACATGGCGCCGTTCATCTCTTCGTTGACCCGGTCCTGCAACAGGCTTGCGGCGATCCCCTTGGGATGGCGGTCCGTATTGGTGACGTGGGCGAACTTCACGACGATCTCACCATCGTCACAGGCAGCCAGGGCCGTTCCAGCGGTCAGCGTCACGGCGGGCACGGCCAGGGCAAGCGCCGTGGCTGCGGTTGTCAGTTTTTTCATTGTCTTCCTCCCTACGCACCCCCCCTCGGGGTACGGATGCCAGAAAGGTAGCAGCGCAATGAAAACCGTAAAGCGTCACCGCGTCGATCCATAAAGCGTCTCAAAATCAACGGGTAGTACGTCACCCGTGAACGATGTGCAGACCGACGTGCGAAATCCCACACGAGATGGGAGCGCTCACTGTGCGAAAAACCGCACAGGTGCGCTTGTCCCACTGGCTATGCAACGGCCCGCGCATCGACGAAGGGCCCGGCAAGGATTTGTCACACCTTGCGAGGATGCAGCCACAACTCGAACCGACAGACCCCGCCGCCTTGGGCACCGCAGACGACCTCCTGACAAACCGTCCGAGACGACACGAGGGCCTGGTAAAGCCGCGCGAAAACAGCCGTATGCCAATGGCACATTGGGGCGCCGTCGGCCTCTCCCCGGATCAAGGGGTTGTCGTGGATCTCGAACACCCAAGGGGTCACCACCCGAAAACTACCGGTGCCCGCGAACGTCCAGGCGTGTTTCGAAATCGCCCGCGACAACAACGCCGCCGATGCCCCCGGCGGCAAACATCGCAAAACACCCTGGGCCAACTTCGGAATCCGTCGTGCCAGGATGTAGTTCGCGGTGGCAATGCCCGCCTCCGTCCCGATTTGCGGCGCGACCTGGGGCAACTCCTGCCGGATGACCCGATGTAAGGACGCGGCCAGGGTTTCCGGGATCATCCGTGTACCGTCCGGCAAACGGTGGAGCGCGGCGCGGGCGAGGACCCTGTCGCGCGTTTCCCTGCCAACGATGCGATCCAGAACCGGAACGGCCTGCAACACGGCGTTTGGTCCAATCAGCGCCCGGTCGGTGCGGACCGCGTTAGACATCCTCCGCGATCTCTGGGCGATCCCTGGTATCCTGCGCGGCCCCAGCCCGCCGTTCCAACGCGCGAGCCTTGGTTTGCGCCCGCACCGCATCGCGCCGTTCTGCCGCTCGGGCTGCGCGGTCGGCCGCCGCCTCCCAGTCGGCGGTCTGCGCCTCGGCGAGTTGGCGGGTTTCATCGAACTGAAAGTCCACCGATGCCTTGGTTTGCGGCCCCCAATATCCGGCCTTTCCAAGGTCATAGAACGTGCGCTGAAACCCTGCCTTGAGGAAAGCATAGAGGCAGCCCAGCAAATACCGCCGCCGAAACCCCGTTCCCCGCCAAGGGTAGTGGAACAGCGCCTTGCGGCCATAGAACCGACGGTAGTTGTTCATCACGCCGTCGAGCAGTTCGCCCCGCTCCATCGCGGCAGGCTTCATGATCGGCGTGACGAAGTTGTATTTGCTGAAATCGAAAACCTCGACCTGGTCCTTGAGGTCTTGGAACAGCGGGGTGAACGGCCAGGGCGTATACATGGACCAGTTGGCCAGATCGGGCTGCCAGTCCCAGGCCATGCGGTAGGTTTCTTCCAGCGTTTCGGGCGTTTCATTGTCCAAACCGACGATGAACTGCGCCTCCACCAGAATATCGGCATCACGCAACAGGCGGATCGCCTCTTTGTTTTCCTCGACCTTGGTTTCCTTGTTGAACTGGTCCAGCTTCATCTGGGCGGCCGCCTCGGTCCCGAGCGACACATGGACCAAACCGGCCTTTCGATAAAACGACAGCAGGTCTCGGTCGCGGTAGATGTCTGTGACCCGGGTGTTGATCCCCCATTTGACCCGTCGCGGAAGGTCTCGGTCGATTAACTCCTGGCAGAAGGCCACGAACTTCTTCTTGTTTATGGTGGGTTCCTCGTCCGCCAGGATGAAGAAGCCGACACCGTGGTCGTTCACCAGGGCCTCAATCTCATCCACAACGTCCTTTGGGTCGCGTACGCGGTAGTCGCGCCAGAACTTCCATTGGCTGCAAAACGAACAGGTGAACGGGCAGCCCCGCGCGAGGTTCGGGATTGCAACGCGCGTGCCCAGGGGAATGTAGATATACTTGGCCCAGTCCAGCACTGACCAATCCGGCTTGATTTTAGAGAGGTCCTTGACCGTCGAGGCCGCTTGTGTCGCCACGATCTGATCACCATCCCAAAAGGCCAAGCCATGGATCTTGCGCCGATCTTGGGGCCAGCGTCCGTCCCGAATGGCCAGCATGAGCGCGGTGCAAATCTCTTCACCCTCGCCCCGCACGATGACATCGACCCAAGGCGCCTCGCTCAGCACTTGCTTATACATGAACGTGGCATGGACCCCGCCCAGGACACGGACGGCATTGGGCACGACCCGCTGGGCGACCTGCAACACGTCTTCGGCCCGGTAAATTGACGGCGTGATGGCTGTGACCCCCACGACGTCGGGCGCAATCTCGGCCATACGTTGGGCGAGATCTTCGTCCGAGATGTTGTCCGTCATCGCATCAATGAAGTGGATCTCGTCGAAGCCGTTTTGGCGGAGGTGCCCGCTCAGATAGGCAACCCAGGCCGGTGGCCACGTACCGGCAATCTCCGCCCCTCCAGACCTATAGTTGGGATGCACGAACAGGATGCGCATGGGGACCTCCGCATAAGTGTCCCGCATTCCTTACGACTTTGTATGTCTACTTTTATTGACACACATCAATGTCACGATCGGTCGGCGGAGCAGCGTAGCGACGTTCCTAGGCTGTCCATTTACTGTGGCGGCAGATCTCCGAGCAGACGGGCCAACGCCTTGTGCGACCACTGACCGGCGCCTCTGTCGCCGCTAGGGCGTCGGTCGTCCTCCATTGGAAAGGACGGGGCGGATGACTTAGCAAAGGAGGATACTGATTTCGATAAAGCCTGATCCGAGGTCACAAGGAAGGCGGCATCCTGAGATCATTGCAACCCCAGGGTCGGGCGCGGGACCGACATAGCGACGCTGCACAAAACTCTGATGAGACGCCTACACTTTCCTTAGCCGATCTCTTCTTAACAGCCTCCCGGGCCCGCGCCAGACATCCCGTGCTCAAGAACTCCGGTAATCCTCGGCCCTCAAGCCGTGGCGTGTCAGCTTGTCGTAAAAGGTCTTGCGCGGGAGATCCAAATCTCGCGCAGCCGCCGTAGCGGCGCCGTGGTGCCGCGTCAGGGTCTCAACCAGAATGGCACGCTCCACCGCGCGCATGCGGTCGGCCAGGCCAGCGGTGGCACGCGGCACCTCCTGCTCGATCCCCATGGCGTAGCGCATGGCATGGTTCATCAGGGAGCGCGCGTTCCCCGGCCAATCCCGCGCCATCAGCCGGGCCTGCACATCTGGCGGGACATCCGGCAGGGGCAAATCCGCCTGTTCACAGGCCTGCGCGAGGTAGTGTCGGAAGAGAACGGGAATATCGCTCGGCCGTTCCTTGAGCGATGGGATCCGCACGCGCAGCGCCTCCAACCGATAATAGAGATCGACGTCCAGCGACGACAGCAGCGCATCGGGCGGACCATGGGTTGCCGCCAGCAGACGCGCCGCCTCTGGCCCGTCGGGAACCTCGGCCAGCGCATATTGTAAGTCGCGGGGCAGCGCTTCGATCTTGTCGAGGAAGAGGCTGCCTCCCTGGGCACGGGCCAAGGCTTGGGCCAGGCTCGCCTCGTCCAAGGCCGGGGCCGCGCGTTTGACAAAGGGCCCCGCGCTGCGGGGCGACAACAGATGCACCACCTCTGCCACTTTAGAGGTCCCCGTCCCTGGTTCTCCGTGGATGAGGACGGCACCACCGCCACGGGCCACCATCCGGACCGTATCGCGTAAGGCGCCCGCCTCGGGCGAGACCCCGAACAACAGGCGCGCCGCCGCATCCCCAGCTTCCAAAGCGCCCCGCGCCTGCCGCGCGGCCAGGGTCGCCACGCGCAAGTGCAAGGCTCGGCGCAACACCTCGACAAGTTCCGTCGGGTCGCAGGGCTTTTCTAGAAAGGCAAACGCCCCCTCGCTGATGCCGCGCACCGCCGAGGGCACGTCCCCTTCGCCGGTCAAAAGGATCACAGGCAGATCCGCGTCCACACCGCGGGCATATTGCAAAAGGTGAAAACCGTCCCGTCCGGGCATCCGCACATCAGACAGGATCACCCCCGGCAGAGAGCGCGTGATCCGGTCCTTGGCGGCGACAAAGCTGCCCATGGCCGTGACCGACAAGTCGGCCAGTTCCAACGTCTGCTCCAACGCCTCGCGGACCGACGCATCGTCTTCCACCAAAAGGACCTCAGTCATGCGGCCTCCTCCACCGGGGTGGCTGGCTGGAGCGTCACTGTAAACACAGCGCCGCCCCCGTCCACGTTCTCTCCGGTGATCCGCCCCCCAAACCCGGACACGATGCCGTAGCTAATCGATAGGCCCAACCCAAGACCTGCGCCCACCTCTTTGGTGGAATAGAACGGGTCGAAGATGTTGCCCGGGTCGTCCAAGCCAGAGCCGCTGTCCCGCACGCGCAAACCGGGCGGATCCTGCGTGATGGCCACGGTGACCTCGCGACGGGGGCACCCATCGGTCGCGTCCACGGCATTCGACATGAGGTTCACCAAGACCTGGGTCAGACGCACCTCGCCCCCCAGAACCCAGACGGGCCCCTCGGGCAAGTCACAGGTCAGATCGACGCCAGCATCGCTACGCCGCGCCTCGGTTATATCCAGGGCCGAGGCAACGACCGCCTGCAGATCCGTCGGCACCGCCGGTTCCGGCTCCGCCCGCGCAAAGGCGCGCAAGTTCTTGATGATGCGCCCCATGGTGCGGGCCAAATCACCAATACGCGTGAGATTGCGGGCGGCCGCTGTCGGATTGTCCCGCTCCAGGAAGGTCTCCGCGTTTGAGGCAAAGGACCGGATGGCCATGAGCGGCTGGTTCAACTCGTGGCTGATCCCTGCGGACATCTGCCCCAAGGCGGACAGCTTGGACACTTGAACCAGCTCCGCCTGCGCGCGGGTCAGCGCAGCCTCGGCCTCCCGCCTTTCCCGCACTTCGCCCTCCAGCCGCGCATTGGTCCGCTCTAACGCCGCCGTGCGCTCGGTCACGCGCGCCTCCAGCATCTGATTGGCCCGCGCCAGAACCCGGCGCCGTTCCGACAGAACCGCCAGCAGCGCGCCGATCACGAGCAGCAGCGCCCCAACCGCCACCGCGCGGGCAAAGGCCAGGGCGCGGGCAGGTCCCACATCCACAAGGATTTCAGCAGTCAACCCGATCACCGGCAAGGGCAGCGCCAGATGCACCGCCTCGCGCGGGACATAGGGTCCCGCATCCAGCTGCAAGATCTTGAGCCCGGCGATTGGTAAGGCCTGATCGACCCGCGGGGGGCTGCGCATTTCTTCTCGGTTCGACACCAACACCCGGCCAGAGGCGTCGGAGAAGTAGATCACCTGTGGCGCGCCCCGCCAGCTGCGCTCGATGGTGGGCAGTGACCGGCTGACCGCAACGGCGCCCAACACGCCCCCCTCCGGTCCGAAAACGGGCGTTGCATTCGTGAAGTTTCGTCCATCCGGCGATGCGCCGAAGCCCAACGCCCCATGTAGCGTTCGATCCAACCAGGGCGTTCCGGCAACTGACGGCACCTGACCGGATGCCGAGGCGAGCACGCCGCCATCGGGGCGCACCAGCAGCACGTCGGCAGCCCCCGCGCGATCTGCCGTCGCGCGCAACAGGGCCGAGGCCCGCTCCGCCCCCTGCCCATCGATCAACAACCGCTCCAGGCGTGGATCATCGGACAGATGGACCGCCAAATCCCGCGCCCGTTGCAATTCCAACACCAAACGGTCAGCCGCCAAGCTGAGGTCCGATTGCCCCTTGGCCACCGCAGCCTCTAGCGCGTCCGTGAGCGTCGCCCACCAAACACCCCCGGCCACCGCCGAAGCCGCCACCAGATACGCACAGAAAATGACCAACCGTCCCATGGTGCCGCAGGATAGGACCACCCAGCGCGGGGGGAAAGGCCAGAGGCTTGACCCCCGATCCACCGCGCGGCACCCCGGCGGGTATGGAGTGGCTGTCGCAATCCCCAACGGACCCCGCGTTCGTTCAGGACCCTTATCCGTTCTATGACCGCCTGCGCGCCCTCGGCCCCTTGGTGGGCTGGACAGAGTATGGCCTGCCCATGGCTGCCGGCTACGATGTGGTGAACGCCGTGCTGCGCGACCGACGCTTTGGGCGCGAAAATCCGTCGCCGCCGCCTCGCCCCGCCCATCAGGCCGGTTTCTGGGCCGTTGAAGACCACTCCATGCTGGAGCTTGAGCCACCGCGCCACACCCGACTGCGCGCCAGCGTCCTGCGCGCGTTCACGTCGCGCCGGATTGCTGAGATGGAGGAGCAGATCACAGCGCTCGCGCAGGATCTGGTGGCGGCCTTTCCATCGGACCGTTCCTTTGATCTGCTCGACACCTTTGCCCGCCCCCTGCCCGTGCGGATCATCGCGCGCCTGCTTGGTGTGCCCGAAAGCGACGCGCCCCGACTTTTGGCTTGGTCCAACGCCATGGTCGGTATGTACCAAGCGGGTCGGACGGAGGCCCAGGAGCGCGCCGCCGCCAAGGCCGCGACCGCGTTCAGCGCCTACTTAGCGGATATCTTTCGCGCCCCCGTCCCAGGCAGCCTCATCGCCGACCTGCTGGACCTTGCGGGCCAGGATCGACTGTCGGCGCCGGAAGTGACAGCCACCTGCATTCTGCTGCTGAACGCGGGGCATGAGGCCACGGTCCACACGCTAGGCAATGGGGTCGCCGGATTGCTGTCTGCGGGCCTTTGGCATGCCCCCATGACGCCCGCCCTCACCGAAGAGGTCTTGCGCCACGATCCTCCGCTGCACCTCTTCCTGCGCTACGCGACGGAGGATCTGGACCTCCACGGCCATTCCTTCCGCCGTGGGGAGCAGATCGGCCTTCTGCTGGCGGGTGCGAACCGGGATCCCGCAGCCTTTGCGATGCCGGAGAAATTGCTCCCCGATAGGTTCCCGGCGGCACCCACCCCGCTCAGTTTTGGGGCCGGGCGTCATTTCTGTCTTGGGGCGCCCCTGGCCCGGTCCGAGATCCAAATCGGCTTGGCGGTTCTGTCAGAGACGTGTCCAACCCTGCGCCTAACCAACCGCCCGACCTTTGCCGACATTTACCATTTCCACGGCCTATCGGCGTTAAAGGTCACGCTGACCTGACACACCCGTTCGACGGCTTGCACGACCTTACAGCCGTTCGATGCCGCGTTCGGACGCCAGAGCCACCGCACCACCCTATTCCGCTGCGATCTTACCCTTACCCAGCAATGGCTTCAGGTAGTGCCCCGTATGGCTGCCCTCGGCTTCGGCCACCTGTTCGGGCGTGCCAGTGGCAACCACTGTGCCACCGCCATCGCCACCCTCCGGGCCGATGTCGATCACATGGTCAGCGGTCTTTACCACGTCGAGGTTGTGTTCGATCACCACAACGGTGTTCCCGCTATCGACCAATTCGTGTAGCACTTCCAAAAGCTTGCGCACGTCCTCGAAGTGCAGACCCGTCGTCGGTTCATCCAGGATGTAAAGCGTCCGACCGGTGGAGCGCTTGGACAGCTCCTTCGACAGCTTCACGCGCTGCGCCTCACCGCCCGATAGGGTCGTCGCCTGTTGCCCCACCTTGATGTAGCCCAGGCCGACCCGCATCAGCGCGTCCATCTTTTCGCGGATCGACGGCACGGCCTTAAAGAACTCCTGCGCGTCCTCGACGGTCATGTCCAAGACGTCGGCGATGCTTTTGCCCTTGAACTTGATCTCCAGCGTTTCGCGGTTGTAGCGCGCGCCTTTGCAGGTCTCGCACTCCACATAGACGTCAGGCAGGAAGTGCATCTCGATCTTGATGACCCCATCGCCTTGGCAGGCTTCGCAGCGGCCGCCTTTTACGTTGAAGCTGAACCGGCCGGGCTTGTAGCCGCGCGTCTTAGCCTCGGGCAGGCCCGCGAACCAGTCGCGGATCGGCGTGAAGGCCCCCACATAGGTCGCCGGGTTCGACCGGGGCGTCCGCCCGATGGGGCGCTGGTCGATGTCGATAACCTTATCGAGGTGTTCCAGGCCCTTGACGGTCTCACAAGGCGCGGGCGTTTGCCGCGCACCGTTCAGCTTCATCGAAGCGGTCTTGAACAGAGTCTCAATGGTTAGCGTGGACTTACCGCCACCCGACACACCGGTGACGGCGACGAACTTGCCCAGCGGGTAGTCGACGGTCACGCCCTTCAGGTTATTGCCAGTGGCCTTGACCACGCGAACCTTCTTACCGTTGCCCTTACGCCGCGCGGCGGGCACCGAGATCTCACGCCGCCCTGCCAGGTAATCACCGGTCACCGAGGCCGGGTTCGCCGCCAATTCCTCCGGCTTACCATGGGCCACGACGGTGCCCCCGTGGACCCCCGCGCCCGGCCCAATGTCATAGACGTAGTCGGCTTCGCGGATCGCTTCCTCATCGTGTTCGACCACGACCACCGTGTTCCCCTGATCCCGCAGACCTTTGAGCGAGGTGAGCAGGCGGTCGTTGTCCCGCTGGTGCAACCCGATGGACGGCTCGTCCAGCACATAGAGAACCCCGGTCAGACCCGAGCCGATCTGCGAGGCCAAACGGATCCGTTGGCTTTCGCCGCCCGACAGCGTGCCGGCATTCCGGCTGAGCGTCAGGTATTGCAGACCCACGTTGTTCAGAAAGCCCAACCGCTCCCGAATTTCCTTCAGGATCGCCCGCGCGATTTCGTTGTTCTGCTTGGACAGTGCCGCAGGCACCGAGTCCACCCAGTCCAACGCCTCGCGGATCGACATCTCGACCACCTGACCCACATGCAGCCGCGCCTCGGGCTCTGGGCCACCGATCTTGACGGCCAAAGCCTCGGGCCGCAGGCGATACCCGCCACAGGCGCCACAGGGTCTGTTGTTCTGATACCGCTCAAACTCTTCACGGACCCAGGCACTGTCGGTTTCGCGGTAACGACGTTCCATGTTGGGGATCACCCCCTCGAAAACGCGCGTCACCTCATAGATGCGGCCACCCTCATCATAGCGGAACTTGATCTTCTCTTTGCCAGACCCGCGCAGAAACACCTGTTGGATCTTGGATGGCAGGTCTTTCCAAGCCAGCGACTTATCGAACTCAAAGTGTTTCGCGATGCTGTCGATGGTCTGGATGAAGTATGGGCTTTTTCCCTTGTTCCAGGGCGCCAACGCCCCCTTGGCCAAGGGCAACGTCGCGTCCGGCACCACCAGCCGTTCGTCGAAAAACAATTCATGCCCCAGGCCATCGCAGGACGGGCAGGCCCCGAAAGGTGCGTTGAAGGAAAACAGGCGAGGCTCGATCTCCGGGATGGTGAAGCCACTGACCGGGCAAGCGAATTTCTCGGAGAAGGTCACCCGGACCGGGTCGCCCTCCTTCGGGGCGGTCTCCAGGATGGCGATGCCGTCTGCCAAATCCAGCGCGGTGCGGAAGCTGTCGGCCAACCGCTGCTCCAACCCTTCGCGCACAACGATCCGGTCCACGACCACGTCGATGTCATGGCGGAACTTCTTGTCCAGCTCGGGCGGGGTATCCAGGTCGTAGAACTCTCCATCTACCTTAACGCGCTGAAATCCCTGCTTGCGCAGCTCCAACATCTCTTTGCGGTACTCACCCTTGCGGTCGCGCACGATGGGCGCCAGCAGGTAACCGCGCGTCCCCTCAGCCATGGCCATGACCCGGTCGACCATGTCCTGGACCTGCTGGGCCGTGATCGGCTCACCCGTCTCAGGGGAATAGGGCGTGCCCGCCCGTGCAAACAGCAAGCGCAGGTAATCGTAGATCTCGGTCACCGTGCCAACGGTTGAGCGTGGGTTCTTGGAGGTCGTCTTTTGCTCAATCGAGATCGCAGGGCTGAGACCCGTGATGTGATCCACATCTGGCTTTTGCATCATATCGAGGAACTGCCGCGCATAGGCGCTGAGCGATTCTACGTAGCGGCGCTGCCCCTCCGCATAGATCGTATCGAAGGCGAGCGATGACTTGCCCGACCCAGACAACCCGGTGATGACCACAAGCTGATCGCGCGGGATATCCACGTCGACGCCCTTGAGGTTATGCTCGCGCGCGCCGCGCACTTCGATGAACTTTTGCTCGGCCATGGTGCCCCCGACATCTGCAATCCCACTACCTAGGGACGTGGCCCGCCCTGGCAATCCGGGGACAGCGACTCCCCCTGGAACATTTAACGAACATCTAACAAATCGCCGCCGCCCGCGCCAGTGGCCCGGCGCCCTGACCATAAAACCAGCATCAGGCCCAAGGCGGCCGCCCCCACGATGACCCAGATCAGCGCGGCAAGCCCGCCGCCCGTATAAGCCACGGCGAAGACCGGCGTGCCGCTGACCGTGCCCAAATTCCCGAGTTGCGCAATCGCCCCCGTCGCCCGTGCCCTGTCCCCAGCAGAGGCATTCCACGCGGGAATCGACGCGAAACTCGCCCCCGGGATCAGTCCCATGCTCAGGAACGCGGCCTCCACTGCGAAGGGCAGCCCGATCAGCACACCTAACGCCCCCAATAGGGTCCCGGCATACCCGACGGCAGCCACGTGATGGGGTGCAAACCTCCGACACAGGGCGCCACCGGCCAAGGTGGACGCCAGGGTGACAAGCGGTAGGACCGTTGCCAAGGCCGGTCGCGCCAGGGCCTCGGGCAGAAAGGCAATCGCCGCGATGAAGAGAAACGTATAGCAAACGAAGCCCAGACCCGGCGCCATGTAGCGGATCGCGCCGTAGATCTCCCGATGAATGGTTACGGGGTTGAGCGACAGCGGCGCCATCGGGCCGCGCGGCACCCGCCTCCAGAGAACCGCCGCCAGGGCCAGAAGCGCCAAGCCGTGCAACGCAAACAGAAGCGGCAGCCCCCCAGCCCCAAGGATCCACGGAAAGATCTGCGCCGAACCCGCCAGGGAGGCCCCGAAGAACACAGCCCAGAGCCCCATGACGAGGGGCCTGTCCGCGTCCCGGGCCGCAGCCGCCATCAGGGGCGGCCCTCCGACAACCAAGGCGAGGTGGGCCAGACCCTCCACCCCGCGAGAGGCGGCAAACACCCAGTACGGCGGCCCCAGGGCCTGCACCAGCGACATCGCCCCGCCCAGCAGAAGCCCGGCGAGAAACGTGCGCCCAACCCCAAAGCTGGCCGCCAGCCCACCGGCCATGGGGCCGAGGATCAACCCCATGATACCGACCAGAGACACAAGAATGGCGACCGCGGTGACCGGTCGCCCGAAGACGTCGGCCACTTCGGGCAAAACCAGAGAGATTTTGCCAAATTGAGCAGCCGCCAGGAGGCCACCAACAAAGATCAGCCCGACAAGGCCCCACTGCGTGCGTTCCATGGGACCTCCCTGCCAGCGCCCTGCCCGAAAGGCCAGACCATCCCCTTGTGCGTGGTCACGGGGCTTTGACCGAACCGTCTACGCGCCTCCGTCACAGCCATAAGGTGACGGCAGACAATCATCAGAACATCACGGCGATCCGGTCCATGTGAAAGCGGTAGGCGTTGTTGATACAACCGGCATTGGCCCCGCAGGCATCGCGGCCCCGCAAAAAGCCGCGCTGCTCTTCCAGCAGACGGGCGCGGCCCGCATTGCTCAACCGCCGTCTAATCGACTGATATTGGGCGGCCATTTGTGAATCGAGTTGCGCCAGGTTGGCATCGGCGCAGATCGCCAACTCGGTCGGCGTCCCCGCACGGGCGCAATCAAAGCTGGGCCTCACGACTGTGCGAACCGGAGCGGGCGGCGGCCCGCTGACCGCCCGGTGATTGCGGTCGTACTTGAAACGGACACGGAACAACGCCGTCCCATCGATGCGGGCTTGTTCGGGAACCGCACCGGGCGCCACGATGTCGTTCTCGAAGGCCTGCAAGGCGCGGAGCGTCCCTTGCCCGGCGACGCCGTCGATCCCGCCAGGGCGATAGCCCATCTCGGTCAGCATAAACTGCAGCTGCCGCACGTCCTTGCGCGACAAGCTCTGGGCGCCGGCCATCGCCGCGGACATGACCAGGACGAGCGTTAAAACGACATGGAGGATGGATCGTCGCATGGGGCACTCCGACAACAGGACAAATGGAATCAAACCGTATCCCGTCAGAGTGCCCCGCAAGGCAGCCCGGGCCAAGGGGCAAGGCCGTCAGGAGACGACCAGAGCCAGCCCCTCGCGTGCGTCAGAAATGGATGGCGCGACCGTCGGCGTCCAAAACACTTTCGTGCATCATTTCCGACAATGTCGGATGCGGGAACACCGTATGGGCCAAGTCTTCCTCGGTGGTCTCCAACTGACGGCCCACCACGTAGCCCTGGATCAGCTCCGTCACTTCTGCACCGACCATATGCGCGCCCAGCAACTCGCCGGTCTTCTTGTCAAAAATCGTCTTAACCATGCCCTCGGGCTCGCCCAGGGCGATGGCCTTCCCGTTCCCGATGAAGGGGAAGCGCCCGACTTTGATGTCGAACCCAGCCTCTTTGGCCTTCGCCTCCGTCAAGCCAACGCTTGCGACCTGGGGATGACAGTAGGTGCAGCCCGCGATGCTCTCCGGCTTGACGGGGTGGACGTCGTTCTTCCCGGCAATCAACTCGGCGACCATGACGCCTTCGTGGCTGGCCTTATGCGCCAGCCAGGGCGCACCAGCGATATCGCCAATCGCATAAAGTCCCTCGACCCCCGTGCGGCAGTATTCATCGGTCACCACATGGGTCCGGTCAATCTTGACGCCTAGGGCTTCCAGGCCCAGCCCTTCCACATTGCCCACGATGCCCACGGCCGAAATCACCGTATCCACCTCTAGCGTCGTCTCTTTGCCGCCCGCATCCAGCGTCGCGATGACCTTATCCGCCTGACGATCCAGAGATTTGACCGTGGTCTTTTGCAGGATCGTCATCCCCTGCTTCTCGAACTGCTTCTTGGCGAACTTCGAGATCTCCTCGTCCTCCACCGGCAGGACGCGATCCATGACCTCGACGACAGTCGTCTCGGCCCCCAAGGTGTTGTAGAAGCTGGCGAACTCGATCCCGATGGCGCCCGATCCAATCACCAGAAGCTTCTTGGGCATATGGGCCGGTTGCAACGCGTGCTTATAGGTCCAGACCCGCTTGCCATCGCCCTCCAGCCCCGGCAGGTTCCGCGCCCGCGCCCCGGTTGCGAGCACGATGTTCTTGGCCGTCAACTCTTCGGTGCCCTTGTCGGTCTTGACCGCGACCTTCCCCTTACCGGTGAGCGTGGCCTCCCCCATGATCGAAGTGACTTTGTTCTTTTTGAACAGATGCCCGATCCCGCCGGACAGTTGCTTGGCCACGCCCCGCGACCGCTTCACCACGGCGTCCAGATCGTAGTCGATGCCCGTCGCGCTCAGCCCGAATTCCTTGGCACGGTGCATCAGGTGAAAGACCTCCGATGACCGCAACATCGCCTTCGTGGGGATGCAGCCCCAGTTGAGGCAGATACCGCCCAAGTGCTCCCGCTCGATACAGGCAACCGAGAGGCCCAATTGGGCCGCCCGAATGGCAGCTACGTAGCCGCCAGGACCGGCGCCGATCACGATCAGGTCGAAGGATTTGGCCATGGTCACACCTTTCGCGTGAAAAATTGTTTAACGTTGAACTACCCTGTTTCGGCTCGCTTGCCTAGGGCCTGAAGGGCGGGTTTGCACGGGCGCAACGGTCCGTTTGAAACGCAAAAGCCGCCCCAAAGGATCCTCGGGGCGGCCATCTGACCCGACAAGTCTCAAAAACCAGGTCTTGCGCGGGACAGGTCGCCGTTACGCCACGCCCTGCACCTCTCGCAGAATCGCGCCGTAGCCGCCGTCTTCTATAAAGCGCGCCTCCGCTTGCGTGGTCCGACGCCCGAGCGGCTCATTTCTATAGGGGAAGCGCCCAAACCGGCGGATCACCTCCCGATGGGCGCGGGCATGGACCAGCGTCTCCGGTGCGTCCATGCGACTGGCAATCAAACGCACGGCCCGGGCCTGATCGGGCAAAGTCTCCGAGTGTTCCAACGGCAAATAGAAGAATTGACGCGCGGGCGACGCGACCTGCATGTCGTAGCCGCGCACGATGGATTGTCCGGCCACTTCCCGCGCCAAAGCATCGGTCTCGAACGCCTGCGGCGAGCCGCGAAACATATTGCGCGGAAACTGATCCGTAACCAGCAACAGGGCGAGCGCAGAGCGCGCGCAGCACCGCCACGTGTCCAACTGACCGCTGCGCGCCTCCTCCCAGGTCGGCAGAAATCGGTCTCGAATGTCATCGTCCAGACCGTCCCAAGGCGTGTACCACCCTTTCGGTCCGACCTCGTCTAACCAAAAGCTGATGATGTGTTCTGGATCCTGTGCCATGGTCTCTCCTCCCCAAATGCACCTTCTGTCTCCTCCTTCGGGCGCGGCGCCCCGGGCCTAGCCCCGACGGATCACGTCTCCGCTTCGGCGTCCTGGGACAGCTGCTCCTCCCATTCGTCGACGAGGTTGGTCATGGTCACGGGCGTAGCAACGCCCGCCATCACGCCGACAAACGCCGCGCTGTCTTCGACCTCTACCGCTGGGCGCCGCGTCATCCGCCACAGGGCGTACCCCGCCAGGGCTGCCATCAGCACGCCGACGAACAACCAAAATCCGCGTGGCCCCACGGTGTCCATCAACCACCCCGTCAGCAGCGGCCCTCCAATCGCCCCCACTCCGTTCACAAACAGCAGCCGTGCCGAGGCCGACGCCATATCCTCCGGGTCAAGGAAGTCATTTGTATAGGCCAACAGCAAGCCATAAAGCGGGTTCGCCACGCCGCCCATGACGAAAGCGGCCACGAGCAGGCCGCCAAACCCGCCTAGACCGCTAAACCCAAGGGCGCATCCCAGCCCTCCAAAGACCGAGCCCGCCACCACGAGCTGTCGCCGATCCATCCGATCCGACAGCCAGCCGATGGGATATTGCAGCAACATGCCCCCCGCATAGATGGCGGAGACAAATACGGCGATCTGACCCGCGCTCAGATCAATCAACGCGCCATAGACACCGGCCATCCCAAACATCGCCGAGAACATACCACCCAGCAGCAACATGCCCACGAACCCCAGGGGCGACACCTGATAGAGTTCGCGAAAGGACATCGCCTCGGTCGTCTCAAACGGCGGCACGGGGCTGGCCGACAGCAGGATCGGCGCAAAGGCCAAGGACACCAGGACGGACACAGTAATGAACAGGTGGAAATCTGCAGCGTCCCCGATGGCAAACACCCCTTGGGCCAAAACGACACCTGTCATTTGTGCAATCAGATACAGCGAGAGGGCCCGCCCCCGCATGTCATTGCTGGTCGTGTTGTTCAGCCAGCTTTCGGCAACGATGTAGACGCCGCAAAAGCAGAACCCCAACAGCAGTCGCAGCCCCGTCCAGACGATCGGGTCAACCACCGCCGGAAACACGATCAGACCGGCACTCGCCAAGGACCCAAGGGCGGCAAAGACCCGGACGTGTCCCACCTTTCGGATCAGATCCGGCACCAATTGCGAGCCGAGCAGAAAGCCCGCGAAATAGCTCGACATGATGATCGACATGGAGCCCGTGGAGAACCCCTCGATCTCACCCCGGACGCCCAGCAACGTGCCTTGGATCCCGTTGCCCATCATAAGAAGCAGCACGCCAAAGAGCAGTGCCCAGGAATTGCGGAGAACGGTCAACATGGCGGGCCTCGGGCGCGGAGTGTTTCGCCCGCCCTACGCGCGGCGACGCCCGTCGGTCTAGACCGAAACCGACATGAGTTTACGTCAAAGGCGCAATTTCGCTTTGGCCATTATGCGGGGCGCAAACGGGGCATCCCTTAACCATATCGAGGCTCTCACCGGGATAGACCTTTGGTTGGCGCAGGACGCTTCGACCCTGCGGCGCGTTCGCAACCGTCCGCACGCGCGTCCGACCCAGATCACCCCTGTGTCACGCCTAGATCACCCATCGCATTTCGCCGGGTTCCCGCGTCCGCCGCGCGTCATGGCAACAGCAAGGACGCATCCCCATAGCTAAAGAACCGATACCGCTCCGCCACGGCATGGGCATAGGCCGCCAACATCCGATCCCGCCCCATCAAGGCGCTAACCAGCATCAGCAAAGTGCTCTGCGGCAGGTGGAAATTTGTCATCAACCCGTCCGCCACGCGAAACGTGAACCCCGGATAGATGAAGATTTCCGTCTCCCCCCGGAAAGGCGCGATGGCCCCACTTCGGCCAGCGGTTTCGAGCAGCCGCAGGGCCGTGGTTCCAACCGGGATCACACGCCCTCCGTCGGCTTTCGTTCTGGCAATGCTTTCGGCGGCTTCTGCCGTGACCTCCCCCCACTCGGCGTGCATCCGATGGGTCGTAACATCCTCGACCTTGACAGGAAGAAACGTTCCGGCACCCACGTGCAACGTCACCTCGGTAAAGGCCACACCCCGCGCCCGCAGCGCCTCTAAGAGCGGTGCGTCAAAATGGAGGGAGGCCGTCGGGGCCGCGACCGCCCCCGCGTGGCGCGCCCAGATCGTCTGATAGTCGTCGTGGTCCTGGCGATCCGGGGTCCGCTTGGCCGCGATATAGGGGGGCAAGGGCATTTGACCGACAACATTAAGAGCGTCCTCTAACGCCTTGCCATCGCTGTTAAACGTCAGAACTACATCCTGCGAAGTTCGCTCCGAAACCTGGGCTGTCAAACCGCCGTCGAACTCCACCAGATCGCCGTCCCGCAACTTGCGCAGGGGTCTCACGAGGGCTTTCCAAGCGCCGTTGGGTTGTGCTTCGATCAAAGTGAACTCGCACTTGGCCCGCCCCGACCCATCGGTCGTATCGCGCAGGCGAACACCATTAAGGCGTGCCGGTATCACCTTGGTATTATTGAGGACGAGCCTGTCCCCGGGGCGCAACCAGGACACCAGATCGGTCACCGCGGCGTCGGTGGTTGTCTCGGGTTCAACCACCATCAGGCGTGCCGACGACCGTGGCCGCGCAGGTCGCGTCGCAATCAGGTCTTCGGGCAGTTCAAAATCAAAATCGCTCAGCTTCATGGGGCCTCTTAGCCCTCCGGCGGGGGGCGGCGAAAGATCTCTCGGAAGATACCGGGGGTCAAAATCGACAGCGGGTTCACAGTCACATTAGGATTATTCACCAACCCATTGATTTGATACGTAAACCCGAAGAGTCCCTCATCCTCTCTGGCGAACAACGCACCAAACAGGCCATTGACGACATAGATCGGCGAGACGACTCCCTGCATATCCACGGCTTTGGATCCAAGATCGTAAACGCCGTCCGCTGTGATCGACATGCTCGGCCCGACGGCGCTGGCCCGACGGACGACAATATCACCTGGGCGAAGGGTGAAATCGCTCTCGACACTTGTGAAGGATAACCCGTCCCCTTGGAGCTGCTCCAAAAGGCCAACCACGGAGAGCGATTGAAGCAACGACGCCAAAGCAGGCGCGTTGCGAATGCGGATGCCAGCGATCCGTAGCGCCCCATCATAGATCCCTTGCTGACCCGTCGGTTGCAACGTGAGCTGGACAGTGCCGCCGCGCGCGTCCTGAAACAGCCCCGCCGACCGCAGGACTTCGCCTGCGTCTTGGCTCTGAACCTGCACAGCGGTGCCCGCCCCCTGTCGCACCAAGACGCCTTCAATCGCGGACCCGCCGTTGATTTGCCCCGTGAAGGTTCCCGTCCCGCTCTGGAGTTGTGCCCGCACACCGGTCAGCGCGATACCATCGGTGAGGATCAGACGATCCAGGGCGAGGCGCATGGGGCTGCCGCCCCCCGAGGCGCCGGATCCCCGCCCGCCCCGCAACGTGGCGCGCCGGAAATCCGCCTGCCCTCCGCGCACCGTCAGCGTCGGTGCTGCCCCGCGTCCCTGGCCGGTCAGCGTGACGGGTCCCCGGAACCACCCCAGGTCCACAACGTCGAAGGCGGCGGTGTCTAACCCACCGCCGTCACGCAGTGTTACCCGTCCTCGGGCCGTCAAACCCGACGCCTCCAAGTCCAGGCGCGTCACTTCGGGCGCCGCGCCAAGCCGGGCCTCCATAGCGAACGAGGCACCTGCCGCGGCCGGTTTCGACCAAGACAGGGCGGGCAGCGACATCTCCAGCCCGCGCAGATCGCTGGCAATCGAGAGGCTGGGTGCCTGGCCTTGCGGCACGGTGACCGACACTTGCGCCGTGGTCCGGCCAGACAGATCCAAGGCGCCAAACTCAATCCCTAATCGCTCAAGGTCAGCGGGTGAGACACGGGCGAGGCCATTGACACGGCCCGGTTCTGGCAGCGGGACCGGCGGCGGAGGGGGCGCATCGGGGTCGATGGCTTCTGTGCCCCGGGGCGGCAAGGCCTGGCGCCAGCCCCCGTCAAACGGGATCCCGTCAAAGGTCAACTGCCCCTCGATTTCCACTGCGGCAGGGGTCACAAGGAACGCCAGGCTTTCGGCCTCGATCACGCGGTTGGGCACGATCTGATTGCTTCGGACGTCCCGCAACGTGGCGGCAACCGACCAGTCGATATCAGCAGGCGCATTCCCTTGGCGGAGGGGCAGCCTCACTTCGACCAGGGCGTCGCCCCGGCCCGACAAATAGTCGCGATCCCGCTTCAACCGGTCCAATATCCGCAAGGGACGGTTGTTCAGCAGGGTCAGGACATCGCCGAGATCGCCACTGGCACGCATTTTCAACGCGCCCACGGGTGGGCGCTGTGTTGCGTCTTCGATCACAAAGGTCGTGTCCCGCAGTGGCAGGCGCGGTGTCTCAGGCGTTGCCGTCTCGCCCGGGCCAATGGCGGGCACAAGGGCCGAGTCCACGCGCATGGCCAGACGACGCCCATCGAAGTGGGCGGCACCGCGCGCGGCTTCGGCCGGGGGCATGAAGCGCATGAAGCGCAGGTTGCCGCCCGTGTAGGAAAAGGAGGCCAGAACATCGGGCGGTTGGCCCGGTGACAGCCGAACCGCCCCCGTGACATCCTGCGCCGTGCCGCCGATCATGTTGTTGACGAACCATCTGCGCGCCTGGACCTGCAAACTCGGCGGCCACAGGGCCTTGAGCTGCGGAACGGCCATCTCTGGTACCGCAAGTGCCAAAGACCCCTCCGGGCCGTCTGGCAAAAAGCGCAAACGCCCCGACAAACGCGCAGTGCCGGAGGGGCCAGTGACCATCGCCTGTCCGAGGTGAAGGGCCAGCGGCGCCTGGGTGATCTGAGCCTCAATCACGCCATCGTCGAAGGCCACCCGCGTCTCGAACATATCGTCGGGGTTCAAGATCGTCTCACCCAAGCGCAATTGCCCTTGGATGGGACCCGTCAGCCCCTGTGGGAACAGTACCTGACCGGACGCTTGCAGGGACAGGTCCTCGGCACTCGCCGTCAGATCTGTAAGGGCCACGCGGCCCGAGCCAGGCGTCCATCCGTAATCCAGGGAAACGCGGTCCAAGGCCAGTGCCGGTCTGTCCACGGAGCGCAGGTCTTGCAGCGCAACCCGCCCGAGGACTGGGCCGGGAACACCCTGTTCCGACACCGTCACCGTGGCAGAGGCGGACACCATGCCTTCGGCCAAGGACAGGGCCGGAATACCTGGCGCCGCCTCGCCCATATACGCCAGCGGCACATCCACGAGGGCCAGTGTCCCCTTTGCCCCTTGGCCCACGCCGTCCCGTGCCAGGGTGATCGCCAAGCGGGCCGGACGTGCCGCGCCGACCGGTAGGCGCACACGCATGGTCATCTCGAGGCCAGCCTCGCTGCGCAGGACGGTTAGGTCGCCATCGGTGACGTCCTGCGACAGGCCCGTGATGACATCACGGACACCCAAGGCAATCCCGCTGGCCCGGATCGACCGGAGGTCCGCAACCAGCGGCGCTGCCAGGAACATATCGAGTGCCGCAAGCACTTCGGCAGCGTCACGGGGCAAGGCACCGCCGCCCCCTGCCCCCAGTGTCAGGTTGAACTGGCCGTCCGCATTGCGCGCAAGATCCAAGGCCAGCCCGTCCAAGCGTAAGGATCGGGGCCGGATATGCCCCATGGCAAGCTGGGCCCCGTCCAGTGTCGCGGTGAGGGACGGCAGGCGCACCACGTGCTCCCCGGCGCGGGACAGGCGGGCGTCTGACACGATGAACCGCAGGCCATGGTCCTCAAGATCATAGGCTAGGCCCAGACCGCCAAGCGACAGATCAAGGTCCGCCAGGGCGCGATTGGCCCGAACCTCTACCTGGGTGACGAGCCAAGCAGGCAAGGCCACAGGACCTTGTGTCAACCGGTAGGCCGATCCGCCCAACAGGCCGACCAGCGCCACCAGACAGACCGACAGCATGGCCCGAACAGGCCGCTGGCGTCGATCTTTGGGGGGCGGGTCTGACATGGGGCCTCTGGACGCTTGGATGTCTTTACCTTGACCTGGGGCGGGTCGGGTTCCAAGTCCTCGGTCAGAATGACGCGGCTACCACAGATCGCGCGCACAACAGGAGGTCCCAAATGTCCGACGCCCTCGCCCCAGGCGCCCCCGCCCCCGGTTTCACCTTGCCCCGTGACGGTGGGTCGGAGGTGAGCCTCTCCGATTTCGCCGGCAAACAGGTGGTTCTGTACTTCTACCCCAAGGACGACACGCCCGGTTGCACCAAGGAAGCCATCGCTTTCACGGAACAGGCGGATGCCTTTGCGGCCGCTGGTGCCGTGGTGATCGGCGTGTCGAAAGACCCCGTGGCCAAGCACGATAAGTTCATCGCCAAGCACAGCCTGGGAATCATCCTGGTATCCGACGAAAACGGGACGACCTGCGAAGACTATGGCGTCTGGGTCGAAAAGAACATGTACGGCAAGAAGTACATGGGGATCGAACGGGCGACCTATCTGATTGGGGCCGATGGCATGATCAAACAGGTCTGGCGCAAGGTGAAGGTCCCCGGTCATGCCGACGCCGTTTTGGAGGCCGTTAAGGCGTGACCACCCTTGCGGACATGGCGGTGGAGGTTCTGTCCACCGGCGACGGGCGGGAAAAGACGGCCTTGGCGCGGCGGCACGCGGCGACATGGCGGGCTTCCCGTGAGGCGGGGACCCCGTTGGAGATCGGTGTGGCGCGGCCACCTTTGCGGCCTGCGCGACCGGATGCGCCGGTGCTGCTGAACCCCCGCGACGTCCCCCACCGCAAGCCCGGCACGCCAGAGGGCCGGATCGCCCTGTTGCACGCCGTGGCCCATATCGAACTCAACGCTGTGGACCTACATTGGGACATCATCGCGCGGTTTTCCGACGTCCCCCTTCCCGTCAGCTTCTATGACGACTGGGTGAAAGCGGGCGATGAAGAGGCAAAGCACTTCAACCTGATGGCGGATTGCCTTGAGCAGGCCGGTAGCCACTATGGCGCCCTCCCCGCCCACGCGGGTATGTGGCGTGCCGCCGAAGACACCGCCGAAGACCTGATGGGCCGCCTTGCGGTCGTGCCCATGGTCTTGGAAGCACGCGGGCTGGACGTGACGCCAAACATGATTGCCGTCTTCCGCAAGGCGGGTGAGTCGCGCGCCGTCGAGGCGCTGGAGACGATTTACTCAGAGGAAGTGAGCCATGTTGCCTATGGATCCAAGTGGTTTCACTTCTTGTGCGGACGTCATGACATTGACCCAACGGCAACCTTCCATGGGCTGGTCCGAAAGTACTTCCATGGGGCGCTAAAGCCTCCATTTAACGAAGAAAAACGGGCCGAGGCCGGAATACCGCCAGACTTCTACTGGCCCCTCGCAAAGGGGGCCTGAAGGTCAAACGGGCAGGAATCTGCGCAAAATCTGCTCACAATGCTTCAAATCGGTAAGAATGGTTGCCCGATTGTCACGCAGCGCCTAAAAACACGTCGATACGCCTCGGAGGGAAGCCGGGGTGGGGGAACGGACCATTGGCGCGTCACACGACCTGAACAGGCAGGTCGCGCTGCAAGACACGGGGAGACGGGACGTGAAGCAACGCCTGTCGGATAAGGTAAATGCGCGCCTGGAACGCCATTTGCCCGAGCAACGACTTTTCCTTAAATCTGACGCCGGGACTCGATTTGTCCGTATGCGCCCCGCAACCCAGGCGGGCATCCTTTTGGGCGGTGCCGTCCTTGTGGGATGGACCGTCGTGGTGACGTCGTTCTTTCTGATTGGGGCAATTAGCTCCAACTCGACGAAGGAACAGACCGCCCGCGCGCAGATGGCCTATGAGGATCGCTTGGAAGACCTGAGCGGAGAGCGAGACGCCCGGGCACGCGAAGCCGAACAGGCGCTCGACCGGTTCTACAGCGCCCTCACCGAAGTCTCGAAGATGCAAGAGCAGCTCTTGGCCGCTGAACAGCGCACGCGAGAGCTTGAGACCGGCATTGAAGTGATCCAGCGCACCCTGCGTCGCACCGTGGCGGAACGGGACGCGGCGCGCGAAGACGTGATGACGGCCACGGCCAAACTGGAAAACGCACCCGAAGCAGCGGCCCAAGCCGAACGTCTCCATGCGGACGCAGCGGCCACGGCAGCGGCCCTAGCCGAGGTATTGGACGCGACCGCACTCCAACGGGACGAAGCCGTCGTGGTGGCCGCTGGGGCCGATGCGGAAATCAGCCGCATGGAAGCCATGGCCGACGTCGTCGCCGAGCGGAACGAACGGATCTTTGGTCGCTTGGAAGAGGCCGTTGAGGTCTCGCTAGAACCCCTGGAAAAGGTCTTCGCCCGGTCAGGTATTTCGACCGACGCCATCCTGGAGCAGGTGCGGCGCGGGTATTCCGGACGCGGCGGTCCGCTTGAGCCCGTCACCGTCTCGACCCGAGGCAATCCCGATGGCATCCCGGATTTGGACACCCAGCGCGCGAACCGATTGCTCAACCGTCTGGAAGAGGTCGATCTTTACCGCATCGCCGCCGAAAGCCTGCCGCTGGCCCATCCTGTGCCCGGCCCCCACCGGCGCACCTCCGGATTTGGTCCACGCTGGGGTCGGATGCACTCCGGCCTGGATTTCGCGGGCGCCCGCGGGTCCGACATTGTCGCTACGGCAGCGGGCGTGGTCACCCACGCAGGGTGGCAGTCCGGTTATGGGAAGTTGGTAAAGATCCAACACCCCCTTGGTTTCGAGACGCGCTACGCCCATCTGAATTCTATCAACGTGCGTGTTGGTCAAAGGGTCTCGCGCGCGCAACGCATCGGTGGTATGGGAACGACCGGACGCTCGACCGGGGTGCATCTGCACTACGAAATCCGTCGCGGCGGTCGCGCCTTGAACCCAGTCACCTTCCTAAACGCAGGTCAGGATGTTTTCTAAATCGAAACTGAACCAGCCCGGCGGCGACGCCGACAAACCGAAACAGCCGGGCACGCCGCCATCCTCGGCCCCGGCCACGCCGCCGTCCAAACCGGCGGGACTTGAACTTGGTGCCGGCGCATCGGCGATGAAGCCGAAGGTGGCCCCATCGACGCTGTCTTCGGACCTTGTGATCAAGGGTGACATCAAGACCACCGGCGACATCCAGGTCGAAGGTGAGATCGAAGGCAACATCTCCGCCCACCTGCTGACCGTTGGCGAAGGCGCAGTCGTCCGTGGTGAAGTCGTCGCCGACGATATCGTGGTGAACGGCCGTGTTATCGGTCGGGTCCGTGGCCTCAAGGTGCGCCTGACGTCCACGGCGCGCGTTGAGGGTGACATCATCCACAAGACCATCGCCATCGAATCGGGCGCGCACTTCGAGGGCGCCGTCCAACGCCAGGATGATCCGCTCGGCGGCAAACCAGCCGCAGCCTCAAAGTCGGACAGCTAAGTCACCGCTGTTCCTTGGTGACATCTGACGATAACAGCGCCCCGCCTCTCCCCCTGAGACGCGGGGCGTCTCAGTTGACGGACCTGAAGCGACCCGTGCCGAAAGAGGCGCGGCGGTGCGTGGTCCTATCGACCCTGGGATCTCTCGGGGACCTCTATCCAGTGTTGTCGGTGGCCAAGGCGCTCACCAGGCAGGGCGTTGAGGTCAGACTGGCGCTCACCCCCGAAGACTGCGACGTGGCCCGCGACTGGGGCCTCACTGCGACGCCCGTGGGCCCCTCCCAAGCGGAAATGTGCGCGGCCCTAGGCATGACACGCGATGAGGTCGCAGCATCCGTCCTGCGCGACCCGCGCCCGTTGCTCAAACGCGCCCTTCTGCCCTTATTGCCCGAAATGACACAGGCGGTCCTAGACCTGTCAGAAGGCGCTGCATGCGTGGCAGGCACGCCCTTTGCCATGGGCGCGGCCCTCGCCGCGGAACGCCGGGGCCTGCCGTTTGTGCCCATGCTCCTGCAACCGCTGATGGCGATGGCACCGTCTGATCCGCCGACAGGGGGTGTCTATGCCCTCGCCATTCGACGCCCCAAGCCGCGTTTGGCGCTGCTCTGGAACCGGTTCGCACTGAGCCTGATCCGGCGCACGCTGCGCATGACCCTTCTTCCGGGCCAGAACCGTCTTCGACGGTCTTTGGGGCTTCCGGCGACGTCCAAGACGCCACTATTGGACTACGATGGTCACATCCCGTTTCTTCTGGGGCTCTGGGATGAGGTTTTCGCCCCCTGTCCACAAGACGGCCCCGACGGCCTGATCCTCGGAGGCTTTCCACCCGCCCCCGCCGGCGGTCTGCCTGACGGCGCGCAAACCTGGCTCGATGCCGGGCCGCCCCCGCTGGTGGTCACGCTCGGGTCCATCGCCCAAGGCCTTGGCCGCGACACCTTCTGGCAAGACGCGGCCGACATGGCCCGTCGCATGGACCTCCGCGCTGTTCTTTTGCACGGAACAGCCGGTGCCCCCGCTGCCAGCGACCAAATCCTGCCACTGGCCTACGCCGCCCATGCCCCGCTCTTCCCCCAGGCGGCAGCGATCGTCCACCATGGCGGCATCGGCACAACGGCCGAGGCCCTGCGTGCGGGCCGCCCGCAACTGGTCCTACCCGTGGGCGGAGATCAGCCCGACAACGCCGCTCGACTGCGCGACCTCGACCTTGCAGCCACACTACCGATCACAGGCTTTACCGCTGCACGGGGTGCGGAGGCGCTGCGCACCTTGCTGAGCATTTTTGACGACCCAACAGCCAGCAAACTGGCCAAAACCATCAGCAACCGCAACGGCGCGACCTTCGCAGCCGACCGGATCGCCACATTGCTCCCCCAGCACTGACCCCGGGGCTTCTTCTCGGCAAAAATACCTCCGGGGGGCGCCAAGGGCGCGGGGGCAGAGCCCCCTCCAACCTCAGACCTGCCCGCCAATCTGGCATTGCGCAGTCATGCACGTCGGGGGTCCGGGGGGCGTCCCCCGGCCCTGCCCCACAGACGACCCGTCAGTCGTTGGCAGCATCCGCCCGAGACTTGCCCGAGGCATCCGATGCGAGCACCGAGGCCATCACGCCGTCTAGGGCGCCATCCAGGACACCGCCCGTGTCAGAGGTTTCAAACCCCGTCCGTAGGTCCTTCACCATTTGGTAAGGCTGCAAGACATAGGACCGGATTTGGTTGCCCCAGCCCGCATCGCCCTTTGCCTCGTGCGCCGCATTGATGTCCGCGTTCCGGCGATCCAACTCCATCTGATAGAGGCGCGATTTCAGGGCCTTCATGGCGATGTCGCGGTTCTGGTGTTGGGACTTTTCCGATGACGTGGTGACGATCCCGGTGGGCAAGTGCGTGATCCGAACAGCCGAGTCGGTCGTGTTCACGTGCTGTCCCCCGGCGCCCGATGAGCGATAGGTGTCGATGCGGATGTCGTTCGGCTGGACCTCGATCTCGATATTGTCGTCGACCACGGGATAGACCCAGACCGAGCAGAACGAGGTGTGCCGCCGCGCGCTGCTGTCATAGGGCGAAATGCGCACCAGGCGATGCACGCCACTTTCGGACTTCAACCAGCCATAGGCGTTCTTGCCGCTGATCTTATAGGCTGCCGACTTGATCCCAGCCTCTTCGCCCGGTGATTGGGACTGCAGCTCCACGTCGTAGCCACGCTTTTCCGCCCAGCGGACATACATCCGTGCCAGCATCGACGCCCAATCGCAGCTTTCGGTACCGCCCGCGCCAGAGTTGATTTCGAGGAAGGTATCGTTGCCATCAGCTTCGCCATCGAGCAGCGCCTCAAGCTCTTTTTCGGCGGCGGTTTCAACCAGTGCCGCAAGCGCCGCCTCGGCCTCTGAGATGACCTCCTCGTCTTCTTCCATTTCACCCAGTTCGATCATCTCGACGTTATCGGAGGTGTCCCGCTCCAAGGCCTTGATACCTTCGATACTGTCCATCAGGGCTTGGCGATCCCGCATCAGTTTCTGCGCCCGCTCCGGATTGTCCCAGAGCGTCGGATCTTCGATCATAGCGTTGAATTCTTCGAGCCGATGGGCCGCCGTTTCCCAATCCAGACGCCGCTTGAGCAGCGCCACGGATTTGGCGATGGCATCGACGTTGTTCTGGACTTCTGCGCGCATGTCTCAAGGCTCCGAGGTTGAGCCTGTCACCTATCGCGCGACCGGCGCACCGGCAAGCCTGGGCCCGCCGGCGCCGCCGTCAATACAGGCCGCCAGACGACAGCGCCCCAAATGTCGCGCGGGGCGGGACAACCACCTTGCGCCCGGTAGAGGTCTGGACCTCTCGCGCGGCGGGCGCGGGGCTGTCGTCGGTCTCTCCCCGCCCGAACAGGGGCAGATCGCCGGCCATGGCGAACCCACCATCGATGACTGCACCACCGCCAATCCCGAGGAAGGGATCGTCCCCATCGCGGAAGTATTCGGCCACCACGTGTTCACCCCGAGCGCTGTCTGGCAGACGCGCGCCAGTGTAGCGGTCGATCTTTACGAAATAGCCGCCGGGCGGCACCTCGAAGGGTCCACCACCGTATTTCTTGATGGCTTCGCGCATGAACTCGTTGAACACGGGGCCGCACATACCACCGCCCGACGCACCGCGCCCCAAGGAGCGGGGGCGGTCGTGACCGATGTAGCAACCCGCCGCGATGGAGGAGGAGAAGCCCACGAACCAGACGTCTTTGGCATCATTCGTGGTCCCGGTCTTACCCGCGATGGGCACCGACAGGTTCACGGTCTTGGAGGCCGTGCCGCGGTCCACCACGCCCTTCATCATCGAGGTCAGCTGGTAGGCCGTGATCGGGTCCATGACCTGTTCACGATTTGACACGATCCGTGGGCCATAGCCCTCGGACAGCGATGCAAATTGCTCACAATCGGTGCAGACCCGCTGGTCGTGGCGATACACGGTACGCCCGTAGCGGTCCTGGATGCGGTCGACCAGTGTCGGCTCCACCCGCTCCCCGCCGTTGGCGAACATCGCATAGGCGGCCACCATCTTGTAGAGCGTCGTCTCCTGCGATCCGAGAGAGTTCGCCAGCAGCTCTGGCATATTCTCATAGACACCGAAGCGTTCGGCGTAATCGCCAACCACGTTCATGCCCACATCCTGGGCCAGGCGCACGGTCATGAGGTTCCGGGACCGCTCGATCCCGGTCCGCAGGGGGGACGGGCCGTAGAACCGGTTCGACGCATTGGTCGGGCGCCAGATTTCGCCGCCCGATACGATTTCAATCGGCGCATCCACAACAATCGTGTTCGGCTGATACCCGCTGTCGAGGGCCGCCGCGTAGACGAAGGGCTTAAAGCTTGATCCGGGCTGACGTGTCGCCTGGGTCGCGCGGTTGAACACCGAGTGCTGGTAGCTGAAGCCACCCTGCATCGCCAACACGCGGCCGGTGTTCACATCCATGGCCATGAAGCCGCCCTGTACTTCGGGCACTTGGCGGAGCGACCAGCGGATCAGATTGCCGGTGCTGTCTTCGGTCATGCGGCGCACATGGACGACGTCACCGACCTCGAAGTTGTCGAAGAAGTTGCCGCGCATCCAGCGGATGTCTTCTCGTGGGACGCTCACGCGCTCGGCCACGTCCTCGACCCCCAGGGTCAAGGACCGATCACCGATGTCCATGACAACGCCCACGTGCCAGGTGTTGCCGATTTCGACATCACGGCTCACGTCCACGGCGGCCAGGGCCGCGCGCCACGCAGCCTCGTCGGACAATGTCTCGACCGGAATGGTCTTTTCGGTCCCGCGCCAAATGCCGCTGCTGCGGTCATAGCGTTCCAAGGCCCGTTGTAGCGCGCGGGCGGCAACCTCTTGCATCTCCGCATCCACCGTGGCGCGCACCGTGAAGCCCTGGGTGAAGAACTCCTCTTCGCCGAAGTCCTGGCTCAACTGGCGGCGGATCTCATCGGTGAAATAGTCTCGGGGCGGCAGCGCGGCGCGGAACGGCGCATAGTGTCCCGATTGGACGGTCAGCAGCGGTTTGGCCTGGGCCTCCTGCATCTCACCGCGCGTGATGTAGCCGTTCTCAAACATTTCCCGAAGCACGAAGTTGCGGCGGTCAATGGCCCGCTCCGCCTGGCGCACGGGGTGGTAGGTGGAGGGCGCCTTGGGCAAGATCGCCAGATAAGCAGCCTCTTCCAACGTCAATTCGGGCAAGGTCTTGTTGAAATAGGTCTGCGCCGCCGCAGCCACCCCAAAGCTGTTCTGACCGAGGAAAATCTCGTTCAGGTACAGCTCAAGAATATCCTCTTTGTTCAACGTCTCTTCGATGCGCGAGGCGAGAATGATTTCCTTCACCTTGCGCTCGGCAGAGCGGTCGGAGGACAGCAGGAAGTTCTTCATCACCTGCTGCGTAATCGTCGACGCACCGCGCAGGCGCCCCCCCTGCGCAGCAGACACCGCCGCCGCGACCATGCCCAGGGGGTCATAGCCCGCATGGCGATAGAAGTTCTTATCTTCGGCGGAGATGAAGGCGTGTTTCACCAAATCCGGGATCTCTTCGGCGGGGGCGAATAGGCGCCGCTCCCTAGCGAACTCATCCATCAAGCGGCCTTCACCCGAATAGATCCTACTGATCGTGGGCGGCGTATACTGCGCCAATTGCTCGTGGTTCGGCAGATCGCGCCCATACATCCAGAGGACCGCGCCAACGGTCAACGCCCCAGCAATGATGCCGAGCGTGATGGCCGAGAACAATCCGCCAACCGTCGAGAGCACGAACATAAGTGCGCCGTGAAGCGCACTGGCGAAACCGCGTCCCGCTGCGAAGGTCGCCATTTTGAGCTGCATATCGCGCCTCTGTCAGAGAAATCTTGCCGAAAGCATAAAGATCATCCGGGTCAGGGTCAAAGCACCGACGCATGATCTGGCAAGCAATTGCCGCACCGAAATGCCGCAGGTCAGCCTAGACTATTGGCGCAAGCGCAGGGCGGCGGCCGCATCCTCGATGGCCCAGGCATCCACCGCAGCCAAGATCGCCGACGCCATGCGCGTTCGCCAGGCTGGCGTCGTCAGGTTCAAAAGGTCTTGCTGGTCCGACATGAACCCCACCTCGACCAAGACAGACGGGATATCTGGCGCTTTGAGGACCGTGAAGGCCGCTTCCAACCGGGGACGTTTGTGCAGACGGATGCCGTTCTCGCGGATGGACGCAACCAAGGCATCCGCCAGCGCGTCGGAGCGGGGCTCCGTCTCCGCACGGGCCAAATCGATCAAAACGCGGGCCACTTCGTCTCCCTGATCCTCCAAGTCGAGGCCCAGCAGGAGATCGTCGCGGCTGTGCCGGGCGGCGAGTTCCGCTGACATCGCATCGGACGCATCGTCTGACAACGTGTAGACCGTCGCGCCCTGGGCCCCGCCCCCGTCGATGGCATCGGCATGGAGCGAAATCATCAGGTCGGCCCCTGCGTCCCGCGCGATGCTCGCCCGACCGCGCAGGGCCACGAAGTAATCGTCCGTTCGGGTCAAAACAACGTCATGGCCCGCCCGACGCAGCATCTCCGCAAGTTCGCGGGCAAACGCGAGCATAAGGCCCGCCTCGGTCACCCCGGCCCGCTCGGCACCCGGATCAATGCCTCCGTGCCCAGGATCAAGGGCGACGACCAAGGGCCGGTCGCCCAGGTGGCGGCGCGGCGTCGGCGCCACGGCTTGGGGGGTAGCCTGATCCCAGGCTTGCGTGATCAAGGGACCGGTGGGCGAGGCCTCCCCTTCGATCCCTGGACGGGCATCAATGCGAATGCGCGGCGTGGGTCCCGTCTCCATCCAAGCGCGGTCGATCCGCATGGGTCCCGCCAGATCGACGACCAGCCGCGACCAGCCAAGGTGGACGCGCCCCGCATGGAGCGCCGTCGCCTGCTCCCCCTCGATGACAGAGGGGTCGAGCCGCGCCCAATCCACCTCGGAGGTGTCGATGATCAACCGCCAAGGATCGTCTCGCAGAAACACGCGCCAGGGCACGGGTTGGCTGATGGCTAAGTCCAAGGACAATCGCCCGCGCCAGCCATCCTCTATGCGGGACGCGGCGCTATCAGGCACGGCCAATGCGCGAAAATCCTGGGCCCAGACCGGGTGGGCGACGACCCACAGCAGGAGGCATAGGACCCAGGCCCTCATCGCGCGGCCATGAACCGGCGCAGCCGCTCCACCCCTTCGACCATATCGGCGGTGCTGCCCGCGTAGCTGAACCGCAGGGTTCCGGCCCCCCGACCAGGGTCGAAATCCAGCCCCGGCGTCACGGCGACCCCTGCCCTCTCCAAGACCTCTGCAGCAAAGGCGCGGCTGTCCTGCGTCAGGTCTGACACATCGGCGTAGATGTAAAACGCGCCGTCGGGCGGCGCGATCCGATCAAACCCTGCGGCGGGCAAGCCCTCAAGCAAGATCCGTCGGTTTTCGGCATAGACCGAAAGGTTTGCCTGCAACTCCTCCTCTGCGTCCAAGGCGGCCAGCGCGGCGACCTGACTGGCGTGGGGGGCGCAAATGAACATGTTTTGAGCCAGGCGCTCCACGGTCCGAACGTGATCCTCTGGCACGACCATCCACCCAATGCGCCAGCCCGTCATCGAGAAGTACTTGCTGAACGAATTGATGACATAGACGTCGTCAGACACCTCCAACGCACTGACGGCACGGTCCCCGTATTGGACACCGTGGTAGATCTCGTCGCTGATAAAGGCCGTTCCCTGGGCATGGCATCCGTCGATCAATGTCGTGAGGGCGCCACGGTCGAGCATTGTACCAGTCGGGTTGGCGGGCGAGGCGACGATCAAGCCCGCGAGGTCCGGCAAGGTCCCTGCGACCGGTTGAAACCGATCCTCGGCGCGGGTTTCGATGCCGACCGCCTCTAAGCTGAGCGCCCGAAGGATCTGGCGGTAGGATGGGTAGCCGGGCAGCCCCAAACCAACACGATCACCCGCATCGAACAGCGCTGTGAACGCCAAAAGAAACGCCGCCGAGGAACCAGCCGTCACGACCACACGGCCTGGGTCCAAGTCAACGCCGTACCAATCCCGATAGAGCCGCGCGATCCGCGCCCGCAACGCCGGTAGTCCCAAAGCGACCGTGTAGCCTAACGCACCTGTCTCCATTGCCTGGGCCAAGGCCGTCCGGGCCGCTGCAGGGGCGGGCGTGCCCGGTTGCCCGACCTCCATATGGATGACCGATTTGCCAGCCGCCTCCGACTGGCGCGCGGCCTCCATCACGTCCATGACGATGAACGGGTCGACCTGACTGCGGACCGATAACCGCCTTGCGCCTGTCATCGCCTGCTCCCTAGACTGCTGGTGTTATCGGCGGTTGATGGACCGCGCCGACGGTCGCCGTCAACGCCCCTGCCCCATCCACGCAAGAGGTCCGCCATGCTCCGTCTTCTTACCGTTGTTCTCTCGGTAGTGTGCCTGACCGTGCAGGTCGCCTCCGCACGGGGTTTGATCCGCGACGCGGAGATCGAATTCGCCCTGCGGCAGGTGGCGCAACCGATCCTGCAAGCGGCCGGTCTGCCGGGGTCGACCCGTATCTATGTCATCAACGACGATTCCATGAACGCCTTCGTCGGGAACGCCCGAGCGATTTTTCTGCACTCGGGCCTGTTGATCCGCTTGGACAGCTCGGACGAGGTGCAGGCCGTGATCGCCCATGAGGCGGCCCATATCGCCAACGGGCACCTGACCCGCCGGCCCGCCGCCGCCCGCAGTTCCCAGACGGCGGCGGCCATCGGCCTGGCCCTCAGCGCGGCCGCGGCAGTCGCTGGCGGTGCCGAGGCTGGCATCGGTATAGCGGCAGGCAGCGCGTCGGCGGCTCAAAGGTCGCTGTTTGCCCATACCCGTGCGGAAGAGGCGAGCGCCGATCAATCCGCCCTGAGGTATCTGGCTGCGGCGGGAACGGATCCGCAAGCCGCCGTAACCGTCCTGAAGCGGTTCGAGGGTCAGGAATACCTCTCCGCCGGGCGCCAAGACCCCTATGTGCGCACACACCCGCTGTCGCGGGACCGCATCCGCGCCGTCGAGGCCTTCGCCGGGGCGGTGACACCCCGCCAGAGGGACCGATCCGCAGTGGATTACTGGCACGCCCGCGCCGTGGGCAAGCTATCTGCCTTTCTGCGCGCACCATCCTGGACGTTGCGCCGCGTTGGCCGAGATACGAGCGAGGTCGCGGCTCTCCGACGGGCCATCGCCTATCACCGCAAACCGGACGCCAGGCGCGCCATCGCAGGCATCGACGCCCTAATCGCTGCCCGGCCTTCGGACGCGTTTTACCATGAACTCAAAGGGCAATTCCTACTGGAAAGCCGACAGCCGGGCGCCGCTGTCGCCTCGTATGCCCGTGCCGTCCAACTGGCCCCGCGGGAGCCGTTGATCCGGGCCGGTCTTGGCCGCGCCCAGCTTGCCGCGGGCCGCGACGCGGAGGCTCTGCGCACCTTGTCTGCGGCGCGGAGCAGCGCCCCCAGCGATCCAAGCCTGTTGCGAGACCTGGCCACGGCCCATGCACGGGCGGGTCAAAACGGGCTGGCATCCGTGGCCGTTGCGGAGCGCTACGCCGTGCTGGGCCGGATGGAAGATGCCAGGATTCAAGCGGAGCGGGCCTTGGCCCTGCTGCCACGCGGGTCGAGCGGATGGCTACGCGCCGAAGACGTGCTCAGCGCAGCGCGACAACGCCGGTGATCGCCGTCACATTGGGCGGACGAATGGTCTAGGACACATCGCACCAAAGCAAAACGCGCCCCAGAGGAGCGCGTTTCGTTTGTCACATCAGATGCTTGGGTCACCCGCCGAAAGACCACCACCCGCGCCGTTTCGGCGTCTTGGGGGCGTCGGCCTCTGCAATCACTTCGGGCTCTGCCACCTCGACCACGGGGTCCGCCGGTGTCTCAGGGGCTGGCGCTGGGTCTTCCTCGGCCTCCGCAGGCGCGTCTTCGGCCACGGTATCAGTCACCGAGTTGGCCGTCGGCGCGGGGGCCTTGGCACGGGCACGGGGGCGCTTGACTGTGGTGGGAGGCGTCTCCGGTGCCGAAGCCGCTGGTGCGGTGTCCTCCGTCGCTTCGGGCGCGTCGGCTGTCTCCTCCGCCACCGAATTTGCGGCAGCTTGCTCAGGCACAGGCGCGTCAACCGGCTCCGGCGCGGGTGCAGGGGCTTTCGCCCGGGCACGGCTGCGCTTCGGCTTCGGAGCGTCCTCCACCTCGGTGGTTGCCTCGGCCTCCGGTGCCGACGTCTGAGGCTCAGGGGTAGGCTCTACCTCTTGCGTCTCCGCATCCGTCACAGGTGCCGTCTCTTCGCTGACAGCAGCCGAGGACTTCCGGGACCGGCTGCGACTGCGACTACGAGACTTACCCTTTGACTGGGTTGCGTCCGCTGGTGCGGCCTCCGCCTGCGTCTCCGAAGCGGTTGCTTCATCGACCACATCCTTAACGGGATCGGCCCCGTTCTCCACGTCCGCAGAGACGTCGGCGACAGGCGCGTCGTCGGCGGTCGCCTCTTGCGTGGCCTGGGGTCCATCCTCACCCGAGGACTTCCGCTTGCGCGACCGGCGGCGCCGACGCTTCTTGGGCGCACCGTCCCCACCCTCGCCCGGATCGGATGCGGGCACTTCGGTCACCTCTTGGGCCTCCGCCTCGACCACGTCCTCCTCTTCCTCGGGGGTCCAGGAGGTATCCATGGCAATAACTTGGGCCGTGGGCTTCGGCACCTGACGTGTGGCCGTCTTGAACTTCTCCAACGAGAAATCGGGCGCCACCAAGCTGGGGTCTGCCATCAAGCGCACGGCCATGCCGTAGCGCGCCTCGATGGAGGCGAGATGCTCCCGCTTGTCGTTCATGATGTAGTTGCAGATGCCCACCGGGACCTTGAGCAGCACCTCACGCGACCGCTTTTTGGTCCCCTCCTCTTCGATGGCGCGCAACACCTGCAACGCGACCGAATCGTCGGACCGGATCAGACCCGTACCGTGGCAATGGGGGCATTCTTGGGTCGTGGCCTCCAACATGCCCGGGCGCAGGCGCTGGCGGCTCATTTCCAACAGACCAAAGCCGGAGATCCGACCCACCTGGATCCGTGCGCGATCGTTCTTGAGCGCATCTTTCAGGCGCTTTTCGACGGCGGTGTTGTTCTTCCGCTCGTCCATGTCGATGAAATCGATGACGATCAAGCCAGCCAAGTCACGGAGCTTGGCTTGACGCGCCACCTCCTCAGCGGCTTCCAGGTTGGTCTTGACGGCGGTGTCCTCGATGGACCCTTCCTTCGTCGATTTGCCAGAGTTCACGTCCACGGCCACCAAAGCCTCGGTGATCCCGATCACGATGTACCCGCCGGACTTCAGCTGCACCGTCGGGTTGAACATGGCCGACAGATACTGCTCCACCCCATGTTTCGCGAAGAGAGGTTGTCCGCCTTCGGCATGGGCTTTCACGTTCTTGGCGTGGGACGGCATGATCAGCTTCATGTAGTCCTTGGCCTGGCGGTACCCGGCTTCGCCCTCGACGATGACCTCATCGATGTCGCGAGAGTAAAGATCCCGGATCGACCGGTGAATGAGGTTGCCCTCTTCATAGATTGGTGCGGGAGCAATGGACTTGAGCGTCAACTCGCGCACCTGCTCCCACTGGCGTTGCAGGTATTCGTAGTCGCGCTTGATCTCGGTTTTCGTCCGCTTGGCGCCCGCCGTGCGGACGATCAGACCAGCGCCCTGGGGCACGTCGATCTCGGAGGAGATTTCCTTGAGCTTCTTGCGGTCAGCAGCGTTGGTGATTTTGCGGCTGATCCCGCCACCGCGCGCTGTGTTCGGCATCAACACGCAATAGCGTCCTGCAAGGCTCAGGTAGGTGGTGAGGGCCGCGCCCTTGTTGCCACGCTCTTCTTTGACGACCTGGACCAGCATGATCTGCCGGACCTTGATCACCTCCTGGATCTTATACTTGCGGGGACGTGGCTTGCGGGGCGGACGGATTTCATCGGCCTCATCGTCATCAGCCACCGTTTCGACCGAAGCGTCTTTCTCGGAGGCTTTCTTACGGCTGCGTGAGCGCGACTTCTTCGGGGCCGGCTCCTCGACCAGATTGGTCTCCTCGCCGGTGTCGGGCTCCTGCAGGTCAACGGTCTCCATACCCATGGGAACGTCTGTCTGGGGGGCGTCCGTTTGGGGAGCATCCGTTTGGGGCGCGACGGGTTCTGACGCGTCCACGGTTGCCGTTGTCTCCGACGCGTCAGCATCCGCATCGGTCGCGCCATCCACGGGATCGGACGTCCCTGCTTCAAGAGCAACGTCCGGCGTTTCGGGCTGCGCGAGAGCATTGCCCTCTGGCGTCTCAACCAAGGTATCTTCGGCGCCAGAACCGATGGTTTCGTCCTCAAGCCCCGTGTCTTCCGCGATGGTCGTGACGGGGCCGTCATCATCCGTCCCAGTCTCGTCGCCATCCGACGACGGCTCGGCATCATCCGACGTCTCGACCTCAGGGGCGGGTTCTTCAGAAACGTCCGAGGCTTCCGACGTCACCTGAACGGATCCATCAGGGGCATCCAGTTCCGCGACGGCTGACTCAGACGTATCGACCACCTCAAGGACATCATCGCCGGACACGGGTGCCTCGGCTGGCGCCTCTGCCTCAGGTGCAGAACTGCCGTCACCCGCCCCATCGGGCGCGGCCACCGCGACTTCATTCTCAACGTCCGAACCTGGCGCGGGCGCCTCCTCAGCGGTCTCGCCCGCTGTGGCAGGCGCATCTGCACCCTCCTCGGTTTTCTTCTTCCGCGACCGGGACCTGGAGCGCGACCGGCTCTTCTTCGGCTTTTCCTCTTCCGTACCCTCGGCCCCGGCCTCGGAGGCGTCTTCGTCCCCCTCGCCCTTAGACTTGGCATCTGCGGCGTCTTCGGCCGCTGCCATGGCCTCAGCATAGGCGCGTTCCTCGGCCAACAACGCATCGCGATCGGCCTTCGGGATCTGGTAGTAATCCGGGTGAATTTCCGAGAATGCGAGGAACCCGTGGCGGTTGCCGCCATAGTCAACGAATGCCGCTTGAAGCGACGGCTCAACCCGCGTGACCTTTGCCAGGTAGATATTGCCCGCAAGCTGCCGCTTGTTCAGGCTCTCGAAATCAAATTCCTCGACTTTGTTTCCATCTGCCACCACGACCCGGGTTTCTTCCGGGTGGGTGGCGTCGATCAGCATTTTCTTCGCCATAGTGCTTTCCACAGTCCCGCCGGTCCAAGGCCCCTGGGGGCCCTGAGCTGCGCAACTGACTGATTTGGGCGAGACACGAGACAGCCCCCAGGGGGCGGCCGTGCCGCGTCCCCTGCGTGAGTGTGCCGTCCTGCGTCATCGCGCTTCTACTCCGGCCCGAGCAGCCCCGCAGGTGCGGGGGTGGGCCCATTCAATATCCCGGCAACGGTGCCGGGCGTGCTATCCGGGCGGCCTATGCCTGCCCGTAACCTTCCCCCGATGCGCGAACCGATGGTCTTGGTCCTTGGGCGCACGGAAAAGAATCCGACCGGTCCCGACCGCCAACCAATCGGCGGCACGACCGTGTTACCTGTCTGTGACAATTTCCACAGAATGACAATGACCAATACGCCAAAGCGCTTGACGTCAGACGTGGCGCAGCACTTCGGGCAGCGGGTCATCCCGAAGCCAGGCGTGTACCACCTTCGCAAACAGATCGGCATGGGTTGCGGGCCAGCCATGTCCACCGGGTGCAATCGCCCCGCGCGCGCGGGGCGCCCCCCCGGCAATCAGGCGCACGCTGTCCAGAATACTCGGCAACTCCTCCTCACCGGCAAGTACCAGAAGGGGCGGCTCAACCTGTGCCACGTGACCACGCACATCGAATCGGACGGCAAGGCGACCGATCTGGCGCAGGGTCGCTGCCGTACACGGGGATTTCGGAGAGACCGCCCACGACCCGCTTTGGGGGACGCCGAGGGAGCGAAACGCGCGTTTCCGCATGAACTGCAGGGTCATCAGCGGTGACACCACGTTCAGAAACGGCACGATCCACCAGCCGCCGCACAGGGGCATCACCTGAAAGCTGGTCAAGCAGGCTTTCTCCACAAGATCGGGATGCCGCAGCGCCAGCATGAAGCCCGTGTAGCCACCCAAGGAATACCCGACGACTGGCAGAGGCCCCAATCGCTCCGCCCGGAGGAGATCCGCGAGGTGGTCGGCACTGTCGGCGAAATCCGTCAGCGGGGTGCTGCGACTGCCGCCAAAACCGGGAAGGTCGGGACAGATGCCGCGCACGCCCGGCAGGTCAGCGATCAGATCGCCCCAGGCGTCCCCGGTCGTATTGCCGGGATGCAAAAAGAGAACGGGCCGGCCAGAGGGCGCGCCGATGATACGATGGGCAAGCATGTGGTCCTTTCGGCCCCGCTATCCGGGACACGCTTTAATCAAAGAGGTCCAAAACAAGCGGACGGTGGTCGGACAAAACAGGCGTGGCCGGGACATCGAACGCGCGGACGCGCTCCATATCGTCGGTCAAACAGTAATTGGCGTGGCGCTTCGCCTTGCCGTAGAGCGCAGTCCGCGTGTCGTCATGGCCGTAGTGCGTGACCAATTCAACGAGGCCCCGCTGCGCTAATAGGGGAAAGGTTTGACTGTCGGGCAGCAGGTTCAAGTCCCCCGCCACGACCGTCGTCTGATCGGGGCCCGTAAAATGCTGCAGATGATCCAGCAAGGCTTGGGCTTGGGCCAAACGCTCCGGCGTGTCGCCTTTGCCCGAAGGATCCCGCAGCCCGTGCAGATGGGTGACAGAAACGGGCCGCCCACCGCCCTCGATACGACAAGACTGCACCGCGCGGGGGACGGGTTCTGGCCCCCACCCCTCGGCGCGAAACGCGCCATGGACAAAGCCTTGGGACCGCCCCGTGACCGCCAGGTGGGGCGCGACCCAGATCGCAATACCATGTTCCGAAGGCACGGCCTGTCCTGCCGCGTCAAACAAGGGACCGCGCGCGGCGGGGGCGAAGCTTGCCTGCCAATCCGGCAGCGCGGCGCTCACATCCCCGAACAAATCCGCCCGCTGATCCAGGCGACGATATGCGTCGCCATAAACCAACCACTTCGGTGACGGCGCGATGCGGCGTGTCACCTCTTGCAGGCAGAGGACATCAAAGGCCTTGGTGGCGATCCACGGCCCGAGCGAGGTCCAAACGGCCCCGCCCCAAGCATTTAGACTGATGATCCGCATGACCGCGACATCCCCCGCCCCGCCCATGGCAGGGCGGGGATCATCCGTTCGCGGTCAGAGATAGTTGGACCGGCTGAGGCCGTATTTTGCCATCTTCTCATTCAACGTCCGACGGGGCAGCGAAAGCTCCTCCATCACGCTGGCGATGGAGCCGCGGTGACGGCGCATGGTATTGTCGATCAACATCCGCTCGAAGGCTTCGACGTATTCCTTCAGCGGCTTGCCTTCGGTCGTCACCTGCACCGTCTCACCCTGCTCCTGCGTATCGGACATGAGAAGCGACGCGATCGAGCCTGTCCCCCGCCGCTGTTGCAGCACGGCGCGCTCCGCCAAATTGATGAGTTGGCGGACATTTCCGGGCCAGGGCGCCTGCAACAGCTGCGCGGCTTCCTGGGCGGAAACCTGCGGGGGCGTGGCGCCATATTCCTCGCCAAAGGCTTCGGCGAAATGAGTGAACAGCGTCAGCACGTCCTCGCCCCGGTTGCGCAACGGCGGCAGGACCAACTTCATCGCCGCGAGACGGAAGAACAAGTCCGACCGCAGGGCATCTTCGCAGGTTTTGTTCGGATCAGAGGAGTTACAGATCGCGACGATCCGTGTCTCCGCTGGCGCGCCCTGGTCATTGATGAAGGTCAGCAAACGCGCCTGGAGCGCCAGCGGCAGGCTCTCTATGTCTTCGAGGACCAGGGTCCCGCCCCGCGCCTCTTCGACCAGGGGCAAACCGCCCTCGGTCACGGGGCCGAACAGCTTGGCGCCTAACTCCTCTTCGCCCAAGGCGGCGCAGGACGTCATGGCAAAGGTCTTGCCTGCGCGCGGCCCAACCGCGTGGAGCGCATGGGCCACCAGGGTCTTGCCGGTGCCCGTCTCTCCATCGATCAGGACATGGGTATCGGCCTGGCCCAAATCCAGAATATCCTCGCGCAGACGCTCCATCGCGGGGCTGGTGCCGATCAGCTTGCGCATCAGAACGGTGCCATCGGACAACTCGCGCCGCAGGGCCCGGTTGTCCAGGGTTAGCTTGCGGGCCTGCGCGGCGCGGCGGGCCAAGTCAGTCAGACGGTCTGGGTTGAAGGGCTTTTCCATAAAGTCATAGGCGCCCAATTGCATCGCCTCGACCGCCATGGGAACGTCTCCGTGGCCGGTGATCATAATGACGGGCAAAGAGCTATCGGCGCTCATGAGCTTCTTAAGAAACTGCATCCCATCGACGCCCGGCATACGAACGTCGCTGATGACGACGCCTGGAAAGTCCGCCGTGACCTTTTTGAGGGCCTCTTCCGCCGACCCATAGGTCTCGGTCGCGAACCCGGAGAGCGCCAGCCATTGGCTGATGGATTGGCGCATATCCTGTTCGTCGTCGACGATTGCGATCCGTGTCTGTTCAGCCATCGGGTGTCCTTATTCAGCCGCAGTTTGCTTTGTTTCCAATGGAGGCAGGCGGATTTCAAAGACTGCTCCGCCTGTCTGCCCGTTTCGGGCGGTCAACCGCCCACCCAGGTCAGCGACAATGCCTGACGAGATGGCGAGGCCCAGGCCCACACCTTCACCAGGCTTCTTGGTGGTATAAAACGGTTCAAAAAGGTGCTCGGGGTTGTCGATGCCATGGCCGTTGTCGCGCACGGCAATCACCACTTCGTCCCCCATGGTCACCAGCAAATCCAACTCTGGATCTTCAACGCCATTCATGGCGTCCAGGGCGTTCCGCACCAAGTTGATGATGACCTGTTCCAGGCGCAGGCGGTCGGCTAGCACGCGGACTGGCACATCCGGCAGGGCCTGGGTCAGGCGCACCTTCTCTTGGCGCAGCTGCGGCTCCATCAGGGTCAGGGCCGCAGACAGCGCGTCCCGCACATCCACATCCTCAAAAGCCTCACCACCCTTTCGGGCGTAGGACTTCAACTGCCGCGTAATCGCACCCATGCGGTCGATCAGATCGTTGATACGTTGGAAGGACGACAAGGCTTCGTCGGCGCGTCGCCGCTCCAACAACAGGCGCGCCCCAGCCAGATAGGTCTTCATGGCTGCTAAGGGTTGGTTCAACTCGTGGCTCACGGCCGCCGACATCTCACCCAGGGCCGCCAGCTTCGATGACTGGGCCAGGCTCAACTCGGTCTCCTTCAACTCCTCCTGAACGCGCTTCCGCTCCGCGATTTCGCGGCTGAGCCGGTCATTCAGACGGCGGAGCGCCACAGATTCCCGCTGAAACAACAGGGACCGGAGCGTTGAGCGACGGTTGAGGAGGTAAAAGCCCAAGGCCAGCAGCAGTGCGAACCCCATCAGGATCAGCGCAAGCACCCCGTTCACCCGTTCCCGGACGCTTTCGTAGGAGGTGAAGCTGACCAGGCGCCATCCGCGAAAGGGAACCCGCGCCTCCATCTGCATGAGGGCCGCGCCGGTGACAAAGCGTTCCTCCAGGTCAGGGCCAAAGGCGCCGGTGGTGGCCAGCGCCCGCTCCAGCGCGGTGGGGACCGACATGGCCTGGAGCGCTTCGTCCAATGGCTTCCCGCGCCAACGGGGCTCGGTCGAGAGGATCACATTGCCAGCCGCATCGGTCACCGCGACGGCGGCGGTGGTGCCACGCCACCGGCTTTCGAACTGGGCGAGGTCAATGCGGACCTGAATCACGCCCAAGGGCTCTGCCCCGTTGCGGACCAGGCGACTCCAACTCGCCTCATAGGCGCCCGTGGCATCGGGGGCCAAGGTAAAGACGGTGTCCGTTCGGTCGATGGCCTCCGTGAAGAAGGGCGTCTCCGCATGTAGGCTGCCGAGCTGCGTCCGGTCCGTCGCCGCGACGGTCCGCCCCTCCATGTCCAAAAGACGGATCGAGGCCGCGCCAATTTCGTCCACATAAGAGATGAGCCTTTGCGACGAGGCCGAGAAGTCCCGCGCGTTCAGGGCCGAGATCAACGTCTGATCCCGCGCCAAGAGCAAGGGCACAACGGAGTTCCGCTGCAACTCCGACAGGATGGCGCCCGCGTAGAGCGATTGCCGAAGCTCCGCCCGGGTCCGGGTCGTTTCCACGAACTTTTCGGTCAGGTAGCCGTTTGCCACGTAGACCACGGCGATCGCGACCATGACGGTTGAGACGACGATGACCCGGGCCTGCATTGGCAGGCGGGGCAGCACACGCTCCGACCCTTCGGCCAACATCCGCCGCGCCCTAGATCGATCCGCTCGTTTACGCCACCACATGAGATATAGCTACCGCGCGGCCCGCACCGTCTCAAGCGAGGTGAGAGCCGTCGGCGGAGCGCTGCCCGCCCCGCACACCCAAAGGCATGTCTTCGCCGAGGCGCTGTAACACAGCTCACAGACAGATCTGTCTGGTGAAGTGCGGTCGCCTAGACCGCAACCAGCGCTTGGGCCAACCCCGCGAAGAGGGCCGCACCGTCGGTATTCCCATGAGCCGGATCCGAAGCACGCTCCGGGTGGGGCATCATCCCCAGGACCCGCTTGTTGCTGCTGAGAACACCTGCGATATCATCCGTCGCGCCGTTGGGCGTGTTCACGTAGCGAAACGCCACGCGTCCCTCCCCGTTCAAACGGGCAATCGTCTCGGCGTCCGCCGTGTAATTGCCCTCGTGATGGGCGATGGGGATGTCGATGACCTGCCCCTTTTCGTAGGGCTGGGTAAAGGCGCTCTCGGTATCTTCGACGCGCAGGCCGACGGTCTTGCAGATATACTTGAGGCCCGCATTGCGCAGGAGTGCGCCAGGCAGCATCCCGGCCTCGGTCAAAATCTGAAACCCATTGCAGGGCGCGAAGACGTATCCCCCGCGATCCCCGTGGTTGCGCAAAGCTGCCGCCACCGGAGACCGCGCCGCAATTGCCCCGCAGCGCAGATAATCGCCATAGCTAAAGCCACCCGGGACGCCAACCAGATCCGTGCCAGGGGGCAATGCCGTTTCCTTGTGCCAGACCATCTCTGTTTGAAATCCTGCGGCACGGAACGCCACCGCAAGATCGCGGTCGCAGTTGGATCCGGGGAAGACGAGAACAGCGGCTTTCATGGCGACACCTGTCGTTCGAGGTTGTTGGCGCCGCTTTGACACATCTGGACCCGGGGGGCCAGCGGTCGTGGGGTCCCGGATCTCGCCCGCCGCGCCTTTTGGGGGCTGTTGGGCTGGGAGTATTTTTGCCGAGAAGAAGCTGGGGCGGGTGGCTGTTGCTCGGGGTGGGGCGCGGCTGGGGTGCGGGTTTCGTGTCGGATTTTAGGGGAATTGTCGCGGTTTGGTGAGCTGCCGTCGCGCGCCCGTGAGGGCCGTGCGGTTGGGGGATGAGTCTGTGCGTGGGTGCACGTTTATCGCGCCATTCTCACGCGTCCGTTTGTTGAATGTCAGGCCACGCTCCCGCATATCAATCCCATCAGCAGGGCAACAGCCCAGCACACCGCAACCCACTCCGGCCCGCCGCAACGCTAACTGGGCCGCTCACATAAGGACTAACACTATGAAAACGCTCATCCTCTCCGCCATCGTCGCCGCCGCTTCCATCGCCGGAGCCGCCTCCGCCCAAGTGCCCGCAGGCGCCGCCGGGGCCATCGCTTACTTCAACCAGGACATCGACCGCGCCAACGACCGCTCGCGGCTGCCCAGCGGCGATGCAACCGTGACCGTCTCGACGCGCTCGGGGTCCTTGGGTGAGGCCTTCGCGATCTTCAACGCGACCGAGGACAACGCCAACGACCGGCGCGGGCTGAACGGCGCGACCGTCGTCGGCAAGAACACCATCGCCACGGACATCTTTGCCCGCTTCGCCGAGGAGAGCCGCGACGACGACTGATCCTTGAACGACTGCTCCGGCCGGGTGTCCCCCCGCCCGGTCGGAGTGATGCCGCGCCACCCTCCCCGGTCTCTCCCCCCTCTCTCCGAGGTGCGTTGCGGCACGAGCACCCCCCGCCTTCGAGCCAGAGCGCTCGGGCGGGGGGTGCTTTTGGTGTCTAGCCGGCGAGGTCGGTGACGATGGCAACCCCTGGTGGGGTCGGGCCGTTGAACGCCGCCAATTCGTCCGACACATCCGACAGCGCGACCTCGCGCGCGATCATGGGGGATATGTCCACGGCGCCGCTGGTGATAAGACCCAGGAGGGACGGATACCGCCAAGACGGCATGCCCCGTGTTCCATAGAGCGCAAGATTACCCTGGTAGACGGCAGACATATTCACATCCATCCGGGCCGTATGGCCGGTGGGTAGCCCGACTTGCACGTGCCGCCCCATGGGACGAAGGCATTCCAGCGAAGCATTGACCGTAGCGGGGATTCCGAGTGCCTCGATTGAGACATGGGCGCCGCCACCGGTTATGTCCTTGATCTGTGCCGCCGTAGTCTCCCCCGCCAAAACGGCGGCATCCATCCCAAGGCCCATGGCGTGGTCGAGCTTTTCCTGGACCACATCGACCACAACCACATGGGCCCCGAGCGCCTTTCCCAAAAGCGCAGCCGAGAGGCCGATGCCCCCAGTTCCGTGAATGGCAAGCCATTCGCCACCCTGAAGCGCCGCTCGGCCCGTTAATGCGTGCCAAGAGGTCGTTACCCGGCACCCGAGGCCCGCCGCGACGGTGGCCGATAGACCCTCAGGCAAGCGCGCCAGATTGAAATCCCGGGGGACGGCCACGTATTCGGCAAAGGCGCCGGGTTCTACAAACCCCGGCAGCCTTTGGTCCAGGCAAGTGTTGGACGCGCCGGACCGGCACTGGGGACAAGACCCGCAAGACAGAATGAAGGGGGCGACGAGCATATCGCCCACCGCATGGGTCGCATTGGGTCCGGCCTCGATCACTTCCCCACAGTACTCATGCCCGCCGATCTGGCCGGGTTTGACGCGCGGATGCTCCCCCACCCAGCCATGCCAGTCGGATCGACAGACGCCGCAAGCCTCCACCCGCAGGACCACACCATCGGGCGGGCATACCGGATCGGGGACCTCCTCGATGGACAGTGGAGCGTTGTATTCCCGCAGAACCGCAGCGCGCATGATCATTCCTCCCGTGATCTTTTGGGGAGGTTAGCAAGGGTGCGCGCGCGGTCACCCCTATTTCTGTGCGCTGCGGGGATGGCGGAAGTAGGTGAGCCGTAAAGAGTTCGAAGCGTCGGACGGTTTCGAACCTGGCATCGGTGACGGTTTGTGGTGCCCGACACGGGCCACCGTCTCGCGTGAGCAACGGCGAGGCGCGCGTCAAAGGCGGAGATCAGGCCAGCTTGGATTCGGTTTTTCCGACCAGCCTAGTTCACCCGATGCAGGCCACACCCCCGAAAAACAGGATGCAGAGACGGTAACGAAATGCCTTGAAGACGACAGCAGAACGATTGCATGGGGATCCGCAACTAGGCGGTGCCGCCTAATGCGCGACCCCCCCTACATCTCGATGCGGTAGCTTTCGATGACCGTATTGGCCAGCAGACCTTCACACATGGACCGCACCTGATCCTCGGTCGTCCCCGGCGCCAGGTCCAACTCGATCAGCTTGCCTTGGCGCACACCTTCGACCCCGGAAAACCCAAGGGCGCCGAGGGCATGGCGCACGGCCTCTCCCTGGGGGTCCAGAACGCCGTCCTTCAACATTACCGTCACCTGGGCCTTCATCGTGCCACCCTCGTCTTTTCGTTCGTTCATGGACCCAAACAGGGTCAGTTAATCAATGTGGGCCGCGTCACGGGGCCGGAGTTGGCAGGGAGGACACCCAGCCGTCGTGCCACCTCGGTATAGGCATCGGCGAGCGAACCCAGGTCCCGTCGGAACACATCCTTGTCGAGTTTCTTGCCCGTTTCGATATCCCACAACCGGCAGGAATCAGGGCTGATTTCGTCGGCTAGGATCAAGCGTTGAAAATCGCCGTCCCAAACGCGGCCGATCTCGATCTTGAAGTCGACCAGCTTGATGCCCACCGCCAACATGCAGCCCGACAGAAAGTCGTTCACCCGCAAGGCAAGCGCGATGATGTCGTCCAAATCCTGCTGGCTGGCCCAACCGAAAGCGATGATATGCTCTTCGGCCACCAGGGGGTCGCCCAGCTTATCGTCCTTATAGCAGAACTCGATGATGGGGCGTGGCAGCGCGGTGCCCTCTTCGATCCCGAGGCGTTTGGAGAGCGTGCCAGCGGCCACGTTCCGAACGATCACCTCAAGCGGAATGATCTCAACGGAGCGAATCAACTGCTCCCGCATGTTCAGGCGTTTGATGAAGTGGGTCGGCACGCCGACGGAGGCGAGACCGGTCATGAAGAATTCCGACAGGCGGTTGTTGAGCACGCCCTTGCCGTCGATCACCGCCTTTTTTTCAGCGTTGAACGCCGTCGCATCATCCTTGAAGTATTGGACCAAGGTTCCGGGCTCTGGGCCTTCGTAGAGAATCTTGGCCTTGCCTTCATAAAGCTTCTTGCGCCGGGCCATATGCGTTCCTCGGGTCCTTGGGATCAAAGGCCGCACATAAGCCGATTGCGGCAAAGCCGCAAGCAAAGCGACTTGCAGGGTGGTGGAGAGGGACGCATATCTTTTGGTGTCTGTTCCAAACCGGCCGGAGACCGCCATGTCAAACAGCTTTGATGATCGCAAAAAGAGCTTTGAGAATAAGTTCGCCCACGATGCGGAACTGCAATTCAAGGTTGAAGCGCGCCGCAACCGCCTGCTCGGCGAATGGGCGGGTGATCTGTTGGGCAAGTCGGGCGACGACCTCAGGGCCTATGCGACGGAGGTCGTCAAATCCGATTTCGAAGAAGCGGGCGACGAAGATGTGTTCCGCAAAGTTTCCGGCGATCTGGGCTCCCACGCGACGGAGGCGGACATCCGCGCCAAGATGGCTGCGCTGAAAGATGTGGCAAAACAGCAGGTCATGACCGAGACCGAGTGACCCGACGCATCAGCCGACCGGCATCAAACCCGGTCGGCAGACCAAGGCGCGATACCAATCCGAAAGGTTTGCTCTCCGCGTCACGCTCCGATGCGGGAACCCTGCCCAGCGCTTTGACGGCATTGAACGGGCTGTCTGGGTGAAGCAACGTCCAGCGCGTCTCCGCGTTTCCCAAACGGCCTCGCGGAACCAAACGGACGCGGTGGCGCTCCGATCCCGATGGCACGCCGTCCAGGACATCACCGTCAGAGAACAGCTCCTCGCCACGGAGCGCCGCGTCAGCCGTATGCATCAGGAGGGCCATCGCCTCGGCCGCGCGCAAGGGCGTTTGGCGCGTCTCAATTTCGAAACCGGTGAACGCCGACAGCCCCACCGTCACCGCCGTTGTGTAATCCGCCGCGTCTGCATCGCGGTAGGCCGCTGGACGTACCCAATCGAGCACCGGGATCTGCTGGGCCTGGACCGCCGCTACCGGGCGGCGAAAGGCCTCGGGCGTGAACATGCGGTCACACCACGTTAAAGAAATGCCGGTGGTTATCGGAAGATCGGCGAACACGGACGCGATGGCCGTCACCACGTCGGCGGCACGCAGACGCTTCGTCAGAGCCGCATCCAAGGTGCCAACCGTTATTTCTAGGTGCGCCGTGCTGGTGGCCATGCGCTCTGCCGCATCGTCCGTCGCCGCCAGGCCCGCCCGACGGAACAGGCGCGACCACTCCAGGGACGGCGGCCCGCCGCCCAGGATGACCCCCGGCCCGATCCCTTTGCCGCACGCAATTGGGACGGCAGCCACGCCTCCCGTATCAAACGGCAGGTCTGGGATGACATCTGCGCCGGACCAATCGGCAAGGGGAAAATCCTCGGCCAAGGCCGTCTGGATGTCGTGAACACGGAAATGGAGGCGATCCTCTAGCAGGACGATGGCTTTCAGGGGCTGGCGAGCCGCACTGGGGGCATCGGGGCGTCGGGACTGAGTCAATGGAGCGTCTCCTTCCGCTGAAGGCGTTGGGCCGCCATTAATCGGATGGCGTGCAATCGGCGGCCATCAATGCCCAACCGACGGGTCAGAGGGTCGAGAACGCGGTCCGTTTCCTCCTGCGGCGTGCCCCGGGCCAAGGCCACCTCGGTGGCGAGCAAAACGGCCGACACGCCAGCATGCCCCGTCAGGCGCGCCTCTGCCATTTCCAACAGGGTGTCGCCGCCGTCGGCGTCCAACTCCTCCGTCAGGGCCCCCACCGCGCCGCGCAACGTTGCGAAATCGAAGCCGGTCAAACCCGGAATGTCGGACGCCGCGCGAGCCACCGTTTCCACCGCGTCGAGGTCGGTCCGGCCATGAACGGCAGATGCGATGACGGCAGGAATTAAAATCGCCTTCGCACGTCTGTAGCGGTCGCCATGGCGCGCCGTTGCGCGAAGATCTGCAAAATAGGGCATGATAGGTCTCGGATCATGGGTCCTGCTGGACCTAACCGGCGCCCGGGGCCGCATTCGGGCCAGCCATGGGCCATTTGTTGACAGAGTAAATGGCGGACTAACCACGGGCGCGGTGGGCGGCGAGTTGCCCTCCGCCTCACGTCCCACTTGAGCAGAATGAATTTGCGTCCAAGCCGCGCAAGCGCCAAACGGCCCGGACAACGACGCCGGAGTCCCAAATGCCAGACGCCTTGACCTCACTCCTCCGCGACCGCGATTGGCTGCTGGCCGATGGTGCGACGGGCACGATCTTGTTCAACATGGGGTTGATGTCCGGCGACGCGCCCGAACTTTGGAACGAGAGTGAACCAGATAAGGTCCGCGCGCTCTACCAGGGGTCGGTGGATGCGGGATCCGACCTGTTCTTGACCAATACGTTCGGGGGCAACGCCGCGCGACTAAAGCTGCATGACGCGGGCCACCGTGCCGGAGAGCTGTCGCGCATGGGCGCTGAGATTGGGCGCGAGATCGCAGACGCCTCGGGTCGGAAGATCGTGGTGGCCGGGTCCATGGGACCCACCGGTGAGATCATGGCGCCCATGGGGCCGTTGACCCACGAAGGCGCGGTCGAGATTTTCCATCAACAAGCCGAAGGCCTAAAGGCCGGTGGCGCGGATGTCCTCTGGGTTGAGACGATCTCCGCACCCGAAGAACTCAAGGCCGCCGCCGAAGCCGCCGCCTTGGCCCGCATGCCATGGTGCGTGACCATGAGCTTTGACACCGCCGGGCGCACCATGATGGGCACCACCTCCGAGGCGATGTCTCGCCTGGTGGCCAAGTTGCCGACCCCGCCGCTCGCCTATGGCGCCAACTGTGGCGTCGGCTCGTCGGACCTTGTGCGCACCGTCATGGGATTTTCGGGCGACACACCCGTGATTGCCAAGGGCAACGCGGGCATTCCAAAGTATCACGATGGCCATATCCATTACGATGGGACACCCGATTTGATGGCGGACTATGCCGTCTTGGCACGGGATGCGGGCGCCACGATCATCGGCGGATGCTGTGGCACCACGCCAGAGCACCTTGCCAAGATGCGCGAAGCGCTTGAGACGACGCCAAGGGGCCCCAAACCGGACCTTGCCCTGGTTGCAGAGAAACTCGGCGGCTTTTCCTCCGAAAGCGACGGCACCGACGGACGGGGGCCAAGCCGCGACCGACCCCGCAGCCGGCGCCGCGCCCGCGCCTGATGCTGCCGCTGCCCCGCTTGGGGGTGCTTTGTGGCATCGCGGTCGTGCTCTGCCCCTTTGCGGGCCGCTGGATCCCGGCCTTCGACAGCCTGGGCATTCTCTGGCCCTACAGCGCCCTGGCTCTGGCCGCGACGGCACTCATGTACCGCAGCCTCGGTCCTGTCCTGCGTGGCGCTGCTGCTGTCAGCGCGACCCTTGCCCTTGCACGCGTTCTGGTCTTCGCCCTGCCCGGCGTGTCCCCGCAGACTGCGGAACTGCGCTTGCTGCAGCACAATCTACTCTACAGCAACGATGGCCGACTGCTGGCACAGGTCCTGGACGGGCACGACATCGCGACCTTGCAAGAGATCCAGTCAATTTGGACCCCACTGCGCAAACTGCCCGCGCCATGGGTCGGCCACGATTGCCCCGATGCGCCGGGCATTGGGACGGCGGTTGCGACCCGCCTGCCCGTGGTGGCGCGCGGATGTTTTCAGACCGGCCAAGCCTGGATCCGCGTCCAGAGCCCGTTGGGAGAGGTCACTGTCCTGTCATTGCATCTGCCTTGGCCCTGGCCGGTGCGCGATGACCTTCAGCACCGGCAGGCCGCCGAATTGGCACAGGCAATCGAATCCCTACCAAAGCCCGTCGTGATCGGCGGCGATTTCAACCAAATGCCCTGGTCCGCATCGGTGCAGACCTTGGCCCGGGCCGCAGGGGGACAGGTGACCGGCGGTTTGCGCGCCAGCTATGTCACGGGCGCAGGCCTGATCCGCTTGCCCATCGACCACGTGATCGCCCCGTCAGACTGGCGCGCGGAGACCCGCAAGGGACCAAAGCACCTGTCCGACCACAACACGATCACCGCACGGTTTGGGCCAAAGTCATGATCAGGCTCAGCATTGCAGGCCAAGGGACCCCCGCGCCACACCGTCACCGCAACGGCCTAGAACAGCGTCAGTTGATCGCCCGCCCTGGGCGGCACACGGAACAGATCGGTGCGCAGGGGCGGCAATTTCCAAGCCAACCCAAGGTCGTCGACAGCCCGACGGAACCTACGCTGCAACAGATCCGCATGGACGCCCCTGCCCCGCATCCGATGGCCGAAGCCCGCATCATAAAGCTTGCCTCCGTGGAACTCCCGCACCCGGTTCAACACCTTACGGGCGCGGTCCGGCACATGGGCGCGCAACCACTCCTCGAACAGCGGTGCGACCTCCAGCGGCAAGCGCAGCGGGATCATGCTGGCTGCCTGCGCACCTGCATCCCGCGCCGCCGCCAAGATCCGCTCGACCTCATGGTCCGTCAGACCGGGGATGGTGGGCGAAACCATGACACGCACGACGATCCCCGCCCGGGCCAAACGCTCGATCGCGGCCAGGCGGCGCGAGGGCACGGGCACCCGTGGCTCCAACTTGCGGGCCAACCCATCGTCCAGCGTCGTGACCGACAAGCCAACCCGGCACAGATCGGGCCCCATGTCGGACAGGATATCAATGTCCCGTTCCACCAACGTCCCCTTGGTCGTGATCGCAACGGGATGGCGGTGATCGCGCAGCACATCCAACAGCTGCCGCATGATGCGACGGTCCCGTTCCACCGGTTGGTAGGGATCGGTGTTTGTCCCAATGGCCAGCGTCCCAGGCCGATAGGACGGCGCCCGCAATTCCGCCGCCAGCGCCTGGGGTGCCGAGGGCCGGGCGATCAGCTTGGTTTCGAAATCCAGCCCCGGCGACATCCCAAGGTAGGCATGGCTGGGCCGAGCGTAGCAGTAAATGCAGCCATGTTCGCACCCACGATAGGGGTTCACCGACCGATCGAACCCCAGGTCAGGCGAGGCATTGCGGCTAATGATACGCTCCACGCCTTCGTCGCGCACCTCGGTCCGCGGACGCTCCGCAAGCGCCACCTCCCGCACATAGGGATCAAAGCGGCTGGCCCGATTGGACAGGGCCCCGCGGGTCGCAACAGGGGTCGGAGATACGGCCTCAAACATGAGAACATAGATAGAACATTCGGGCAATTGTCGCAAGATGGTCGCCCCGCGCCGACCCGATGTCGCTTTCCGCGCTGCCGGATTGCCGCACCGGTCCCACACTTTTCGAAAGAACACAGGTGAGTGCCATGTCCGACGACGCCGAAGACGACATCATCCTCTCGGAACTGCCCGATGACGAACTCGTCCAACAGATGTTCGACGACCTCTACGACGGTCTCAAGGAAGAGATCGAAGAGGGCGTCAACATCCTGCTGGAGCGGGGATGGGAGCCCTACCGCATCCTGACCGAGGCCCTTGTGGGTGGCATGACCATCGTTGGAAACGACTTCCGCGACGGCATTTTGTTCGTGCCCGAGGTTTTGCTGGCCGCGAATGCGATGAAGGGCGGTATGGCGATCCTGAAACCCCTTCTGGCCGAGACGGGCGCCCCGCGCGTGGGCAAGATGGTCATCGGCACGGTCAAGGGCGACATCCATGACATCGGGAAGAACCTCGTCTCCATGATGATGGAGGGGGCAGGCTTTGAGGTCGTGGACCTGGGCATCAACAACGCCGCAGACAGCTACTTGGACGCGCTGGCCGCCGAGGACGCGGATATCCTGGGCATGTCCGCGCTGCTCACGACAACGATGCCCTACATGAAGGTGGTAATTGACGCCTTGGTCGAGAAAGGCATCCGCGACGACTATACCGTCCTAGTCGGAGGTGCGCCTTTGAACGAGGAGTTTGGCAAAGCAATCGGGGCAGACGCCTATTGCCGTGATGCCGCCGTTGCAGTGGAGACCGCCAAGGCTTTCATGGCCCGCAAGCACAACCAAATGGCCGCTGGTTGAGGGCCTTCGGGCATCCCTGGGTATCGCCGTTTGGTTTGACGTAGTCTGGCTGCTTCGCGGGCAATTCCTCTGGTCTGCCGGACGGTCAGCGGCGCGCGACGTTCGGCAAGAGTACCGAACGCACTCTTGTTGCGGCCTACCGTCAGAGCGGGGCTCGTACCGTCACGCGTAACTGATTAGGCCCGCGCCGCGTTCGATACGGGATCACGCGCCGGGCGACTGGCTGTCGGGTCGCCGAAGACCAATGTCGTTTACGGACTGCCCACGTGCCCTTCTACTGCTTAACGTGTGCGCAGACGGCTCCACATGCGCAGTACAAAGGACAAACCTACCATGCTGACGCTCCATCTCGCCCCTGGGACCATTGCACTGGCCAGCCATGCGGCGCTTGAAGAGGCGGGTGCGGACTATGCGCTCCACTGGATCGACTTCGCGACGGGCGAGCAAACGTCGCAGAGCTATCTGGCCATCAATCCAAAGGGTCGAGTACCCGCCTTGGTGACGGACCATGGCACGCTGACCGAAACCATCGCAATCCTGGAATGGATCGCGGCGGGCCATCCCCAGGCGGCCCTGATGCCGGATGATCCCTGGCGCGCCGCGCGGGCGCGGGAAGTGATGACCTTTCTCGCCTCAACGATGCACGTGGCCCATGCCCATAAGCTGCGCGGTCATCGGTGGTCAGACGACCCGGCTGCCCACGAGAGCATGCGCGCGAAGGTCGCCGAGAACATGGCCACCTGCGCAGGTCTGCTCGAAAGTAATCTGGAGGGCGATTGGATTCTTGGGGACCGGTTTTCCGTGGCGGATTTGTATGTCTGGACCGTTGTGCGATGGCTCGACGGGGATGGTGTGCCGCTGGCAGGTTATCCACGGTTGAGCGCCCATTCGGCGCGCGTTGCTGCCCGACCAGCGGTTGCCCGGGTTCTGCCCCACCATATGTGACGGCGACCGGCGCTTCGGAATCACGGGGACGGAACAAAACGACCAGCCCGCGCGATGGTCTGTGACACCCGTTTTCCAGTGGAGATCACAATGCGCCGTTTCGCCCTCGCCCTCGCCCTCGCAATGACTGCCCCCTCCGCCCTGCTGGCCCAAGAAACGGGCACGACACCCAGTCCGACGAGCCTCGCCGGGGACATCGTCGCCGCGACCGGCGACCAACTGGGTTCCGTCTCGGTAACGGAACTGGCCAACGGGGTCGTCCACCTGATCATCCAAGCGACCGACATCCCGCCCGGCCCCCATGGGATGCGGCTCCATGAGGTCGGGACCTGTGAAGGCGATTTCTCCTCAGCGGAGGGCCCCATCACAGGCAGCGGCGCCGACGACCTGGGCGCAGAAAATCTACACGCTGGTGATTTGCCGAACGCCTATGTGGAAGACGACGGCGTCCTGTCCATGGAGGCCTTTGCCCTGCCCGACCTGACCATGGCGATGTTGACCGACGATGACGGCGCGGCGCTAATCATCCATGCGGACCGACGTGACTTCGGATTAACGTCCCCAGATGACGCGGGTGCGCGCCTGGCCTGCGCGGTGTTGGATGCGATCCCAGCCGCCGAAGAAAACTAATCACCCGCGGCGGGAACGATTGGCACGGGGGCCTTCGCTGCCCATATAATGAAGGAGCAAACCGGAGCCCGACCATGCCCTTAGATCGTTTTGTCCTGATTATCGTTGCCGTGATAGCGGCGGCTGGGGCCACGATTTGGTTGGCCGCTTTGGTGTCGGCCAGTTTCGCCGTGCCCTTTGCCTGGATCGCACTGGCGCCCGCCGCCCTGGCGGCGTGGATCGGTTGGCGCGTGATTGCGGATCGTGTCCGCAGCCAAGAAGACGACCACTACGACCGGATGGAGTGACCCGTGGCGGACATGCTCATAACCACCACCGAGACCGTGCCCGGTCGACACATCACTCAGACGCTGGGCCTGGTCAAAGGATCAACGGTGCGGTCGAAGCACATCGGCTCAGACATCGTTGCGGGCCTGCGCAATATCGTGGGCGGCGAAGTGAAGGAATACGCCTCCCTCCTGACCGGCGCGCGGGAGCAGGCAATCGACCGGATGGTGGCAGAGGCTCACCTGTTGGGCGCCAACGCCATTGTCGCCATGCGGCTAGAGACTTCGACAATCACACAAGCCGCCTCTGAGGTGGTGGCCTATGGCACGGCCGTGCGTCTGGAATGAGGCGCGGTCGCAGGCCCTCGCTGACACCGCAAACCTTTGATGATCACCTGACGGTCGAGGGGATGGCGCCCCGCGGTCGCGGGCGTGTGCTGGTCCTGGCGTGCGGCGCCCTCGCGCGGGAAATCATGGCTATCCAAGCCTTGAACGGCCTAGACCACATTGACTTGCACTGCCTGCCCGCGATTCTGCACAACCACCCCGACCGCATCGTGCCAGCCTTGCAGGCTGCCGTCGCGGACAGGGCCAGTGGCTATGACCGTCTCTTTGTGGCCTACGCCGATTGCGGCAGCGGCGGTGCCATCGCAGACTTTTGCGCCACCCACGGGGCGGAGATGATCGCGGGCGCCCATTGCTATGCGTTCTTTGACGGGCTGGAACGCTTTGCGGCCCGGGACGAGATAGACGCCTTCTACTTGACAGATTTTCTCGCCAGACAGTTCGATGCCTTCGTAACCCGTCCGCTGGGTTTGGACCGATACCCAGAGTTGCGAGACACATATTTCGGGAACTACCGTCGGCTCGTCTATCTGGCGCAAACCGACGATAGTGCTTTGACATCAAAGGCAGAACAGGCCGCCCAAGCCCTGGGGCTGACCTTTGAACGACGGTTTACGGGCTACGGCGACCTGACGCCAAGTCTGATGAAAGCGTAACGAAGCCATGCACCAACCTGTCAAGTTGATTTGACATTTCGGGCGACTTCGCCATCCTTCTTGCAAGCTGGAGGCGTGTTATGCGGATCGGAATTGGCATCGTTGCCGTTATGATCGCCCTCGCCCATGTGCCGACGGCGCAGGCCCTGGATGGCGCGGCCCCCCTCACTTTGGCGGACGCACCGGACGCGGTCGGAGACATGGTCCTCACTGCGGACGCCGTGAAACTGGGCCAGCTTGTCGGCATCCGGGAACAGGCCGATGGGTCTTTCCTCTGCATCGTTCAATTGGACCGCGACCTGCGCGTTGCGACCTCTGCCCTGCTGGTGGCGGGGCTGCTCCGGGCGTCGGATGGCTCACTTCGGGTGCCCGAAGATGCGGCCAGCCTGGCGTCGACCATGAAGTTGCCCTTTGCCGAACCGTAGGCGGCGCTAGACCCCCGGCAGGACCTGACTTAAGAGAGGCCCGGAAACCGACGTCCGAGGCCCCATATGTCCGACCCCGCCATCACCCCTGACCTGATCGCGGCCCATGGCCTGTCCGAGGATGAATACGCCCGCATCTTGGAGATCATGGGGCGGGAGCCGAGCTTTACCGAACTCGGCATCTTTTCGGCCATGTGGAACGAGCATTGCTCCTACAAGTCGTCCAAGAAGTGGCTGCGCGGTTTGCCAACCGAAGGGCCCCAGGTGATCTGTGGACCAGGTGAAAACGCGGGCGTCGTGGACATCGGCGATGGCCTCGCCTGCGTTTTCAAGATGGAGAGCCACAACCACCCCAGCTACATTGAGCCCTACCAAGGCGCGGCGACCGGCGTGGGCGGCATCCTGCGGGACGTGTTCACCATGGGTGCCCGGCCCGTAGCCGCGATGAACGCCCTGTCCTTCGGCGAGCCGGAGCATCCCAAAACCAAGCAATTGGTCCATGGCGTGGTCGAGGGTGTTGGCGGCTATGGCAATTGCTTTGGCGTGCCGACGGTCGGGGGCGAGGTCCGGTTCGACCGCAGCTATAACGGCAACTGCCTGGTGAATGCCTTCGCCGCCGGGATCGCGGACGCGGACAAGATCTTCTACTCAGCCGCCTCGGGCGTCGGCCGTCCTGTCGTGTACTTGGGTGCCAAGACCGGGCGCGACGGTGTGGGCGGCGCGACAATGGCCTCGGCTGAGTTCGACGACACCATCGAAGAAAAACGCCCCACGGTCCAAGTGGGCGACCCGTTCACCGAAAAGCGCCTGATGGAAGCCACGCTCGAACTGATGGAGACCGGCGCCGTTGTCTCCATCCAAGACATGGGCGCGGCGGGCCTGACCTGTTCGGCGGTGGAAATGGGCGACAAGGGCGGCCTGGGCATTCGCCTGGACCTGGACCGCGTGCCCGTGCGCGAAACGGCCATGACCGCCTATGAGATGATGCTGTCGGAGAGTCAGGAGCGCATGCTCATGGTTCTCGACCCCGCCAAGGAAGACGCCGCCCGGGCGGTGTTCGAGAAGTGGGATCTGGATTTCGCCGTGGTGGGCGAGACCATCGCTGAGGACCGGTTTTTGATCGTGCATGGCGGCGAGGTGAAAGCCGACCTGCCCCTGTCGACCCTTGCGTCCTCCGCCCCGGAATACGACCGACCCTGGGTCCCCACGCCCGCTGCCACGCCGCTGGAAGACGTGCCCGAGGTCGACGCCATCGAAGGGTTGCGCGCCCTGCTGGGCAGCGTGAACTACTGCGCCCGCGACTGGGTCATCGAGCAATACGACACGCAGGTCATGGGCGACACCGTCGTGTTGCCCGGCCTCGACGCTGGGTTGATCCGGGTCCACGGCACCGACAAGGCGCTGGCCTTCACCTCGGACGTGACGCCCCGCTATGTGGCCGCAAACCCCGTCGAAGGTGGCAAGCAAGCCGTCGCCGAGGCCTTTCGCAACCTAATCGCCAAGGGCGCCAAACCCCTGGCCACGACCGACAACCTGAACTTTGGAAACCCCGAAAAGCCAGAGATCATGGGCCAGTTCGTTCAAGCCCTGGACGGGATCGGCCAGGCCTGCCTGGCGCTGGATATGCCAATCGTGTCCGGCAACGTCTCGCTCTACAACGAGACAGACGGCGCTGGCATCCTGCCCACCCCCACGATTGGCGCCATCGGGTTAATCGACCAACTGGACGACCGCATCTGCGGCGTCATCCAGCCAGGCATGATCGCGTTGGAGCTGGGCGGCGTCGGCAGCCACCTTGGTCAATCGGCCCTGTTGGCCGAACACCTGGGACGCGCCGAAGGGGATGCCCCGCCTGTGGATCTGGACGCCGAGCGGGCGAACGGGGATTTCATCCTAGCCAACGCAGGCTGGATCACGGCCTGTTCTGACATCTCGGACGGTGGCTTGGCCCTGACCGCGTTCACCCTGGGTGAGGCCCACGGCCTGGGCGTGACCCTTGATGTGGACGGGACGGAGGCGCTGTTTGGGGAAGACCAGGGGCGCTATGTCTTGGCCTGTACCTTCGACGCCGCAGAGGCGCTCATGGTGGCCGCGGGCCAGGCTGGCATCTCGCTGACGATGGTCGGGCAGTTCGGCGGTGACACGGTACGGTTGGGCGCGGCGTCAACCTCCCTCGCGGATCTGTCGGAGGTCTATCGCGGCACGTTCCAAGATGTCTTTGCCTAAGGCCAGTCCTGCGGCCTGACCGACCGGTCATCGACCGAGGAACCGCGCCCGTCCGGCGTCAAACACCGGCGGTGCGGCCCAAGCACGCCTTGCCCTCGGAGAAGGCACTGCCTAGCTTACCCCGCAAGGACGACAGGAGACAGCGAATGGCAATGCAGGCGCAGGAGATCGAAGATCTGATCCGGGCAACCTTTCCCCAGGCCAAGATCACGATCACAGATCTCGCAGGCGACGGAAACCACTATGCCGCCGAAGTCGAAGACGAGAGCTTTCGCGGCAAATCCCGCGTCGCACAGCAGCGGGCCGTCTATGCCGCGCTCAAGGGCAAGATGGATGGCAGCCATGGGGAACTTCACGCCCTGGCCCTCACGACACGTGCGCCGGCATGACCAGCCTCGCCGCCGTCTGTGCAGGTCTGATCCTGGCAATTCTTGTGGCCCGCGCCGTTTGGATCCTGCGCCAAGAGGCGGCCCAAGACGATGGCGGGCGCCCCCGTGGCATTGACCCGGGCACCGGCTACACCGAAGTGACATCTGACTATTCATCGGGTGTGGGCGGCGGCAATCAATTGACCAGCCGCATCCCTCGCGATCCCCAGGAATACGCCCGCAGCTTTGTGCCGCGGCGCGACCGCAACTAAGAACCCCCAGGAGGCGATCCCATGACGGACGCAACGACCGACGCCCAGGCGCAAATTGACGAGATGGTGAAAGGCACCGATGTGGTGCTGTTCATGAAGGGCACCAAATCCATGCCCCAATGCGGCTTTTCCAGCCGCGTCGCCGGTGTCCTGAATTACATGGCCATCGACTATTCGGACGTGAACGTGCTGGCCGATGAGGCGATCCGCCAGGGTATCAAAGACTACAGCGATTGGCCGACGATCCCCCAGCTTTACGTCAAGGGCGAGTTTGTCGGCGGGTGCGATATCATCACCGAAATGACGCTGTCGGGTGAGTTGGACACCATGCTGGAGGCCAATGGGATCGGTTTCGACAAGGAAGCCGCCGACAAGATCCGGGAAGCCAACGGCTAACCGGCGTCGCGCCACCTATCAAAAAAGCAAGGCCGGTCCAGTGGGGCCGGCCTTTGTGTTTCAGATCAGGCTGAGCATCGGGTCAGGTCGTCAGCACGCTTGCCATCGCGACACAGATCCCGAGCACGGCGACAATTACAACGACCCAATCGAGATCCCCCCGCCGCGGCTGGGGGGTGCGGTCTGTATCTTGGTCGGTCGGTGTACTTGGCATGTCAACGGCTCCATCGGGGATGCCAAGACTATGTCAGAACACCCGCCGTTCCGTGAGCCCTACCTACCTAAAACTCAAGTAAAACGAGAGAGATAGCGCACTAGTCCTTGCGGCGCCCTTCGACGTGCTTGCGCAACCGTGACGCTTGGACCCGCTTGCGTCCCTTGTAGGGGTTTGCATCCCCCTGCCCGCGCATGTGCAAGCGGATCGGGGTTCCCGGCATGTCAAAGTCTTCGCGCAACCCATTGATCAGATAGCGATTGTACGCATCCGGAACCAAATCGGGGTGCGAGCACATCACCACAAATCCCGGGGGACGCGTTTTGACCTGGGTCATGTAACGCAGCTTGATCCGGCGACCCTGGGGCGCGGGCGGTGGATGCTGTTCCAGCATCCCCGTCAGCCAGCGGTTGAGGGACGCCGTTGGAACCCGGCGGTTCCAGACCTCGTGGGCTTTCAAGATCGCCCCATGCAACCGGTCCATACCCCTGCCCGTCTTGGCAGAGACCGTCACCAGGGGCGCGCCTCGCAGCTGGGGCAACAACCGCTCAAACGCCTCTTTCAACTGCGCGAGCTTCTCCTGGCGGTTCTCTTCCAAGTCCCACTTGTTGACGCCAACAACGACGGCCCGCCCCTCGCGGGCGGCCAGATCCGCGATGCGCAGGTCTTGTTGCTCAAACGGAATGTCAGCATCCAGCAGGACCACCACGACCTCGGCGAACTTCACCGCGCGCAGACCATCGCTGACCGACAGTTTTTCCAGCTTTTCGGTGACCTTCGCCCGTTTGCGCATGCCCGCGGTGTCGAACAATCGCGTCGGCACCCCATCCCAGTCGAAACTGAGGGCAATGGAATCACGCGTGATCCCCGCCTCCGGTCCGGTCAAAAGACGATCTTCCCCGATGATGCGGTTGATCAGCGTCGACTTCCCTGCGTTTGGGCGCCCTACGACGGCGATCTTGAGCGGACGCTTGGCTGTCGGCGCCCAATCGGCCTCCTCGCCCAGATCGTCCTCATCAATCCCAACATCGGCTTCGGCCTCATCGTCCGGCGCCACATGGGCGTCGATCAAGGGACGCAGGGCGGCGGCCAGGTCGGCCATCCCTTCGCCGTGCTCCGCACTCAGCCCGATCACGTCGCCCAAGCCAAGGCTAAACGCCTCGAACATACCGGCCTCGCCCAAACGCCCCTCAGCCTTATTGGCGGCCAGCAGGACCTGCCCACCGCGCCGCCGGAGGATGTCGGCAAAGACCTGGTCCGTCGGCGTCACACCATCGCGCGCGTCAATCACGAAGAGGGCCGCATCGGCCATGTCCACCGCCCGTTCGGTCAAACGGCGCATGCGTCCCTGAAGGCTGTCGTCGGTGGCCTCTTCTAAGCCAGCGGTATCCACGACCGTGAACTTCAGATCGCCCAGCCGCGCGGCCCCTTCGCGCAAATCGCGGGTCACGCCGGGTTGGTCGTCAACCAGCGCGAGGCGCTTGCCAACCAAGCGATTGAACAGGGTGGATTTGCCGACGTTGGGGCGTCCGACGATGGCGAGGGTGAACATGGCAGGGTGTCCCGAAGATCAAGCGCGGCGTTTAGCTGACCCAATCCGAAAGGGAAAGGCCACAGCTTAGCGGTACGCGTGCAAAACGCCCTCACGGCTGACCAAATAGAGGGCATCGCCGAACGCGATGGGCCTGGACGCCGCCCCACCGGGGATCTCAGCCTGCGCCGTCAACCGCCCATCGGTCGGGTCAAAGCCCCTCAGCAAACCGTCAGAGGACGCGACCCAAAGGCGTCCACCCGCAAGGACTGGGCCAAAATGGACATAGATTCCCTGACGCCGAACCAGGCGGCGGTTCACATAATAGGGCAAGTCTGCGCGCCAAATGGGCGCGCCGCTCTCGGCGTCCAGGCGGACCAACTGGGCACGGTCTGTCACCGCGAACACCGACCCACCGGCGAGCGTCATGGGGCTGACCGCCCCATCATCCGCCGTCCAAACCCGGTTGCCCGAGGATTGCTCCAACGCGACGATGCGGCCTGCCGAGGTCCCGGCATAGACCAAGTCACCGTCCACGACGGGATCCCCGGTGATGTCGCCTACGAAACTGGCTGCGAAGCCGCGCCGCTGGCCCGAGACGGAGCTTCCCCAAACGCGGATGCCAGACCGTTGGAGGGTGGCAACAAGTTCGCCGTTGGCGAAGGGGAAAATTGCCAACCGTCCAGCCACGGCGGGCGCGGGCGCAGTAGCCGTCGCGGCATTGGCCGCCCCAGCCTGGATGTCCCATTGGATCCGGCCCGTTTCCACGTCCAAAGCCCAGGCCCGATTGTCGCGGCTGACCACATAGACCAGGCCGTTGGCGACTTTTGGCGAGGTGATTGGCGCATCCAGGCGCTGCACCCAGCGTTCATTCCCAGAGGCCGCATCAATCGCGTGCAGCTCTCCGAACCCCGTCGTGGCGAAGAGAGTCCCGCCCACGACCGCCAGCCCGCCACCAGAGGCTTCGGCCTCGTCCTCCGACGGGGGCACCAGGCTGCGGGACCAAACGGTTGCCCCGCTCAGGGCCGTTGCCGTCACGCGCGATGCGCTGTCGAGGGTATAGAGTTGCGTCCCGTCCGAAACTGGATCTGCGCTCAAACGCTGTCGGCGGCTGTCTCCCGCGCCGATGTCGCTGGACCAGATGCGCTGCGGGCTTGCTGACAAACTCGCATGGGCCGGGTTGTTCTCGGCGTTGCCGACCCGCATGGGCCAGGCCGACAGACGTTGGGGCGCAGCAAGGCTGAGCGGGACGGCTTCTCCGGAAACGTCCGTCGCGGCTTCGGCGATGACGCTGCCAATGTCGCCGCTGCGCACTGGAAGCCGTTCGCCTGGCAGTATTTCTTCACGCTCGGCGCAGGCCGCCAGAGCCAACAGAGAGCCGCCAAGGACCAATCGTACCAAAACCGTCATTTAGGCGAGCCCCCTCATCCTGCCCGTTTCACCCTGTCCGGTTCTCATCACGCCGGGTCAGGCGAAACGCCCAGGGCAACCATCAACTGCGCGGCACGGCTGCGCAAGCTTTGGGTTGTCTCCGCATCCTCCGACAGAACTCGCAGCAAGGTCACGGCTGTCGCAACGTCATCAGCGCGAATCGCGGCCAATGCCTGCTGCTCAAGGGCCAACCCCCGGAACGGCGCGCCAGGTGCTGCCAGTTCATCCAAAATCGCGCCGTCGCGGGCAACGTCGCCCGTGCCGCCGAGACCCATGACCTTGATCAAAGCCAGATGCCGATAGACGGCGTCCTGACCGGGCCGGTCCGCCAAGGCCAAAAGCGCATCCCGGGCGGCCGTGGTATCGCCCGCATCACCTGACTGGACAGCTGTGGTCGTCAGCAGGGTTTTGATCGTAGATTGATCCTCGCCGGACGTCGGGACATCCGCCAACGCAGCGCGCCGCGCCTCCATGTCGGACGCCGAGAGTGCCGACAGGACAGCATCGCCAAAGCCCTGTGCGCGCTGGGATTCCTGCGATTTCTGCCATTCGTTCCAAGCCGTACCACCGACGATGGCAACGACGGCCAAGGCAGGCACCCAGCCCCAGCGGCGAAACAGCCCATACAGGCGGTCGCGACGGACCTCTTCGGTCACCTCGTCGATGAAGCTTTCCTGGTTCGACATTGGACGATCCCCCACGCAGTGGCCGCTGTCTAACGGGTTCAGAACCAAGGGCCAAGCCGCAATGGACCTGCCGCGTTCCTGGGCTTGTCTGCGCTCAAACGCACAACCATGTCTCACGACAAATCGCTTGCCTCAAAAAAATGGAGGCGTAGTGACTTTTTGAAATCTAAACCGAACGGTTTAGCGTATTTAGACTAAGTTGATCGCTGCTGCTCGCGGTCGGACGTCTTCTGAGGTGCTTTCATGCGTATCTTCTCCATTGTGACCGCAATCTTGGTGTGCGTCGCGCTGTTTTTCGTTGTCCTGCAACGGGACACGCTCCTGAGTGCAGCCCGCAGCATCGGCTCCGACGCACCAGAAGAGGACGCAGCAACCGCAGAGGCCCCCGAAACGCAAGAACCCGTCGCCATCGCCACGCTCGAGGCAGAGGAAGGCGTGACCGCCGTCTCCGTGGTCGCCTTGCGGTCGACGGCGCGTGAGGTCCCGGACGCCGTCATGGTGCGCGGCCAGTCGGAGGCGGCGCGGAGCGTTGTGGTCCAGGCAGAGACCTCCGGCATCGTCATCTCGGAGCCTTTGCGGAAAGGCGCCTTCGTCGAAGCGGGCCAAACCCTGTGCGAAATCGACCCGGGGTCCCGTGGCGCCTCCCTCGCTGAAGCGGAGGCGCGATTGGCGGAGGCCCGCGCGCGGGTCCCCGAGGCGGAGGCTCGCATCCCCCAGGCCCGCGCAACCGTGGTTGAGGCAGAGGCCCGGTTGGAAGAGGCCCGCATCAATCAAAACGCGGCCAGTCGCCTGTCGCAGGGCGGCTTTGCCTCTGACACGCGCGTGGCCAACGCGGATGCAGCACTCCGGTCCGCCGAAGCGGCCGTGACAGCGGCGCAAACCGGGCTGGAAACCGTGCAGGCCGGGATCGAGTCGGCCTTGGCGGGGATCGAAGCCGCCGAAGCCTCTGTCGAACGGGCGCGGCTGGATATTGAACAACTCACCGTCGAAGCGCCCTTTGCCGGGTTGCTCGAAACCGACACGGCGGAGTTGGGAAGCCTCTTGCAAGCAGGCGCGCCGGGATCCGCAGATTGCGCCACGATCGTGCAACTTGATCCGATGAAACTGGTTGGGTTCGTCCCCGAAGCCCAGGTCGACCGCATCACCCTTGGCGCAATGGCCGGTGCCCGGCTCGCCTCCGGCACGGAAACGACTGGCGAGGTCACCTTTGTCAGCCGCTCCGCCGATGATCTGACCCGCACGTTCCGGGTCGAAGTCACGGTCGATAACGAGGATCTGGCGATCCGCGATGGCCAGACGGCGGAAATCCTGATCCAGACCGCAGCCACGGTCGCCCATCTGGTCCCGGCATCCGCGCTAACGCTGAACGATCAGGGATCGCTGGGCCTGCGCATGATCGAAGACGGAATCGCGGCCTTCACGCCCGTCACCTTGGTCCGCGATACTGTGGACGGGGTCTACCTGTCCGGCCTGCCGGAGACCTTGGACATCATCATCGTCGGTCAAGAATATGTAACAGACGGTGTTGCCGTCAGCCCGACCTATGAGACGCTCGAGTCGTTAGACGCCAGCCAGGAGGCAACCCAATGACCGGTATCATTGACTGGGCCGCTGGCCGTGCCCGCATGGTTCTGGCCTTCGTCATTCTTTCTGTGGTCGCAGGTGTCGTCGCCTATGTCTCGCTGCCCAAGGAAGGCGAGCCGGATATCGACATCCCCGGCATCTTCGTCAGCGTGCCCTTCGCCGGGATCAGCGCGTCTGACGCAGAAAAGCTGCTTGTCAAACCCATGGAAACCGAGCTGAAGGAGGTCGACGGCCTCAAAGAAATGACGGCCACAGCCTCAGAAGGGTTTGCCGGCGTCTTCCTGGAGTTCGAGTTCGGCTGGGACAAGGCCGCGACCATCGCCGATGTGCGCGATAAGATGAACAATGCCGAGGCTGATTTCCCCAGCGGCGCCGACCAATACATCATTGACGAGATCAACTTCTCAGAGTTCCCGATCCTGATCATCTCGCTGTCTGGCCAAGCGCCGGAACGGACGTTGTTGCGTCTGGCCAATGACATGCAGGACGCTCTCGAAGGCATGCCTGCCATCCTAGAGGCTGGCCTGGCCGGTCACCGGGATGAGATGCTGGAGGTGCTGATCGACCCCCTCGCGCTAGAGGCCTATAACGTCACCGCCGGTGAGTTGATCAACGTCGTGACCAACAACAACATGCTAGTCGCGACCGGCGCTGTGGAGACCGACTCCGGCGCTTTCCCGGTCAAAATCCCAGGGTCCTTTGATGACACCACCGACGTCTATGCCCTGCCCGTGAAGACCGATGGGGACCGGATCATCACGCTGGGCGATCTGGCGACGATCAATCTGACGTTTGAGGACCGGCTCGGCACGGCACGCTATAATGGCGACAGCACTGTGGCCTTGCAGGTGGTGAAGCGTAAAGGCTTCAACATCATCGATACCGCCGCCGAGGTTCGCGCCCTGGTGGACGAAACTGTCGCCGGTTGGCCGACGGAGCTGCAACAGGCTGTCGACGTGGAAGTCACCCTAGATCAATCGCGCACGGTGCGGTCCATGGTCAGCCAGCTTGAAGGCTCCGTCCTGACAGCCATTGCCCTCGTTATGATCGTGGTGCTGGCGGCGCTCGGCACCCGCTCCGCACTTTTGGTGGGGTTCGCGATTCCGACGTCGTTCCTGCTCAGCTTTGCGCTGATGGGGGCGCTCGGCTTGACGATCTCGAATATTGTGATGTTCGGCCTCATCTTAGCGGTGGGTATGCTGGTGGATGGCGCAATCGTGGTGGTCGAATACGCCGACAAACGCATCCAGGAAGGCTCCGGCCCCATGGCCGCCTATACCGAGGCTGCGAAGCGCATGTTCTGGCCGGTCGTGTCCTCCACGGCGACGACGCTTTGCGCCTTTCTGCCCATGCTGTTCTGGCCAGGCGTCCCAGGTGAGTTCATGGGGATGCTGCCGGTCACGCTGATTTTCGTGCTCTCGGCGTCCCTGATCGTGGCCTTGGTGTACCTGCCCGTTCTGGGGGGTGTCATGGGCCGGATCAGCCGCACGATTGGCGGCGCATCCGGTTGGATGCGGGCCAAGCTGCCTTGGATCATACGGGCGATCCTCACGATTGGCGCGGCATGGCTGATGATCGTGTCGATCCTGGTTACCTTGAACCCATTGCTGCTGTTTCCGGAGGCCAACGACGTCACTTTCCTCATGATGGTGCCGGGCGCTGCGGGCTTTGTGCTCAGCTGCTTGATCCTGTCGGCCTGCATGGGGTCGGTCACATGGCACCGCACGCAAAAGCGCATCACCTCGGGCTACCGGCGCAGCATGTTCGGACATCTGGTCCACCTCATCGTCGGCAATCCGCTCGGACCTATCGCCGCCGTGGGGATCGTTGGTGCATCGGTGTTTGTGACGTTCTTTGTCCTTCTGCCCAACAACTTCAAAGGCGTCGAATTCTTCGTCGAATCGGAACTTGAAGCCGCAAACATCTACGTGCGCGCGCGGGGCAACCTGTCTTTGACCGAGAAAGACCGGCTCTTGCGCCAAGCCGAAGAGATGGTCTTGGCCACGCCTGGCATCCAATCTGCTTTCGCCTTTGCGGGCGACGGGGGCCTGAACTCCGGCGGCCCGGGCGCGGCGGGCGGCCCGAGCGACACCATCGGCCAGATCCAGATTGAGATGGTCCCCTGGGAAGATCGCCCGACCGTTCCAAACCCTTGGTTCGACATCTACGGATACACGGTGAACACCCAGGTCGTTGACCCAGCCTTCGACGGAGATGCCATCGCCGATGAAGTCCTGGCGCGGCTGCGCACGATCCCTGGGATCAAAGTCGACCTCAGCGCCAACGACCGGGGTCCGGCCCAGGGCAAGCCCGTCCACCTCCGCCTGCGCGGCGACAACTGGCAGGAGCTTCAGGCCGCGACACGCACCATGGGGGAGGTCTTTGCCGAGACGCCCGGCTTAATCGATTTGGAAGATACGCTCCCCTTGCCCGGCATCGACTGGGAAATCGACGTGGACGTGGAAAAGGCGGGCCGCTTTGGCGCGGACGTGGCCACAGTGGGCGCCATGGTCCAACTTGTTACGCGCGGTATTCTGCTCGACACGATGCGGGTGGACACATCCGACGATGAGATCGAGATCCGTGTGCGCCTGCCCGAAGAGGACCGCGTTCTGTCCACGCTCGACACGCTGCGCGTGCGGACCGATGACGGCCTCGTGCCTTTGGCAAACTTCATCGAGCGGCGACCCGTGCCCCAGCTTGCACAGATCGACCGCGTGGATGCGGTGCGTTTCTTTGATGTGAAGGCCGATGTGCGCACTGGCCTGAGCATCGTGCGAGGGACCGATCCGTCAACGGTGGACAGTGAAACGCCAGAGACCTTTGACGTTGGATTTGGACGTCTACTGACCGAAGAAGAGGCGACCGATTTCATCGGCGAGCTCGTTCTGCGGCTCTATTCCCCTAAATCAGGCGTTTCTGCGTTCCTGTCGAGCGTGCTGGGCCAAGACCCGCTCGATGTCATGATTATTGGGTTCGACAGCGTGACGTATCCAGGCGGCTTCGAAGCAGCCAGTGAACGCCTGAACATGATACCGTCGGAGAAGTTACCCGCCCTCTCAGATGCGGTGGCACGAGGCGATACCGAAGTGTTGCAACTCCTCAACGAGAGCCAGGGTTCCGTGACCATTGCGACCGTCAATCCAACGGAACGCATCACGTATCTCACCGGACAATTGGAAACCGGCGACCTCCTCCCAGCCTCCGTCTCTTGGGAATGGACCGGAGACCAAGAAGAACAAGCCGAATCCGGGGCCTTCCTAGTCCAGGCCTTTGCGGGCGCGTTGGGCCTGATGTTCATCATCCTGTTGGCTCAGTTCAACTCGATCTACAATTCGGTGCTGGTGCTTTTGGCTGTGGTCTTGTCCACGACGGGCGTCTTCATCGGCATGATGGTGATGGATCAGGCGTTTTCGATCATCATGACGGGCACCGGGATCGTCGCGCTGGCCGGGATCGTTGTGAACAACAACATCGTTCTGATCGACACCTATCAGGAATACAGCCGCTACATGCCCCGGATCGAGGCCATTACCCGCACCGCTGAGGATCGGATCCGCCCAGTTCTGCTGACTACGCTGACCACGATGGCGGGCCTGGCGCCCATGATGTTCGGCCTCTCGGTGGATTTCATCGCGGGCGGCTATTCCATCGGCTCGCCCACCTCCCTGTGGTGGATCCAACTTGCCACAGCGGTGGTCTGGGGCCTGGGCATCGCGACGGTTCTGACGCTGCTCTTCACGCCAGCCATGCTGGCCGGCCGTGTCTGGGTGGTGACCTATGCCATCGCCCTCTTCCGGTTGCTGGGCCGTGTGGGCTTTGGTCGCGCCAGCCGCTGGGGACAAGACTGGACGCTCCGCCGCGCCGCACGGCGCGTGAAGGCCCCGACCCTGCTTTGGGCAGACGAAGACGACGCCGGGACGCTCGAGGCAACTATGGGCCAACCGCGCTCACAGGTCTCCTCTGGTCCCGTCTCCGTGGTTGATCCACGATCCGAAGAGACCGCGCCCAGCGATGACACCCTGCCCCCGCACCCTCCGCTGCGGGCTGCAGAATAAGGACAAAGGCCTCCGCCATCGCGGGGGCCTTTGACTTTGCGGATCCTCGCCTTACTTGCGAACCGTTATCAATTTGATTGACGAACCACTGCCCGAGGCATAAATGCAAATCGTTCTCATTCTCATTTATGCCGAAGAAGGATGACCATGCCCAACGCCCTGACGCGCGCCCTTCTGACATCCGCAACCGTCCTCGCCCTTTCGCTTCCGGCTGCGGCGGAAGACACGTTCAAAGTGGCCACGACCTTCACGGTCATCGCGGACATAGCCCGCAATGTGGCGGGCGACACCGCCGAGGTCGTCTCCATCACCAAGCCCGGTGCGGAAATCCACGGCTACCAGCCGACCCCCCGCGACATCATCAATGCCCGTGACGCTGACCTGGTTCTGTGGAACGGCATGAATCTTGAGCTGTGGTTCGAGCAGTTCTTCCGCAACCTGGACGACACGCCCCAAGCCATCCTGACCAAGGGGATCGACCCGATCTCGATCACGGGCGGCGCCTATGATGGCAAACCGAACCCCCATGCCTGGATGGGCCTCGAATCCGCATTGATCTACGTGGACAACATCACCGCTGCCCTGTCCGAACACGATCCCGACAACGCCGAGACCTACGCCGAAAATGCAGAGCGCTACAAAGCCCAGATCGCCGACACCATCGGCCCCCTGCGCGACGAGATTCGCGCCCTGCCTGCCGAAGACCGCTGGCTTGTGACCTCCGAAGGGGCCTTTAGCTACCTGGCAAGGGACTACACCCTGCAAGAGCTGTTCCTCTGGCCCATGAATTCCGATCAACAGGGCACGCCCCAGCAGGTGCGCGCTGTGATCGACATGGTGCGCGCCAACGACATCCCAGCGGTGTTCTCCGAATCAACGGTCTCCGCAGATCCAGCCCAACAGGTCGTGCGCGAAACCGACGCGCGGTATGGGGGCATTCTCTACGTCGATAGCCTCTCCGGCCCCGATGGCCCCGTTCCGACCTATCTCGACCTGTTGCGGGTGACGTCTGAGACCATCCTAGGGGGCCTCACCGAATGAAGGACACCCTGGGCTTCCAAGAGGGCATCGCCGCCGAGGGCCTCTCGGTCACCTATGCGGGCGGGGTCACGGCCCTCCGCGATGCCTCCTTCATGTTGCCCACGGGAACAATCGCGGGTCTGGTGGGTGTGAATGGCGCCGGGAAATCCACCCTCTTCAAGGCGCTCATGGGATTCCTGCCAGTGCGCGCCGAGCGGATCGCTCTACTCGGGTATTCCATCGACGAAGCGCTCCGCCGGAACCTCGTGGCCTATGTCCCCCAAGCGGAGGAGGTCGATTGGACCTTCCCCGTCCTGGTCCGCGACGTTGTGATGATGGGGCGGTACGGCCACATGGGCTTCTTCCGGCGGCCAGGCGCGGCGGACCGCACCGCCGTAGCCGACGCCCTGGCGCGCGTGGACATGACCGCATTTGCCGACCGCCAGATCGGGCAATTGTCCGGTGGCCAAAAGAAGCGGGTCTTCTTGGCCAGAGCCCTCGCCCAAGAGGCCCGGGTGATCCTATTGGATGAGCCCTTCACGGGCGTGGACGTCAAAACCGAAGACGCCATCATCACACTCCTGAAACAAATGCGGGCTGAGGGACGGGTCATGCTGGTCTCAACCCACAACTTGGGCGCCGTGCCACAGTTCTGCGACCGCGCGATCTTCATCAAGGGGACCGTCCTCGACTACGGCCTCACAGAAGAGGTCTTCACCCCCGCCAACCTCAAGCGCGCCTTCGGCGGCGTCCTGCGCCGTTACGACCTAGGTGGGGAAGACCTGCACGAAGACGAGGACGACAAGCGCCGCGTCACGGTCCTCACCGATGACGAGCGACCCTTTGTCATCTATGGCGACGACCATGACTGAGGCCCTGCGGAAAGACTTCGTTAAGGTTAACGCCCGCCCGCTTCGATGTTCCCCAAATATGCACGCGCCCCCCCCGCCGCCTGACCCACCGCTGATCGGACAGATCCGGTGACGACGCTGCTGGACCCCTTCGCCTACAGCTACATGGTGAATGCCATCTGGGTCTCCGCTTTGGTGGGCGGCACCTGCGCGTTCCTCTCGGCCTTTCTGATGCTGAAGGGGTGGAGCCTGATCGGCGATGCCCTGTCCCACGCCGTGGTGCCTGGCGTGGCGGGCGCCTACATGCTCGGCCTGCCCTTTGCCCTTGGCGCCTTCGTGTCGGGCGGGCTCGCGGCGGCGGCCATGCTGCTCCTCACCGAACGGACGGGATTGAAGACAGACACCGTGATCGGCGTGATCTTCACCGGCTTCTTTGGTCTGGGCCTGTTCATGGTCTCGCTCTCCCCGGCGTCCGTCGATTTGCAGACCATCGTACTGGGCAACATTCTTGCGATCACACCCGAGGATACCCTGCAGGTCGTCATTATTTCCGCCGTCACACTCACCGTGCTCAGCCTCAAATGGCGCGATCTGTTGGTGGTATTTTTCGATGAGACCCACGCGCGGGCCGTCGGCCTGAACCCTCGGTTCTGGAAGGCGGTCTTGTTTGCGCTTTTGGCCGCCTGTGCCGTGGCTGCCATGCAGACCGTTGGGGCGTTTCTTGTGATTGCGATGGTCGTCACGCCAGGCGCCACGGCATACCTACTGACCGACCGGTTTGGAGTCCTATTGATGTTATCGGTGGCCTTGGGCGTCGGGACGTGCGCGGTGGGCGCCTACCTCAGCTACTTCTTGGACGGTGCCACGGGCGGCGTGATCGTGGTGCTGCAAACGCTGGCCTTTGCGGCGGCCTTCGTTCTGGCACCGACCCATGGCCTTCTGGCCGCCCGCCGTCGGAGCCGCACATGATCGAGACGCTCACGCTCCCGTTTCAACTGCCGTTCCTGCGTGACGCCCTCATCGCTGCGCTGCTGGTCGCAGTGCCATGCGGTCTTCTGTCGGCGTTCCTCGTCCTCAAGGGGTGGAGCTTGATCGGTGACGCCATCAGCCATGCGGTGCTGCCCGGCGTTGTGCTGGCATATGTCCTGGGCCTGCCCCTCATCATCGGTGCCTTCGTCGCGGGGATGGGATCGGCCCTCCTGACCGGCTGGCTGGACACCCACAGCCGGGTCAAGCGGGACACTCTCATGGGTGTTGTCTTCGCGGGTATGTTTGCCGTGGGCCTCGTGGCGATTACCTGGATCGCGCCCGAGGTGCATTTGGACCACATCCTCTTTGGCAATCTTCTCGGGATTAGCGCCGCAGAGCTGTGGACAGCCGGCACCATCGCTGCGGTGATCCTAGCGATCATGGGTTTGCGCTGGCGGGATTTCCTGCTCCATGCATTCGATCCCACCCAGGCGCGCGCAGCGGGTCTGCGGGTCAAATGGCTGCACAACGGGTTGTTGGCGATGATCTCCGCCGCGGTCGTCTCGGCCCTCGGCGCTGTCGGGATCATCCTCGTTATTGCCCTGCTGGTCACGCCAGGGGCCACGGCGTTTCTGGTGACTCGGCGCTTTGGTGCAATGCTGCTGGCGAGTGTCGGCGTCGCGGCGGCCTCGGCTATTGGGGGCCTCTACCTGTCGATTGCGCTTGATTCGGCCCCTGCGGCGACGATTGTGGTGGTTTTAACGGGTTTCTTTTTGGCTGCCCTCGCCTGGCGCAGCAGCAAGCGGGCGTTGCATCCCGCCGCCGGTCGCAAAGATTAATTCACCCCGCACATTTAATGGGCATCCAGCGAAGATAATCCGAACCGGTCGGCGGAGCTTCGCGACATTTTCTGTCTTTATGGCGACTTAAGGGGGCTTTCTGCACCTGCATTGTTGACCCTGCTGCAGCGCAGCTTATTGTTGACTGTATCGAAGCGTTGCACCTCTCCTCCTCCCTGGTGTCAACGATTTCGGGGAACTTGGCGGCCCTGTCCCCTCCTCCTCCCTGGACGGGGCCGCATTTCCGCCGCAGGCGCGCCGTGCTGTTTCCTTGCTGGTCCGCTCCCATCCTCTGGTGGGGTCGAACACTCAGAAGGAGCACTGCCATGCAAAGACCACCAAAGCCTCCCGTTCAAACAGCAACGCCCCCGGTGAAACGTGATCCGCGACCGCAGCCCTTTCGCTTCACGGATTGGGCCTCGATCTGAGGGTATCGGCCTTTGACACACACCTGCGGAAACGGCGACCAACCTGCGCCTGGACAGAGGTCGGGCGAAGCGCGCAGAAAGAGCCATGCCGACGCCCATCTCTTCCCTGCCGAACCTCGGCCCCGCCGTTGAAGCTGCCTGCGCCCGTGCGGGTATCCTATCTGCCGAAGACTTGAGGGCCTTGGGCACGGACGAAGCCTATGCCCGGTTGATCGACGCAGGCACGCGGCCGCACTTCATCGGCTTCTACGTGATCGAAATGGCCTTACAGGGGCGTCCCTGGAACGACTGCCAAGGGGACGAGAAGGCAGACCTTCGCGCCCGTTTCGATGCGATCAAGGCGCGCCGCAAAGGGTCTGCGCCGGATACGGCCTTCGAAAAGATGATGGACGAGTTAGGTGTCCTTGAGCCTGACCCGATCAAGCCGCGAGTGCCTTAATCCCATGTGACGCGATGAGAGTAAGGCGGACCCTCTACGTCCACATCACCCAACCACGCTGGGCACCAAAAACCGAGGTCAGCGCGTGGTTAGAAGAACCGGACGCAAACGGCGCGGCGTTGTCGAGGTCCAAATCGCCTGGCTCTGGTAGTCCCCAAGGGCCGTCCGCGGGCCTCGGTTTGGGTTCAACCGACCATCGGTCCAGGCAGCCCGATATCCTGCGGGCGGATGCGTTACGTCAAACGTGGTGCGCGCCGCCGGAACAATGACAACCCGCTGCTCTGACCGCGATGAGGCGGTCGTCGTCAGGCCCTGAGGCACCTCGACGGAGGATCGGCGATCCGGCGACCAAGTCGAGTCCCCTCCGCACCGTGTCGCATTCCCGAGATACCGCGCAGAGACGCCGGAGGCACCGCCGCACGCGCCGCGCTGGACGGGTGCTGGGCGCGCGGCGGGAACCGCCGTGCTGCGGCGCGTGGACGGCGTCGACGGATCAATGCGCCGGGCGTTTGCGGGCGGTGTGACCGTGCGCACAACCTGCTCCTGCGCGCGTGCGTTTCGGCCAAGACCGCGCACGGGCTGGCTGGGGGCCGTCACAACCGTTGGCGCGGTCACACTGACGACGCGAGACGGGCGGGCGGATGTCGAGGTTGGGCTGCATCCGGGCAGATAGCGCGCGGACAAGGCCGAGGCGCCGCATCCGGGCGGCAGGGTGACGGCCTGTGGCGTGGGCGCACGGACGACCTGAGGCATGGGACGGGGCGCAGCCGCTCGCCGGGGCGCTGGCGCGGCGGCCCTGCGGGGCGCGCGCGCAGCGGGCGCGGCCGTCCGCGGGGGCGTTGCCACACGCCGGGGCGCTGGCTCTTCGATACGGCGCGGCGTTGCGGCGGCGGGTGCCCTCCGGATAACGGGCTCTGCGGCGGCAACGGGCGCGGTGGTCGCCGGAGTCGTCGCAGTTGCGGCCTCAACCGAAGGTCGTGGCGTCGGAGCCGCCGTCACCTGGCGCGGCTCTGGCGCGGGCGTTGGCGCCGGGGCGACGGTTGGCGTTTCGGCCCTGCGAGACGGCGCCGCGCCACAGACAACACTCCGATCACGGTTCACGCGCGGCACCCAGCGGGTCGCCCCATCCACACCCGCGCGAATGAAGATGCACCCACGGCTGTCGACGTATTGCGCGCCGGTAAAGCTGCTTGGCGGAATCTCAGCCGGGCCAGAAATGGAGCGTGAGCCCTGCGCCCAGACTCCGCTTGCCGCCGCGATCGCACTCGCTGCAACCACCCCAATCGCAAAAGATCTCAACATGCCCAATTCGCCTTTTGTCAGGCGGCCCCCGCCGCGTCGGTTTTTTCGCACCCTGCACGACAGGCCCATACCAAGTAAAGTATGTGGGCACGGCAAAACGCCTCTATTTCGTGCCAAACATGCGGTCACCCGCATCCCCTAGGCCCGGAACGATGTATCCCTGCTCGTTCAATCGCTCATCCACCGCCGCCGTGACAATGGGCACGTCCGGGTGCGCATCCTTCATGCGCGCAATGCCTTCGGGCGCGGCGAGCAAACACAGAAACCGAATATCCTTCGCCCCGGACGACTTCAGCAAATCAATCGCCGCCACCGAGGAATTGCCCGTCGCCAACATGGGATCGACCGCGATGACCAGTCTTTCGTCCATGTGATCGGGCACTTTGAAGTAATATTGCACCGGCTCCAGCGTCTCCTCATCGCGGTAGAGGCCGACAAACCCGACCCGGGCCGAGGGCACAAGCTCCAGGATGCCGTCCAACAACCCGTTTCCCGCCCGCAGGATCGAGACAAGCGCCAGCTTTCGCCCCGACAGGGTTGGCGCGTCCATGGGCATGAGCGGCGTCTCGATCCGCTTCGTTTCCATGGGAAGTTCCCGAGTGATCTCATAGGCCAGTAACTGGCTGATTTCCCGAAGAAGCTGCCGAAAGACCGCCGTGGAGGTTCCTACCTCGCGCATGATGGACAGCTTGTGTTGCACAAGCGGGTGCGTGACATGGGTCAAGTGGTCCATGACGTCTCCAATCGGGTCAAAAGATCGTTGCGGGTGGCATCGTCGCAAAAGGCGGCGCGGGCGGCGGTGCGGTTAATGTCCAACCAAGTCTCCGAACGCCAACCGAAGGCTTTGGTTAGGGCGGCGTACTCCCCGCCCATCGTCGTGTGAAAAAACGGGGGATCGTCGGTCGATACCGTGATCGGCACCCCCCGGGCGTGCAGACGGTCGATGGGATGATCCTCGATCCGCTCAAACAGCCCGAGCGCCACGTTTGAGCCGGGACAAACCTCCAACACGATGCCCTCGGCAGCCAAGCGGTCGACCAGGGCGTCGTCTTCAATCGCACGCACGCCATGCCCGATCCGCGTGACACCCAAGTCATCCAGGGCGGAACGGACGGACTCTGGGCCGCCGAACTCGCCCGCATGGGTTGTTAGATGCAAGCCTGCGGCTTTGGCGCGGGCAAAGGCCCTGGCGAAGTCGCCTTGCGTTCCGACCGCCTCGTTGCCGCCCATGCCAAAGCCAGTGATGAAGTCACCAGCCGTGGCAGCGGCGCACTCCGCGACCTCTTGAGCGGCCTCAGGGCCAAAGTGCCGGATGCAGGTTACGATGCCACGCATGTGGATGTCCGGCACGCTGGCAGCGGCCTCTTGGATGGCTGCCAGGTAATCTCGCCAAGCACCCAGGTCGCGACCCCCGCAGAAATCAGGGCTCAAGAAAGCTTCCGTATAGATGACGCCCTGCGCCGCAGATTGCTGTAACACCGCGTATGTCAGACGACCGAAGTCTTCTGGTGTTCTCAGGACCTGCGTGGCGGCCTCATAAACATTAAGAAAGCCTGTGAAGTCATTGTATTTGTAAGACCCATCAGCATCGAAAACGCCGTCCAACCGCACACCTTGTTCCGCAGCCATCCTTTGGATCAGCTTCGGCGGTGCCGCCCCTTCTAGGTGAAGGTGCAACTCAATCTTTGGACGCATCGTCATAGGAACGCTCTCCCTGGTCCAACGGACGGAATACCCAGATGGGCGCAGATCGTCGCCGCAACATCTACGAAACCCACCTGCCCCAAGGACCCTGCGTCTCCGGTCGCGCCGGCGCAGAGAACAGGTACCCGCTCTCGCGTGTGGTCTTTGCCGTGCCACGTCGGGTCGTTCCCATGGTCCGCGGTAAAGATAATCAAATCGTCAGGGCGCAGGGCGGCCAGCAAATCCGGCAGGCAGCGGTCGAACCATTCCAAATGCCCCGCATAGCCCGCCACATCCCGCCGATGCCCGTACAGGCTGTCGAACTCCACGAAGTTCGCGAAGGTGAGCGAACCATCTGGTTGCTCAGCGAGGGCCGCCTTCAGATGCTCCATCAGTTGCGCATCGGTGCCTTTGGCAACCGTATCGATCCCGCGACCGGAGAAAATATCCCAAATCTTGCCAATGGCATGGACATGGCCGCCAGCCCCCTGCACCGCGTCGCACTGGGTCGGTCCCGGTGGCTCCAAAGCATAGTCTTTGCGGTTGGTCGTTCGCGTCCATGGGCCGTCCCCCACGAACGGCCGGGCGATGACGCGACCGACGCGGCGGGCGTGCAACATGGGCGCCAGGGCCTCACACAGGGCATACAGCCGGTCGAGGCCGAAGTGCTCCTCATGGGCCGCGATCTGAAAAACGCTGTCCACGGAGGTGTAGCAGATCGGCCAGCCCGTGCGGATGTGGGCTTCGGCCTCCTGGGCGATGATCTCCGTGCCCGAAGCGTGGCGATTGCCCAGGATCCCATCGGTCCCGGCCAAGCGACAGACCTCGGCAACGAGGCCCTCGTCAAAGGACGGTTCCGTTCTTGGGAAGTACGTCCAATCCCACGGCACGGGCAGTCCCGCCAATTCCCAATGGCCCGAGGGGGTATCCTTTCCCAAGCTGACCTCCGTCGCCGCGCCCCAAGCCCCTTGCGCGTCCGCCGCCAAGCCGGGGCCGATTTCACCCGAAGCAAGACGCAAGGCTGCGCCAAGCCCCAGTTTGTCGAAATGCGACAGATTTATGGCTCTTCGATCGCCTAAATCTGGGAAATTCTGTAGAATATGTGCAAGTGTATTCGCGCCCTCGTCTCCGAAATCGGCAGCATCCGGTGCCCCACCAATGCCGAGGGAGTCCAACACAACGAGGAATGCACGGCTCATCGCACGGTCTCCTGCACCAGGGTCGGAGGGGTTACGGCGCCGTCCTCCAGGGTGATCGCATGGGCAACCTTTTGGGCGGCGGCTTCGGCGCTATCGGAATCCCGCGCATGGATCCGGGCAAGGGGTTGATCCTCGACCATTGTGGCGCCGAGTTGCGCCAGATGGCTGATGCCAACCGTGGGATCCACGGTATCATCCTCGCGTCGACGTCCACCGCCCAGGTCGACGACTATTTCCCCCAATGCCCGGGTATCGATCTTGGCAACCACGCCAGGTCGATCCGCCCGCAGTTCCGCAACGACAGGTGCGGCGGGCAGGCGGTCGCGCCACCGTTCGAGAAAATCGGCGGGCCCGCCTTGGGCAGCAACCATGTTTCCAAAGACCACCGCAGCGCCACCCGAGGCCAAAGCCCGCGCGATCCGCTCCGCTCCGTCATCCGCATCCGCCGCAAGGCCACCCAGCGCCAGCGCCTCCCCTCCGAGGGCCTGCACAAGGGCCAACAACCGCGCGGATGCGCGCCCCGTCGGGTCCGTCAGCGCCTCCATTGCCGAAATAACCTCCAGCGCGTTGCCCGCACTGGTCGCAGCCGGTTGAGACATATCCGTCAGGATGGCCGAGGTCATAACACCCGCCGCCTGCCCCGTCTCCACAAGGGCCTGCGCTAGGCGCCGCGTCTCTGTCGGGTCAGGCAGGAAGGCGCCGGAGCCGGTTTTGACATCCAGCACAAGCGCCTCCGGTCCTTCGGCCAGCTTCTTCGACAGGATCGAGGCCACGATCAGATCAAGGCTTTCGACTGTGCCGGTCACGTCCCGCACCGCATAGAGCCGTCGATCCGCCGGGGCGATGTCGGCCGTCGCCCCAACGATGGCACAGCCCACCCGCGTGACCACGGATTGCAGCTCATCAACCTGCATCTGAGTACGAAAGCCAGGGATCGCGGACAGCTTGTCCAGCGTGCCGCCCGTGTGCCCCAACCCCCGGCCAGAGATCATCGGCACATAGGCCCCACAGGCGGCTAGGGCCGGAGCCAAGATCAGCGAGACGCAATCGCCGACGCCGCCGGTCGAATGCTTGTCCAACACGGGGCCGTCCACGTCCCAGTGGAGCACTTCGCCCCCGTCGCGCATGGCGCGGGTCAGCGCCGCACGCCCAGCGGCGTTCAGGGGCGTGTGGCAGATGCCCATGGCAAAGGCTCCCGCTTGCGCGTCCGACACACTGCCATCGGCCAGACCACTGGCAAAGGCCGCAAGGGCCTTTGCACTGGGGCGCCGCCCTTGGCCCAAATCCTGGAGAAGTCGGCGCGCCGTCACGCCATGTGATCCGCGTCGAACGCCCCTGGCAGCAGATTGCCGACGGTCGTGGCCTGCTCCTCTCCGGCGACAGTGGCCAGCGTCACGGGCACGGAGCCGCCCGCGAATTCGGCAAGCTTTTGGCGGCACCCGCCACAGGGCGGCACCGGCGCGGGCGATCCGGCCACCACATACACTTCGGTCACGTCCCGTTCTCCGGCGGCGCACATGGCGGCGATGGCCCCCGCTTCGGCGCAGGTGCCCTCGGGATAGGCCGCGTTCTCGACGTTGCAGCCAATGAATACCGCGCCGGAGGCGGTGCGGATGGCCGCGCCAACCTGAAAGTTCGAATAGGGCGCATGGGCGTTTGCGCGCACCGCAAGGGCCGCCGCACGCAGATCTTCGGACATGGGATGCTCCCGCTGGATCACGTCATCAAAGGCTTGGCCCGACGCGCCGAGCGATGCAAGGGGCCAGCCTCGCAACGCCGTGAACGGGCTTGATTGGTCTTTGGCGCCCAGGTCGGAGAAGATCCGCGCGAAAGGAGATCTCCCATGACCCCTACGCGACGTAATCTTATCCTTGGCGGTGGCCTCGTGGTCCTGGCCGGAAGCGCAGGCGCCGCGGTGTTGCTGCGTGACCGACAATTGCCCCCGGCGCGCGTCTACAGCGAGAACGGCCTGGCCATCCGCGGCACGGACCCGGTCGCCTATTTCACCGAAGGCCGCCCCGTTTCGGGCGACCCGACACTCACCCACGATTGGGCTGACACGACCTGGGCCTTCGCCAGCGTTGACAACCGAGACCGCTTTGCCGCCGATCCCACGGCCTACGCCCCGCAATACGGCGGCTTCTGCGCTTGGGCCGTGGCCGAGAAGGGTGAACTGTTCTCCACACAGCCAGCGAATTGGGCGGTCGTGGACGGCAAACTCTATCTCAACTTCAACGACAGCGTGCAGGCCCGCTGGAACGAAGACGTCCCGGGCTTCATCGCAAAGGGCGATGCCCGCTGGCCCGACATCGTGGCCTCAGTCTAGGGGCGACGCCAAACAGCGGCCATGCTAGCGTTCGGGTATGGTCGCTGATGTTCCCAACGGACCGGACGCCTGTCAGGCCGTCATAGGCGCCCTGCCCGAGGCGCGAGCGTTAGAGGCGCGCGAACTCGACACGCTCTACCGCCAGGAAACGGGCTTCGCGCCCCACCTCTGGAACGGCCGGATCATCGGCTACGGCGCCTATGCCTATACCTACGACAGCGGCCGCTCGGGCCAGTTTCTGGCCACCGGATTTGCCATGCGGACAGCGGGCCTAAGCTTTTACATCATGCCGGGGTATGCGGATCACAGTGCGATCCTAGACAGGCTTGGGCCCCACAAGATGGGCAAGGCCTGCCTTAACGTCACCAGATTGGACCGCATCGATCTCGATGCCTTACGGGAATTGATCCGAGCGGGTCTCACCGACCTGCGAAACCGCTGGCCGGTGACACCAGAGCCCGCCTAGAGCATCATCTGGTAGCTCTCCGGCACCCAATGGAAGCCGTCGCCGCGCGTGTCCACATAGCCGACGGCAGGGAACGGCATGTGATATCCGATCATCGGCATCTTTTCTGCGGCAAGCATCCCCAGAACCGCCCGGCGCGTGGCCGCCGCAGCCTCTTTGTCCATGTCGAAACGGACTTCCCAATCGGGATGCGCAAGCGACCAGACGTAGTGATTGGCCAGATCGGCGGCGATCAACAGGCTATTGTCGCCAGAGGACAGACGGTAGTTCATGTGCCCCGGCGTGTGTCCAAAGGCGGCGACGGCGGTGATCCCCGGCGCGGCATCTTGGCCGTCCTCCAGAAACGTCATCTTTTTGGCCAGGGGCACGACGTTGGCCTGAAAGTTTTCGGCCTCGCGTGCGGCCCAGGCGTCATATTCCGCACGACCCGTCATGTAGGACGCATTGGCGAACGTAGGGGCGCCATTGCGCATCAGACCGCCGATGTGGTCGCCATGCATATGGGTGATGACCACCGTATCCACATCGTCCGTGGCATATCCGGCGGCCTCTAGCACGGAGGCGATACCGTCCCCGGACTGACCGGTATCGAACAGAACCAGGCTCTCGCCCGTGTTGACGAGGGTCGGCGTGAAAAAGAACTGGTTCACGTCCGACGGGATATGCGCCGCCTCTGAGACCTCACGGAAGGTCTCCGCATCCACATTCATCCCGAAGATGGTCTGGGGATCCGCCGGGTTCGTGACCGTGTTGGCCAGCAAGGTCGTCACCTCCAGGTCCCCGAGTGCAAAGCGGCGGATGTTTTGCAAGACGGGCCCCTGCTTTGGGGCGGCTGCCGCAACGGGCAAGGCGGCGGCAAGCGGCAAAGCCGCAGTTGCGGTGAGCGCCGCGCGGCGGGTGATCTGCGTCATGGGTCTCTCCTGGGGGCGATTGACGTGGCTGAGACCGTAGGTCGCACCCTGGGCGCGGCAAGGCACATCCCCGTGACCGCCCTGCCCCGCGGGCCTGCCAAACACCCCTTCCCCTGGACAACCGTCACGCCCTTTGCCACACGCCGCTGAAAGGAGCCGCCCCATGCCGTCCACCGATATCGTCACCCGCTTCGCCCCCTCGCCCACCGGCCACATCCACGTGGGCAACCTGCGCACGGCCTTGCTGAATTGGATGATCGCCCAAAAGGCCGGCGGGACGTTCATCTTGCGCCTGGATGACACCGATCCGGAGCGGTCTAAAGACGAATACGCCGACGCCATCCGCGAAGATTTGGAATGGCTTGGCCTGACCTGGGATCGGGAAGAGCGCCAATCGGCGCGCCTCGACCGCTATGCCGCCGCCGCCGATGAGATGCGCGCCATGGGCCGTCTCTATGAGGCGTTCGAGACGCCGGTTGAATTGGACCTGAAGCGCAAGAAGCAGCTGAATATGGGCAAGCCGCCCGTCTACGACCGTGCCGCGCTCGCGTTGTCCGACGAAGACAAGGACCGGCTGCGGGCCGAACGCGGCGGTCATTGGCGCTTTAAGCTGGACCAAGAGCGGATCGAGTGGACCGATGCGATCCTGGGCGACCTGAGCATTGACGCGGCTTCGGTCTCGGACCCGGTGCTGATCCGGGGCGACGGTCAGGTGCTGTATACCATTGCCTCGGTGGTGGACGACACGGACATGGGCGTGACCCATGTGGTGCGCGGCTCTGACCACGTGACGAACACCGCCACGCAAATTCAGATCATGGCGGCACTAGGCCATGGCCACCCGACGTTTGCGCACCACTCGCTGTTGACCGGCCCCCAGGGCGAGGCGCTGTCGAAACGCCTGGGCACCCTGTCGATCCGTGACCTGCGTGCCCAGGGGGTGGAGCCTATGGCCCTCCTGTCGCTCATGGCGCGCCTCGGGTCGACCCAACCTATCGAAGTGCGCGACACGCCTGCTGATCTGGCGGCGGCCTTCGATCTGTCCCAGTTTGGTGTGGCGCCGACGAAGTTCGACGTGGACGCGCTCAAGCCCCTGTCGGGGTCCGTCCTTCAGACCCTGCCCTTAGCCGCCGTGGCCTCAGATGTCGCAGCGCTCGGCGTGCCTAGCGAGCAAGCGGAGGCCTTTTGGACCGTGGTGCGCGACAACATCCAGTCTCGCGCGCAAATGGCCGACTGGTGGCGTCTGATGACCGAGGGCGCGGATCCGCAGATCGCCGAAGAAGATGCGACGTTCGTGGCCGAGGCACTGGCCCTGCTGCCCGACGCGCCCTGGACGCCGGACACCTGGTCGTCCTGGACGGGCGCGGTCAAGGCCGCCACGGGGCGCAAAGGCAAGGGCCTGTTTAAACCCCTGCGTCTGGCGATGACGGGTCGTCCCGACGGGCCGGACATGGCCAGCCTGATGCCTTTGTTACAGCGCAAGCCCTCGGTCTGAGCGCCCCCCTCGGGGCCAGGACCGATTTTCCCGGAAAATCGGGCGCCAGTGGCAGCCGTGGTGCCAAAGGCTCACCGCGCGCGCACGGGGCATCACCCCTGCGTGACGGCGCAGGGCGCACGTCTTGCAGGCAAGGGCGTTGGAACGTCATCTTAGGGTCAACCGAAAGGACCCCAGATGCCGACCGAACGTTTCACCTTTGCCGGACATGACGGCAGCGCCCTGGCCGCCCGTTTAGACCTGCCCGACGGACCGGTGGGCGCCACCGCACTGCTGGCCCATTGCTTCACCTGCGGCAAAGACATCGCGGCCTCCCGCAGGATTGCGGCACGACTGGCAGCGATGGGAATCGCCGTCCTGCGCTTTGACTTCACCGGGCTGGGCCATTCCGGTGGTGAGTTCGAGAACACGTCCTTCACCTCCAACGTGGATGACCTGCGCGCGGCGGCGACGGCTTTGGAGGCCAGGGGCCTCGCCCCGAGTATCATCATCGGGCACTCCTTAGGCGGGGCAGCCGTTTTGCGCGCGGTCGGCGATATGCCGACGGTCAAGGCTGTGGTCACCATCGGCGCGCCGTTTGACCCCGGCCACGTCACCCATAACTTCGACAACGCCCTGGAGGATATCGCCCGGGACGGCGCCGCAGACGTGGTTCTGGGCGGACGCAAGCTGCGCATTGGGCAAGGGTTCGTCGAGGACGTCTCCGCCCAGGCGCTCGCCCCCGCCATCCGGGACCTGAACCGTGCGCTCCTGGTCCTGCATGCACCGCGCGACATGACCGTGGGGATCGACAATGCCACGCGCATTTTCGTTGAGGCCAAGCACCCGAAAAGCTTCGTCACCCTAGACGACGCCGACCACCTTATCACCCGTCAGTCGGATGCAGATTACGCGGCAGATGTAATCGGGGCCTGGGTCAGCCGGTATGTCGACATCACCCAGCCCGCGCCTCCCATCGGCGCGCCAGAGGGTGTGACCCGCGTGACCGAGGCGGATCCAGCGGGGTTTGCCCAGGACATCGTTGCGGGCGGACAGCATCACGCCCGTGCCGATGAACCTGCCGCCTATGGCGGAACAAACCAGGGTATGACGCCCTATCAGTTGCTGGCCGCCGCCCTGGGGGCCTGCACCTCGATGACCATGCGCATGTACGCGCGGCGCAAGGGATGGCCGATGGATCAAGTGGCTGTCGATGTCACCCATGACCGGATGCACGCCCAGGACGCGCCCTCCGCGACGGAGCGGATCGACCGCTTTCGTCGTGAGATCACAGTCACAGGTCCTCTCGATGTCGATCAGCGGCGGCGCCTTCTGGAGATTGCGGACAAATGCCCGGTGCACCGCACCTTGGAGGCCGGCGCCGAGGTCGAGACCGTTCTGTTGGAACCGGAAACCCAAGACTGACCGGGTGTTGCGCGGACAGGATCCGGCCTTCAGACCGGACCGGTCGACGTGTAACCCTGGGGCGGCCTAAGGCCCTGTGCGTGCAAGTTCCGTGCGCAACTCGGACAAACGCCCGAGGCAGACCTTGGTTGCGATGCGAACGGCCGCGACATCCCCCTGGCGCGCGACTTGGTTCAATCGGCGCGCGGCCTCCTGGGTGGGCAAGGCCCCCACAGCGCCGGACAGCGACAACAGGATGTGCGTTTGCGCGCGGATTTCGACCACGTTCACAGGCTCTAGCGCCCCAGACAGCCCGTCGAAGACACCTGCCAGGTCCTCTTTTAGACGATCCAGCAGCACGTTGCCCTGGTCCGGTCCAGCGGCGGCCATAAGCTCCGCCAGGGTAATGGCGCTGAGCGCTGGCGCCCGTTCCGGCACCCAGTCCGTCGGGTCGGGCGCGTTCTCCAGGTAATGGTGCAGGGCCTTCCCAAAGGCCTCGATCGTACCGAGCGGTTTGGCCAAGATACCGTCTGCCCCCGCTTCGTAGATGGCGTCGCGGTTGTCCCGCATCACATAAGCGGTCATGGCAACCATCACCATCGGCGGGGCCACCCCACGAGCCTGGCGCACCCGTTCCGAGCGGATCACGTCCAGCCCGCCAAGCTGCGGCATCTCAAGATCGACGAGCGCCAGATCAAACCGCTCTCGGGACAGCCAGTTCAAGGCTTCAATGCCGTTGGAGGCGATCTCGCTTTCGGCCCCCATGCGGCCCAGCATCCCCTTCAGTAGGGATTGGTTGGTCCCGCTATCGTCAGCGATCAAAACGCGCCAACCGGTGAGGTCAGGGAGCTCCGCGCCCTCATCAGACGGGTCGCGACGCCAAGACAAGGCCGGTATGGTCAGCGTGACGCGCGCGCCGCCCGTCTCCAGATTGCTGGCCGTCATTTGACCGCCCAAACCCTCTGCGTGGGCGGCGGCGATATGCAGGCCCATGCCCGTGCCCGGAGCGGACCCACCCCGCGTGGCGGGATCAAACAAGCGTGGCAAAAGATCCGGTGGGAAGCCGGGTCCATCGTCGCTGACGCAGAAGCGAAGCGCGCCGTCTTCATAGACACCTGCGCCCAGTTCGACGGTTCCGCCGGGGGCGTGGCGCAGGGCGTTGCCCATCAGGTTGGCCACGATACGCCGCAAATGCAGCCCATTCAGACGCACGACCTCTGGCAAAGTCTCTGATCGGTTCAGGGTGACCATCGTGCCCGTTGGGCGGGATGCGCCGTGCCATCGCCGCAGCTCATCATCGAGAAAACGGTGGAGGTTGAGCACCCCCACCTCCGTCTCCACCCCTTGGCCAGGGGTGCCCAGCAACATCTCTTCGACCAACCGCGCCAGCAGTTCCGACGCCACATGAACACGCCCGAACTGCTCGCGCGCGGCCTCCGACAGGTCATCCGGATCAATCAGTCGCAGGCCGCCGATCACATCCGAGACGGCGGCCCGTATATCATGGGCGAGCAGTTCCACTGGGTCTGGGGAGAACCCCTCTCCGGCGGAAGACGTGCGTCGCCCCCCCGTCACCTAGGCCATCGCCTTGGCATAGCCCAAGGTGCCGAGCGCGGTGCCGATCTCATCCATAATGGCGGGATCGTCGATGGTGGCCGGCATCTTCCATTCGGCGCCATCGGCGATCTTGGCCATGACACCGCGCAAGATCTTACCCGACCGCGTTTTGGGCAGGCGATCCACCACCACGGCCAGCTTGAAGGCCGCCACCGGCCCGATCTTATCGCGCACCAGTTTCACACACTCCTTGACGATCTCGTCGTGGGGACGGTCTACGCCCGCCGTCAGGATCAAAAAGCCCAGTGGCAATTGCCCCTTCAGCGCATCGGCCACGCCAATGACCGCGCATTCGGCAACGTCCGGGTGAGTGCCCAGGACCTCTTCCATGGCGCCAGTGGATAGGCGGTGGCCCGCGACGTTGATGACATCATCCGTGCGCGCCATGATCCAGAGGTATCCGTCCTCGTCCAGCATCCCCGCATCCCCCGTCTCATAGTAGCCGGGGAAAGTGTTGAGGTAGCTTTTCTCGAACCGCTCCCGCGCGTTCCACAGGGTGGGCAGCGTTCCGGGTGGCAGCGGCAGTTTCACCGCGATGGCGCCGAGCGTGCCGGGCGCGACCGGGTGCCCGCCGTCATCCAGAACCTGAACATCGTAGCCGGGCATCGGAACCGAGGGAGAGCCGATCTTGACCGGCAGTTCTTCCAATCCCATGGGGTTGGCCGCGATGGCCCAACCGGTTTCCGTCTGCCACCAATGGTCGATGACCGGCTTGCCTGTCAGGCGCTGGATCCATTGGATCGTATCGGGGTCGGCACGTTCACCGGCCAGGTAGATCGCCCTGAGACCAGACAGGTCATGGCCCTTCATGAAGGTGCCGTCCGGGTCCTCCCGCTTCACCGCGCGGAAGGCGGTCGGCGCCGTGAAGAAGGCCGCGACCTTATGGTCAGAGATCACCCGCCAGAAGGTCGAGGGATCAGGCGTGCCCACGGGCTTGCCCTCAAAAACGATCGTCGTGCAGCCATGCACCAGTGGCGCGTAACAGATGTAGCTGTGTCCAACGACCCAACCAACGTCCGAGGCGGCCCAATAGACCTCACCCGGTTTGACGCCATAGATGTTGGACATGGTCCAATCCAGCGCCACAAGGTGCCCACCAGTGGCCCGAACCACGCCTTTGGGCGCGCCGGTCGTGCCAGAGGTATACAGGATATACGCAGGATGATCGCCCCGCACAGGAACGCAAGGATGGGGGTCGGCGGCGGCCACGGCCTCCTCCCAATCGACGTCGCGGGGGCCGAGTTCAATCTCCAGGCCCGGACGCTCCAGAATGATGCACACATCCGGCTTGTGGGACGCAATCTCAATGGCCCCGTCGAGGAGCGGCTTGTAGGGAACGGTGCGGTTCGGCTCGATCCCGCCCGAGGCGGCCAGAACGGCCTTGGGCTGGGCATCGTCGATGCGGACAGCCAATTCGGCGGCGGCAAAACCTCCGAACACGACCGAATGAATGGCCCCCAGGCGTGCGCAGGCCAGCATCGCCTCCAGGGCCTCGGGAACCATGGGCATGTAAATCAGAACCCGGTCGCCCTTTGTCACACCACGGGCGGCCATGGCCCCGGCCAACCGGGCGACACGATCCTGCAGTTGGGCATAGGTGATATGACGCACGGTGTCCGTCACGGGGCTGTCGTAGATGATCGCAGTCCGATCCCCGTTTCCAGCGGCGACATGGCGGTCCACGGCGTTGTGGCAGGTGTTCACCATCCCATCGGCGAACCATTCCGGCACGGGTCCCCCCTGATCATGGAGTGCTTTGGTCGGCGCCGCGTCCCAGTCAATGGAGCGCGCGGCATCCATCCAAAAGCCCTCTGGATCGCTTTGTGCCCTCTCCCACTCAGATTTCCAGCCCATCGTTCTCTCCCGATCGTTCGATGGCCCCATCTAGGGGCGGCATACTCAGGCATGCAAGAAACCGCCGCGCGCTGCGAGCGCTATCATCGCGACATGTCCTGAACTATCCACCATCGCCGCGCCCAAGCAAGCGGCCTTCGACGACAGGGGCTTTGCGCTTTGGGGACAGAGCGTGCAAAACTCCGCCCTAAAGACCTGGAGACCCGGAGACACCGCGAATGGACTTGCTGCCTTTGGACGACACAACATCCGTCGCCCCCCAATTGCATCCCGAAGAGATGGCGGAGCTTGCGGCAACGGGCGTGACAGCCGTCATCTGCAATCGCCCCGACGCAGAGGTCCCGCCCTCGCACCAGGCAGCCGCCATGCAGGCCGCCGCCGAAGCCGCAGGTCTCGCCTTTGTCTTTAACCCCGTGTCGATGCCCAACATGACGATGACGGCCGTCGAAGAGCAGGGTGACGCCATCGACGCCGCGGAGGGCAAGGTTGTCGCTTATTGTGCGTCCGGCACCCGGTCCGCTGTTCTCTGGGCGCTCAGCCAGACCGGACGCATGACCCCGGATGAGATCTTGGCGGCGACGGAACGGGCGGGCTTCCAATTGGGCGGCCTCCGCCCGCAGTTGATCGCCCTGGCCGAGGACGCGTGACCATGGCGGACAGCGATTACTTGGGCCCGGGACGGCGCTGGCACGACATGGGCGGCGACCTTGCCGGTCCTGTCCCCACCGCAGACCACGATTTCGCCCTGTGGGAGAAACGGGTGGACGCCCTGGTGATCCTGTCCGGTCTCAAAGGCGTGTTCACGGTCGATGGGTTGCGCCGCGTCCTGGAAGACATGGGACCGGAGGCCTTTGAGACCATGACCTATTACGAACGCTGGGTTGCGGCCTTGAACCAAAATCATCTGGAGCAAGGCACCTATACGGTGGCCGAATTGGCCACCAAAATGGCCGAGGTTCAGGCCCGTGGCGCCACCTATGGTGCGGCAAACCATGTCCCCTAGCGCGGCACCTGAGGCGCCGACGGGGTGCTGGCTGCCAGGCACGGCCGTCCGCGTCCGCGCGCTGATGCCGCCGGGACATGTGCGCACGCCGGCCTATCTGCGCGGAAAAACCGGCGTTGTGGAACGCGTCCTTGGCCCATTCGGCAACCCCGAGCAGCTTGCCTACGGCCATGCCACGACGCCCCTGCCCCTGTATCGCGTGCGCTTTCATCTATCAGATCTTTGGCCAGACGCTGCGGCCAGCACCGACACCCTCGACGCCGAAATATACGCCCATTGGTTGGAGCCTGCGGATGCCCCATGACCACCCCGATCACGACGCGCCCGACGGGCTGTCGCCCTCTGGCCATCCGTACCGTGCGGATCAGGACACCGACCTGACCTATTGGCAGACGTTGGAAATTGCCGTCCGTGAGTTGATGATCGACAAGGGCGTCGTCACACCTGCCGAAGTCACGGCCCAGGTGGAGGCCATGGACGCGCGCAGCCCCGCCGACGGCGCCGCCGTCGTGGCGCGGGCCTGGACGGACGCGGCATTCCGTGCGCGACTGCTCTCTGACGGCTCCGCCGCCTGCGCCGAGATGGGGTTCGATGTGGGCCCCATGAAGCTGATCGCGGTCGAAAACACACCCGAGGTTCACAACGTCATCGTTCGCACGCTGTGCAGCTGCTACCCGCGGAACCTGCTGGGCCTGCCGCCCGATTGGTACAAAAGCCGCGCCTACCGATCCCGCACAGTGCGGGAGCCGCGCGCCGTCTTGGCGGAGTTCGGATTGGTCCTGCCAAGCAGCACGACCGTCCGCGTTCACGATTCGACAGCGGATATGCGCTATATCGTTCTGCCCATGCGCCCCGATGGCACCGACGGGATGACCGCTCAGGACCTGGCGAAGCTCGTGACGCGAGACGCCATGATCGGCGTTGGCGTCGCACGGGCACCAGCGTGATTTCCCATGTCTGCCTCGGCAGCACCGACCTACCCCGCTCCCACCGGTTCTTCACGGCGCTGCTGACGCCCCTGGGTCTGACCGAGGTTATCATGGGCACGAATGGCGAACCGCCCGTCTTGTGTTGGCACCAGCCAGGGACAACAGCACCGCGCCTTTATGTGGCGATACCGTTTGATGATCGTCCTGCGACGGCCGGCAACGGGTCCATGCTGGCCCTCTCCGCGCCCTCACAGGCGGCGGTCGACGCCGCCCATGCCGCTGGCCTCGCGGCAGGTGGCACCGATGAGGGAGCGCCTGGCCCACGTCCACACTACGGGCCCGACTACTATGGCGCCTACCTGCGCGATCCCGATGGCAACAAGCTGCATCTTGTCCATGCAACGGGCACCGCGTGAGGGGCCTAAGACTTTTCAACGAAAAGTCTTTCCAGAGTTTTCAGCGAAAACTCTGCCCCCTTCATCGACCGCGCAGCCGCGGATCCAGGGCGTCGCGTAGACCATCCCCGACGTAGTTGATCGACAACACCACGAGGGAAATCGCAAGACCAGGCCAGAACGCCCGTCCCGGGTAGTTCTGTAAGTACTGCACCCCGTCATTCAGAAGACGTCCCCACGTCGGGAAATCCGGCGGAAACCCTAACCCAAGGAACGACAAGGCCGACTCCGTGATGATCGCCGTGGCAATACCCAAGGTGGCAGACACCATGATCGGCGACAGCACATTGGGCAGAATGTGCCGCGTGATGATCCGGGCGGGTGGCGTTCCAATGGAGCGGGCGGCCAAAACAAACTCCCGCTCCTTCAGGGCCAGGACATCGCCGCGCACGATCCGAGCCGTTTGCATCCAAGAGGTGATCCCGATGGCCGCCACGATCAGAATAAAGATCCCCGTCTCGACCCCAAAGGCGGCGGTGAGCGGCTCCCGAAACAGCAGCACCATCACCAAGAGCAGCGGCAGCAACGGCAAGGCCAAGAAGAGATCGGTCAGGCGCATCAACAGGCCGTCCAAGCGCTTGAAGTAGCCCGCCAAAACACCGATCAGCGTGCCGAGCAGCAAACTCAACCCCATGGCCGTCAATCCGACCGCCATGCTGATGCGCCCCCCCGCGATGACCCGGGCAAAGATATCGCGGCCCAGTTGGTCGGTGCCCATCGGGTGCGCCCAACTCATCCCTTGGTTGCGAGAGCGAATGTTGGTCTGCGTCGGGTCCAAGGGCCAGAGGTATGGCCCCAGAACGACCAACAGAACGATGGCGAGGAAAAAGCCGGCCCCGATCAGCGCGCCCTTATGGCTGCGAAACTGATCCCAAACATCCCACCACTGACTGCGGGCCGCATGTGTCAGGTCGGTTGCAGTGGCGTCAGTCATAGCGGATCCGCGGGTCTAGGATGCCGTAGAGCACGTCGGCAATCAGGTTGAAGAGAACGATCAGCACAGCAAATATGAAGGTGAGCGTTTGTACCATGGGCAGGTCGTTGGCCTGGATCGCAGTGATCAGCAACTGACCGATGCCATTCACCTTGAACACCTGTTCGGTGATGATCGCCCCGCCAAAAATCGACGGCACGCCCAGCGCAATCACCGTGACCACGGGAATCATCGAGTTCCGCAGGACGTGGACCAGCACCACCGCTTTTTCCCGCAGGCCTTTCGCCCGCGCGGTCCGCACGTAGTCCTGTCCCAGATTGTCCAGCATCGACGCGCGCATGAACCGACTAAGTTGCGAGGTGATTTGCAGCGCCAGGACCATCACGGGCAGGGTCATCTGCAGAACCTGCTGTTTGAACGCGGCCCAGCTGTCGACGACAAGCGTCGTGTCATAGATGGACGGGAACCATTTGAGTTGCACGGCAAAGATCACGATGACCAAAACACCCGAAAAGAAGGGCGGCACCGAAAAGCCGATCATCGTGACGAAGGTCCCGGCCTGATCGAAGACCGAGTACTGTTTGTAAGCGGAATAGATGCCCACCGGGATCGCGATCAGGATGGCGACGATATAGGCGGTGCCCACGACCCAGAGCGTCTGGGGGATCCGCTCGGCAATCGCGATGAAGACAGGCGCGCGGTTTTGCCAAGAAATGATGCGTAACTGCCCTTCTGCGAAGGTGGTCCCAAAGAGGGCATCGACCACGTTGAGCGGCTCGATCCAAAAGAACTGCACGAGCCATTTCCAAAAGCGGATCGGCGCGGGCTCTCCAAGGCCAAGGGCCTGGCGCATCTGCTCCTTCACCTCGGAGGGCACGGTCAAGGGCACGTTGGCCATCGGATCGCCCGGGGCGATTTCCAGCAGAAGGAATATCACCAGGGCGATGAACAACAGCGTTGGGATCGCAAAGAACAATCGTCGAATGGTGAAGGTCAGCATCGCGGGCGGATCCCCATAAGGTCAAAGTGGCCGCAGAGAACGGAGCGACGGATGGGGGCGAACGCGTGACGGCCCGCAGGTACGCGTCGTCGGGACGTCCCCGCCATCGCACGGCTGTCGTAGAGGCACCCGCCACCCATGGCGACGGCGCCTAGGGTCACGTTGAAGCCTTGCGGCAGGCCGACCGCCATCAATCCGGCCAGCCGCAATTGAGGCCGAGCGATTGCGCCGGAGACCTTCGCGCGGTTGTGGAGCCTCCGGGCACCCATAATGCGGGCAACGCCAGGCCGTCTCGAAGGCATACCGACGTGTCCTGCGACCTTTGGCGCGACACGCCCCGACCGTATGGAGTGACCCGATGCAAACCTGTCACCGCGCCCCATGGCATCGCCCCGATCAGCAACCCACGCCAGACGCGGCACATCGGCAGACGGACGGGGCCGAGTCGTCAAACCAACGCCGCAAGTTTCTTGTGGAATTACCATCCAGAGGTCCGCATCACGTGAGGGGCGTCGGGACGACCCCGACCTACGGAAATCAGTGGCCGGACCGCCATAGGTCCGGCCGGTGGGCAGGGCACTACCCCGCCGTGCGGATCATCATTCGCCGATCCGGTACCAATCGGCGATGTTCCAGAGCTCGCTGTCCCAAACGTTCAGCTTCACGCCACCCAAGGTGTTGGCGTGGGCCGACAGACGACCACGGTGCACCAGCGGGATCATCCCACCGCGCTCAATGATCATGTCGTTGAGCTGCTTGGCGATCTCCGCGCGGGCTTCAATGCCGGACGTGCGGGCCAGTTCAGCCCAGAGCGCGTCATACTCCGGATCGCAGAAGCGCGAGATGTTCTCACCCTGCCACTGGGTCGCGGGGCTCGGCGCCTTGTCGCAGAGACCGTTGCCAAGATAGGCCTGCGGATCAGTGCCATTGAAGGTATTCGCGTACATCTCCACGTCGGCATAAAACTTCTGGAAGGTATCGGGCGACCCCGCGTCCCCGCCGAAGAAGACCGATGCGTTGATGTTGCGCAGCTCGGTCGCGATGCCGATCTCCTGCCACCACTCCTTGATCAGAGCCTGGAAGTCCTGACGCACCGCGTTGGTCGAGGTCTGATAGAGAACGCGCAGCTCAATGCCGTCCTTTTCGCGCACGCCATCGCCGTTGGCATCGACCCAACCGGCTTCCTCCAGCATGGCCTTGGCGCCGTCCAGATCCTGGGTGGAACAATCGATGGACGTCGAGGCAAAGACCTCGGGTGCGGGCACCCAGTTGCAGCCGACCTTACCGGCCTGGCCGTAGCCGATTTCCACCAGAAGCGGGCGGTCAATGGCCATGGACATGGCCTTATAGACCGCCGGATCGCTCAGGAACGGATGGGGGCGGACAACCGACCGCTCATCGGGACCCAGCGCCGGATCGGGGTTGGTATTGTTGAGCATGATCCGCTCGACCAGGGGACCGAAGCCCGCGACCGGCGTGCCCAAGCCACCCTCTTCCATCTGCGCGATGACCTCGGGGGCCAATTGCAGGTTCCAGGCGTAGTCGAACTCACCGGTCTGCATCACGGCGCGACCGGCGGCATCCGCGTCACCGCCACCCTTGAAGTTCACGCTCGCGAAGGCGGGCTTGCCCTCTTCGCGGTAGTTCGGGTTCGCCGACAGCGAGATCACGTCATTGGTGCGGAATTCATCCACCACAAACGGGCCAGTGCCGATGGGGCCGAAGTTCTGCTCGGTACAGGTCGAGGCCGCCGCGCCCACGCATGGCTCAAACTGGGCCTCTTGCAGGATCGGGCTCTCGCCCCCCACAAAGGCGCTGTAGGGATAGGGCTGCGGTTCGGAGAAGGTGACCACAACGGTCAGGTCGTCCGGCGTCTCGACGGACGAGATGCCCTCAAACTTGGTCACCTGGGCGCAACCACCCTCGGGATGGGTGCAATACTCATAGGTGAACTTGACGTCCGCGCTGGTGAACGGCGTGCCGTCGGACCAGACCAGCCCCTCCTTCAGCGTCCAGGTCACCTGGGTCAGGTCTTCGGAAATGCCTCCGTTATCAACCGTCGGCACCTCGGCGGCCAACCATGGCTGGATCGTGCCCGTCTCATCGAACCGGGCCAACGGCTCTACGATTAGCGACGCGCTCTCCACATCCTTTGTCCCCCCGGACAAGAATGGGTTCAACGTGGATGGCGCCTGCCAATAGATGATGTTGACCTGGCCATCGCGGCCACGCTCGCCCACGTGGCCGTCGGCATGGGCCATGGGGACCAGGGCCAGGCTCGCCACGGCGCTGAGCAAAGCTGTTTTCACGGACATAAATGATCTCTCCTTGTTGACGCTGCCGGGACCGCCCCCCTCAGGTTGGCTGGTCAGGCGAGTCTGTTGCCCGCCACGTCCCCCCTCTCCGAAGGCTCCATGGTGGGATGCGGTGCTGGGCCCCTTCTGCGGAGACCGTGTGGCCGACGACCGCAAAGGCCAACGACTCTCGTATGACAAACAGATGATGTGCGAATTGCAAGCGTCTTGGTCGTGCCACCAGGGCAAGCGACCGATAAGACGGCAGCGCCGCGCCCAGACGATCAAACGCGCGGCAAATCCGAACACCATCTTTACACCGCAGGTTCGGTCATGTTCGGTGATCGGCAATCGACCCCGTCAGAGGGCCGGACCTGCGGGAGAAACCATGTTAGAAACTGCCCAGCCGCCGCACCATCAGACCGACCGCGTGCCCGTCGCCTCATTCGACCGGCTCCGGGTCGAGTTTCAAACGCGGGGCGGCAGAGTCGTCGGCGTCGATGACGTGAGCTTTGACGTTTTTCCCGGCGAAACCGTCGCCGTGGTGGGGGAAAGCGGGTCCGGCAAATCGGTGTCATCGCTGTCGCTGATGCGATTGGTGGAGTTTGGCGGCGGCCAAATCACCGGTGGGCGCCTGTTGTTCGATCAGGGCGACGGGGCCCCGCCCATCGATGTGGCAGAGGGCAATCCCCATGACCGGCGCGCCCTGCGCGGGGCCGAAATCGGCATGATCTTCCAGGAGCCGATGACGGCGCTCAACCCTGTCTTCACGCTGGAAAAGCAACTGACCGAAGGGTTGATCGAGCATCGCGGCCTGACCAAAGCCCAGGCCCGCGCGCGGGCCTTGGATCTGTTGCGACAGGTGCGCATCCCCGAGCCGGAGCGCCGCCTGTCCCAATACCCCCATGAATTGTCCGGTGGGATGCGCCAGCGCGTTGTGATCGCCATGGCCCTGGCCTGCGAACCCCGCATGTTGATCGCCGATGAGCCGACCACCGCGCTCGACGTCACGATCCAAGCGGAAATCCTGGCCCTGATCGACCGGCTGAAGCGAGAGACAGGCACAGCCGTTATGTTTATCACCCATGACATGGCCGTGGTCGCGCAGATGGCCGACCGCGTCGTGGTCATGTACCGCGGCCGCAAGGTTGAGGAAGGTCCCGTCGAGCAGATCTTTGCGGCCCCGCAACATGCCTACACCAGGGCGCTTTTGGCGGCGGTCCCTCGATTGGGTGAAATGCAGGGCACCAGCCTGCCCGCCCCCATGAAGCTGATGGGGCGAGAGGGACAGAACCTTGACCCCATTCCGGGCACCGGCGAGACTCTGTTGGAGGTCAATAACCTTACCGTCCGCTTTCCGGTCCGTGGCGGGTTGCTGCGGCGACACATCTCGAACGTCCACGCGGTGGAAGACGTCAGCTTTTCGATCAACCGCGGCCAGACGCTCAGCCTCGTGGGCGAATCGGGCTGCGGGAAATCCTCCTGCGGGCGGGCCGTCTTGCGATTGGTGGAGCCTGTGTCGGGCCAGATCGCCATCGACGGCACCGACATCATGGCGCTGAACCAAACCGATCTGCGCAGCGCCCGGCGCGACATGCAGATGATTTTCCAAGATCCCTTCGCCTCGCTCAATCCGCAGCGTCAACTGGCGGACCAAGTATCGGAACCCATGGAGAATTACGGCCTCCATACCCGGTCGGAACGCCTAGACCGCGTGGCGCAACTGTTTGACCGCGTGGAACTGCCGCGCAGCTTCATGCGCCGGTACCCGCACGAAATGTCAGGCGGCCAACGGCAACGGATCGCCATCGCCCGCGCGCTAGCCCTGAACCCCAAGTTGATTGTCGCCGACGAGAGCGTGTCGGCCCTGGACGTCAGCGTGCAGGCGCAGGTGCTGAACCTGATGATGGAACTGCAAGCGGAGTTGGGTCTCAGCTATCTGTTCATCAGCCACGACATGGCCGTCGTCGAGCGGGTGAGCCACCAAGTGGGTGTGATGTATTTGGGCCGGATCGTTGAAATCGGCCCCCGTGCCGCCGTCTTCGAAAACCCGCAACACCCCTACACCCGGGCGTTGATGAGCGCCGTCCCCGTGGCCGATCCCACCCAGCGCAAGTCGGAGCGGGACCTGAATTTCAAGCCGATCCCCTCGCCCATTCACCCAATCGACCATGCGCCCGAACCCTCCCACTACCGAGAGGTGTCGCTCGGTCATATGGTCCTCGAAACCGACAGCGGCTATTAGGTGGCGGACATTTTGTGCAACGACCCTCAGGGCACCCGGAGGCGCCCTGCCAAGTCGAACTGCCGGACGCGATCCAGCAGGCCCCCCCATAGCCCAAGACCATGACTGGACCCCGATGACCCAGCTTTCCGCCCGCGCCATCCTCGACCGCCTGGTGTCCTTTCCCACGGTCAGCCGCGACTCCAACCTGGACCTTGTGGATTGGGTGGAACACTACCTGGGCACCCACGGCGTCTCGGCCCGCCGGGTCTATGACGCCACGGGCACCAAAGCCGCGCTCTACGCCAACGTTGGACCCGAAGTGCCAGGCGGGGTTGTTCTGTCCGGTCACACCGACGTTGTCCCCGTCGATGGCCAAGACTGGACAACCGACCCTTGGACCGTGACCGAACGGGACGGAAAGCTGTTTGGACGCGGCACCTGCGACATGAAGGGCTTCGACGCGCTCGCCCTCGCCATGGTGCCCTATGCCCTGGACCGAGGCATCACCCGCCCCCTGCAACTGGCCTTCAGCTATGACGAAGAAATCGGCTGCGTCGGGGCGCCGCCCATGATCGACGACATGGTCACCCACCTGCCCCGCGCCGCTGCCGCCATTATCGGAGAGCCGACCCTGCTCCGCCCCGTCACCGGCCACAACGCCAGCGTCATGTTCCGCATCCATGTCCATGGCTTTGAGGTCCATTCGTCAAAGCTGCCCGAAGGTGTGAGCGCCATCCACGAAGCGGGCCGCATCCTGCATTGGGTGAATGAGGCCAATGCCCGCATTCAAGCCCAGACACCTGATCCGGTGTCTGCCCTGTTCGATCCGCCGTTCACGACCGTGCATGTGGGCATGATCCAGGGCGGCACGGCCCACAACATCACCGCCAAAGACTGTCACCTGAACGTCGGCTTCCGCTGTCCAGCGGGTGACGACCCCGAAACCTATGCAGTGGATCTGACAGAGGTCCTGGAGGCCCTGGACGCCTCTCTCCGGGCGCGCCACCCCAAAGCTGGCGTCACCTTTGAGCGCAACTTCGGTGTTCCCGGCCTGCGCCCCGAGGCGGAGGGCACCGCCGAGACTCTGATCCGACGCCTGACCGGGGACAATGCCCCCCATGTGGTGACCTATGGGACCGAGGCTGGCCAATTCCAAGAGCGCGGGTATTCCGCCGTGGTCTGTGGCCCTGGCGATATCGCCCAAGCCCATCAGCCCGATGAATGGATCGCCAAAGACCAATTCGAAGCGGGCGAAGCCCTGCTGCGCCGGGTGGTCGACACCCTGGTCTAGGGCAGCACTCGGGCTGCCGCTGCCCCAAGGCCCCGCCTTCATGCCACCGCCCAGGGGTCGCACAGGCCCGGAAGCAACACGCGCGGCCGCGCCGCTTCAGGAAGAGGCGGGCGACCGCTTGCTCCGCTCTGTTCCGGCGGGGGCTGCTTGGGGCAAACGCGGATCGGACATGGTGATCAACCGCGCCGCATTCTGACGCGTCACAAAGGTCCAGAGCCAGTTCCAGGCCACGACAAACCGACTGCGCGTGCCGATCAGGAAATAGATATGGGCAATGCCCCATACCCACCACGCCACGGCGCCCGTCAGGGTCACGCGCCCGAAATCCGCGATAGCGGCCCGCCGGCCCAAGGTCGCAAGGTTCCCGGCATGGCGGTAGACAAACGGCCCAGGCGCTCCCCGCGCGCCCAGTCGCGCGCGAATAACGGCTGCCACATAGGCCCCCATTTGCTTGGCGGCGGGCGCAATGCCGGGCACCGCCTGACCGGCTGTGTCGCTGACCGAGGCCGCATCCCCCACGACAAAAATGTCGGGGTGCGATGCCAGACTTAGATCCGGCCCCACAAAGGCGCGACCGGCACGATCCCGCGAGGCACCCACCCAAGACGCGGCTGGCGACGCCTGGACGCCCGCGGCCCAAATGATCGTGCGGCATGGGATGCGTCTGTCGCCAACCATGACCGCATCGGCGGAGCAGCCCGTCACCGCGTCACCGGTCATCACCTCGACCCCCAAGCCTGCCAAGGACTGTCGGGCGTAAGCGGACAATTGCTCAGGAAAGGCGGACAAAACCGTCGGACCCGCCTCAATCAACAGCACCCGCGCTGCCCGCGTGTCGATCCGCCGAAAATCGCGGGGCAAGATGCGATGGGCCAGCTCGGCAATGATCCCCGCCAATTCCACACCCGTGGGGCCCGCGCCGATCACAGCGAAGGTCAGATGGGCGGCCCGCGCTTCTGGGTCGTCCTCTGTCTCGGCCATCTCAAAGGCCTGGAGCACCTTGCGACGGATCCGCGTCGCATCCTCTAGGGTTTTCAGACCGGGCGCATGGGCCTCCCACGCGTCATGACCAAAGTAGGAGTGCCGCGCCCCCGTGGCCAGGACGAGGTAATCATAAGAAACGGGCGCACCCCGCTTTAGTAAAACGCAACGTTTTGAGGTGTCTACGCCCGTCACACGGCCCATCAGGGTGGTCACATCCTGCCGATCCCGGAAAAGTTGGCGGAGCGGCCAAGCGATCTCCGACGGCGCGAGGATGGTTGTCGCCGCCTGGTACAACAACGGCTGGAACAGGTGGTGGTTGCGCTGATCGATCAGTGTAATCCGCGCCCCCGCGCCGCGCAGGGATTTGATACACTGCACCCCCGCAAAACCGCCCCCCACGACGACGACATGGGGGCGTTTGTCAGGTATTGGCTGATGTGCGGTCTTCATCTTGCGAACTCCGTCTCAAGGAGGACTCGGTGATGTTCGACCGATCTTACGCAGGGTCAGCCACCGGGTACAATCGCCGATCGCCGCACCCCTTGCACCGCCCCCGCATCGGCGTACCTTCCTCCAGGAAGGAGACCGCCCATGCCCGTCAAAAACCGTTTCGCCGAACTGCTGCCCGACATCACCGCCTGGCGCCGGGACCTGCATGAGCACCCGGAAATCCTTTTTGAGACCCATCGCACCTCGGGGATCGTGGCCGAGAAGTTGCGCGCCTTTGGCTGCGACGACGTAGTCGAGGGGATCGGACGGACCGGCGTCGTTGGCGTCATCCACGGCGCGTCGACAGCCTCGGGCAAGGTCATCGGCCTGCGTGCCGATATGGACGCCCTACCGATCCTTGAGGCGACGGGCCTGGACTACGCCTCCAAGACGGCTGGCGCCATGCACGCCTGTGGCCACGACGGGCACACGGCCATGCTCCTGGGCGCCGCGCAGTACCTGTGCGAGACGCGGAATTTCGACGGCACCGTGGTCGTGATCTTCCAGCCCGCCGAAGAAGGCGGCGGCGGCGGCAAAGAGATGTGCGACGACGGCATGATGGACCGCTGGAACATCCAAGAAGTCTACGGCATGCACAATTGGCCCGGCAGACCGGTCGGCAGCTTTTCCATCCGCCCGGGCGCCTTCTTTGCTGCGACCGACCAATTTGACATCACGCTAGAGGGGCGCGGCGGACATGCGGCCAAACCCCAAGAGGTCGTGGACACGACTCTCATGGCCGCCCATTTCGTCACATCCGTCCAAAGCATCGTGTCCCGGAATGCCGATCCGGTGAAGCAAATCGTGGTCTCAGTCACGTCCTTCGAGACATCGTCTAAGGCATTCAACGTCATCCCCCAAAAGGTGGAGATCCGCGGCACGGTCCGCACCATGGCGGAAGACCAGCGTGACTTGGCCGAGGACCGCATCCGAGAGATCGCCGCTGGCGTCTGCGCCACATTCGGCGGCACGGCAGAGGTCACCTACCACCGGGGCTATCCGGTCATGGTGAACCACGAGGAACAGACGGAGTTTGCCGCCGACGTGGCGCGCGCCGTCTCTGGCGACTGCGAGGATGCGCCCCTGGTCATGGGCGGCGAAGACTTTGCCTTCATGCTAGAGGAACGGCCGGGCGCATATATTCTAGTCGGAAATGGCGATACGGCGCCCGTCCATCATCCTGAATACAACTTCACAGACGAGGCCATTCCCGCCGGCTGTTCTTGGTGGGCTGAAATCGTCGAACGGCGACTTCCAAATGCGTCGGTGTAGGACCGGTAGCTGTCGGCCTGGCGTCTATTTCGCGGTTTGGAAGGTGAGCGTTGACCAGCGCTGATCGTTTCCAGTTAATCCACCTGCCGATTAACTAGCCCAGGCTCGGTTTTGTTAGGCCTCGCGGGGCTGCTCAGGTTAAAAACATATGATGAGCGGGACTATCCCGCTCAATTTATTTTACGAGAAAGCGATAGGTTACTGCACACCAGTCCGGACGAGCGCAACGTGGTCCTAAAGTATACCAAGCGCTGCTCCCTATGGCGTTACCAGATTGAGATCATGTGGGGAGTGCAAAAGACTGGCGACATGCGACGACATGGCACGTCAAATCTCGAAAGTCGTTCTGCCAGAAATCATCCTTGCAGCTACGATCTTAACTGCATTTCACACTCATTAGACCCATTCCAGGCGGCATTGGTCCAGCGAGAGCTCAACCCACTGCACCACCAAACGCATCTTAGCCGACAAGAAACAATTAATCCTTGCAGACAGTCTCAATTTCGAATTGCCAATTGATCCAGATCTCTTAAGCAAAAACAGACCTTAGAACGAATCGGATAATCAATGAAACTCTTCACTGCGATCCTTGCATTTCTCATTTTAGCCTATTCCGACCCAGCTAGCGCCCAAGGCCGGGTTTCAGTGGCCTCGAAGGGCGATGATGCCACGGTCTGGGCCACAGGCTGGGGCGGCGGCGGATCGGGCAATCTCGTGGTGGTGTGGTCTCCGGCCAGCCTCAACGACGGTCGCGTCGGCATCTGCGGGGTCTACGCGCTGACCAATGCGACCTTGCGACAAGGCGCGAACCAAGTTCTTGGACGTGCCGTCGTGCGTGTGGACGGTCAGGTCGTTCATCGCAACCTGCGTCGCTTGGCCAAGGCGTCCAGCGTAGGCAGCCTCGGGTCTACAACCCCCGCCTGCATCCCAACGAATGCGCAAGGGAAATGGGACAGCGTGGAAATCACCTTCGGCAACGGATCCTTCCGGAACTGAGGCTTGCTGCATCGCCACGCATCGGTCGTTTGGGTCGCACCCCGGGCAGTCTCCTCGGGGCGGCGACCTCAAGCGTCTCGCAACGCGCGCCGCAGCACTTTGCCCGTGGCCGTCATCGGCAGAGCGTCAATGAACCGAACGGCCCGGGGCGCCATATGTGGGGAGAGGCGCTCGCGCACCCAATCAATGAGGGTCTGCGCCAGCGACTCCTCTGGGCTATCGGTCACCACAAAGGCCGTCACCGCCTCCCCTCGCGTTGCATCCGGAAGCCCGACGACCGCGCAATTCACGACGCTCGGATGCGCCAAAAGACAGGTCTCGATCTCGGTTGGCCCAATGCGATACCCCGCCGACGTGATAATATCGTCATCGCGGGACACATACGTCATCTCCGGCCCATCCAAGCGCGCAAGGTCGCCCGTGCGCAGCCAGCCGTTTTGCCATTTGGCGGCAGTCTGGTCGGGCTTATTCCAGTATCGCAAGAATGTCGCTGCCGACCCCTTGGTACAGATCTCGCCAACTTGACCGTCGGCAACCGGCGCGCCCTCCGCATCCAAGACGGCCACCTCGACCCCAGGAACCGCACGGCCCAAGGTACCTGGAATAACCGTTTGCGTGCCCGCACAGGCCGCCATGACCAGGTTGCACTCGGTCTGGCCATAGATCTCGTTGATGTCCACGCGCAGGCTGTCACGCCCCCAGGCCAAAAGCCCTGCGCCCAAAGCTTCGCCGCCCGACAAAACCGCCCTCAGTTGCAGGTCCTTCGGCGCGGGCTCCCGACGCAACAGCTTGAGCGCCGTGGGCGGCAAAAAACTGGTGGACACACCTTCGGCGGCCATAAGGTCCCAGGCGGTGCGCGCATCGAACTTGCCAAAGCGTTTCGCCACAAGCGGCACGCCGAACCAAAGCGCGGGCATGGCCAAATCCATCAACCCGCCGATCCAGGCCCAATCGGCCGGTGTCCAGGCCACATCGCCAGGGTGTGGAAACCCCTCAAGTGCGGTCTCGACACAGGGCAGATGGCCGTACAGGAACCGGTGGGCGTGCAGCACCCCCTTCGGCGTCCCAGTGGTGCCGGAAGTATAGATCATCATCGCCGGATCTTCGGCGAGGGTTTGAACGGCGGCTCCCAGTGGCGCGCCGCTCAGGTCCCAGGTGGCCACATCCAGCCGCAGGGAAAGCTCCGGCAGATCAAGACCGGACAGTTTCGCCAAACCGGTCGCGTCCGACACAACGGCCCGGGCAGCCGAATCGCGCAACCGGTACTCCAGAGCCTCCGGCCCAAACAGCCCAAACAGCGGCAGAGAGATAGCGCCCAGCTTCATGGCCGCGAAATGGGCCACCATGACCTCAGCCTGTTGCGGCAACAGAAGCGCTACCCGATCCCCACGCCCGACCCCGGCCCGTGACAGAACGCCAGCCAAGCGATCCGAGGCGTCCTTGAGGGCGCCATAGGTCCAGGTGCGGCGCCCATCGGACAGATCGAGAATGGCTATCCGGTCCGGCTCTGCCTCTGCCCAACTGTCGCAGCAGCCATGGGCGATGTTGAATTGCTCGGGAATGGTCCAGGTGAAGGCGGCGCGCATTTCCTCCCACGGGGCAAGACGGGCAATGGTACGGCGCTGCACGGCTGTTAGCCCGCGGTCAGGGTCACCGGATGCAGGCCGGTCAGGGGCAGACCTAGGGCCTGAAGCGCCGACAGGCTGATCTGCGCCCCGCCGTCCCCTGACCCAATGGGCCTCAAGGTCACGGCGATGGCATCCCCATCACCGGTGCGCACCGTTCCGGGCTGTTCGCTGTCAACCAGGGCCGATTTGACCCACAGACCGGGATCGACTGGGTCGCCCAGGGCCACCGTGACCTCCCCCAAAGGCCCGCCCGTCGTCGCTTCGGCGGCGGCCCGGGCGGCGTCTTTGTCGGCATCGGACACCGTATCAAGCACGTCGGGCGATGTGGTGACACCAACCGGGGGCCGGGCGGCCTCCGGCAGCGGGGCCGGGGCGCCGATGTCTTCCTCTGCTTCGGGTGCGGCCTCCGTCCCACCGGGACGTAGTTGATCCAACACGGGCAATTGCGCGCATCCTGCCGCCGACAGCGCGAGGATCAGGGCGGGGGCGAGACGGATCATGGCGGAATCTCTTTCGTTTCGAGGGGGTCACCTAGGACTGCACTCTACTGCCCTCGGCGCGGCTGTCACCCCGCTGCCACCGCCAACGCCCTGGATCGACACTGGATTGCCACCACACCTCACGCGACACGCACACCTTACGGGACAAGCGGCCCAGGTTCGGCGCCCCTCGACGTTCGACCACCTTGTCCCCGCGCGATGCGCCCGATACCGTTCTCCCATGACCGGACCTTTGATCGACCCCTTTGCCCGCTCCATCGACTACCTACGCGTGTCGGTGACGGACCGCTGCGACTTCCGCTGCACCTACTGCATGTCGGAGCATATGACCTTTCTGCCGAAGAAAGAGCTCCTGACCCTAGAGGAGTTGGACCGCCTCTGTTCCGCCTTCGTGCGCATGGGCGTTCGCAAGCTGCGGATCACAGGTGGGGAGCCTTTGGTTCGCAAGGGGATCATGACCTTCTTCGACGGCATGTCCCGTCACATCGGTGCGGGCCTCGATGAGTTGACGCTCACGACCAACGGCAGTCAGTTGGAGCGGTTTGCCCAGCCCCTCTGGGATGCGGGCGTGCGGCGGATCAATGTCTCGCTGGATACGCTGGACCCGGAGAAGTTTCAGGCGATCACCCGTTGGGGGTCGCTGGAAAAGGTGCGTCGGGGCATCGACGCGGCCCGCGCCGCTGGCATGCGGGTTAAGATCAACACCGTAGCGCTCAAGGGCTTCAACGAGGCCGAACTCTTCGACCTGATCGATTGGTGCAAACGCGACGATCTGGACATCACCTTTATCGAGGTCATGCCCATGGGCGACATGGGTGACGGCACCGATGGCACCCTGCGGCTGGGTCAGTATTGGCCCTTGAAGGACCTGCGCGCGCGTCTGGCTGAACGCTTCACGCTGAGCGAACTGAGCTACAAGACCGGCGGCCCCGCCCGGTATTTCGCGCTAGAGGAAACCGGCCAGCGCGTGGGCTTTATCACGCCGCTGACACACAACTTCTGCGAATCGTGCAACCGCGTTCGTCTGACCTGCACGGGCGAGTTGTACATGTGCCTTGGTCAGGAAGACATGGCCGACCTACGCGCGCCGCTCCGCGCCTCTGAGGCCGACGCCCCTGTCGAGGATGCCATCCGCGCTGCCATCGCTCGCAAGCCCAAGGGCCATGATTTCGACTATTCCCGCCAGCGGGCCGATGGACAGATGTCCCGCCATATGAGCCACACCGGCGGCTGACGGGCGACCGACAGCGCGGGTCCTGTGGCCGTTCGGACGGAACAGTCCTCGCAACCATTCGGGCTCGCTCGTTTCCGGCGCTTTCCGGTTTCTCGTGCTTTTTCGAGACAGGGCAAATTGCCTCATCCAAAGGGCCCGCACGGTTGTGACGGCAGCGCATCGCCCGAACAGAAATATTCTTAGGCGACAAGAAATTGACCTCCGCAAAAATCGGCCGCGCCCGCGCGAACAGGCGCATTCACTGGGCGCGCGGGCACAAGGAACGCGAGCAGCCCACCCTTGCCAAATGGGCGCTGGACCGCGCACCGTTACCGCTCGTGCCCGTTCCAACCGACCCACCTCGCTGGCAAAGGCCGCTACATGCTTCTTGATCGCATCGCCGTTCTCGCACGGCCCCATGGCCTCACCCTCCTGGGTGGGCTGCATGACGCCGACCAAACGATCTATCTGCTAGGCCCCGATCCGCAGGCCTTCTGGCCCCACCTGATGGAGCAGCCCGAGGCCGCCGACCCGGACCCTGTGGACCGCTTTTCTGAGCGCGCGCTCACCGACATCGCGGGCCAACTTGGCGCGACGCCCTTGTGGCCGTTCGGCACGCCAGCGCAGCCGTTCATTCGCTGGGCCTTGGCGGCAGGCTGCGCGCAATCGCCTGTTGGTCTGCTCGTTCACCCAGACCAAGGCCTTTGGGTCAGCTTCCGAGGGGCCCTTGTGTTCGAGGACCTCCAGCCGCTGCCCCCTCGCCGCCCATCGCCCTGTCCCACCTGCGCGGATCGCCCCTGCGAAACGGCCTGCCCGGTGTCGGCCCTCAGCGGTGCGGGCTATGACATTCCCGCCTGCCACGGGCACCTGGACGATCCCGCGACCACCTGCATGACGCTTGGGTGCGCGGTTCGGCGGCAGTGCCCTGCCTCGCCCAACCGCCCCCAGGCGCAATCCGCCCACCATATGGCCGCCTTTCACCCATGAAACTGATCTTACTTCGCCACGCCAAGTCATCCTGGGGCGACGCCCTGCTAGAGGACTTCGACCGCCCGCTGAACCGCCGGGGACGGGAGGCCGCGCCGCGCATCGGCGCCTGGCTCCGCACAAACGGCCATACCCCTGACGTGATCCTCTGCTCGTCGGCGCTGCGCACCCGACAGACCCGTGACGGGCTGGGGTTTGACGACGTGACGACGGAATATCACGACGACCTCTACCTGGCGGGCTCGGACTTGATCCTAAAGCGGCTCACCGCCGGTAAGGGCCGGACGACCATGGTCATTGGCCATAACCCCGGGATGGCCGAGGCCGCCGCCCAAGCCGTTTCCGCTCCGCCCGTTCACCCGGATTTCGACCGCTACCCGACGGGCGCCTGCACAGTGGTGCAAGGCCCCCTGCCCGGTCGTCCCATCGCCTTTCTCGTGCCACGCGACCTGCCAGCCTAAGGCGATTTGCACACCCAAACCCTGCCAAAGTGCGCCAGCGGTGCGCGTATCGCGTATGACTGCCGTCACCCCTGGATCACCCACGGGTCACCCCCGCAGGCAGGGGCCGGCTATACCGGCAACGCGGTCTCCGATTTCAGCTCCTCCATGGAGAGAAGGGCCGTGACGTTGAACACGCGCACCTCCGAAATCAGCGCCTGATAGAACACGTCATAAGCCCGGGCATTGGCCACGCGGACCTTCAGGATATAGTCGATGTCCCCTGCCAGGCGGTGGGCCTCCTGAACCTCGGGCCGAGCCCGCAGAGTTGCCAGGAAACGCCGCTGCCAGTCAGCCTCATGCTCTGACGTGCGGATCAGAACGAAGAAACACGCCTCTAAACCAAGGGCCTGGGGGTCGAGCACCACGGTCGAGGCTCCTATGACACCGGCCTCGCGCATCTTGCGGATGCGATTCCACACCGGCGTCTTGGAAGACCCCACCTGACGGGCGATTTCTTCCAGGCTCTGACCTGCATCCGTTTGCAACGCCCGGAGGATTTTCCTGTCCAAGTCGTCTAAGCGGGCCGGTGTCCGGTTTTCATCCTGCATTTAGACCAACATTCCTATTCGATGCGATAAATCACTCATACGTTCCTGTTATGCGCCGTCCACTCCCCAAATACGAGAACAATGTTCTATATTGTGGGTCAGAAACAGGGACGCTTCGCCATGAACCACTTCCCCATCTTCGTCGCCCTAGAGGGCCGCCGCGTTTTGGTTGCGGGCGGTGGCGAGGCGGCTGTCGCCAAGCTGCGCCTGTTGCTGAAGACCACGGCCCATATCACGGTTGTGGCACCGCAGATCGATCCAGTGATCGAAGGTTGGGCGCGCGAAGGCCGTGTGACCGTGATCCGACGCGCGCAGGAGCCGGGCGACGCGCTGTGCTGCGTGCTGGCCTACGCGGCCCATGAAGACGAAGCGCTAGACGCGCGGACCGTCCGGCTGTCTGCCGCCGATGGCGCTCTGGTCAATGTGGTCGACAACCTGTTGGCCTCGCAATTCATCACGCCCGCCATCGTGGACCGCGACCCCGTCACGGTCGCCATCGGAACCGAGGGGGCCGCCCCGGTCCTCGCCCGCAAGATCAAAGCCGATCTGGAGGCGCGCCTGCCCGCGCAACTGGGCCTCCTCGCCCGGATTGCAAAGACGTTCCGCCGCGCGGCGGAGGCCCTGCCCATGGGCGCCGCCCGCCGCCGGTTCTGGGCCGCCTACTACGAAGACGCGGGCCCCCGCGCCGCGGAACAGGGCGACGAGGCGATCCGCCCCGCGCTGGAAGATCTGCTGGCCGATCACCTGTCTGCCGACGCGCGCCCCGGTCATGTGGATCTGGTGGGAGCAGGGCCCGGCGACCCGGAGCTGTTGACCCTGAAAGCACGCAAAGCCCTGGATGCCGCAGACGTGGTGATCCACGACAGGCTGGTCGCGCCCGAGATCCTGGAACTGGCCCGCCGCGAAGCGACGATCATCGATGCGGGCAAAGAAGGCTTCGGTCCTTCGACGGCCCAGGGCGACATCAACGCCCTGATGGTCGAACACGGTTTGCAAGGGACCCATGTGGTGCGCCTCAAAGCTGGTGACCCGACGGTGTTCGGGCGCCTGGACGAAGAAATCGAGGCGCTGGAGGCCGCGGGCCTGGCTTGGTCCATCGTCCCCGGCATCACCGCCGCCAGCGCCGCTGTCGCGTCCATCGGGCAAAGCCTAACGAAGCGGGGACGCAACGGCTCCGTCCGGTTTCTGACCGGTCACGACATGAAAGGCTTCGCCGACCAAGACTGGCGCGCGTTGGCCCAACCGGGCGAGGTCGCCGCGATCTATATGGGCAAGCGCGCCGCACGCTGGATGCAGGGGCGCCTGTTGATGCATGGGGCCGCGCCCGCAACGCCCGTCACTGTCGTCGAGAACGCCTCGCGTGCCGACCAGCGCACCATCGACGCCACGCTCGCCACCTTGCCCGAGGCGCTGGACGGTGTGTCCGGCCCCGCCCTCCTTCTTCACGGCCTGGCGCCCCGCGCCGCCGCCGCAACGCTCGCCCAATCGGAGATCGCGCTATGAGCCGTCGTCCCTTCACCCCCAAGGTCGTCACCGCCAATCTGCTGGTGGAAGGCGACGTGGTCTACCTCTCCGCCGCCGACGCCTGGGTGCCGCATCTGTCCCAGGCCGAGGTCTTCGAGGACGAGGCCGTGGCCGAAGCCCGTCTGCTGGATGCCGCCCGTCAGACCGAGGTCGTGGTCGGTGTCTACCTGGCCGATGTGACCCTTGGCCCCGATGGCCCCCAGCCCAGTCATTTCCGCGAGGCGTTCCGTGCCTCCGGCCCGACCAATTATCCCCACGGCAAAGCCCACGAGGTGGCGTGATGTATCAATACAACGACTTCGACACCGCCTTCCTGGCGACCCGCAACGCGCAGTTCCGCGCCCAGGTCGAGCGCCGTCTGGACGGCAGCCTGACCGAGGATGAATTCAAGCCCCTGCGCCTGATGAACGGCGTCTACCTGCAGCTGCATGCCTATATGCTGCGCGTGGCGATCCCCTATGGGACGCTGAGCGCCGATCAGATGCGCGTGCTGGCCGATCTGGCCGAGCGGTGGGACAAAGGCTACGGCCATTTCACCACGCGGCAGAACATCCAGTACAACTGGCCCAAACTGTCGGACATCCCCGATATGCTGGACCATCTGGGCACCGTTGGGCTGCACGCGATCCAGACCTCCGGCAACACGATCCGCAATGTGACCGCCGACCACTTCGCCGGTGCCGCCGCGGACGAGGTGCTGGACCCCCGTCCCTATGCCGAGCTGCTGCGCCAGTGGTCCACCGACCACCCGGAATTCCAATTCCTGCCCCGCAAGTTCAAGATCGCCGTGACCGGGTCGCCGAACGATCGCGCCGTGGTCCGCGCCCATGACATCGGGCTGGTGGCAAAGATCGTCGACGGCAAGGTCGGGTTCGAGGTCATCATCGGCGGTGGTCTGGGCCGGACGCCTATGATCGGCAAAACCGTGCGAGACTTCCTACCGGTCGAGGATCTGCTGCCCTATTGCGAGGCCATCGTCAGCGTCTACAACCGCCTGGGTCGCCGCGATAACAAGTACAAGGCGCGCATCAAGATCACCGTGCACGAGAACGGCCTGGACGAGATGCGCGACCGGATAGAGGCGCGTTTCGCCGAGCTACGCCCCCTGTTCGACGGAATCGACCAACAGATGCTGGAAGACATCCGCGCGCAGTTCACTCTTCCGGCCTTCCGGCCGTCATCGTCGTTGCCGCCGCTGGTGGACCCGGCTCTGCAGGCTTGGATCGACACCAACACCACGGCGCATAAGCGGGACGACCACGCCATCGTCACGATCTCGATCAAGACCCATGGCGAGACGCCCGGCGATGCCACCGCCCAACAGATGCGCCTGATGGCCGACATCGCCGACAAGCACGCCTATGGCGAATTGCGCATAAGCCATGAGCAGAACGTCATCCTGCCCCATGTGCGCCGCGCCGACCTGCCCGCCGTCTATGCCGCCCTGCGCAACGCAGGCTTGGGTACGGCGAATGTGGGCCTGGCCAGCGATATCATTGCCTGCCCTGGCATGGACTACTGCGCCCTGGCCACGGCCCGGTCGATCCCGGTCGCCCAGCAGATCGCCAAGCGCATCGACGAGATGGGGATCGAGCACGACATCGGCGCGCTCAAGATCAAGATCTCGGGCTGCATCAATGCCTGTGGTCACCACCACGTAGGCCACATCGGGATCCTGGGCTTGGACCGTGCGGGCGTCGAAAACTACCAGATCACCCTGGGCGGGGACGGGTCCGAGACGGCCTCTATCGGGGAGCGCGCTGGTCCGGGCTTTGCTTATGACCAAGTGGTTCCGGCCATCGAACGTCTGATCCTGGCCTATCTGGAGCATCGCGCTGATGCTTCCGAGACCTTCCTCGCCGCTTACCGTCGCCTTGGCGCCGCCCCCTTCAAGGCCGCGCTTTATCCCCAGGAGGCCGCCAATGCCGCTTGACGCCCACGCCCTACTGACCGCCCGCGCGGCGCAGCTGAACGCCGATCTGGCCGAGGCGCCCGCCGCGCGCATCGTAGAGACCGCTTTGCGTAACGCCGCCCTGGGCGAGATCGCCATGGTGTCGTCCTTTGGCGCCGACTCGGTGGTTCTGCTCCACCTCGTGGCCCAGGTGAGTCCCGATACCCCAGTGCTGTTCCTGGAAACCGGTATGCTGTTCGCCGAAACGCTGGCTTACCAGCAAGAGGTGGCCGAGGCCTTGGGGCTGACGGATGTGCGCGTCATTCAGCCCGATCCTGCCGACACCTTCCTGCATGATGCGGAAGGTGTGCTGCACCAGACAGACACGGACACCTGCTGCGCGATCCGCAAGGTGAAGCCGCTGGAGCTGGCCCTACAGGGATTTGATGGCTGGATCACCGGACGCAAGCGCATCCATGGGGGGGACCGTGCGGACCTCAAGATGTTCGAGGTCGACGGTAACCACCTTAAAGTGAACCCGCTGGCCGCTTGGACCGGTACAGACCTGTCCGCTTACATGGATGCCCATGATCTGCCCCGTCACCCGCTTGTGGCGAAAGGGTTCTCGTCCATCGGCTGCGCGCCCTGCACAACGTCGACCCTGCCGGGCGAAGACCCCCGCGCCGGTCGCTGGCGGGCCAGCGAGAAGACGGAGTGCGGCATTCATTTCGACGGCGCGCGCATTTGGCCCGCCAATGCTGTGAAATCGTAGAAGACATCGCGGGGTGTCATCCTCGGGCGCGACCCGAGGATCCCCCGGCCAGAGGTCCTCGGGTCGTGCCCGAGGACGCAGACCGACCCGGCCCCCGCGCCGTGGACCGCAGAGGAGTAGATGGATGCCCATCGTGACCGACACTGGCTTTGGGCCGGATGACCTGAACCACGGCTTCGCGCCGTCGGATGACCTGCCCGCCAATGGCCCGCTGGCCATCGACGTGGCCTCCGACGCCGACTTGACGCCGGTCCTGGCGCGCCTGGACGAGACCTCTGCAATCCGCGTGGCCTTCCCCAGCTTTGCAGATGGGCGCGGCTTTACCATCGCGCGGCAGTTGCGTCAGGCGGGCTACACCGGTCGCCTGCGCGCCCAGGGCCACGTGATCGCCGACCAATACGCCATGGCCCGGCGTGCCGGGTTCGACGAGGTGGAGATTGACGACGCCCTCGCCGCCCGTCAGCCCGAGGATCAGTGGCGCGCCCGTGCCGATTGGAAAGCCCACGACTACCAATCGCGCTTGGGCCGCCGCCGCGCCGGCTAAAGGCGCAGCATAGCACGGCAGGCACCGCCCCGTCTGGGCGCCCCACCCCTGTCAGGTCCGAAGGTCGCATGATGTGTCACCTTCCCCTGACCCAGATCAATGACTAGAGATATGAGGGGGCGCATCCAGCGCCCATGATGGATATGACCGAGCAAAGCCCCGTGACCGAACAGACCGCTGCCCCCGTGAACGCCACCGCCCAGCCGGTGCTGCCCGATGCCCAGACCGTGACTGCCGTGACCCATTGGACGGATCGGCTGTTTTCGTTCCGTGTGACCCGGCCCGCCTCGCTGCGCTTTCGGTCGGGCGAATTCGTGATGATCGGCTTGATGGGCGATGTGAACCCCAAGACCGGCAAGCAAAAGCCGCTGCTGCGTGCCTATTCCATCGCCTCCCCCTCCTGGGACGAGGAGTTGGAGTTCTATTCCATCAAGGTGCAAGACGGCCCGCTAACATCCAAGTTGCAGCACATCCAGCCCGGCGACCAGATCATCCTGCGCCCCAAGCCCGTGGGCACGCTGGTCCATGATGCACTTTTGCCAGGCAAGCGGCTGTGGTTCTTCGCGACCGGAACAGGGTTCGCCCCCTTCGCCTCGCTGCTGCGGGATCCGCAGACCTATGAGGACTACGATCAGGTCATCATCACCCACACCTGCCGCGATGTTGCGGAGTTGGAGTACGGCAAGCAGTTGATCGAGACGATCCGCACCGATGAGATGATGCAGGAACTGCTCGGCGAGGACGGTCTGGCCAAGCTGGTCTACTACCCGACCACCACCCGCGAAGAGAGCCCCAAGATGGGCCGCATCACCACGCTGTTGCAGGATGGGACTGTGTTCAAGGACCTCGGCATCGACGGGATTTCCGCCGAAACGGATCGCGCCATGGTCTGTGGCTCCATGGGGTTGAATACCGACATCAAAGAGATCCTGGAAGGCTTCGGCCTCGAAGAAGGCGCCAATTCGGAGCCAAAGCACTACGTGGTCGAGAAAGCTTTCGTGGGCTGACCCAAAGCGGCGCCCCATTGGGATCCATCCCGATGGGGCCGGGCTGGGTCACTACACCCACTCCACATCCTCTCCGTTGTCGAGCATGTGGGAAATGAAGCCGATTTCGGCCAATCCATCGGCCACCTCGGCATCCAGCGCGTGTTCCGCCTCGGCAACGCGCGCCACAGTGGCGATCACGGCATCAAGATTTGCGAAGGGCACGACGACCACGCCATCGCTGTCCGCGACGATGACGTCGCCCGTCTCGACCCGCTGTCCCCCCACAAGAACCGGCAGGCCCAGGGTGCCGGGTCCGCGCGCGACCGGCGATCCGGGCGTCAGACCGGTGCACCAAACGGGCAGTCCGACCTGCTGTAAGCCAGCCAAATCGCGCATGGGACCGTCGGTGACGTAGCCAGCGGCACCCCGGTTCTTGAGCATCCCCATGACGCGGTCCCCGGCTGCGGCGCAACCTTGGTGGCCCTGGGCCTCGGCCACGACGACATCACCAGGACGGGCGAAATGGATGGCTGCCAGGGTCGCCAAAAGGTCCCCCGGCTGATTGCCTGCCGTAAGCGCTGGTCCGCAGACGGCCTGGGGCAGTCCCGGTAGGGGCTTGATCGCGGCGGCCATAGCGCCTGCGCCCAACATAGCATCCAGGACGAACCCAGTGGGCATCCCCGAGAGCGCCGTGATCTGAGCCTCGGTCGGGCGTCTGAGGTCGCGCGCGATCCTAAGTCGTTTCGGTTCTTCGATCATAGCACCCCCCAGTCGCCCCAAAATCTGGGGCGAGACATGGATAGGCGCAACAAAAAAGGGCCGCCCCGGTACGCCCGGCGCGGCCCTTCGAAGGGTGTGATGGGGTTACTCCAGACCGAATTGGCCCTTCAACGCCAGGATGGCAGCATCGACGAACTCCGGGTTGTCGCGGGCCTGCTCAATGGCTGTCCGCAAAGCGGTCTTGGCCAAAACATTCAGGTCCGAGTCGTCAACGATCGCCAGGATCGCATCTGCGTCAAAGGTCGATTCCGTCAGCAGAGTGGACAGACCGGCGGGCGCGGCCTCTCCCCCATCGGCGGCTTCGGTGGTGACCGTGTCCGTCGTGGCGTCCACACCTTGATCCACACCGGCCTCGGTGGCGGGAACGACCTCCTGCACAACAGCGTCCGACGGGGCAACGGGTTCGCCAAGCGTTGTCTCTTCGGTCGATTCTTCGGTGGCGGCCTCCGGTGCCGAAGTCTCCTCCGACGGGGCAACGGCAGCCTCTGCGGGCGCCTCGGCCTCTGCAGCGGCGGGGGCGTCGCCCTCGATGGCAACACGATCCGCGCCTTCGGTGCCTTCGGTGGCGGCCTCGGCGGCCTCCTCAACTGCGGTGGGCGCTTCCTCGGCAGCAGTCGCCGCGTCTTCCGTTACGGGTGCCGCTTCCTCTGTCGCTTCGGTCGCAGCTTCTTCGGTGACAGCTGCTGTATCATCTACAGCACCTTCTACGGCCTCAACGGCATCCGTGGCGGCCTCTTCGGTTGCGCCGACACCGTCCTGAACGGTCTCGGTGACGGCGTCTTCTGCGGCGGTTGCAGCTTCGGTCGTTGCCTCTTCGGTGGTTTCAACAGCTTCCTCGGTGGCCTCAACGGCATCGGCTGCAGCGTCTTCGGCAGCGGTGGTGGCCGCATCCGTTGCAGCGGCGGCATCTTCGGTGGCCTCGGTCACGGCGTCTTCTGCGGCGGTTGCAGCTTCGGTCGCGATGTCTTCTGCGGCCTCGACAGCCTCATCCGTTGCGGCGGCAGCGCCCTCGGCAGCGTCACTTACGGCATCTTCCGCAGCCGTGACGGCCTCGGCCGCAGCTTCCTCCGTAGCCTCAACGGCGTCTTCCGTGGCGGCGGCGGCCTCTTCGGTGGATTCATCCGCCGCGTTTAAGGCTTCGCTCACCGCGTTGTCCACGGCTTCACTCAGGGAGTCCGTTGCCTCTTCAACGGCGGCTGCCGCGTCGTCCACTGCGTCAGAAACAGCGTCTGCGGCCGTTTCGGTGGCCTCCGCGGCGTCTTCCGCCGCCTCTTCGGAGGCAGCAGCGGCGTCCTCGGCAGCGGCCTCAACATCTGTCGCACCCGCATCAGCCGCGTCTTCGACAGCCTCCGCGGCCTCCTCGACCTCTGGCGGGGTCACGGCGTCCTCTGCGATGGCAGGCTCCTGCGACAAACGGTCGATGGCAATCCAGGCCAGGGCTGCGACGATCAGAACGGCCAAGCCGACGATCAAATTGCGGGACATGTGCGTGTCTCCTCAAACGGGGATAGGTATTCGGTCCAAGCTGTATGTGGCCTAGGACATGTGGACCTTCAACGGCAAAGCGCCCTGTCTGGTTCCCGTGGCGTCCCTTCGCCACCGTTCCGTGCTTGAAGATTGGGCCCAGAATCGCTACTTTGCACCCCTCATCGCGATTATTAAAAGGACCACGATCATCGCCCGCAGACCCCACAATGCCCCTCCGCAACGGGAAACCGGCCCCCGGATCAATGACCGCATCCGTGCCGTTGAAATACGCCTTATCGGTGCCGAAGGCGAAAACGTCGGCGTCGTGAGCCCCGCGCGCGCCCGCGCCATGGCCGAAGACGCGGGTCTCGACCTGGTCGAGATCAGCCCGAACGCCAACCCGCCCGTGTGCAAGATCATGGACTTCGGCAAGTTCAAGTACGAACAGCAGAAGAAAGAAGCGGAAGCGCGCAAGAAGCAGAAGACCATCGAGGTGAAGGAGGTGAAGTTTCGCCCCAACACGGACACGCATGACTACGATGTCAAAATGCGCAACGTCTTCAAGTTTCTAGAGAACGGCGACAAGGTGAAGGTCACCCTACGCTTCCGTGGACGGGAGATGGCGCACCAAAACCTGTGCCGCGAACTGCTGGAGCGAGTCGCCAAAGACACCGAAGAAGTCGGTAAGGTCGAGAACTTCCCCAAGATGGAAGGTCGGCAGATGGTGATGATGATTGGTCCTTCGGGACGCTGACACCGGTCAGGACCGCTAGTTGCAAAGGGCACCCCCGAGGGTGCCCTTCGTCGTTTATGTGGGTGGTGTTAGGCCACCGCACCGAAGAGAAGCCCCGCAAGGACCGAGCCACCCAACGCCAGCCCCAGGTACAGGACAAAGACCGGAGGACGCGCCAGAGCCCAAACGGCGATTGCCGCAGGCAGTGAACTGACGCCCCCCGCCACCAGGAATGCCAGTCCGGCCCCGGCGGCCATCCCTTGATCCATAAGGCCGCCAACAAGGGGCAAGGCCGCGTAGCCGTTCAAATAGGCAGGCACACCGACCAAAGCGGCCACCACCACCGTGAGCACGCCGTCGCCCCCGAGCAGACGCGTCACCGTCTCAGCCGGCACATAGGCGAGCATGAGGCTTTCGAGAATGAAGGCGAGGGTCAGCCATTTCCCCAAGAACAAGGTGGTCGATAGCGCTTCGCGCCCAAACCGCGTGCGGCGGTCGGCATCGGTCCAAAAGCGCCATACGACGGGCTTTGGCGCACGCACCGACGCCCCACCGCACCCACCGTTCCCAATCCCGGGGCGCAGCGGATTGGTCAGCGCGCCCGCCCGCATCAGAAACAGCGTGACATATCCTCCAAGGAGGCCGAGCCCAACCGCAGCAACCGTCTTTGCGATGGCGAATTCGACCCCAAGGACGCCAGCGGTCAGGGCAAACATGGACGGGTCCATCACAGGGGACGCCAGCCAGAACGCCATCACCGCGCTCAGCGGGACCCCCATCACCAAAAGCGCCGCGATCAGGGGAATAACCCCGCAGGAACAGAAAGGTGACAGTGCGCCGACCAGCGACGCGATCACAACCATGACCACCGGCGCGCCCGAAAACGCCTTTGCGATAAGGTTATCGGCCCCAGTTGCGGCGGCGTAGGCTGCAATCGCAATGGACATCAGTAAGAAGGGCGCCGTCTGTAGAATGGCCGTCAGTGTGAACTGCAGCGACGCCGCGCCCTGCGCTGGCGACACCAGCGTCACCCCTACCAAAAGGGCAGCGGAGACCACCCAAACGCGATGCACTCGCCACAGAACGGCGACTGATGATCGATGTTGAGTCAAGGACGTGTCAGCCATGGAACCCTCCGGCGGCACAAGAAAAGCGGTTAAGCGGTATCGGCAGCCACGAGCGCGACTCCGGTACAGCATTCGTCGGTCAAAAACCCCAACAGCGTCTGGGTCGCGTCGAAATCGACGACGCACCAGACCTCGCGCCCACGACGGGTCTGACGGACGAGGCCCGCCTGAACCAATGCCCTCAGATGATGTGCTAGGGTTGAAGGCGCCAGAGCCATGTGCTCGGCGATATCGCCAACGCGCAAACCATCGTGCCCTGCCCTCACCAGCAGGCGAAAAATCGAAAGCCGTACGGTATGGCCCAAGGCGGCCAAGGCGTCGGCGGCGCTGTCGAGTGTTTGTGTCATAGGATCCGATATAACTATATTTCTGGTTGTGTCGAATCTTTTTTAGAACGGCATTGTTTGGCGGGTTCGGACAGGTAGCGGCGTTTCCCGCTTCTGGGGGAACGCCCTGCTTTAGAAAGGCTGCTTTCTGGGGTGTCCTGATCGACGGAGCTATTGAACGCCGCGGCAAAGGCTCCGTCGGTTCGAGAGACCGTGCTATTGTATTGTTTTCAAGCGCGATCCTTGAGCGGCGAGGCCACCGGCAAAAGCGGACCCGATATGAACATCAACGCTGTGGCCCCTCCACGGTCCGAGACGGCATTTCCGGAACATCAGAATGTACAAACCACAGCGCCCATCCGGCATGCGGCGACTTTCGTTGGTCGCACCAGCGCCTCCGCCTTCGGCTCGCGTTTTCCGTGACATCCTTGAGAACAGGCCTCAGTTTCAGAAGCGCGAGCAGCTCGTTGCCCCGACACCCATCGCAACCGGCTGGTTTGAACACCTTTTACCACGATTAGACCTCTCGATGTCTTCCGTTGAAGATGCTGGAGCTTGGTCTTCTCTGGACCCCGGTTGGCGGCTGGGCGTGTTAGGTGACAGCTCTCACCCTGAGATCGGTAAGTGAAATAGCCCCGACGAGCGGCAACCCGCCGCGCATCCTCACCCCATTTCGTTAAATCGCGCGGCTTTCCTTTGCGCTCGTGCTGCCCATGCCGCTCGCGATGGGTGTTCTGAACAGGTCAGTGCGCAGAGTGGCTCGCAGTGTGCTTGTTTGCCCTGCGGTTCTTCAGTGTTTGAGGCGTGGGATGGCGGGGCTTTTCTCCATTTCTATCGAGGTTTGCGAGAGGAAAGCTGCCACAATGTCTCGCTTTCCGTAGGTAGATCCGCGGATGACAGGGTATGGCGCGATGCCCGTTTTGTTTGGTTTTTAATGTATTTGTCGTTCGCGATCCTGTTTGCGGCTGGTGGATGTTGTTTAGTGTTCTTTTGGGTTTGAGGGCGTTGCGGACTTTATTCGGTCGTTGTGGGGGCTTAGGGCGGCGGTTGGTCGGGGAGCGGTGGTGAGTTTGTGGGCGCGTTCTTGTTGCCTGCGTTGGTTGTGGGATGTCGTCTGAGGTCCTGAGGTCCGGGAGGCGCATCGTGTGGCTTTGGGCTTTTGCGGCTTGGGAACATCGTGCCTCGTCTCGGCGCGGCGGTCCTTAATCGGAAGCTGCTGTTGGGCCCTGGTGTTCTGTGGTGCCGTTTGGGCCTGTGCGTTCGGGACCTTGGGGCGTCGGTGTGCT
>NZ_BPFH01000006.1 GCF_019655435.1 Jannaschia pagri
CCAAACCCTGAACAGCGCTAACCTATAAGCGCGGACTCTAAGGGGAGCAGGTCAGATTTATTCAACTGTTTTGAAACGTTACAAATAGTCGCGACATTGCCGCTTGGGTAAGGGCCATCTAAGTGAGGGATTTGTTCCTGCCCGTGGACTTCACACCGGGTGCATGCACTTCGGACGCCGCATGCAAAACCCGACCAGCTGTCAAAGCGCGTGTGCACAAAAAATCTGTTCAGATCTGACTTTCAGAGCAAGGGTGCGATAGTCAATGAATGACCAGGATTGGTGATCATAATGACCACAAACATGATCAAAATGGTCAACTATCATGGGTCGTCACATCTGAAGGGGTAAATGGTGAGCCGACAGGGGCTCGAACCCTGGACCTACTGATTAAAAGTCAGTTGCTCTACCAACTGAGCTATCGGCTCTCCGGGGGCGCTCCTACCGCTGCCTGAGAGTGCCGTCAAGCGGGGGGTCTTCCAAAAATTTTCTGTCGGGCGTATCTGCGCGCCATGGCTCTTGAAACATCAGATGGTCTGCCGTTCATGAAGATGCACGGTCTTGGCAACGATTTCGTCGTGGTGGACGAACGCAGCACCGCTCGCCGCGTTGATGCGGCCTTGGCACGCAGGGTCGGTGACCGCCATCGCGGCGTGGGGTTTGACCAACTTGCCGTGATCCGCGACGGCGCGGATGCTGACCTGGAGTTGCTGTTTTGGAACGCCGATGGCTCCACCGCCGGGGCTTGTGGCAATGCGACGCGCTGCATCGCGGCCTGGGAAATGGCGCGCCGTGGCCAGGGCACGCTGACCCTTCGGACCGAAAGGGGGCTTTTGCTCGCCCAGGACGCGGGCGATGGCCTCACCTCGGTCAACATGGGCGCGCCGCTTCTGGCTTGGGCCGATGTCCCCCTCGCGCGGGAGGTGCCGACCCTGCACCTGCCCATCGACGGCGATCCGGTCGCGACCGGTATGGGCAACCCCCATTGCACATTCTTTGTAGACGACGCCGAGGCTGTGGACCTGCCGACTTTTGGGGCTACCCACGAACATCACCCGCTGTTTCCCGAACGCACGAACGTCCAGGTCGCCCATGTGGTCGCGCCAGACCACCTGCGCATGCGTGTCTGGGAACGCGGGGCGGGCATCACCTTGGCCAGCGGCTCCAGCAGCTGCGCCACCGCCGTGGCCGCCGCGCGGCGGGGCATCACCGGGCGCAAGGTCCGCATCGATTTGGACGGCGGGACGATCCAGGTCGATTGGCGCGAAGATGGCGTCTGGATGACCGGCCCTACGGCCCATGTGTTTGACGGTGTGCTATTGTGACCGACGCCAAGCCGTCCGCCCCTCAGCTGACGGGGCCGCTCCTGTCGAACCATGGCTGTCGCCTGAACGCCTATGAGGCCGAGGCCATGCGAGAGCTGGCCTCAGGCGCGGGCCTCAAGGATGCGGTCATCGTCAACACCTGCGCCGTCACCGCCGAGGCCGTGCGCAAGGCCCGGCAAGACATCCGCAAGCTGCGCCGCGCCCACCCGGAGGCGCGCCTGATCGTGACCGGCTGCGCCGCGCAGACCGATCCCGACAGCTTTGCCGCCATGGCCGAGGTCGACCACGTCATCGGCAACACCGAAAAGATGCAGCCCGCCACCTGGGCGGGGCTGTCCACGGGCGGGACGGAGCCTGTGCAAGTCGATGACATCATGTCTGTGACCGAGACGGCGGGGCATTTGATCGACGGCTTCGGCACGCGCTCCCGCGCTTACGTGCAGGTCCAGAACGGCTGCGATCACCGCTGCACGTTTTGCATTATTCCCTACGGACGCGGAAACTCCCGCTCGGTGCCCGCCGGCGTCGTGGTGGATCAGATCAATCGTCTGGTGGCGCGTGGGTTCCATGAGGTGGTGCTGACCGGCGTCGATATGACCTCTTGGGGGGCGGATCTGCCGGGGCAGCCACCGCTGGGGGATCTGGTGGCCCGCATCCTGCGCTTGACCGACGTGCCGCGCCTGCGCATCAGCAGCATCGATTCGATCGAAGTGGACGAGGCCCTGATGCGCTGCATCGCTGAGGAGCCGCGCCTGATGCCTCACTTGCACCTCAGCCTGCAGCACGGGGCGGATCTCATCCTTAAGCGCATGAAGCGCCGCCACCTGCGCGGCGATGCCATCCGTTTCGTCGAACAGGCCCGTGCCTTGCGTCCCGAGATCACCTTTGGTGCCGACATCATCGCGGGCTTCCCGACTGAGACGGAGGCCCATTTCGAAGATTCGCTGCGCCTGGTGGAGGAGTGCGATCTGACCTGGCTCCATGTCTTTCCCTATTCGCCCCGCGCGGGCACGCCTGCGGCCAAGATGCCACCCGTTGACGGGCGCGCCATCCGCGACCGGGCCGCGCGGCTCCGTGCCGCCGGGGAGAAGGCCGTAACGCGCCACCTGGAGGCGCAGGTGGGCCAGATGCACGACGTTCTGATGGAAAGCCCCCGCATGGGCCGCACCGCCCAATTCGCGCCGGTGCATTTCGACAGGGACCAGGTCGAAGGGGCCATCGTCTCCGCCCGGATCATGGCCAGGGACGGGACCGCCCTGCGCGCGGGATAGCGCCTATTTGAGGCGCAGGAATGCGCCCTCGGCGCGGGGCTTGCGCACCATGATGAGCCCGGCCACCGCAATCAACACAATGCCCAGCCATCCCCAAGGTCCGGGCAGATGGGCGAACAGCAGAAAATCGAGCAGGACGGCAAAGATCAGCCCCGTGTAATCGAAGGGCGCCAGCACGGTCACCGGCGCCCGGGCCGAAGCTTCGGTCGCCGCGATGTGCGTGGCAGCCCCGAACAGCCCCGCCCCGCCGAGCCAGGCCCAAAGCTCCGCCGTCATAGGTGTCCAACCGGTCACCAAGACCGCGCCCGCGCCCATGACGCTGGTGATGACCGCAAAGGATAGCGCGATGGAGATCGTGGGCTCGGTCGCGGTCATGGCGCGGATCTGGACCCGCAATAGCGCCATGACGGCGGCGGCTGTGATCCCCGCGATCATGCCCGACAATTCGGCCCAGCCCCAGCCCGGCGTCGCCACCGAGGTATAGAGCATCGCCCACATGCCAGCGAACCCAACGGCCACCGCCACCACAGCTTGGCGCGTCAATCGTTCGCCCAGCAGCAGAACCGCCGCCGGCACGCTCAGCACCGGCGCTAGATAGCCCAGGGTCTGGGCATGGGCGACAGGCAGTTGGCCCAGGGCATAGAAGTTGAGCGTCATGACCACCCCGCCCAGCAGCCCTCGCCGCAGATGGGCCGCCCGGTCGCGGGGGAGCCAGTCGGCGACGGGCGCGGTCAGCGCCGCATAGGCCAGCAACCACGGCAACGACAGGGCAGCCCGCATCAACACGACCTGACCCGTCGGCGCCGTCTTGGCCGCGCCGTGTACGCAGATCCCGATCCCCGTGGCGAGCGCAGCCGCCGCCAAGCGCAGGCCAATGGCACTGCGCAAGCGATCCGGTCTGTCAGGGGCGGCGAAGAGGGCCATGCCCCTTCCTTGCGCCCATTGGACCCGCGCGGCAAGACCGGTGTGCTTGCGGCGCCTCCCAAGCGTTGGGCCGACCCACACCGTAGCGATACATTGTTTCCCTTGCATCGGGCGGGCCCCGTGGAAAACCTATGGCCCATGCACCCAAACCCGTCTTTCCGCCAAGCGCCCGAGGCGCACACGCTCGATCTGATCCGGGACCGGTCCTTCGGCACGCTCGCCGTGAACGCCGAGGGCGGGCCGCTCCTGTCGCACATCCCGTTCCTGCTGTCCTCGGATGCGCAAACGGCGGACCTTCACCTGGTGCGCTCCAACCCAATCCTGCGGCTGGGGGAGACGGAGGCCGTCATTGCCGTCCAGGGACCCGACGGATACGTCTCGCCCGATTGGTACAAGGTGCCGGATCAGGTGCCCACGTGGAACTACGTTGCCGCGCATATTCGGGGACGCCTGATGCAGCTTCCACAGGAGGTGATGCGCGACATGCTCGACCGCCAAAGCGCGTCCTTCGAAGATCGCCTAACGGGTAAGGCGCCGTGGACAACGGCCAAAATGACACCTGAGGTGCTGGACCGAATGATGCGGCAGATCGTGCCGTGTCGCCTCCATGTGACGGCCATCGAGGCCACGTGGAAGCTTAACCAAAATAAGCCCGACGCTGTCCGACTGCGGGCCGCAGAGGCCATCGGGGCAGGGCACGGCGTAGAGCTTGCGACCCTGGCGCAAATGATGCGCGAGGGTTGAGCGCGGGCGCGGCGGTGCACCGCCGCGATATCGCCGGTCACCGGCGATGGTCCAGGCGCAACCGGCTTTACCCCTGCCCAGCCGAGCCGCTAGCGTGCCCCAACCACCACGTCGGAGAACGTCCATGTACTTGCTCAGCTCCCCCGCTTCGCCTTTCGCACGCGTGTGCCGCGTCACCCTGCTGGACTTGGGCCTATCGGAGGTCGAAGTGCGCGACGTGACGGCCAACCCCATGGGCGGCGACGCGGCCCTGAACGCGGCCAACCCATCCGGCAAGATCCCGGCCCTGGTTCGCGAGGAGGGGCCCGCCATTTACGACAGTCGTGTGATCACCCAGTTTCTCAATGCCCACGCGGGCGGTGCGCTTTATCCCGAGGTCTCGAAATGGAATGTCCTCTCCCTCGAAGCGAACGCCAACGCGATCATGGAGGCGGCCGTGGGCATCGTCTACGAGAAGCGCCTGCGCCCCGAGGCGTTGCAATACCAGCCTTGGCTGGAGGCCCAATGGGTGAAGGTCACGCGCTCGCTCGATGCGCTTGAGGCGCGGTCCATGCCGCTGTTGCAAGGACCTGTGACAGCCGCCCAGATCGCCATAGGCTGTGCGCTCGGCTATTTGGATTTCCGGCATTCCGACAAAGACTGGCGTCCATCGCGACCGGCCTTGACCGCTTGGGCCGAAACCTTTGCGGCCCGGCCAGCGATGGTCGCCACGGTCCCGGGGTAAGGAATGCAGATCTCCATCGAACGGTCCGACGCGTTGACCGATGAGGTCCTCGCCATTCGCCGCGCCGTCTTCATCGACGAGCAGGGCATCCCCGAAGCCGATGAGTTGGACGGCACGGATGGCGGGTGCACCCATTGGATCCTGCGGGAGGGGGGCGTGGCCGTGGCCACCATCCGCACCAAATCCGATGGCCGGACGCTCAAAATCGGTCGGGTGGCCACGCTGTCCCAGGCCAGGGGGCGCGGTTACGCGGCGCGTCTGATGGCGGACGCGTTGGAGACGGCCCGATCCCAAGGGGTTGCACGGCTGTATCTAAGCGCCCAGCAAGATGTTGTCCCGTGGTACGCGCGCTTTGGGTTTGCCGCCTATGGCGCACCTTACGACGATGGTGGCATCCCGCATTTCGATATGGAGCTTTTGTTGGACCCGCAGGCGCAGGCGGCGGACTAGGAGAGGGCCGCCACGATTCGGGGGCGCGGGCGGGGCGTGAGCCTGGGGCTCCGGGCCGTGTCCTAAGCGCGCCTTAGCAGGTCACCGGCCCACGAAGGGCCCTGCGGTCCTCAAACGTCTTGGATTTTAGGCGCTAACACCGTCCCGATGCGACCAAAGGCGCCACCTGCGCCGCATTGTCCGCTGGATATCCTGCCTATCTTCGTCGTAAGAGGCCCCGAATGCGGGCGGCCCCTCTGGGTGGCCCCATCGCTTTTTGACGATGGGCGACGGCCCAAACGATACGGGAGAGACCTTCAGTGTCACACGCAGACGATCATTCCGGCACCCGCCGCGACTTTCTGTACTACGCCACCGCTGGTGCGGGCGTCGTGGTCACAGGTGCCGCTGTCTGGCCGCTGGTCAACCAAATGAACCCCTCCGCCGATGTGCAGGCCCTGGCCTCCATCGATGTTGACGTCTCCGGCGTTGAGGTGGGGACGCAGATCACCGCGCTCTGGCTGGGTAAGCCAGTGTTCATTCGCCGTCGGACCGCCGAAGAGATCGAGGCCGCGCGCAACACGGACCTGTCTGCCCTGCCGGACCCGGTCGCGCAGAACGAGAACATCGACGCCGGCGCCGATGCCTCCGATGCCAACCGGGCCCTGTCCGAAGATGGCGAATGGCTCGTGATGATGGGCGTCTGCACGCACCTGGGCTGTGTGCCCCTGGGCGACGGCGCCGGTGACTTTGGCGGCTGGTTCTGCCCGTGCCACGGGTCTCACTACGATACTGCGGGACGTATTCGTCAGGGTCCGGCCCCGACGAACCTGCCCGTTCCCCCCGCCGTCCTGGACGGCACAACGATCACGCTCGGCTGAGGAGGCATAGCGAATGTCTGGTATTCCCCACGACCACTACGAGCCCGGATCAAAGGGCGAGAAATGGGTCGAAAGCCGCATCCCAATCATCGGGCTGCTCTATAACACCCTCATGATTCCCACCCCCAAGAACCTCAACTGGATGTGGATCTGGGGCATCGTTCTGACCTTCACGCTGGTGCTGCAGATTGTCACCGGCATTGTGCTGGTCATGCACTACACACCGCATGTGGACCTGGCCTTTGGCTCGGTCGAGCACATCATGCGCAACGTGAACGGCGGTTGGGCCCTGCGCTACATCCACGCCAATGGCGCGTCGCTGTTCTTCATCGCGGTTTACGCCCATATTTTCCGCAACCTCTACTACGGCTCCTACAAGGCCCCGCGGGAAATCACGTGGATCCTGGGAATCATCATCTACCTGCTGATGATGGGCACCGCCTTTATGGGTTACGTGCTGCCATGGGGTCAGATGTCCTTCTGGGGTGCGACCGTGATCACCGGCCTGTTCGGCGCCATCCCCTTCGTGGGTGAGCCGCTCCAGGCATGGCTGCTGGGCGGGCCTGCGGTTGGCAACGCCACGCTGAACCGCTTCTTCTCGTTGCACTACCTGATGCCCTTCCTGATCCTGGGCCTCTCCATCGTGAAGATCTGGTCCTTCCACTCCACCGGCAACAACAACCCCACGGGTGTTGAAGTCCGCCGCACCTCGAAGGCCGAAGCCAAAGCCGACACGCTGCCGTTCTGGCCGTACTTCGTCATCAAAGACCTGTACGCCCTGGCCGTCATCATGCTGGTGTTCTTCGCCATCGTCGGCTTCATGCCGAACTATCTGGGCCACCCCGATAACTATATCGAGGCGAACCCGCTGGCGACGCCCGCACACATCGTGCCCGAATGGTACTTCCTGCCCTTCTACGCCATCCTGCGTGCCTTCACGGCGGATGTCTGGGTCGTGATCGCGGCAGAGTTCCTGACCGGCGGCATCATCGACGCGAAGTTCTTCGGCGTGCTCGCCATGTTCGGCGCCATCGCCATCATGGCCTTCGCCCCCTGGCTCGACACCTCGTCCGTCCGCTCGGGTAAGTACCGTCCGATGTTCAAGTGGTGGTTCTGGCTGCTGGTCGTGGACTTCTTCGTCCTGATGTGGCTCGGGTCCATGCCCGCAGAGGAGCCCTGGGCCTCCCTCTCGTTGGTCGCTTCGGCCTACTGGTTTGCCTACTTCCTGGTGATCCTGCCGCTGCTGGGCGTTTTCGAAAAGCCGCTGCCGCGTCCGGCTACGATCGAAGAAGACTTCAACTCGCACTACGGCGGCGGGGACGGAGGGTCCGGGTCGGCCATTGGCGACCGCGCGGCCACCCCGGCCGAATAAGGAGAGACGCCACTATGCGTTCTATCATCACCAAAACGGCCGCTGCTTTGGCCATCTCCACCTCCGCGGTTTTCGCCGCGGGGGGCGCCGGAGAGGTCACCAACTACCCGTTCTCGTTCGAGGGGCTGACCGGCACCTACGACCAGAACCAGCTGCAGCGCGGCCTGAAGGTCTACACCGAGATCTGCGCGGCCTGCCACGGTCTGAAGTACGTCCCGTTCCGCACCCTCGCGGACGAAGGCGGCGTGGGCTTCACCGAAGACCAGATGAAGGCTTACACCGCGACCTACGAAGTGTTTGACCGGTCCATGAACGGTGGCGAAGGCGATTTCCGTACGGCTGCGCCCACCGATCACTTCCCGGAAAACAACTCCGTTGGCGCGCCTGATCTGTCGCTGATGGCCAAGGCACGCGCCGGTTTCCACGGCCCCGCCAACCTCGGCATCAACCAGTTCCTCAACGGAACGGGCGGGCCGGAGTACATCGCGTCCCTGCTGACCGGCTACACCGGAGAGGAAAAGGAAGAGGCAGGCACCGTTCTCTACGAGAACAAAGCCTTCCCCGGCGGCTGGATCTCCATGGCACCGGTTCTCTACGGCGATGACGTCGAATTCGACGACGGTGCGCCCACGGACATCGACTCCATTGCCACCGACGTGTCGGCCTTCTTGATGTGGACGGCAGAACCCAAGCTTGCCGCCCGCAAGCAGATGGGCCTGACGGCGATCATCATGCTGACCGTGCTGTCGGTGCTGCTCTACCTGACCAACAAGCGCATCTGGGCGCCTGTGAAAGGCAAGGGCACGCGGGAAACCGCCTAAGTCGGCAGCAATCATCGGCAAAGATTGGGCCAGTCCTTCGGGACTGGCCCTTTTCGTTTGGGGATCGGCGTGACACCGCGCACCCTTGGTCAAAAACCAAGAGGTGAGCCCATGACCCGATACCCCCTTTCCATAGCCGTTGCCCCGCTGGCATCGCTGCTGGCTTTGGCGCTTGGCGTCCTCTGCATCGCAGGTGGAGGTACTTTGGCTGGTCTGGCCGTGCTGTCCGTCCAGACCGACACCCCTCCGTGGCTGTCCCCCCAACTGCTCTTTGGTCTGGTTTTGACAGCCCTTGGCGCGAGCCTCGCCCTGCGCGCCCTTCACCTACGAGTCACGCTTGCCCTGGCGGCGAAGGATAGTTCAACGGGCGATAAGGCCCCGCGTTCGACCCAGGCCCCCGCAAAATCGAACTCCCAATGGACACCAACGCGCGTGTCCCCAAATGATGCGCCGCAACCGGCCGAGGCTTTGCTCGCCAAACCGCGACGACAGGCGCCGGACACGCCCGTATTGCGTCGCGTGATGCCATTCGCGTCAGGTGAAGAGGGTGGGAACCCGGCGCCGCACAAGACGACAACCCCGGTGGCGAAGGGCGACGGGTTTCAACCCCACCCGATCTTCATGGCGCGCCCGCCACGGTAAGGGGCGGCCCAGACGGACCCTAGATATGAAAAGGGGGGCGCTGAGGCCCCCCAAGTCCGTCTTTACGTTGCCGTTGGGTCAGGCCAAGGTGCGCTCGACCTCTTCGCGCTCGAAGATCTCGATCACGTCGCCCTTGCGGATGTCGTCGTAGTTCTCGAACGCCATGCCGCATTCCTGACCCGACTGCACTTCTTTGACCTCGTCCTTGAAACGCTTGAGCGTCTTCAGCGTGCCCTCGTGGATCACGGTGTTGTCTCGCAGCAGGCGAACACCGGCGGAGCGGCGCGCAACGCCCTCGGTAACCAGACAGCCCGCGACGTTGCCAACGCCCGTCACACGGAAGGTTTCGCGGATCTCGGCGTAGCCGATGAAGTTCTCGCGGACCTCTGCCGAGAGCAGGCCCGACGCCGCCTGTTTCACGTCATCCACCAGGTCGTAGATCACCGAATAGTAGCGGATCTCCACGCCCTTTTGGTTGGCAGCGGCCCGCGCGGGCGCGTTGGCTCGGACATTAAAGCCGATGACCGGCGCCCCAGAGGCTTCGGCCAGCGTGATGTCCGACTCCGTGATGGCGCCCACGCCCGAGTGCAGCACGCGCACGCGCACCTCTTCGTTGCCGACCTTTTCCATGGCCTGCACGATCGCTTCGGCGGACCCCTGCACGTCGGCTTTCACCAAGATCGGCAGTTCGCTGACGTTCTCGTTCGCCTTGGCGTTTGCAAGAAGCTGATCCAGCGTTGTGGCGGCCCCGGCAGCGGCGCGCTTGTCCTTGGCCGCCTGTTCCCGATACTCGGCGATTTCGCGGGCCTGGGCTTCGGTCTCGACCACGTTGAGCACGTCGCCCGCTTCGGGCGTGCCGTTCAGGCCAAGCACCTCGACCGGAACAGACGGCCCCGCTTCGTTCACGCGCTTGCCCTGGTCATCGACCAGCGCCCGCACCTTACCCCACTGCTCGCCGACGACGAAGATATCGCCACGCTTCAACGTACCGTTCTGCACGAGGACGGTGGCCACAGGGCCGCGCCCCACGTCTAGCTGGGCTTCGATCACGGCGCCCTGGGCGGCGCGGTTCGGGTTGGCCTTCAGCTCCAGGATCTCGGACTGCAGGGCAATCGCCTCCAGAAGCTCGGGCAGGCCCTTGCCGGTCTGCGCCGAGACCTCAACGTCCTGAACCTCACCGGACATGGCCTCCACGATCACCTCGTGCTGTAGCAGTTCGGTGCGCACGCGGTTCGAATCCGCGGCGGGCAGGTCGATCTTGTTGATCGCCACGATCATCGGAACACCCGCCGCCTTGGCGTGGGCAATGGCTTCGATGGTCTGGGGCATGACCGCGTCGTCGGCAGCCACCACCAGAACAACGATATCCGTCACCTGGGCACCACGGGCGCGCATGGACGTAAAGGCCGCGTGGCCGGGCGTGTCGAGGAACGACAGAACCGTGCCACCGGTTTCCACCTGATAGGCGCCGATGTGCTGGGTGATGCCACCGGCCTCACCGGACACCACCTTGGTCTTGCGGATCGCGTCGAGCAGCGAGGTCTTACCGTGGTCGACGTGGCCCATGATCGTGATGACCGGCGCGCGGTCTTTCAAATCCTCGGGCTTGTCTTCGACCTGGTCGATGACCTGCTCCACGTCCGATTCCGAGACGCGCTGAACCTTGTGGCCAAATTCTTCGATGATCAGTTCGGCGGTATCGGCGTCCAGAACCTGGTTCTGGGTGACCATCATGCCGTTTTGCATCAGCGCTTTGACGACTGCGGCGACCCGCTCGGTCATCCGGTTGGCCAGTTCCGAGACAACAATCGTCTCGGGCAGCTGCACGGTGCGCACGACCTTCTCTTGGTTCTGCGACCCGCCACCTTGGCCACGGCGCTGACGTTCCTGCTTGCGGCGCATGGAGGCGAGCGAACGCTGACGTCCGCCTTCGCCACCGGCCAAGGCTTGGTTCACGGTCAGCTTGCCACCACGACGTTCACCGCCCCGGGGTTTGCCCGAGTCGTCATCGCGACGCCGACGCTGGTCGTTGTTGCCACCGGGCTTCGCATCCGGGCCCAAGTTGCGCTGACGCTCTGGCTGGGGTGCAGCGGCGGGTGCCGCCTTGGCGGGCTTGGACCGCTCTTCCTCGGCCTCGCGCTTGCGGCGGGCATCTTCCTCGGCCTTGGCCTTCAGAAGTTCCTCGCGCTCACGCTCTTCGCGTTCCTTGGCCTCGGCCTCGGCACGGCGACGGGCGCGGGCCTCTTCGGCTTCACGCTCTTCGCGGGCCCGACGCTCAGCGTCTTCGGCCTCACGGGCCTTTGCGGCTTGCAGCGCGCGCAGGCGGCGCTCCATCTCCGCATCGGTGGTTCCGGCGGATTTGCCACCCTGGGCGTTGACCGCAGCCGCAGACTGGGCGCCAGGCTTTGGCGCCATCACGCGTTTGCGCTTGGTTTCCACAACGACACTTTTGGTGCGACCGCGGGCAAAGCTTTGCTTTACCTGACCGCTGCGGGCGCCGCCCGAAAGTCCGAGGGGTTTTTTTCCGTCCTGATCGCTCATGCGTTCCCAGTATCCTTCTCGGCGGCCGGTTTGCCGCCGTCATCTCTGATGCCTTGAAGCCTTGCGGCTTCCTCTACAATACGTTTTGCCAAGGTTCCAGCGGCGACCGCCGCATGGATCACCCGGTCCCGACCGAAGGCTTGGCCCAATTCATCGGCGGTCAGGAACCCGATCCATTTGCCGCCGTAGGGCGTCGAGAGTTTGCCCTTGCCTCGCTCCGACCCATCCGTCGCCTGGAGAAGCACTTGCGCCTCTTCCCGGTCGAGCATGGTCTTGACCTTCTCGTAGCCCGCAACGGCCCGGCCTGCCTTGCGCGCGATGGCGATGGCGTCCTGCACCCGCTTGAGCAGCCCGGCCTCGGTCAACTGGATCAGATCACCCGGCACGCCCACCTGACGTTTCGCGCCACGGCTGAACATCCGTTTGGCCACAGCCTGTTCCAGGACCGCCCGGTCCGCCGACACGTAAATCCCGCGCCCCGGCAGCTTGCCGGTAACGTCGGGATAGACCATTTCGTCCGGTCCCACAACGAAACGGATCAACCCGGCCTTTGGCCCGGTCTCTCCGGTTACGATGCAGCGACGGTCAGGCTCGTCGCGATGTTTGTCTCTGCCGCCGCGCGTCAGGGGAGATCTCCGGGGCGATCACGCCCCGGCCTCCTCGGTGCCGTCGGCGGCCTCGCCGTCTTCGTCGTCGGCGGTGCCCAGCGCATCTTCGGGCGTGACCCAACCCAACATCACGCGGGCCGTCATGATCATGTCCTGGGCTTCGTCCAGCGCGACGCCGAAGGGCTCCAACAGACCATCGTCCTTGGACCGCTCGCCATCGACGATTGTCCAACCGCCTGCCAATTCCCAGTCGGCACAGGTGGCGAATTCCTCAAGCGAGGTCACGCCGTCGGCGGTCAGCGCCTCTAGCATCTGGGGCGTCAGACCCTCGAACCCGGCCAGATCGTCTTGCAGGCCAGCGGCCCGGGCCGCCTCCATGGCCTTGGCGTTTTGGGCCTCGATGTAGTCGCGGGCGCGGGCCTGCAGTTCTTCCGCGGTGCCTTCGTCGACACCGTCAATCACCAGCAGTTCGTCCACCTCGACGTAGGCCACCTCTTCGAGGTTGGTGAACCCTTCGGAGACCAGCAGCTGGGCAAAGAATTCATCCAGGTCCAGCGTGTCCATGAACAGCTTGGTGCGGACCTCGAACTCGGCCTGACGACGCTTGGATTCCTCTTCCTCGGTGAGGATGTCGATATCCAGGCCGGTCAATTGGCTGGCCAGACGAACGTTCTGACCGCGCCGCCCGATGGCGAGGCTCAGTTGCTCCTCCGGGACAACCACTTCGATGCGCTCGGCCTCGTCGTCCAGAACAACCTTCGACACCTCAGCGGGTTGAAGCGCGTTCACCAGGAAGGTCGGCGCATCCTCGTTCCAGGGAATGATGTCGATCTTTTCGCCCTGAAGCTCATTCACAACGGCTTGCACACGGCTGCCGCGCATACCCACACAGGCACCGACAGGGTCGATGGAGTTGTCGTAGGAAATCACGGCGATCTTGGCGCGCGACCCCGGATCACGGGCGCAGGCCTTGATCTCGATGACGCCATCATAGATCTCGGGCACTTCCATCTTGAACAGCTCTTCCATGAACTCGGGCGCGGTGCGCGACAGGAAGATCTGGGGCCCACGCACTTCGCGACGGACGTCCTTGATGTAGACGCGGATACGGTCGCCGGGGCGATAGCTTTCGCGGCCGATCTTTTCGTTGCGGCGCAACACGGCCTCACCGGCGCCGATGTCGACGATGATGTTCCCGTATTCCTCGCGCTTGACCAGACCATTGATGATCTGACCCGCGCGGTCCTTGAATTCCTCGTACTGACGGTCCCGCTCGGCTTCGCGGACCTTCTGCAAGATGACCTGCTTGGCCGATTGCGCGGCGATCCGGCCCATGTCGACGGGCGGAACCTCGTCGACGATGGTGTCGCCCACCTTGGGGTCCGCCAGATACTGGCGCGCCAGTTTGACGGTCAGTTCGGCTTTTTCGTTCTCAAGCTCTTCGTCCTCGACCACGGTGCGCACGCGGGTAAACGTCGCCTGACCGGTGCGGCGGTCGATGGACACGCGGATGTCCATTTCCGAGCCGTAGCGGGACTTGGCGGCGCGGGCGAGGCTCTCTTCCATGGCCTCGATCACCAGGCCCGGGTCGATCATCTTTTCCCGCGCGACGGCGTCGGCGATCTGGAGAAGCTCCAGCTGGTTTGCGGATGTGATGGCCATCAGTCTTCCTCACCGTCCATAAGTGTCTCTACTTCGTCGAATTGGGTCTCGTCGATCTGACCCTTGTCCTTGCGTGCCTTCAGCACGTCGCGAATCAACTCATCCGTCAGGATCAGCTTGGCATCGCTCAGCCACTCGAACCGGAGCCCGATCGTCGGCGTCTCCTTGCCCTGCTCGATCTCGATCAGAACCTCGTCGCCCTCAACGCCCTGCACGATGCCCTTGAAGCGCCGCTGCCCGTCGATCAGCTCGGTCGTCTCGATCCGGGCTTCATAGCCTTCCCAGGTCTCAAAGTCCTTGAGCCGTGTCAGGGGGCGGTCGATGCCGGGGCTGGAGACCTCCAGTGTGTATTCATCGGTGATCGGATCCTCGACATCCAGCGTCGCCGACAGCGCCGTGGAAATCTCGGCCAAGGCATCGACTTCGATGCCGCCATTCGGCAGGTCGGCCATGACCTGCAAGGTGGGTGTTTTGCCAGACATCAGGCGCAGGCGCACCAGTTCGGCCCCCATGTCTTCGATGACGGGGGTCACGATCTCGGCCAGGCGCTTGTCCAGCGCGGTTTTGGCGATCAAATCGGACATACTGCTTCCAAGCACAAAAAAACGGGCCCGCGGCCCGTCGATGTTTCCCGGTGGAGACCCGCAGGCCGCCGCTGTTGGAGCGTACATAGGTGAGGGCGCCGCAAGATGCAAGCGCCCCCGATCCGGGCGGGGGAGGGCTGGCTGACGCGCGCCGACCTCACTGTCGATGGCCATGCAGGACGGCCCGGATCCGAGGGGACAGCGCCCATCTTGCAGGTCAGGGGGTGTACAAGGGGTGTACGCAGGGTGCCCAGATCTTCACCTCAGAAATTCTTGACTGAGCTGCTACCCACAATCCAACGCCAAGATCACGCCCTGCGCATCGGTGCGGATGTTCAGCCGCGTTGGGACGTAATCCTGCGTCACGATGGTATCCGGCCCGATCACACGATCATTCACCTCGGCGGGTAGGCTGACTGCCGCGATATTGGCCCCCACCAGGGACGCGTATTCCGATGCGCCGCAGGCGTCGGGCGCGTCGCCCTCATCTGTCACGTTGCAGGCGGTCAAACCCATGGCGGCCAAAACCCATAAGTAACGCATTGCTGATCCTCTCGATGGTCGTTGCATTCACCGAACGGTTCCCCCAACCCTTGCATAGCACGGATATCGGAGGACCCCATGCGCACCAAAGCCGCCGTCGCCATTCAGGCGGGAAAGCCCCTAGACGTGATGGAGGTCAACCTCGACGGCCCGCGTGCCGGTGAGGTCCTGGTCGAGATGAAGGCGACGGGTATCTGTCACACCGATGAATTCACCCTGTCGGGCGCTGACCCAGAGGGGATGTTCCCTGCAATCCTGGGCCACGAAGGCGCCGGCGTGGTCGTAGAAGTGGGTCCCGGTGTGACCTCGCTCAAGCCCGGTGATCACGTGATCCCCCTCTACACGCCCGAGTGTCGGGAGTGTGAATACTGCCTCAATCCCAAGACCAACCTGTGCCAGTCGATCCGGTCGACCCAGGGCCAAGGGCTGATGCCGGACGGCACCTCTCGGTTCTCGACGCTCGATGGCGATCCGATCCTGCATTACATGGGCTGTTCGACCTTTGCGCAGCATACGGTCCTGCCCGAGATTGCCCTGGCCAAGGTCCGCAAAGACGCCCCGTTCGACAAGATTTGCTACATCGGCTGCGGCGTGACCACGGGCATCGGTGCCGTCATCAACACCGCTAAGGTGGAAATCGGATCCCGCGCCATCGTTTTCGGTTTGGGTGGTATCGGGCTCAACGTTATCCAGGGGCTGCGGCTTGCCGGGGCGGACCAAATTGTCGGCGTCGACTTGAACCCAGACAAGAAATCCATGGCCGAACGCTTTGGCATGACCGATTTCGTCAATCCATCCGAGGTCGAGGGCGACCTGGTCCCCTATCTGATCGACCTGACCAAGGGCGGTGCGGATTATACCTTCGATGCCACGGGCAACGTCGGCGTCATGCGCCAAGCCCTTGAATCGGCTCATAAAGGCTGGGGGGAAAGCGTGATTATCGGCGTGGCCCCCGCCGGTGCGGAGATCTCGACGCGGCCGTTCCAACTGGTCACGGGGCGGGTCTGGCGCGGCACGGCCTTTGGCGGCGCGCGCGGGCGCACGGACGTCCCCAAGATTGTCGATTGGTACATGGACGGCAAGATCGAGATCGACCCGATGATCACCCACACCATGGGTCTCGATGATATCAACAAGGGGTTCGACCTTATGCACGCGGGCGAAAGCATTCGGAGCGTCGTGGTCTATTGATCGCGGCCTTCACAGGTTAGGCGCCTCTGTCGTATCCTCCTTCCTGTCGTTTTGTGACTTTGGGAGGGGGCCATGATTTCCATTGGTGGGGAGTTCATTACCGAGAAGTTCTTTTGGGAGGGTGACGCGACAACGGCGACCATCGGCAGCTCCGATGTCTTTGCCCTCTCGAACGGGAACCTGGCGGTTGTTACCACGGGCAAGTTGCGGCTGTATGATCGCGACGCCCAGCCGATTACCGATGGCGTGGATTACTTCGGTGCCAACCCAGCGAACCGCGGCACGGGTCTGGAATTTGCCGAACTTTCCAACGGAAACATCGTCATTGCCTGGACGGTCCAACGGGACCGACCCGATGGGCTGGGCGGCAGCCAGGGCGACATCCTATATCGTATCTTCGATGCGGAGGGCGTGCCCAGGTCTGGTGTCCTGCCGCTCAACGCCACCTCGAACCGGAATGACTATTTCCACAAGATATCAGCCGCTGGTGATGGCTTTGTCGCCGTTTGGCGCGGCTTTTCCGAGGAAGGCCCGGGCCTTGGCGAATTCGATGCGGAGATCTTTTTCCGTCGCTTCGATGACACGGGCCTCGCTGTTCCCTCCCCCCAATTCATCAACACGACGCGGATCGGCGCGCAGGACGACCCGGAGATCACAACCCTGACCACGGGCGAGATCGTCGTCGTCTATCGCAGCTTTCCCGCAGATGACGAAGATGGGATCGAGTATGCGATCTTGGCGCAGGTCCTGAACCCCGACGGCTCGGTCCTGATCGAGGAGTTTGAGGTCAATCCCGTCTCGGAGGGCTTCCACTTTAACTACAAGGTCGCCGCTTTGGCCGATGGCCGCTTTGTCATCCAACACGCCTCGCGGGATGTGCCGGGCACCGAACCCAATGGGACGGACCTTTTCGCTCAGATCTACGGCCTGGATCGAACGAGTGCCGAAGTCCGACTTGTCAAAGAAACACCGGTGGTGCCAATCGCTGTTACCGGCGATGTCCGTGAACGCAGTCCACAAGTTGTTGATATCGCGGGGGGTGGTTTCTTTTCCGCGTGGATGGAAGAGGTCGAGGACTCAGACAACCCGCGCCGCGAATACAAGGTCATCGGCCAGTTCTTCGACGCCCTGGGCGAGTCGTTGGGGGAGCCGTTCGAGGTCATGCGCGGCGCCGCCTTTCCTCGAGAGTTCGAAATGCATGAAAACAAGGCGGGCGGAATTATCGTCAATTGGACGGAGCAATTTGTCCTGTCCAACGGAGCCATAATCTCGAACGGGACGGCCCGGCTTGTTGAGGCGCCCAGCACCGCCGGTGAATTGGATCAGGTGATCCGGGGCGACGAGCGGCCCAACACGCTGGACGGGGCTGAGGGGAACGACACCATCTCTGGGCGTGAGGGCAACGACTTACTGCGCGGCGAAGACGGGAATGACCTCCTGCAGGGGGAGAGTGGCAATGACACCCTAGAGGGCGGCGCGGGGAACGATACCCTGGATGGAGGCTCGGGCCAGGACCGGATGGAAGGCGGGCTCGGGGATGATACCTACCGGATCGACAATCGACGCGATGTTGTTGTCGAAGCGGAAGGCGGCGGCACGGATGCCATCCTCGCCAGTACAGCTGTCACCTTGGGCCAAGCAGAGGTCGAAGCCGTCACCCTGACGGGAAACGGAAACGCGCGTGTGATCGCAAACGGTTACGCGACAGAAATCACTGGGAATGCCGGGTCCAACATTTTGGCGGGCGGCGGCGGCGATGATACGATCACGGGCGGCGGCGGCGTGGATTATTTCGTTTTGCAGGATGGGGACGCGCCCGGCGTGATGTCCATCACCGACTTCGGATCAAGCGATATCATTGCCTTGGATGACCAGATCTTTGATCTGGGGGATGGCACCGTGGACGTCCGTCAGGTCGACCCAGGCGTCGCGGCCCAGGCCCTGGCCCGGGGCAACGTCGCCTACGATCAATCAACGGGGGAATTGCGGATCGGCGGCGACCTCGTAGCCGATCTGGGCGCGGGAACCCGATTAACGGTCGATGATGTGCTTTTGTTTTAGGGCATAATCGACAAAGCCGAGTTGCGAATACGGGGATCGGTGTTAGACCAACACGGAATTGAAGTTCCGTAGCCTGCAAAGCAGGCGCTAACCTGCAAAGGCCTGATGGTCCCGTGTCCGATACACCTCAGTTTTCGCCCGTTCGATTTGGCGGCCCAAGTGCTGCCCTAGATGTCCAATTCGATCTGGCGCGCGCGCCAAATGGCGACTATGTCGTCGTGTGGCGAAGCTTCCAGCCCATTGGGAGCGGTCCCACGCAGGCTGCCCTCATAACGCAACGCTTTGATTCTCAAGGGGCGTTTTATGGTTCAGCGACAACACTTACACCGCCAGAAGATCAACGATGGCAAAACCCCTCTGTCGCGCCGTGGTCAACGGGCGATGACGTCGCAATTGTTTGGACCGCCGCTGTCACCGATGGGGAGGGGTCTACGCTAATTTATGACGACCACGAACTCTTTATCGCGTTCCTTGGTCAGGGGGAAAATGATGCCCCTAGCTACCGTCAATTTTCGGCAGCAGATGATGATGCGTTCTCACTCCGTGCTGCTATTGCACCGACTGCAGATGGAGATATTGTTTCAATCCAATCGGACTACGTGACAGAAAGGTTCGTCAACTTTTTTAATCCGTTCAGACCGCTTGAGGTCGACCAAGTGACGATGACGCTTGGACGGATCGAGACTAAGGCCGGAACACCGTCTTTTGGAACGCTCGATGCCATCGATGACGATCGTGTGGCGCACGGCAACCTGACGTATGATGTGACGGGTCTGAAGGGCGGCGGCACCGCCTATGTCTGGGAACGTCAGTCTGGTGCCGAAAGCGGAAGTTTGTTCCTCACAGTCGAGAACGCAGTTGGCGAAGCGGTCGTCGAAACCTTGAAGATCGACGGCGCGACCGACCGCAATCGTGGTCACATACCGCAAGTAACTTGGCTTGCCGACGGTGGGTTCGTGGTCGCCTATGGATCGCGCGACAGGGACAGGGACACAATTACCTTGGTCTGGTTTGACGCTGAGGGGACGCAGCAGGCCAGCTTTACGCCAACATCCGGTAGCAAGCCGTTTCCCGGCAAATTTGCGATCGTGCCGACGCAGGACGGCGTCGCCCTCGCGCACTGGGACACGCCGACTGGGTATTTGGGAGAGGCACGCCTGATTCTCCGCTACTACGAGGTGAATGACGGTGCCATCACGCCGGCCGGACCTGCGCAGCTTGTGACAACACTTGCGCCGTCCATTTCGGATACCACGCAGCTTGAGGCTGACTACACGCCGGACGGCATTGCCTTGGCGTGGTCCGTCCGGGTGCGAGAGGAAGGCCGGTTTGACCAGGACATCGAAACCGTCGTGGTTCCTTTCGACGGCGTGATACAGTCCGGTGGCCCGGGGGACCCCCAGGAGGGAAGAACGTTTTTGCGTCGCGGGACCGACGGTGACGACACCTTGTCCGGCGACAGGGGCGAAAATGATATGCGCGGTTTCGCCGGGGACGACTTGCTGCTTGGCCGGTTCGGAGATGACAGCCTTTACGGCGACCTCGGGGATGACACGCTGTCAGGCAGCGACGGAGACGATGATCTGTTCGGTGGGAGTGGCGCCGATAAACTCGACGGCGGGCAGGGGGATGATCTGTTGGACGGCGGCGCCGGACAGGACACGCTTCATGGCGGTGAGGGTGACGACAGGCTGGACGGCGGCGCAGGAAATGACGTGATGGTCGGCGGAGCCGGGGATGACGTCTACTACGTCGACCTGGCCCAAGATCGCGTCGTGGAAGCACGGGATGAGGGGTTCGATGAGATCTTCGCGATGTCTTCGGTTCATCTGCGGAGCAGTTTTGTCGAACGTGTTACGCTGGATGGGACAGCCAACACGCGGGTTACCGATGGGGTCAGCGCAACCGAAATCATCGGCAACAGTGGCAACAATGTCCTGATTGGTGGGGGTGGCGCGGACACGTTGACCGGCGGGTTGGGCGACGACTACTTCGTGCTCCTCGCAAACACCGGTGCCGAGACTTCGGCAGTAGAGATCACGGATTTTAGGCCCGGTGATAAGCTTCTGATCGACGACAGATTTCTCAGCTTTGGTGACGCGAGTATCAACCTTCGACCGATCACGCCTGAAGGTGCGGCCGCGGCCTTAGAAAGCAATCGCTTTTTCTATGAGGAGGCCACCTCGACGCTGTTTCTTCCGGGCTCAACGTCTGTTCATTTTGACCAAGTGGGCTACTCTATCTCATCCGTGGATGTCCTCCTCTTTTAGGCGAGAGCGGGCACATCCGTTTCGAGAAGGGGGCACCATGCCACAACGGGATCGTCCTTTGCTCGCGGTGTTGATCGATGCCGACAACATTCCGGCGAAATATGCTGAGGCTATCCTCAAGGAAATCACGGGGCTTGGGGAGCCTGCGCTGCGCCGAGTCTATGGCGACTGGTCGGGAGGTCACCTGAAGGGCTGGTCGGACAAGGTGTTGGAACTCGGCCTGGTGGCCCATCAAGAGACGGCCAATACGAAAGGCAAGAATGCCTCTGACATTGGTCTGGTGATCGACGCGATGGATATACTCCATGCCGGGCGGTTCGATGGCTTTGTCTTGGTGTCATCGGACAGTGACTTCACGCGCCTGGCCAGCCGCATTCGCGAGGAGGGGCTGGAGGTGATCGGCATCGGCGAAGCGAAGGCGCCCGAGAGCCTGCGCAAGGTCGTCAACCGGTTCATTCAAATCGAGAACCTGGTGGACGAACCCGTCCCGCACACCCAAGGCAAGAGCGGTAAGCAAAAGCCGCAGGATGCCCTGCCGCTTATCCTGCGCGCCATGGACCGCATGGATCAGGACGATGATTGGTACGCCTTGGGCGCACTGGGCAGTCAGATCACGGCGGAAGTAACGGACTTCGATACGCGCACCTACGGCAAACGCAAGTTGAGTGACCTGGTGGCGGAGATCAAACGTCTGGAAATGCGCAAGCAAGGCACGCAGATGATGGTGCGCCGTTTGGATTAACTGGCATGGCCATGGCGCGGATGGTTCGGACCTGGCCGCGAAGGCCGCCGTTTTGCTAACCCGCCGCAGGCTTTGACGGGCTGTCCGAAGCCGCAAAACGCAACCGCAGTTCCCGCAAAACAGGGATCGCGGCCCGAATGCGGTCGCTCCCCAAATCACCCACCGCGTCGCGGAGGATCGGACGGATGGCGCTGAGCGCATCGTCCCGGGACCGCGCCCCGGATCCCGAAATCGCCACGCGCTTGCGTCTGGCATCGTCCCAGTCGGGACGGATGTGGATGTGGCCCGCCCATTCCAGTTTTGTCAGCGTATTGGTCATCGCGCCGCGTGTGACGTGAAAGATGCGGGCCAGTTCGGCGGGCGTCCGTTCCTCGCGATGTTCGGCGAGGTAGTTGAGGACGACAAAGTGCGACAGCTCCATCCCCTTGGGCAGGGCGCGGCTGAGGCGTCCTCGGATCAGTTGATCCGCCGTCAGCAGTTCACTGAACAGCGCTGTGGCCAGTTGGTCGGTTGCCTCGCTCACGGGCCGTCCCATCCGGGTTCAGCCGTGACCGACGGAATGCGCGCGCGGGTCCGGGCCACTTCGGTCGGGTCGATGTCGACGCAATAGGCGCCCGGCTCGGTTCCCGCATCGAGCAAAACCTCCCCCCAGGGGGCAACCACCATGGAGTGACCATGGGTCCTCAGAACCTGCTCCTCGGTCACTTGATGCTGACCGGTTTGGCCGGGGGCGATGACGAAACTGCCGGTCTCAATGGCACGGGCGCGCAGCAGCACTTCCCAATGGGCGGCGCCCGTCGTCGCGGTGAAGGCCGCTGGAACGGTCAGAAAGGACGCGCCGGCCTGGGCCAGCCGCCGGTAAAGTGTTGGAAACCGCAGGTCATAGCAAATCGACATGCCGACCTTGCCCCAAGCCGTCTCGGCCAGGGTAGCGCGGGTGCCGGGGCGGTACCCTGCCGATTCGCGGAAAGTTTCGGTCTCGCTGACGGTAACGTCGAACATGTGGATCTTGTCATAGCGCGCGGTGATCCGCCCCGCAGGATCGATCAAGAAGGACCGGTTGGCCAAGCGCCCCTCTGGATCAGCCGTGCGCAAGGCCAGCGACCCGATCAGCAGCCAGATTCCATGCTCGGCCGCTTTGGCGGTCAGCGCGGCAAGCGTGGGGTCCCGTGCTTCGGGGCGGAGGACGGTTTTCTGGTGGGCGCGGTTGAACGACAGGCAATTCGACACCTCTGGCGTCAAGACGAACTCGGCCCCTTGCGTCACGGCGACGTCCAGGTGGCGTATTATGTGCGACAGGTTGGCCTCAGGGTCGTCCGTCGCCGTCAGTTGGAGCAGACCGAGGCGCATCAGTCTGCCAACAACGCGTCGAGTTTGCCCGCATCCTCCAACGCGTAGAGATCATCGCAGCCGCCCACATGGGTGTCCCCGATGAAGATTTGCGGCGTGGTCCGACGCCCATTGGCCCGCTGCAGCATCTCGGCCCGCGCGCCGGGCTGACGAGCGGTGTCGATTTCGCGGACCTGCGCACCCTTCGAGGCCAAAAGGCGCAACGCGGCGGTGCAGAAACCACACAGGGGTTGCGTATAGACATCGACGGCTTTCATGGGACAACTCCTTCGCGGCTTTGCCCTTCTTACATGCGCTTAGCCGTCCTTCGCAACGCGGGCCAACATCAGCGCGGTAATCCGTCTCGCCCCCGCAGCATTCAGCGCCTCAGCGCAGGCCGCGAGGGTTGCGCCCGAGGTCATGACATCATCCACCAGAGCCACGTGGCAGTCGGTCACCGGGTCACCGCCGGCTGTAATCGCGCCTGAGACGTTCTCAAACCGGTCGCGCGTGCCCTTGTGGTCTTGGCTGGGCGTCGGGCGGGTGCGGGCCAAAGCCTGCGGTGCGAACCGCCCGTCGGTGAGGCGGGCTAAGCTGCGCGCGATCAAGGCAGATTGGTTGTAGCGCCGTTTGAGCAGGCGCCAGCGGTGAATGGGGACAGGGACGAACACGGTGTGCTGATCCACGAGGTCGCGGGATCGGCGCAGCATCCAACGGGCCGCTGTTTCGGCCAGTTCCGTGCGGTCACCGTGTTTCAGCGCCAGAACCATTCGCCGCCCGGCTCCTCCGTAGGACAGCACCGCGCGGCCTTCGTCCCAGGGGCGCGCGAACGTCAAGCAGTCGTCGCATCGGTTCGGTGCGCCATCCCCTGCGCCAGGCAGAGAGGTGCCGCAGAGATCACAGGCCGCCCCACTGATAAACGGGGTTTCCGCCCAGCAAGACGGGCAGAGGGCATAAGCTTCCTCCACCCGCGCATCGCAGAGCGCGCAGGTCTGCGGGTAGAGAATATCGCGTAACCCGGTCGCACCCCGCACCGCCAACCTTTGCAATGCGGGTCCCATCGCCTAACTCCGTTCATATGCAGCAAGAGACTTTGACAGACCGCGCGGCCCTGCTGCGACATCGGGCCCGTGCTTTTGCCGCCCCGGATACCGGGGCATGGTTCCTGCACGACGCGGCGCGGGATGAGATCCAAGAAAGACTGCGAGACGTTAACAGAACGTTTACGAAGCCGGTGATTGTGACCGGACACCCGCATGTCTGGGACGGTCTGATCCCCGATGCCCGTATCGTGCCCGATACACCCGTTCTGGATTTGGAGCCGGGGCAGCATGACCTGGTGATACACGGGATGTCTCTGCATTGGGCCGACGACCCGGTGGGGCAAATCATCCAGTGCCGTCGTGCGCTCCGTCCCGACGGTTTGTTCCTCTCGGCGGCCCTTGGCGGCGAAACCCTGGCAGAGTTGCGGATCGCCCTGGCCGAAGCCGAAACCATGGTGACTGGAGGGCTTAGCCCCCGCGTGGCCCCCATGGCCGAGGTGCGCGACATGGGGGCGCTGCTGCAACGGGCGGGGCTCGCGCTGCCAGTGGCGGATCGCTTGCCGCTTCGGACGCGCTATGGGTCGATCTGGCGGCTGATGCGGGACCTGCGGGCCATGGGTGAAACAAATGCCTTGGCCGCCCGTCACAGAAAGACGCCGAAACGTGAACTGTTTGCGACTGCGGACCGTATATACCAAAACACCTTCGCGGACGGGGATGGCCTGCGCGCGACTTTCGAAATGATCTTCCTGACGGGGTGGGCCCCGTCCGACGATCAGCCCAAACCCTTGCGGCCCGGTTCGGCCCAAGCACGGCTGGCCGACGCCCTGGGGGTCAAGGAACAGGGGACCTGAGACAATGAACATGATGCCCGCCACAAATCTGCCCCATGCGCCCGCCGATCACCCAAAGGTCCGCATGGGCAAAATCGGTGTTCTCTTGGCAAACCTCGGCACGCCAGACGGATACGATTATTGGTCGATGCGGCGGTATCTGAATGAGTTTTTGTCGGACCGGCGGGTGATCGACTACTCACCCTGGCTGTGGCAGCCGCTGCTCCAGGGGATCATCCTGACGAAGCGTCCGTTTTCGTCCGGGGCGGCTTACAAGTCGATCTGGAACGAGGCCCAGGGCGAATCGCCGCTGGCAACGATCACCAAAGCGCAGACCGCCAAGATGGCCGAGCGGATGCAGGAGGCGTTTGGCGAAGATGTCGTCGTCGATTACTGCATGCGCTATGGCAACCCGTCGACCAAATCCAAGGTCGAGCAGATGCAGGCGGCGGGCTGCACGAAGATCGTGTTTTTCCCGCTGTATCCCCAGTACGCCGGGGCGACGACGGCGACCGCAAACGATCAATTTTTCCGGTCGTTGATGTCCCTGAAATGGCAACCACCCGTTCGGACCGTGCCAGCATATTCGGACGATCCGCGGTACATCGAGGCCCTGGCGCAATCAGTCGAGCGTGCCTACGCCGCAGCCGACACCAAGCCCGAGATTCTGGTCTGTTCCTACCATGGTGTGCCGAAGCGCTACCTGATGGAGGGAGACCCCTACCACTGTCAGTGCCAAAAGGCGACGCGTCTGCTGCGGGAACGGCTCGGCTGGGACAAGAGCGAGATCATCACGACCTTCCAGTCAAAGTTCGGTCCCGAGGAATGGCTCAAGCCCTATACGGTCGAAGAGGTGGCGCGCTTGGCGGAAGAGGACGGCAAGAAAAACATCGCTGTGATTGCGCCTGCTTTCTCAGCCGATTGCATCGAGACCTTGGAAGAGATCAATGAAGAGATCAAAGAGAGCTTCGAGGAAGCGGGCGGCGAGCACTTCACCTATATCCCGTGTCTGAACGATGATGACGCGCATATGGATGCGCTGGCCCAAATCGTCATTGAAAACCTGTCTGGGTGGATTGAGCCTCGTCACGCGCAGCAGGCTGCCGCGGCGGAGTAAGCGACGCAGATCCGGCCTCGAGCGGTCGCTGGCCTGTGCGCGCTCGTTGGGTGTGGCCTGCTTCGGGCCTGCGCCCAGACGGATGGCGCTCCGGGCAGGCTGACGACGTGTTCCCTCGTGCATGGCGTGTATGAGAGGTCGTTACTGCGGTTTGAGAGAGGATCGTTGCGGGCGCAGGGAAAGTCGAAAGCTGACCGCAGGTGCTCAAATGCTGATGTCGCTCTTTGAGAACCCCAATGCGAAATTGCAGAAGGTCTCTTTTACCTTGCGAGACGTTCAAGCTCCGTCCGGCAGGTCGAATAAAATCTCAATCGTGTGAGATATACGACCAATTGACGATGGTCTTAAAATAAAAACTGGCGGGTCGGCCGTGTGAGTGAACCGGACCCGCCAGAGGTATGTGCACATTTTCTACTTAGCTGACGGGGCGACCGGCAAAAGTGCGGGTGCCAACGCGGACTTCCATGAGCCCGTTCTTCAGCATCTGAACGAACACACCCTGAATAGACAGGTGGTTCCCGATGGTAATAGTCCTAAGCATCCAGCTTCCTCCGACTGGCTGTGAGTGATTCATAAATATGTCATACAACGCCCACGTCACCCCCTAAAATGCGACAATCCTGTGCAAACTGCGAAGAGTGTTTAGAAAGTTACAACCAGTCGCGCAAAATTGACACCAATGGAATGTCTGCGGCCGGCATTGCGTATTTTTTGAGCTCCGCCGGGCGGACCCAAGCCAATGCCTGCCCCTCTCGGGATTGGACCTGACCGGTCCATTTGCGGCACACAAACAGTGGCATTAGCAGGTGAAAGCTATCGTACGAGTGTGAAGCAAAGGTTAACGGCGCCAGGCAGGATGCCCAGGTGTCGATGCCTAGCTCCTCTTGGAGTTCACGGATCAGCGCCGCTTCCGGGGTTTCGCCCGCCTCAACCTTGCCCCCCGGAAATTCCCAGAGACCTGCCATGGATTTGCCCTCTGGGCGTTGGGCCAACAGGACACGCCCGTCGCGGTCTACAAGCGCCACGGCGGATACAAGAACGATAGGGTCGGTCACGGATGTCTCCTGCGGATCAAGATCTGTAGTCCGCATTAATCTCGACGTAACGGTAGGTGAGGTCGCAGGTCCACATGGTGTCCGATGCAGATCCCATACCAAGATCTACGGCGAGCAAGATGTGATCGCGCGCCATGTAGGCGGCGCCGGCCTCTTCGGCGTAGCTGTCCGCGCGCTGCCCGCCTTCGGCCACTACGATGTCGCCGAAGCAAATGCGCAGCTTGTCCCGGTCCGCACGGGCGCCGGACTTGCCGACGGCCATGACGACACGGCCCCAATTGGGGTCTTCGCCAGCGATTGCTGTCTTAACCAAGGGGCTGTTGGCGATCGCGCTGGCGACGCGACGGGCGTCCAAGGCGTTGGCCGCGCTGGTGACCGACACCTCGACCAGCTTGGTGGCCCCTTCGCCGTCCTTGACGATTTGCAGGGCAAGATCCTTAAACACCTCGCCCAACGCGTCCTTAAACGCACGACCGGCACGCGTCCGGGCGGTCTTGATTTCCGCGTGATCGGCCTGACCGGTGGCGGCGACGATCAGCGTGTCGGACGTGGAGGTGTCGCCATCGACCGTGATCGCGTTGAAGGTCGACTTCGTGAGATCCGACACCATCGTTTGCAGCGCGCGTGCCCCGACCTTGGCATCGGTAAAGACGTAAGCGAGCATCGTCGCCATATCCGGCGCGATCATGCCGGAGCCTTTGGCAAAGCCGGAGATCGTGACCGGTGTTCCATCAAGATCAACGGTTCTCGTGGCGCCTTTCGGGAACGTGTCCGTGGTCATGATGGCCCGCGCAGCATCGCCCATGCCGTCGCTGGTGAGCCCCTTGGCTAAGGTGTCGAGCGCGCCAGTGATGCGGTCAGAAGGCAACGGCTCCCCGATCACGCCGGTGGACGCGGTCAACACCCGCGCGGGGGGCAGACCGATGGCTTGGCCGGTGGCGTGGCAGATGGCCGTGACAGCCCCGGCCCCCGCCGTGCCCGTAAAGGCGTTCGCATTGCCGGAGTTTACCAAGAGCGCCCAACCGCCCGATCCGTCCTGGGTGGCCTTGAGTTTGGCCTGACAGTCGAGGACCGCAGCCGACCGCGTGGCGGAGCGAGTAAAGACCCCGGCGACCGAGGTGCCGGGAGCAAGATCGGCCAACATCACATCGGTGCGCCCCTGATACTTCACTCCCACCTGAGCGGTCGAAAAGCGGACGCCAGGAATGGCGGGCAAGTCCGGAAAATCGGGGGCCAGGGGCGAAACCAAAGGCCCCTTCGGCGCGGCAAGCCGTGCTTCCAGGGCGGCGATTTGGGCCAACAGATCCTTTTTCTTCGGTTCTGCTTTGGTCTTCGTGGCTTTCTTCGCCCGCTTCATCGCCTTGGCCGACAGTTTCTCGGACTTTGGCGATGCCTTGGTTTTCTTGATCTTGGTTTTCTTTCCCGATTTTCCCGACGCTTTGCCCATGGGTTACTCCGTCAAAAGGTCCGTGTCGCGGATCAATGCGGCATCGGGTGTGATGTCACGCCGGACGATTTCCGCCTCTGCGGTGAGCCGTTCCACTTCAGCGTCGACGGCGGCCGAGCGCAGGGTTTGCTCCAACTCCCCCCGGACCTGGGTCAGCGGTGGGGCGTCTTTGCTGCGCGCATCGTTGAGCTTGACCACGTGCCAGCCGAACTGCGTCTGAACCGGGGGGCTGATCTGTCCGGGTTCCAGCTCCAAGACGGCGGCCTCGAACGGGGGGACCATCATGCCCGTGCCGAACCAGCCCAACTGCCCGCCGTTGGGTCCCGACGGTCCGGTGGACCGCTCCCGCGCCAGTTCCGCGAAATCAGCGCCGCCTTCCAATTCGACCACCAGTGCTTGGGCTTCTTCCTCGGTTTCCACGAGGATGTGGCTGGCGTTGAACTCCGTCTCCGGCTCCGTGCTGCCGTAGCTTTCGTCATAGGCCGCCTGCAGCGCTTCGTCCGAGATGGTTTGCCCAGCGGCCCGGTCAATCACGCGGCCCGCCAAAAAGGCGCGTGCCTCGTTTTCCAGCCCGATCTCATCGGCAGAGGACAGGTCGGTGCGCGCCGCATCGGCTAGGACCTGCTGCTGGATCAATTGCTCCAACATCCCGTTATAAAGAACGTCGTCGGGCAGTTGCTGGTATTGCTCCGGCAGTCGGCTGCGCATGGCAATCATATGGCCCAGCGTGATGTCGGTGCCATTGACGGTTGCCAAGACGGTTGAGGCATCCTGGGCCTGAACGGGGGCGGCCAGGGCAAGGGCCAGCGCGGCCCCAGTCAGTAGTCGTTGCATCGGGGATTGTCCTTTCCGGCACGGTGGCCGTTCATTTCCTGCGTCCCAGGGGCGTTCGTTGACACCCATTGGCGCGCCACTTAAGTGCGCAAGAGGCAATTTTCACCGCGCCCACAAGGGCACTGACACCGTCTTTCCCAAAGTGATATGGGGCCATCGGGCGGTCGGCAAGGGCGCGAAGGGCAAGGTTTAGACATGCTGGGACTTGGTGGTATCGCGAAAAAGGTCTTCGGAACGCCGAACGACCGTAAGGTAAAGGCAACGCGCAAGATCGTGGCGCAGATCAACGCCTTGGAGGCGGAGTTCGAGGCGCTCTCGGATGAGGACATCAAGGCGCGGACCGCTGGGTTGGTTGAGCGTGCGAAGGGCGGAGAAAGCCTCGACGCGCTGCTGCCAGAAGCCTTCGCAAACTGCCGGGAGGCCGCGAAGCGAGCCCTTGGTCTGCGCGCCTTCGACACCCAATTGCTGGGCGGGATCTTCCTGCACCAAGGCAACATTTCCGAGATGAAGACGGGTGAGGGCAAAACCCTCGTGGCCACCTTCCCCGCCTACCTGAACGCCCTGGCGGGCAAGGGTGTGCATATTGTGACGGTCAACGACTATCTCGTGCGCCGTGACGCGGAATGGATGGGCAAGGTGTTCGCCGCCTTGGGGCTGACCACCGGTGTCGTCGTCCCCCAGCAGACCGATGACGAAAAGCGGGCCGGGTATGCGGCCGACGTCACCTATGCCACGAACAATGAGCTTGGGTTCGACTACCTGCGCGACAACATGCGCTCCAACACCTCCGAGATGATGCAGCGCGGGCATAACTTCGCCATCGTGGACGAGGTGGACAGCATCCTGATCGACGAGGCCCGCACGCCGCTCATTATCTCTGGCCCCTCGCAGGACCGCTCTGACCTCTATGTGACCATCGACCGGATCATCCCCGAGATCCAGGACGACCATTATACCTTGGACGAGAAGCAACGCTCCGTGACCTTCACCGACGAAGGCAATGAGTTCCTGGAGGAGCGGTTGCACATGGCCGGGATCCTGCCCGAGGATCAGTCGCTCTATGACCCCGAATCCACAACAGTCGTCCACCACGTGAACCAGGGTCTCCGTGCCCATAAGCTGTTCGCCAAGGATCAGAACTACATCGTGCGCGACGATGAGGTCGTGCTGATCGACGAATTCTCTGGCCGCATGATGCCCGGGCGCCGCCTGTCTGATGGGCTGCACCAGGCCATCGAGGCCAAGGAGGGCGTGTCGATCAAGCCCGAGAACGTGACCCTCGCCTCGGTCACCTTCCAGAACTACTTCCGCCTGTATAACAAGCTGTCCGGCATGACCGGCACGGCGGCGACCGAGGCGGAGGAGTTCGGCTCGATCTATGGTCTCGGCGTGGTTGAGGTGCCAACCAACAAGCCTGTGGCCCGTGCCGACGAACACGACCAAGTCTACCGGACCGCCCGGGAGAAATATGACGCCATCGTAGAGGAAATCCGCGAAGCCCATGGCAAGGGCCAGCCGGTCCTGGTCGGGACGACCTCGATCGAAAAGTCTGAGATGCTGTCCCAGATGCTGACAGCCAAGGGGCTGGAGCACAACGTTCTGAACGCACGCCTGCATGAGCAAGAGGCGCAGATCGTCGCCGATGCGGGCAAGCCCGGTGCAGTCACCATCGCCACGAACATGGCGGGCCGCGGCACCGATATCCAACTGGGCGGCAATGTGGAAATGCGCGTGTTGCAGGCCCTGGCCGAGACACCGGAAACCGACCCCGAAGAGGTGCGCCAGCGCATCGAGAAAGAGGTCGCCGCCGACAAGCAAAAGGTCCTCGACGCGGGGGGGCTATTTGTGCTGGCCACCGAACGCCACGAAAGCCGCCGGATCGACAACCAGTTGCGGGGCCGCTCCGGTCGTCAGGGGGACCCTGGGCGGTCCACGTTCTTCCTGTCTTTGGAAGACGACCTGATGCGGATCTTCGGGTCCGAACGTCTGGAAAAGGTGCTCAACACCCTGGGCATGAAACAGGGTGAGGCCATCGTTCACCCTTGGGTGAACAAGTCTCTGGAACGGGCCCAGGCTAAGGTCGAGGGGCGGAACTTCGACATCCGCAAGCAGCTTCTCAAGTTCGACGATGTGATGAACGACCAGCGGAAGGCCGTATTCGAGCAGCGCCTGGAGATCATGGAGGCCGAAGAAATCGGCGAAACCGCCGAGGACATGCGCCACCAGGTGATTGACGATTTGGTGGACGAATACCTGCCGCCCAAGACCTACGCCGATCAATGGAATGCCACCGGGCTTTACGCGGCCTGCATTGACGTCCTGGGCCTGGATGAGCCGATCATTGCCTGGGCGGACGAAGACGGCGTTGACCAGGACGTGGTGCGGGAGCGTTTGTATGAAGCGTCCGACAAGCTGATGGCCGAGAAGGCCGAGGCCTTCGGCGCCGATCAGATGCGCAACATCGAAAAGCAGGTCTTGTTGCAGACAATTGACGGAAAGTGGCGCGAACACTTGCTGACTCTGGAGCATCTGCGGTCGGTCGTTGGCTTCCGTGGCTACGCCCAGCGGGATCCGCTCAACGAATACAAGACCGAGAGCTTTCAGCTCTTTGAGGGCATGTTGGACAGCCTGCGGACGGATGTGACCAAGAAACTGTCGCAGATCCGGCCCATGACCGAGGACGAGCGGAAGGCGATGCTGGAACAGCTTGTCGCCCAGCAGCGGGCCGCTGCGGGTGTGGCCGCGCCCCAGCCGTCGCCTCAGCCGGTCCCGGCGGGTGCTCAGGCCCCTTCCGGTCAGGCGCGCCCGGGCTTTGTGGAAGACGACCCGAGCACGTGGGGAAACCCGGGTCGCAATGACCCCTGTCCGTGTGGATCCGGCAAAAAATTCAAGCACTGCCACGGGGCCTACTAAGCCCCGCGACGGCCACCTTTTGGGACGGCGGTCTAAACGCTTTCTACATGAAATGATCCGTATCTTGGCGCAGCCGTTCCCTAGAATCGCCTGAATCCATTGGCATCTGTTTTGGGAAACGATCTGTTCTCAAGGACGGAAGCCATGACCGACGATGACCTGAACGATGTCCCTGAACCGCTGGTGAAGGCCCCTGGACCTGCTGCGCGCCGCCGTGCGGAACGGGCCGCTGCAAAGGCCGCGCCCGCATCGGTGTCAGGGCGACTCCTGGCGCGGTTCAAACGGCGGGATGTGCGGCGGCGGACCGCTGCGATTCTGCTCCTGACGGCCTCTGCCGCCGTGGGGTGGAGCGTGCTTGGCTCGAACGAGTCTCAGGATGTGGCCCAGGGGCTGACAAATGTCCTGGACGCCAAAGTTCTTGACGATGCGATGCCAGGCGCGGCCATGCCGACCCTTCTGACAGCCGCCGCCCCCAATCTGCCCCAGGCCGAAGATCTGCCCGAGGACGAACCGCAAAGCGCGGATGCCTCTGCGCCGGCTACGTCCACGGTTGCGGATGGATTGCCCGCCTTGACGGACTTGCGGGAAACCCAGGCCGTTCTGGGGGAGGGTGACTGCGCGATCACGGTCGATGCCATGTCCTTGGCCGCCGCAACCATTGCCATGGATATCAGCGCGCCTTGTGATGCGGGCTCCCGCGTGGATGTTGTGCAATCTGACCTCCAGTTCGCCATCGTCCTGGACGAAGCCGGTACCGCGACGCTGCAGATGCCGGCCCTGTCGGATGAACCTGCGGTTGCCATTCTCGTGGCGGACCGGGACCCCCTCTCGTTCCAGACCGAAGCGGTCGATGTGCGTGGCTATCATCGCGCGATCCTGTACTGGCAAGGGTCTGCCGGGCTTGAGCTGCACGCCTTTGAAGGCGAGGCTAGCTATGGTGATGACGGTCATGTCGGCCCCGAGGCACCGCGCACGATTGCCCATGCCTTGTCCGGAAATGGTGGGTTTCTGACGCCCTTGGGCGATCCCGGGATCGAGGATGCCCGCCTTGCTTTGGTCTACACCCTGCCTGCGGGCCTGGATGCCACCTTGAGCATTGAGGCGCCAGTGACCGAGGCCAATTGCGCGCAGGACATCTACGGCGGCACGATCCAAGTCGGGCCAGGTATCCCCGTCGTCACGCAGGACATCACCATGACCATGCCGACTTGTGAGGCGGTGGGGGACTACGTCATGCTGGGAAATCTGATGCAGCCGATTGCGGTGGCATCGACCGAATAGGCGCTGACATTCCCTCTGGAGCATTCGGGCGGCCTATCTGGCTGCCCGCTTGCGAGTGGTTGCACTAGCGATGTAAGCGCCCGCCATGGCTCTGCGGTCAGACATTCGCGATGTGATCGCCGCCATCCCTCCCGGGGACGCGCGCGAGGCTCAGGACCGGGCACAGGGCCTGGCCTGGATCGACAGCGGCGCGCCGCTCTTCCGTGTGCAAAAGCCCGCGACCCCGCCCAGGCACCTGGTCAGTTACTTCGTGCTGATAGATGGGGACCATGTCCTGCTGGTTGATCATCTGAACGCGGGTCTTTGGCTGCCGACGGGGGGGCACGTGAACCCGGATGAGCACCCCGCTGATACCGTTCGTCGCGAGGCGGCAGAGGAGCTGGGCCTGTACGATTTCATAGTGCCGCCGAGCCCGACGTTTCTCACGATCACCGAAACGGTCGGGCGCACGCGCGGTCATACGGACGTCTCGCTTTGGTACCCCCTATGCGTGCCCCGCCAGACCGCGTTGACGTATGACACGTCGGAATTCTCGTCTGTGGCCTGGGTCACCCGCCAGACCTTGCCTTGGGATCGCTGCGACCCCAACCTGGGGCGGTTTCTCGACAAGATGGGGCTGTAACAACGCTGGCGCCACTGGGCGGGCGATCCTGCCATCGACCGAGCCACAAACGAAAAACCCCGCCGAGGCGGGGTCTTTGAGAGCATCGAGCGCCGGCGTTACAGCAGCTCGCGCACGTCTGTCAGCTTGCCGGTCACCGCAGCCGCAGCGGCCATGGCCGGGGACATCAGGTGGGTGCGGCCCCCACGGCCCTGGCGGCCCTCGAAGTTGCGGTTCGAGGTCGCCGCACACCGCTCGCCCGGCTGCAGCTGATCCGGGTTCATGGCCAGGCACATGGAACAACCCGCCAGGCGCCACTCGAACCCGGCCTCCTTGAAGATGTCGGCCAGACCCTCTTCCTCGGCCTGCGCGCGCACAAGGCCTGAGCCGGGGACGACCATGGCCCGCATGCCGTCCTTGACGCGCTTGCCCTTAAGGATCGCGGCGGCAGCGCGCAGGTCCTCGATCCGACCATTGGTGCAGGAGCCGATGAAGACCGTGTCGATGGCAACATCCGACAGGGGCGTCCCCGGCGTCAGGCCCATGTAGTCCAGCGAGCGGGCGGCGGCGTCGACCTTGCCGCCTTCGAAGTCGGTCGGGGCAGGAACCGCAGCAGTGATTGGCAGCACGTCCTCGGGCGAGGTGCCCCAGGTCACGACGGGCGCGATATCTTCGCCTGCGATGGTCACCACCATATCCCAATGGGCGTCGTCATCGGAATAAAGGGTCTTCCACCAGTCCATGGCGGCTTCCCACTGGGCGCCTTTCGGCGCATGGGGTCGGCCCTGGCAATATTCGAACGTCTTCTCGTCTGGCGCGATCAAACCGGCGCGGGCGCCGCCCTCGATGGCCATGTTGCAGACGGTCATCCGGCCTTCCATGGACAGGTCGCGGATGGCTTCACCACAGTATTCAATGACGTAGCCGGTGCCGCCCGCAGTGCCGGTTTTGCCGATCACGGACAGGGTGATGTCCTTGGCCGTGACACCGGGGCGCAGCTTGCCCGTGATCTCGACCTTCATGTTTTTGGATTTCTTCTGGATCAAGGTCTGGGTGGCCAGCACATGCTCCACCTCTGACGTCCCGATCCCGTGGGCCAAGGCGCCGAACGCCCCGTGGGTGGCTGTGTGGCTGTCGCCGCAGACGACGGTCATGCCAGGCAGGGTCCAGCCCTGTTCAGGGCCAACGATGTGAACGATGCCCTGACGCACGTCGGACACAGGATAGTAGTGGATGCCGAAATCCTTGGCGTTCTTGTCCAGGGCGGCCACCTGGATGGCGCTGTCCTCGGTCATGTTCTTCGGGTCTTCGCGGCCGGCGGTCGTCGGCACGTTGTGGTCGGGCACGGCGATGGTCTGATCCGGGCGGCGCACGGTCCGGCCCGTCATCCGCAAGCCTTCGAAGGCCTGGGGGCTGGTCACTTCGTGAACCAGGTGGCGGTCGATATACAGCAGGCAGGTGCCATCTTCGGCCTCATGGGCGACGTGGGCATCCCAGATCTTGTCGTAGAGTGTCTTACCGGTCATTTTGCGGGTCCTTGCGGAGGATCAGAGTGTCAGGCGATAGGCGGCGAGATCGGCATCAGCCGCGCGCCGTTACCCCGTGGGCACGTCCGAAGAACCGCCAAGGCAGAAAGGCATGATCGCTGAGGTCGTGCACCCGTGTCATAGCGCGGGTCGATAGCGGTCTTGGGTCGGGGCTGCAAGCGGCGCTGAGGTCGCGGCAGCGTTGCTGGTATCGCTTCGCACGCGTTAAGCCTTCTTTTAGCGGTCCAGTCCTATTCCAAGGTCATGAGCGCCTATGACCCAAGTTTCGAAACAGCTTTGCCCGCCCAACTCGACAGGTCAGCGGCGCCCGCCGACGCCGTTCGCGCGGCGCTCCAACTGCCCATGAGCCTGCGCTTTCAGGGTGCGCGATGTGCCTTGTTCGTGGCGGCGGTTTTGCTGAGCCGGGATCCTGAGATGCGCGTATCGGCCCGTGATGGCCTAAACCGCGCGACGGAAGGGTATGACGCCTTGCGGGATCTCTTGGCCGACTGGAGAAACCGGCAAACGCTTCATCCCGCCCTGCATCCCCTGTTCGAAGAGACGGATGCCCATACGACGGGCAGTCTTGGGGCAATCGACGCTTATCGCGCCGTGTTGGAGGAGGTGATTGCCGCGCTCGATGCTGGAGGTGATCTGGAGCCCGCGATTTTCGACCGTGTGATGGGGACGGCCTATAAGGTGTTCCATCCTGCAATGGTCTCCCTCAGCGGTAAGATGGCGGAAACCGGAAATGCGTTGCGAGACCATGGTCAACGGACCGCGACCGAGGCAAGGCTGCGCGCACTGGATGCCCGCGACCGGATCGACACCATTGCCCGAACGGTGCGGCTGATTTCGCTCAACGCGCGGGTGGAGGCGGCCCATGCGGGTGATGCGGGGCGCGCGTTCGGTGTCATCGCCGAAGAAATCAAAACCCTGTCTGAGCAGACGGAGACTGTGAGTGCAGAGATGGGGGAAAGCGTGGACGACATCATGTCAGCCCTCAATATCCTGTAGTCCCATCGTAACAAACGACGCGTCAGTTTGTGCCGCTATCGTTGGGCGTTGGAACAGGGACCGCTTCCAACAGATCTCCGGGTTGGCAGTCTAGGGCAGCACACAGGCGCCCCAGGGTTTCGAACCGAATCCCTTTGACGCGCCCGGACTTGAGCAGGCTCAGGTTCTGCTCGCTAATTCCAATTTCCTGAGCCAGATCGCGCCCCTTACGTTTGCGCATGGCCATCATGACATCGAGCCGCACGACGATGTCCATCAGACGAAGCCCCGGTTTTCTTCGGCCACATGGGCCGCTTCGACCATGGCCCAGCCGACAACCAGCAAGAGGCCGCCGCACAACAGGAATCCAAGATCCGCATCGGACAGGGTGATCGACAGTTGGCGCTGCCCCGGGGCATTCCCGGCGCTCAGCAGGACGGTCTGCACGCTGTGGGCCAAGACGCCAGTCGCCGCCAGCGTCAGGAGCCCGCGACCGGACCGAAGCAGGCGCCGCGCGCTGTCGACGGTCAGCACCTCGCCCTGGGCATAGCCGCCAAAGAGCGCGCGCATTTGCCAGAGGACATAGAGAGCAACCACCGCCAGAAGCGCTTCGATCACGATGTAAGTGATGACAGCCCACAGCCCCGGCGGCGTGTCGATCCGCAGGTCCGGGTGCGCGTCCGTGATCGCATGGGCCGTGAACTCACCGCTTAAGACGGCACAGCTGAACAGCAGCGGGATCGCCAACATGTTGATCGTGCACGCCAGGCGAAGCCACCTAGAGACGCGCATTACCCTCTTGACCGTCATTCGATGTTCCTCAATGAAAGTTTAATGTAAAACAGTAAAAATATGAGATTCGATATGAAGTCAATCCTTCTTGCTACGACGGTCCTGGCACTGACCGGGTGCGCATCTGTGGTGCCGGGCACGGCCTTGCTCGCCTCTCGGATGGATCCATTGACGGCAGATCCTGCAGATATTGCGGCCTTTCCCATTTTGCCCGAGGGGATCGGTCTGCTTGCGGACGAAAGCGTCCTGGTCCTGTCGGGCGTGCGGCAGTCTGACGGGATCAGTCACGCGGAGACGTTCATTTTGTCCCCGTGGCAGGGGGGCTACCGCATCGATCCTGAGGACTACGAGCGGTTCCGGGACCAGCAGGTCCGTCTGATCAACTGGTCGGAAGAGGTCGGGTTGGACGGCTCGCTTGGGATCACGCTGGCGCCGTGCCTGATCGGCAGGGGTCCCGACGCGGATGCGCGTTACTCCGTCGACGTGATTCTGCGCCAAGGTGGGGCCCGCTTGCCGTTGCTCAAGGACGCGCCGTTGAAGGACATTATTGAGGCCTTCGGCGAGATGTCGCAGTGCCCAGGTGGTTGAAACGGACCGTCGCTAGGGTCAGGTGACGCCCCAGTTGCCCGACCCTGCTCTGGGTGGTATCCTTTTGCCGTGCTGTCAGACTGGTCGGCACGTAAATCCTCGGAGGAACAGACACTGTCTGCTGACACCATTGCGGCCACCGAAGATGCCGCCACCGCGCCCTCGGCCTCTCCCATGACGGATGAGATCCTGGCCCTCGTTCTCAAATCTCTCGACGATGACAAAGCCGAAGACATCGTGCAGGTGGACCTGCGCGGCAAGTCCGCCGTGGCAGACTACATGGTCGTCTGCTCGGGCCGGTCGACCCGTCAGGTCAGCGCCATCGCTGAGAAACTGTCGGATCGGTTGAAGTCGACCCTGGGCCGCTCTGCGCGGACCGAGGGCAAGGGGCAGGGCGATTGGGTCTTGCTGGATGCGGGCGACGTCATCGTCCACATTTTCCGCCCTGAGGTGCGCGAGTTCTACCAGTTGGAAAAGATGTGGCAGGACCCCGAGGCGGCCCCCCGCCCGAACTGAGGTGCGGATTACCCTCGTTGCCGTCGGGCGCCTGCGGAAGGGGCCCGAGAAGGCTCTGGTCGATGAGTATCTGGATCGGTTTGCCAAGACCGGGCGCGGCCTGGGGTTGCCCAGTGTTTCCCTTGTGGAGGTCGAGGCGAAGGGCGGCCTGACCGAGGCAGAGGCCATCACCCGCGCGCTTCCAGCCGGGGCCGCCGTGGCCATCTTGGACGAACGGGGGGCGGGGCTGACGTCTCCGCAACTCGCCGAAAGGATCGCCGCCTGGCGGGATCAAGCGCGCGATGTCGCCTTTGTCATTGGCGGTGCCGACGGGTTGGACCCATCCCTGCGCGCAGCTCCTGACCTCGCCATCAGTTTCGGGTCGGTTGTCTGGCCCCATATGTTGGTACGTGTGATGCTCGCGGAACAGCTTTACCGCGCGGCCTCGATCCTGGCTGGCAGCCCCTACCATCGCGCGTGACGCCGTCCTACAAGGCGGCAAACGACCTTCGGAGGCTGCGATGCAGAAGAAACCCACCGTCCTGTGTATCCTTGATGGGTGGGGGATTTCTGACCGCCCCGAGCAATCGGCCCCGGATCAGGCGAAGACGCCGCATTTTGATCGCCTGATGGCGACATGTCCCAACGCGACCTTGACGACCTTTGGGCCCGACGTCGGTCTGCCCGAGGGGCAGATGGGCAATTCTGAAGTCGGCCATATGAACATCGGGGCCGGTCGTGTGGTCCGTATGGACCTGGGATTGATCGACCACGCAATCGAGACGGACAGCTTCCGCGATGAGCCTGCGCTGACCGATTGGATCGCCACGCTGAAAGACAGCGGTGGCACGGCCCACCTGATTGGCGTGGTGTCTGACGGGGGGGTGCATGGCCACATCGACCATGTGCTCCATGCCTGTCAGGTTGTTGCCGAAGCGGGCGTTCCGGTCGTTCTGCATGCCATCACCGACGGGCGCGACGTGGCGCCCCGGTCCGCCGAAGGCTTCATTGCGCGGCTGTCCGACCTGCCAGAGGGCGTCACGGTGGGGACCCTCACGGGCCGCTACTACGCCATGGATCGCGACACCCGGTGGGAGCGGGTGGAGACGGCTTGGGCCGCCATGGTCTGGGGCGAGGGCGAGGCCCATGGCGACGCCGCTGCGGCGCTGTCTGCCGCGCGGGCGCGGGACGAGAGTGACGAGTTCATCCAAGCGAACGTCTTAGGCGACTACGAAGGCATGGGCGACGGCGACGGCGTCTTCTGCCTCAACTTCCGCGCTGACCGCGCGCGCGAGATCCTTGCCGCGCTGGGCGATCCGGAGTTTGACGGGTTCGAAACCCGCAACCGGCCCAAGTTGCATATGCTGGGGATGGTCGATTACTCGGTGCGTCACAACAGCTACATGACGGCGGTGTTCCCAAAGAAAGCCGTAGAGAACACGCTGGGCGCTTGGGTCGCGCAACAGGGGCTCACCCAGTTCCACTTGGCCGAGACGGAGAAATACCCCCATGTCACGTTCTTCCTGAACGGCGGCAAGGAGGAGCCGGAGGCGGGCGAAGATCGGCACATGCCAAAATCGCCCAAGGTCGCGACCTATGACCTGCAACCTGAGATGTCGGCGCCGGAGGTGACCGAGCATTTCGTGGCAGCCATCGAAAGGGGCTATGATCTGATCGTCGTGAATTATGCTAACCCGGACATGGTGGGTCACACCGGAGATCTGGCGGCGGCCGCTGCTGCCTGTGAGGCTGTGGACGCTGGGCTTGGCGCAGCTCTGGCGGCGTTGGAAAAGGTTGGTGGCGCCATGGTCGTCTGTGCCGATCACGGGAACTGCGAGACGATGGTCGACCCCGAGACCGGCAAAGCCCATACCGCCCATACGTTGAACCCCGTGCCCGTGATCTTGGTGGGAGGCCCTGACGGGGCGAGGATGCGGGACGGGCGGCTGGCCGATTTGGCTCCGACGGTCCTGCACCTTATGGGCGTTACCCCGCCGTCCGAGATGACGGGGCAGAGCCTGATCGCATGATGCTGCGCGCGGCCCTTTTGTCGGTGGTCTTGACTGGGTCCGCCATGGCCCAGGGTGCTGGTGAGACGGCGCAGCGTGCCGCGACGCTGCTGACCGAGGCCGCGCAGCAATTGGACCGGGCCGAGGGGGCTCGGGACCGGGTCGTCGCGTTGACAGCCGTCGTGCGTGCCTACGAGGAAGGGTTGGCCGCCCTGCGCCAAGGGTTGCGGCAGGTCACAATCCAGGAGCGTGCCCTGTCCGCGGATTTGGACGCCCGCGAGGCCGAGATCGCGCGCCTGTTAGGGGTTCTGTCCACCATGGAGCGGGCACCCACGCCGCTGCTCTTGTTGCACCCCTCCGGGGCGCTGGGCACCGCGCGGTCGTCCATGATGTTGAGCGAGGTGGCACCGGCTCTCCAGGCCGAGGCGGATGCCCTGCGCGGCGATTTGACGGCGCTGGAGGATCTTCGCCTGTTGGAAGAGGCGGCGGTCCGGTCGTTGCAGGAAGGTGTGGAGGGCATCCAGCGCGCGCGCGTCGCCCTGTCCACGGCCATCTCCGACCGCACGCCACTCCCCGCTCGTCTGGCCGAAGATACCGCGCAGATCGCGGCACTATTAGGCCGGGTGGATACCTTAGAGGCCTTCGCCCAAGGGTTGGGGCAACTGCCCGAGGTGCCGGGACAGGCGATCCTGGACCGGCCTCTGCCGCTGCCCGTGACGGGGCGCGTGCTGCGTGGGTTCCGGCAACCCGATGCGGCGGGGGTGTCCCGTCCCGGGCTGGTGGTGGCAACGGCGGCGGGTGCCTTGGTGACTGCGCCCACCTCTGGAACGGTGCGATATGCGGGTCCATTGCTCGATTACGGAAACGTGATCATTCAAGAACCGAAGCCCGGTGTGATGTTTGTTCTTGCAGGGCTGTCAGAGACATATACCCATGTTGGCCAAGTGGTTGTGGCCGGTGCGCCCTTGGGCCTCATGGGCGGGACACAGCCGTCGGGGCAGGATTTCAGCCGCGATGCCGCTGCTGGAGGTGGCACATCGCGGACGGAAACGCTTTATGTGGAAGTGAGAGAGGGCGGCAGCCCCGTGAACCCGTCCGAGTGGTTCGCTGAGGAGTAGGAAACGAGATGAAGAAATTCGCCATGGCCGCTGCGGGCGGCGTCGTCGCCGGGATCCTGGCCACCACACAAGTCGCGGGCCCCTTGCTCGCCCAGGAAGCCGAAGAGGCGAACGTCTATGAACAGCTCGATCTGTTCGGCATCGTGTTCGAGCGCATCCGCAATCAATACGTCGAGGATGTGGACGAGGGAGAGCTGATCGAGGCCGCGATCAACGGAATGTTGACATCGCTCGATCCCCATTCGTCCTTCCTGCCGCCGCGGGACTTCGAGGACATGCAGGTCGACACCCGCGGAGAGTTCGGCGGCCTCGGCATCGAGGTCACCCAGGAAGAGGGTTACGTGAAGGTCATCACGCCCATGGACGGCACCCCAGCCTATGAGGCGGGTGTCGAAGCGGGCGACTTCATCACAGCCGTCGATGGCGAGAGCCTTCTTGGCCTGACGCTGGAAGAATCGGTTGAACTGATGCGCGGCCCCATTGGGTCAGAGATCATCGTGACCATCGTGCGCGAAGGTCTTGAAGAGCCGCTGGATGTTTCGATCACCCGCGACACCATCCAACTGACCGCCGCCCGCGTGCGCACGGAAGGCGATAGCATCGTGATCCGGGTGGCGACCTTCAACGATCAGACCATGCCCCAGGTCGAAGCGGGCCTGGCGGATCAATTGGGCGACGACGGACTTAACGGGGTGAACGGCGTGGTCCTTGACCTGCGCAACAATCCCGGCGGATTGCTGAATGCTGGCGTCGATCTGGCGGACTTCTTCCTGGAACAGGGCGAGATCGTCTCCACCCGTGGTCGCGAGGCGGGCAATGGCGACCGGTTTAGTGCGCGTCCAGGCGATGAGATCGACGGGTTGCCCATGGTGGTTCTGATTAATGGCGGGTCGGCCTCGGCCTCGGAGATCGTGGCAGGCGCCCTGCAAGACCATCGCCGTGCGGTGGTGGTTGGGACCAAGTCCTTTGGTAAGGGGTCCGTGCAGACGATCATGCCCGTCCAGGGCGATGGTGCGATCCGGTTGACAACGTCACGGTATTACACGCCCTCGGGTCGGTCGATCCAAGCGCTCGGCATCTCGCCCGACATTGTCGTCGTGCAGCCACCGCGCCAGCCGGAGGCCGAGGAAGACGAGGCTGACGCGCGGCCCCGGCGCTCTGAGTCGTCGCTGCGCGGGTCGCTGTCGAACGACAGCCTGACCGAAGACCAGCAGGAGCAGATCCGCCTGGAGCAGGAAGCCGCCGAGGAGGCCGCCGAACTGCGCAATGAGGACTATCAGATGGCCTATGCCATCGACATCCTGAAGGGCCTGTCGGCCATCGACGTGGCCACCGAGTGAGCGTTGAGACGGCGCTCTACCGGCCCTGCGCAGGTGTCTGTCTGACCAACCCCGCAGGGTTGGTCTGGGCTGGGGAGCGTCTGGACTTCCCCGGCGCCTGGCAGATGCCCCAAGGCGGCATCGACCCGGGAGAGGCGCCCCGCGAGGCGGCTCTGCGAGAGTTGACCGAGGAGACGGGGCTGCCCGCCTCCGAGGTCACGGTCTTGCGGGATCTGCCGCAGCCCTTGTCCTATGATCTGCCCCCGGATCTGGCGGCGAAAATGTGGAAGGGCCGGTACAAAGGCCAAATCCAACACTGGTATCTCATGCGCTACGCTGGCCCGGACAGCGCGGTCGACTTGGACCACCATGTGCGAGAGTTCAGCCAATGGGCCTGGATGCCAGCCGATCAAGTACTGAGCAGCATCGTGCCCTTCAAGCGCGATATCTACCGCGCGGTTCTGGCGGAGTTTGGTCTGCTATAGGCCTCTCTCTGACCGTGGATTGATCCGGGCATGATGGACTGTGGTTGCCTGCCGCTATCGCATAACTGCGGGGTTCAGGGCAGGAGGCTTGGGTGTCTTGAAATGGGGGCCGCCATGATCCGTGTGATTGCCGTTTTGATCGCGTGTTGGATCGCGGGGCAGGCACAAGCGCTGTCTTGTATGCGCCCGACGGTTCAGGGGACTTACCTTGACGCGGATGGGCGGGCTGAGACTTACGTGCTCGCCCTGGGCCGATTGACACCTGTGCCAGGGCAGACCCGCCCGGCGGAGCCAGCCAATCCAAACGACCGCGTGCCCTACAGTCTGATGACCCGCTTCGACGGTGCCTTGGCCACGTCCGATGGGTTCACCCGCACAGCGCGGTTCGATGTGCGGGTGGATGTGGGATGCGCTGGGCCGTGGTGCGGGGGCGTGCCGACGAGCAAGCACCTCTTTTTCCTCAAGCGCGATGGCGCGACCCATAGCTTCGAATCCGGGCCGTGCCCCTGGTTTGCCTTTGAGCCGACGGTGGAGAACCGCGCCGATGCCCTCGCCTGTTTGAACGGCGGGATGTGCCGTCGTCCCTGACCGTTTGCCCAAACGAGGGACGCGCCTGGAGCCTACGGGCCGCAGCCGACAGCGATGGCCTTGGTGTTCCGTAGGGCGAGGGCAAAGGCTCACTCCCCGATGGCCACCCCTTCCCGTCGGGGATCGGCCCCGCCAGACAGACCATCGGGTCCAATGGCAATCACGTGCAACCCGCTGGTCAGACCTCGGACGTTCGTCTCATAGCCCATGGCGGTCAGGGCCTCGGACAGGGTTTCCGCGCTGGTCCCTTCCTCCAGGTCATAGGTGCCGAACCGGTTCACCAGGTGCGGCATGGCGACCGCCTGCTGCACGTCCATGCCCCAATCCATATGGGAAATGATGGTCTTGGCCACGTAGCCGATGATCCGCGACCCGCCCGGGGAGCCGACGACAAGCACGGGCGCCCCGTCCTCCATCACAATGGTCGGCGACATGGACGACCGGGGGCGCTTGCCAGGCTCGACCCGATTGGCGATGGGGACGCCGTCGGAATGGGTGCGGAAGCTGAAGTCGGTCAGTTCGTTGTTCAGCAGGAACCCACCCGGCGCCATCAGGCGAGAGCCGAAGCCGTTCTCGATGGTCGTGGTCATGGAGAGCGCATTGCCGTCCGCGTCCACGATGGAGATATGCGAGGTCGAGGGCAGCTCCAGGCTTTGGTCATCGGCGAGCAGCATGGCGTGATCCCAGGGCGGGGTACCGGGCGCGACCTCCTCCAGGGCCATATCCCCCTCCAAGAGTTGCGCGCGCTCCGCGAGGTAGGCCGGGTCCACGAGGCCTTTGGTTGGCATGGGCACGAAATCGCTGTCGGCCATGTAGCGGCCCCGGTCCGCGAAGGCGAGGCGCGAGGCATCGCCGATCAGGCGCCAGGCCTCGGGCGCGTCCGGGCCGAGCGCGGCCAGGTCATACGGCTGCAACAGCCCCAGGATTTGCCCCACGGTCAGGGCACCGGACGAGGGCGGTCCCATGCCGCAGACCTCCGCCCCGCGATAGGGCGCGCAGACGGCGGGGCGTTCGATGACCTCGTAGTTGGCGAGGTCGCGCATCTCCAAGCGCCCAGGCTGGGCCGCGCCGCGCACGGTGGCCACGATGCCCTCGGCGATCTCGCCGGTGTAGAAGGCTTGCGCGCCCTCGGAGGCCAGGGCCCGCAACGTCGCGCCATAGGCTGCGTTCACCAAGGTCGCGCCTTCGGCGATGGCCTCTCCGTTAGGGTAAAAGTAGGCGGCGGTGGTAGGTGCGACGGTCAGCCGGTCCATATCGCCCGCAACCAGCATGGCCAGGCGGGGCGAGACGGCAAAGCCCCCTTCGGCCAGGGATATGGCCTCATCGAACAGGCCGCCCCAATTGGCCGTGCCCCAGCGGCGGTGGGCGGTCTCCATCAGGGCGGGCGTGCCGGGCGTGCCGACCGAGAGGCCGCCCACCACGGCGTCCCAAAAGCCCATCGGCTCCCCATCTTTCTGGAACAGCGTCGGCGTGACCGACAGGGGCGCGGTTTCGCGACCGTCCAGGGTGGTCACCTCGCCCGACGCGGCGTCGTAGTAGACGAGGAACGCACCACCCCCCAGGCCCGACGACTGTGGTTCAACTAAGCCCAACACGGCTTGGACCGCGACCATGGCATCTGCGGCAGACCCGCCCTCACGTAACACCCGCGCACCAGCTTCCACCGCCAAGGGGTTTGCGGCGGCGACCATCCAGTTCTCGGACGTGACAGGGGCCGAAACCTCTGGCGCCAGTCCCGAGGCAGCCTCGGGCGCCACGGCGTCGGCGGTCTGTTGGGCTGCGGCGGGCGCAGCCGCAAGGGTCAGGGCGAGTATCAGACGCATGGGATCCTCCTGTCCGGTGATCCCCTGAGGGTGGCCCGTCTTTACGTCGGGGCAAGCCCTTTGTCGGTGCGCTGGTGCAGGGGGCGTTCGTTGATTGGCAGATGGACAATCGCCGACAGCAACCCGACGCCCACGCCGACCCACCAGACGGCCACATAACTGCCCGTCGAATCGTAGAGCGTGCCGCCCAGCCATACGCCCAGGAAGCTGCCCAACTGGTGGCTGAAAAACACCAGACCATAGAGCGTTCCCATATAGCGCAGCCCATAGATATGGGCGACCAACCCGCTGGTTAGCGGCACGGTCGCCAGCCAAAGTGATCCCATGGCGATGGAAAACAGGACGACCGAGACCGGCGTGATCGGCATCGCGATGAAGAGGGCGGCGGTGATCGTCCGACCCAGGTAGATGCCCGCCAGCAGGTACTTCCGGCTATAGCGCTTGCCGAGCCAGCCCGCATAGATCGTGCCAGCGATGTTTGCCAATCCGATCAGCGAGATCGAGACCGCGCCTAGGGCTGAGGTCGTTGTGATCCCCATGGAATGCAGCATCGTCCCAGGCTCGATCGGCCCGCACATTTCGGTGACCAGGGCGGGGAAATGCGCTGTGACGAAGGCCAGTTGATAGCCGCAGGAAAAGAACCCCACAAAGATCATCGCATAGGAAGGATCGCGAAAGGCTTTGCCTAGGATGGAGCCCATGCTCTCTTCCAACTCGGCCTTCGTGGCCGCAGGCGCCCGCAAGGCCGGTAGGGCAAACAGCGCGAGTCCAACGACACCGGCGAAGATCAGGAACACCTCCTGCCAGGAGTAAAAGACCAGTAGCGCTTCGGCCGCTGGGGCGCCAAAGACCTGTCCCAAGGACCCAGCCGCCGTGGCAATGCCCAGTGCCATGGACCGATTCTCGTCCGAGGTGGCGCGCCCAACAATGGCCAGGATGACCCCGAACCCCATGCCCGCGATGCCGAACCCGACCAGCACCGACAACACCTGATGACCGAACGGCGTGACCGCCCCCGCCGTCAGGATCAGACCGGCGGCATAACAAATAACGCCCGCGACGATGGCCTTGCGATCCCCAAAGCGGTCAGCAATCGCCCCGAAGATCGGCTGACCGATCCCCCAGAACAGGTTCTGAATGGCGATGGCCAAGCTGAACTCGGCCCTGGGCCATCCGAACTCCGCCGCAATCGGCAACTGAAACACGCCGTAACTGGCGCGGATGGCGAAGCCGATCATCAGGACAAGGCAACCGGCAATCAGGACCGGCGTCACGAGGCGCGTATCTTTGGTCATGGCATTTCGTGCCCGCTTCGGCAGGCCGTAGTCAAATCAGTGTTTCTGATGTGACCCTGCGGATTTCTTATGCGACCGACCCGCCGCCCCTTGGCGCGCCCCCGGCCCGTGCCTTAGGAGGGCGGTCGATGACCCTTCATGACCTCTATGCCGCCCGTGTCGCCGATGGCACGCTAACCGCTGATCCCGCGCAGCAGGCCGCCCTCGCGCCTTTGGAGGTTGTGCGCGCGGCCCTCACCCAACCCGAGAAGCGTGGCTTCTTCGGACGGCGCAAAGCCCCCGAAGGTCCGATGGGGGCCTACCTCTGGGGCGGGGTCGGGCGTGGCAAGTCCATGCTGATGGATCTGTTCCATGAAGCCTCGCCGGTGCCGTCCCGCCGCATCCACTTCCATGCGTTCATGCAGCAAGTTCATGAGGCGATGCACCAGGCCCGGGCCGCCGGAACCGTCGACGCCCTCGGCCCTTTTGCCGATAGCGTGATCGCCGATGTTCGGGTGCTGTGCTTCGACGAAATGCAGATCACGGACATCACCGACGCCATGATCGTGGGCCGTCTGTTCGAAAAGCTGTTCGAGGCGGGTGTGCGCGTGGTCACGACCTCCAACCGAGTGCCCGATGATTTGTATAAGGACGGGCTGAACCGTGCGCTGTTCCTGCCGTTCATCGAGATGGTGAAGGACCGCATGCTGGTGCACGAATTGGTCAGCCCGCGCGACTACCGCCAGGACCGTTTGGCCGGAGAGCCGGTCTATTTTCTGGGCGGTGGTCCCCTGGACGATGTCTGGGCGCGTCTGTCTGGCGGACGCTCCGAGGGGCTGACCCTGCGGGTGAAGGGCCGCGAGATCCAGTTGGATGACTTTGCGTCCGGCGTGGCCCGCGCCTCGTTCAAACAGCTTTGCGGCCAACCCTTGGGCGCTGGCGATTACCTGGCCCTCGCCCGCGCCGTGCGTGTGCTGATCCTGACCGATGTGCCCCAGTTGGACGGCGCCCATGGCAATGAGGCACGGCGCTTCATCACGCTCATCGATGCCCTCTATGAGGCCAAAGTGCGCGTCATCGTCAGCGCAGCCGCCGAGCCAGAGGACTTGTCATCTGGCGCGGTTTTCGAGTTCGACCGCACGGCCAGCCGTTTGCGAGAGATGCAGGGAGATGGCTGGGGCCTGACCTGAGCGCGTGGCGGGGTACGTCTCGCCCTACGACGCCGTGTTGCGCGGTGGCCGCCCCGACATCATCAGTGGGCCGCACGGGTTCGCGGGATCCGCGGAGATCGCCAAGGGCGTGTCCGGCGGAATACCGCTTTCGTCGATAAAAACACCGTCCACGCACACATCCTGAGCCCGGTTTCCGCCGTTAAAGCCAAAGCCGGGCGTTCCGCAATCATTCGCCAAGCCGCCTGCGTTCCAGGCCTGATACGTCCCGTCTTCGCGATGCCCGCCCATGGGAAAGCTCAAGGTGCGGGTGTCAAAGCGCAGCGTCCAGGACGTCTCTGGCGTGAGGTCTTTCATGGACCATTGTCCCAAGTACCGATCCCCTTGCCACCCGGTGATGCCGAACCCGGTGATCGTATTCTCGGTCACGACCCACCCTTCGGCGGTGTCTGGATAGGAGATAAAGCCTTCGATCCGATAACCCTCGGCACCGCGCCAACAGAACCCGTGGGTGACCGCCGTTGCGGGTGTCGCCAGGAGGATGCACGCAGCGAGAACAGCCATCGTGGGACCGCGCCGTATGACTGGATTTCGCGGGCCTGGAGCTGTCCCAACCATGTCATGGCCTCCTTGGGTCTACGATAGGGATCGGTCTGCACCGCGCCCCGCCGGATGGCAACATTGACGCGCGCGATCCCCGAGGGGTGGGCGTTATCCCTGGGGCAAGGCTCGCTGCAATGCGTTCATGGGGTCCATCTGGCAATCAACCTCCGCCGACTGCATGTGTTGCGACAACTCAGAGCCAGACTGTTCTGGGTTCCGTGTTCCAGACCACGCCGTAATCGTTCGCCGTTTGACCGGTTTCCCGCGAGGGCCTGCGTTCTAGCGCTGTTGTGGACCTGCTGCTTACAGGGGCGCGAGACCGCGCCACACTTTGGTTTTGTTGAGTGTAACTGCCCCGTCGCACAGGGTTTGTGCCGCGTTCGTCTTGGGTAACAGTACGGCTGCACCGGATCTCATCCATTGTGCGTTCGCGGTTTTGCGATCCGTTTTCAATCAGACAACAGGCGTCTTGCCTGTTACTCCAAGCGCGTTGGCCCACTTTGTGCCGCTAGCTCGAAGCAGACCTGCGGACTGTTCATGAAGATCGGTGACGCTGTATCTCACCACCAATCGTTGTTTTGCAGTTTCGCGGACGATGGGGGTGCAAATCCTCCGCGCCATCTCAAGCCACTGCGATAGACGGGAGAGCCCCAATCCAGTCGCACAGAACGACTACGGCCAGATCGCGAAGCGACGCCTGCTCGGACAAGTGTGGACAGTATACGGCTGTTTCAGCCTCAGAGCACTCCCCGATCCTCGATTCCTTTGCCAGACTGCCAGGTCCAAATTCGATGTCAGGGCCACCTCTGACGACAGCCGCTATCCCGCAGATAAGGCCAGAACGCCGCGACCTTGGTTGAGACGGTTCGTCATGACGCCAGTCCGCGGCCCCCAGGACGGAGAAGCCTCTTCCGCTCGCTCTTAACCGTTCTCCTGCAAAACACGCCCCGCAAGGTAGAGCGAGCCGCAGATCAGAATCCGCGCATCTGGCGTCTCGGCGGAGATGCTTGAGATCGCTTCCTCAACGGAACTCGCCTCAGTCGCGGACAACCCTGCCGATATGGCCGCCGCACAGGTCTCTGCCGCAGAAAGGGTCGCGGCCTCCCCTGGAATGGAGACCCCGTATAGGTGGGCCACGCGCCCGGCCAATGGCCGCATGTAGCCGGTGGCGTCCTTGGTGTTGAGCATGCCGCAGACCAGATAGGTTGGTCGCTCTGGCAGGCGGCCCAGCGCCTCGGCCAGCGCCGCCCCCGCTGCCGGGTTGTGGCCCCCATCCAGCCAAAGCTCCGATGATCCAGCGGCCTCAACCAGCGGCCCATGGGTCAGCCGTTGCATCCGGGCGGGCCAGACTGCCTGACGCATGGCTGCCTCAGCCCCGTTGGCGCGGTCCAACGCGCGCAGGGCGGCGATGACCATCCCGGCATTTTGAACTTGGTGGGCGCCAATGAGGCGTGGCGGCGGCAGATCCATGAGGCCCGTCTCATCCTGGAAGATCAGGCGCCCTGCCTCTTCGCTGACGTGCCAATGCTGTCCATGTATCAATAGGGGGGCGTTCAGTCGCGCGGCCCTGTATTCGATCACTTCGAGCGCGGCCTCTTCCTGGGGGCCGACGACACAGGGCACGCCAGGTTTTAAGATCCCCGCTTTCTCGGCGGCGATCTTTTCGACCGTATCCCCAAGGAAGCCTTCATGGTCCATGGAGACTGGCGTGATGATCGTCAATGCGGGGTTCACGACATTGGTGGCGTCGAGACGGCCGCCAAGCCCCACCTCCAACAAAGTCCAATCGGCACGCGCGCGCGCGAAAGCCAACAAGGCGGCGACCGTGGTGATCTCGAAGTAGGTGATGGGTGCGCCGCCGTTGGCCGTCTCGCATTCCTCCAATAGGTCAGAGAGGGCGCTTTCATCTATCAGCTCCCCGGCCAGTCGAATGCGTTCGTGGAACCGTGCGAGATGCGGTGAAGTATAGGCGTGACAGGTGTCGCCTGCGCCTTCCAAGCCCGCGCGCAGCATGGCCAAGGTGGAGCCTTTCCCGTTCGTCCCGGCGATGTGGATCACAGGCGGCAGTTTGGTTTCGGGATGGTCCAGCGCGGCCAACAACCGGTGAACGCGGTCCAGGACAAGGTCGATGACCTTGGGGTGCAGCGCCATCAGGCGCTCCAGTATGACGTCAGAGCTTTGCATCGCGGGGCCTGGCTGGGGGTGGGTGGGGGCGGCGGCGGTCAACCGCCGCCTGATCGCCGGTAACCGGCGATCCGCGCCCGTCCGGGGTTAAGCGGAATCGCCTGAGGGAAGACTGTCGATTGCCGGTGCTTCGGTGTGCGGTTGCACTGCCTCCGCCGGGGCGGGCGCCGACGGGCGCGGCAGGTCACCGTGTACCACAGGGCTGAGGCCCATCAGCATGCGGAGGATCGTAGCGAGCTCTTCGCGGTGCTGGCTGCGCGGCGTCACGCGGTCCAACATACCGTGGTCGAGCAGATACTCCGCCCGCTGAAAGCCTTCGGGTAGGGTCTCGCGGATGGTCTGCTCGATCACACGGGGGCCCGCAAAACAAATCAGCGCGTTCGGCTCCGCGATATGGACATCGCCTAGCATGGCGTAGCTCGCTGTGACGCCGCCTGTCGTTGGATGTGTCAGCACCACCACGTAAGGTAGCCCCGCCTCCTTCAGCATCTCAACGGCGACGGTCGTCCGGGGCATTTGCATCAGGCTGAGGATCCCCTCCTGCATGCGCGCGCCACCGGCGGCGGAAAACAGAACCAAGGGGCGCCCCATGGCGACGGCGCGTTCGGCGGCGGCGATGATCGCATTGCCCACGTACATCCCCATGGACCCGGCCATGAAGCTGAAATCCTGCGCCGCAGCGACGACCGGCGTCTTGAGGATCTCGCCCTCGGCCACCAACATCGCTTCGGCCTCGCCCGTGCCCTTCTGGGCCGCTTTCAGTCGGTCGGGATAGCGTTTTTGGTCGCGGAACTTGAGCGGGTCATCGATTGGCGCTGGTACGACGACCTCGGTGAAGATCCCGCCATCGAAGAGCGCCGTGAAGCGGTCGCGTGGCGAAATCTGCATGTGATGGTCGCAATTCGTGCAGACCTGCAGGTTATCGGCCAATTCCCTGTGGAACAGCATGGTTCCGCAGTTATCGCATTTAGTCCAGAGGTTCTCGGGCACCTCGCGGCGGGAAAACAGCGAGTTAATTTTGGGCCGGACGTAGTTCGAAATCCAGTTCATCGCGCCTCTCCGCTGCCTTGACGGTGCGGAGATATGCCGCGCGCCTGGTGATTGCAATTCGTGGCGTCACCCCAGCGGCGGCTGTTTGGTTCAGCTCTCGGGGGCTGTTCCCCGCCGCGCAAGCCACAGCCGGATCGCTGCCCAGATGATGATCGTGGTCAGCATGTCTTGCAGAACGAGGGGCCGCAGAATGTCGGTGTTCTCCGCCGTGAACGGCGTTGTCCAAAGCGATGCGCCCGAAATCGAGCCATTGAGCGACACCACAAGGATCGCAATCGTGTTGTTCACGAAATGGACGCCCCACGCCGCCCCGATGGACCCCGTCACGCGCGTCAGATCCGCCGCCACCAGCCCGAACAGCGTGGCTGCCGCCACCAACCACGGGGCGTTTGAGCCCGCCGTTCCGGGATCGTAGTGCAACAGGCCAAAGGCAATCGACGGCAGCACCATCCAAACCAGCCAATGGTTGAACCGCGCGGCGAGTTGCTGTTGCAGATAGCCACGAAACAGCACCTCTTCGGCGCCGGTCTGTAGCAGGATGCCCAGCAGTGTGGCGGGCAGGAACGTCAGGAAAAGGTCCAGGGGCGTGTTGGGCTGCACGGTGTAGGGCAGCGGCAGGATCACGGTCAGAGCGCCAAACACGGCGACGGCGATCCCGCTGGCCACGACAAAGTCACGCACCAAGCCCGCGCCGAACAGCGACACACCGGGGCGGCTATGCATCACCCGGGCGGCGGCCAGGCTGCCCAGGAACATGCCGCCAAACGTGCCCAATAACAGGACGACGGCGGTCGGCGTCTCGGCAAGGGCGATGCGCTGCATCCATCCGTCCAACCCGGCGTTTCCGACGGTTGCCCAGACCGAGGCGAGGATGCCGATGATCGTGACGATATAGATGGCCATGACGACCACGACGCCAACCAACAGGCGCCAAAGCTGGGGGCGTGCCCGCGCGGGGGCAACGAAACGGTCGAAGGCTGGGGTCCACATGGGATATCTGCTCTGATTGTTTTGACGCAGAAGGTAGCGCTGCTGGTGCCATGCGGCAATCATGCGGTTGCGGAACCGCTTGTCTGCCTTGCGCCCCTTCTCTATCGACGGGACCGACGGACAGGAGGATACGATGCTCAAAGGCCCCACGGACAAATCCAAGCTGCCAAGCCGCCACGTGACCGAGGGCCCCGCGCGCGCCCCGCACCGCAGCTACTTCTATGCCATGGGGTTGGGCGAGGAAGAGATTCACCAGCCCTGGGTCGGCGTCGCCACCTGCTGGAACGAAGCCGCGCCCTGTAACATCGCCCTGAACCGTCAGGCCCAGGCCGTGAAGCTGGGCGTCAAGCAGGGTAACGGTACCCCGAGGGAATTCACCACCATCACCGTCACCGACGGCATCGCCATGGGGCACGAGGGGATGCGGTCCTCGCTCGCCTCGCGCGAGGCGATTGCCGATACCGTCGAATTGACCATGCGCGGCCACTGCTATGACGCGCTGGTGGGTCTGGCCGGGTGCGACAAATCCCTGCCAGGGATGATGATGGCCATGGTCCGGTTGAACACGCCGTCGGTGTTCATCTACGGCGGCTCCATCCTGCCGGGCAAAGCCCCCGCCGGCGCCGATGTGCCCGAGGAATACCGCGACCGCGACCTGACTGTTCAGGACATGTTCGAAGCTGTGGGCAACCACCAGGCCGGGAACCTGTCGGACGCCGCGCTGGATGTACTGGAACGGGTGGCCTGCCCCTCGGCTGGGGCCTGTGGGGGTCAATTCACCGCCAACACCATGGCCTGCGTGTCCGAGGCGATTGGTCTGGCGCTCTTCAACTCCTCCGGTGCGCCTGCGCCCTATGAAAGTCGGGATCAGTACTCCATTGCCTCCGGTCAGGCGGTGATGAATCTGATCGAGAAGAACATCCGCGCCCGTGACGTTGTCACCCGCAAGTCGCTGGAAAACGCGGCCCGCATCGTGGCCTGCACCGGCGGGTCGACCAATGCCGGTCTGCACCTGCCTGCCATCGCCCATGAGGCGGGGATCGAGTTCACGTTGGAGGATGTCTGCGACATCTTCCGCGACACGCCCTATTTCGTCGACCTGAAGCCGGGCGGCCAGTATGTGGCCAAGGACCTCTATGAGGCCGGCGGCGTGCCGGTCGTGATGAAGGAGCTACGCAAGGCGGGTCTGATCCACGAAGACTGCGTCACTGCCTCTGGCCGCTCCATCGGTGAGGAGTTGGACAGCGTCAAAGGCGACGCGGACGGCAAGGTTATCTATCCCATCGAGACGCCCATCACCAAGACGGGCGGTGTCGTGGGCCTGAAGGGCAATCTCGCCCCCGAAGGCGCCATCGTGAAGGTCGCGGGCATGGAGGCGCAGCATCAGCTGTTCACCGGCCCGGCCCGCGTGTTCGAATGCGAAGAGGACGCCTTCGAGGCCGTGAAGGCGCGCGAGTACGAAGAAGGCGAGGTCATCGTCATCCGCAACGAAGGCCCCGCCGGTGGGCCCGGTATGCGCGAGATGCTGGCGACCACCGCCGCCCTGTCCGGCCAGGGCATGGGCAAGAAGGTCGCGCTAATCACCGACGGGCGCTTTTCAGGCGCGACGCGCGGTTTCTGCGTGGGCCATGTCGGCCCCGAAGCGGCGCACGGCGGGCCAATCGCCTTGGTCCAGAACGGCGACGTCATCACGCTGAACGCCATCGAAGGGACCATCTCGGTAAACCTGACCGAGGATGAACTGGCCGCACGCAAGGCGGACTGGACCGGCGCCCGCAAGACGATCTACGCCTCGGGCGCCCTGTGGAAGTACGCTCAATTGGTCGGATCGGCCAAGTACGGCGCCTGCACCCATCCGGGCGCCAAGGGCGAAAAGCACATCTACATGGATCTCTGAGCCACCCCGATGCGCAACCCGCTGCCCGATCTGTTGCAAGCCCTGCGGTCCCGCCGGGCCGTGCGGCGCTGGCAGCGGGCGGCAGGGGCCGGGCGCGCCATGACCCATGGTCAACTGGCCCGGATTGCCCCCCAGGCGAGGGCCGTGGGGGCCGCCGCCAACAGCCTGACGGAGGCGGCGGACCGACGTCTTTTGGGGCCCGGGATCGGTCAAGACGGTATTGAGCGGCCGCCCCAATGCGATTGGGCCTGGCGGGCTGGGCCTTGGGCCGCGCGCATGTCCCCCGCGACACTTGTGGGTGTCCAAGGCGGCACGCCTGTGGGGGCGGGCGCGCGCCTGTTCCATGATTGCCCCCTGGCCGAGATCACCGTGCGACAGACCTCTGTCACGACTGCGGGCGTCCCGGCGCCCTTCGTGCTGTCGCTTGATGCGCTCGCCTTTGAGGGCAGTTTTCTGTCCCTGGCGATTGACCTGCCGACCGAGGCTGTCGCCTCGCTGACCCGCAGCCATATCGTCTGCGTGACGACGCGTATGCATATGGAACGCCGTGCCGAAGTCTTTGTCCGCCTGAACCTCAGCCACGGCCCCAATACCGACCAGATGGTGAGCGAAGTCACGCCGGGGTCGGACGGGCCCGTTGTGTCAGAGTTCGACTTGGGGTTTGAGACGTTCAACCCCGCCCGGCTCAAGGCTGCGTGGATTGATCTGATCTTTGATACGCCCGCCATGAACAGGGTCGTGCTAGAGGACGTGACGGTGACCCGCCGCCCCCGCGCGGCCCTTTAGAGGACATCCGATGGCCTGGACGCTCAGCCGCATCTCTCTGATCGGGGGCAGCTACCGGGGTCTTTTGTCCGGCGAGGGTGAGGCACCCGCATTGGAAATGTGGCTCGACGGGGATGTGATCGGCCACATGACCCTTGTGCCCCTGGGGGAGGGGAGCGGCGAGTGGCAGGTGGACGGAGAAATCAGCGCAGCCGTTTTGACCGCCGGAACCTGGACCGTCTCGATCCGGGCCGAGGGCGATATCCTCGACACGATCACCTTTATCGCTGGCCTGGACGCCCCCGAAGATCTGCGGGCGGAGGTGGATGCCCTGCGCGCCGAGGTAACTTTGTTGAAGGCGGCCTTTCGCCGCCACATCACCCAGCAAGACTGACCCGAGGGATAAAGACATGGCTGAGATCTGGATGATCACCCATGGCCAGGTAACGCGCGATCCAGCGGTGCCGGTGCCCCAATGGCCCCTGACGCCGGAGGGGCGGACGCGACATGGGCGCCTGAACGCCCGATTGGTTGCCGAAGGCTTTGGCTCGCTCTGGTCCTCACCCGAACAAAAGGCCCGGGACGCCGCCGAGATACACGGAACAGCGCTTGGCCTCGTCCCAGGCGTCCGCGAGGGGCTGTCGGAAAACGACCGTTCCTCCACCGGGTTCCTTCCACCCCATCAGTTCGAAGCGGCCGCTGACGCTTTCTTCGGGGCGCCTGACGTGTCTTGGAATGGGTGGGAAACTGCGGCGGCGGCCCAGGCCCGGATCCTGCGAACTGTTCGGGCGATCGATGCCGAAGCCGTACCCGGAAATGTCCTGATCTGCGGGCACGGAGCCGTCACGGCCCTGACCCTCTGTCACGCCATGGGTGTCCCCATATCGCGCCAATGGGACCAGCCCGGCGGCGGTGGCGGCAACGTGATCCGTCTGCGGCGTGGTGATCTGGGGCTGCTTGCCGGTTGGACGTCTATCGAGGATCTGGCGGTCGCTTGACGTAACCCAGGCAAACGTCACCTTGTGACGCTGCGTTCCCCCGTGACAGCGCTGGCTGGGCTGGGCAGGGATAGCGCCAGGAGGAGACGCCATGACCCATTATCCGCACCTGCTGGCCCCGCTGAACCTGGGCTTCACCACGCTCAAGAACCGGGTGCTCATGGGGTCCATGCACACGGGGCTGGAAGAGACGAAGGATTGGAACCGGGTCGCGACCTTCTACGCCGAACGGGCCGCGGGCGATGTGGCCCTGATGGTCACCGGTGGCATGGCCCCCAACCGAGAGGGCGGCGTGTTTCCTGGGGCGGCGGGCCTGTTCTCGGACGAGGATATCCAGAACCATAGGATCGTCACCGACCGGGTGCATGACAACGATGGCAAGATCGCCATGCAGATCCTGCATGCAGGTCGCTACGCCTATGGGCCGGAGTGCGTGGCGCCCAGCCCAATCAAATCCCCGATCTCGCCCTTTCCTCCGAAGGAGCTAGACGAGGACGGCATCGAAAAGCAGATCGCCGATATCGTGACCGCAGCGGTACGGGCGCAACAGGCGGGCTATGACGGCGTCGAGGTGATGGGGTCCGAAGGGTATTTCATCAATCAATTCCTGGTGGAGCATACCAACCGGCGAACGGATCGCTGGGGCGGATCGGTGGAGAACCGGCAACGGTTGCCGGTGGAGATTGTCCGCCGTGTGCGTCAGGCCGTGGGGACCGACTTCATCGTCATCTACCGTCTGTCGATGATCGACTTGGTGCCCAAGGGACAGACCTGGGAGGAGGTCGTTGCCCTGGCCCGTAAGATCGAAGCAGCAGGCGCGACGATCCTGAACACCGGCATCGGTTGGCACGAGGCGCGTATTCCGACCATTGCCACAAGCGTGCCGCGCGCGGCCTTCACCTGGGTAACCCGCAAGCTGATGGGTGAGGTCTCGATCCCGGTGATCACCTCCAACCGGATCAACACGCCAGAGGTGGCCGAGGGTGTCCTGGCCGAGGGCGCGGCGGACATGGTCTCCATGGCGCGGCCCTTCTTGGCCGACAGTCAGTTCGTGAAGAAGGCCGCCGAGGGACGCGCCGCCGATATCGCCCCCTGCATTGCCTGCAATCAGGCGTGCTTGGACCATACCTTTAGCGGCAAGATCAGTTCTTGCCTGGTCAATCCGCGGGCCTGTCACGAGACGGAGTTGACCTACGACCCTGCCGAGACGTCGCGGCATGTCGCGGTCGTGGGGGCCGGTGCAGCGGGGGCGACCGTGGCCATGATCGCGGCCCAGCGGGGGCATCGCGTGACGCTCTGGGACAAGGCCGAAGCCGTGGGCGGGCAGCTCAACATGGCCAAGGTGATCCCCGGCAAGGAGGAATTTGTCGGTCTGGTGGAGTGGATCGCCCGCATGGTGGACCATCCCGCGATTGACCTGCGGCTGGGCCAAGCCCCCGGGGTGGACGACCTGCGCCATGCCGATGAGGTGGTGATCGCGACGGGTGTTGTGCCCCGTGATCCCGGTATTCCCGGCCAGGACGGGGACAACGTCGTCGATTACATCGACGTGCTGCGCGGCGGGGCAGAGGTGGGCGCGCGCGTGGCCATCGTCGGGGCAGGGGGCATCGGGTTCGACACGGCCGATTACCTTACCCATGGCGACGGGCCGTCCACGACCGAAGACTTGGCCGCCTGGCTGGCCGAATGGGGCGTGGCCGACCCCGAGTCCCATCGCGGCGGCCTGTCCCCAGAGGGGCCGAAGCCCGAAGGGTCCGCCAGACAGATCACACTGTTGCAACGCAAGGCGGAGAAACTGGGCAAGCGCCTGGGTAAGACCACCGGCTGGATCCATCGCGCCGGACTTCAGATGAAGGGCGTCAAGATGGTGCCAGGCGTGAACTATGAGCGGATCACGCCAGAGGGCCTGCACGTCAGTTTTGGCGAGGCGCGGGACAAACCGACCTTGATCGAGGCGGATACCGTGGTGCTCTGTGCGGGCCAACTGCCCGAGCGGTCATTGGCCGATGCCTTGGCAGTAGAAGGCATCACCGCACATGTCATCGGAGGGGCCGATGTGGCAGCAGAATTGGACGCGAAGCGGGCCATAGATCAGGGCGCGCGGCTGGCTGCTACGCTGTAGGGGAGATTTTAGCTGAATTGTAACAGTATGTTACGGAACTGTTTCCTTGTTTCATGCCTCGCTTTAATCCCGAAACGATCCAGAGATTGGCCCGCCCCCGGCACGGTCTCGCCGCAATCCAGGGGCATCAAATCCGGCAACCGTATAACTGTGTAAGGGTCTGCCAAAATGGATCGTCTGTCAGAGATGGAAGCCTTCGCCACCGTGGTGGACCAGGGCGGCTTTACCGACGCTGCCAAGAAACTCGGCATCTCGAAATCGGCAGTGTCCAAGCATGTGTCTTCCCTTGAGACACGGCTGGGCGCGCGCCTTCTGAACCGCACCACGCGCCGCGTCAGCCCGACTGAAATCGGTCTGGCCTACTATGACCGCGCCCGCCGGGTGCTTAATGACGCCGGAGAAGCGGACGCGCTGGTCACTGCCATGCAAAGCGCCCCGTCTGGCGTGTTGCGCGTTTCGGTCGCCACCGATTTCGGCGTGAACCACCTGTCCCCGATCTTGGGGTCCTTCCTGCACGAATATCCCGACATCACCGTCAACATGGTGCTCAACAACCGCTACGTGGAGCTGATCTCCGAAGGGTTCGACCTGGCGGTGCGCATCGGTGAGTTGGAAGACAGCAGCCTGCGCGCGCGCAAGCTGGCCGAAACCCACAAGCAAATGATCGCTTCGCCGGAGTACCTGGAGGAATACGGTCGCCCCGCGCGGATCGACGATCTCAACGACCACAAGCTTCTGCACTATTCCAACCAAGCCAATGGCTCGGTCTGGAAGCTGACGGCCCCCTCGGGTGAAAAGCGTCAGGTCCGGTCCGCAGGATGGCTGACGGTGAACGACGGACAAAGCCTGCTGACGGCGGCCTGTAATGGTCTTGGCATCGCGTTCTTGCCTGACTTTTTGTACGCCGAAGCGATGAAAGAGGGGAAGTTGATGCCAGCCATCGACGGACTGTCGCCCGAGACCCAGGGTATCTATGCCGTCTACCCGCCCGGCCGCTACACCCAGCCCAAAGTCCGCGCTTTCATCGATTTCCTCGTGGAAAGCTTCCGCGACAGCGGCCCTGGAAAGTGGTGATCTAAGCAGTCTGTGCCGCTCCCAAGGGGTGGCGCAGTCTGACGTGGGTTCGCGGCGCCATGGAGGCACTGCGGTGCCCACTCGGACGCCTTGCCGCAGGGACAAGACGTGCGGCTACCCTAGTTCCCGGCCTACCGGTGGGAGCATATCATGACGACCTTGGCCCTTCTCAGCATCGCCATTCTCTTCGGGGGAATGGTGTTTTTCAGTTTCGGCTTTGCCCCCGTCTTGTTCGCGCAATTGCCGTCTGAGCGGGTGCGCCCGCTGCTTCGGGGAACGTTTCCCTATTATTACCTCGTGGTCATTGCGGTCTCAACCATCTGCGCGGCCGTCGCGATGATCGTGCAGCCCCTCGCGGCGGCGCTGTTGCTCGGCGTTTGCCTGAGCACGGTTTACGCGCGCCAGGATCTTATGGGGCGGATCAACGCGGCGACGGACCGGGGCGATAAACGGATGTTCGGTATTCTCCATGGCCTGTCCGTGGTCATCCAACTGATCCAGATTGGCATCGTCGGCTGGGCGCTTATCCTCGTCGTTTGAGGCGATGAGGTCACGGTGTTGAGGTGATCACGACCTCAACCCGCCGGTTGGTCTGGCGGCCCACTTCGGTGTCGTTGCGCGCCATCGGTGCGAAAAAGCCCACGCCGTGGGTCCCGATCCGCGCGCCGGAGATCCCGTAGGTTTGCATCAGGACAGCCCGCGCGCTTTCGGCCCGCGCGCGGGAGATCGCCATATTGCCCTCGGCGCTGCCCTCGGCGTCCGTATGCCCCACCAGGGCGACGGTCACCTGGGGGTTATCGCGTAGAAAATCGGCTAGGGCGGTGAGCGACGGATACCGTTCCTCCGGCAAATCGGTCGATCCAGTGGGGAAGGTGAGGTCCCCGAGGACGGCCCGCCCCTTGAGTTGCAGCGTCTGCGCCACGTCGCTGTCGGCGATCAAGGCGGGCGGTGAGGCCGGGTTCGACGTGCTGAGCGTCACCGGCGCCACATCGCCCACCGGTCCGACCGTCGTCTGCTGCACGTAGCCCACACCTGCCGAGGTGCTGACCACAAGATCGGTCCAGGTCGTGTCTTTGCGAGCCGCAAGATAGCGATAGGCGGCCAGGTCGACGAACATCTCTGGCGCGGGGCGTACATCGATGTCGAAGCGGAAGTCGAAGCCTCCGCAGGCCCGGGTCTCACAGGCAAAGACCACGTCAAACCCAGCTTGATCCAACTGTGCGCGCAGCGGTGCCAGAATTTGGAGCGGCGTCGCCTCCGGCGCGGTCAGTTTCCAGACCTGCCGTGTGACGCTGCCCTCAATCGTCTCGAAGGGGGTGGTCTGGTCCCAGGGGCCGATGGCAACCCGGTGGGACGATAGCGGCAGGGCTTCCGCATAGGTGACCTCGGCGGGGAGGGGCATGGCAAGGTCCATGGCCTGGGTCGGCTGCGCCAGGATCGCCAGGACCAGGGCGCCCCGCAAGCTCACCGCGCCTGGCCGTGATAGTCCGCGTTCGGGGCCATGGCGATGGCCGAGGCGACGCGGTTCGACATGTTGAAGAACCCTGCGACCGACGCGAGGTCAAAGACATCCCGCTCGGACAGACCGTGGTCGCGTAGCGTTTGGCGGTCGGTCTCTTCGATGGTGGCGGAGGCCTTGGTCATCAGCACGGCAAAATCCAACATCGCCTTCTGCCGCGGGGTCAGCGGGGCCACGCGGTAGTTCATGGCGATCATCTCACCCAAGGCCGGGTCGCCCGACAATGCGCGGACCGCCGCCCCATGGGCCACCAAACAATAGAAGCACCGGTTCTCGGCGCTGACGGCGACGGCGATCATTTCCCGTTCCAGCTTGCTGAGGCCCGAGGGCGCCAGCATCAGATCGTTGTACATGGCCGTAAAGGCGTTCAGCTTGTCCACATCGAAAGCGTAGGCCCGCAGGACGTTGGGCACGAAGCCCAGCTTTTCGACGCAGATGTCGAAGTAGCGCTGGGTCTCAGGTGGCAGCGGGTCCAGGGCGGGCAGGTCGAGAGCGGTCGGCTGGTCAGTCATGCCTTCGACCAATAGCGGTAACCGCCCCGCCGGACGAGTCCCCCCTTGGCGTAAAGGGCGAGGGCAGCGGTATTGTCGGCCTCCACCGGCAGAACCAGTTGATCGGCCCCGTTGGCCGCGGCCCAGTTGGCCGCATGGCGCAGGGCCAGCAGGCCTACCCCCTTGCCGCGCATTCTGGGCAGGGTCACCACCAGGTGCAACACCGCCAGCCGATCCTGGACGCCCACATAAAGCGCGCCCGCCGCCCGGTCTTCGGCCCGCATCAGGATGACCGTCCGGGGCGCGGCGGCGCGGTACATGGGCGCGCGCCGGGTGGCGTCATTGCCATGGGCGTCCCAAAGCGTGCCGCAGATCTCCAACGGCGGCCAATGGGCAAAGCCCGAGACGCGGGGCAAATCCCCCAACAGGGGCGCGACGGGACCGGCCATGAGGTCCGAGATACCGCCCGCCCGGTAGCCTTGGTTTGCCAAGACCTCGGCGGCAGCATCTTCGACGCCGTCGATGGTTCCGAAGATCGTGCCCGGTCGCGCCTGTTCCACGGCCTGGATGTCGGCCGCCGCGACCGTGGCCTCCGCCCGCAGGCGTGCCGATGTTGCCCGCCGGGTGCCCTGCGTTTCTGCGGGCAAATCAAAGGGGCCGAGTTGGGTCAAGGCAGACGGCGGCCAACTGCCCCGGATTGCGGCCATGATTTGCTTGGCATCGGGCGCGTTGGTCACGCGAAGAGCGCCTCCAACCGGGCCGTGGCGGCGGCGACCTGGTCGGCGTCCTGCCCCCGGATCACGATGTTTGCGCCGAATTTGCCGTCTTTCTGGAATGGATAGGAGCCGAGCGACAGGTCCGGGAAAGCTTCGGCCAGATCGCCCAGGGGTCCTGCGATGTCGCCCTCGCCCCGGTCGATGCGCGTGGAGGTGGAGGTCAGCGGTGTGCCCCCCGTCAGGGTCGGCAACACGCTGGCCACCATGGCTTGAAAGACCGAGGGCACGCCCGCCATGACGTGGACGTTGCCAAGCGTGAAGCCCGGCGCCACCGACACGGGGTTGTCGATCAGCGTGGCACCATCGGGGATCCGGGCCATGCGCAGGCGCGCTTCGTTCAACTCCGACCCGGTGCGGGCGTAATGGGCGGCCAACAGATCGCGGGCATCGGCGCGCACATCGACCGAGGCGCCGAAGGCCGCGCCAATGGCATCCGCCGTGATGTCATCATGGGTCGGGCCGATCCCACCGCTCGTGAAGACCGTGTCCCACGCCTCCGACAGGGCGCGCACGGCGGCCACGATGGCCTCATGGTCGTCGCTGACGATACGCACCTCGGACAGGGTGATCCCGGCCTCAGTCAACTGCCCAGCCAAGTGGTGCATATTGGCGTCACGGGTGCGGCCAGACAGGATCTCGTCCCCGATGACGAGCATGGCGGCGGTAGGGTTCGGCATGGAGGTCTCCTTTGCCTGACGGTATAGGGCTGGGCCATGCGCTTCGCCACTCCGCTGATCCCCGCCACGCTTGTCCGTCGCTACAAACGGTTCCTGGCCGATATCGTTCTGGATGATGGGCGCGAGGTGACGGCCCATTGCCCGAACTCCGGCGCGATGTTGGGCCTTAAGGCACCCGGCAGTCGCATCTGGGTCGAGCCGAACGACGACCCCAAGAAGAAGCTGAAATACGGCTGGCGCTTGGTGGAGTTGGAGGGCGATCATATGGCCGGGATCGACACCTCCGTCCCCAACCGCGTTGTGGGCGAAGCGCTGCGGGCGCGGTCGGTCGCGGAACTGGCCGGCTATGGCGGTGTCCGGGCCGAAGTGAAGTACGGCGAAAACAGCCGCGTCGATTTCCTACTGACGGAGGAGGGCCTGCCCGACGCCTATGTCGAGGTGAAGAACGTGCACCTGCGGCGCGAGGGGGATCTGGCCGAATTCCCCGATTGCGTGACCACCCGCGGGGCCAAACATCTGCGAGAACTGACCGAGATGGTCGCCCAGGGCCACCGCGCCGTGATGCTATACCTGGTGCAACGGACGGATTGCGCCCGCCTCGCCATGGCCGCCGATCTGGACCCGGCTTATGCCGAGGGGTTGCTGGCGGCGCGGGCCGCGGGGGTCGAGGTCCTCTGCCTCTCTACCCGGATCACCACCGAAGGCGTCTGGGCCGACGCGCCCCTTCCGCTGGCGTCTGGATAACCGGCGCGCAACGTCTTATGTACGGCGCAAACCCCCGGAGGTACGCGTTTTGGACGAACATCGTGGACGATTGACCCGTGATGGTATCCGCATCCATGAGGAGGCGGATTTCGCCGGGATGCATAAGGCTGGCGCCCTAGCCTCCGCGATTCTGGACCGGATCGCGGATCACGTGGTGCCGGGGGCCACGACGGGCGCGCTCGACAAGCTGATCACCGAGTGGGTCGAAGAGGCCGGGGCGACGTCCGCCACCATCGGCTACAAGGGCTATCAACACGCCAGTTGTATCAGCGTGAACCACGTGGTCTGCCACGGTATTCCTGGCGACAAGGTGTTGAAGGATGGCGATATCCTCAACATCGACGTGACGGTGATCGTGGACGGCTGGTTCGGGGATACCTCCCGGATGTATGTGGCCGGCGCGCTCAGCCGCAAGGCCGAGCGGTTGATCCAGGTGACCCATGATGCCCTCATGAAGGGGATTGAGACGGTCAAACCGGGCAAGACCTTTGGCGATATCGGCCACGCCATCCAGGCCTACGTGGAAGGCCACCGCATGTCGGTTGTTCGCGACTTCTGTGGCCACGGCTTGGGTCGCGTGTTCCATGCACCGCCGAATGTTCTGCACTACGGGCGGCCGGGAACGGCGGCTGTGCTCGAAGAGGGCATGTTCTTTACCATCGAGCCGATGGTGAACCTGGGCCGCCCTGAGACGAAGGTGCTGGCAGATGATTGGACCGCTGTGACGCGGGACAAGAGCCTCTCCGCCCAGTTTGAGCACTCGGTGGGTGTCACCGCAACGGGCGTCGAAATCTTCACCCTGTCGGACGCCGGTCGGTTCCATCCAACCTACGGTTAGGGGCCGCTGCCAACGCGGCAACTCGGCTTTAAGGGTTTGTTAACCGCTGCGGTCGAAGACTGCGGTCATGACGCAGCCATCTGACGAGTCACGTTTTTCCGAAGCCCCGGCCATCGATCTGTTCACACGGGCGCCGATGGACGTGCCCCACGTTGTGCCCCCCCTTTCCGAATGCCGGTCGGGCATAGCACAGGATTCGCAGGAGCCCGATCACCGTCTCAACCATCGCGCCCGTTTGCGGCATAGGTTTATGGAAGGTGGTGCTGCGGCCATGCCCGATTACGAGCTGTTGGAGCTTATCTTGTTCCGGGCTTTGCCTCGGGGCGACACCAAGCCCCTGGCAAAGCGCCTGCTGCGGACCTTTGGCGATCTCAACCGCGTGATGGCTGCGCCCGCGTCTCGGTTGGCGCAGGTCAAAGGGGCAGGGCCGTCTGTGGTTGAGCAACTCAAGATCATGGAGGCACTGGGCCACCGCATGGCACGCGCGAAGGTGATTAACCGGCCCGTGCTATCGTCCTGGGATGCGCTGTTGGAATATCTGCAAACCGCGATGTCCCACCAGGAGGTTGAGCAGTTCCGGACACTCTATCTGGATCGGAAGAATGTCCTGATCGCCGATGAGCAATTGTCGGAAGGGACAGTCGACCATGTCCCCGTCTACCCGAGGGAAGTGATGAAGCGGGCGCTGGAGCTGAACGCTTCGGCCCTGATCCTTGTGCACAACCACCCGTCCGGGGATCCGACACCCTCGGAGGCAGATATCTCCATGACTTACGCGATCCGGGATGCGGCGCAGGTTCTGGGCATTGTACTGCATGACCATCTGATCGTTGGAAAGGCGCGAGAGCTGTCTTTCCGGTCAGAAGGCATCATCTGAGGGGCGCCAGAGTTTTCGTTGAAAACTCTGGAAAAAGTCTTCGCTGAAGACTTTTGGCGCCTAGCTCAGTCGGAGATCGCCTGCAGGATGTAGCGCGCGGTCATCAGGTCGAGATGCCCGCCGCCGCCGTTCTTGAAGAGGGTGATCTCTGTCTCGCTATTGCGGACCATCCGGTCGGGCTGGGAGTGATCTGCGATGATATCGTCTCGTGTGATTACGCCTGCGGCCAGCGGCATTTTCAACTCGCCGATATGGTCCAGTGTCGTGGCGCGGCTGTCGACAAAAATGCGGGCACGGCCCAAAGCCTCGTCATCGACCTCTCTCATATCGGGCCTGTAAGCCCCAATCAGATCGATGTGCTGGCCGGGGCGCAGCCAGTTACCCCGGATCACCGGGTCCGTGGCCATGGTGGCGCAAGCGATAATATCCGCCTCCGTCATGGCCTGTTCCAAATCGGGCGCCAGGTCGGCCTCTAACTCCGAGCAGAACGCCCGCGCGTTGGCCTCCGTGCGGGACCAAACGGAAAATCGGGCGTCTGGAAAAGCGGCTGCATAGGCTTGGCGGAGCGAGCGCGCGACCGTCCCGGCGCCGACCAAAAGGATCCGGCGGCTGTTCGGTCTGGCCAAACGCCGGGCGCCCAGCAGGCTATCGCCAGCCGTTTTCCATTTGGTGACCATGTGGAAGTCGAGCATCGCTTCCAAACGACCATCCGTGTCCGAAAAAAGGGAGACGGCGCCGCCCACGGCGGGGAGGCCCCGGGCGCCGTTCCCAGGAAACACCATCGCCGTCTTTACTAGGGCCCCCAGCCCATCGATCCAGGCGGCGCGGGACAGCATCGTATCGGCCCCGCGATAGAGAAAGGTATCGTCGAGTTCCGCAGGGGGTCGCCTATGCCCGGCGGCAATCGCCTCGGTCAGGGCGATCCAGTCCAGGGCCGCCTCGGCCTCGGGGCCGATAAACGGCACGGTCATGCGGCCGCGGCCTCCGTCAGAAGCCCGTCGGCGACGAGCCGGTTGGCCCAGCCCTCTGGCCCATCGAACAAATGTGTCTGCCAGCCCCGCGCCGACGCTGCCGCGATGTTGTCCGCCCGGTCGTCTGTGAACAGCAGAGCGTCGCCCGTCAGGCCGGTTGCCTCCTCCACCATTTCGTAGATGCGCGCAGCGGGTTTGATGACACCCATATGCCCAGACACGAAGGCCGTGTCGAAGTCGTTGAGAAAGCCGAAATGCTGTTTGGCCAGATCAAAGCTTTGGATGCCAAAGTTTGTCAGCGCGTGGACCGGCAGGCCACCGGCCCTTAACGCGTGCATCAGGCGAACGGAGCGATCAATGGTCGGGGTCGCCAGTTCAAGCCACCGGTCGTGCCACATGCGGATCTCCGCACGAAATTCGGGGTGTGCCTCGGCCGTTTCGTAGATCACGTCACGGAACCCTTCGCCCAGGTCCACGCGGTCGTTCATCGCGTGAAGATCCACAGCCGAGAAGAGGGCACGCCGCCGCGCTTCCCCGATTTCTGCGTCATAGAAGCGCTCTGGCTGCCACTCGATCAGCACGTTGCCGATGTCGAAGATGACGGCTTTGATGGTCATGTGAAATGCTCCTGGTGAAAGGCCATATGGTCGGCGCCGAAACTGGCGACGAAAAAGTAGCTGTGGTCATAGCCCGCTTGAAGGCGCAGGGTAGCCGCGCTGCGTGTACGCGCCAAAGCTGCGGCCCAGGCGTCGGTCCCCAATTTGTCGAAGAACTGATCGCTCGTCCCCGTATCAATCAGGCAGGGCGGCAGGATCGCGCCATCGATCAGCAAGCGCGTGGCGTCATGGGCGCCCGGGTCCCCGGTATAGGCGGTCAACTGGGGCGTACCCCAATCGCTGGCGGCGGGGGCGCAGATCGGCGCGAAAGCGGACACCGAGCGGTAGCGCCCTGGGTATTTTAACGCTAGCGTCAGCGCCCCGTGTCCGCCCATGGAATGGCCTGTGATGGCCTGGCGGGTGGCGTCCAGGTCAAACGCGGCAAAGACCGTCTCTGGCAGGTCTGCCGTGATGTAGTGTTCCATCTGGAAATGCTGGGCCCATGAGCCTTGGGTCGCATCCACGTAGAAGCCTGCACCTTGGCCCATGTCATAGGCATCATCGTCAGGGACTTCGGCCCCCCTGGGGGAGGTGTCTGGGAAGACGATTGCGGTTCCTGACTGCGCCGCCCAAGCTTGCAGGCCTGCTTTGGTCATGGCGTTCTCATGGGTGCAGGTCAGCCCAGAGAGGTACCAGAGCACAGGCGCCCCCGACGGCTTTGGCGGCAAGAACGCCCCGAAGGTCATGTCGGTGCCCGTCGCATCGGAGGCATGGGTATAGACGCCTTGGATGCCGCCGAAGCAACGGTTCTCGGATAGGGTCTTCATTCAGGTCTCTCCGGTAAGCAGGGCAATAACGGCCGAGAGGGTGACGATCGAAATGGCCGTGGACACAAGGATCGCGGCGCTGACGCGCTGGGGGGCGACACCGTAGTGTTGTGCCAGCATGTAGACGTTTCCCGCGACCGGCATGGCGGCTGCGGCGACCATCACCGTCACGGCAAAGGGATCGGCCACCGGGAACAGGACAATCGCCGATAAGGCCACGGCAGCGGGATGCAGGACTAGCTTGCAAAACGTCAGCCACCCGGCGACCGAGACCCGCTCCGCTGTCTTCCCGGCGAGAGAGGCCCCAATGGCAAAGAGGGCGCCCGGGGTGGCGGCTGCCCCGAGGATTGTCAGAAACTCGTTGACCGGTGTCCAAAGCTGCCAGCCCGTGGCGGACCATGCGATCCCAAGCGAAATCGAGACGATCATCGGGTTCTTTATCAGCCCGAGGGCGACCGTGTTCAACGTGCTGAGTGCGATGCGCCCGTCGCGCGACCCGGTGATGAGGATCACGATCAGCGACGAAAAGACGATCAAATCGGCTGCGAGAACCATCAACATGGGGCCAGCCGACTCGGGGCCCAAGAGGACGACAAACATGGGGATGCCAAGAAACCCGACGTTGCCGATCACGGCGCATTGCGCCTCGACCGCCGATTCCGGCACGGATAGGCCGCGCATGAACCCAACGGCGGTGGCGATCAGGTAGACGATCCCGCAGCCCCAGAGGTAGGCGGTGAGAAACCGCGCATCGAAGACTTCGTCCAAGGTGAGGTTGGCGGCGAAGTTGAACAGCATCGCCGAGAGGGCGAAGTAAAACACAAACTTCGTCAGATAGGCCGTGGCCTCCGCCGTGAAGAACCGCGTCCGACCGGCTGCGTACCCAAGGGCGATGAGCGCAAAGAAGGGAACGGTTTTCAGGAAGATCGCAACCATAGTGGATCGCTAGCCCCCGGGGGCGGGGCTGTCCAGAGACGGACGTTTCGGCGGAACCGTGCGCAATGTCGGCGGCAATCTGCAAAAATGAACAGAACGGTTTAGTTTTGGCCTTGTGCCCGGCGGTGGGTGACCCTACGTCTCATCGTATGAACTGAACGGTTCGGTTCAAAACGCAAAGAGAGAGACCGCTATGACCAAGACCTTTATTGCCGCACTCATCGCTTCTGCCGTCGCTCTGCCTGTCGTTGCGCAGACCGTAAAGATTGAAGACGATGGGTGGTCCCTCGTCGAGGTGAAACCGGCCCCCACAACGACCGTCGATATCGACGACGATGGGTGGACTCGCGTGTCGCTCCCAACGATCCGATCCGACCGTGGTGCCATGGGGGCCCCAGGCACGTGCACCCAATTGGAATCGTCCGTGGGTCTGTCGGGGGATGAATGCGGTGTGATGTCCTTGTCCGAGGTCGCCAAGATGGTTGGCGACGACTGATCTCGCCCAACCCCCGGGCGGGCGCGCGGATCGGTCCTCTCCCCCAGGTTGGATCGGTCCGCGCAACAATCGGACAGAACGGCTGACTGCCGCTTGTGCGCGTCCCGCTCCGGCCTATATCCTTGCGCCACAAGGGGACGGGATGAACGACGCGACACCGATTAAGCGAGGGCGAAAATACGATCAGGTCTTGGAAGGGGCCAGATCCGTTTTTCTCGCCGACGGATACGAGGGCGCCAGCGTTGACGCCATCGCGCGCGCTGCTGGCGTGTCGAAAGCCACCCTCTACAGCTATTTCGCGGACAAACGCCTGTTGTTCATGGAGGTCGCCAAGGCCGAGTGCAGCCTCCAGATCGAAGAGGCTGACGCCATTCTCACGGATGAGGCAAACCCCCGTGAGGTGCTGTGTACGGCGGCGGATCGGATGCTCAGCTTTTTCCTGTCGTCCTTCGGTCAGTCCATTTTTCGGATTTGCGTGGCTGAGTCGGATCGCTTTCCCGAGCTCGGTCAGGAGTTTTACGACACCGGCCCCAAACGGTTTCGCGACAAGATGGTCGAGTACCTCCAGTGCGCCGCCGCCGAAGGTGATCTGGTAATCCAAGATTTTGAGCTTGCGGCGGATCAGTTCGCCGAACTCTGCAAAGCCAGCCTGTTCCCAGAATTGGTGTTCGGCATCCGCAAGACCGTCTCAGAGGCCGAGAAGAAGCGCGTCATCAACGGCGCCGTCGAGACATTCCTGGCCCGCTATGGCGCGACGGGCGCGTCCTGAACGTCACTCTGGCTTCACGCTTGCTGTGACGTAGTTCACGGACAGGTCCCGGTCTGACAGGCTCCAGGTCCAGGTGAGCGGACTAAAAACAAAGCCCATCCGATCTTCGGCGCGCAGCCCGGCGGCCTCGATCATTGCGACCAACTCATCCGGCGTGATGAACTTACGCCAGTCATGGGTGCCTTTGGGCAACCACCCCATGATGTGTTCGGCTCCGATAATCGCGACCGCATAGGACTTGGGGTTCCGATTGATGGTCGAGCAGATCATCAAACCGCCTGGACGCAGAAGTCTCTGGCACGCGGTCAGATAGGCCTGCGGATCGGCAACGTGTTCGACGACTTCCATGTTGAGGACGACGTCAAAGGCGGGCTCGTGGGTCTCTAGCAAGGACTCCGCCGAGGTGTGGCGGTAGTCGATGCTTAGGCCAGACTGCGCGGCATGGGCCTGGGCCACGGGGATGTTGCCGCCAGCCGCATCCACCCCGACCACAGTCGCGCCCAGGCGTGCCATGGGCTCCGACAACAGGCCACCACCGCACCCGATGTCCAGGATACGGAGGCCTGCAAAGGGCGCCTCGGCTGACAGGTTCAGCCCAAACTCTCCGGCGATTTGCGTCGTGATGTAGTCCAGCCGACAGGGATTGAGCATGTGCAGCGGCTTGAACTTTCCGTTTGGATCCCACCATTCGGCAGCCATTGCCTGAAATTTAGCGATTTCGGCGTCGTCAACGGTGGTTGTCATGCGCAGTGTCTCAGCTTTTGTCATGGCCCATGGTGCGAGCGTCTTCGCGGTCTATATAGGGAGGTGATGGACAGAACCACGCACCAAGCCGCGACAAACGCGCTGTATCCGCCGATTGATCCGTTCGACCAACGCATGGTCGATGTAGGCGGCGGCCATCGCTTGTACGTGGAGCAATGCGGGAACCCGAATGGTCTGCCGGTGATCGTCCTCCATGGTGGCCCAGGCGGCGGATGCAGCCCTATGATGCGACGGTTCTTTGACCCGGCCATTTGGCGCATCATCCTGTTCGATCAGAGGGGCTGCGGTCGGTCACGTCCCCATGCCAGCGTACGGGACAATACCACGTGGCATCTGGTGTCCGACATCGAGCACATCCGCGAGATGTTGGACATCGAACGGTGGGCCGTCTTTGGCGGCAGTTGGGGCGCGACCCTGTCCCTGATCTATGCCATCTCCCACCCGGACCGTGCCGCCCATTTGGTTCTGCGCGGCGTATTTCTCATGGAGAAGCGCGAGCTTGATTGGTTCTACGGTGGCGGCGCGGGTCAGTTTTGGCCCGACCAATGGCGTCGGTTCGTATCGCTTGTGCCCGAAGACGAGCAGGATGATCTGATCGCGGCCTATGCGCGACGGCTGTTTGACACGCCGCAGCACGAGCAAATCCGGTTCGCGCGCGCTTGGGCTGCTTGGGAGAACGCGCTGGCCTCCGTCCGCAATCAGGGCCAAGGCGGTGAGCCGAATGGGGAGTACGCCCGGGCCTTTGCACGGCTGGAGAATCACTATTTCGCGAACGCTGGCTTTCTGGAGCACGATGGCTGGATTCGGGCCAATCTGGACCGCATCGCGCATATCCCCGGTGTCATCGTCCAAGGGCGCTACGACATGATCTGCCCGCCGCTGTCCGCGCAATTGCTATCAGCAGGGTGGCCCGCCGCGACGCTGCACATGATCCCATTTGCCGGCCATGCCCTCTCGGAGCCTGGGATCGCAGAACAGCTTGTGCGCTCCATGGACCGTATTGGATACGCCCAAGGCGAGAGGCGGCGCTTCAGCTAGGGCGCCCATCCGGCGCTCCGCAGATCAGTTTGTCGCGATTGTCGCCAACCCGAAGGCGGAGCCGATGAGCGAGAAGACCGTTTGGGCCGACACCACAGGGCTTTCTGTGACGTAGACCACGTCTTTGGGCGAAATGCGGAAGTTGCGCGCTGCAAAGAGTCCATCGGCGCTCGTCAGGTCGATTGTGAAAACGACCTGCTGGTTGCGGGGGCCGCGCGTGCCGGCGCTCAGGGCGTTGCGCGGATATTCCCGCAGAATAAGAACGCCCTGGGGATTGCCGCGTGTGTCCAAAACGCCCCCAACGATCGAGACAGCGTCCATCGCCGTCACGATATCCTTTGTAAAGGGGTGGAGCGACTCGCTGCCCGCGGCGCCGACCGACAGGAAGTAGCGCTCGTCCTCTTCGACGATAATTTGGTCGCCGCCGCGCAGGAGTGTATCCAGCCCCGGCTCGTCATAGAGCCGGTCGATGGAGGTGCCGAACAACCGCGAGCCGCGCTTCAGGCGGATCTGGGGGTTCGCCAAGCTGGCCGAGACGCCGCCCCCAGCCGCAATAAGGCTGAGAACCGTGTAGTTCCGGTCGGGCATGGGATAGCTGCCCGGAGATGCCACGCCGCCAACCAAGTCGACGGAGTTTCCCCGTCCTTCGGTCAGGCTGAGCTGCACCTGGGCAGAAGGCGCGATGGGTTCGACGGCATTTTGCAGGCGCCCACGCGCGCGTTCCGGCGTCATGCCCGAAATCCGAACATCGCCCACGTAAGGCACGAAGATGGATCCGCCCGGAGAGACACGCAGGGCATCAAGTGTGACCTGCCGGGTTCCGGTTGGCGTCAAAAGAGAGTTCTCGTTGCTGTCCCAGATCACGACCGAGACCGTATCGCCCGGCCGGATTTGCTGGCTGTTGCTGCCGTGACTGGCGGAGATCCAGGACAAGTGTTCTTCGCCGACCAGGGGCCATTGCTGCACCGTCGGTAGAAGCGCCCGGGTGACGGGATAGACGGCGAAATCTGCGCTGGCATCGTCGCTGCCGGCCAAGACTTCCCGTTGCAGAGCGGCCCCGCGTGGCAGCGAACACGCCGAAAGCACCAGCACGAGCATGATGCCCGTGACAACCTTTACGAGGTTACCCATCCGACCAACTGCCCCTTCGTCTCATCTCTTCGTCTCGTAACGGCAGCGGGAGACCCGACCGCAACGGGCCACGGGTCGCATTCTGCGGCGGATCGGTCAACGCAAGCCTCGCCTGTCGCCTTTTGTTTGTTGCCGGGAGGCATCGTGCGATGGCGGGAATCTGCCTATTTCTGCGGCATTTGCTCAGTGTCATTGTTCTGCACCGCAGCATTCTTTAGGGTCCGGGGTCAGGTGTGGGGTCGAAAGATCTGGGGGTCGACTATGCCTTTGCCCGAACACCGCGCTTTCTGCCGAGCGAAGCAGTCTTGTCGTGCTCGCCGGTCGGGCGCGGCATCTTCTGGGTGCGGCCTCCGTGGGAAAGACGGGGACGGGTGTGTTTATGCTCAAAATAATTAAGGCGTTAAACCGCCAACAGAAGGCACGGATCTTCCTGATCATAGACCTGATGTTGATCGTCCTGGCCCTGCCTGTCGCTACATTGATGCATCCGTTGCCCGCCGATGTGATCGACTTGGGGACCCTGTTGGTTGTCGGCGTGCCCTATGTCGGCCTCCTCGGGGCGGGTTTTTTGACGATCCTCAACATCCCAAACATGCAGCTGTCGGATTTCGACGCCACAGCCCTGGGGCGCGTGGCGGCCATGGCGGTATTTCTGACGCTCAGTTCGGTGGTGTTGACGATCCTATTGGGCAACGTCGTGCCCATATCGTTCGTGCTCGTCTTTGGGATCATCGTCTTCGCCTCAATGACGATCTCGCGCGTTGTGCTACTGAACATCGTTTTGGCCGTGTACCGGCGCGGTGAAGAAGTCTGTAGGGTGCTCATTTATGGTGCCGGCACGACAGGTGTGCAGCTGGTTCATGCGTTCAAAGCGCACAAAGACATTGATCCGGTTGCCTTCGTTGATGACAACCGCGCGCTCCAGGGGATGACGATCGCGGGCCTACCCGTCATGACGCCCGTCCGGATCCAAGAGATTGTGGAGACCCGCAAGATCGACCGTGTGTTGCTGGCAATCCCATCGCTTAGCCCGCCAAAACAATCTCAGATTGCGCGCCGCTTGCAGAAGCTGGGGCTGGAGGTTCAGCTGATCCCGTCCTTCAGCCAGCTCATTGGCCACGAAGAGCTTATCGACAAGCTGCAAACTGTTAACCCAGAGATGTTCCTCAACAGGGCCCAGGTGGAAAACCCTTTGGGCGAAGGCACGGACAGCTATGCGGGTAAAACGGTTCTGGTCTCTGGCGCTGGAGGCTCCATCGGGTCGGAACTGTGCCGCCAGCTGATCGAATGCCGTCCGCGCAAGCTTGTGCTATTCGAGTTGAGCGAATTTGCGTTGTTCACCGTCGAAGGAACGCTGCGGACGCTGGCGCGCGATGCCGGTGTTGAACTGGTGCTTGTGCTGGGATCGGTGACGGACGGGCGCCAAGTGAAACACGTCTTGGCGGAGCATTCGGTCGAGGTCATCTTGCACGCTGCGGCGTACAAGCACGTGAGCTTGGTGCAGAAGAATCCGCTGCCCGGCATGGCCAATAACGTGTTGGGAACGCACACCCTGGCCACAGCGGCGGTGGCTGCGGGTGTCGAGCGGTTCACGTTGATCTCGTCGGATAAAGCCGTGCGTCCAAAGGGCGTCATGGGTGCTTCCAAGCGCTTTGCCGAGATGGTCATCCAAGATCTGGCCAGCCGTGTCCCCGAGGGCGAAGGCCCGATCTTTTCCATGGTGCGGTTCGGCAATGTGTTGGGGTCGTCGGGGTCGGTCGTGCCGATTTTCCACGATCAGATCCAAAAGGGTGGACCCGTCACCGTCACCCACCCACACGTCACCCGTTTCTTCATGACCATCCCCGAGGCCGCGCGCCTCGTGCTGAAGGCCGGTGCCATGGCCGAAGGCGGAGAGGTCTTCCTGCTCGACATGGGCAAACCCATGCGCATTTTCGATCTTGCCGTCCAAGCCATTGAAGCGACGGGTCACACGGTTCGGTCCGATGAAAACCCGGATGGCGATATCGAGATCACGTTCATCGGTCTCGGTGAGGGCGAGAAGCTTGAAGAAGAACTGTTCCTAGACGGATCTGAACGACCGACGGCCCACCGCAAGATTTTCCGCGTCCGTGAGGCGTGTCTATCGGAATGGGAAATGGCGCGGACACTCCGCGAATTGCGGAGCGCCTTGGCCGCTGGGGACAGCGATGGACTGCGCGACCTTGTGGCCAGCCGTATCGAGAGCTTTGAGCATAAGCCCAAGGCCGATGTCGTTGTTGCGAATGATCGTTCGGCCGTTGAGCCGCATCGCCTGGTGCCTGCCGATGTGGAGCCGAGTCCCGCCTAGGCACGCCTCAAAATCGACGTCCCGCAGACGCGCGGCTGCGCACGCTGGCGCGGCCCAATGACGAAAGACCCATATGACAGACCTGCTGTTTGACCTTCCGCCACCTCTCGTCCTGCCAGTCGTAGGGCAAATGCGGGGTTTTCCGGTCGGTCGGGTTTTCTGCGTGGGGCGAAACTATGCCGCCCATGCCGCTGAAATGGGATCAGAGGTGGACCGTGAGGCGCCTTTCTATTTCACGAAATCAGCGACGCATGCGGTCGCGTCCGGTCAGACGGTGCCCTATCCGCCGGGCACGGAGGACTATCACCACGAGATGGAATTGGTCGTCGCCCTTCGCGGGCCGCTGTTTCGGACCAAGGCGGCAGACCTCGGGGCCGCAATTCTTGGCTACGGCTGCGGGCTGGACATGACTCGCCGCGACCTCCAGGCTGTCTCAAAATCCAAGCGCCGCCCCTGGGACACGGGCAAGGATGTCGAAGGGGCGGCTGTGCTTGGTCCCCTCACGGCGGTTCCTTCGACCGAGCAGATCGGTGACCGCGCAATCACGCTGACCGTGAATGACACCCTGCGTCAGTCGGCGATCCTTTCCGATATGGTCCACAGCGTCCCCGAAATCTTGGCAGACCTGTCGCGCCTCTACCATCTGCGACCGGGGGATGTGGTCATGACGGGCACGCCAGCAGGTGTCGGCCCCGTGCAACCTGGCGACAGGCTGCATGGGCAGATTGACGGTTTGCAGGACGTAACGATGGTGGTCGGTCCGGCGCCGTAATCTTAGGCGCGTCCGGTGATTGCACCGGGCATCGCGGCCTTTGCGGAGTTTCAGACCGCTCTGCGATATGGCATGCACCGTTTTGCAAGTTCATGACCAAGGTGACCCACCGATGAAGATCCTTCTGGTGCATCAAAACATGCCCGGCCAATACCGGGAGCTTCTGGATTGGTTGATCCAGCAAGGCACCCATGAATTGGTGTTTCTGACGCAACGCCGCAACTACCCGGAGGTGCCGGGCGTCAACAAAGTGGTGTACCGGTCGCACCATACACCCGCCAAGGATGCCTACGGCCTGAGCCGCGTGTGGGAAGAGGCGGCGGGGATGGGCTATGGCGCCGCGCTTGCCGCCCAGGAATTGAAGGCGCGGGGCTTCGTGCCTGACGTGATCCTGGGCCACACCGGCTGGGGCGAACTTCTGTTCATGAAGCACGTCTATCCAGACAGTCCAATCCTCGGCTTCTTCGAATACTTTTACTTGGCCAAAGGGGGCCCCGTCGGCTTCGACCCCGAAGATCCGGCATCCAGCACCACCCCGTTCCTGATGCAGGCGCGCAATACGGTCCCGTTCACCAACTTGAACGTCGTCGATCAGGGGCTGGCCCCCACCAAATGGCAGCGCGATTGCTTCCCGGAGGCCTTTCGCGACAAGCTGTATGTCTGCCACGACGGGATCCGGACGGATAAGCTGAAGCCCAACCCCGACGTGACGCTGAACCTCGGCCGCGTTGGGCAAGTCAGCCGCAAGGATGAGATCTTCACCTACGTGGCGCGCAACATGGAGCGGACGCGGGGGTTCCATGTGTTTATGCGGGCGCTGCCGCATATCCTGAAGGCGCGCCCCAACGCACGGGTCTTGGTGGTCGGGGGCAACGATACGTCCTACGGCAAGAAGAGCGATCAACCCGGTGGATTCCGCGCCGAGATGGAGGCGGAGGTCGGACATCTGATCGACTGGGATCGGACCCATTTCCTGGGGCAGGTGCCCTATGGGGACTTCCAAAAGATCATCCAGATCAGCCGCTGCCACATCTATTTGACCATGCCCTTCGTCCTGTCCTGGTCTTTGCTGGAAAGCATGGCGATGGAGGCGACCGTCGTGGCCAGTGACGTGGCCCCCGTGCGCGAAGCGATCACGCACGGCGAGACAGGTCTGCTTGCAGATTTCTTCCAGCCGCAGGACCTGGCCGCCAAAGTGGTCTCTGTCCTCGAAGACCCAGCCAAGTTCGCCCACCTCGGGCGCGCGGCGCGGAAACACGTAATCGAAACCTACGATTTCCTGTCTGTCTGCCTGCCGCAACATATCGCGCAGATCAACGCGCTCGTCCCCGAAGACAAGCGGATTGCGATCTAGGTCCGACCCCGGCAGTTGCGCCATGGCGCGGCCCGGCTTATCTGCCGTCGGGATGACAAACGCGACCCATACCGGCCAGGAGGTGCTTCGCACAGAAGCGGCGGCCTTAATCGCCCTGGCTGACGCCATGCCCGCTGATTTCGATGCCGTTGTGGAACGGATCGCGGGTTTGCCAGGCCGGGTCATTGTCACCGGGATCGGCAAATCTGGCCACATCGCCCGTAAGATCGCGGCGACCCTGGCGTCCACAGGAACCCCGGCCCTGTTCGTGCATCCGGCCGAGGCCAGCCATGGCGATATGGGTATGATCGGCGCCCAAGACGCGGTGCTGATGATCTCGAATTCCGGCGAGGCGGCTGAACTTCGGGATATGATTGCCCATACCCGCCGCTTCTCCGTGCCATTGATCGGGCTGTCGTCGCGCCAGCAGTCGACGCTGATGCAGGCCGCTGATCTGCATCTGACCATTCCCGCCTTGCCCGAGGCCTGTGGGATCGGTGTTGTCCCGACCACGTCCACCACGATGACATTGGCCCTGGGCGATGCTTTGGCGGTCGCCCTCCTACGGCGCAGGGGCTTTCGAGCCGAAGATTTCGGGGTCTTCCACCCTGGCGGCAAACTGGGCGCGCAGATGGCCAAGGTGGCAAAGTTGATGCACGGAACCCTCCCTGTGGTGGCCCCTGACACGCCTATGTCCGAGGTCCTGCTGACGATGACATCGGTCGGTTTGGGCCTGGCGGTCGTCGTCTCTGAGGGTGACCTCGCGGGTGTGATCACTGACGGAGACCTGCGGCGCAACATGGCTGATTTGATGGGGCGAACGGCAGCCGATGTCGCAACCGCCGATCCCTTGACTGTGCCGCCGGATATGCTGGCGGCGCAGGCTTTGGCGATCCTCAATGAGCGCAAGCTGAACGTGACCATTGTCTGTGACGGGAGGCGCCCTGTGGGCATCTTGCATATCCATGATTTGCTGCGGGCGGGGGTCGCATGAAGACTGCCATCCTGATCCCCGCGCGCTATGCGTCCAGCCGGTATCCCGGTAAACCCCTGGCCAGTTTGCGCCAAGCGGATGGCACCGCGAAGACCTTGATCCAGATGACGTGGGAGGCGGCGCAGCGCGTACCCGGCACCCACGCCATTCACGTCTGCACGGATGATGAACGGATCCGAGCGGCGGCGGAGGACTTCGGCGCGTCGGTGCTCATGACGTCGTCCGAGGCGCGGAATGGGACAGAACGTTGCGCTGAGGCGCTGGACCAGATCGACGCCGATCTTGTGGTCAACTTGCAAGGGGATGCCCCGCTCACCCCGCCGTGGTTCATCGAAGCTCTGATCGAGCGCATGGCGCAGGATCCGGGCGCGCAGGTCGCGACGCCCGTCCTACGGTGCGACCGCCAGACCTACGAGATGTTCACCGAAGACCGTCGCAACGGGCGCGTGGGGGGCACGACGGCCGTGTTCGACCGCGACCTGCGTGGCCTCTACTTTTCTAAGGAAGTCATCCCCTACATCGATCCTGGTAAGCTGCCCGACCCCATTCCGGTGTTTCACCATGTGGGTGTCTATGCCTACCGGCCCGCAGCCCTGCGCAACTACATCACCTGGCCAGAGGGCGTGTTGGAGCAGCGCGAGGGGCTCGAACAACTCCGCTTTTTGGAGAATGGCGCCCCAGTGGCCTGCGTTGAGGTAGATGCCCGTGGCCGCGTGTTTTGGGAGCTTAACAACCCCGCCGACGTTGCCCGTATCGAAGCCGTGTTAGGAGCCGCCTAGTGGACGCCATTCACTCAAAGGTCGTTGAGATCGCGGGCATCCCTGTGGGCGCCCACCATCCCGTCGCCTTGATCACTGGCCCCTGCCAGTTGGAAAGCCTGGACCACGCCCGTATGATGGCCGAGCGGATCGCCGAGGCCTGCGCCCTGACGGGCACGCGCTTTGTCTTCAAGGCGAGTTACGACAAGGCCAACCGGTCGTCCCTTGATGCGACCCGGGGATTGGGGATGGAGGAGGGCCTGCGTGTTCTGGACCTGATCCGGTCCGAATTTGGTTGCCCGATCCTGACCGATGTCCACGACCCCAGCCAATGCGCCCCAGCGGGTGAGGTTTGCGATGTCCTGCAAATCCCGGCGTTCTTGTGTCGTCAGACGGATTTGCTGTTGGCCGCTGGTCGGACCGGACGGGTCATCAACATCAAAAAGGGACAGTTCTTAGCGCCTTGGGATATGAGCCATGTGGCCGCCAAAGTGGTGAGCACTGGGAACGAAAACATCCTGCTCTGTGAACGGGGGACCTCCTTCGGGTACAACACGCTGGTCAGTGACTTCCGTGGTTTGCCGACCATGGAGGCGATGGGCTACCCGGTGGTTTTCGATGCGACCCATTCGGTTCAGCAACCCGGAGGGCAGGGGGCGAGTTCAGGGGGGCAGCGACAGTTCGCGCCGGTTCTAGCTCGTGCTGCCTGCGCCGTCGGGGTGAGCGCTTTGTTCATAGAGACCCATCAGGACCCCGATAGCGCGCCCTCCGATGGGCCCAATATGATCCCCGTCGACCAGATGGCGGGTCTCATTTCGGAACTGCGGGCCTTCGATGACCTGCGCAAGAAGGCTTTTCGGTGAAAAGCCTTCCCGAAGTTTTCAGTGAAAACTTCCGAAAGATCCTTCCGCGAAGGATCTTGGCCCCAGCCCAAAGGAGGTACGGATGTTCGAGTGGATCACGGATCTGATCGCGCGTGGAGGATACCTGGCCTACGGGTGGTTGATGTTCGTCGAGACGGTGTTCCCGCCAATTCCCTCCGAAGTCCTGGTGCCCTTGGCGGGGTTCCTCGCCGCCGAAGGAACCTTTCGCTTGATCCCCGTCATCGCGGTCGGAACCTTCGGCTCTACGCTTGGGGCGGTCTTTTGGTATTGGGTGGGCCTCCGCGTGGGCGAACGACGCTTGCGGAAGCTCGCCGGTAAATATGGACGCTGGTTCACCGTGTCCCCCGAGGATGTGGACAAGACCGGCAAATGGTTTCGCAAGCGCGGGCTTTGGGCGGTGTTCCTGGCGCGCATGTTGCCGGGGCCCCGCTCCATGATCTCGGTTCCGGCGGGGGTGGCGCGGATGACCTTTCTGCCGTTCCTGGTGGCAACGACGGCGGGAACGGCGCTGTGGATCAGCTTCCTTGCGATCCTCGGCTATGTCTTGCAGGCCCAGTATGATCGGATCGCGGACTACCTCGACCCCATCCTCTACGCGATGGTGGCACTGGGCCTTGGGTACTACGTCTGGCGACTCATCCGGCAGATGTCAGCGCGGTAGCGGGTTGGTGCCCTGCTTGTACGGGGTCCAATCCTCGATGTCGGGATACCATGTCCGGCGCCAGGCCCTGACGCGTGGGTTCATCATCCGGCGCCATAGGGGCGGAATCATCGCCGCCGCCGTCATCACCGGATAGCCCGCAGGCAGCTGTGGTGCCTCATCCGCCGAATAGGTCTGCAACAGCGGGAACGGTCGGTCAGGTTTGTAGTGGTGATCGGAGTGCCGCTGCAGATTGATCAGCAGCCAGTTCGAGGCCTTTTGGGCCGAGTTCCAAGAATGGTGGGGGCGCACGGGTTCGTACTTTCCGTCGCCCAGGTGGCGCCGCGTCAGCCCATAGTGTTCCACGTAGTTGACCAGTTCCAATTGCCAGATCGCGACCCCGGCTTGCACCAGGAACAGAGCCAGCCCCAGGCCCCCGCCCAGGCCGAAGGCCAACGCCAGAAACACAAACTGCAATGCCCAATAGCGCCAGAAGGGGTTGGACCGGTGCCACCGGGACAGGCCTTTGCGCGCCAACATTGCGCCTTCTGCCGCCCAGGCGGAATGCCAGCATTGCCGCAAGACACGGGGATAGAAGCGGTGAAAGCCTTCATTGTATCGCGCCGTGACCGGGTCGCGGGGCGTTGCCACGTACCGGTGATGGACGAGAAGGTGTTCAGACCGGAAGTGAGAGTAGAGCACCATCGCCAGCAGGATATCGGCCAACCACCGGTCCAGGCGGGGTTTTTGGTGCATCAGTTCATGGGAATAGTTGATGCCAATCGTTCCGCAAATGACGCCCACGCCGAAGAACAGCCCAAGGGCTTCCCACCCGCCGAGGTGATCCGCGCGGGGGACGTACCAAATCAGAGAAAAGAGCGTCGCGGCTTGGATGGGCGCCCACATCAGCGTAATCGCCCGGTACCAGCCGAGCCCGGAGCGATCCATCAGAGGGTCGGCGTTCCCCTCCTCCAACCCAGCGGCAGCATCCAGGACCGCATAGGCCGCCCAAGCGTAGACGGGGACGGCCAGCACCCACCACCCGCCAAGAACCGCACTGGTCCAAATCACCGGGACCATGGTCAACGACGACCAGAACGGCAACGCCCGAAGCGGGTTGCGGATCTTTTGATCTGGAACAGCGTGGATCGACATGGGCGCGGCCTACTCGATGAGCGTTAACAGACGTCTAGCAAAGCCTGCCCGCCGCGCTCAATCTCGGCCAGTGCGACCTTGCGTCACCAGCTTGTGCGCCTTGCGGAACACGGTGGGCAGGGTCTTGGGGTCTAGCGGAGCGAAGGCCCCCCGTGACGGTGGACCCGGCGCATCGGCCTGCATCACCCGCAGTATCAGGTGAAAATGGGTGAATGTGTGGCGCACCTCACCCGCATCGCGCCAATCGGCCAGGGCAGGGGGGGCCGGGGTCGGTGCCTCGCCCCAGTCCGAGGTCGGAAAGGCCAACATGCCCCCAAGCAGACCCTTGTCCGGGCGCTGTTCCAGCAGCCAGTCGTCACCCCTTTGCGCCAAGTAGAGATAGCCGCGGCGCACGGGCTTGGCCTTTTTTGGGGCCTTGCGCGGCAAGGTCTCTGCGACGCCGGCCTCGCGCGCGGCGCAGGGGCTGCGCCAGGGGCATAACATGCAACTGGGGTTCCTCGGCGTGCAAATGGTGGCGCCCAGGTCCATCACAGCCTGGGCGTAATCCCCGGGGCGCTCAATCGGGGTCAAAGTCTCCGCCGCTTGGCGAATGGCGGGTTTCGCGTCCGGCAGAGGCGTTTCAATCAGCCGGAGCCGAGACATCACCCGTTCCACGTTTCCATCGACCACGGCGGCGGGGCGGTCAAAGGCGATGGCTGCGACGGCTGCTGCCGTATAGGGCCCGATTCCCGGCAGCTTCAAAAGCTCCGCCTCCGTGTCCGGGAAGCGACCGTCCAACTCCTCCGCCACGACGCGCGCGCATCTGAGCAGGTTCCGCGCCCGCGCGTAATACCCAAGGCCAGCCCAAGCGCCCATGACCTCGGCGTCTTCGGCAGCGGCCAGATCCTCCACCCGTGGCCACCGGTTCGTGAAACGCACGAAGTAATCGCGGACAGCGGCGACGGTGGTCTGCTGCAACATGATCTCTGACAGCCAGATTCGATAGGGGTCCGGTCGCTGGCCCCGGGCGCGATCAGCCGGTCCCACGCGCCATGGCATCACACGGGCATTGTCGTCATACCAATCCAACAGTACCTGTGCCAAACCTTCACGCATCCGTGACCCCCCGTGACGTTCCAAGTGAGCCTGCGTGATGTAGGCTTTGGCAGCCCCAGGAGAAAGCCCCGACGTGTCAGCCCCCCGCAAAGGTTCGCGCCGTGTATCGGCTCTGATCGACCGTGACATCAAACGGTTGAGCGAAAGCCGTGGGTTTTCCGAATCCCGTCTTTTGACCCATTGGGCCGAGATCGTCGGCACGGACACGGCTGCAATCTGTCGCCCGGTCAAGGTCGGCTATCCCAGGGGCGGTTTCGGCGCAGTTTTGACTGTTTTGACCACTGGCGCCCAGGCACAGATGCTACAGATGCAGGTGCCGCGCCTCTTGGAACGGGTGAACGCTTGCTATGGCTATAAGGCCATCAGCCGGATCACCATTACCCAGACCGCCCCAACCGGATTTGCCGAAGGGCAGGCGCAGTTCGCAGCCCGCCCAAAGGCCAAACATACCCCGCCCTCGCCCGAGGTTCTGGCCGAAGCACGCGCAACAACTGGCGCCGTGGGGGACGAGGGGTTGCGCCAGTCGCTTGAACGCCTGGCCGCAAACATCATATCGAAGCAACGCCCATGATCATTCGGGAGAATTCCATGCTGAGCCGCCGTCACCTCTTGTCTCTTCTTGCCGCAGGCACCGCCATGGGGGGCGCCGCTGGTCTGACGACGGGGGTCGCCCACGCCCAGGCTGCCATCCCGGACATTACGCTGGGGGATCCCTCCGCGCCGGTCACGGTGGTTGAGTACGCAAGCTACACCTGCCCCCACTGCGCCGAATTCCACTCGGACACGTTCAAGGACTTCAAGGCGGAGTATATCGATACCGGTAAGGTGCACTTCATCTATCGTGAGGTGTTCTTCGACCGCTACGGTCTCTGGGCGGCGATGATTGCGCGGTGCGCCGGGCCGGAAAACTACTTTGGGATTGCCGATCTGATCTATGCCGGTCAGGGCGATTGGGCGCGTCAGGGCGATCCCGCCGCCGTGGCCGACAGCCTCAAGCGGATTGGCTTGCAAGCCGGCCTGAGCCAGGGCCAGGTCGACGCGTGTCTGCAAGACGCCGCCATGGCCGAGGGTCTCTATGGTTGGTACCAAGAGAACGCGACCCGCGATGGCGTCCGCTCGACCCCATCTTTCCTGATCAATGGCGACATGCACTCGGGCAATATGAACCTGTCGCAGATTGGCCAGTTGGTGGACGAAGCCAGCAGCTAAGGCGGATGCGCGTCCTCCCTTCCCGCAGGGTGAGGGAGGCGCCGTTCGGGGCGCGCCCTCGTGCGCCCTACAGGCCGATGCGGTCCAGCGCGGCGTCCAGGGGCGCTAAGTCCTCAATCTCTAAGCGGACGGGCAGGGTCATGACCCTGCCTCGCAGCGCCGGGGGCAGGCGGACAGCATCTTTCTCCGTCGTCACCGGTTGGGCCGACAGCTTGGCGGCACGCTCCCCCAGACGTCGCAGAAGGGTGGGGGTCAGGGGTTGATGGTCCGCCAGAGACTCCGTCCCTCGCAGGTCCACCCCCAGGCCGCGCAGGGTTTCAAAGAACTTCTCCGGTCGTCCGATACCTGCGAAGGCAAAGACCGGCAGCCCTTCCCAAGGCATGCCGGTGGCCAGCGGCAGTAGTTTGCCACGGAGTCGCGTGGGCGGGGTGGGCAGGTGCAAGCCTTCCTGATCCTCGTCTGGTCCGATGGACAGGGTCAGATTCGCCCGTGCCAAACCCGTCTCCACCGGCTCCCGCAGGGGACCCGCCGGGATGACCCGACCGTTTCCAAACCCGACGCCCGCATCCACGACCACAATCGATAGATCCTTGGTCAGCGCCGGGTTTTGGAAGCCATCATCCAATAGGATCGCCTGCGCCCCCGCCGACACAGCGGCCCGAGCGCCCGCCAATCGGTCCTTGGACACCCAAGTCGGGGCAAAGGCAGCGAGCAACAGCGGCTCATCACCCACGTCTGTGGCGGTGTGGGTCAGCGCATCCACGCGCACCGGACCCGTAGCCGCCCCGCCATATCCGCGTGACACCACATGGGCGGCCACGCCCCTCTCCGCCAGCCGCTGGGCCAGGGCGATCACCGTCGGGGTCTTGCCGGTCCCCCCAGCCGTCAGGTTGCCGACGCAAATCACAGGCACGCCGACCGAGGCCCCGGGCCTTGCAACACGCCGCGCCGTTCCGGCCGCGTAGAGGCGCGACAGGGGCCAGAGCAGCGTCGAGATAAGGCCAGGCGGTCTGGTCCAAAAGTCGGGCGCTCGCATCACTCGACGCCATCGAGCAGGGCGAACAGCAGGTCCATCGCCCGTTCCGTCACATCCGCACCGGAGGAACAGACCTCCCAAGCGGCATGGGCCATCTTGGCCGCCTCATCAGGCTCAAGGACATGGGCCAGTGTGGTGCCCAGATCGGCCCAATCCTGCACTTGGCGCGCGGCTGCCGCCTCGGTCAAACGCGCATAGATGTCGGCGAAATTCTTAACGTGAGGGCCATGCAGGATCGCACTGCCCAAGGCGGCGGGCTCAAAGGGGTTGTGCCCGCCCACGGGCACAAGCGACCCGCCCATGAAGCTGACGGGACATAGGCGATACCAAAGGCCCATCTCTCCAATGGTGTCGGCCACATAGATCTGGGTGTCGAGGGCGATGGGATCGTCCTTCGACCGCTGCGCCACCCGCCAGCCATCCAGCCGCAGGCCGCTGACGATTTCATCCGCCCGGTCCGGGTGCCGGGGCGCGATGATCAGCAGGAGCTTTTGCCAGGACCGCTGCGCATGGGCGTGGGCCTCTGCGGCGCCGACTTCCTCGCCCTCATGGGTGGAAGCTGCCAGCCAGCAGGGCCGCCCGGCCAGAGCATTTGCCAGATCGACCCGCTCCGGTTCGTTATGCGGCAGCGCCTTGGAGCCTTCCTTCAGCGTGCCCGTCACCTCCAAGCGATCCGCTGGCAACCCCAGGCTCAGCAGGCGTTGGGCCGTGGTGTCGTCCTGGGCCTGCACGCGATCAATCTTGGCCAAGACCTGTCGCGCGGCCCCGCGCGCCCAGCGGGACCATTGCCCATGGGCCTCGCTGGTCATGCGGGCGTTGATCAGGGCCACGGGCAGGTCGCGCACCTTGGCCTCGTACAGGAGGGCGGGCCATATCTCCCCCTCGGCGAGGACCAGCACATTGGGCCGCCAATGGTCTAGGAAACGCCGGATCCAAGGGCGCACGTCCAGCGGGACGTATTGATGAATGGCGCGCGGTGGCAGCCGATTGGCCAGGACTTCGGCGCTGGTCACCGTGCCGGAGGTAATCAGGAACGACAGATCGGGCCGTTCGTCCCCCATGCGCCGGATCATCTCCAGCACCGAGACGCTTTCTCCAACGCTGGCCGCGTGCAGCCAAATAAGCGGACCGTTCGGCCGCGGCGCCGAGGCTATGCCCCGGCGTTCGTCCAGGCGCGCCGGATCCTCTTTTCCCGCAGCCAGACGCTCCGCCAACTTGCGGTCGGCGTAGCCCATGGCCCTGTTCGAGAACAGCAGATAGGCCCCCAGGAGGAGCGAGCGCGCCACCGATGTCAGCCCAGCTCTTCGGTTGGCGAGGCGGGGCTTTCTTCGTCCCGCAGGCGGTGAATATGGGCAATGAAATAACGCATATGCGCGTCGTCCACGGTCCGTTGGGCCGCGCCTTTCCAGGCGCTGTAGGCGCTGTCGTAGTCGGGATACATGCCGACGATATCGATCTTTTCGACATCCGCGAACTTGGTCGAACTGGGGTTCACAAGCTCGCCGCCAAAGACGAGGTGCAGGCGCTGGACCATGGAAATCTCCTGGAAGGGATGGGGTGGTTGAGTCGCGGCCCCCGTCTAGCGTCGGTTCGTCCGGCTGTCACGCAAGCCGCGCGATCAAGGCGCCTTGGACAGCCCGGGTGCCCGCGACGACGCCGTCAACCTGCGGATGCACATTATTAAAGCGCAGCGCGGCGCCTCGGCGGGTTTGGGCCAAACCGCCCGCCTCCTGCACCAGGAGCGCCCCTGCCGCGATATCCCATTCCCAGGCATTGCGCAGGGTGATCATCGCATCGAACCGCCCTTCGGCGGCCAGCGCCAGGCGAAAGGCCAGGGACGACACAAACCGTTGGGTCACCGGCGGGCGCCCACCTGTCCAATGTTGGTCCTGAAAGTTTGGCTTGGTGCCCAACACCTCCGCCCCGTCCAGGATGGTCCGGCCAGAGGGCGTGATGGGGGCGCCGTCGCGGGTGGCGCCCTGGCCCAGTGCCGCCGCATAGAGACGGTCCTTGATGGGAAGATAGACGGCTCCGGCAACGGGCCTGCCGTTTTCGACAATGGCCAGGGAATGGCTGAAGGTGTCCTCGCCTTTGATGAAGGCACGGGTCCCGTCGATGGGGTCCACGACAAACACCCGCTCCCGCGTCAGGCGATCCGGCGCATCCGGTGTTTCCTCGGACAGCCAACCGTACCCTGGGCGCGCGTCGCCAAGGCGTTGCCGCAGCATCCGGTCGATTTCCAGATCTGCGGCGGTCACGGGCCCCTGGTTGTCGGCCTTGTCCCAAACCTGCGGATCCCGCTTGAAATGATGGCGCGCAATCTCGCCTGCTGCGCGCGCCGCTTCCGTCAGAAGGCTCAGATCGTCGGTGTAGGAGACGCTATCAGCTGCCCGCAATCGTCAGGCCCTCGACCAGCAAAGACGGGACTTGGCGACCTACGTGGGTGCGCGCGTCATTGGCCGGGATCAGCGAGCGGAGCATCTCCCGCAGGTTCCCTGCAACGGTGCATTCGTTCACGGCCCCTGTGATCTCGCCGTTCTCGACCCAAAAGCCAGAGGCCCCCCTGGAATAGTCGCCCGTGGTCGCATTGATGGACGAGCCGATCATGGAGGTGACGACCAGCCCTGTGCCCATTTGCGCGATAAGGTCGTCCCGGCTGGCAGCGCCTTGGGTCAGGACAACATTGCCCGCGCCTGGGCTGGGCGGGGAAGAGGTGCCGCGCATGGCGTTGCCCGTGCTGTCCAGGCCCAGCTTGCGTCCCGTGGCCAGATCCAGAACCCAGCCTTGCAGCACACCGTCCCGCACCAGATCGCGCCGCGCCACGGGCAGGCCTTCGCCGTCAAAGGGGCGACTGCCGGAGATGCGGGCCATGGTGGGGTCTTCGGTCAAGGTCAGCGCGTCGGGCAGGACGGCTTCGCCCAGGCAGTCCCTCAGGAAGCTGGCCCCGCGCGCGACTGATCCGCCGTTGATCGCACCCAATAAGTGACCGATCAAAGTGCTCGCCACCCGCTCATCATAGAGGACCGGATAGGCGCCCGTGGGTGGCTTCGTCGCGCCACGGCGGGCAAGGGTCCGTTCGGCGGCGATGCGGCCCACGTCTTCGGGGCTGTCCAGGTCGGCCCGGTGCAGGCGGCTGTCGCCGTAGTAGTCTCGTTCCATCCCGGTGCCTTCGCCCGTGATCGCCACGCAACTGAGCGAGGTGCCCGTCCGCCGATAGCCGCCGCGAAACCCATTGGTGGCGGCCAGGTGCAGACGGCGATCACCGTAGCCCGCCCCAGCGGAGCCCACCTGGCTGATCCCTTCGACGGCGAGGGCTGCCGCTTCGGCGCGGGCGGCCATGTCCTGCAATTCGGCAGGCGTCAACGGCGGGGCATCGTCCACAAGGTCAAGCCGCGCCACATCCCAATCTTGGGCCAGTTGGTCGGCGTCGGGCAGGCCTATGTGGGGATCCTCTGGCGCTTCGCGGGCCATGGCGACCGCCCGCTCCGCCATTTGGGTCAGGGTGTCTGGCTTGGTATCACTGGCAGAGACACAGGCCTGTCGCTTGCCGATCAGCACCCGCAGGCCGATGTCGATGCCCTCGGACCGTTCGGCCTGTTCCAGCTTCCCGCCGAGAACGTCCACCGAAACCGAGGTCCCATCCACCGCGATGGCATCCGCCGCATCCGCCCCGGCGCGCGTGGCAGCCGCCAACAGAGCATCGGTCAGGGTGGACAGGTCACGGGGGGCATCGGTCATGGGGCAAGCTCCGGGAGGGCGGCAAAACGCCGGATCGTACGGAGGTAGCGCTGCAAGGGCCCGGTCACAAGGGGGCCGCAGATTGGCAAAGGGCCCGCGGGGATGCGCGGGCCCTTCGGGTGTTGTGCGCGGCGGCGCTTACTGCAGCGGCAGGCCGTTGGCCGTGATGCCACCGCCCTCGGTGAACTCGATCTCAGACACCAGCTCGTCTTCGCCCACGGGCTTGGCCACGACGCCGGACATGCCCTTGATGAACGCGGCTTGTTCCTGCGGGACGAACCCCAGGGCCACCAGCTTGTCCAACAGGCCCAGGCCGCCCGTAAGACCCAGGTTCACCTTGCCCACGGGCATGGGAAGCGGCCCGGGTGACGGAAAGGTAACGGCCCCGTCGCCGGTCAATTCCGCACCAGCCAGGGCCAGGCGCAGTTGGGTCAGATCCAGGGTTTTCACCTCGCCCGGTGCCCCCTGCAGACCGGCCAGGGCCTCCGGGTCGCCGCCAAAGAGATCGATGTTCATGACCGCCGTGCCAGAGAGGTCCAGCAGCAGGGTCGCCGGGTCGCGCGGCAATTGTCCGGTGGGATCAAACAGGCCCCACAGCGCATCATCCAACGCCAGATCGCGATAGGCCAAGGACAGCGCGAAGGGCTTCGGGGTTTCGGAGACGCCCATCGGCATCGCGATGGCCGTCGTCAGTTCGGACATGGACAGGTTCACGGGCAGCGGGAAAGCCGAGACTTGGACTGCCATCTCGGCGCCCTTTGACGAAATCTCGTATCCGAGCGTATCTGCATTGAGGTCAAAACCAATGCGCCCGGAGGTTGACGTGCCGTTGAGCGTAAAGGGCCCATCCTCGGACATGGCGGTCAGGGCCAGGGTGCTGCCGCTGTGCTGGATATCTCCGCTGAAGACTGCGCCCAGGTCCGAGAGGGACGATGTCGTGGATATGTTGGCCAAATCGACCGTCCCGGTGCCTTCTGAGGTGATTGCCCCCAGGTCATAGGACAAATCGAAGCTGTCCGGCCCGTCGGCTGCCATAGTCAGAACCATGCCGTCCGCCGTCACGGTCTGGTCCGTCGTCAACGTGTCGCCAGAGGTCGTGTTGACGTAGCGCGACACCAGGTTTGTCAGCGTGGCGCGTCCACCGACGGTCGCGTCCCCTTGGTCTGGGACGAGGTCATCGAAGATATAGGCAAGCGAGTCGGCGGTGAAGTCGTAGATCCGCGTCTCGCCATCTTGGGTGATGACCCCCGTCCAGCCCTCTTGATCGAACTGGATGGATTGTTCCAGGGTCTCGCCTTCGATGGTGGTCACGGTCGTCATGGTCATGCTGGCGGGCAGATTGATGCGCACGGTGCCGTCCGCCTGCTCCGTCAGCGACAGAGACCCGTAGCTGGTGGAACTTGCCACGCCGCCAAGGTCCGTCGTCATCGTGACCGCATCCAGGGTCAGGGTGCCATCCGCGTAGGAGGCATCGGCAGTCAGAGGCAGTCCCATGGCACCATAAACCTGCTGCCAGTCGGTCCAGACGTCCTGTGCGGATAAGTCGGCCAGAACCGGCGTCGCCGACAGCAGCAGGGCTGCGCTTGTGGCAATCGCATGTTTCGACATGATGAACCTTTCTATATCCAATTGTTGAAAACACCATTTCCGACCCCCGCAGTGGGGTCAACCGGAGGGAAACCATGCCTGACCTCACCTCTAAGACAGTGCTGATCACAGGCGCCTCGCGTGGAATTGGCGCAGCCGCCGCGCGGGCCTTCGCGGCGCAAGGTGCCAATGTGGTCTTGATGGCGCGGGGTGTGGACGACATCGCCGATCTTGCTGGCGAAATCGGGGAACGGGCCTTGGCCGTGCCGTGCGACGTGTCTCGGTGGTCCGAAGTGGCCCGGGGCGTGCAGGCCGCCGTGGACACCTTCGGGTCCCTGGATGTCTTGGTGGGCAACGCAGGCGTAATTTCGCCGATCGGCCCCCTGGCAGAGACGGACCCGGATGCCTGGACCCATCTGATCGATGTGAACCTGAAGGGCGTCTATTACGGCATGCGCGCGGTGTTGCCGATCATGGCGGCCCAGGGAGCGGGGACAGTGATCACGATTTCCTCCGGCGCGGCGCACCGGGCGTTGCCGGGGTGGTCGGCCTATTGCACCTCCAAGGCGGGGGCCAAGATGCTGACCGAGGCGGCCCATGCCGAATACGGAGAGACCCTGCGCATCATGGGGTTATCGCCTGGGACCGTTGCGACGCAAATGCAGCGGGACATCAAGGCCAGCGGTGTCGGCCCCGTGGCCCAATTGGATTGGGAAGACCACATCCCCGCCGAGTGGCCCGCCAAGGCGCTGGTCTGGATGTGTTCGCCCGAGGCCGATGATCTGAAGGGCACGGAGTTGAGCCTGCGCGACGAGGGCCTGCGTGCCCGCATGGGGTTGGCCCTGTGATCCGGGCGGAGCAGGACGGGTCGATCCTGACGCTGACCATCGACCGGGCCGATAAGGCCAACTCCCTGACCGAGGCGATGTTGACCGAGCTGGCCGACCATGTGCTGGGCTTGGGCTCGGATGTGGGTCTGCTGATCCTGACCGGTGCGGGGGACAAGGTGTTCAGCGCGGGCGCCGATCTGGAGGCGGCGAAGGCAGGTCTTGCCATCTCGCCCGCTTGGGAACGGCTCTCGGGGGCGATTGCCGCCGCGCCGTGCCTCTCGGTCGCGGCCCTCAATGGCACGCTCGCCGGAGGGGCCTTCGGCATGGCCCTGGCCTGCGATATGCGGTTGGCGGTGGCCCATGCCAATTTCTTCTACCCTGTGGCCAAGCTTGGGTTCCTGCCGCAGCCGTCCGATCCCGTGCGCATGGCCCGGTTGATCGGACCCGCGCGGGCCAAGCTGATCTTGGCAGCGGGCGCCAGGCTAACGGCGGAGGAGGCCCTGGCCTTCGGTCTTATTGACCGGATCGACTCGGACCCCCTCGCGGCCGCTCGGGCCCTGGCCGTCGGTGCGCCAGACCATGTGGCCGCGATCAAGGCGATGGTGCCCTGACGCCTATTCCGTCAGACCACGTCGCCGGAGTTCCTGCGGGATATTGAACAGCCCGGCCCCTAGGGAGACGTCGGTCTTCATGTCACCCAAGATCACGGTGGTCTGGGACCCGGCATCGTCTGTGATGACCCATTGGCGCAGCGTGACCGGGTTCGGCGTGAACACCAGTTGAATGTTGCCGTATTGGGGGTTTTCCGGGTCCTGCAGCGTGATCGCCGTTTGGGTGGAATCCCCGCCGTGGCGGACGACCATGCCGGAGCGGCCCAGATTGACCTGTTCCGCCAAGATCAGCGACAGGGGCGTCTGGCTCAGGGGGTACTGCTCGGGACGGGTGTTGGTGACCGCGTCAAAGATGGCGACCTGACCGCCGCCCGCGATCACCAGGGATTTGTTCGGCTCATCATAGTCGAACCGCGCCCGCCCGGGGCGGCGCAAGGTCAGATCTCCGGTGGAGATCGTCCCGTCGGCATTCACCTGGGTGAAGGCGGCCCCGGCTGTGCGGAAGCTGTTCAGGTAACGGCTGATATCCGACACGGAGATTTCGGCCCGCGCCGGAAGGGCGAGGGCGATCAACGTGGCGGCAAGAGTAAGGATGCGCATGGCGGCTCCGGTCTTCGGGGGGCGTCGTGTGACAGCGATATAGTCACCGTCCTGCCCAAAGTCCCGCCGCTATGCGATGACAGCCCCGTGACAGCGGCTGTCCGCGCGCGGGGTGCTCGCAAGACCGGCCTAGACGGCGCGCGCCTCGGGGTGAAGTGACGTGGCCAGGATATGGTCCGACCGATGGATCACATGGCCCGCTTGCAGCACGATCTTGGGGTCCGGCGCCTGGGCCACGTCCGTGTTCTTGCCTGGGTAATCCAGGGTCGACAGGAAGTGCCGCATACAGTTCAGCCGCGCGCGCTTCTTGTCGTCGGATCGGATCACGGTCCAGGGGGCATCGGCCGTGTCTGTGTAGAAGAACATCGCTTCCTTCGCCTCGGTATAGTCGTCCCATTTGTCGAGGCTGGCCTTGTCGATGGGCGACAGCTTCCACTGTTTCAGTGGATCCGTTTGACGAGAGGCGAAGCGTTTGCGCTGCTCCCCTTGGGTGACCGAGAACCAGTATTTATAGAGCTTGATCCCCGACCGGGTGAGCATCCGCTCAAACTCGGGCGTTTGGCGCATGAACTCCAGATACTCGGTCGGTTCGCAAAAGCGCATCACCCGTTCCACGCCCGCCCGATTGTACCAGGAGCGATCGTAGAGGACGATTTCGCCCGCCGTGGGCAGATGTTTGACGTAGCGTTGAAAGAACCACTGCCCCTTTTCTTCCTCGGTCGGCTTGTTCAACGCCACCACCCGCGCGGCGCGGGGGTTTAGGTGTTCCATAAACCGCTTGATCGTCCCGCCCTTGCCCGCGGCATCCCGCCCTTCGAACAGCATCACCGTCCGTTGGCCGGTCTCCTGGAACCAGCGCTGGACCTTGAGCAACTCAACCTGGAGCGCGGCCTTCTCCGCCTCGTAGGTGGCGCGGGCCATGCGGCGACCATAGGGGTACTTTGCCGCTTCAAAACGCGCACGCGCAGGGGTGGGCTGGCCGGCGCTGGTTGGTGCTTGCTGGTTCATGCGGGGCCCTCCGGGTCTTTCGTGACACTCGAAGGGTGGCTCTATCGCGCGATAGACAGACTAACCTTGATCTGGCGCAAGGGCCTTGAGGGAACCGCTCGGGACGGTTCCCCCCAAATCCGACAGATGGCTGGGGCTTCGGCCCTCAGGAGGCCTCTGGAATGAGGATCTCGCGCTTACCGACTTGGTTCGAGGGGCCGACCACGCTGTTGTCCTCCATCTGCTCCACCAGGCGCGCGGCCTTGTTATAACCGATGCCCAGCTTGCGCTGAATGTAGGAGGTGGAGCATTTGCGGTCCCGCGCGACGATGGCCACCGCCTGATCGTACAAAGCGTCCTCGCCACCCGTATTGCCACCCGTCAGGCCCAGCACGGCATCGATATCGCCCGCGGCCTCGCCATCCGGGCCGTCCAGCACGCTGGCGGCGTAGTCGGGCGGGCCGAAGGATTTGAGGTGGTTGACGATTTCCTCGACCTCTTCGTCGGAGCAGAAGGGGCCATGGACGCGGGTGATCTTGGAGCCGCCGGCCATGTAGAGCATGTCGCCCATGCCCAGCAGTTGTTCCGCGCCCATTTCACCCAGGATCGTCCGGCTGTCGATTTTGGAGGTCACATGGAAGGAGATCCGCGTCGGGAAGTTCGCCTTAACCGTCCCGGTGATGACGTCGACCGAGGGACGCTGCGTGGCCATGACCAGGTGAATGCCCGAGGCACGGGCCATCTGCGCCAGGCGCTGGATGCAGGCCTCGATCTCCTTGCCCGCGACCATCATCAGGTCGGCCATCTCGTCCACGACGACGACGATGTAGGGCATCTTTTCCGGCATCGTCTCCTCGGTCTCGAACACGGGTTCGCCGGTTTCATCGTCGAAGCCTGTCTGCACCGTCCGGCTGAACAACTCGCCCTTGTCCAGCGCGTCCTTCACCCGACCGTTGTAGCCGTCAATGTTGCGGACGCCCATCTTGGACATCTTGCGATAGCGTTCCTCCATCTCGCCCACGACCCATTTGAGCGCGACGACGGCTTTCTTGGGGTCGGTGACCACGGGCGACAGCAGGTGCGGGATGCCGTCATAGACGCTGAGTTCCAGCATCTTCGGGTCGATCATGATCAGGCGGCAGTCTTCGGGCGTCAGTTTATAAAGCAGCGACAGGATCATCGTGTTGATGGCCACCGACTTACCGGACCCGGTTGTCCCCGCGATCAGCAGGTGGGGCATCTTGGCGAGGTTCGCCACGATGGGTGCGCCGCCAATGTCTTTGCCCAGGGCCAGAGGCAGGGCCTGGGTTGTGTCGCCAAAGTCCTTGGCGGCTAAGATCTCCCGCAGGACGACCTTTTCGCGCTGGGCGTTTGGCAATTCGATACCGATCACGCTGCGCCCGGGAACCGTGGACACGCGGGCCGATAGGGCGGACATGGAGCGGGCGATGTCATCGGCCAGGCCGATCACCCGGCTGGCCTTGAGGCCCGGGGCGGGCTCAAGTTCGTACATCGTCACGACGGGGCCGGGGCGGACGCTGACGATTTCGCCCTTCACGCCATAGTCGTCCAACACCGTCTCAAGCAGGCGCGCGTTTTCTTCCAGCGCTTCGTCGGACAGGACATGACGCTCCACGGTCGAAGGGTCCGCCAGCAGCGACAGCGGTGGGACCTCGTAGGTTGTGGAGGGGTCTTCGAATTGCAGGGTGGGCTGGGCCTCGGCTTTGGCCTGACGCGAGGGCGCGGCGGGTTTGGCGGCGGGCTGGACGACCTTGCGATTGAGGGCCTTGCCCGTGGGCTGCGGCGCCGGGCTCCGCATCGGGGCGGGCGCAGGCGCGGGCGCGGATAAGGGGGCGGGTTCTGGTGTGATGGGGGCGGTCACCGGAGCGGCAGGCTCCAGCAGCGGGTCGTCCTCCACGGCTTCGGGCAGCGGCGGCAGCGTGACCTGAGGCTCCAGCGGGGCGGGCGCCTTCGGCACGAAAGATGCGGTCAAGGGCGGTTCGTTCCGCGCGGCTGCGGGAGCGGCCACTTGCGCCCCAAGCGTGGGCTCCACGCGACCGTTCGCCAAAGGGGCGTCTGTCGCGGGGGCAGGGGTGGGCGTGACAGGCGCCGCGGGCGGGGTTTGCAACGCTTGGGCGATATTTGCTCGGCGCACACGAGTCCGCACGGCGCTGGCGATCCGGGCCTGGACACGGTCGTCACCGTCCAGGGGGATGTCGTCTTCGGCGGGTCCCTCCTTTTCAATGTCCGGCGCGACGTCCGGCCCGGCAGCCCGTCGCCCAAGCCCTGGCAAGGGGAGCCGCGACAAGAGGGGCGCGCGTGCTGCGGGGGCGGGGTCGGTCCCGACCGCCGGGTCCTCTGTCGGCTGTTGGGCGCGCTCCGCCCGGCGGTCCCGCAGGGAGGAGGCGGTGCGGCGCGTTTGACTGGCGGCGCCCTGAACGGCTTGCCCCGTCAGCAGGCGCACCAGATACCAGGCCGCGCCGAAGCCATTCAGCAGGAACACGACCGCTCGCGCCAGGTCCTCGCGTTGAAACCCTAGGACCCAGGCGCCCGTGACCACCGAGGCGGCCAACAAGACCAGCGACAACAGTTTCAAACCCGCCGCAGCCGTGATCGGCAGCACCTGAAGGATCGCACCCATCAGAGTGTCACCGAACAGCCCGCCCATCCCGAAATCATGGCCCCAGCCGGGGCCAGGCACCATGGAGGTGCAGAACAGCGACAATACGATGACCCAACCGGCAACGAACAGCGCGCGTGGCAAGGCCAGCTCCGACCCCTGGTGGGTCGCAAACCGGCCCCCCCAAACGATCAAGCCCACAGCCAAGCCAAAGCTGCCGAGGCCGAGCACCCAGTAAAGGGGGGCTGCCACCGTGGCGCCGAACATCCCGAGCCAGTTGCTCGGGTCCGCATCCGTGACCGCCAGCCAACTCGGATCGTCGGGGCTGTAGGTGCCCAGGATCAGGGCAAGCATCAGACCGCAAAGCACCATCACGACGCCCAGCCCCTCCCGGCCCCGGCGCGCGAGCGAAATCTGGATCGAACTGTCTAGGAGGGGATCGCGCTGTCTGACCTGATACGCCATGTTGTCATGGTCTCCTTACGAATAGATGCAGTTGCGCAGGCGGGTCAGCCCGGCAATTGTGTCGTCTAATGGGGCCACCAGGGCCACGCGGACAAAGCCTTGCCCGGGGTTTCCGGCGTCGGTGTCGCGGGCCAGATAGGCCCCCGGCAGGACTTTGACCCCGGCCTCCGTCCACAGCTTGATCGTGGCCGCTTCGCCATCCTCGACCGGCAGCCACAGGAAAAAGCCCGCGTCGGGGATCGTGACGCCGGGGATATGGCCCAAGATCTCCTGGGCGGCTTGGAACTTCGCGGCATAGAGCGCGCGGTTCTCCTCCACATGGGTCTCATCCGCCCAGGTCGCCGCCGCCGCCATTTGAAGGGGGAGGGGCAAGGGCGCGCCCGCGTAAGCGCGCAACTGTTTCATCCGGGCGATGTTCCCGGGGCCGGAGACGGCAAAACCCGACCGCAGCCCGGCGAGGTTCGACCGTTTGCTGAGCGAATGGAAGGCGACCACACGATCCGGGTCCGCGCCCGTGGCGCGCACGGCCTCCAACACGCCGACGGGTGGCGTATCGCGGTAGACCTCGGCGTAGCATTCATCTGCGAAGATCTTGAAATCATGGGTCTCGGCCAGGGCCAGAAGGTCCGACCAATAGGCCAAGGAAGCCGTGGCGCCCTGCGGATTGGCGGGCGAGCAGATGTAGACGATGGCCGTGCGATCCAAAAGTTCCGGGTCTAGGGCACGAAAATTGGGCAGGTGACCGGTGGCCTCGGTGGCGTTGATATAGACCGGATCGGCCCCGACGCTCAGCGAGGCCACGGCATAGACTTGGTAGAACGGATTGGGCGTCAGAATTGCTGGGCGCTGACCATTCTTGTCCTCGGGACACAGCGCCATGGAGGCATTGTACAACCCTTCGCGGGTCCCATTCAGCACCAGAATATCCGTGCCCGGATCGGCGGCGTATCCGTACCGCGTCCCCAGCCAATCCGCACAGGCGCGCAGCAACTCGGGCGCGCCTTCGTTTGGCGGGTAGCCACGGAAACCGGCGGAATGCTCTGCGATGACATCCGCCACAAAGGCCGGCGGATCATGGCGCGGATCCCCGATCGTCATCTCGACGGGGGCATTGTTGCCAGGTGTCAACGAGCCCAGAAGGGTCCGCAGACGCGGAAATGCGTATTCAGGCAGTTCTGCGAACCGCTTGGGAGAATTCATGCGCGTGCCTCGATGCGGGTGCTCTTACGGCCCCGTTTTCAGCAGATTAGCCCAAGGGGGCCTCACCGGTCCATGGCAAAGGCACGGGGCGACGACGGGGTGTGGCATTCCCGCCCCGCTGCTGGCGGCCACCTGGGGTATGGGACCAATTTTCTTGAAAATTGGGTCCGCCGGCTAGCGAAGCGCAGCCTCCATCGCGGCGCCGAGCCTAAGGAGCCGCTCCTCCGCCATGGGGGGTGCAAGGGCCATGACCCCGCAAGAGGGGACGCTCGTCGGCAGGGTCAGGCCGCAGAGCCCCAGCACATTTCCGACCCGCGTGTTGCGCAGGGCGAGCAGGTTTTCCGTCACGTAGTAATCCCTGTCGGTGGACAGTCGCTCTGCGTCTGGTGGCTCGATGGCAGACGTTGGCAGCAGGATCGCGTCATACCCGGCAACCTCGGACAAGAAAGCCTGTTGGGCGTCGGCCCTCGTGCGATGGGCCGCCAAGACATCCGCTGCCTCGACCCCGCGTCCATTGCGGAACCGTTCCAAGATTTGATCGAACATCTTGTGCGGCGCGGCCTCGATGACGTCCCGCCAGGTGGCGTAGGCCTCGGGGGCGAAAAGTAGGGGTGTTAGCGCCATGGCGGTGTCGACGGTCGCCACGCTGCGGCGGTCCACTGCGGCGCCCGCATCCCGGAACCGCTCAACGGCCTGGGCCACGGCGGCCTGGGGGGCATCGCGGCTGCTGTCCGTGTAATCGGCCAAGACCAGCAGGCGCGTGCCGCGAAGGGTAGCGCCAGACAGGTCGGCGGGTTTGCCACCTTCCAACAGGGCAAGCGCCAGGGCCGTGTCCTCGACGGTACGGCAGAGGGGGCCAAGTGTGTCCATGCTGGTCACCAATGGGACCGTGCCTGCGACCGACACCCGCCCAATGGTCGTCTTTAGACCCACAAGATCGTTCCAAGCCGCGGGCGTGCGGACGGAGCCACCGGTATCGGAGCCCATTGCTATGGGCGCCAAGCCGAAGGCGACCGAGGCCGCCGCCCCAGAGGACGATCCACCAGGCGCGGCCTTTGGGTTGTTCACGTTTGGCGGTGTTGCGGTCGTGGGATTGATGCCCAGGCCCGAAAAGGCCAGCTCGGTCATATGGGTTTTCCCAAGGCAGACGGACCCGCCCAGGGTCGCCGTCGCTAAAGTCTCTGCGTCCTGCGTCGGGACGCGATCTTTCAAAAGGCCGCTGCCAGCCTCGGTCGCTGTGCCCGCGCTGTCGAAGAGGTCTTTCCAGCTGATCGGCACGCCATCCAGCGGCCCCCAACGCAGCCCCAGACGCGCCCGCTCAGCGGCTGCCGCCGCCTCGGCGCGCGCGCGGTCCGGCGTCGTGCGGGCATAGATGCGGGGTCCGTGGGGGCTTTGGGCGATGGCGGCCAAAAACGCCTCGCACAAGGCCTCCGGGTCGATGTCCCCCGATGCAATCCCACGGCCCAGGTCGCCGCCGCTCATGCCCAACCACTTGTCCATTGCGCCATGCCCCCGTCATAAGGTCGCGCCCCAGGCTACGGTGACGTCAGGCGTTGGACAATGGCCCATGGGCGGCGCATATGCCCCCTATGGATGCTGATACTCTGATCGTCGGCGGGGGGCTCAATGGCCCTTTGGCCGCCCTTGCCTTGGCCAAGACGGGTCTGCGGTCGATCGTGCTGGATGCGCGGCCCCGCCAGACTTTGGACGCCGCCGACTTCGATGGTCGCAGCTATGCGGTCGCGCTTGGGTCCGTACGGATGTTGCAGGCGCTTGACCTCTGGTCTGACCTGGACGCAACCGCGCAGCCGATCACCGGGATCCGGGCGAGCGACGGGCGCGCGGGGGAGGGCGCCTCGCCACTGCACTTGGCCTTCGATGCGGCAGAGATCGGCGAAAGCTTCATGGGGCAGATGGTCGAGGACCGGCATCTGCGTCCTCATCTTCTGTCGGCTTGCGACCGCGCGCCAGAGATCGACGTTCGGTTTGGGTGTACTGTGACCGACCAGACCGTCGAAGGGGGGTTAGCCGTTGTGACGCTGGACGATGGCACGTCCCTGCGCGCGCCGCTTCTGCTTGGCTGCGATGGCCGGGCGAGCGGTGTGGGTCGGCGCGCCGGGATCGGACGGGTAGGGACGGATTATCGCCAGACCGCGCTGGTCTGTGCCGTGGAGCATGACCAGCCCCACGGCGGGGTGGCCCATCAGTTCTTTATGCCGCCGGGCCCCCTGGCGATTCTGCCTTTGCGAGGCAATCGGTCGAGTATCGTTTGGACCGAAGACGCCGCAACCGCGCGGGAGTTGAACGCGCTCTCCGATGCCGCCTATCTGGATGTGCTCCGCCCCAGGTTCGGCAGCTTCCTGGGCGATTTTCGCCTCGTCGGGGCACGGTATACCTATCCGCTCAGTTTGACCCTGGCGCAGACGTTCATTGGGGACCGTATGGCCTTGGTAGGCGATGCGGCCCACGGCATTCATCCCATTGCGGGACAGGGCCTCAATTTGGGCTTCAAGGATATCGCGGCGCTGTCCCATGTTGTGGCGGAAGGCAAGCGGCGCGGGGAAGACTTCGGCGCGGCGGATGTTTTGGCGCGGTATCAACGCTGGCGGCGTTTCGATACCACGGCCATGGGGCTGGCGACGGATGCGGTGAACCGGTTGTTTTCCAACGACAACCCAATCCTCCGCTTGGGGCGTGACTTGGGAATGGGGGCCATCTCGGCGATGCCTGGTGCCAGACGGGCGTTCATTCGCGAAGCCGCTGGCGTTACCGGAGACCTGCCCGATCTAATGCGCGCCTAAGACATTTCGTTGAAATGTCTTTGAAAAAGTCTTCGGGGAAGACTTTTGCTTAGTCCAGGCTTCGGGCTTCGTCGCGTAGCATGATGGGGATGCCGCCTCGGATCGGATAGGCGACCTTGGCGGCCTTCGAGATGAGCTCCTGCGCCTCGGCGTCATAAGTGAGTGGTGCGCGGGTTTCCGGGCACACCAGGGCTTCGAGCATTTTGCGATCATGGTCGGAGATCATTGCAGAACCTCATCGTCGGCGCCGCCACGCAGGGCGATTTCCATCAGGGTAACGACGGTCTCGCGGCGGGTGGCCAGGCTCGGCGCCTCCAATAGCGCCTGTTTCTCTTCTTGCTCGAACGGACAGAGCATGGACAGGGAGTTCAGGAGCAGCTCTTCGTCGGCGTCCTTGAGGCTGTCCCAATCGGTCGACAGCTCTTGGCTTTCAAAATAGCGGCGCAGCAGATCCAGAAAAGCAGGACGGTCGAAGCCGTGATCTTTTTCGGGCTTTCCCAGGTCGCGGTCGAAGCCATCCCAGGACACATCCGCCTTGATGTAGGGCGTGAACCCCGTCACCTCGCGCGTGATCCGGTACCGGCAGACGCCCGCCAAGGTGATCATATATCGGCGGTCCTCGGTCTCGGACAATTGGGTCAGCCGCCCCGCGCATCCAATCGTCTGCAACGCTCGCCCGTCGCGACCGGTCTGGGCGCGGGGCTGTACCATGCCGATCAGCCGATGCTCGGTCTTCAAGCAATCGTCCACCATTTGCAGATAGCGCGGCTCAAAGATGTGCAGCGGCAGCCGTGCGCGTGGCAGCAGCAAAGCCCCTGGCAGTGGAAACACGGGGATGGTCGAAGGGAGGTCGGTCGCTCTCATCATGATAGGGGACGTAGGTCGCGCGATACCTCAGGCAAAGATCATCGACGACAGTTTGCGACGCCCCGCCAAAACAGCGGGGTCTTTTGGCCCGGCCGCGTCGAAGATCGTGAACAATTGGGTGCGCGCGGCGCCGTCGCTCCACTCGCGATCCCTGCGGAAAAGCTCCAACAGTTGCGCAATCGCATCCTCGGTTTCGCCAGCGGCTTGCAACGCCCCGGCCAGGTCAAAGCGGGCCTGGTGGTCCTCTGGGTTTGCCTCCACAGCGGCGGTCAACTCTGCAATGGGACCGGCATCGGCGGCTTGATGGGCCAAAGCCAATTGCGCGCGGGCGGCGTCCACTTCGGCGCTTTGGGCGATCTCGGTCGGGGCATTGGTCAGAAGGGCCTCGGCTTGGTCCAGTTCGTCCAGGGCGATATGGGCGCGGACCAGGCCACCGTAGGCCGCCGCGTTCTCTGGCGCCTCGCCCAGGATGGCGGCGAAGGTTTGTGCGGCATCCACGGCGGCGCCCGCCTCCAACATCTCTTCGGCGGCCGACACGGCTTCGGCGAGGCCCTCCGCTTCGGAGGTATTCAGCGCGGCAACGCGGTCCACGAAGGCTTGGACCTCCGCCTGACTGACGGCACCCTGAAATCCGTCGACCGGTTGCCCCTGGTAGAAGGCATACACCGTCGGGATCGACTGGATGCGCAGTTGGGCCGCGATTTGCTGGTTCTGATCCACATCGACCTTGGCCATGCGCACCTTGCCGCCCGCGGCGGTCACGGCGGCCTCTAGCTGGGGGCCGAGGGTCTTGCAGGGGCCACACCACGGCGCCCAGAAGTCCACGATGACGGGTGTGGTTTGGCTGACCTCGACCACCTCGGTCATGAAGTCCATCTCCGACACGTCGCGGATCAGGTCGGTCGCGGCGGGGGCGTCTGGGGTCTGTCCGAACAGGGTCATGGCTACGGCTCCGGGGGCATGGGTGTTGTCGCGAGATCTAGGAGGCTGCGCGCCCCGTCGCAAGCGGTGCGTGTGGCCTTCTGTCCTTTGCCGGGGCGACGGGGGCAGCCCGCCATCGACCCGGCAGCATGTTCCGGGGCGTCACAGATCGAAAGTCGCCAGAACGGGCGCGTGGTCCGACGGCTGTTCCCACCCTCGAACATGGCGCAGCACGCGGCTGGAATGGGCGGCACCTGCGATGTCGGAGGTGGCCCAGACGTGATCCAAGCGGCGCCCTTTGTCGGCGGCGTCCCAATCGGGCGACCGATAGGACCACCAGCTATAGAGCTTGCCATCGGGAATATCCGCGCGTGTTACGTCGACCCAGCCCCCTGCATCCTGGGTCTGGGCCAAATGTTCGACCTCGATGGGGGTGTGGCTGACAACCTTCAGGAGCTTTTTGTGGTCCCACACGTCGTCCTCTCGGGGGGCGATGTTCAGGTCACCCACAAGGATGGACCGCTCCGGCCGATCCGCGTGGAAGGCGTCACGCATGTCGGTCAGATAATCGAGCTTTTGTCCAAACTTCTCGTTGATCGTGCGGTCGGGTTTATCGCCGCCTGCGGGCACGTAGAAATTTTGGATCACGACGCCGTTGTCCAACCGGCCCGCGATATGGCGCGCATGGCCCAGGTTGGCATAATTTGCCGCGCCCGCCTCTTCCATGGGGCGCTTGGACAGGATCGCCACGCCGTTGTAGCCCTTTTGCCCCCGCGCAACCATGTGGGTGTATCCCAGGGCTTCGAATGCGTCGCGCGGGATCTTATCGACCGGGCTTTTGCATTCCTGCAGGCAGAGCACGTCCGGTGCCTCTTCGCTGAGGAAGCGCGCGACCAGAGCCTCCCGCAGGCGGACAGAGTTGATGTTCCACGTGGCAAGGGTGAAGGGCATTGGGCATTCCTCTGGCACAGACATCCCTGTGTCGCAGGCCCGGCGCGGCGCGACCAGCCCTAGAATGGCGCGGCGGGGACCCGCGTCGGGCCCTGCGCCGGGGCGCGTCAGTCCTTAGGCAAGCGCCAGGCAAAGACCGTCAACCCAATCAACAGGACGACACCGCCCATGGCATAGGCGGCCAGGATCATCCGTAGGTCCCCATCGGGCATTTGGCCGACATCCGTGGTCGAGGTGGCCGCAATCCAAAGCGTTGCGGCGAACAGAACCCGACCCAGAAGGCTTTGAAGGGAGAGGAACGTCGCACGGCTTTCGTCGCGCAGCAGGGCTTGCAGGCGGGCGACAAGGAAAGGTTGGGCTAAGGCGTCCGGGATCATGCGGCCGAGCAACAGCAGGATGGCGACCGGTCCTGTGGCGATGGCCAGGGCGCCCGGCAGCGCGATTTGAAACGCGAAGGCACAAAGCAGCAGCGCGACCAATCCGACCGAGGTGCGCAGGCCCGGTGCAAAGATCGAGACCACCAACGACAGGCTCATCATACTGGCGGTGACGATGCCGCTGACCAGGGGCGTTTCCCGGGCAAGCGCGGTGCCGGCCAAGGCGCTCTCGATCACCGGTTGACCAAAGACGAAGGACACATGGCTGAACCCGTACATCAACACGCCGATCAGCAGCAGCCAGACCGCCATTGGCAGGCGAAACGTCTCGCCCAGACTGCGCAATGTCCCGACCCGGTGTTGTTGCGTGCGGTCGCGCGGTGGTTCTTGGAAGGCCAGTGTGACCAGCAGCAGCGCACCATAGGCAAGTGTTGTCGCGATGTAGGGCCAGGTCAGATCCCATCGGGCCAAAGCCCCGCCCACGACGGCCGACAGCGCGAGGCCCGCAAACCCCGCGCGCCAGCCGATCATCTCCTGATGATCCATGTCATCCGCCCGCCCGTCGGCAGCGAGCGACTGGTAGAGCAGTGAGCTATCCGTCCCCGACGCGAAGGCGGCGTGCACCCCAAGCAGGATTTGCGCGGCGGCAAACCAAAGGAACGGCCCGCCTGTCGCCTGCATCGCCGCCGTTGCCAGGGCCGCCGCGGCGGACACGATCAGCGTCGGCCGTCGCCCCCACCGGTCGGACAGCCAGCCGGAGGGGACCTCCAGCAGGGTCGTCGCCACATCGTAGATCGCATAGATCGCAATCGCCTCAGCTGCCGAAAGCTCCGCCTGGAGGTAGAGGAACCAAACCGCCTGCCAAAAGATCAGGGAGCGGAGGAACCGGAACCACGGATAGAGCTGAATGTTGCGTGTCACAGGCGGTCAGCGAGAAACGTGCGAAACGGCAGGAGCACCTCAATGCGGTCGGTAACTGCCGCGACTAGCCCCTCGCCCGTCTCTCGCCAACCGGGGGCCAGATCCATGCCCAGGGCCAGGGATTTGCGCTTCAGGAGGTCTGCGTGGGGATGGTCGGCGTCATAGGGTTTCGGCACGCGCTTCAAGGGCTCCGGCCCGATGGCCGCCAAATGCCCCCCGCTGTCGTCCATAATCTCTGCCAAACGGTCGCCCCAGCGGTCCACCATCGCGCGGTAGCGGGTCAGGGCCTCCTTATCGAAGCCAGGGGTCCCGCACCCGATGAAGCATCGGTCCGGCTCGATCCCAAAATAGAAACTCGGCGCCAGATCGTCCGCATCGCCCGAGGACCAGAGCATCGCCAGATGGTCCTTGTAGGGTGACTTATCCTTTGAGAACCGCACGTCCCTGTGGATGCGAAACAGCTTCGGCGTGTGGGGCGCAGTGGTCAGGCGGCTGATCTCCTCGGCCATGATCTCTGCGAACAGCTTTGCGGGGGCCTCGATGTCGGCCTTCCAATCGGCCTTCCGGGGTTCGAACCAGTCCTTGGTGTTATTGGCGCGCAGCTGTCCATAGAACCGCTGCGCCCGGTCGAGCATTTCCGTGAAACCGTCTGACATGGTGCCTCCTGGCGATGGCTGGGCGGCGTTCCGTTTGACGATGCCCGTCAAGGCAGGGGGGCGCAACCGGGCTTGCGCCGGTCGCCCCTCCCGACGCAGGCTTCGCCGCAGGAGGCCCAGCCATGTCCCTTGCTCTGATCCGAGACAACCGCAATTACCGCTGGCTGGTCTCAGCCTCTGGGATCTCAAACCTTGGGGATGGGGTGTCGGCCCTGGCGTTTCCCTGGCTGGCGTCCTTGATTACCCGCGACCCGCTGCTGATCTCTCTGACGGCTGTGGCGACTCGCCTGCCGTGGCTTTTGCTGACGCTGCCTGCGGGGGTTTGGACGGATCGGGTTGACCGGCGGCGTCTGATGGTGCGCGCAGATCTGTTTCGCGCGGTGCTGACCTTGGGGATCGTCGCGATGGTCTTGGCGGCACCACCGCCAACGGACCAACCGGTGGTTATGATTGCGGGCCTATGTGCGGTGGCCTTCCTGCTGGGCGCGGCAGAGGTCCTGCGGGACAATGCGGCACAGACCGTTCTGCCCGCGGTCGTGGATCACCGCGACCTGGAGCGTGCCAACGGTCAGCTTTGGTCGATTGAGCGGATCGCAGGGCACTTCATCGGCCCCCCTTTGGCTGGGGTGCTGATTGCTTTGGCCTTACCGGTGCCCTTCGCTTTCGATGCTGTGACCTTTGCGGGCGCGGCGGCCCTGGTCTGGCTGATGGTTATCCCCGCGCGCGTCGCGCCAGCGCGGCGTCCTTTCCTGGTGGAACTGTCCGAGGGGCTTCGCTGGATCTGGGGGCACGTGATGATTTGGCGGCTGGCCATCCTGTTGGGGATCATCAACGCCTGTGCGATGGCGTCACTCACGATGCTCGTTCTCTTTAGCCAAGAGATCTTGGGCCTTGGCGCCGTGGGTCATGGCCTGTTGTTAACGTCCGGCGCCGTGGGGGGCGTTCTGGGCGGGCTCGTCGCCCCTCGGGTGGCCCGTTTGCTTGGTCCGACGGTCAGCCTGCGTCTGGCCATGGTAATCTTTGCCGCGTGCTACGCCGCCATCGGCGTGGCATCTCACCCATTTGTTGTTGCCTTGGCGCTGTTCGGCGAGGCGTTTGGGGGGCTGCTGTGGAATGTGGTCACGGTAAGCTATCGCCAGCGCACGATCCCCGATGATCTGCTCGGACGGGTCAACAGCGTGTATCGGTTCTTCGGCTGGGGCATGATGCCCCTCGGCGCGGTCATTGGCGGTGCCGTGGTGGCTTGGAGCGAGCCGTCCCTTGGGCGCGATCTGGCTTTGCGGATGCCCTACCTCGGTGGTGCAACGGTTCTGGTAGGGGTTGGTCTTATCGCGGTCGTGTCTGTGCGATTGCCCTCTACGGGCCGGGGCTAAGGACCAAAAAAAATGGTCGGACAAATGTCCGACCCAGTCCAACAGGGAGGTTGTGTCCAGAAACTCTGGACACACTCATCCCTTAACGGACGCTGCTCCGACTCAGCAAGAGAGAACCTTGACGCAACGACACTTTGGTCTAGTGCGATGTACGCAATCCACATCAAACGGCATGAAATGCGCCGTCTTATACCATTTCGCGGCCAATCTCGTTTCGACGGATCGTTGTCTTAGGGGGTTCTGGCGGGCTCGATCTCGTGTTTGGCGATCATCCGTTCCCGGTATTGCTGGATTCCCGTCAGCCGCTTCCGCAACAGGTTCTCCGTCTCTCGCCAAGACTTCGCCAGGTTCAAGCGTTGCGTCCCATCGTACCCGTCTTGGACCGCTTGACGGTGCAACGCCCGTGCGCTGTCGACCGAACTGTCGAGCACACCAGAGGCCAGCAAACCGTAGAGTGTCGGCTCACAACAGGGTCCATGCTTTGGCCCGGGCGAAAACGTCCCGACGGTCGACGGATCGGACTTCAGCAGGGTCTTCGCCTCCAAGAACGCCTCTTCCATCCGATCGTGATAGGCATCGCTGTATTCCTGGGATCGTCCGGCGACGTTGCCAGGGGAAAAGGTGAACTCGCCAAAATAGACGCCCTCTGGACTGTCATAAAGATCGACGCTCACAAAGGGCGCATCCGTATAGCGGGATAGCCGCTTTGCCGTGTCCAAAAGATCCTCGGCATGAAGGGGCACAATTGGCACGCCAGGGCGAGATCCCTTATCGCAGTCCAAATAGTCAATGCCCGGCTTAAGGGGAACAAATTCGCCGTTGAACAGCGCCTTGCGAATGGGCTGCGTGTTCCGGTCAATTTGCAGAATGACTTCCACGCGCCCCTGAAAACAAAAGAACTTGTAATCCATTGGGACGGGCCGTCCGGGGATCGTGGACTGCACGAATTGTTCCGTGATCCAGCGCGGCGTCCGCTTGGCATTGCGGAACCCTTTGACGGCCTTGATCTGCTGGGCCTGGATCTCCGCTCGCGACATGATGCGCAGGGACATCAAGTCTAAAAACCGATCGCCCGTCAGTTTTCGCAACAACATCACGCCCCGGCCCGACCAGCCGAAGGCATATTTCAAAACGAAAAACTCCGGCAGAGAATCAAGGTCAAAGGCGTCCAGGTCTTCGACCTCCTGGTAGACCTCCGGTATGAATATGCCAGACCCCTCTAGCAGGTTCTTCACAACAAGCTTGTTAGAGAGGTTCTTTCGAAATTCCGTGCCCCGGCCCATGTAAAACTCGCGGGCAACGAACGCCAAAAACTCGGATTTCTGATTGTTACGACCGAACTTCGGTCGGGTGGTACCAGTGGCGGTCACGACAAAGCGGCCTTTTCAAAGAAGTGGCACAAGTCGATAGCGGCATTGGTGAGCCGACGTCAAGTTGTGCCTTGGCCGACCGGCCTTGGGAAAGGCGCCTTGACGCCTCCCCCACGGCCGGATTGACATCGCAACCGGACGTTAAGCCATGAGGCGATAGCCGCCGCTTTCCGTCACCAAAAGCCGTGCATTCGAGGGATCGGGCTCGATCTTCTGACGCAAGCGATAGATATGCGTCTCCAGCGTATGGGTGGTCACCCCGGCGTTATAGCCCCACACCTCATGCAGCAGCACGTCGCGTGCCACCGTCCCGTCATTGGCGCGGTAGAGGAACTTAAGGATGTTGGTCTCCTTCTCGGTCAACCGCACCTTTTTGTCGTCTTCCGTGACCAGCAACTTCATGGCCGGCTTGAAGGTATAGGGCCCAAGCTGGAACACCGCGTCCTCCGATTGCTCATGCTGGCGAAGCTGGGCGCGGATGCGGGCCAGCAAAACCGGGAACTTGAACGGCTTGGGAATGTAATCGTTCGCACCTGCGTCGAGACCCAGAATGGTATCGGCATCGGTGTCATGGCCGGTCAGCATCACGATGGGGCATTTGACGCCGGATTTCCGCATCAGGCGGCAAAGCTCCCGACCGTCGGTATCTGGTAAGCCTACGTCCAGGACAACCAGATCGTAGATCTGCTCTTTGGTGCGGGCCATGCCGGTCGCACCGCTGTCGGCTTCGAACACGTCAAAGTCTTCGGTCATGACAAGTTGTTCGGCGAGGGCGTCGCGCAGGTCGTCGTCATCGTCAACCAGCAGGATTTTCTTTAGGTTTGCCATTGTGTCTCTCCGTGTCTCGTTGCCCCATTGGTGCCGGAAGGCGTTTGGTTCGCCAAGGCATTCGCGCCCATTCTCACGGGTTGCTCACGGCCACGTGTCGCCAAGCCGGGATTTGTTACATATGACGGGATGCGGCGGGCCTGACCCGCTCAGATTGTTTCAGAGGCTGACATGCTCGCCCCAACTTTGATCGAACTCGCCGCGCGCGCGCGCGCTGATTTGCGTCTCGGCGTGCCGATTTGCGTGGGCGGCGTGACCCTTGCAGCGGCCGAAACCCTGTCGGCGGAGCGCTTGGAGGCTTTGGGGCGGCTCGGCCCGCTGACGATTGCCTTGACCGATCGACGCGCGCAAACGTTGAAAGCGCGGGTCTACGATGGCGATATCTCGCGGATCTCTGTTCCCCAGGGGGCCGATCTCGCCTGGCTGCGGGCGCTGGCCGATCCGGCGGATGACCTGCGCAAGCCGATGAAAGGCCCCTTACTCGCGCAGAGAGATGGGGACGCCGTGCCCTGGCGGACGGCCATTGCCCTGGCCAAGGCGGCCCAGGTGCTGCCCGCCGTGGTGGGGGTGGAGGTTCTCTGCCCGGATGGGCTGACCCAGCTGCCTGCGCATTTGCCGCCAGGGGCCGCGGGCTTGCCGCGCGACGTGGCGGCGGCGCGCTTGCCCATGGCCGCGGCCCGGGCCGGGCGGTTGCATGTGTTTCGAGAGGATGCGGGTGGCGAAGAACACTACGCCGTTGAAATCGGTGCCCCGGATCGGGCGGCGCCGGTCTTGGTCCGGTTGCACTCGGCCTGTTTCACCGGCGACGTGCTGGGGTCTCTGAAGTGCGACTGCGGGCCACAGCTCCATGCCGCGCTTGATGCCATGGGGCAGGGGGGATCGGGGATCTTGCTCTATCTCAACCAAGAGGGGCGTGGCATCGGGCTTGCCAATAAGATGCGCGCCTATGACCTCCAGGACCAGGGGTTCGATACCGTCCAGGCCAACCACCGCCTGGGGTTCGAAGACGATGAGCGGGATTTCCGGCTTGGGGCGTCGTTGTTGAAGCGACTTGGCATTTCGCGCATTCGCCTAATGACCAACAATCCGCGCAAGATCGATATGATGCAGGCCCAGGGCATCGAGGTCGCAGAACGCGTGCCCCTCAATGTGGGGCGCGGCCCTGACAACGCGGCTTATCTGGACGTAAAGCGGGACAAGAGCGGGCACCTGCGATGACCCGGGCCACAGTGCAGGATTTGGTTGTTACGCCCATGGGTCTGCGCTTCGCTGGTCGTCTACTGCCCTGCACCCTTGGCCGGGGCGGTGTCGTGTCGGACAAGCGCGAGGGCGATGGCGGAACACCGCGGGGCACCCATCGCCTTGTGGGCATGCTGTACCGTCCGGATCGCTTGGCGCGCCCCACCGATTGGGCGGTTCCGATCCGGCCTGGCGATCTCTGGTGCGATGATCCGAAACACGAAGACTACAACCTTATGGTGCGCGCGCCGTTCGAGCCGTCCCATGAGCGATTGCGCCGGGCTGACCCGCTCTATGATCTTGTGATCGTGACCGACTGGAACTGGCCCCGGGCGGAGCGTGGGCGGGGTAGCGCGATATTCATCCATCGGTGGCGGAACCCTGGTGTTCCAACCGAAGGCTGCATCGGGCTTGCGCCGCGTGACCTCCGCTGGATGGCCCGCCGTATCACATATGAAAGCCGTCTGATCGTGCCGTAGGGCGGGGTCACCCGGTGGTGCGAGCCCCGAAGATGGCAGAGCCCACACGGATATGGGTCGCGCCCAGGGCGATGGCGGTCTCGAAATCCGCGCTCATGCCCATACTCAGATCAGGCAGCCCATTGCGCGCCGCCAGATCAGCGAGAGTCTTGAAGTGGGGTGCTGGGTCTTGATCCACGGGTGGGATGCACATCAGGCCCCTGACCGTCAGATCCAAGGCGCGGAGATCACGGACCAGGTCGTCGACACCCTGCACCGCCACACCCGCCTTTTGGTCCTCGTCGCCTGTGTTGACCTGCACGAAGAGCGCGGGCGCCCGGCCAACCTCGCTCGCGATATCAGCGATCCGGCGTCCAAGCTTCAAACGATCCACGGAGTGTATGACGTCGAAGAGGTCTAACGCTGGACGGACCTTGTTGGATTGAAGTGGCCCCAACAGATGCAACTCAGTCCCAGTGAAGCGGTCCTTCCAAGCTGGCCACTTCCCCTGAGCCTCTTGCACCCGGTTCTCGCCGAAGGCGCGATGCCCAGCCTCAAGCACAGCCTCTACGCGGTCCTGGGGTTGGACCTTGGAGACCGCGATCAGTGACACCTCGGAGCGGTCCCGACCGGCATCGCTACAGGCCTGAACCACACGGCGTTCGATCTCGTTCAATGACATTAGGGCCCTCCGTCTCCTGCGGTGATCTGCCCAAAAGAAAAGAGCGGGCACAAGGCCCGCTCTCTCTTAAGCGTAATCCAGTGAAGGATTAGAAGCTCATCGCAACACCCAGCGAGAAGGTGTCGAGGTCACCAGCGGTGCCCGGAGCGTCGGTGCTGCCGTAACCGAACTGGATGGAGGCGCCGCCACCCAGGTCGTAACCGGCGGTCAGACCGAAGCCGTCCGTCTCGGAGCCGTTGTCGAAGTCGAACTTACCGTAGTTGGCGTGCAGCGAGATCGCGCCGGTGGTGTAACCCACACCGATACCAACGTGGTCGTAGCTGGCAGCCGCGTTGCCGCTGATTTCCTGGTCTTCGTAGCTGATGCCGGCGGCGAAGCCGTTGGCGAAAGCAGCGTCGATGGACAGGCCGATGGCTTCGTCGTCGTCACGGGTCTGGTAACCCAGGCCAAAGCCGATGGCCGTGCCGCCGAGGTCCAGGTCGTAGGTCAGACCCAGGCCGAGGATCGGGTCGTCGTTGGCAACGTCTGCGTCGCTGATTTCAGCCGACACAGCAACGCCGAAGGCGCCGAAGGTGTTGTCGTAACGCAGGATCTGACCGTCGTAGTCACCGTCGAGACCGGCGTTGCCGTTATAGCCGCCGTGCTCTTCGTTGTCCTGGAGGGAGCCGCTGTTGAACAGCACTTCCTGCAGGGCCCAGTCCAGAGCGCCGTCGGTGTCACCCATGGTCAGGGTACCGAAGTTGCCGGAGATGAAGATCACCGCACCACCGTGCTGCGAGTCGTCGCGGGTCGCGGCGGATTCGCCCAGGCCGTCGTCGTCGTTGTTGTCACCGATCGACTCGTCGAGGTCGATGTTGGCGCCGAAGGTCAGGCCGTTGTCGGTTTCACCCGACAGCGTGAAGGTGACGTCGATGTCGGTGTGGAACTGGACGTTCTGAGCCGGATTGTCGTTGTCGAAGATACCCATTTCGGCGGAGCCCGTCAGGGTCACACCTTGCGCCGCAGCGGCGCCGGCGAAGGCAACCAGAGCGGTCGAGGCGAAGAGGATGCTTTTCATAATTTTCCCTCGTGTTTCGAAGTCGTCCCCACCACGGGAATCGCGTTGGGCGTGGAAACCGTTTCACTCATCGGGCCGACACTCGCAAGAAAGGCCCCGCAAGGCCTCGGGTTTTCGCCGTTTTACCGGTGCAGTCTTGCCACAGTGACGCCATGGGGTGCCCAAGTCCCGTCAAACTGTGGCGTAAGGTGTTGCGTCAAAGCCTTGTGACGCCCGCCAAGCATAGGATAGTCAAAGCGCGCGCCCCCCTGGGGTGCAGACCGCTGGATGCCAATGAGGGAGCGCACCAATGCGAAAGACGACGGGTTTGCGTGCGATTGCTGGATTGGCCGTGCTGGCTACGGTGGCAAGCTGTGGGACGGCTTTCTTTGGGCGCACACCCGAAGAGCGTCGCGCCCGCGCCGTAGAACAGGTGAACCCCGCCACCATTGCGCGGGACGCGCGCGCCAACAGCAACACGTCCTCCTTCTTCGACCTGTTCGAGAACCGCGACGACCCCAATACGACGCTTGAGGTGAACAAGTACCTCTGGAATGCCTCGCTGGATGTCCTGTCTTTTATGCCCGTTCAGAACGCTGATCCGTTTTCGGGCGTGATCCAGTTCGGGTATGGTGTGCCGCCGGGCGGTGGGCGCGCCTATCAGGCGACCGTCCTAATCCAAGACCCCGCCCTGGATGCGCGATCCCTCAACGTGGCCCTGCGGACGCGGGGCGGCACAGCCAGCCGAGAGACACAGCGCGCCATCGAAGACGCAATCCTCACGCGCGCGCGGCAACTTCGTATCGCCGACAGCCGCCTGTAAGACCTCGCGGGCGCGCCTGTGGCGTGCGCCGCCTACGACCCCTTTCTCCCTTTGGCCGCGCGCGACGGGTTGCGCAGCCCGACCACAGCCGGAACCTGACATGAGCCGCTACGACGCCGCCGCCACCGAACCAAAATGGCAAGCCGCCTGGGATAAGGCAGACCTGTTCCTGGCCCGCCGCACGGACCAGCCGAAATACTATGTCCTTGAGATGTTCCCCTATCCCTCGGGGCGCATTCACATCGGTCACGTGCGCAACTACACCATGGGCGACGTCATCGCGCGGTATAAGATGTCCTGTGGGTTCAGCGTCTTGCACCCGATGGGGTGGGACGCTTTCGGGATGCCAGCGGAAAACGCGGCCATGGCCTCTGGTGGGCACCCCAAGGATTGGACCTACGACAACATCTCCGTCATGCGGGGTCAGATGAAGCCGCTGGGCCTCAGCATCGACTGGACGCGCGAATTCGCAACCTGCGACCCAGAATACTATGGCCAGCAGCAAGCGCTGTTCCTGGACATGTTGGAGGCCGGGCTGGTCTATCGCAAACCTGCCATCGTGAACTGGGACCCGGTCGATATGACCGTTCTGGCCAATGAGCAGGTGATCGACGGCAAGGGCTGGCGCTCCGGCGCGGAGGTGGAGCGTAAGGAGCTGACCCAATGGGCCTTTGCTATCTCCGACATGGCCGAAGAGCTGTTGGACGGGCTGAAGGGCCTGGACGATTGGCCCGAGAAGGTGCGCCTGATGCAGGAGAACTGGATCGGCAAGTCGCGCGGGTTGCAGATGACTTTCGCCCTGTCCGCACCGGTGGGCGGCCATGACGGGATCGAGATCTACACCACACGTCCCGATACCCTGCGCGGCGCCTCCTTCATTGCCATCGCGCCGGAACACCCGCTGGCCAAGGCGCTGGCCGAAGAGGATGCCGATCTGGTTGCCTTCGCGACCGATGTGCGGAAGGGTGGGACAACTGAGGAAGCCTTGGAAAAGGCGGAAAAGCGGGGCTACGATACAGGTCTGACGGTCGAGAACCCCTTGGGCGGCACCTTGCCCGTCTGGGTCGCGAACTTTGTCCTGATGGACTATGGCACCGGCGCGATCTTCGGCTGCCCGGCCCATGATCAACGTGACCTAGACTTTGCGCGCAAATACGACCTGCCCGTCACCGATACCTTCGTGGCCTTGGACGACGACGCCCGCGTCACGAACACCGCCTTCACCCCGCCCAAGACCGACCGTGTGCGTTGGATCGACCAGCCTGCAGGCCTGACCGAAGCCACGGGACAAGAGGCCATCGACGCGACCATCGACTGGGCTGAGGCGAAGGGCCTGGGCACCGGTAAGGTCCAGTATCGCCTGCGCGATTGGGGCCTGAGCCGCCAACGCTACTGGGGGTGTCCGATCCCCGTTGTCCACTGCGACGATTGTGGTGTCGTGCCGGAGGCCAAGGAAAACCTCCCCGTTCGTCTGCCCGACGACGTGACCTTCGACGTGCCTGGCAACCCGCTGGACCGCCACCCGACCTGGCGGGAGTGCGCGTGCCCCAAATGCGGCAAGCCCGCCCGGCGTGAGACCGATACGATGGATACCTTCGTGGATTCGTCTTGGTACTTTGCCCGCTTCACCGCTCCCCGTGCCGAAACGCCAACCGATGTGGACGACGCTGCCTATTGGATGAACGTCGACCAGTATATCGGGGGGGTGGAACACGCGATCCTGCACCTGCTCTATTCCCGCTTCTTCGCCCGCGCCATGCAGAAGACCGGCCACCTGCCCCAGGGCACGGAGGAGCCGTTCGACGCGCTATTCACCCAAGGCATGGTGACCCACGCGATTTATTCGACCAAGGACGACAAGGGCCGCGACGTCTACCACCTGCCCGAAGACGTGGATCTCGACACCAAGACCCTGCGCGCCACGGGAGAGCCGATCACGGTCACCCCGCCGGTCAAGATGTCCAAGTCCAAGAAGAACGTCGTGGATCCCATGGACATCATCGCGACCTATGGCGCGGACACGGCTCGGTGGTTCGTCCTGTCCGACAGCCCGCCGGAGCGGGACGTGGAATGGACCGCTTCGGGGGCCGAGGCCACGGCTAAGCACCTGGCCCGTGTCCACCGCCTGGCTACCGACATCGAACGTGCTGACCGGGCCGCCAATGCAGCGGACGCTGATCTGGCCAAGGCAACGGCCCGCGCCATCCAAGAGGTGACCGACGGGATCGAGGGCTTCGCCTTCAATAAGTCTGTCGCTAAGCTCTATGAGTTCACCAACACTCTGCACAAATCCGACGCGGGAGCCGAGGCACGGCGCGACGCGATGAAGGTCTTGGCGCAACTGATGGCCCCCATGACGCCCCACTTGGCCGAGGAGGTCTGGTCGATGATGGGCGGCGAGGGTTTCGTCGTGAACGCCGCTTGGCCCAAGGCCGACGAGGCCCTGCTGGTCGAAGACACCATAACCCTTCCGATCCAGATCAACGGCAAAAAGAAGTCCGAGATCGAGGTCGCCAAGGACGCGCCCAAGCCCGAGATTGAGGCGCTGGTGATGCAAGACGCCCAAGTCGTGAAGGCGCTCGACGGGGGGCAACCCAAGAAGCTGATCGTCGTGCCGGGACGGATCGTGAATGTGGTGGTCTAGGCGCTTTGTCCTGGGCGCGGGCCTCGCCGCGCTCACAGGCTGCGGCTTCACGCCGGTCTACGGGCCGGGGGGCGGCGGCGCCGCACTGCGCGGGGCCATCCGCGTTGCTGACCCGGACACCGACTTCGAATTCGCCTTCGTGCGCGAATTTGAGGCCCGTCTCGGCCTGCCCGAGGCCCATCGCTACGAGTTGACCTATGTTGTGCGCACCGAAGAGGTAGAGTTGGCCATCGACGGCTCCAACAACATCACGCGGTTCAACATCGAAGGTGATTTGACCTGGTCTTTGATGCCCGTCGGCAGCGACACAGCCAAGCTGACCGGTGTCGAGAGCAGCTTCACCAGCTACTCCGCCACCGGCTCCACCATTTCCACGCTCGAATCCGAACGGGATGCGGAGCAGCGCTTGGCCCGTATCCTGGCCGACAAGGTCGTCACACGCCTGCTGAGCCAGGCCGCAGATCTATGAACCTACGCGGGGCACAGGCCGCGCGGTTCTTCGCCAAGCCTGATCCCGGCACGGTCGGTGCGCTGATCTATGGCGGCGATGCCATGCGGGTTGCCTTGAAACGGCAGGAGTTGATCGCAAACCTCGCCGGACCCGGGGCCGATGACGAAATGCGCCTGACGCGGATGTCCGGGGCTGAGGCCAAGTCTGATCCTGCCGCAGTTTTGGATGCCCTAAAGGCCGTTGGGTTCTTTCCAGGTCCCCGTGTCGTCTTTGTCGATGGCGTGACCGAGGCCCAGGGCGGTCCCATCTTACAGGCTTTATCCGATTGGTCCGACGGGGATGCAGCGCTGGTGGTCACGGCGGGGGCACTCAAGAAAACCTCCAAACTGCGCAAAGCGTTTGAGGCGCATCCCAAGGCCGTGGCCGTGGGTCTTTACGATGAACCCATGGGCCGCGAAGAGGTCGAGGCCGCCATTGCAGCCGAGGGCCTGTCGCTCACGCCCGAGGCCCGGCGCGGGGTCGAGGCCCTGTCACAACAGCTTGATCCAGGTGATTTCCGTCAAACTCTGACCAAGCTGTCCCTCTATGCAGGCGGATCCGAGGTCGACGCAGACGCCGTCGCCCTGATGGCGCCTGCCACGGTGGATGCCGATACGGATCAAGTGATCGCCGCCGCCGCCGAAGGGCAGGCGGGCGCCATTGGCCCTTTGATGCAACGGCTGAGCGGGCAGGGTGTTGCCGCCGTCACTCTGGTGATCTTTGCCACGCGGCACTTTCAGCAACTGCACACGGCCGCCGTTGCGGGTGGGGTTGGTGGGCTGCGCCCGCCGGTCTATGGCCCCCGCCGGGATGCCATGGAACGTCAGGTCCGCGCTTGGGGTGCCCGGAAACTAGAAGGGGCCTTGGCCCTGTTGATGGAAACGGATTTGACGCTGCGATCGTCGGCCCGCGCGCCGGATATGGCCGTGATGGAGCGGGCCTTCATCCGCCTTGCCATGATGGCCCGCAGTTAGGGAGACGCGCCTATGTATACACTCCACGGACGGGTTAAGAGCCGCGCCCTGCGTACCCTCTGGATGCTGGAAGAGCTGGGCCTGCCCTATAGCTACCACGCGACCGAGCCACGCTCGCCCGAGGCCTTCGCCGTCTCGCCTCTGGGCAAGGTGCCGGTTCTGCTGACCGAAGATGGCCCCGTCTACGACTCGGTCGCGCAGATGACCATGCTCGCGGATCGGGAGGGGCGGTTCACACATCCTGCGGGTAGCCATGCGCGCGGCGTGCAGGACGGTTTCACCAATTCTGTCACAGAGTTGCTGGATGTGATCCTCTGGGAAATGGCCAAACATGTCTTTGTCTTGCCGGCGGACCAGCGCGTCGCGGCGATCAAGGACAGTCTGCGCTGGCAGTGGGAACGCAACGCTGGGTTGGTGGCCGAACTGCTGGGCGGCGGGCCCTATGCAACGGGCGCGGAGCCGACGGTGCCGGACGTCCTGCTTGCCCATTGTTGCGGCTGGGCGGCGGGGCTGAAGCTGGACCTGCCTTCGCCCTTGCGGACACATATGACCATGATGCGCGCGCGGCCTGCGTTCCGTCGGGCCATTGCTCAGGGTGAGGCTGCATAGGCGGCAGCCGCGCGCCCAGCCCAGCGGCCCGTAGCCAGACACGCCGTGATCAACCAGCCGCCTGTCGGGGCCTCCCAATCCAGCATCTCACCCGCCGCGAAGGTGCCTGGGCGCGTGCGCAGCATCAGGCGGTCGTCCAAAGCCTCCCACCGGAGGCCCCCTGCCGTGGAAATGGCTTGATCCATATCTTGTGGGCCCTGGATCTGCGCCGTCAGCATCTTGATGGTGGGGGCCAGATCCTCGGGGAGCGGACGCGCCCATTCCTGGATCAAGGCAATTTGGACTGGCGTCAGCTTCAGCGCACGGCGCAGGTGGTTCGACAGGCTCTGCTTGCCCCGTACTGCCAGGCGCGCGCGGACCTGCTCCAGCGTCAGATCGGGTTTGAGGTCCAGCGTCAGTGGGGCGCCGTCGCGCAGGGCTGGGGTCAGGGGATAGAGCCCGCCGCCCTCCAACCCTGTGCGAGAGACGACGATCTCACCGCGCAGGGTCTGACCGCCTGCGCTCAGACCGATGTTCTTGAGGGGCGTGCCGAAGTGTTTGGCCATATGGGTTGACCAAGCCACGCGAAACCCGACGTTCGACGGCTGAAATGGGGCGGTCAGACCGGTCAGATGCGTGGTCCATTTGCCGTCAGATCCGAGCCGCCTCCAGGACGCGCCGCCCAGGGCCAGGACGGTGGCGCCTGGAGTTACTTGAGCGCCGTCCGCGAAGGTCAGCGCATCTCCGTCCCAGCCCGTCCAACAGGCCCGCCGAACCAGTGTAACGCCCAGGCCGTCCAGCCGTGCGAGCCACGCGCGCAGGAGCGGCGAGGCCTTCATCGTCTCGGGAAAGACCCGGCCCGTGGACCCGACGAAAGATGGCTGCCCCAAATCTTCCATCCAGGTGCGAACCTCAGCGGGGCCGAAAGCTGCGACCATTGGCTCCAACTCGACTTGGGCGTAAGTCTCTGTAAAAGCGGGCGTTGTGTGAGTGACGTTCAGCCCCGATTTGCCAGCCATAAGCAGTTTGCGCGCCGGACTGGGCATCTGGTCATAGATCGTCACACGCGCGCCCGCCCGCGCTGCAGCCTCGGCTGCCATGAGGCCGGCGGGGCCTGCGCCGATGACGGCGACGGTTGATTTGCGGTCGGTCTGGGTCATTTCCCCCCGCATGTCAGAGAGCGCGCCGCCCGACCACCCTATCTGTGCCCTGTGCGAACGTCCCATTCTGCCCGGTACACCGCAGAGCTTGCATCATTTGATCCCAAAACTGCGCGGCGGAAAGGGCGGGCCGACTGTCCTTATGCATCAGATATGTCACAATGAAATCCACGCGAGCGCGTCTGAGGCGGAGCTGGCGCGGTTGTGGAACACGCCCGAAGCGCTCCGCACCCATCCCCGGCTGGAGAGGTTCATAAAATGGGTGCGGAAACGGCCCGCCGATTTCCATTCGAAAACACCGGGCGCGCGGCGGGGCTGGAAACGGCGCTGACATAGGGGGGTGATACAGGGGTGACCGTGGTATGATCTGGGCCGGACGCGGCGGGTGGTCCGCTTTTACTTGGGTGAGTGTGACGACAGCCAGTTCCGTGGCGGCGGAACGCGCAGGTGCGTTGGGACGCCGCTATCTTCGACCCGTCCGGTGAGGCCGTACCCCGACGTTTGGACGGCGACGAACGATGGGACCGTCTCTGAATGGCAGGAGAGGACCGCAACTGGGCGGTTCCCAAAATCGCCCCACGTTGCCATATCGGCCGTCACTGCAAGGTGGGCCGTGACGCCTGGTGACCGCGCGAAACGGAGCGCCATCTCGTTGTCGATGAACGTTTCAAGTCCTGAGTAACCCGCGCCGTAGACCCCATACGGTCGAAGCCGCCACCAAGGCCGCTTATTTCGCGAATGGCGCGGCGTCGCCCCAAACCTCCAGGACCCGTGCATCCCGGCCGCAGCCCTTTCGGTACCGCTTGTAGGCGTCGGCCTTGGTCACGAAGACCCCGACGGAGGTGATGCCAAGGCGGTCGTCGGATTTGTAGTAGTCCTGGTGGTAGTCATCGACCGGGTAGAACGTGCTGACGTCGTAGATCGGTGTGACGATGGATTGGCCAAGCGCTGCCTCGGCGTCCGCTTTGGCGGCCTCGGCGGCGGCGCGTTGCTCTGGTCCATCGACCCAAATGGCCGTCGTATACTCCAAGCCCCGGTCGCAGAACTGGCCTCCCGCATCGAGCGGATCGATGGACCGGAAGTAGAGGTCTAGGATGTCTCGGTAGCTGATCGCTCCATCATCGAAGGGGATGCGCACCGCTTCGATATGGTCGCCTGAGCGGCGGTAGACCGGGTCCGGCGTGGTGCCGCCGGTAAAGCCCGAGACGACATCGCCGACGCCTTCGACGGATTCGAAGTCGGCCTCGATACACCAGAAACAGCCGCCCGCGAGCACAGCGGTCTGCGTGTCGGCCACGGCGGGCGCAGTCAGAAGGGTGAGGGCGGCGGCGAAGGGGGCAAAATGTTTCATGTCCCCGATATGGGGCGCCATCGGTCGATTGGCTAATGACGGTTGCGTGGGGTGCCAAGCCCCCGCTGCGCAGCGGGGGCAAGCCCCGGCGCGCGCCGGGGCGTGTCCCGCAGGTTTAGTCGGCGACGCGTTTGTTGCGATTGGCCACCAGCTTGAGGCGCAGGGCGTTGAGGTGGATGAACCCCTTCGCATCGGCCTGATCATAGGCGCCTGCATCTTCTTCGAAGGTCACATGGGCCTCGGAATAAAGCGAATGATCGGACCAGCGGGCCACCGTGCGTGCGCTGCCCTTGTAGAGTTTGAGGCGAACGGTGCCCGATACATGCTCCTGACTCTTGTCGATCAGGGCCTGGAGCATTTCGCGTTCGGGCGAGAACCAGAAGCCGTTGTAAATCAGCTCCGCGTAGCGGGGCATGATGCTGTCCTTCAGGTGCCCGGCCCCGGAATCGAGCGTGATCTGTTCGATCCCACGATGGGCCTCCAACAGCAGCGTGCCGCCCGGCGTCTCATAGACGCCCCGGGATTTCATACCGACAAAGCGGTTTTCGACCAGATCGAGGATGCCGATGCCGTGCTTGCCACCCAGCTCGTTCAGCTTGGTCAGGATCGTGGCGGGGGACATGGCCTCACCGTTGATTGCGACTGCGTCGCCGCGTTCAAAGGTGATCTCGACCATCTCGGGCGTGTCGGGGGCGTCTTCGGGGCGGGTAATCCGCTGGAGGACGTAATCGGGCGCCTCCTCCGCAGGGTCCTCCAGCACCTTGCCCTCGGACGAGGTGTGTAACAGGTTCGCGTCGACCGAGAATGGGGCCTCACCGCGCTTGTCCTTGGCGATGGGGATCTGGTTCTTCTCGGCGAAATCGATCAGCTTCGTGCGGCTGCTGAGGTCCCACTCGCGCCAGGGGGCGATGACCTTGATGTCGGGGTTCAGGGCATAGGCGGCCAGTTCGAACCGGACTTGGTCGTTGCCCTTGCCCGTTGCACCATGCGCGACAGCATCCGCGCCCTCGGCTGCGGCGATCTCAACCAGGCGCTTGGAGATCAGCGGGCGCGCGATGGAGGTGCCCAGCAGGTACAGCCCCTCGTAGAGCGCATTCGCCCGGAACATCGGGAAGACGAAGTCGCGGACGAATTCCTCGCGCAGATCCTCGATATGGATGGAGGTGGCGCCCATCATCTCAGCCTTGGCGCGGGCGGGCTCCAATTCCTCCCCCTGGCCCAGATCGGCGGTGAAGGTGACGACCTCGCAGCCGTATTCCGTTTGAAGCCATTTCAGAATGATCGAGGTGTCCAACCCGCCCGAATAGGCGAGCACGACTTTCTTGGGCGCGTCCATGGGTGTGTCTCCGAACTTGGGTCCGGGACGCGGGTAGGCCCCTTCGGCCCCCACCGCAAGCCCCCCGTGGGGGGCGGACGCGCCGTGGAGGCCGGGGCGGACACGTCAGTCCGCCGGAGTCCGACGCAACTCCGGCGCGTTTTCCAGCATGTCGCCCGTCATCATGACGGTCAGGAACCACTCATTGGGGTCGTCATCTTCGCGCACGGGGCGCAGTGCGGACCAGTCGATTGCGACCTCGCGCTCACCGATGCCGAGGAACCCGCCGATGTCGAGCACGACGGCTTCCAACTCGCCTTGGGTGTTGATGATCATGTCACCGATCTCGCCGATGTCATCCCATTCCGCTGCGGCCCCGGCGGGCTGCGGCGTGTCGATGGGCAGCTCCCTATCGGTGACGTAGATGCGGGTGCCGATCAACGTCGTCGCCATGTAGCTCTCGCCGTATTCCAGCGATGTGGTGGAGAAGGGCGCGGTGGTATGGCCATCGGCCAGCGCAGCGGTGCCGCTCAGGATGAGCGCGGCGGTCGTGAGGGGAAGACGGGACATGGGATCTCCTTTGGGGCCTGTTTGCAGGTGTCGGAGCAACGCATCCCAATGGCCTTTGTTCCCTCGTCCGTTGACGCCGCCACGGGACCCGCTTACCTCCGATACGGTCAGCGGAGAGGGGACCCCATGCTAAGTTGGAACATCTTCAAACGCGCCGCTCTGCTTGTCATCGACAACCTGGGCGCGGCACTGCGGCTGAGTGTGGTGCCCTATGGGCTGTTGGTTGTGGCCAGCTTTTACTTCATCGGATCGCTGGATGTCACAAGCTGGCAGGTGCAGTTGGAGGTCGGCCCGGAGGAGATGCCAAACCTACCCGATGGTTTCCTTGGCGGTGTGTTGGCGTTGTCCCTTGTCCAGCTGGGGGTCTACATCTGGATCGCCATCGCTTGGCATCGCTACATCCTGTTGCAAGAAGGCGGTGAGGGATGGCTCCCGAGCCTCAGCACGGAGCTGTTCGTCGGCTATCTCTGGCGTTTGATCCTGCTGATCTTGGTCATGGTCGCCGTCTTGATCGCGGTGACCCTGGCCTTGACGATCCCCTTGCCCGTGGTCGGAATTCCTGTGTCGATCATCCTCGGTATCTTGATTTTCTATCGTCTTGGCCTCGTCCTCCCTGCGGTTGCGGTGGGGAACCCCATGACGCTGCCGGAGGCCTGGGCCGCGACCAAGGGGCAGTCCGGTACGGTTATCACCCTGGCGGTCTTGTCCTTTGTCCTATCGCTGTTGTTCGAATTGCCGGCTCTGGTCGGTGGGGCGGACCCATCGGGTCTGGTGTCGATGGTGTATAACCTTGTGGTTGGGTGGTTCCTGATCCTGCTGGGCGTGAGCGTCTTGAGCACCCTCTACGGCCATTTCGTCGAAGGACGATCCGTTGAGTGATGTCGTGACGGCCGCCGAGGCCGCCACGGCAGCCATGCGAGACGTCTTTCCCGCGACGCCATTGATGCGTAACGACTATTTGTCCGACCGTTTTGGGGCGGACATCTGGTTGAAGCGAGAGGATTTGACCCCCGTTCGGTCTTACAAATTGCGCGGTGCGTTCAACGCCATGCGCAAGCTCGATGGCGGCAAAGTGGCCTGTGCCAGTGCGGGCAATCACGCCCAGGGCGTCGCTTGGATGTGTCGTCATTTGGGGGTCGACGGGACGATTTTTATGCCGGTCACGACGCCGGGCCAAAAGGTCGACAAAACGCGGCTCTTCGGCGGTGATCGGGTGGACATTCGCCTGACCGGGGATTTCTTCGATGATACTTTGGCAGCGGCAAAGGATTGGTGCGCGGAGGCAGGCGCCACGTTTCTGTCCCCCTTCGACGACCCGGATGTGATCGAGGGACAGGCCTCCGTTGCGGTTGAGATGATCGATCAATTGGGCGGCCTTCCCGATCTTGTCGTCTTGCCCGTCGGCGGCGGGGGGCTGTCAGCCGGGATGCTGTCGTACCTGCGCGCGCGTGGGACGGTTCCAGAGATGCGGTATGTGGAGCCCCTGGGGGGCGCCAGCCTCGCAGCGGCCCTCGCGGCTGGGACGCCGGTGACGTTGCCGTCCCTGGACACGTTTGTGGATGGTGCGGCCGTTGCGCGTATCGGGACCCGGACCTTTGAGATCCTGCGCCAAGTGCCGCCGCAACACGTGCTGCGCGTGCCGGAGAACCGCGTCTGCATCACCATCCAGGAGCTATTGAATACCGAAGGTGTGGTGCTGGAACCTGCCGGTGCCCTGTCGGTTGATGCGCTGCGGGATCTGGGGCCCGAGATTGCTGGTCGGCGCGTGGTCTGTGTCGCGACCGGGGGAAATTTCGACTTCGAGCGGCTGCCCGATGTGAAAGAGCGGGCCATGCGGTATGCAGGGACCAAGAAGTACTTCGTGCTCCGCATGCCGCAACGACCTGGCGCCTTGCGGGATTTTCTCTCCGTTCTGGGTCCAGAGGACGATATTGCCCGGTTCGAATACCTGAAAAAATCCGCGCGAAATTTTGGAACGGTCTTGATTGGGATCGAGACTGCGACGCCCGAGGCCTTTGACGTCCTGGAGCGGCGCATGGGCGACTTGGGCTTTTCGTGGCGAGACTTGACCGACGATCCGATGTTGGCGGAACTGGTCGTCTGAAGCCGAAATGCCGGAGAAGCGGCACAGCGAGTGACTGCGGCGATTGCGAGGACGGGACCTGTACACGGCGGGCTAATGGATGCGCTTACGCTTCGTCGGGCGTGGCTCATAACACGATAGCCAATGCCCGGACCTCTTCGGTCTTCTGATCCTGTTCGAAGGCATGGCACATGCATGACGATCACGGCTGCATCAAAGCGACGTCGATGCTTTCAACGGACCGTCTCAGTGTGTCCCGCAGAACTTCTGCGGTTTGCGCGCGGTCGTTTCCTGGCACAGCTGCGGCGAGGTCGGCCTGTTTGGCCAGACTTATCAACCCAATGTTCAAAGCCCCGCTGCGCAAGAAATGGGTCGCCTTCGCATGTTCTTGATCACAGAGACCCGACGCAATCCGCGCAATCGTTTCTTCTGCTTCCTGTTGGAAGATTCCGAAGACAACCGCCATGTCTTCTTCACCAATCTCCTGGCGCAATTCGGATATGCGATTCTTGTCCACCATGGCATTCGTTTCGCACGCCAGGCGTGAACAAGTCGTAAACTCGCCCCAAGTTGGAGCACATGTTCGGTGTTCACGGAACTTTAAGACCCATCCAGTTAGCACGTCGACCGCAAAGAGTGGTTGAGTCATGGACGCGACGCAGACAGACATCTTACCGCCGCCCACAACACGGGTGGCAACCAACTGCGTCTTGGTGGTGGACGATAGCGCGGCCCAGCGGCAGTTGTTGTCGGCGGTCCTGACTCGTTTTGGTCTAGAGGTTATCGCGGCCGCGACGGCGGAGGATGCCTTAGAAATCTGCGCGGGCGAGGCGGGCGCGCGGATCGGCATTGTGGTCAGCGACTGGCAAATGCCGGGGATGGATGGTCCGGATTTTTGCCGTGCGTTCCGGGCGTTGCGCGGGGAAAGCTTCGCCTACTTCATCTTGTTGACGTCGCAAACCGATAGAACCTCCAAGACGGAAGGGTTGAAGGCCGGGGCGGACGATTTCGTCATGCGCCCCGTCGATATGTCGGAGTTGCGGGCGCGGATCGACACTGGTCGGCGTATTTTGGACATGCATGAGGTGCTGCTGCACCGCAATTACGAAGTGCAGACGGCTTTGGGCGACCTCCAGGCTTTGCAGGCGGCCATAAACCGTGACTTGGCGGAGGCGCGATCCCTTCAACAAGCCTTCCTGCCGCCACGCCGCTATCGTGCCGGTGGCTGTGACATCGCGCTGCGCTTGGTGACATGTGACCAAATCGGGGGGGATTTGGTCGGCTATTTCCGCGTCTCCCAGGACGAAATTGCCATCTATTCAGTGGATGTTTCTGGCCATGGGATAGCGTCGGCGCTGCTCACTGGTCGCCTGGCAGAGCTGTTTTCTGACCGGGTGCCGTACCGGAATGTGGCCTTCGCGACCGATGGATCGGGTGCCCATTCCCCAGAACAGGTCATGACCCGGCTCAACGAATTCATGCTCCAAGAACTGTCGTCTGACATCTATTTCACCGCCGTGCTTGCCTACGTGAATCTGCACACCGGCGCCTTGCGCTTTTGTCAGGCGGGTCATCCCCATCCTATGATCCGCCGGGCGCATGGCGCGGTCGAACGCATAGGGTCCGGCGGCCCGCCAGTGGGACTTCTGCCGGGCGCACATTTTGAGGTTTGTACCGCGACCTTGCAGCCGAACGATGTGTTCTTGGCCTATTCGGATGGCCTAACCGAGTGCGTGGATACCTGGGGAGATATGTTTGAGGAGGAAGGGTTGATGGAACTTTTTGCTCGGGTGCCGTCAGATCTGGAGGGTGCGATTGGTTGTATTGAGGAGGGGCTGTCGAACCATGCGGGGATCCAACGGTTCGACGATGATATGTCGATGATTTTGCTTAAGTTTGAGCCTATGGCGCCCTAGCTCTGCGTGTGACTGCGGAGAACAGCGAGCGTAAGGCTCTGACTGGAAAAGGCTGTGAAGGTTGGCGGTCGCCGGACGCCATTCAAGTACAGGGTCGAGATACGTCTAAGCAACGTCCGTTGGCATGCTCGTCCGCCGTCAGCGGAGTGGCTGCTATCGCTGCATGCGTCGCGCTACGTCGCGCAGGAACGGCCGGTCAGCTGGATTGGCAATCCGATCACAAGCGACGGCCGGATCAAGCAGGAGCGGTCTGTGACCCCTCTCTGTCGGGGCGCCGATCCGCATGGTGGCTTGCGCCAGGTAGATCGTGCAGAGCTTTTCCGCATGGAAGCCGTACTCTGCCATCCAAGTGAACCGCCGATAGGCCCCAAGGCGTCGGATCACCTGGCAGTGCCAGCCCGTTTCCTCATAGATCTCACGATGCAACGCCGGAACAGGCGCCTCTCCGGGGTCAATACCGCCCCCGGGAAGCTGGATCTCCGCGCCTGTTTCGAGGGTCTGTTCCGTCAGCAGAACATGCGTCCCAACCATCACAATCGCATAGGCGCCGGGGCGCAGGCGGTAGTGGTGGCCGGGGCGTGGGGCGGCTCCGTAGCGCGGGATCATCTGGGCCTCCGACAAGGGCAGGGGTTGGAGGCCGCGCCAGAGCCGCCTATATCCCCGTCTCATATGCCAAACCGGCCCACAGCCGGAAAGCAGGAAAACCCGCCATGACTGACACCGCCACAACCCTTCTTTGGGATGATACCGTCCTGCCCTTTCAACTAGATGCCGCTGACATCCGGGGTCGCGTCGCGCGCCTCGATGGTGTTTTGGAGCAGGTTCTAGAGCAGCACGACTACCCACCTGCCATCGAGGCATTGGTGGCCGAGATGTGTTTGCTGACGGCTTTGATCGGTCAGACCATCGACCTGCGGTGGAAGCTGTCCCTGCAGGTGCGCGGCGACGGTCCGGCGCGTTTGATTGCGACCGACTACTATGGCCCGACCGAAGACGGGGCACCGGCGCGGATGCGGGCCTATGCCAGTTTCGATGCGCCCCGGCTGTCCGAAGAGGTCTTGGCCGGCAAACGCCCCTTCGATCTGATTGGCAAGGGCTACTTCGCGGTGCTGATCGACCAGGGACCGGACACGACGCCGTATCAGGGGATCACACCGATCGCGGGTGGCAGTTTGTCAGCCTGTGCCGAGACCTACTTCGCGCAGTCCGAACAGCTTCCGACGCGGTTTGCCTTGGCCTACGGTCGGTCGACGATGGCAGGCGCCTCGGAGCACTGGCGTGCGGGTGGCGTCATGCTCCAGCATATGCCGAAAGCCTCGCCCTTTGCCAAAGACGGGGGCACGGGGGAGGGCGGCCTTCTGACGGCCAACGATGTGCTGGACGGGGATGATGCCGAAAACTGGACCCGGGCGAATGTGCTGTTGGACACCACCGAGGAGTTGGAGTTGATCGGCCCCAGCATCGCGCCAACCGACCTGTTGCTACGCCTGTTCCACGAGGAAGGGCCGCGTGTCTTTGACCCTCAGCCGGTCCGTTTTGGGTGCTCCTGTAGCGCGGACAAGGTCCGTCAAAGCCTGTCGATCTATTCGGCGAAGGACATCGCCCATATGACGACGGACGAGGGCCGCGTGACAGCCGATTGTCAGTTTTGCGGTGCCCATTACGACTTTGACCCTGCAACCCTCGGGTTTGAGGCGACGAAGGCGGCCGATGACGCCTGAGGCGCTGCGGGCGGCCTTGGGCCATTTGGGGGAGGGCTCCTCGGATTTTGATCTCAATCCGGGGACCGTCCTGCCAGAGGGGCGCGTCCTGCGGGATGCGGCGGTGTTGGTTCCCTTTCTGTTGGACCGGGGTCAGCTCCGCTTGATGCTGACGAAACGGTCCTCACGCCTTCGCCACCACCCGGGCCAGATCGCGTTTCCCGGTGGCAAGGCGGAGCCGGGCGAGACCGCCGTGCAGGCCGCACTGCGCGAAGCGAGGGAAGAGGTCGGCCTGCCAAGTCATGCCGCCGAGATCCTCGGCCCCCTGCCGCCCCATGAGACCGTGACGGGGTTCACCGTGACGCCGGTTCTGGCCCTGATCGACAGCTTTTCGGTCGTGCCTGAGCCTGGGGAGGTCGACGAAGTCTTCACCGTCCCGGCGCCCCATGTGCTGACGCCAGCCCATTTCGCCGTCGAACGGCGGCGGTGGCGGGGGCAGTGGCGCCGGTTCTATGCCGTACCCTACGGACCTTATTACATCTGGGGCGCGACGGCGCGGATCCTGCGAGGTCTGGCTGACAGTGTGGAGCGCATCCCGTGAGGGTGACGGGACCCTGGCTGACGGCCCCGACCACCCAAGCGGTTATGGCGATGCTCACAACCGCTGGCCATGATGCGCTGGCGGTGGGCGGATGCGTGCGGAATGCGCTGCTTGGCGTGGCGGTGTCCGACATTGATATTGCGACCGACGCGCGCCCCGAGCGGGTGATGGATCTGGCACGGGATGCGGGGATGTATCCGGTGCCCACGGGCATCGACCATGGCACCATAACGGTCGTGGCCGATGGCATTCCCCACGAGGTCACCACCTTTCGCCACGATGTCGAGACGGATGGCCGCCACGCCGTGGTCACCTTTACCGATGACGTGGCGGAGGATGCGGCACGGCGGGATTTCACGATGAACGCGCTCTATGCGCGGGCAGACGGCACGGTCGTGGATCCACTGGGCGGGTTTGGCGACCTGCGGGCGCGGCATCTGCGCTTTATCGGCGACCCGGACGCACGCATCGCCGAGGATTATCTGCGGATCCTGCGGTTTTTTCGCTTTACGGCTTGGTACGGGGATCCGGCGCTGGGCATCGATGCGGATGGGTTGGCTGCCTGTGCTGCGGGGGCCGAGGGGCTGGACCGGATCAGCGCCGAGCGGATCGGGCAGGAGATGCGCAAGCTCTTGGCGGCGCGCGACCCAGCCCCTGCGGTTGCCGCCATGGCGCAGGCTGGCGTTTTAGCGCGGGTGTTGCCCGGAGGCGACGTGACGGCGCTGGGGCCCTTGGTCCACCTGGGCGTTTCCGATTGGGTCGTTCGTCTGGCCGCCCTTGGGGGGCAGGTGGATCGGCTGCGGCTGTCCAAGTCAGACGCCAAACGGTTGGCCCACGTGTCGCAAACGGCGCGGGATACCCTGGCGCCCTTCGCCGTCGGGGATGTTATGGGTCCAGACGGTCAAGACACACTCCGCCTGCGCGCAGCCCTGATCGGGACGCCCCCAACGACGGCGGACTTGGACTTGGCGCGGCGCGGCGCGGAGGCCAGGTTTCCCTTGGTCGCCAAGGATCTGATGCCAGAGATCACCGGCCCGGACCTGGGTTTGGCTCTGGCACGGGCGCGGGCTGCGTGGCGCGCAGCTGACGGCGGTATGGATCGGGCGCAACTGGTGGCGATTGCGCGCAACGCACCGTCCTCAACCGACACCTGAGGCTTGACCCGGTGCCCAGGCCGCGGGCAGGGCAGTGCGATGGTCGACCCTCTCTATCTGTTCGTTTTTGCCGGGCTGTTCACACCTGGACCGAATGTCATTCTCTTGACGGCCTCGGGCGCGCGCTTTGGGTTTCGACCGACCTTGCCTCATGTTCTCGGGGTGGCCTTTGGGGTGGGCGTCACCTCTGCTCTGACGGCGCTGGGGGTCGGCGCGCTGTTGCTGGCGGTGCCGGGTTTGAAACTGACGCTCCAGATTTTGGCGGTGGCCTGGATCCTCTGGATGGCGTGGAAGCTGTTCCGATCCGAGGGGGCCGCGGCCGAGGGCAAAGACCGGCCCTTCACCTTTGTCGAGGCGGTCCTGTTCCAATGGGTGAACCCTAAGATTTGGATCGTGGCCCTGGCGGCGGCCTCCGGCTACGCAAGCGATCTGCCCGCCCATCTGGAAGCTTTGCGCATCGGCAGCGCGTTCAGCGGCATCAATCTGTTCGTGTGCCTTTTTTGGACGTTTGCCGGGACGTTATTGGCCTATCTGCTGCGCACGCCCCTCGCCTGGCGGATCTTTACGACCGTCATGGCGACGGCGCTGGCGGCCTCGGGCGTCATGGTTTTTTTGGCCTGACCCTCTATATCGAGGGGGCGGCCTGGCGAAGCGCCCGCCGCCCGAGGTTCCAAGATGTTCAGATATTTCGAAAATCTGGTCGACCCCTATGCCGCGTACCGGGAGGAGGACACGCCCCCGTCGCGGCTGTGGCCCTTTTTGGTCAGCTATTCCCGTCCCTTCACGCGGGTTTTTGCCTATACGGCGCTGCTGTCGGTGGTGGTGGCAGCCGTTGAGATCTGGCTGATTTCCTACATGGGACGGCTCGTGGATATGCTGTCGGGCAGCACGCCAGCCACGTTCCTGGCGGACCACGGGGCCGAGCTTGCCATCGTCGCGGCGTTCATCTTGTTGGTGCGTCCCGCGTTGCAGGGGCTCGATGTGCTGCTGCTCAACAACACGATCCTGCCGAACTACGGCACGTTGATGCGGTGGCGGGCCCACAAGCACGTTTTACGGCAGTCGGTCGGCTGGTTCGAGAACGATTTCGCGGGCCGCATCGCCAACCGGATCATGCAGGCGCCGCCTGCCGCCGGTGAAGCTGTGTTCCAGGTCTTTGACGCGATCACCTTCGCGCTCGCCTATCTGATCGGCGCGGGGATTCTGCTCTATGGGGCCGATCCGCGCCTTTTGATCCCGCTGAGCATCTGGGTGGTTCTCTATGGGGTGCTCGTGCGTTGGACGATCCTGCGGGTCGGTCCGGCCTCCAAGGCCAGCAGCGATGCACGGTCGATGACAACGGGGCGCGTGGTGGACGCCTATACGAACATCCATTCAGTCAAGCTGTTCGCCCATGAGGGGCGAGAGCTGTCCTATGCCAAGGACGCCATCGAGACGACGCGTCGGACCTTTGCCGCCGAGATGCGGATCTTTACCATCATGGACGTGGCCCTGGTCGTCCTGAACGGCCTGCTGATCGTGGGGGTCGTGGGCTGGGGCGTAATGCTCTGGGTGCAGGGCACGGCTTCGGTCGGCGTGGTGGCGGCGGCGACGGCGCTGGTGCTACGGCTGAACGCCATGACCGGATGGATCATGTGGGCGCTGACTTCGTTCTTCCGTTCGCTCGGCGTGGTGGAGGAGGGGATGGAAACCATCGCCCAGCCCATTCGCCTGACCGATGCGGACGGAGCGCGGCCCTTGGCGCTGACCCAGGGGGCGCTCACCTTCGAGGGGATCACCCATCACTACGGCGGGACGCAGGGCGGCGTGACAGATCTGACGCTGCGCGTGGCACCTGGCGAAAAGGTCGGTGTGATCGGGCGCTCGGGCGCTGGCAAATCAACCTTGGTCAAGTTGCTGCTGCGGTTCTACGACCCGGAGCGGGGCCGGATCGAGATCGACGGACAGGACATCGCCTCCGTGACCCAGGAAAGCCTGCGCCATGCCATCGGGATGGTTCAGCAAGATTCGTCCCTGTTGCATCGGTCGGTGGCGGAAAACATCCGCTATGGGCGCTCTGACGCGACCCAGGCCGAGGTTGAGGCCGCCGCCGCCAAAGCCCAGGCCCATGACTTCATCTGCGCGCTGGAAGACCCAGAGGGGCGCGGTGGCTACGACGCCCAGGTGGGAGAGCGCGGTGTCAAACTGTCCGGCGGTCAGCGGCAGCGCATTGCCCTAGCCCGCGTGATCCTGAAGGATGCGCCGGTTTTGGTGCTGGATGAGGCGACAAGCGCGCTGGATTCTGAGGTGGAGGCCGCCATCCAAGACACGCTCTATGGCATGATGGAGGGCAAGACGGTCATCGCAATCGCACACCGTTTGTCCACCATTGCGGCCATGGACCGGATCATCGTCATCGACGAGGGCCGCGTGATTGAGGAAGGCACCCATGACGCGCTGCTGGCCCAGGGCGGGCTCTATGCGGCGTTCTGGGCGCGGCAGTCGGGCGGGTTCATCAATACGGAGGCGGCGGAATGATCACCGTGATTGCCAACCGCTTTGCCACCTTCTTTGCGCCCTTCGCCCGGTCCGAAGGGCCGCCCCCGCGCGAGCTGTTTGCGTTTCTGCGGTGGTGCATGTCGGGCGCTTGGCCCGCGCTGATCGTGGCCTTTGGCGTCTCGGCCCTGGCGGGGACGACGGAAATCGCGACGGCGTTCTTTTTGGGCGCCATCGTCGATAGCGTGGCCAATCCAGGCGATGACTATTTCGCGCGCAATGCCCTGCTGTTTGCGGGGTTTCTGGCGTTCTATGTCGCCATCCGCCCGCTGGTTTTTGGCACGTCGGCCGCGTTCAACGGGATTACGGTGGCGCCAAATATCTATCCGCTGGTCCAGTCGCGCCTGCATCGCTGGACGCTTGGGCAATCGGTGACCTTTTTCGACAACGATTTCGCCGGGCGGATTGCCACCAAGCAGATGCAGACAGCCCGCGCCGTGACCGAGGTCACAAGCGAGTTCATCAATGTCGTGGCCTTTGCTTCGGCGTCGCTGATCGGGTCGGTAATCCTGATGTTTGCGATTGACTGGCGCATCGCCCTGGCTCTGGGCGTCTGGCTGATCGGCTATGTGGCCATGTTCCGCTTCTTCATGCCGCGTATCCGGGTGCGGTCTAAGGCGCGGGCGGCGGCACGGGCCATGGTCACGGGCCAGGTCGTCGATACGATCACCAACATCAAGACCGTCAAACTGTTCGGCCATTCCGACCACGAAGACCGAGCGGCACTGGATGCCATGGGCAAGCTGCGGGAGAAGGCGCTGGACTTTGGGCGCATGTCCACGGCGTTTCGTTTCACGCTGATGTTCGTGGCGGGTCTGTTGCCGATCCTGATGATCGGGGGCGCGGTTTTGCTGTGGCAAGCAGGCGCGGCCAGTGCCGGCGATATCGCGGCGGCTGGGGCGATCAGCTTCCGGCTGAGCCAGATGACAGGCTGGGTCTCCTTCACACTGATGGGGCTCTATGCGAACGTGGGTGAGGTTGAGGATGGGATGCTAACGCTGGCCCACCTCCATACGCTCACGGATGCGGAGGATGCGACAACCCTGACCGAGGTCCGGGGTGACATCCGGTTTGAAGGGGTCGATTTCAGCTACGGGCGCAGCCAGGGTGGGATCGAGGGCCTGTCGTTGCACGTGCATCCAGGCGAAAAGCTGGGCGTCGTGGGGGCCTCTGGCGCGGGTAAGTCGACGCTCGTGTCGCTGCTCTTGCGGCTCTACGATCCAGAGGCGGGGCGCGTTACCCTCGACGGGCATGACCTCCGCCACGTCAGCCAGGATAGCCTGCGCCGTCAGATCGGGATGGTCACGCAAGAGACGGCGATGTTCAATCGCTCGGCCCGGGACAACATCCTATACGGTCGACCCGACGCGACCGAGGCTGAGATGATCGATGCGGCCAAACGGGCTGAGGCCCATGACTTCATCGAAGACTTGCGCGATCACAAGGGCAACACTGGCTACGAGGCGTTTCTGGGGGAGCGTGGCGTAAAGCTGTCGGGTGGTCAGCGCCAGCGCATTGCCTTGGCCCGCGCCATCCTGAAGGACGCACCCGTCTTGGTGTTGGATGAGGCAACGAGCGCGCTCGATTCCGAGGTGGAGGCCGCGATCCAGACCGCGCTGGAGCGGGTGATGGAGGGCAAGACCGTCATCGCCATCGCCCATCGGTTGTCAACCATCGCTCGCATGGACCGGATCGTTGTCATGGATGCCGGGCGCATCGTCGAACAGGGCACCCACCGAGAGTTGCTGGCCAAGGGCGGCACCTATGCCCGATACTGGGACCGTCAATCGGGCGGCTTTATCGGGGTAGAAGATGTGGCAGCAGAGTGAACTGCGTTTGATCGAGGGATCGCTGTCGGCCCCCCACACATGTCAGGTATGACCGCTGAGTGGACCATAGACCGGTTGGGGCAACGGGGCGATGGGATCGCGGGGGAGGTGTTCATTCCGCGCACGTTGCCCGGTGAGGTGGTGACCGGCGTCCAAATCGGGGATCGTATTCCCGAGCCAAAGATCATCATGCCCAGCCCGGACCGGGTTGCGGCGCCGTGTCCCCACTTCAAACGCTGTGGGGGCTGCGCCTTGCAGCACGCCAGCGACGTCTTCGTCGCCCAGTGGAAGCAGGACCGCGTCCGCGACGTCATGGCCCGTGCGGGCATCGAGGCGGAGGTGTCGCGGATCGAGACCTCGTCGCCCGCAACGCGTCGTCGGGCCGCGCTCTCTGGGCGGAAGACCCGCAAAGGGGCGCAGCTTGGCTTCCACGTGCGCGCGGGCGAAGAGATCGTGGCCATCCCTGAGTGTCGCATCCTTCACCCGGATATCTTGGCGGCTTTGCCCGCGCTGGAACAGGTGACGCGGTTGGCGGCGCCCCGGGGGGCAGAAGTCACCTTGCACGTCACCCAATCGCCCGTGGGCTTGGATCTGGCCGTTGAGGGCGCGCGGGCCTTGGACCGAAACCTGATGGTGTTGCTGGCGCCCTTTGCGACGGCCTTCGCGCGGATCACGTGGAATGGCGAGCCTGCGCTGCAATCCGCAGCCCCCTGGCAACCCATTGGACCGGCCCGGGTTGTGCCCCCACCTGGCGCGTTTCTGCAGGCAACCCCCGAGGGGGAGGCGGCGCTGGTCACAGAGGTTCTGCGCAGTCTGCATGGGGCTACGCGGGTGGTCGATCTGTTTGCCGGGTGTGGGACGTTTAGCTTTCCCGCGGCGCAAATCGCACCTGTTCATGCGGTGGAGGGCGACAGGGGCCTGATGGAGGCCCTGGGCCAGGGTGCCGCCCGGGCCAGCGGTCTTAAAGCGATCACCGCTGAGGTCCGGGATTTGTTTCGCAACCCGATGTTGCCCGAGGATCTTGCCCGGTTCGACAGTGCGATCATCGACCCGCCCCGCGCCGGGGCCGAAGCGCAGGTGGCTGAACTGGCGCGCAGTGGGGTGGCGCGCATCGCCTTCGTCAGTTGCAATCCCACGACCTTTGCCCGGGATGCAGCCGTTCTGATCGCCGCCGGTTGGCACATGGGGGCGATAACGGTGGTGGACCAATTCCGCTGGTCACCGCATATCGAGTTGGTGACCCACTTTACCCGGACCTGACCGCTGCCCATGACTCGTGCCAAGCTCGACGCCCTGTTGAACCGCCCCATCGTCGCCAACGCCATCATCGGCGTGATCGTCGTGAACGCCATCGTCCTGGGTCTGGAAACCGTGCCCCCCGTGATGGAGAGCATTGGCCCGGTCCTGGTTGCGGTCGACCAGGCCTGTCTTGCGGTTTTCGTGGTTGAATTGGTCCTGAAGATGATTGCCCAGGGGCGGCGCTTTTGGACCCAGGGGTGGAACCTGTTCGACTTTGCCATCGTGGCCATTGCCTTGGTGCCAAATGCGGGGCCATTCAGCGTGTTGCGCGCCCTTCGGATCCTGCGCGTGCTGCGCATTGTGTCGGTCTTTCCGCGCCTGCGACGCGTGGTGGAGGGCTTCGTAACCGCGCTGCCGGGCATGGGCAGTGTGTTTCTGCTGATGGGGATCATCTTTTACATCGCGGCTGTCATGGCCACCAAGCTGTTCGGGACGTCCTTTCCCCAGTGGTTTGGCGATCTCGGGTCCTCTGGCTACAGCCTGTTCCAGATCATGACCTTGGAGTCCTGGTCCATGGGGATCGTGCGCCCGGTGATGGAGGTGTATCCCCATGCTTGGCTGTTTTTCGTGCCGTTCATCATGGTCACGACCTTTGCGGTGGTGAACCTGCTGGTCGGTTTGATCGTGAATTCCATGCAAGACGCCCATGCTGAGGAGAGCAACGCGGCCACGGACGCCTACCGCGACGAAGTGCTGGAGCGTCTGAAGGCAATCGAGGGGCAACTGGCCGAGCGAGGTGAAGGTCCCAAGTAGACCCTTCCCGCCCAAGGGTCAGACGTATCGCCCCTTGCGCATCGGGCGGATGCGACGGGGGAAGAACTTGGCGGTCGTCCAGGAAATCAGCTTCACGTCCAACCAGAACGATTGGTTGCGCTGATACAGCAGGTCCAGCTTTGCCTTGGCGGGGATGCACCGGCGGATGTAGGCGGCCTCCGTTTCAGCAGCTGTGTCGCAGGCCTCCAGGATGCGTTCCTCATGGGGCGCGTAGATCAAGCTGGCCAAACCGGTCACGCCTGGACGGGATTGCAGCACCTCCCCGTAGAGGTCTGGGAACATCTCCACATAGCGGCGCAGGGGCGGGCGGGGGCCCACGAAACTGACGTCGCCGCGCAGGATGTTCCAAAGCTGTGGCAACTCATCCAACCGTCGTTTGCGCAGGGCCGCCCCCAGTGGAGTGATCCGGTTGGCTTTGTCCCCACCTGTGACGCCGGTGTCGTTCGGGTCGGGCGCCATGGTGCGAAACTTCCACAGCGTAAAGCCCGTCGTGGCCGAACGCATCCTCTCCGAGCCGTAGAAGATCGGCCCATCGCCCTGGCGCCAGACCTTCCAGGTCACGACAGCAATCACGGGGGCCAGAAAGGCCATCAGATAGAGCGAAAACAAGATATCGAAGAGCCGTTTTCCGGGTGTCATGCCAAGGCCTCCTGCCACTCATCGACCATGCCCTGGGCCGTTGCGGCCTGCGCCGGAAGCGGGATCAAAGCGGACAGGGGCGCGGTGTCCAATGTGACGTCCGCGATTGCCTCTGGCGGGGCGGGCACGGTCGTCCATGGCCGCTGCGCCGCCTGCAAAAGGTCGGCCATCTCCACTGTGCCGGGGGCTGCGACGTTCAAAATCGGGGGCACATCGGGGCAAACGGCCAGCTTGCAAAAGACATGGGCCAGGCTGCGCGGGCCGATGTAGCTGCGCCGAGGGGTGCGCCCATCCGGCCAGGTATCCAGGGTCGGCGGTGCGTCCGGCGAGATATTGCCGAGCAGCGCATCGGCCCCGGCGACGTTCCCAAGCCGTAGAATGGTGACGCGGGGCCCCCCTGGCCGCTCGCTGCACCAACCTGTGACAGCCGCTTCCATCTGGGCCTTTGCTTCGCCGTAGGGCGCCGCTGGGGTGGGTGCCTTGTCCGCCCGCAAAGGGCTGGGTGCCCGTCCATAGACCGCGGCGGACGACAAAATCAGAACATGGGGGACGCCCAGCCGCGCGCCAGCCTCCAACCCCTCAAGTGCGGTTTTTGTATTGTTCGACAGGGTGTTGCGATCCCCCCGCGTCACGCCCGCCAGACAGATCAGCGCGTCTGCGCCCGCGATTGCGTCAAACCCGTCCTGCCGGGTCAGCCAGGTCGCTGTGTCGAGGAACGGTCGCACCAAGGCGGCGACACGGCCTGTTGCACCGGTCAGGGCGAGGCGCGGTTGTGGGAGTGGCGGGGACATCGGCGGCGGTCTGGTCAAAGGGTTGCGTCCCGGCTCTAGCTGGTGGGGCGTTGCAAAATCAAGACAGTGCCCGACCCAAGTTCCCTCATTGGCCTTCTCTTGCGATCCGGGACGCAGGATAACGACCCGACTGGAAGAGGCGACCGCAGAAAGGCCGATGCGATGCGACCGATGGGACGAATGGCCTTTGCCTCTGCGGTGCTGATGGCAGCGGGGATTGCTGCCCCGGTTCTGGCGAACGAAGACATCCGGTCTCGCTCGATCAACACCTACGGTGTGCCCGGTCTCATCGACATGCCGAGCGCCGAGATGCAGCCCGACGGCGAGTTGGTGACAAGCGTCTACATCCTGTCCAACGGCGTGGCGCGGACGCAGCTGACATTCCAACTGACGGACCGGCTACAAGGGGTGTTCAGATACGCGACGCTGCCGGATTTCCTCCAGGTCGGCAGTCAGTTCATTCGAACCTACGACCGCAGCTTTGACATCCGCTACCAGTTGTTCCGCGAAGGACGCTTGCGGCCAGCGGTGACTGTCGGGTTGCAAGACTTTGGCGGTACAAGCTTGTTCAGCGGCGAATACCTCGTCGCGACCAAATCGCTGGGCGACCGCTGGAAAGTGACCGGTGGCCTGGGATGGGGGCGCTTGGGCACAAGCAATAGCTTTACCAATCCCCTGGGTGTCCTCAGCGACCGGTTCGAGACGCGGCCAGGATTTGACGTCTCGTCGCGCGGAGGGTCGTTTTCGACAAACCAATGGTTTCGCGGGGATGCGGCTTTGTTCGCCGGGGTGGAATACCGCCCCAATGACCGCTGGACCCTGAAAGCGGAATACTCCTCCGACGCCTACCGCGAAGAAAGGGAGCGCGGGATTTTTACGCGCGACATCCCGCTGAACTTTGGCGTGGATTACGCGGTGCGTCCCGGTGTGAACGTGGCCGCCTATGCCATTGGCGGGACCGAAGTCGGGATCAACCTGCAGTTCTCGCTCAACCCGAAGCGGCCGCTGAACCCGTCCGGCACTGAACCTGCCGCCCGCCCCGTCACATTGCGCCCCGCGCAGAATGAGGTGCCTGAGGCCTGGACGACGGCTTGGGTGGGCAATGAGCAGATCGAGAATGGGGTCGGGACGACCTTGACCGCGCTGCTCGACGAAGCCGAGTTGGAGCTGATCTCCTACAACCTCACGGCAAACCGGGCGGAGGTACGGTTCCGCAATCCAACCTATCGCAACCAGGCCCAGGCCATTGGGCGCGCCGCCCGCGCCATGACGGCTGTGGTCCCGTCGTCGGTGGAGACCTTCGTTCTGATCCCTGAGACAGACACCAGCCTCGGCAGCGGAGCGGTCATTTTGCGCCGCAGTGACATCGAAGCCATCGAGATGCGCCCCAACGGCACCGCCGAGGTGCAGGCGGTGGCGGGCTTGGTCGACTCCGAAACGCTCCCCCGCGCTGGTCGGCGCTACGTCGAAGAGGCCTATCCTCGCTTCAACTGGCGTATCGGGCCCACATTTGGCTACGCGCTGTTCGACCCGGATGCGCCGTTCCGCTTTGACCTGGGCATCGAAGCCGCCGCCACATGGGAGCCCGTCCGGGGGTTGCTGTTCTCTGGTGCGGTTCAGCAGAAAATCGTCGGGAACCGCGATGAGTCGAACCGGGCGAGCAACTCCGTCCTACCCAGGGTTCGCACCAATGGCCCCGAGTTCCTGCGGACCGAAGACCCCTTCATCCCCTACCTGACCGCGGAATACTTCTGGCGCCCCGGCAAGGACCTGTATGCCCGGGCATCCGGTGGCCTATTAGAGACCGAGTTTGGCGGCGTCTCGGCCGAGCTTTTGTGGAAACCGGTTGAATCGCCCTTGGCCATCGGGCTTGAGGTCAACCGTGTCCGCCAGCGCGATTTCGATCAGCGGTTCTCGTTCCAAGATCTGGAGGCCACGACAGCTTTCGTCTCGGCCTATTACGACCACGGCAACCGTTTCCACAGCCAAGTGGACGTGGGCCAATACCTGGCCGGGGATCGCGGTCTCACCTACACTTTGACCCGGGAGTTCTCCAACGGCTGGCGCGTGGGGGCCTTTGCGACCCAGACGAACGTCAGTGCCGAAGACTTTGGCGAGGGCAGCTTTGACAAGGGCCTCTTCGTGGACTTCCCGGTTAGCTGGTTGATTGGTCAGCCCTCCCGCGAGACGTCAGGGATCTTGCTGAGGCCGGTGCAACGGGACGGGGGCGCGCGCCTCAACATTCGCAACCGTCTCTACCCTCAGGTGCGGGGCCTCTCGGATCCTCAGATCAACGAAGAATGGGGACGGTTTTGGCGATGATCCGATCACGTACCCTGCGGCTGTGTGCCTGTGCGGCTTGGCTTGGTGTCCTTGCTGCCTGCAGCGGTGGGACGAACACCGACACTGGCGCAGACGATTCCGTCGTGTCTTTGGCGTTTGGGCGGCTGCTGGATGCCATTCCCCTCGGTGGGCAAACAGCCGAGGCGCCAGACCCGCGTCGCGTGCTGACAGGCGCCGCCATCGCGCAATCGCCGACGCCCGTTCTTATGGTGGTCGTCCAGCGGACCGATATCGCGTTCACGATGATCCCCCTGACCACCAACGGCGATACCGTGCAATGGCGTGATGCCGCAGGCGGAGCGATTTTTATGCGCGACGGCCTTTTGGTCGGAACGCGCGCCTTAGGCAACGATTTGTACGGGGCTGATGTGGCGCCCTTGGCCGAGGCACTGCGCGCAGGCGGCGGCCAAGACGTGCACCGGATCAATTACGTGCTCGACGGGCAAGAACAGGTCCGGGCGATCCAATACCTCTGTGATGTGCGGCCGGTCGGGGCGGAGACGTTGACCTTCTTCGGCACGTCATATCGTACAACCGCCTATGACGAAGTCTGCACGGGGGACGGGCCGGACTTCACCAATCGCTATTGGATCGACTCACAAGGCAGCATCAGGCGATCCCTGGAACGCATCAGCGATCCCGTAGGTGCCGTCGAGGTCAGCGTTCTGAAGCGGTAGATGGTTAGTATTGCTGCGTTGCAGCAACAGTTCTCGGCGAGAACCCGCCGCAAAGGGGCCCTTGCATAGAAAGCGGGCGGACGCCGCTTGAACAGGCTTCCTCCTTCTTTTAGGCGTTATGCCGTGCACACACCCGACGGAGTTATCCTAATGAAAACGTTTATCGCGATCTCGGCGGCCTCGTTGCTCGCCGTCGCCCCCCTCGCCGCCACGGCCCAGCAAGCGGAAGCCACCGCTGGCGCAGCTGCGACTACCGAAACCACCGTTCTGGTCGGCGGCGGTCTGAGCACTGCTGGCGCGGCAGCCATCGGTTTTGGCGCTCTGGTGCTGGTCGGCGCCCTGGCTGGCGGTTCGTCCTCCGGTACGACCACGACGACGACGCCCGGCGCGACTGGCGGCACGAACTGATCTGATTAGGTCAGAGATGTTGGAACCGGCGGCCTTTGGGCCGCCGTTTTCGTTTCTAAGGATTACCTGCGGTCGCCTGAGCCAGGCAAACGTCGCAAGCGACGCCCGAGCGGGATCTCAGGCGCGCTTCGTTAACACTTCGATCCCAAGGACAGACAGGACCTTTGCCTCAATGTCCTCGGCATTCAGACCGGCTTTTGCATACATGTCCCGCGGGCCTGCTTGGTCGATGAACGCATCGGGCAGGACCATGGACCGGAACCGCAAGCCGGTATCGAAGACACCTTCGTCCGACAAAAGCTGCGCGACGTGGCTGCCAAATCCGCCCACGGCACCTTCTTCAATGGTGATCAGCGCATCATGGCGCGCGGCCAGATCCAGGATCAGGTCGCGGTCCAGGGGCTTCGCAAAGCGGGCATCGGCGACCGTAGGTGTGATCCCCCGGGCGACCAAGGCTTCGCGCGCCTGTTCAATCTCGGCCAGCCGCGCGCCGAACGACAGGATTGCGACCTGTTCGCCCTCATGCACGATGCGGCCTTTCCCAATCTCCAGCGGCTCACCCCGTTCGGGCATCTCGCATCCGACGCCTTCACCACGGGGGAAGCGGAACGCGATGGGTCCGCTGTCGTGCCGGGCGGCTGTGGCCACCATATGCCGAAGCTCCGCCTCATCGGCGGCGGCCATCACCACCATGTTCGGCAGGTTTGCGAGATAGGCCGTGTCGAAGCTGCCCGCATGGGTGGCCCCGTCAGCCCCTACCAGACCGGCGCGGTCGATGGCGAAGCGGACCGGCAGGTTCTGCAGCGCCACATCGTGGACCACCTGGTCGTAGCCCCGTTGCAGGAACGTCGAATAGATCGTGCAGAAGGGCCGCATCCCCGCAGCGGCAAGCCCCGCGCAGAAGGTCACCCCGTGCTGTTCCGCAATGCCCACGTCAAAACAACGGGCCGGGAAGCGTTCGGCAAACAGGTTGAGGCCCGTCCCATCTGGCATGGCCGCCGTGATCGCGACGATCTTGTCGTCCTCAGCGGCTTCTTGGATCAGGCTTTGGGCAAAGACCTTGGTGTAGGACGGCGCGTTCGACGGCGCCTTCTTTTGCTCACCGGTGGCCACGTCGAACTTGGCGGTGGCATGGCCCCGGTCGGCGCGATGTTCGGCAAAACCCTTGCCCTTTTGGGTGATCGCATGGATCAGTATCGGCCCCGTCGCCCGCACCTTTACCGTGCGCAGAACCTGGGTCAGCTGGTCCATGTCGTGGCCGTCGATGGGGCCGACGTAGCTGAAGCCCAACTCCTCGAACAGAGTCCCGCCAACGGTCATGCCCTTGAGCATTTCTTTGGCGCGCTTCGCCCCCTCTTGCAGGGGTGGGGGCAGCAGGCCGACCGCACCCTTGGCGGCGGCCTTGAACTCCTGAAATGGCGCCCCGGCATAGAGACGGCTCAGGTAGGACGACATGGCGCCGACCGGTGGCGCGATGGACATCTCATTGTCGTTCAAGATTACGATGAGGCGCTTCTTCAGATGGCCTGCGTGGTTCAGGGCCTCATAGGCCATACCGCCCGACAAGGCCCCATCCCCGATGACCGCGATGGCATCGCCCACGTCATCCGCGCCCAATTCCCGTCCCATGGCAAATCCGAGCGCCGCACTGATCGAGGTGGAGGAATGAGCCGCCCCAAAGGGGTCGTAGGTGCTCTCCGAGCGTTTGGTGAAGCCCGACAGCCCGTCCTTTTGACGAATGGTGTGCATCCTTTCCCGCCGACCGGTCAGGATCTTGTGGGGATAGCACTGGTGCGAGACGTCCCAGATCAGCTTGTCGCGGGGCGTGTTGAACACAGCATGGAGCGCGACCGTCAGTTCCACCACGCCCAAGCCCGCGCCCAGGTGACCGCCCGTCTGGCTCACCGACCAAATCGTCTCGGATCGCAGTTCATCGGCCACACGCGCGAGGTCCCGGTCTGGCAGGGCGCGTAGGTCAGCGGGGCCAGCGATACGGTCGAGAAGCGGGGTTTTGGGTCGGTCGGTCATTGGGTCTTACCTATCGCGAGTCACCACATAACGGGCGGTATCGGCCAGCGTAGCGCCCTTTGGACTGTAAATCAAAAGTGACATCTTGGCCTGTTCGATTAACTTGTCAGCCTCCGCCCGCGCGGGCTCGACCCCCAGCAGCGACACAAAGGTCGCTTTGCCAGCCTCGGCATCCTTGCGCAGCGCTTTGCCTGCCTTCTCGGAGTCGCCTTCCACGTCCAGCAGGTCGTCGGCAATCTGAAACGCCAGCCCCAGCTTGGCTGCGTACTCCAATAGCGGCGCCGGATCCGCCCCGGCCAGCAAAGCCCCAGCCCTGCAAGGCCATTCCAGAAGGCGGCCGGTCTTGAGCCGTTGCAACTCGGAAATCTGCTCAAGCGTCAGCGCGGCCTCAGCGGTCTCCGCCGCGATGTCCAGGGCTTGCCCCAAAACCATTCCGCCGCCGCCCGCCGCCTGCGCCAACGTCAGGACCAGCTCCGCCCGGACGGCACCGTCCGGATGTGTCGCAGGATCGGCCACAATCTCGAACGCCAGGGTTTGCAAGGCATCCCCGGCCAGGACGGCCGTGGCCTCATCCCATTTTCGATGCACCGTGGGTTGCCCGCGCCGCAGGTCGTCGTCATCCATGCAGGGCAGGTCGTCGTGGATGAGTGAATAGGCGTGAACGCACTCAATGGCTGCCGCGACCCGCAGGGCGCGGGCGCGGGGGACGTTGAACAAGGCCGCCGATTCCAGCGCCAGAAAGGCGCGCAGCCGTTTGCCACCCCGCGTGGCATAGCGCATCGCCTCGGCGACCGGGTCTTCGCCGAACGCCGCCAGCAGCCTGTCTAATTCTTCCTGAACCTCGGCCTGTGCGCGGGTTAGGTCGTTCTGAAAGCTCATGCTCCCTCGGGCGTCGTGGTGCCAGTGGGCTGGCCCTTCGCGTCGAGGGTGATTTGCCGGACCTTTGCATCGGCGTCGTTCAGCTTGGCTTCGCAATGGGCCTTCAACGCCGCGCCCCGTTCATAGAGCTTGATCGACTCGTCCAAGGGCACATCGCCGCTGTCGAGCCGGGTGACGACCTGCTCCAACTCGGCAATGGCCTGTTCGAAACTTAGGGATGTCACATCGTCAGCCATCGCCGCGCCTCCTCAACACGTCCACATGCGCGGCGACCGCTTCGGCCAGCGCAACGAGGTCATAGCCGCCTTCCAGGCATGACACCACCCGGCCCGCGCAGTGCTGGTCCGCCACATCGCACAGCCGCTCGGTTGCCCAGGCGAAGTCTTCGGTTGTCCAGTTCAATTGGGCCAAGGGATCCGCCCGATGGGCATCGAAACCGGCCGAGATGAACAATAACTCCGGCGCAAACGTGTCCAGGCCGGGGAGGATCACATCCTCCATGGCTTTGCGAAAGGCCCGCCCGTCGGAGTTCGGTGGCAGGGGCAGGTTCACCACATTCCCATGGGCGCCTTGGTCCGACGGGGCGCCAGAGCCAGGCCAGAGCGGCATCTGATGGGTCGAATAGAACCGCGCCCGGGGCTCATCCCACAGAAGATCCTGGGTCCCATTCCCATGATGGACGTCAAAATCCACCACGGCCACGCGGGACACCCTATGTCCGTCCAGCGCGTGTTTGGCGGCAATGGCCACATTCCCCAGGGTACAGAACCCCATGGGGGTCTGCGTTTCGGCATGGTGCCCCGGTGGACGCATGGCGACAAATGCATTGGGCGCCCCGCCCATGACGGCGTCGACAGCTTGGACGGCGGCCCCGGCCGCCAAACGCGCCGCGCGCCAGGTCCCCGGGGACAGAAACGTATCCGCATCCAGTTGCGCCCAGCCCTCGCTCGGAACGGCACCTGCAATCGCGTCGAGATACTCAGCGGGATGGCACCGCAGCAGCTGCTCATCGGTCGCCTCCACGGCCTCTCGACGCTCCAGATCCATGCCGTCCAAAGCCTCCAGGATCACGCGCAACCGCGCGACCTGCTCCGGGTGGCCCGGCGGGTTAACGTGGTCGAGCGCATCGGGATGCGTGATCAGCAGGGTCATGGCGCAGGGCCTCCCTCGTTCGATGTTCCAAAAATATGCCGGGGGTCCGGGGGCTGGCCCCCGGCCCGTCCCCTCAATCGGGTGCCAACATGTATCCTTCGCCCCGCACGGTTTGCAGATACCTGGGCTGCTTCGGATCCGCCTCCAGCTTGCGACGCAATCGGGTGATTTGCACGTCTACGGCCCGTTCGTTCGTCTGGCCCCCGTCGCGGCCCAGCTTTTCGACCAAAGTCGTCCGGCTGACCGCCTCATGGGGCGAGGCCGCGAAGATCCGCATCAGTGTCATCTCTGTCGCGGTCAGGCGCACCGGCTCCCCGCCTTGCCACAGCTCCCCCCGCTCCATGTCGTAGCGGATCGGGCCCAGTTGCAGCATCTTCGGCATGGCGCCGCCGCTTGCCGGTGCGCGGCGCAGGATGGCCTTCAGCCGCAGCAACAGCTCTTTGGGCTCAAAGGGCTTCGACAGATAGTCGTCTGCCCCCGCCTCAAGCCCCGTGATACGATCCGATGTCTCGCCCTTGGCCGTCAGCAAGAGGATCGGCATCTCGCGGCTTTCGCGGATTTCGGCACAGAGGACAAAGCCGTTTTCCCCCGGCATCATCACATCCAGGATCGCGATGTCGAAATCCAAGCCCGCCAACAGACGCCGCGCATGGTTTGCGTCCCGCGCTGCGGTCGTGAGGTAGCCGTTGCGGACCAAAAACTTTTGCAGCAGCGACCGGATGCGTTCGTCATCGTCCACCAATAGGACATGGGCTTGGTGGGTCTGCGCGCCCGGTTCCTCCAACGTCATCGCTCGCCTTCCTTGGTGCCCGCAAAGAGGCGGCGCAACTCGGGATCCATCATATGCTCAAGGACCTGGCGAAATCCAGCGACGGCATCCGGACCCGCTTGGCTGAAGGCTGCGCGCATGCGCGCCCGTTGGGCGTTTGATAGCGCGGCCTCCAACTCGGCCCCCTTGTCGGTCAGATGCAGGTGCCGTTCCCGCCGGTCCCGCTGCCCCACGCGGCTTTCGACAAGGCCATCCTCCACCAGGGTGCGCAGCACGCGGTTGAGCGATTGCTTCGTCACCCCCAGGATGGTCAGCAGGTTGTTGACGGTCGTGCCCGGTGACCGCTGAATGAAGTGGATCGCGCGGTGGTGCGCCCGGCCGTAGTTCATGTCCGCAAGGATCCGGTCCGGGTCCGCCGTGAAGCCGCGATAGGCAAAGAACATGGCTTCGATGGCGCGCCGCAACTGCTCGTCCGTCAAGAAAAGCAGGGAGTCGCTGTCTCTGCGATCGTCGGCCATATCTGTCCCCCAGTTTGTGGGGAAACTACGTCAGCGATATTGACATTCCAAGGCCGGATTGTTAGCCACGGTGGATTTTGACGCAACTTTATGTCCGATGCGGGCATTTGTGCGAAACAATAGGGATGGAGGGTGCGATGGCTGGGTCCTATGCCGAGCTTGAGGGTAAGATTTGGATGGACGGTAAGTTGGTCGACTGGGGCGATGCCAATGTGCATCTGCTGACCCATGCGATGCATTACGCCAGCGCCGTCTTCGAGGGGGAGCGGGCCTATTCCGGCAAGATCTTCGAATCGCGCCGCCACTCCGAGCGCTTGATCGAATCCGGTCGCCAGTTGGACATGGAAATCCCCTGGACGGTCGATGAGATCGAGGCCGCCAAATATGAGACCATGCGTGCCAATGGCTTCGAAGACGCCTATGTCCGCGTGCTGGCTTGGCGCGGTGCGGGCGAAGACATGGGCGTGTCCTCGGCGCGGAACCCTGTCCGCATGGCCGTGGCGACCTGGGCTTGGGGAAATTACTATGGTGATGCCAAGATGAAGGGCGCAAAGCTGGATATCGCCAAGTGGAAGCGCCCCTCGCCCGAGACGGCGCCCAGCCACGCCAAGGCCGCTGGCCTCTATATGATCTGCACCATGTCCAAACACGCCGCCGAGGCGAAGGGCTGCTCGGACGCGATGATGTTTGACTATCGCGGCTATGTGGCCGAGGCGACGGGGGCGAATATCTTCTTCGTCAAAGACGGTGAGGTGCACACGCCGGACCCCGATTGCTTCTTGAACGGAATCACCCGTCAGACCGTTTTGGGCATGTTGCGCGACCGTCAGATCAAGGTCCACGAACGCCACATCATGCCCGAAGAGCTTGAGGGCTTTGAGCAGTGCTGGCTGACCGGGACCGCCGCCGAGGTAACGCCGGTGGGTCAAATTGGCGACTACAACTTTGAGGTGGGCGCCATGACCCGCGATATCGCCGAAAGCTACGAAAAGTTGGTGCGCGCCTAGGCTGACGGACCCGTCGCGCGCCGTCCTGACCCTGGGGTAGCCTTGCTTGCCTGGGGCAAAACGAAAGCGGCCCCGTCCATGTCGGACGGGGCCTGAACTTCGAACCCCACGGGGATTGGGGAGTAGTGTCCCCGACGCGACACACTGGGTGGGGGCTAGGATGCGCCGCGCCGGGTGACTTGAGCTTTCGCTCCTACTGACACCGGTATGATGCTGACGTCGGGCGAATCTCGGGTTCTGCTGTGATCGATCTCGGGTCATTTCTGGGCGAGACAGAGGCAGGATTAACGCGCGCTTAATCTTGATCTGGGGCCCTCGGCGCACCACTGTTCCCCCATGACAGTGCAAAGCCCCGTTCCCGCGCGCCCCGCCCCCGACCAAGTCCACTTTCACCGCACCGAACTGTCGGTGATTTTATCGCTCTATGGTCGGTTCGTGGCTGCGGGGGAGTGGCGGGACTACGGGATCTCGTCCCTGCGCGACGTGGCGATCTTTTCGGTGTTCCGGCGGACAGCAGAACAACCGATGTACCGCATCGAGAAGCGCCCCAAGATGGCGGCCAAACAGGGGATGTACTGTGTGATCGGGATGGATGGCCGCATCCTGCGTCGGGGCCATGATTTGCGCACCGTGCTGCGGGTTCTGGAACGGAAGCTGATCCGGGCCGTGGACTAGGCGCTCTTCGACCTGCGCTCCCGTCCGCGCAAAGCCCCTAGCGCGCGACAGTCGTCGCACCCCTAACCGTTACGCGTGATCCGCCGTCGGTCCGTCATCTCACCGGCCCCGCCAGAGGTGCCCTCCGCATTGGCGGCGATCCGACGGCGCGCGTCGTCCAGGGGCTCATAGGCGACAGCCATGTGGTGGGCGTTGGCATGGAGCAGCAGCGTGTCCGACGCCATGATCCCCACATGCCCCTTCCAGAACACAAGATCTCCCCGCTGCAGCGGCTCCCCTTGGTGCAACGCGCGGCCCAGGGCGCTCTGCTGGTCGCTGTCGCGGGGGCAGTCGATCCCGCAGGCCACCAGGGCCTGTTGGACGAGCCCGGAACAGTCGATGCCCCACCGCGAACATCCGCCCCACAGATAGGGGGTGCCCAGGAACATATCGGCGACGCCGACCGGGTCCGAAAACCGGGCCCGCAGCCGTTGCAGGTGCTGCGTCGGCACGAAATGCCCGGTGGAGATCTTTTGGAACTCCCCCAAGTCGGACGTGACTCGCACATGGCTGCCAAAGAAGATGGCAACTTCGGGCGGGGCCTTGAGCCGGGCGCGCGGATACAGGTGCGTCGCCGGCGCGGCCACCCAATGGGTCGCCGCCTCTTGCCGGGAAAGCGCCGCTGACAGAACATAGCCGCAGTAGCCGTCCCGCAGGCTTTGGCCAAAGGCAAAGCCATCGCGTTCGTCGATGACCCGGAAGGCCTCCCCAAACAACAGTTGGCTGGACCGATCCCCCCGCGGGGCGTCCGACAGGTTCACAAGCGGCTGCTGGACCGTGCGAATGGTTCCCTTAACGTAGCGCGTGGCCTCAAGCACGCCGCGCAACTCGTGCGCGGCGGCATGGCCGTTCGCGGGCGTGACGCGGGGGTCAAGGCCGTTCACAGATCGAGGACCCGGGGCAGGGCGTCCAAAATGGCGCGCGCGCCCATGCCGACGCCGCCTTTCGGGCGGGCGGGGGCCGCGCTCGGGTTCCAGCCATAGATGTCGAAATGGGCAAAGCGCGGCGCGCTGACAAACCGGTCCAAGAACAGGGCAGCCGTGATGGAGCCCGCAAACCCGCCCGCGGGCGCGTTGTCCAGGTCGGCAATGCCTGGCTCGATCATCCGATCGTAGGGGCGGTGCAGTGGCATCCGCCACAGTGGGTCTCGGACGCGTTTGCCCGCCTGCACCAGCGCGAGGGCAAGGGCATCGTCATCGGTGTAGAAGGGCGCGAGGTCCGGCCCGACGGCCACCCGCGCCGCGCCGGTCAGCGTGGCCATGCAGATGGTCAGGTCGGCGGGCGTCTCATCCGCCAGCGCCAGCGCATCAGCCAGCACCAAACGCCCCTCGGCATCGGTGTTGTTGATTTCAACGGTCAGGCCATTGCGTGCCGTGAGGATATCGCCGGGGCGGAAGGCATTGCCAGAGACGCTGTTTTCCACCGCTGGGATCAGTACGCGCAGACGCAGGGGCAGCGCCAGATCCATGATCATCTGCGCCAGACCAAGAACAGTGGCGGCCCCGCCCATGTCCTTTTTCATCAGGCCCATGGAGGCACCGGGTTTTAGGTTCAGACCGCCCGTATCGAAGCACACACCTTTCCCGACCAGCGTCAGGGTCGGACCACTGCTGCCCCACTGCATGTCCAGCAGGCGCGGTGCCCGGGTCGAGGCGCGTCCGACCGTGTGGATCATCGGGAAGTTTTCGTCCAGCAGGGCATCCCCCGCGACCACGCGCAGGGTCGCGTCAAACCGCTCAGCGAGGGAGCGGCAGGCCGCTTCCAACTCATCCGGACCCATATCGGAGGCCGGGGTGTTGATCAGATCCCGGGTCAGCATCTCACCCGCGGCGATTGCCTCCAACCGGGGGGCGTTCACACCCCGCGGCACCTTGAGGCGCGGGGCGTCCGGGGACGCGCCTGCGTATCGCGTGAACCGATAGCCCGCCAGCAACCAGCCAAGCGTTGCTTCCTCTCGAGCGTTGTCGGTGAGGTCACCGTCCAGAGCGTATGTACCAGAGGGCAGGGCCGCGGCGGCCTTCGCAAACAGAAATCGGTCGCGGGTGTGGTCGCTTCCGTTGCCCCATCCGAACAAGACGCGCGAGACGCCCATGTCCGGCCCAGGCAAGGTGAGGATCTGACCAACTTTTCCTGTAAACCCGTTGGCTTGGACCCAGTCTTGGATCGGCTCGTCCTGTTGTCCGAGCCAATCTTCGAACTCCGCCGTGCTGACCAGCCGGATGGGAATCGCGCGGTCGTCAGGGGGGGCAAATCTGGCGGTCATTTGGGCACTCGGCGGTGAAAGATCCTTGCGCCGCAGACACTAGCTGCTTGGGGCGCCGCCGCAAGGGGCGGCGGGGCGCCCCTAGGATCATGCGACCGTGTTGTGGCACACTGTCCATTGGTCGATGCTCTCCGGATGCCCTAGGCGCAACAGACGTTGCGTGCAGGCCGCCAGCGCCGGGCGATCATTCTGTGCCGCGCAGGCCTCGACCGCCCGCGCCGTCGTCTCCAACGTTCTCATCCCGATCATGCGCGCCACGTGTTGGAGGTCCTGCGCCGTACGGCTGAGACCGCTGATCTGTTCGGCGTTGAACTGCAGTTTTGCCAGGGCCAACAACTGCTCCACTTGGCTTAGGGTGATGGCCAGAAATTCCTCGGTCTGATGGCCATGGCGCTGGCACAATGCGACGAGCACGTCGTGGTCGAACTCGATCGGTTCCGCCTTGGCGCGGTTCGACGAAAGGGATGTCAGCGTGTCAGTCATGATCCACCTGTTTGATGCCGTGCCCCCACGGTCTGACCCCTTGTGTCCCGTCGGATCGGGGCAAAACGGCGGCACCGTCTTGGCTGTCATCGGCAGAAACCGTTCAAGTTATTTAAAACTTTCCCGCAGGCGGCTGCGGAGAGGCGCGGCGGTCTTGAAACGTGTCTCATTACGTCCCGCCGCCAGATAACCCGCTGAAACGCAATCATCCGATCCACCAGCGGCCGTTTCGGAGAAAGCACCCTCCCACCGCCAATCTGGTCCCGTGCCTTCGGGTCGGGTGGGTAACGGTGTGGTGCGTCGGATGCCAACGCGCCTGCGGTGGCCGCTCCTTACGGGCGGAAGTCCTAGCGATGGGGCGATCGTTCGGCGTTGGCGGGCGTGCCTCTCCAGACACAGTCCGCGCCTCGCCCAGGCGACGGAGCGCGCTGGGGCGCCTTAAGTCGTTCTTCTTTGATCCGGTCATGCCCGATGCAACAGATCCACGACGATGAGGGCCGCCAGCGCGCCCTGCAAAAGCCGACGATCTTGGCGGCGCCCAACAACCCACTGACCGTTCCGGCTGTTCAGGCCACAGCGGAGGGTGACACGCCACAACAGCGAGGCTTTGGGGCCGCCGATAGCACAGGCGTGTGAGAGGGCTTCCAACCGGGCGCGTTGGGCTTCGTGGCGGTCTAACCTTGCCGTTGGGGTCATACGACCTTAGTCGAATAGGAGCTGCCATTTCGGTCAGAGGTCCCGCCCATGCGTTTGAACCGCTCTTCCCTTGACCCCCGGACGCCTCTGGGACGTCCAACCCACCGCGCGTGGGGGCTCGCATGAGCCTGTTGGATCTGGCCTTGGGGAACCTGTTGTCCCCCATCATCCTCAGCTTCGCCCTAGGGCTGGCGGCGGCCCTGGCCCGGTCAGAACTGACGATCCCCGAGGCCGTGGCCAAGGGCATGTCGATCTACCTTCTGTTTGCCATCGGCTTCAAAGGCGGCGTGGCAGTGAATGTGGCCGGTCTCGATGCCCGTTTGGTGGGGGCCTTGGTCGCCGGAGCCGTCCTGTCCTTTGCCTTGCCCTTTGCCGCGTTTTCCCTGCTACGCGTCCTAACGCGGTTGTCGCCCTTGGATGCGGCAGCGGTCGCCGCGCACTACGGCTCCATCTCAATCGTGACGTTTGTGGCGGGCACGTCGGTGCTAGAGGCCGCGGGCTTGACCTCCGACGGGTGGATGGTTGCGGTCGCTGCGGTGATGGAGGCACCGGCAATCCTCTCGGCCCTTTGGTTGGTGGCGCGCTCCGGGCAGGGACGGGGTATGGATGCGGACCTCTGGCGCGAGATCCTCCTGAATGGCTCCATCGTCTTGCTGGTGGGCAGTTTCGTCATCGGGTGGATAACGGGCCAGGACGGTCTGGACCGGATCGCCGCCTTCATCGTCTCCCCGTTCCAGGGGGTGCTGTGCTTGTTCCTGTTGGACATGGGATTGGTGGCAGGCCGTGGCCTGCGCGAGGCGCGCGGCGTTCTGCGCCCAGGGCTGCTGGCCTTTGGGTTGGTCATGCCCCTGGTCGGATCCGCCGCAGGGGCCGTTGCGGGCCTGCTTCTCGGTTTGGGGGCCGGGTCGACCATGCTGTTCATGGTTCTGGGCGCCTCGGCCAGCTACATCGCGGTGCCTGCGGCGATGCGCGTGGCCCTGCCCGAGGCAAACCCGTCAATCTATCTCACGCTGTCCCTCGGTGTGACGTTCCCCTTCAACTTGACCCTGGGTTTGCCGATCTATCTGGCGGTGTCCCGTATGCTGACCGGAGGTTGAGGCGATGCAGACTCATCCCGCCAAACGTGTAGAGATTATCATCGAGGCCATGATGGAGCGCCGCTTGACCGATGCCTTGGTGAAGGCTGGCGTGACGGGCTTCACAGTCTTGCCAGTTCAAGGAGGCTCTGGCCGGTCGGGACAGTGGAGCCGCGCCGGTCAGGTGAGCCGAGCCGGGGGCATGCGGGCCGTTGTTTGCATTGTGCGCGAAGAGGCGTTGGACACATTGCTGGACGCGGCCTTCACGGTGGTCGAGCGTCATATCGGCGTGGTCTGTGTGACCGACTGCCAAGTGCTGCGCGCGGAACGGTTCTGACTGCGGGTTAACCATTCGTTAGGCGTGATCGGGGCATCCTGCAGGCGTAATGACCCGCGACGTGACCATTCGAATGCCCACAGAGATGGTAGATGCCCTGCGCCATCTCGCTGCGCGCCATGACGTAACGCCTGGCCAGATTATCCGACAAGCGGTCGCGCGGGAGTTACAGCGCGCTGCGCGCCCCGCGGAGACGCCCAATCGGGCGGATGAGCAGCTCGTCGCGTCCTTGCAGGCGCTCCTCGCTGGCGATGTCGCGCGGGCAACGTCATGGGCCGACTTGGATCAACGGCTGAGCGCGAAGGGGTTCCGCTTTCAACCGGCAGGTGGCGGCGTATCGCTGTACGACCTCGATGGTACCAAACTCTGCAAAGGTTCGGAGCTTGGCGCTTCGTACCGCTCACTGGTGCGGAGGTTCGGCGCGCCGATGCCCGGCCACCCCCATGGGACGGCCGGGATTTTCCACGCGGATGACAACCCCCTGATAGATCGGAGGCTTTAACCGCGCTTCGAGAGAACCCGTTCCACAAGGGTTTCCGCGATTTGCACCGCGTTCAGGGCGGCGCCCTTCCGCAGGTTATCGGAGACGCACCAGAGGTTCAGGCCGTTCTCAATCGTCGAGTCTTGGCGGATGCGGCTGATGAAGGTCGCGAAGTCCCCGACACATTCGACCGGCGTGACATAGCCGCCGTCCTCGCGCTTATCGACGACCAACAAGCCGGGCGCTGTCCGCAGGATCTCACGGGCCTCGTCCTCGTCCAGGAACTCTTCGAACTCGATGTTCACGGACTCGGAATGTCCAACGAAAACAGGGACACGCACGCAGGTCGCGGTGACCTTGATGGCCGGATCCACGATCTTCTTGGTCTCCGCGACCATCTTCCACTCTTCCTTGGTGGAGCCGTCTTCCATGAAGACGTCGATGTGCGGGATCACGTTGAAGGCGATCTGCTTGGGGTAGACGTTCGGCTCCTTCTCCTGACCCGGAACAAACATGCCCTTGGTCTGATCCCAGAGCTCGTCCATCGCGTCTTTGCCGGAGCCTGACACCGACTGATACGTCGACACCACAACCCGCTTGATCCGCGCGCGGTCGTGCAGCGGCTTGAGCGCGACGACCATTTGGGCGGTGGAGCAGTTGGGGTTGGCGATGATGTTCTTCTTGGCGAAGCCGTCGACCGCTTCGGGGTTAACCTCCGGAACAACAAGGGGAACTTCGGGGTCGTAGCGGTAGAGCGATGAGTTGTCGATCACCACGCAGCCCGCCTTGGCGGCGATGGGGGCATATTTCTTGGTGGCCTCGCCGCCGATGGCGAAGAAGGCCATGTCCCAGCCGTTGAAGTCGAAGGTATCAAGGTCCTTGGTTTTCAGGGTCTTATCGCCAAAGCTCACCTCTGTCCCCAGGCTGCGACGAGACGCCAGAACGGTGATCTCATCGACGGGGAACTGGCGCTCGGCCAGGATGTTCAGCATTTCGCGGCCCACGTTTCCCGTGGCGCCGCAGACGACGACCTTGTAGCCCATCTCGATAACTCCTGAAGGGTTGGGAAACGCCGTGGCCCTATACCTGTTGGGCCAGCGGGGCAAGGGCACCGCTCGTACACCCCTCCGTACACCCACCGTGCAGACCGCACGCACCCCGGCAAAGCCTCAGAAACTGTTAACCGCTCTGCCCGAGTGTCTCTTTTTCACCGCAGGAGGGTCGGGCCATGGAGCGACTGGGACGAGGCCGCAGGCAGCGCGAACAGGCGAATGACATGGTCCGGGCCATGCGCGCCTTCGAGTGGGATATGCAATCGCGGGTGACGGCCCAGGGTCGCCTGCCGCCGGAGTGGCGCCGCATCTGGGAGGAGCGCAGCGCCAAGAAGGCGCGCGTGACCATCCGGCTGGACGAGGATGTGGTGCGGTTCTTTCGGTCAATGGGCGCGGGATATGGGCCGCGCATGAACGGGGTGCTGCGGTCCTTCATGCTGGCGCGGCTGTCCGGCCTGATCGAAGGGGAAGACCTGTCCGAGGGCTACCGTGAGGCGTGGATGGGCAAGCCCCGTCCCTCGCCCTGCCGCGCGGAGACCGAACAGGCGGCGCGCTTGGCCGATGTGCAAGAGATGCTGGCCCTGTCGCGCAAGGTGTCCGAAGCACGGGGTGACGGGCGGTCGCTGGAGGTGTCGGAGATTATGCGGCTGGGCGCCCTGGCAGAGCGGCTGGGCGGCGCAGCGGATGGATAGGCCGATGCCGGTCGGAGATTGGTAACAGGCCCGAACCCTTGGCGCAGCCTCGATCGATGACAGCATCCGGACGGCAACCGGCCCATGGGATGAGGTGTGGAGCGTCGGCTGGTGGGCCCAGGGGGAGGTCGGCGGCTATCCCTTCGGGGATCGGAAGCCAACAACCGCCAGTGTGAATTCCTCAACGTAGTCGATCAGGTGGTCGACGGCCTGTGCCGCAAGATCGGCGTCGCCCTGGCCGACGGCGGTTGCGACCTCGGCATGGGCCTTGGCCATGCGCTTCAAGTCGCCATACCGTTCCTGGTTCAACACCCAAAACCGTCTGGACAGGCCCTTTACGGACGTGAGCGCGCGTGCGGCGAATTGATTGTCGGCGGCCCGAATCCGGGCGTCTAAGCTGCGGGCGTCGAGTTCTGTCATGGCGACCTGATCGCGTGTCTCTGTCACCGCCAAAAAGCCATCGGCGATCTCCAAAAGCTCTGCCTTCTGGGCCTGGGTCGCGCGGTCTGCTGCCGATTGCGCGACAAGGCGCTCGACCACGCGGCGAAGCTCCAATGAGCGGAAGTGTTCCGTGTGATCGATCGGGCAGACCTGGGCGCCCCGCCGGGCGACGATTCTGAGCAAACCCCCGTCCGCGAGCCTCTGGATGGCGGAGCGGATGGGCGCGCGGGTGTGACCGGAGACCTCAACCAAATCCGTTTCCGAGACCCATTGTCCCGGTTCCAGCTCACCGTTGACGATCATGCGCTCCAGATCCCGAAACGCTTCGTCTTTCAATGGCATAGGCTGGATCTTTGCGGTCGCTCTTTCGGACATCTCTGGTTCCATTCGCCGGGGTCGTCACCGTCGAAGCCTACCCCGACCGCTGACATGTTAGCAATGATATCTGACATTTCTTTGTTGACATGTTATAAGTTTATATCTGACATGTCAGTAAATCGAAGGAGAAAACGGGGAGGTCGGTATGCGACCAATCACGACACTTGCACTTTCCACTGCGCTTGCGCTGACCACGGGCGTTGGTGCCCATGCCCAAGAGTTGGTACGGATCGCGGAGCCGAATTGGGCCAGTGGCCGGGCCATGGCGGGGCTGATCAAAGTGATCGTCGAAGACAAACTCGGCGGGCAGACAGAGATCGTCCCGGGCACTAACGCCGTCATTTTTGCGGGTATGGATCGCGGCAAGGGCGAGATCGACGTGCATCCCGACATTTGGTTGCCGAACCAGTCGAACTTTACGGATGAATACGTCGACACGAACGGGACCGTGGCTTTGAGCGAGGGCAGCTATGAGGGGTTCTCTGCCTTCTGCGCGCCGCGCGTGTTCGCTGAAACCCACAACATCAAGACCGTGTTTGACCTGGCGACTCCCGAAGCGGCGGCGTTGATGGACCGCGATGGTGACGGTCTGGGCGATATTTGGGTCGGCGCCCCGGGGTGGGCCTCGACCAAGATCAATTCGGTGAAGGTCCGTGACTATGGGATCACGAACTTCTTCTCGCCCATTGAGGCGGAGGAAGAGGTGGCGACGGCGTCGATTTCGGATGCGTTGAACAAGGGCGAAGGGTACGCGTTTTATTGTTATGCGCCGCACTACAATTGGTTCGTCTTTGACATGGTTCGCTTGGAGGAGCCGGCGTACGACCCGGCGAACTATGACATGAAGCAACCGGCGGAAGATGCGAATTGGTTCGAGAATTCGCGCGTGGAAACCGCCGATGAGCCGAAGACCATTCACGTCGGGTATTCCCGCTCGCTTGAGACGCGGACGCCGGATGTGGCCGCGTTCCTGGCGAACATCGACATGGACACCGACACGGTGAACACCTTCACCCACGAAATCGTGGTCAAGAAGCGGTCCAGCGAAGAGGTCGCGCGGGAGTGGGTCGCGGCAAACGCCGACATCGTCGATGGGTGGCTTGGCCTGAACTAAGCCTGAACAGCCCCCCGGGATGCCGCGTCCGTACTCTCCCCGTCGGCGGCGGCATCCCCCCATTTTCTACAACATGACATGACGGAACGCCGCGCATCTCGCGAGGCGAAGGAGGCCCCTTGGACGGAGCAAGCAACACGACGGACGCAGGCAGCGCAGTGATCGACCTGCAAGGGGTTTGGAAGATCTTTGGCGCCCGGCAGGACGAGGCCATGGCCGCGATACGGGCGCGCGGCCTGACCAAGCCGCAAGTCTTAGAGGCGTTTAACTGCGTCGTCGGGGTGGCGGACGCCAGCTTTCAGGTCCGTCGCGGCGAGATCTTTTGCATCATGGGCCTGTCGGGCAGTGGGAAGTCCACCCTTGTGCGCCACGTCAATCGCCTGCTGACACCGACTGCTGGATCCGTGGTGGTGAGCGGCACCGATATGATGGCTCTGTCCGACGCGGACCTACTGACGGTTCGCAACGAACACATCGCTATGGTGTTTCAGAACTTTGGCCTGATGCCGCACCGGTCGGTGCGCGACAACGTGGCCATGCCCCTAGAGATCCGGGGATGGTCCCAGTATGCCCGTTGGAGGGCGGCGGAAGAGGCCTTGGCCCTCGTTGACCTGTCCGAGTGGACGGACAAGTTCGCCCACGAGTTATCCGGCGGGATGCAGCAGCGCGTGGGCCTTGCCCGTGCCATCGCGGCGGACGCCGAAGTCCTGCTGATGGATGAGCCCTTTAGCGCGCTCGACCCGTTGATCCGTCGGCAGTTGCAAGAAGAGTTCATGCGGCTCGCTTCGCAGATGAACAAGACGACGCTGTTTATCACCCACGACTTGGAAGAGGCCGTTCGGATCGGGGACCGGATCGCCATCATGAAAGACGGCGTGATCGTGCAAACCGGCACGCCGGAGCAGATCATCATGAACCCAGCGGACGCCTATGTGATGGATTTCGTGAGTGGCATTTCTCGCATCAACCTGATCCGGGCGCATTCCCTGGCCCGGCCTAAAGCAGAGTTCGAGCGGGCGCATGGCGCCCTGAGCGGCACGGAGGCCATCGTGTCCGGCAACGACACCCTGCGGCAAGTCATTGTCAAAGCGGCGGATAGCACAGGCCCGATCTTGGTCCGAGATGAAGATCTCGGGACCGAAGGGGTCATCACAAAAAACGACATCCTGAATGGGGTGATCCTGGGGACCGAAGAGCCATGAGCGCAGTCGCAGACCACACAACACCCAAGCCAACCGCTGGATCGCCGGGACCGGAATCGGACGTGGGGACATTCGTCGCCCTGAACGAAGGTTACTACGCGGCACAGTTCCAAGCCATTGGGGACAAACGCGGCTTTCTCGTCACTTGGAATTGGGCGGCGTTCCTGCTCGGGTCGATCTGGTACGGCATGCGCAGCCTGTGGGCCTATTTCCTGCCCTTTGTCGCCCTTGAGACACTGGCGGTCGTACAGCTTGCCCGTGGTATCTGGGGGGATCTGGGTGCGCCCATCCTGGCCCGCCTGCCGGGGATCGAAGCGACCCTTGCGCGGCGGTATGAACAGCTTGCGGAGGCCAGGGAAACCGCGCCGGATCGTGTGGCGGGGTTCGAGAACACCATCGCCTCCCTGGAACGCGCGATTGACGGGATCAAGGCCGAGGCCGCCGCAGCAAATGCGCAGGCCCTGACCCTGATCCTATCGGGATTGGCGGCCTTGCTGGTGATCAAATCGGCCCAGGCGGTCCTTGCGAACCCTGGCCTGCACGCGCGGTATTCCAACTGGCTGTCTGACCGCACGCTCGGCCATGGCCTCAGCCCGCTCAAAACCGCTGTGGCGGGGGCTTTGACCGTGATCACCTATGTGACCTGTTCCTTGAAATTCGGCTTCCCGGAGGTTGTTCCGGCCCTGCAAGGCTTCCCCGCGGATCCCGCCGTCCAATCTGGCGTCGCCCAGGCCATCAAGGATTGGATCACAAACGCATCGCTCCGCTCGGAATGGGTGTTTGACGGTCTCGTCTTCGGCATTCGCTCGGTTCTCGACATGCTGGAGACGATCTTTGTGGAAACGCCTTGGCCGGTCATGTGCGGCTTCATCTTGTTGCTGACGGGTCTGAGTGCTGGCTGGCGGGCGGCCATCTTTACCGGGGCCGGATTGGCTTATCTCGGCTACCTTGGGTTTTGGGACAAGAGCATGCAGACCCTCGCGCTGCTGGGGACGGCGGCCTGTATCTCGATCACGCTTGGTATCCCGCTGGGCATCGCCTGTGCGCGGTCGCGGCGGCTCTATGCGGTGGTCCGGCCCGTCCTAGACTTCATGCAGACGATGCCTGCCTTCGTCTATCTGATCCCGATCATCGCGTTCTTTGGCACCGGAAAACCCGCCGCCGTCATTGCGACCATGATCTTTGGCGGGTCCCCGGTCGTGCGCCTGACGGTGCTTGGCCTGCGCGGTGTGCCGGAGAGCGTTCGCGAGGCAGCACAGGCCTTTGGTGCGAACAGGCGCTACCTGCTGTGGAAGGTCGATCTGCCCCTGGCGATGCCCTCCATCATGGCGGGGATCAACCAGACCATCCTGTTGAGCCTTGCGATGGTGGTGATTGCCTCGCTGATCGGTGCCAAGGGGCTGGGCGAGGATGTCTTGGAAGCCCTGCAATACGCCTCGGAGGGGCAGGGGATCTTGGCCGGTCTCGCCATCCTCTGCTGCGCCATGATCCTGGACCGCATCATCCAGGGCAAGCGGAGGTGAGTGCCATGACCGTCACCGTTGCCATGTTCATCAAGTACGAAAACGACAAGAAGGCCCAGATGATCAAATCGCCCAGCGATCGGGCCGATGTGGCGCGCAAGGCTGTGGGGGCCATGGGGGGCAGACTGCTCCAGGCCTATGGGACCTGCGGAGAATACGATATGATGTTTATCTACGAACTGCCGGACATGGCCTCTGTCGCTGCCAATATGATGCTCGCCGATGCGGGAGGGATGTCAAAGCACCACAAGATCGTGCCGCTCTTTTCCAATGAGGCCTTCTTGGCGGCGCAGGCGCGCGCCGGGCGTTTGAGCCATACATACGCGGTGGCCGGAGAATGAGCGGGGGTGTCCTGTTCCACGGCGGCACCATCGTGACGGTGGACCCCGACCGACCCATGGCGGAGGCCGTCGTTATCTATGGCGGCACGATTGTCTATGTGGGGAACGTGGCCGGGGCCGCAGCCCATGTCGACGCCCAGACCGCGCGCGTGGACCTTGGGGGGCGCGTTCTTCTGCCGGGGTTCATCGATGCCCATTCCCATCTGCTCTGGGCCGCGAAAACCCGTGGCGCGCCGGTGGTCGACATCAGGCCCCACCTGGTGCCAACCTTTGACGCCGTCTTGGCCAAGATCGAGCGTCGCGTCTCCGCCGCAGAGCCGGGCGAATACCTTCTGTTTTATGGGCTGGATGCGCAGCTTCACGACGGGTATCGGCCCCTGTCCCGGGACGTGCTTGACGACATCGCCCCGGACAATCCGCTGGGTGTTCAGACCTCGAACCTGCATGCGCTCTATATGAATTCGGCTGGTTTCGAGGCCTGCGGGATCGACGCGGAGTTTGAGACCCCGCCAGGGTCCGAGATCGAGCGTCATCCCAGTGGCCAGCCTTCGGGCAAGCTTGCCGAAGCGATCACTTGGGTCGCGTTGGAGACCTTTTACAGATCCTGGGGCGATGCGCGCCTGACACAGGAGTTCAAGGCATCCATCGACCAATTCATCGAAAACGGGATCACGACGACGACCGAGCATCTCTATCTGCCGTTCTACCGTGCGTATTACGAGGCGGCCCTCAAGCAGGGCTGGCCGATGCCGCGGCTTGCGGCCTATCAGCAGGCTGTCACGCCCGACATGCGCGTAGAGGCCTTTGACCTGGGGCCGGATCGCCTTTGGCTGGCAGGGGTGAAAATACACGCGGATGGGTCGCCGTTCATTGGCAATATCTGGCTGTCGGAACCCTATCTGGACAACAGCGTCACCCGGGACCGCATGGGGCTGGAGGAGGGCCATAAGGGCGGCGTGAACTACCCCATGGCGTTTTTTGAGGCGATGGTCCGCGCCTATATGGGCCAGGGCTGGCAAATGACGATCCACACCCAGGGGGATCGGACCATCGACATGGTGCTCGACCTGCTGGAGGTGATCCTGCGCGAGACGCCCCGGCCCGACCACCGCTTTCGGCTCGAACACTGCGCGTTGATGCGGGACGATCAGATTGCGCGATGCATGGCGTTGGGCGTTCTTGGGAGCTTTTTCATCAATCACATCACCCATTGGGGCGCGCCCATCGAAGACGTGCTGTTCGGCCCGGAGCGCGCGGCCCACTACGTGCCCTCGGGCGGGGCCGCTCGGGCGGGCATGCGCCTGTCGCTCCATGCGGACACGCCCATGACGGACCCGTCTTGTCTGGAACTGATGCAAGCGGCCACAACCCGTCGGGCGGCGGACGGTCGCTGTGTCGGCCCGGACCAACGCATGGATATTCTGGCGGCGCTCCGGGCGGTGACCATCGATGCCGCCTTTCAGATCCGTAAGGACGATGTCCTGGGATCCATCACCCCCGGCAAACATGCGGATTTTGTTGTCCTCGCCGAGAACCCTTTGACAACCGAAGCGGAGCGTCTTGGCGACATCGCGGTTCTGGAGACCTGGCTTGCCGGTGAGAAAGTCTGGTCGCACGATGGCGCCTAGGTCCGTACCGACGCTTACGGTGGGTGGGTTCCTGGGCGCCGGTAAGACGACCTTGGTCAATGGCCTTCTCCGGCAAGCGGATGGGCGCCGGGTGGTTGTCTTTGTCAATGATTTTGGTGCGATCAACATCGACCATGACTTGATCGAGACGGTCGAGGCGGACCGGATCGCGCTGTCAAATGGCTGTGTCTGTTGCTCGTTGAATGACGATTTGATCCGTTCGATGGTCGCGTTTTGCGACGGGGACCGCCCGGACCTGTTTGTCATCGAGGCAAGCGGTGTGGCTGACCCGCGATCCCTGTCGTCGACCTTGGAGGCCTTGGAGGCCGCGCGGCATGCCCATTTGCGGGCGCGGCTCTATGTGCTCGACGCCGCCCAGGTCGGCGGGCTTGGCTATGCGGATACCGAGGACTTGGTCGATCAGGCCGCCGCGAGTGACCTTATCGTCGTGAACAAATCTGATCTGGTGTCCGGGAACCGCCTTGGAGCCATCGAACAGCTTCTTGATCGGAGCGCCCCGACGGTGACGCGGGCCGTCACCTCGCGGGCGCGTGTGTCTTGGAAAGACGTAATGGGTGTTGGTGCACAGATGCGGTGCAGCGGACGGCATCAAATGCACGGACACGGTGACCACGGTGCGTTTGCCTCCACCGCCTTTCGGGGCTTTCCACCGCTCAGCGAGGATCGACTGGCGGCCTTGGTGACCCTGTTGAAGCGGACCTGTCTGCGCGCCAAGGGCGTTCTGACGGTTGAGGGCGAGGGGCGCAGTTCAACGCTACTTCAACTGGTTGGGCCGTATGTGGAGATGACGCCTGTGCCGCCCGAGGCCAGCCAACTGGCGCAGCTTGTGGTCATTGGATGGTCGAAGACGCTGCCGACGGCCGAAGTCTCCGATCTTCTGCAGGCGGAGCCTTGGGCCTAGGGACAGGCCCCTGGGTTTTGGGATGAGCGCCGATCCGGCACGGCCCTTGGCCCGGTCGTGGCGCTTCTGAGGCCCCCTTGGCCTGATACGTTTCAGGGGGCGCATCGCCGCGATGGGGTGTTGTCTGGATCACGGTAAAGGCGGATGCTGCCGCCATGGCGACCGACATCGATTTTTCTTTCCCGGACCTGACCGAGGCGGCGCGTCGGCACATCCGCGTGTTTCAACGTCATCAGTTCCTGGACCGGTTTGCCATGGGGCTGACCGTGGCTGTGGTTGCGCTCGCCTTGACCGACCGTGGCATGGATTTGGTCCAGATTTCGCTGCTCTTCGGCGTCTATTCGCTGACCACCATGGCGCTGGAGCTGCCGTTTGGCGGGCTGGCCGATGCCATCGGGCGCAAGCCGGTGTTTCTTGTCGCGGTTGGCGCGAGTCTGGCGTCGCTCGCGCTGTTCCTGGCGTCGAGCGATTTTGGCGTCCTCGCGGTCTCGTTTGCCTTCATCGGGTTTGGGCGCGCCCTGCGGTCCGGTACCCTGGACGCGTGGTTCGTGGAGACGTTCAGAGCCGTGGCGCCCGGCGTGGACGTTCAGCCCGCCTTGGCCAAGGCCCAATGGGCCAATGGCATGGGACTGGCCTGTGGGGCCGTTGTGGGCGGTCTGCTGCCCGATGTGTTTGGGGCGACCGGCCTGCGGTACGGGCTCAGCGTTTACGACGCCTCCTACTGGGCGAGCTTTGGCGTGATGGTCTGCGTTCTGGTCTATACGCTGATGGCCATCGACGAGGCGCCCCGTTCCTTGACCCCCAGGGCGCTGGTGCAAGGGTTCGCGACTGTCCCGGCGGTCATCGTCGGAGCCGGACTTTTGGCGGTGCGGCAGCCGGTCCTTTTCCTGCTGTTGTCGGCGCTGGCGTTGTTTTTGATGGCCACGAACCCCGTCGAAGTGCTGTGGCCGACACATGCGAAACCGATGTTGACCACTGGGTATGCCAATACCGTCATTGGGGTCCTGACGGCGGCCTACTTTTTCGCCATCGCTCTTGGGGCGTCGTTGTCGCCCCATATCAGCAGGCTGTTCAGACGTCGCCATGCCACGGCGCTTGCGGCGATCTTTGTGGGGCTCGCGCTCGCCCAGGTGGCGCTGGCGATGCAGGGGAACATCATTGGATTCGTGGCTGCCTTTGCCCTGTTCTCGGTCCTGCTTGGCGCCAGCGAGACACCTGCCAGCGCCATCCTCCATGCCTGCGTGGAGGACCGTCAGAGATCCACCATGCTGTCGCTCCGCTCCTTGGTGCAGCAACTTGGGGCGGCCCTGGGGCTGCTGTTGGCGGGGGCGCTTGCGGACCTCTATGGGATGTCCGTGGCCTGGAGCGTCGGTGCTGTCTTCTTGTGTCTGGCGGCGGCGCTGAGCTTGGTGTTGGCCAGGCGCGTGTCGGCGGAGACGCGCTAGCGGACGGTTTCCGGGACCGTTTGCCATTGGCGCGCCGCTAGTCCACCTTGTCCGGTGCAAACACGTAGGCCGCACAGCCCAGCAGCAGAACCACCGCAAAAACCCCGAACAGCGCTTGATACCCCGCGAGCCCCCCGCCCGCGCCGTTGAAGAGCGGCCCCGTGGCGAATTGCATCACGCCCACGCCGCCAATCCCAAAAAGGTTCATCAGCGTCACGCCACGGCCCACCAGGTGAGGCGGAAAAAAGGCCCGCCCGTGGGCCATGAGCATGGGGAAGCTGGCGCCAAGCGCCCCGATCAAGGCCAGCGCGGCGGTGGCCATAATCAGACCCGGCGCTGGGACGAGCCAAAGCGCCGCGCAGGTCAGCGCCCCCAGGACGTTGCCCGTCAGAACGACCCACTTGCGGGTGCCGAAGACGCGATCTAGCGGGCCATAAGCGAAGTTCCCCACGATCATCGCAAGGCCCATGGTCAGGGTCACCGCGCCCACGAAGCCCGGCCCATAGACGTCGGCCACATAGGGCCCGGCCCACAGGCCGCGCAGCCCCGCCGAGGGTGCGTAGTTCACCAGCATCATCGGGAGGATCGCCCAGATCGCCGGAATGCGCAGCAGATCCAGGACAGAGCCTTTGGCGCCGTCCTCCGCCCGCTCCGGATCCCGCACCAGCACCAGGCAGGCCAGTGCCGTGGCCACGGTCAGACCCGCCAGTCCCCACATGGCCCCGCGCCAGCCCAGGGCCTCGGCCGCCCAGCTGAGGGGCAGAGAGGCCGCGATATTGCCCAGCGATCCAACCCCGATCAGCGCGCCCGCAAGCGTGGCAAAGACCGCCGCCGAGAAGACGCGCGCAAAAATGTAGTAGCTCGCCATGAGGACCGGTGCGCAGCCCGCACCGATCAGGCCCATGGCGATCTCGATCTGGGTTCCGCTCTGGGCCGTGGCCATGAGCGCCGCGCCGCCGCCGCCCGCCAGCCCCAGCAACACAGAGGCCGTCCGGCGCGGCCCGATACGGTCCAGCGCCCATCCAACGGGGATTTGCATGGCTGCGAACACCAGGAACCAAATGCCCGAGGCGCGGCTGAGGTCTGCGGCGCTGATGCCCAAATCTGCCGTCAAGTCGGGCGCCAGAACGGCCAGGAAGGCGCGGTAAAACTGACTGAGCACATAGCCCAGCGTCAAAGCTGCGATGCCTGCTGTCATGGATCCCCTCCGAGGAGGTATCGGTCGCACGGGGGATGCGGTGGTGCAAGGGTGGACAGGCGCGGCCCCAGGGTGCAAAGTGTCAACCATGCGTGACACACATGGACTTGACAGCCCGCGGCTGGCCCCGCCCGCCCCGCGCGGAGAGATGTGCACAGACTGCGGATTGTCCCGCATGGCGCTGGCCCCCCGCTGCGGCGTCGCCTGTCAGTTCACCGTTCCCGACTACCCCGCACGGGAAGCCGTGGTGCACGGCGCAGCCGGGACCGACGACCACTTCGGCCATGTGCAAGCCTTCCACCGCGCCGTCCTGACCGCGCCCGCCCCCGGGGCGCAGTGGACGGGGATCACCACGGCCCTGGCCGCCGATCTGCTGGAAACGGGCGCGGTGACGGCGGTCCTGACCCTGGCCCCCGCCCCAGATGATCCCTTTCGCCCCGTTCCAGTCCTCATCACCGACCCCGCCGACATGGCGCGTGTGCGGGGGATGCGCATGGGGTACGCGCCGCTGCTCGCCCTGTTGGAGCCCGCCATTGCCCAGGGTCACCGGCGCATCGCGTTGATCGGAATTCCTTGCCAAGTGCACGCCCTGCGCGCCATCGAGGCGGAGTTGGGGCTGGAGCGACTCTATGTCATCGGCACGCCCTGCAGCGACAACACCACCACCGAGAGGTTCCATGCCTTTTTGGCGCGGCTGACGGACACGCCGGAGCGGGTCACCTATCTTGAGTTTCGGGCTGACTATCGGGTCGAGATGCGGTTCGACGATGGCCGGGTGCGCCTCATCCCGTTCCTCAAGCTGCCCCTGTCGGACCTGCCGCCCGATTTCTTTCCCATGACCTGCCGGACCTGCACCGACTACACCAACCGGCTGGCGGATATCACCGTGGGCTACATGGGCGGCGACGGGCAGCAATGGCTGATCGTACGCAATGACCGGGGCGCCGAGATGCTTGCAGGTCTAGGCGACCGCGTGCGCCTGGGCCCGGTCACGACGGCGGGCAAGCGGACGGCGGCGGTCAAGGGATTTGCCGCCAACACAGAACGTGCGGCGGGCGGGCTGCCCCTGCGGCGGATGCCCGATTGGCTGCGACCCGTGGTGGCCTGGCTACAACCCAGGATTGGGCCACGCGGGGCGGAGTTCGCCAAGGCGCGGATCGAGATGAAGGCCGTCGAGACGATCCTGCACCTGCGCCGGGCCATGCCGAACCGGATGAAGCATATGGTCCCCGACCACGTCTGGCGGCTGGCCGCGCCCTATGGCGTGACCCCCGGTCCGGGCGAGCGCCACGCCAGCGCCAGTAAGGACCAGCCCAACACCCCCTGACCGTGGCGAGAGAGGGAGGCCTCCTCGGTGAAGGTCAGCAGCCGCAGCAGGTCTCCCGGCCCGGGCGGTGTCTTGATGACTGATTGTAGGGGCAACCCGTCAAAGGTCGCCCAATAAAACAGATAATAGACCTGCGGCGACAGCCAGACGAACCCGACGAACCCCGCTGCCGCGACGCCCCATCGGACGGTGCCGGGGCGCCGCCGCACGCGCCATTGCCCGACCAACACCACCCCCCACATCACCGCCGAAAGCGCCAAAACGCCGGCCACCTGCCAAGGCCCAAGGGTCCACAAACTGTCGCCCGCGTACATCGCGCGCCCCTTCCTTCTTCTCGGCAAAAATACTCCGACGCCGCGGCCTACCGCCGGTCCGAACCCCTATCGAACGTGCACCGCCCCAGACCCTAGCCATTGCCGCCTCGCCCCGCCATGGGATAAGGCCCACGGACAAGTGAACCGACCAAGGTCCCCCGGTGTCCGCATCCCGCCATCCCTTTGCCCGCCTCTGGACGGGCTACCTCCGTCGTCACCTGTGGTGGATCGTACTGGCCGCCGTGCTCATGGCGGTCGAGGGCAGCACGGTGGGCGCGCTGTCCTACATGCTGGAGCCGATGTTCGACGTCGTCTTCGTGGCGGGGCGCGCGGATTTGATCGTTTGGATCGGGCTGGCGATCTTTGGGCTGTTCGTGCTGCGCGGGGTCGCGGGCGTGGCGCAGCGGATCATCATGGCGCGGGTGGCCTTCGAGGCCTCGTCGCGCTTGCAGCAGGATCTGCTGGCCCATGTGTTGGGCCTCGACAGCGCTTACTTCAGCTCCCAATCCCCCGGCCAATTGATCGAGCGGGTGCAGGGCGATGTGCAGGCCATCCAGCAGATTTGGACAGGGATCCTGACCAGTGCGGGGCGCGATGCGGTCGGGTTGGTGTCCCTGATGGTGGTGGCCATTATGGTCGACCCCATTTGGACGCTGGTGGCGATCATCGGCGCGCCGCTTTTGGTGCTGCCCAGCTTGATCGTGCAACGCTACATCCGGCGCAAGTCGGTGGCGCTGCGCGATATTGCGGGGCGGCGGACGACGCGGCTCGATGAGATTTTCCACGGGATCACGCCGATCAAGCTGAACGCCATGGAGGCTTATCAGCGCGACCGCTTTCGCACCGCCACCGAAGACATGGTGCGCGCCACCGTGCGGACCCAAGCCGGACAGGCCACCGTGCCCGCGCTGGTGGATTTCGCGGTGGGCTTTGGGTTCCTGGCAGTGCTGCTCTATGGCGGGCCGCAGATCATCGCGGGCGAAAAGACCATCGGGCAGTTCATGTCCTTCTTCACGGCCATGTCGCTGGCGTTCCAGCCGCTCCGCCGGTTGGCGGGGCTCTCGGCCAACTGGCAGACGATGATGGCCTCGCTCGACCGGGTCTATGCGCTGGCTGATACGGTGCCGACCATCCTAGAGCCGCCGACCGCAGCCCGTGCGCGGCCGGCACGCTCCGATCTGGCCTTCGAGGACGTCAGCCTGTCCTATGGCGACACGCCGGTTCTGCGCGGCGTGTCCTTTGAGGTGCCACAGGGCACGACCACGGCCCTTGTCGGTCTGTCCGGGGCAGGGAAGTCAACGCTGTTCAACGTGTTGACCCGCTTGGTTGACCCTGTGGGTGGGCGCGCGACCATTGGCGGCCAGGACATCCGCGATTTTTCCATCGCGGATCTCCGCGGGCTCTTCTCGGTGGTCAGCCAGGAGACCTTGCTGTTCGACGAGACCCTGCGCGAAAACCTCACCTTGGGCCGCCCCGTGTCCGACGCCGATATGGCGCGCGCTTTGGAGGCCGCCCATGTGAGCGACTTTCTGGGCGACCTGCCCGCTGGTTTGGACAGTCCTGCAGGGCCACGGGGCAGCAACCTGTCGGGCGGACAGCGCCAGCGCGTTGCCATCGCCCGCGCCCTCTTGCGCGATACGCCCATTCTGTTGCTCGACGAAGCCACAAGCGCCCTAGACACCAAGTCGGAGCGGCTGGTGCAGCAGGCCCTGACGCGTTTATCCGCCAACCGGACGACGCTGGTCATTGCCCACCGGCTGAGCACGGTGCGCGACGCCGATCAGATCGTCGTGCTGGACCAGGGCCGCGTAGCAGAACGGGGCAGCCACGACAGCCTCCTGGCGGCGAAAGGGTTGTATACCCAACTCCATGGTCTGCAGGGGGCACCATGACGGCGGTTGCGATTGTTCCCTATGGCACCGACCTGCGACGCGGATTGGGGGCCGTGCCCCTGGATGCGCTGGACTGGCCGCTTGGCCGACCGGAGCGGCTTCGCGCGGGGACCGTCGCCGACATGGCGCGGGACGATCATCTGATCACCTACCCGAAGACGTCTCTCTGGGCGCGGCGGTTGCCGCGCTGCCGGGTCTCTCTGATGGTCGTGGAACCCCGCGCTATCCACGCTCGCCACCTCACTCTGTCACGGATCATGGGCTGGAGGTTCCACCGCATCTTGACCCGCGACGAGGCCACGTTGCGTCACCTTCGGAATGCCCGGTTTTTCCATTGTGCGGATACCTGGATCGAAGCGCCAGAGCGGCTCGATACGACCAAAACCGCTGAGGTGTCTTTGATCGCCTCGGCCAAGCGCGACCTGGAGGGGCACCGCCTCCGCCATGCCGTGGTCGAGGCCCTGCCTGAGGGGGCACCCGTTGACGTCATGGGGCGCGGCTACAAACCATTCGAAGACAAATCGGACGGGTTGGCTCCCTACCGGTATTCGGTGGTGATCGAGAACAGCCGGGAGCGCGGCTACATCACGGAAAAACTGATCGATGCGGTTTTGTGTCGAACCATCCCGATTTACTGGGGGGCACCCGATGTCGGCGATTATCTCGACACCCGTGGACTGATCATCTGCGAGACGTTGGACGATATCCTTGCGGCCATCGACGGTGCCGACGCGGCGGGCTATGCCGCCAGGGCCGAGGCCGTTGAGGCCAATCATACCGCCGGGCGTCTGCTCGGAGACCTGCATGGGCGCGCCGCCCGTCTGATCCTGGAGGAAGAGACATGAAGACAGCCCTCATCACAGGCATCACCGGGCAAGACGGCGCCTATCTGTCGGAGTTCTTGCTGGATAAGGGATACATCGTCCACGGCATCAAACGGCGTACCTCGCTGTTCAATACGGCCCGGATCGACCACCTGTTCGATGGCCCCCCGGGGCGGGACGGGCGGTTCGTGTTGCACCATGGGGATATGACCGATTCCTCGTCCCTGACGCGGATCCTGTCGTCCGTGCGTCCCGATGAGGTCTATAACCTCGCCGCCCAATCCCACGTCGCCGTGTCCTTCGAAGAGCCGGAGTATACCGCCAATTCCGATGCCCTTGGCCCCCTGCGCCTGTTGGAGGCGATCCGCTTTCTGGAATTGCCAACCAAGTTCTACCAGGCCTCCACCTCGGAGCTATACGGCCTTGTCCAACAGGTCCCCCAGACCGAGGCAACGCCGTTCTACCCCCGCTCGCCCTATGCGGTCGCCAAGCTCTATGCCTATTGGATCACGGTCAACTACCGCGAGGCCTATGACCTGTTTGCCTGCAATGGCATCTTGTTCAATCACGAAAGCCCTTTGCGTGGTGAGACCTTCGTGACGCGCAAGATCACCCGGGCGCTGGCGCGACTGAAGCTGGGCGGCTCCGAGGTGCTGCGCCTCGGCAACATGGACGCCAAGCGCGATTGGGGCCATGCCCGCGACTACGTCGAGATGATGTGGCTGATGCTGCAACAGGACGCGCCCGAGGACTTCGTCATCGCCACGGGCGTGCAGTATTCCGTCCGCGATTTCGTCCGCGCCGCCTGTGCGGCCCTGGACATGGAGATCACCTTCGACGGCGAAGGCCTGGAGGAGGTCGGGCGCGATGCCTCTGGCCGCGTGATCTGTCAGGTGGATCCCCGCTATTTCCGCCCGGCTGAGGTGGAGACCCTGCTCGGCGACGCCGCCAAGGCGCGCGAGAAGCTGGGCTGGGTGCCGCGCACTTCCTTCGACGCGTTGGTGCAGGAGATGGCCGCCTCTGATCTGGCTGAGGCGGAGCGGGAGCGCCGCAATGGCTGAGTTCGACCTGTCCGGTAAGCGGGTGTTCGTGGCGGGCCACCGAGGCATGGTCGGCAGCGCGATTGTGCGTCGCTTGGCCTCTGAAGGGTGCGAGGTGCTGACGGCCACCCGAGCCGAGATGGACCTGACCGACCAGGCGGCGGTACGGGCTTGGTTCGCGGCGCATAAGCCGGACGTCGTTTTCCTGGCGGCGGCCCATGTGGGCGGGATCCTGGCGAACGACACCTATCCGGCGGATTTTCTCTACCTCAATCTCATGATCGAGGCGAATGTCATCCACGCCGCCCACGAGGTTGGGGTGGCTAAGCTGATGTTCCTTGGCTCGTCCTGCATCTACCCCAAGCTCGCCCCCCAACCGATCCCCGAAGACGCCCTGCTGACCGGCCCGCTGGAGCCGACGAACGAATGGTACGCCGTGGCCAAGATCGCAGGGATCAAGCTCTGCCAGGCCTATCGTCGCCAGCACGGGTGCGATTTCATCTCGGCCATGCCCACAAACCTCTATGGCACCGGCGATAACTATCATCCCGAGAACAGCCACGTCCTCCCCGCCATGATCCGCCGCTTCACCGAGGCGGTGGCAGCCCAAACCCCTGAGGTCACGATCTGGGGCACGGGCACCCCCCTGCGGGAGTTTATGCACGCCGATGATTGCGCCGATGCGCTGGTCTTCCTGACCAAACACTACTCTGACGAGGGCCATGTGAACGTCGGCTCCGGGCAGGAGGTGTCGATCCTCGACCTCGCCCATTTGGTCGCCCGTGCCACCGGCTATACCGGCCAGATCGCAACCGACCCCGGCAAGCCCGATGGCACCCCCCGTAAGCTGATGGATAGCGGCACGCTGACAGCTATGGGCTGGTCCCCCAATGTCCCGCTGGCCGAAGGCATCGCCCGAACGGTCGCGGAATACCGCGCGCTCTAACCCCTTCTTCTCGGGGAAAATACTCCGGGGAGCGCGAGGGGTTGGCCCCTCGCTGGCGCGACGCCAAAGGCGGCGCAACCTATCAGACCCGATACCAATCCACGGGCAAAATATCAGGATTGTGCTGCCTCGGATCCGCGAACCAGACGTCCGGGGCGACGACGATTTTGTCTCTGGACGGGTTTCGCCAGGCCCCCCACCAACTAAAGGTGGAATTGGCGATGATGTGGTGATCGCAGACCGACATCAGCTCCATGTCCTCGTGACCTGCGTCGGGGCCATTGTGCCCGATCACCGACATGTCGGCGTCTAGGTGCAGGGTCTCGCGCACCCAATCGGGGTCGTCTGAGAACGCGAAGACGTGCGGTCGCGTGCCGAGGAGGTCCGTCAGGGCCGACAAGGCGCGCGCGTAGTAAGCCGCGTCGCAGGTGCCGTGGTTGCCCGCCGACAGATAATCTCCCCGCCGCACATGGAGCGAGACGGCATGGGGTGTTTCGGCGATCCGGTCGCGCCACCGGGTGCTTTCGCCCGAGAGCGGCTCAAGCAGTGTGAGGTCCTGTCGAATGGCGTTCCCATGGTCGGCAAAATACCGCTCCGACTGGAAATAGCCGTGCAAGTAAGTGCCATCGGAGGCCCCTGTCACAGCAGCATTCACCCCCAGGCCCCGCTCGCGCAGCAGTTGGCCGCCGAACGCCCGCCATGCCAGATATCGCAGGGGGTGGGCCTTGCGACCCGGCGGCAAGGTCTCGGGCGGGACATGCCGGATGGCGTAGCGGTGCAGTTGTAGCCCGGCGTGCCCCCCCAAGAGCGTGGTGTCACGGGTGTCCAGCGCCAGATCTACTCCCAGGCGGTCGGCCAGTGCGCGGGCGGTGGCATATTGGAACATCTGGTTGCCCAGACCCCCGAAGAGGCGTGCAGTTATCATGGCTGGTTCTTGCCAAAGGCCGCGCCGGATGGCCATAGCGAGGCATGGCCGAACTGATTGTCACCAACCTGAACCGCAACTTCACCGGGGTCTCGGCCACGGCTGCGGGCGTCGTGCGCCAACAGGCGACGCGCTACGACATGGCCTTGGCGGGACACGCCCTGCCGGGTGCGCCGGATCCGGTGACACTGGCCCGCGCCCGTGCCCTCAGCCGTGCGCCGGGTGACCGCCCCTTCGCCATCTGGCATGTGCGGCGCAACCCCGAGATGCGCCACGGCATCTGGGCGCGTGATGTTCTGCACCTGCCCATCCGGCTCGTTTTTACCTCGGCGGCGCAGCGGCGCCATTCGGCCTATCCGCGCTGGCTAATATCGCGGATGGATGCGGTGATCGCCACGACCGAGGCGGCGGCCACCTACGTGCCCCATGTGCGCGCGGTTGTCCCCCATGGTGTCGATACCGACCGTTGGGTCCCTGCGGCTGACCGCGCCACCGCATGGGCTGAAACGGGGTACGGCGGCACCGCTGGTGTGGCCTGCATCGGACGCATTCGGCCCGAGAAGGGCACCGACCGATTTGTGGAGACGATGTTGCAGGTGCTGCCGCACCGTCCCGGCCTGACGGCTTTGGTTATCGGGCGCGCGGGGCGACAGCATCAGGCCTTTGCCGAAGACCTGCGCGCGCGCGTCGCAGCGGCTGGCCTGTCCGAGCGCCTGCTCTTTCCCGGTGAGATCCCGGCAGATCGTCTGCCCACCGTGATGCGCGGCCTCTCGGCGCTGGTGGCCCTGCCACGGTACGAGGGGTACGGCATGACCCCCTTGGAGGCCATGGCTTCGGGCGTGCCCTTCGTGGCGACGGATACGGGCCATTTCCGGGCGTTTGACGGCGGGTCGGTGGTGCCCAATGACGAAGGCGCCGCATCTGCGGCCAGCGACGCCCTGGGGGCCCTCTTGGACGACGTGCCGCGTTGGGCCAAAGGTGTCCGACGACGGGCCGTCACCGCCTATGGCATCGCACGCGAGGTCGAGGGCATCGGCGCCGTCTACGATGAACTGTGGGAGGGCAGGCAATGACGACGCGGATCGACGGGGCGTTGATCATTCACCTGCCGCGCGCCACGGCCCGGGCCGCCCAGGTTCGGCAGCTTCAGCAGCAACTCCCGGTGCCGACAACGGTTTTGGAGGCCGTCGATGGTCGCACGGCAGGGCCCGAAATCCTTGCGGCCTATGACCCGGCGGGCGGCGCCCTGCGTCCCGCGTATCCCTTTGGGTTGCAGCCGTCTGAAATCGCTTGCTTCCTGAGCCATCGCGCCGCTTGGAGCCATATCCTGGAGGCTAGATGGGAGGCCGCTGTGATCTTGGAGGACGACGCCGGTCTGGAGCCTGAGATCTTCGCGCAGGCGCTCGCCCTGGCGCAGGCGCATCCCGGGGATGGTCTGATCCAGCTTCAGACGCGCGCCCAGCCCGAGGCCGACGTCATTGCCCGGGAGGGGGCGGTGACCCTCACGGAGCCTGCCCTATCGCCACTGCGGACAACGGCGGCGGTGGTCACACGGCAGGCCGCCACAGGCTTGTTGGCGGCAACCGAAACCTTTGATCGGCCGATTGATGTGATGCTCCAGATGCACTGGGTGACAGGCGTTCGGGCAAGGGTTATCTGGCCATCGGGCGTGCAAGAGGTCTCGGACGCGGTTGGCGGCACCACCATTCAAAAGAAGAACCGTGGGATGTGGGATCGGGTAAACCGAGAAATCCGCCGTCCGCTGTTTCGCGCGGCCATGGCGCGGCGGGCGCGCGCGGGACGCTAAGGTTCTCAGATCGCACGCGCTTTCAAGGCGCGGTAGAAGGGCAGCGCAGCAGCCAAAAGGTCGTCGCGCGTCACCTGCGGCAGGGGACCTTCAGGGCCTGCAAACCCGGTGGAGCGGTGGACGGCCCCGTACCAATGGCGCGCCCAAACCCCATCGGCGGCGTGCCCGCCTGCGGGCCAGCGCAGCATGGCGTCGGTCCACGGCAGGCCGCATTCGGCGCAGATCTTGCGCAACATTTTCTCCGGATTGTTCCGTAGGTCCGAGGTATCCACCACAATCCCGCCGAACCGATCATAGAGCGTGGCTTGGGCGGCGAAGGCGATGTCGTCTTCGGTGATCTCGTCCCGTTTCGCGCCATAGCTTGCAATGACCCGCGCCGGGTGACGGATCAGGTGAAGATGGACGGCGCCCTCGGCCCACCCTAAGGGCATCCCAGCCGACATATGGTGGGCCATATGCTTTTGATAGACGTGGGCTTTTGGTCGCGCTTGGCAAAGCTGGGCCACGTCGGCGGGGTCGGTCGGTTGGCCCGCTAGGATCTCATCTCGCATGGGGTGGGGCAGGCCCGTCGCCGCCAGATACGCGGCGTAGAATGGCTCATCCATCACATCGAAATCGGGGCGCGCGGCGAAGGCATACATCATCGCGGTCGACAGGTTTCGGGGGCCAGACCAGGCAAGCAGACGCATGGGGGATCCAAGGGTGACGGACGGGTGATCTAGGTCCGAAGTCGCAGGGGCATCGGTCAAGGGATTTCGTAGCCCCAACGCTGCGGCAGGCCGGTCCGCAATGGGGGGCGATAGGGAGCCGTTTGGCGGTGGACGTGGCGTGTGGGTGCGCGACGGGCTTCGGCCTCTGCGGCCGTGACGTGCCAGGGCGGCGATGTTGCAGTGTGGGAGGGTTTATCTGGAAATCATCAGGGCCACCGTCCGTCGGGGCTGCATCCGTGACGGAACGGTAGAAGGGCACCGGATATTGGTCCTGCGCCAGTCACACCCCCTCGTGGGTCCGCGACGGCGCTTTGTCATCTGAAGGCCAAGCGGTGCGGTCTAGGATGGTTTTCGGCCATGGCATGGACGCCATAGGCGAAGGATCGCCGTCACGTTCGTGTGACTTGCCAGGAGGCTTCATTTCACACAAACTAAACCGAATAGTTTAGGAGGGTCCCATGGCACCGGTGATATCCCAAAACGTTCGGCTCGCAGTATTGATCGCGGCCATCTTGTTCGGCTTGGTTCTGCAAAAACAGGTCCAGGGCACCCATCATGCGACCTGCGACGAGGATTGCGTGCAGTATTCCATGCTGGGGTAAGACGAACGGTCCCATCGGAAAACGAGGCGGCAATCCTGCCCCTGTCACCGGCGCCTTAGAAAAAGGCCGCCGCATTGTTGATCATGATCGTGCGGATCACGAAAATCGCGAAGATGACCACGAGCGGCGCCAGATCGAGCCCCCCCATCTGCGGCAAGGCACGCCGCACGGGGCCGTAGATCGGCTCTAGCAACCGTTCGAGACCCTGCCAGATTTGGGAGACGAGCGGCTGGTGCAGGTTCAGCACGCCGAAATTGATCAGCCACGACATGATGATGTGCACCAGGATGATCGTCTGTGCGATGGACAGGACGAACATGATGATCTGGAAAAGGGACGTCATAATTTACCTTCGGCTGTGTCTGTCCCTGACTTAGGCATCGCGGACGGCCCAGGCAAGCTGACGTACCGTTTCCCTTGACCCCGTGCGGGGCAGGGCACAGATCGGCTGAATGTATCCTTTCTTCAGATTTGCCTGGCAATTGTGGTCCGTCCGTAGCCTCGCCCCGATGGCCATCACCGATGAACACGTCAGCCATCACCTCTGTATGCCCTGGGATTTGGACGGATTTCTGGAACTCAATAACGGGCGCACCCTGACGCTCTATGATCTGGGCCGGTTCGGGGCCGGGGCGCGCGTGGGGCTATCCTCTGTTTTGCGGCAGCGCCGGTGGGGCCTGGCCGTGGCCGGGTGTTCCGTCCGCTATCGTAAGCGAGTGACGGCCCTGCAACGGATCGAGATGCGGACCCGCTGCATCAGTTGGGACGCGCGCTTCATCTACATTGTGCAATCCATGTGGGTCGGCGGCACCTGTACCTCGGAGGCCCTGATGCGGACCGCTGTAACCTCGCGCGCAGGCACCGTGCCGCCGTCCGAGGTGATGGACGCCTTGGGTTGGGAAGGTCCCGCGCCAGAGCCTCCGGCCTGGGTCGCCGCCTGGATCGAGGCCGAGGGCACCCGGCCATGGCCCCCGCAAGGACCGGCAGCGGTGCCCGAGGGCCACGTTCCACCGACCGTCTGACACCGTCTGTCACCATGCCGTTGCGCCCCTGTGGTCTGCGCCCCATGGTGTGCGCCGGACCCAGGGGGATGCGATGAGAGACCTGACGCAAAAGCGCCGCGTGCGCGGGTGGATGATGTTCGACGTCGCGTCCCAGCCGTTTTACACGCTTTGCCTGACGTTCCTATTCGGTCCCTACCTAACCTCGACCCTGACCGAGGTGTGGCAGGCCGGTGGTGTGCCCGAGCAGCAGTCGGATGCCGATGCCCAGGCGCTGTGGTCGCGGTTGCAGATGATGATCGGTCTGGCGATCGCGGTGACGGCCCCGTTTCTGGGCGCCTTGGCGGATCGGACGGGGCGCCGACGGGGCTGGATCCTGTTGTTTTCCGCCTTCTATGTCGCGGGAACGGCTGGCCTTTGGCTTATGATGCCCGATGGCAGCGGTCTGACCGTGGCGTTGATCGCCTTTGCCATGGCGATGATTGGGGCCGAGTACACGACCATTTACACCAACGCGATGTTGCCGGACTTGGTGCCCGCGTCCCAAACGGGGCGCGTGTCGGGCCGAGGCTATGCCATCGGATACGCTGGCGGTGTGCTGGCCTTGTTCATCATGTTGCTGGGCTTTGCTGACAATGCAGAGGGGCGCACTTTCTTGGAGGGTGTGCCTCTCTTTGGGTTGGATGGCGCCGCGCGGGAGGGGACGCGCTTTGTCGGCCCCTTTTCAGCCCTCTGGTTCATCGTCTTCATGGTGCCCTTCTTCCTCTGGGTGAAAGATCCCGCAGGGGCGGTTGGCGGCGCGTCCCTGCGCCAGGCTTGGCTGGATGTGCGGACCCTCGTGCGGAAGGTCCCGGCCCAGCGCAGCCTGTCGGCTTGGCTTCTGAGTTCCATGTTCTTTCGGGATGCTTTGGTCGCGCTCTACGCCTTTGGCGGAACCTATGCGGCCCTGGTCCTCGACTGGGAGACGACGTCCATCGGCATCTTTGGTATTCTGAGTGCGATCACCGCAGGGGTGGCCAGCTACATTGGGGCCAACATCGACGCGCGGCACGGGCCGAAGCCAGCCATCACCGCTATGATCCTGACGCTGACGGGGGTCGTTGCGCTTCTGTGTCTGATGTCGCGCGAGGCGTTTCTGTTCATCCCCCTGTCCGAGGGCAGCCTGGTCCCAGACGTCGTCTTTTACATCATCGGGTGCGTGATCGGCGGGGCTGGGGGCGTTTTGCAGGCGGCCAGCCGCACGATGATGGTGCGCCATGCGGATCCGGCACGCCCGACCGAGGCCTTCGGACTCTATGCGCTCTCGGGCAAAGCGACGGCTTTTCTCGCGCCAGCCCTGATCTGGATCGCGACGGATCTGACCGGGTCGGCACGGTTGGGTATTCTGCCGGTGGCGGGTCTGTTCATGTTGGGATTGCTGCTGTTAGTCTGGGTGAAACCGAATGGGGAGCACACCGCATGGTCCGAACCGTCCTCGCCTGTCTGATTGCTGCTGCCCTTTGGTCGGCGCCAGCCCAGGCGCAAACCGCCAAGGAATTGTTTGGCCGGGTGGATCGGCCCAGTGCCGCCCAGCCGGAACCCTACGGCCGCCATGCGCGGGGCTGTGCGGCGGGGCTGGTGGAACTGGCCGAGACGGGACCCAGTTGGCAGGCCATGCGGCTGAGCCGGAACCGCAACTGGGGTCACCCGGAGATGGTCGATCTGGTGCAAGACCTGGCCCGGCACATGGATCGCATCGGCTGGGGTGGGATCTATGTGGGCGACCTGAGTGCGCCGCGTGGCGGCCCCATCTCCGGCCATGCGAGCCACCAGATTGGGTTGGATGCGGATATCTGGCTCTATCCCGCCACGGATATGACCCTGTCCCGGCGGCAGCGCGAAAACCTGTCGGCGATTTCCATGCGGCGGCAGAACGGCGCCTTTGTCAACGACAACTGGACCCGGGGCCAGCACGAGCTGATCAAGAAAGCCGCCCAGGACCCGCGGACGACGCGGATCTTCATCTTCCCCGGCGCCAAGGTTGAGATGTGCAAGACCGAGACTGGCGATCGGTCCTGGTTGCGCAAGGTACGGCCCTGGTACGGGCATCACTATCATTTCCACATTCGCATCGCTTGCCCACGCGGTGCCCGTAACTGTGAGGATCAGGCCGCGCCGCCGCCGGGCGATGGCTGCGCCGAGGCGCAGGATTGGGTGAACAACATCCTCAACCCGCCGCCGCCGGATCCCAACGCGCCGCCGCCGCGCCCCCGTGTTGAACCGACCTTGGCCGATATGCCCGCCCAATGCGCCGCTGTCTTGTCTGCGCCCTCGCGCTGACGCTGGCGGCCCCGGCCTGGGCCGCAGACCACCTTGGAAGCTACACTTGGACGCCCGATTGGCCCGAGGCGGGGGGCTTTTCGGCCCTCTGGCTTGGGCCTGACGGAGAGCAGTTCGCCACTCTGTCTGACAGGGGATACTGGGTGCAGGGGCGTCTGGTTCGGGACGCAACTGGGGCTGTCACATCGGTGAGGCAGGTGACCCACGGGCCTTTGTTGCGATCCACCGGTGGCCGGTTGCGAGGCAAAGAATTCGATGCCGAGGGTCTGGCGCGCACGGAGGCCGGGTGGTTCGTGGCCTTTGAAGGCGTCCACCGCGTGATGCGCCATGACACGCTCGACAGCCCACCGGAGCGGATCCCCTTGCCCCCGGCCTTCGACGGGCTCCAGGCGAATTCGGGGCTGGAGGCGCTGGCGGCCTCCGCAGATGGTACGCTCTATGCCATCCCGGAGCGGTCGGGCGCGGTCGAGCGGCCCTTTCCGGTCTATTGCTATGACACGGGACAGTGGCGGCAGCCCTTTGGCCTGCGCCGCGACGGGCCATTCCTCGTCTCGGGCGCCGATATCTTTGATGGACGCCTCTATATTCTGGAGCGGCATTTCGCTTTGGTTGGGTTTCGCAGCCGGGTCCGCAGTTTCGACATGACTGGCGGGGACGAACGGTTGGAGATGGAAAGCGGGTTGCGGGACCATGACAACCTGGAAGGGATCGCCGTTTGGCAAGACGCCGATGGCCGGCGCCGTATGACGCTCGTGTCCGACAACAACCAACAGGTGCTGCAACGGACGGAGTTCGTGGACTACGTGCTGGACTAGGCCCGCGCCACCGGGCGCGCGGGCTGGTCGCGCCTAGAGCGAGGCGCGACGGGTGCGGGGCAGGTGCCAGCCATCCATGGCGGCCAAGGCGTCCTCGGCGGTTTCCACAAAGCGGAACAGGTCCAGGTCATCTTGCCCGATGGTGCCCGCGTCCAACAGCGCGTCCCAGTTGACGATGCTGCGCCAGAAGGTTTCGCCGAACAGCAGGACGGGCACACGTTCCATCCGCCCGGTTTGGATCAGGGTGAGGGTCTCGAACAACTCATCCAGGGTGCCGAAGCCGCCCGGAAAGACGCAGACGGCGGCGGCCCGCACCAGGAAGTGCATCTTGCGCACAGCGAAATAGTGGAAGTTGAACGCAAGCTCGGGCGTGACGTAAGGATTGGGCGCCTGTTCGTGGGGCAGCACGATGTTGAGCCCGATGGAACGGCCCCCCGCCTCGGCGGCGCCCCGGTTCCCGGCCTCCATCACGCCGGGTCCGCCGCCGGTCACCACCACGTTTTCCCGCCCGCCCGAGGTGGCCAAGGACCGTTCGGTCACCAGATGGGCGAAGCGCCGGGCCTCTTCGTATTGGCTGGACAGGTCGCGCAGGGTCTCGGTCCGGGCCTGATCGCGATCTTCCGGGCGCGGCACGCGGGCGCCGCCGAATAGAACGACCGTGCTGTCGATCTGGGCCTCATCCATCAGCAGGGTCGGCTTGAGCAGTTCAAGCTGAAGGCGGACGGGCCGCAGGTCGTCGCGACACAGGAAATCCTCGTCGGCAAAGGCCAGGCGGTAGGCAGGAGACCGGGTTTGCGGCGTGGAGGGCAGACCCTCGGCGGTTTCCACGTCCTCTCGCGAATGGCGCAGGGGATGGCGACGGTCGATCTCGGTCATGGGTGGTCCTTGTCAGCGGCTCGGAGGTCCGGTGTAACAGGCAAAACGGAGGCGCGCGATATGGATTGGTTGGCACTCGATGGCACCGCCCGGCGGCAGGCGATCAGCGCGGCGCAGGCGCGGGTCGCAGGGCACGCGCGGGTCACGCCGGTGGCGCAGCTGCGGCTGGGCGGGTTCGATGTGGACGTGAAGCTGGAGCAGATGCAGCACACGGGCAGCTTCAAGGCCCGGGGGGCGTTCAACAACCTTCTGACGCGGGAGGTGCCGTCGGCGGGTGTGGTCGCGGCCTCTGGCGGGAACCATGGGGCGGCGGTGGCCCATGCGGCGGCGTCGCTGGGGTATCCGGCCCATATCTTCGTGCCGGAGGTGGCGGGTCCAGCCAAGATCGCCGTGATCGAGCGGGCGGGCGCCACCTGTCACGTGGTCCCGGGGCTCTATGCGGACGCCCAGGAGGCGGCGCTGGATCACGAGGCGCGCACCGGGGCGATGCAGGTGCATCCCTATGACATCCCCGAAACGGTGGCGGGGCAGGGAACCTGCTTTGCCGAGTGGGAAGATCAGGGATTGGACGCGGACACTGTCGTGATTGCCGTTGGGGGCGGAGGCCTGATCTCTGGGGCCTATTCCTGGTTTGCGGATCGGCGCCGCGTTGTGGCGGTGGAGCCGGAGACGTCCCGCGCGCTGAACGCTGCGCTGGCGGCGGGGGCGCCGGTGGATGTGCCCGTGTCGGGGGTGGCGGCCAACGCGCTGGGGGCCAAGCGGATCGGGTCGATTTGCTTTGGGCTGGCCCAGGGCCAAACCAGTGTGACGGTTACGGACGACGCCATCGTCGCGGCGCAGCAGATGCTTTGGCAAGAGGCGCGTCTGTTGGTGGAGCCGTCGGGTGCCGCTGCCTTGGCGGCGCTGACCTCGGGGGTCTATGTTCCCTCAGAGGGGGAGCGCGTCGCGGTCCTCATCTGTGGCGCCAATCCTGCGCCCGACCCATTTGCAGAAAGCTAAACCATGGCCCTGACGGAAACGCCGAAGATCGACTTTGGCCAGCCTTGTCCCGATTTTACCCTGCCCGATGCCACGGGCACGCGGTTCGCGCGGGACGATCTGGCGGGGCCAGGGGGCCTCGTCGTGGCGTTTATCTGCAACCATTGTCCTTATGTGATCCGCCAGATTGACGGGTTGGCCGCCGATTTGGCCGCTTTGGCCGGGGCGGGTGTCGGGGCCTGCTGCATTATGCCCAACGATTGGACCGCCTACCCGGCGGATGCGCCAGACCGGATGGGCGCCTTTGCGGCGGCCCACGGGCTGACGGTGCCCTATCTGGTGGATGAGACCCAGGCAGTGGCGCGGGCCATGGGCGCGGTCTGTACGCCCGATCTGTTTGGCTATGGCCCGGATCTGACGCTCCGCTATCGCGGGCGGCCGGCGGAGTTGCGGGCCGCGATGGAGGCCGTGACCCGGGGGGCGGACGTGCCGGATCAGGTGCCGGGCATGGGTTGTTCCATCAAGTGGCGCTAGAGCCGGGACAGAACCAGCCCACCCGCCACGAGCGCCAAGGCCAACAGGCGGGTTGGCGTGATCGGATGGACCGGCAGGTTGAAGGCGCCCAGCGCATCGAGGACCAGGGCCGCCGAGAGTTGCCCGAGCAAAAGCGCCGCGAAGGCCGTCAGGATCCCAATCGACGGCACCGACCACAGCATCGCCCAGACCACCGCCGCGCCGAGTAGCCCGCCCGCCAGCATCCAGAGCGGCTGGGATGGGGCGGCCAGCAAGGCGCCGCCCTGACCAAGGGCCAAAGACAGGACCAGCAGCGCGGCAAAGCCAACGCCAAAGGAAACGGCTGCTGCGGCCACGCCACCACCGATGGCACGGCCCAGGGCGGCGTTCAGCGGCGCTTGGATGCCAAAGCCCACGCCGACGGCAAAGACCACGATCACCGGGATCAGGATGGCGGGGGAGAGGGTGGGCATGGCGCGGCTCCGGGATTGGTCGGGTCACCCAGCGGTGACTGGGACGGGCCCGCGCGTCAACCGCCCAAAGGGGCGTCGGGGTCTCGGGGCATTGCCCCCCGGTGCGGCCGTGGGGTAGAGCGGGCCGATCCTGATTTCTCACGCCCGGAGCACCGCCCCATGTCGAACGCACAGCTCGAAACCGCCATCGAAGCCGCCTGGGAGTCGCGCGACACGGTCACGCCCCAGACCACCGGCGAGGCGCGGGACGCGATTGAGGCGACCCTTGAGGCGCTCGACAACGGCAGCCTACGGGTGGCGGAGCGGCTGGCGAGCGGTGACTGGCATGTGAACCAATGGGCCAAAAAAGCGGTGCTGCTGGGCTTTCGCATCAAGGACATGGAGCCCCACGAAGGCGGGCCACAGGGCTCCACCTGGTGGGACAAGGTGGACAGCAAGTTCCACGGCTGGAACTCTGCCAAGTGGGAGGCCGCCGGCTTCCGCGCCGTCCCCAACTGCGTCGTGCGCAAATCGGCCTATGTGGCGCCGGGCGTGGTTCTGATGCCGTCCTTCGTGAACCTGGGCGCCTATGTGGATTCGGGCACCATGGTGGACACCTGGGCCACGGTCGGGTCCTGCGCCCAGATCGGCAAGAACGTCCACCTGTCCGGCGGTGTGGGCATCGGCGGCGTACTGGAGCCTATGCAGGCGGGCCCCACGATCATCGAGGACAACTGCTTCATCGGGGCCCGCTCCGAGGTCGTCGAGGGCTGCATCGTGCGCGAGGGGTCGGTCCTGGGAATGGGCGTGTTCATCGGCAAATCCACCAAGATCGTGGACCGCGAAACCGGTGAGGTCATGTACGGTGAGGTCCCGCCCTATTCGGTCGTCGTCGCGGGGTCGATGCCGTCCAAGAACGGCATTAACCTCTATTGTGCGGTGATCGTGAAGCGGGTGGATGAGCAGACACGCTCGAAAACCGGCATTAACGAGCTGCTGCGCGACTAAGCATTTGGGGTGCCGCCCATTGTGGCACCTGGTGCGCCGGGGCTAACCGCCTGATTGGTCGCGGTTGGCCACACGCGCGATGGCGGCCTGCTGCTGTTGGACCAAAGCGTCCTGCCGGAGGCGCTGGGCCTCAATCTCGTCCATGATCCGGAGCGCCTGGGCCTCCCGGCCCATGGCCTTCCACCTGGCTTTGCGCCAGGCGCGTTTCGCGGTTTCGGGCGACCAGGGAAGCTTGGCCTCTGCCAACCAGCGGCGCAAAACGGGCGGCAGCCGGTCATAAGCGGCCATATTGTCCCGCTGGGCCCGGCTAAGTGTCAGGTTTGTGCGCTGGTTGCTCATCCCACCCCCTGTCGTCGGAATATTGTCGCTGGGGTGGGCCTGTCAAACGGGCAAAGCCGCACATATCTGGGAACCTAGGCGCGGTGCGGGCCGTTCCTTATACGCACACCATCACGGGAGAGCGACAATGCAAGGTTTGGGATGGATCGCTGCCATCTTCGTGGGCGGCTTGGCCGGATGGATCGGCAGCATGATCATGAAGGCCAAGACCGGCCTGCTCATGAACATCGTCTTGGGTATTCTTGGTGCGGTGATTGCGAATTTCCTGCTGAGCCTTGTGGGCATTTACGCCGCTGGCGCCTGGGTGTCGCAGCTTGTGGTCGGCATCGCTGGGGCCTGCATTCTGATCGCAGGGGTGCGCATGGTGCGGGGCCGCGCCTGACCCGCTTGACAACCCACTGGGCGGAACCCACACCCGGACACATGGCCCAGACCCCGAAGAAACCGAAGCGACCCCATGCGGTCTTTACCCTGCTGGTGGAGGTGGGGCGGCGCGCGAACGATGGCCTACCCGAGGGGGCCTCTGGCGCGGCGCTGATGTGCTATGCCTCTGGCGTGGACGAGGAAGAGGCCGTGCGCGAAACCGTCGCCGTTCTCAAGCAGGCCGATTTGAACGTGCTGGAGGTGACCGGCTACGGCACCTTGGACGAACGGCTGGACCAGGGTCACGACATCGAAGCCGATGAGCGCGCCTTGATGGATCGGGCCTTGGCGGAAAACTCCGTCATTGTCGCGCAAACCACTGTGTTCCGCGAGGACGAGGCATGAGCGTCGACCCGGTGGCCCTGACAGCGGACCTGGTGCGGTGCCCCTCGGTCACCCCGACGGAAGGCGGCGCGCTGGTGTTGCTGGAGGCGCTGCTCTCCGAGGCCGGGTTTACCTGTACCCGCGTGGATCGAGGCGGGGTTGCGAACCTTTACGCGCGCTGGGGCGCCAAAGGCCATGGGCGAACCTTCGGGTTCAATGGGCATACGGATGTCGTGCCCGTGGGGGACTTGGCGGCCTGGACCCATGATCCCTTCGGCGCGGTGATCGAGGACGGATGGCTCTATGGTCGTGGGGCCACGGATATGAAGTCTGGTGTGGCGGCCTTTGCCGCGGCGGCGGTGGATTACGTCACTGCGACCCCGCCGGACGGGGCGGTCGTCTTGGCCATTACCGGCGACGAAGAGGGCGACGCCCTGCATGGCACGACGGCCCTGCTCGATTGGATGGACGCCGAGGGCGAGCGGTTGGATGCTTGTTTGGTCGGCGAACCGACCAGCCCCGACCACATGGGCCAAATGATGAAGATCGGGCGGCGCGGCTCCATGACCGTCTGGATCACGCTGCGGGGGCGTCAGGGCCATGCGGCCTATCCCGATCGCGCGTTGAATCCATTGCCTGCCATGGCCCATTTGATGGCACGTTTGTCGGACCATGTGCTGGACACTGGCACGGAGCATTTCGATGCCTCGACCTTGGCGGTGGTGACGATGGATACGGGCAATGCCGCAACCAATGTCATCCCTGCCGAGACACGGGCCACGGTGAACATCCGGTTCAATGATGCCCATACGTCGGACAGTTTGCGCGAATTGGTGCAGGCCGAGATCGACCGGATCACCCGGGACCATGGCGTGACGGCTGAGATGGAGGTCAAGGTCTCGGGCGAGAGTTTCATCACACCCCCTGGACCCCTGTCAGAGTTGGTCTCCGCCGCAGTCCAGACCGAGACCAACCGGGTGCCAGAGATGTCGACGACGGGCGGGACCTCAGACGCGCGTTTCGTCAAAAGCCACTGTCCGGTTGTGGAGTTCGGCCTCGTCGGACATCGGATGCACGCGGTCGATGAACGTGTGCGGGTGGAACAGATCCACCAGCTGAAAGCGATCTACGGTCGGATTTTGAGGGACTACTTTGCGGGAGAGCCAAAGACTTTTCGCTGAAAAGTCTTTGAAAAAGTCTTCAGAGAAGACTTTTGGCCCCCACCGTCAGGCCGCGGTGCGGGCCTCGGCGGGGCGCAGGAAAACAGGCGCATCTTCGGTCGAGCGATCTGGCTGATAGACGTAGCCGCCCGTCTCGAACCCCTGCAGATCCGAGGGATGCTGGACACGGTTCTCCAGCGCGAAGCGCGCCATCGCCCCCCGCGCCTGTTTGGCGAAGAAGCTTACGATCTTTGGGCCGCCCGGCTTATCCTCCAGAAAGGTGGGGGTCACGACGGGCAGGGACAGAGCCTTACGATCCACCGCGCCGAAATACTCCTGACTGGCGCAATTGAGCAGCCAACCGGCGCCGGTGGCCTCGGCATCCGCCGTCAGCGTTTTGGCAATGCGGTCGCCCCAAAAGGCATAGAGATCGCGACCCCGGCGGGTCGACAGCTTGCTGCCCATTTCCAAACGATATGGCTTCAACGCATCGAGCGGACGCAAGAGGCCGTAGAGGCCAGACAGAATGCGCAAATGCTCCTGACCATAGCGCAGGGCGTCGTCAGACAAGGTGGCGGCGTCGAGCCCGGTGTAGGTGTCGCCATTGAACGCAAAGATCGCCGGCTTTTCGGGCGCCATGTCCCAGTCACGGAAGCGGTCGCGGTTCAGCCGTGCCAGCTTCTCTGAGATGTCCATCAAGGCCTGGAGGTCTTTGATCCCCTTGCGGCGGGCCGTCCGCACCAAGCTGGCCGTCTCTTCGGGGAAGCGCGGGGCGGTTGTGTCCACCTCGATGGGATCGAAATCGAGGGATTTGGCGGGAGAGATGACGGTCAGCATGGCGGTCCTCCGGTCAGGTCCTCCTCATTTAGGGGAACGGGCGGGAGGCTCAACAAAAGTCTGCTCACTGGGCGTCCGGTTGACACATGTCATGGTCCCTTGGCCGTCGGCCGTCGCAGAGTGTCGTCACGCCACAGCAGGGAGACGGACATGGCCGAAATAGCCCCCACGAAGATCGCCCAGGTCATCCTGTATGGGCAAGAGTTGGACCGTGCCGAGCCGGAGTTGCGCGGGTTTCTGGAAACCCTGGGCGAAGAGGAACGGTACGCGCTTGTGGCCATCATGTGGATCGGGCGAGAGAGTTTCGCGCCGGAGGAGTTTGCCGAGGCCCTGGCGACCGCGCGACGCGAGGGGCAGACGCCCACCGCCGATTACCTCATCGGGACGCCCCATTTTGCGGACCACTTGGAGGCGGGGATGGAGGCTTTGGGGATGGACCCCATGCGCGCGGAGGAGGATTTGCGCTAGTTCGGCGCTGACGTGACCAAAAGGCCCCCAAGGGGCGTGTGTTGGCGGCGTCGTTCCACCGCTGTGGCGTCTGTCTTTGGTGGAGCGGTCGAGCCTGCCACTTGTCCCGTGTTCGAGGCTACCTGTCCGCCCGCAGCACCTCCAGGAAGGCGTCACCGAAGCGTTCGGCGTGCCGTGCGCCCAGGATGCGTTCCAGGATATCGGCGTCTGGTGGGGATTTGGCGACCTTGGCCAATTGCGACGAGGAGCAAGACATCGGCTTGTCGAGACCCGTGGCGCCCCGGGCCAGATCGTTTTGCACCGACAGTAGGCGGTCATAGATCGCCCCTTCGGTCCGGCCCGCCAGTTTGCGGCGGGCGGGGTGCTGGGCCTCGGGCATCTCGCCGGTGATGACCGACAGAAAGGTCGCGCCGTAGCGGTCCAGCTTGGTCGCCCCGACGCCGGTGATCCCCGCCATATCGTCCAGCGAACCGGGTCGCCTCTCGGCCATTTCGATCAGGGTGCGGTCGGTAAAGACCACATGGGCGGGCACGCCCTGGGCCTCGGCCAGCGCCCGGCGCTTCGCCTTTAGCGCCGACAGCAGGGGGGCATCTTCTTCGCTGACCAACTGCTTGACCGCTGGGCGCCGCTCGGCCCGTTTGATGGTGTCGCGCCGCAGGGTGACGCTGGCCTCGCCGCGCAGCACCGGGCGCGCGGCCTCCATGAAGCGCAGGGCGCCGTGACGTTCGGGGTCGGGGCGGACAAGATCCAGGCCCATCATCTGTCGAAAGATCGCCTGCCACTGGGGTTTCGGAATGTCGCGCCCACAGCCGAAGGTGGGCAGCGCATCGTGGCCGAAACGCCTCGTCTTGTCCGTCTCCGCGCCCAGCAACACATCGATCAGATGCCCGGTGCCGAAGCGTTCCTCGGTCCGCAGCATGGCCGACAGGGCTTTGCGGACTTCGGTCGTGGCGTCGAACAACTCAGGCGGCTTGGCGCAGAGGTCGCAATTGCCGCAGGGCGCGGCATCCTCACCGAAAAAGGCCAGCAGGGTCACCCGGCGGCAGACCTGCGCTTCGGCCAGGCCCAGAAGGGCGTTCAGGCGACCGTGGTCGGCGGCTTTCATCTCGGGCGGGGCGAGGCCCTCGTCGATCTGCTGGCGACGAAAGCGAATGTCGTCGGAGCCGAACAGGGTCAGAGTGTCCGCCGGGGCCCCATCGCGGCCCGCGCGGCCGATTTCTTGGTAATAGCCCTCCACGGACTTCGGCAGGTCCGCATGGGCGACCCAGCGAATGTCGGGCTTGTCGATGCCCATGCCAAAGGCAACCGTGGCCACGACGATCAACCCGTCTTCCTGTTGAAACCGGGTTTCCACGAGGCGACGGTCGTCGGGGTCCATGCCCGCGTGATAGTGGCAGGCGCTATGCCCCGCCTCGGTCAGGGCCCGCGCCAGCCCTTCGGTTTTGGAACGGGTGCCGCAATAGACGATGCCTGACTGGCCCTTGCGCGCGGCGGCAAAGGACAGGATCTGGGCGCGGGGGCTGTTCTTGGGCTCAAAGGCCAGGGCTAGGTTCGGGCGGTCGAAGCCATGCAGGAAGACCTCGGGCGGGGCGGCGAACAGGCGGCGGACCATTTCGTCGCGGGTTTGTTCATCGGCGGTGGCGGTGAAGGCGGCCAGGGGCACGCCGAGCGACTGCCGCAATTCACCGATGCGCAGGTAATCGGGGCGGAAATCATGGCCCCATTGGCTGACGCAATGGGCCTCGTCCACGGCGATCAGAGTGCAATTGGCCCGTTTGAGCATCCGTTCCGTCGCCGTTGAGGCCAGCCGTTCCGGCGCAATGTAGAGCAGTTTGAGGTCGCCCGCGTCGATGGCTTGCCAGACGGCTTCGGTCTCCTCCTCGGTGTTGCCAGAGGTCAGGGCGCCCGCAGCCACCCCGGCCTCTTGCAAGGCGCGGACCTGGTCGCGCATCAAGGCGATCAGCGGCGAGATCACCACCGTCAGCCCGTCGCGACAGAGGGCAGGCAATTGGAAACACAGGGATTTTCCGCCGCCCGTCGGCATTATTGCGAGCACGTCGCGGCCCGCCGTGACGGCCTCGACGATCTCTGCTTGGCCGGGCCGGAAGGCGTCAAAACCAAAAACCTGGGACAGCAGGGCATGGGGGTCTGACATCAAAGGCTCCACGGGTTTCCTATGGGGTGATTCCCACACCCGATGGGGGCAAACAAGCCCCGGCTCATGTTCTAGATGAGAATAATTCGCAACTTTCCCCCTTGGCCTATACCTAGATTTACGTATAGGCAGGCGCTCCACTACAACAAATGGGGGACACTCCCATGAACGTCCTGAACGCCACCCTCGTCGCTCTGGCCTTGGCCACCCCTGCCGCCGCGCAGGAGGTCACCTTGCGCTTCCAGCATTTCGTGAACCCAAATTCGGCCAATCCGAAGAACTTCATGGCCCCCTGGGCCGAAGCCATCGAGACTCAGTCCAATGGCCGCATCAAGGTTGAGCTTTATCCCTTCATGCAACTCGGCGGCTCGCCCGTGAACATGTACGACCTGATTGCCGATGGCGCGGTCGACGGCGGCTGGGTGATCCCCGGCTACCAGCCCGGTCGCTTCCCCGAGGCGGAGGCGCTTGAGTTGCCCTTCATGACGCCGAAATCGGCGGAGGCTGCGTCCCAAGCTGCTTGGGATTTCACGGAAAAGCACCTGCTTGATGACTTCGCGGACGTGCATATCGTGGCGGCGCACCTGCATGGGCCGGGCATCATCCACAAGAAGGGTGACGCACCGGAAACGCTGGACGATTTCGCCGGTCTGGACCTGCGCGGACCCTCCCGGCCCGCGACTCTGCTGCTGGAAGCCATGGGGGCGAACCCCGTCGGTATGCCCGTGCCCGCCTTCCCCGAGGCCCTGGCCAAAGGTGTGTTGGATGGCGGTGTGATCCCTTGGGAACAGGCGCCCTCGCTGAAGCTGGATGAGCTGACCGACAGCCACACAGATGTGGCAGGCGACCGCGCGCTCTATAACCTCTACTTCCTGTGGGCCATGAACAAGGACGTCTACGAGGGGTTGCCCGACGATCTGAAGGCTGTGATCGACGCGAACTCCGGCGCCATGGCCTCGGCCTGGGCGGGACGCGCCCATGACATCGGCGACGCCGACGGTCGTGCTGTGATCGAAGCGCGTGGCAACCAGATCGCGGAACTGTCCGCTGAGGTCACGGGCGAGATCGAGGCCCTGGGTGCCGATGTCACCGAGGCTTGGATCGCCGAGATGGACGGTAAGGGCTTGGATGGTGCGGGCCTCGTGGCCGATGCGCGCGCCGCCGTGGCGACCTACACGGCGGAGTGACCCATGGGGCGGGGCTCGCCCGCCGCCCTGGCAAAAGTGACCAGCGTCTCGCCATAACGGCGCTGGTCCAGCAACGACAGGCCGTCCAACTTGGGCGGCCTGTTGTCTTCCCAGACGATCAGCGCACCGGGCGCGATCCATCCCATTTGCGTGAGCGCGGCCAGGGCCGCCTCTCCCAGGTCCTTGCCGTAGGGTGGGTCCAGGAAGACCAGATCATGGGGCGTGCCCGGGCCAGGACGACGGGCGTCCCGTGTGACGACCTGCGCCGGAGCACCCAACGTGCGGATGTTGTCCCGCAGGATTGCGAGCGAAGTCCGCCCCTGTTCGATGAAGGTCGCGCGGTCCGCGCCTCGGCTCAGGGCCTCTAGACCTAAGGCACCCGTACCCGCGAAGACATCGAGCACCGTGCGGCCCTCCAAGTCTTCGCCGAGGCTGTTGAGCAGCAAGTTGAAGATCGACTCCCGCACGCGGTCAGTCGTGGGGCGCAGGTGCGCGGCGCTGTCGCCTTTCCCGACCGACGCGAGGCGTCGGCCCCGCCAGCGGCCGCCTATGATCCTCACATCAGGGCCTTGATGGGGGTTGCCGCATCTGCCACCGCAGCCGGATCGGGCGAGCGCCCGGCCTCGATCAGCCGTTTGCCGACCATGTAAGCGCGGGGGGCGTTCAGCGCGTCGACGGACAGCAGTTGGTCCCCGGCGTAGTACCAGTGGGATAGGCCCTCGCCCGTGTCGCTCCCGTCGCGGACCACGACCGTTTCGAACCCAGCATTTAGGCCCGCGATTTGCAGCTTCACATCGTATTGGTCGGACCAGAACCACGGCTTTGCGGTGTAGGCCACGTTCGCGCCAAGAATGTTGCGGGCCACCGCCTGGGCCTGGTCGATCGCATGGGGCACGGATTCGAGCCGCAACCGGACGTCGCCCTGCGGGAAGGAACAGCAGTCCCCAGCGGCCCAGATCCCCGGCACATCGGTCTGGCCATGGGTATCGACGGCGATGCCGTTGTCCAAACTTGCCCCCGCTGCCTCGGCCAGGGCAGTGTTCGGGGTCACGCCGATCCCAACGACGACCGCATCCACGGCGATCTCGGTGCCATCCGCCAGCTGCGCTCCGGTCACACGGTCTGTGCCCAGCAGGCGCTCCAACGCGGCTCCTTCGATGATCTCGACCCCCTCGGCCCGGTGCTTTGCGGCGATCCAGGCGGCGGTCTCGGCGCTGGCGACGCGGGCGAGGATGCGGGGGGCGGCCTCCAGCAGGGTGACGCGCATGCCGCGTTTGCGCGCGACCGCCGCGGCCTCCAACCCGATGTAGCCGCCGCCGACCACCAACAAATGCGCGCCCGGGGCGAAGGCGGGCTCCATCTGGTCGATGTCGGCCAAGGCGCGGACGGAGAACACGCCGTCCAGATCACCGCCGATGGCCCCAGGCAAGCGTCTGGCCGTAGACCCGGTGGTCAGGACCAGGGCGTCCCAGGCCTCGGACCCGCCCGCATGGGTCAGGGTGCGCGCCGCGCCGTCGATCCCCGTGATCTCAACGCCCAGACGCAGGTCGATCTTTTGATCGTCGTAGAAGGAGGGCGGCCGCAGGAACAGACGCTCCCGCTCCATCTCGCCCAGCAGGTAGGCCTTGGACAGGGGCGGGCGCTGATAGGGCACTTCGGCCTCGGCCCCCCACAATGTGATGCGGCCTTCGAAGCCTTCCTTGCGGAGCGTTTCCACGGTTGAGGCCCCCGCCTGTCCGGCCCCCACGACGGCAATATGATCCATGGTCCATCCCTGACTGGTTGCCCTTGGGGCGCAGGGCTATATGGCAGGGGGGAAAACTTCAAACGCGAGGACCGCGAAATGGCAATTACGACGGGTGATACACTGCCGGATGCCCAACTTCTGCGCATCGGAGCCGAGGGGCCAGAGGCGGTGTCCCTGGCTGAGACGATCAAGGGCAAGACCGTGGTGATCTTTGCCGTACCGGGCGCCTTTACCGGGGTATGCACGACGGCCCATGTGCCCAGCTTCATCCGCACCAAGGATGGGTTTGCCGAAAAGGGCGTGGATACGATCATTGGGGTTTCGGTGAACGACCCCTTCGTCATGCAGGCCTGGGCGGATGCCACGGGCGCGTCCGAGGCGGGCCTCCATCTGCTGGGCGATGCCGACGGTGCGTTTACCAAGGCCATGGGGATGGATTTCACCGCGCCGCCAGCCGGTCTGATCGGACGCTCCAAGCGCTATGCGGCTATCGTTGAAGACGGTGTTGTGAAGACGCTGCATGTGGAAGAGAGCCCGGGCGTGTGCGAGGCCTCTGGCGGCGAGGCTCTGCTGGCGACGCTGTAAGGCGTCGCCTCGGACAGGCGTCGATATGGGTTTGGGAACGGACCGCACATCGACGCTGTGTTCTGAGACTCAAATAGCACCACCGCGGTCATGTGCGGTGGTGTTTTTACGACACACATGGGCCGACTTGGGGCGCGTGGCAGTGCGCCTCCGACTGGCAGAACCTGCCGTCGTGTTTAGGGGCGCTTTGCGCCTCCCTCCAACACGTGGCTTACGGGTCATGCGTGCAGCTGGATGGCCCCCATGGCGTACATCTCACCTCATGAACCGATTGCGTGGTCAAATCGCCAGCGGTTCACCGCTGCGGTCAGCTCTGTCTCGCAAACGGCTGAATGGATCGGGGCAGCAAACGGTTTGGCCCATACTGTTGGAACCATGGCCAATTGGATGCGTCCCTGTGCCAGGCGCCCCTGAGGGCCGAGCCCCCTAGCGTCGCGTCGAGAGGAACAGATTGGTTTCCGACCGGCTGATCCCGTCGATTTGGCGGATACGGTTCAGCGTCTCGTCTAGGGCCTCCAGCGTTTCGGCCCCCAACTCCGCCACGAGGTCCCAGCGGCCATGGGTGGAGTGGACGGCCTCCACTTCCGGCATGGCGGTCAGGCTGTGACTGATCCGGCGGGTTCCTGTGCCGTCGATCTGAATCAGAATTATGCCACGGACGGGGCGACCGGCCACATCGCTTCGTAGGATCGCGCGGTAGCCCTGGATTTCGCCGGTCTCTTGCAGCCGTTCCATGCGGGTGCGAACCGTTGCCCGCGTCACGCCCAGTGTTGCTGCCAAGGTCGAGATCGGCGCCCGCCCGTCCTGACGAAGCTCCGCCAGAAGACGCTTATCCAGATCGTCCATACTGTCGCTTTTGCTATGCGGAATGGTGAAAACACATGCCCATATTGGTCAATTTGGATCATGCGATTGATCAGGGCAAGCTGCATCATAGGTCGCATGACCCATCGCGGAGGTTCCATGGGACGCCCAATCCAGCTTATTGATGTGCCCGTTCAGTCGGGCGCGCGGCGTCGCGGCTGTGTCATGGGGCCAGACGCCCTTCGAACGGCTGGGATGGCGGAGGTTCTGACCGATCTGGGCTATGGGGTCTCGACCGCGTCGATCAATCCGCCTGCCACCTCGCCCGACGGCGCAGACACGTCCGGCGATCTGCACGCCCCCGAAGCCTGCGCCGCCTGGATCGCGGCCATTCAGGCCTATGACGTGCCCGCCGGGGCATTGCCGATCTTTCTGGGCGGTGATCATCTTTTGGCGGCAGGGGTTGTCCCGGCCATGGCTTCACGGAGCGACCGGCCACAGTTTGTGCTCTGGCTCGACGCCCATAGCGACATCCACACGCCGGCGACGACGACCAGCGGGAACCTGCATGGCACGCCTGTCGCCTATTTCACTGGCGCCCCTGAGTTCGAAGGCGTGTTTCCACCGCCCCGCGCAACGGTCGACCCAGGGAAGATCCTGATGCTCGGTCTGCGCTCCGTCGATCCCGATGAGAAGGCGGCGCTCGTCCGCGCGGGTGTCGTGACCGCCGATATGCGCACCATCGACGAACACGGCATCGCGCCGCCCCTCCGGCGGTTCTTGGATGAAGTGCGCGTCGCCAACGGGGATCTGCACGTCAGCCTCGACGTGGACTTCCTGGACCCATCCATTGCGCCCGCCGTGGGCACAACCGTGCCAGGCGGCGCGACCTTCCGGGAGGCGCATCTGGTGATGGAAATGCTGCACGACTCTGGCCTGGTCACCTCGCTGGACATCGCGGAGCTGAACCCATTCCTGGACGAGCGCGGACGCACCACCTCGTTGATCGTGGATTTGATCGCGTCCCTGTTCGGAAAGGCGGTTCTGGACCGCCCAACGCGACGTGGTTGATCGGAGGGAGAGTGCCATGAACCCGTCGCCACCCACGCCCTCTTCCTTGGCCATGGTCCCCTTCGTATCGGTTGAGCACATGATGCGGCTCATCAACGAGATGGGCATTGCCGAAACCATTGCAGCCATCGCTGACCGGATCGAAGCCGACTTCCTGCGGTGGGAGCGGTTCGACAAGGTGGCGCGCGTCCCGTCCCATTCCGAGACAGGGGTCATCGAGTTGATGCCCACATCGGATGGCGAATTCTACGGGTTCAAATATGTGAACGGCCATCCGGCAAACATGGCGCGGGGCTATCAGACCGTCACCGCCTTCGGCGTTCTGGCGCGGGTGGACACCGGCTACCCCGTGATGGTGAGCGAGATGACCATCCTGACGGCTTTGCGCACGGCGGCCATGTCCGTGGTGGCGGCGCGCCATCTGGCGCCGAAGGACGGGCGGGTCATGGCGATCATCGGGAACGGGGCACAATGCGAGTTCCAGGCGCTCGGCTTTCATCACTGCCTTGGGATTGAGGAGGTCCGGCTGTGGGATCTGGAACCCGCTGCCACGGCTAAGGCGGCACGGAACCTGCGCGAAACCGGTTTGACGGTGGTGGCCTGCACCAGTGCCGAAGCGGCCATCGAGGGGGCGCAAATCATCACGACCTGTACGGCAGACAAGCGGCAGGCCACCATCCTGACCGACAATATGGTCGGGGCGGGCGTTCACCTGAACGCCATCGGAGGGGATTGTCCGGGCAAAACAGAATTCCACCGCGACATCCTGCTGAGGTCCGATATCTTTGTGGAATACGCGCCGCAAACCCGGATCGAGGGAGAGATCCAACAACTGCCCGCCTACCATCCCGTGACAGACCTCTGGCGCGTGATCGCCGGCCAGCGGCCCGGGCGCACCTCGGCCCATCAAACGACGTTGTTCGACAGCGTCGGGTTCGCCACCGAGGACTTCAGCGCCCTGTGCCACATCTACGATGAGATGCGGCGGACCGGTTACCATACCGAGTTGGATCTGCTCGCTGATCCAGACGATCCGCGCGACCTGTTCGGGATGGTGCGCCGCGGGGGCGGGGGCCAGAGTTTTCGTTGAAAACTCTGGTAAAAGTCTTCGGGGAAGACTTTTTTGCGCTCACATCAGGCCGTTGATCGCCGTGGCCAAGGCTGTGTCCTTGTCGGTTAAGCCGCCTGCGTCGTGGGTTGTCAGGCGGATGTCCACGCGGTTGTAGACGTTGGACCATTCCGGGTGGTGGTCTGCCGTCTCGGCCAGCATCGCAACCCGTGTCATAAACCCCCAGGCCTCAGAGAAGTCCTGAAAGGTAAACTGCCGCGTCAGCGCCCCGTCATCTTCGGTCCAACCGTCTGGTGTCATTGCTGTTCCTCCACAGTGGTGCGTTTGAATGGGCCGTAGGATGTCAAGACTTCGATGTCCTGCTCCACCGCGTTGGCCTCGGCCTCCAGGTATTGGGAAATGGCCTTGCGAAAGCCTTCGTTGGGGATGTGATGCAGGCTGTGACAGGTGACGGGCATATAGCCGCGCGCCAGTTTGTGTTCGCCCTGGGCGCCCGCTTCGACGCGGGACAGACCCCGCGCGATGGCGTGGTCGATGGCCTGATAATAGCACAGTTCGAAGTGCATCGCGGGGTGGTGCTCCGTACACCCCCAGTACCGACCATACAGCACATCGCGCCCGATGAAGTTCAGCGCCCCGGCGACGGGAACGCCCTCGCGCTCTGCCAGAACAAGAAGGACATCGTCGCGCATTCGGTCCTGCACAAGATCGAAGAAGGGCCGCGTCAAATAGGGGCTGCCCCATTTGCGGGCACCGGTATCTTGGTAGAACCGCCAAAAGGCGTCCCAATGGTGCGGCTGCAAATCGTCGCCGGTATAGGCCCGGATCTGGCCGCCGAACCCCTGGGCCTGGGCGCGTTCTTTCCGGATGTTCTTGCGCTTGCGCGAACTGAGCGCCGCCAGGAAATCGTCAAAGCTGTCGTAGCCATCGTTGAACCAGTGGAATTGCTGGCTGGAGCGCGCCAAGAGGCCCAGCGCCGCGCCGGCCTGGCGCTCCGCTTCGGTGCAGAAGGTGACATGCAGCGAGGACAGGCCGTTCTGGTCAGTAATCTGCGCGGCGGCTTGGATCAGGGCCTGGAGCCCCACCTCCTCGTGGCCCGGTTTCAGCAGGAAGCGGCGGCCGGTCGCAGGCGTAAAGGGCACCGCCAGTTGCAGCTTGGGGTAGTAATCGCCCCCCGCCCGTTCCCAGGCGTGGGCCCAATTGTGGTCGAAGATATACTCCCCTTGGCTGTGGCCCTTGGCGTAAAGCGGGGCGCATGCGATGACCTCTCCGCCTGCGCGCGCGACCAAGTGCTGCGGCTGCCAGCCACTGCGGCCACTGACCGAGTGGCTGTCTTCGAGGGCGCGCAAAAAGCGGTAGGTGGTAAAGGGATCGTTCGGCGGGCCGCCGTCGGCGGTCTCGGGGCAGGCGCAGCCATCCCACTCGGCTGGATCGATTTGATCCAAGCCGGTTAGGACGGTGATCTCGATGGCGGTCTCTGTCATGGGCCAGACGTGGGGCCGCGACGCCTCAGGGCAAGTAACCTTCGAAGGTCACACCATCGGCGATGCGGCGGGCTTCGACCTCTTGCGCGGCGGAGCGGACGGTCCAGCACAGGATCGGCAGTCCAGCCGCTTTCAATTCGGCCACCCGGGGCATGTCCAGGGCCGCGACTTCGTGGCTGATGAAGGCGGCCTGCACCCGGTCCACGTCAGGAATTGTCGCCAAGTGTTGGCGCCGGGGTTCGGGCACGCCCGGCCAATGGGCCGCATGATAAGCAGAGGTCACCATGCCGCGCGGCACCTGGGGGGCGGCCTTGGCCATATGCGCGACGGAGTGGGGATTGAACGACATCACAGCCACGTCGCCTACGTAGCCGTCCAAGACGGCAAGCACAGCGTCTTCCAGGGCGCCGACATTGCCCCCCATCGCGCCGTCCTGGTCCTTGATCTCGATGAGCAGGGGCACCTGTCCCGCGACCTCGTCCAGCACGGCGGCCAGGGTGGGAATGCCCCCAGATCCGCCGATCAGGTCGATCTGGGCGAGTTCGGCGGCGGTCTTGTCACGCACCGGGCCGGTAGCCTCGGTCAGGCGATCCAGCGCGTAATCGTGGAACGCCATAGGGATGCCGTCGGAGGAGGGCTGAACGTCCAACTCGATGGCGAAGCCCGCCTCGATGGCCGCACGGAAGGCCTGCATCGAATTCTCGGGCCGACCGGCGCGGCGGTCGTGCAGGCCGCGGTGGGCGATCCGACCCGAGCGAAGGGAGAGGGGCAGCTCGGTCATTTGATGCGAAAGATCCCTTCGATTTCGACCATCACGCCAAAGGGCAGCGCCGCCGCTGAAACGGCGGATCGGGCATGCTTACCTGCATCGCCAAGGGCTTCGGCCAAGAGGTCGGAGGCGCCGTTGATGACCTTGGGTTGATCGCCGAACTCTGGGGTCGAATTGACGAAGCCTGTCAGTTTGATGACTTGCTCCAGACGGTCCAGGTCGCCCCCGCAGGCAGCTTTGACTTGCGCCAGCAGGCTGATGGCGCAGGCCCGTGCGGCGGCGGCGCCCTGTTCGACCGTGGCGTCGGCGCCCAGCTTGCCGACCATCATGCCATCCGCGTCGGCGCTGATCTGGCCGGAGACATAGAGAATGTCCCCCGATTGGACGTAAGGCACGTAGTTTGCAGCCGGGGCCGGGGCGTCAGGTAGCGTGATGCCGAGGTCGGCGAGTTTGGCGGTGAAGGACATGGGCGAAGGCTCCGCTTGGGATCGAGTTCGCTTCAGGCTGTCACGCGGGGGCGGGATTGCCAATTACCGGTTTTCCTGCCCTTTGCCTTGTGGGGGCGGGTTGGCGGGCGCTGCCCTGCGCCGCTTTGACTGTGGCGTCTCGTGGGGACACGCGCTTGCCACTGCCTGCGACCCCCGTGCCATCGGGCCGGTGCGTGGGGGCCTGCACGGGGTGCTCTCGCCGCCTGTGCTCCTGTTGGTCGGCTAGGTCTCTGGACGCGCCACTGAAGCCGCCGCTCCACCGGAGGCGGAGCGGTCGTTCGGGCGTTCCGCCCCTCACCCCTCCCGGAACGCTCGGTTGAAATAGTCCGTCAGGGGTTTTGTCAGGTAGGTCAGGGGCGTGCGATCTTCGGTGCGGATGTAGGCTTCCACCGGCATACCAGGCAGCATCACTTGGCCGTTCAACCGCTCAATCTCACCCTCATTGGGCAGAACCTCCGCCTGGTAGTAGGTCATCCCCGTCACCTCATCGGTGAAGGAATCAGGCGACACGCGGATCACAGACCCGAAGAGTTCCGGAGTCGTCCGCGCATCAAAGGTGGGCATACGCAAGGTCACCGGTTGACCGGGATAGACTTGGTCGATGTGGATGGGGTCCACCTGGGTTTGGATCACAAGCGGGCGGTCCTGGGGAACGAGGAACAGCACCGGATCGGCGGGCCGGATCACCGAGCGCGGCGCAAAGACCGACAGACCGTAGACGATACCCGCGACTGGGGCGGTCAGTTCCATGCGCGCGAGACGCTCCTGAATGGAGCGGTATTGTTCTTCCAACTCGATCTGACGGAATTGCAGATCGCGCAGCTGGCTGATGGCCTCCTCGCGCAGGCGGGTGTCGAGCTTGAGCACCTCCAAGTCGATTTCCGTGGCGCGGCCTTCCAACTCGGCCACGGCGGCCGCGAATTCCCCCACTTGGCCCAGCAGCCGAGCCTCTTCCCGTTGCAGCGACAAGACGCGGGGCGCCTGGGCCAACCCTCGGTCCAGGAGGGACCGCTGGGCGTCGAGCTCCTGTCGGATGAAGCCGAGTTGCAGGTTCAAGGCCTCGGTCTGCGATGTGATGCCGTCGACCTGGGCGCTGATCTGTTCCTTGCGTCGCACCAATTGCTCCGCCTCGCGCTCATAGGATTCGCGGCGGGTGAGGAACAGGTTCACCTGGCCGCGCAGCATGTCGTCGACTTCCTCGTCCGCCTCAGCAGCAGCTAGCAGGTCATCGGGGAAACGAACCTCGTCCAGGCCGTCCCGTTCCGCCCGGAAGCGGGAGGCGCGTGCCGTGATCTCATGCAACTGGTCCAACAGGATCTGTGCGTCGGATTGGAGCAAGGTCCGGTCCAGGCTCAGCAGGGGATCACCTGCCTCGACGGTATCGCCTTCGCGGACGTGAATCGTCGAGACAACCCCGCCATCGGGGTGCTGGACGACCTGTCGGTTGCTTTCTACGGCGATTTGACCGGTTGAGATGATGGCCCCTGCGATGTTTGCGAAGACAGCCCAATAGCCGAACCCACCCAACAACACGGCCAGGCCGATCACGCCCATGATTAATTGGCGCCTGGCGTGCCAGGTCTGGCTGGCTTGCTTGGCGGGGGGAACCGGTTTGGCGGGTTTCGTGGCAACCTTCCCAATCGGTTTTTTGGCAGGCATCTGGTTCATGATACGCCTCCGGGCTCGGGGCTGCGGGTGATTTCGCTGTGGTTCTTGACCATCTTCTGCAGGACCTCTTCGCGGGGTCCAAAGGCAGTGCGCATGCCTTGGGACAGCATCAGAAGCACGTCGCACTCCTGAATCGCGGCAGGGCGGTGCGCGATGATGATCACCGATTTGCCTTCGTCTTTCATGCCGCGAATGGCCTTGTTGAGGGCAATGGTGCCCTCATTGTCGAGGTTGGAGTTCGGCTCATCCAGCACGAGGACCACCGGGTCACCATACATGGCGCGGGCTAGGCCGATGCGCTGGATCTGCCCGCCGGACAGACGCCCACCGACCGCGGAGACCGGCGTATCGTAGCCCGCTGGCTGTTCCAGGATCATCTCATGGGCAGCGGCCTTTTGCGCGGCTTCCACGATCTTCTCCGGGTCTGGGTTTGGCGCGAGACGCCCGATGTTGTCGGCAATCGTTCCGTCAAACAGCGTCACCGTCTGTGGCAGATACCCGATGTATCCCCCCAGAACGTCCGGGTCGTATTGGTCCAGCGTCGCACTATCGAGACGCATCTTGCCGCCCGCTGGCATCCAAACCCCGCAGATGGCTTTCGCGAGAGAGGTTTTCCCCGCGCCCGATGGCCCAATCACGCCCATGGCTTGGCCCGGCTGCAGCATGAACGACACCCCTCGGAGCGAGGCTTGCTGCGCGCCCGGGGGGACGATGGTGACGTTTTCGGCGGTCAAGCGGGCCTGTGGCCTGGGCAAAGGCGTCCGTTCCGGCGTGGGCGGCACCGTTTCCAGCAACTCAATCACACCACTCCGCCCCTTGCGGGCGCCATGGACAAGCTGCCACTGGCCGATGACCATCTCGATGGGGGCCAGCGCGCGGCCCATCAGAATGGACCCGGCAATCATGGCCCCTGCGGTCAGTTGGTTTTGCAGCACCAGGTAAGCGCCCAGGCCGAGCATCGCCGATTGGAGAAACAGGCGTAGCGTCTTGGTCGTGACCGTGAAGAACCCAGAGCGGTCCGAGTAGGACACGGCGTTCTGCAGGGACTTGCCGCGCGCGGTCATCCACCGTTGAAAGGCAGCGTCCCGCATCCCGAGGGATTGCACCAGTTCCGCCTCGGAGGCGAGCTGTTGGGCGGTCAGCTCCGCCCGTGCGGTCGCTTGGTTCGACACCGCCATGGGGCCCGAGGTCATCCATTGGTTCACGCCCGCGAGAACGATGAGCACCAGACCACCGCTGCATGCGAGGATGCCCAACCAAGGGTGGAACACGAAGATCGCGCCCAGAAACAGGGGGGTCCAGGGAATGTCGAACAGGGCGAGGAACACCGGTGACGACAGCAGCCTCTGGACCGCTTCCACATCGCGCAGGGGATTGCGTTGTCCGGCGCCGCCGGGCGTGGCCGCCGCGCGGCGCAGGTGCGCCTGGAACACGCGCCCATCCAGGGCCGATTGGAACCGTGCACCAACCCGCGCCATCACACGCCCGCGGATGTGATCCATGATCCCCATCATAAGAAACAGAAACGTCACCAGCACCGACAGGGCGAGCAGCGTTTCCTCGGACCGCGACCCCAGCACTCGATCATAGACCTGCAACATGTAGATCGGGCCGGTGAGCATCAGCGCGTTCACGACCATGGAAAAGATGAAGACCATGATCAAAAGGCCCGTGGACCGGCGGCGCACATCCGTCAGTTCTGCTTGGCCCAGGTCGGGCCGCATCGTGTTCGGTCGTTTCATCGTTTGCCCCCTTGGTCCTCGACGGAGCCCTCTTGTGCCGATGATGGTAGCAGGACCCTGTCAAATGACAGGATCACATCTGTGTATCATGGTCGGCGGGACGTCTCGGGTTCAATGCATCTCTAAGAATCAGTTTCGTCCGAATATGCCGCCGAGAACATCCTGTAAAATACGCTCAGCCAGGTCCGGCTCTCTCGCAGGTTGTTGCCGTTGCGGCTGTGGCGATGGGCGAGGAGCCGCTACTTGAGGGGGTGGGCGGCGCATCTCGGTCCGTGGATCGATCATCGGTAGCGGCGTGACGGGAAGCCCGTCGTGCACGCGGACCATGGTTTCGCGCCAGATTTCCGCAGGCAGCCCGCCGCCCGTGACACCCGTCAGCGGCGTGTTGTCGTCGTAGCCCATCCAGACGCCCGCCACGTAGTCACCGGTAAACCCGACGAACCAAGCATCCCGGTAGCTGGAGGTTGTGCCGGTCTTGCCCGCCGCAGGGCGGTCCCCCAGCTTGGCGCGGGTGCCGGTCCCCGATTCCACCACGCGGGACATCATGTAGACGAGTTGGCGCGCCGCCTGATCCGTGATGACCCGCTCGCCCAATCCGGTTTCGTGGTCCAGCAGGGCCTGGTCTTCGCCCCGCAGCCGGAGCGACGTCAGACCGTAGGGCGTCACGCTTGTGCCACCGTTCAGGATCCCAGCATAGGCGCCCGTCATTTCGATCAGGGTCGATTCGGAGGCCCCAAGGGCCAAGGCCGGTCCAGCGGCGAGATCGCTCTCAATGCCGAAGTCGGTGGCGACCTTGCGCACAATGTCACGACCCGTTGCCTCCGAAAGACGTACGGCGGCCGTGTTGAGCGAGCGCGCCAGTGCTTCGGTGAGGTCGACTTCGCCGTAGAACTTCTTGTCGTAGTTTTCGGGTGCGTAGATGCCGGAGCCCGGCACCTGGATCTGCAAGGGGCCATCGAACACGCGGTCGTCGAACCGCTTCCCCAGATCCAAGGCAGCGGCATAGACGAAGGGTTTGAAGCTGCTTCCGGTTTGGCGCACGGCCTGGGTGGCGCGGTTGAACTGCCCGGCGCCCCGCGTGTTGCGGCCCCCCACCATGGCGCGCACGGCGCCGTCGGCACTCATCACGACGATGGCCGCTTGGGCCTCGGACCCGGCGCGGACCTTGGTTTCAAAGACGAAGCCCAATGCCTCCTCGGCGGCACGCTGCATGTCCTTGTCGAGCGTCGTGCGCATGATGACATCTTCGGTGGTCTCACGCGTCAGAAAATCCGGCCCGGTACCCATCACCCAGTCCGCGAAATACCCGCCGGTATCCTGCCGGGCCGCCGCCGAGAGCGTTGCGGGGGTGTCGAGCGCTTGCTGAAAGTCCGCGCTGCTCAAATAACCCTGGTCCCGCATCAACCGCAGCACTGTCGCACCGCGGTCCTGGGCGCGTTTCAGGTTCGAGGTCGGCGCGTAATAGCTGGGCGCAGGTAGCAGGCCCGACAGCATTGCCGACTGCGCCGGGTTGAGACGCGCAACAGATGTCCCGAAATAGCGTTGGCTGGCGGCGGCAAATCCCCGGGCGCCCGCCCCCAGATAGGCGCGGTTCAGATAGATCGACAGGATCTCATCTTTCGTGAACTTCAATTCCAACGCGAAGGCGTAAGGGATCTCTTTGACCTTTCGCCAGACCGTCCCGCGACGGCAATCGGCCTCGAACTCCGCCTCCGAGATGCCAAGCGTCGGGCTGTAGTCGTTGCCCAGGCACAAAAGCTTGGCGACCTGCTGTGTGATCGTCGAGCCACCCCCGCCCGAGAAGGGCCCCCGGCCCGACCGCAAATTGGTGCGCATGGCGCCCGCGATGCCACGGGGGCTGACGCCCAGGTGACGATAGAAACGCTTATCCTCGCTGGCGATGACCGCGTGTTTGAGGTGGGGGGAGACGTTGTCCGTCGTCACCAGCCCACCGAAGTTGTCACCGCGCCAGGCAAAGACCTCGCCCGAACGGTCGAGCATCGTCACCGAGCCCCGCGCGCGCCCGTCAGAGAGCGATGCCATATCTGGCAGACCGACGTAATTATAGGCGGTCGCACCCGCAACGATCAGCGCGACGGTCACGGCCCCGCGCCAGGCCAAGGCCCAGGCAACGCGGATCAGGAAGGTGACGGGCCAGAGAATCCAACCCCAAAGGCCCCGCCGTGGCTTTGCGGCACGTTTGGCCGGGGGCGGTCCCCGTCTGGATGTGCGTTTGCCGTCAGGGGCCTGTTTCGCAGCCGTGGACCGCGCCTTACGAGGTTTCGCCATCTGTCTGCTCGTCCGTTCTGGGGCCGGAATCTTGTTTCGCACGTAGATAACGATCCCGAGTCGGGTTTGCACGGTGCTTCGGTCAAATCCTTTGCATTTGCAGCATTTCCGCACTGCACAAAAATTAATCAATGCTGCCTAATTATGCAGAAATCGCAAATCTGAGGCGTCGCTAGGCAGGTTCGGCCCCGGCTTGGCGTTGCGCCTCCATGACCTCGTCCGTGATCTGCGTCCATCCGGGCGTCTGAGGACAGGTGCCGCAGAGAAGGGGACAGATGTGAAACTCATCATTGCAGCAATCAAGCCGTTCAAGCTGGAGGAGGTCCGCGAGGCGCTGACCACCTTGGGTGTTCGCGGCATGATGGTCACTGAGATCAAGGGGTTTGGCAGCCAGTCGGGTCACACCGAGATCTACCGCGGTGCCGAATATGCCGTGAACTTCGTGCCGAAAGTCAAACTGGAGATCGTGGTGCCTGCCGCCATGGCCGACCAGGTCGTCGAGACCATCGCCACAACCGCCAAGACCGACAAGATCGGTGACGGCAAGATTTTCGTCCTCGACGTGCAGCAGGCTGTCCGCGTGCGGACCGGCGAGCTGAACGAAGACGCCATCTAAGACGACGCCAAGGGGAAATTGGTAATGAACTTCACAAAAACTCTGGCCCTCGGCGCAGCGCTCACAGCGCTTCCGGTTGCGGCCTTCGCGCAGGACGCCCCTGCGCCGGGCTTCGACGAGATCGGCCCGTATATCATGACGACGCTGCTGTTCCTTGTGGGCGGCTTCCTCGTGTTCTGGATGGCGGCTGGCTTCGCCATGCTGGAGGCGGGCCTCGTCCGCTCCAAGAACGTCACCACGCAGTTGACGAAGAACATGGCGCTGTTCTCCATCGCCGCCATCATGTACTGGCTGGTTGGCTTCGGTGTGATGTACCCCGCCGAATGGTCGATTGAGGGCTACCTCGGGCCGCTCTTCGCCGTCACCTCGCTGGAGCCCGTGGGCCTGGCCGCTGAAGACGCCGCACTGGACTATGCCTCTGCCGCATCGGACTTCTTTTTCCAGCTGATGTTCTGCGCCACCACGGCCTCCATCGTGTCGGGCACCCTGGCCGAGCGGATCAAGCTGTGGCCCTTCCTGATCTTCGTTGTGGCCCTGACCGGCTTCATCTACCCCATCGAGGCCTCCTGGCAGTGGGGCGGCGGCTGGTTGTCCGAAGCTGGCTTCTCTGACTTCGCAGGCTCGACCCTGGTGCACGCCGCAGGTGGTTTCGCCGCCCTCGCCGGTGCGATCATCCTGGGGCCGCGGATCGGCAAGTACACCAAAGACGGCAAGGTCGTGCCGATGCCCGGTTCGAACCTGGCGCTCGCCACCCTCGGTACGTTCATCCTGTGGCTGGGTTGGTTCGGCTTCAACGGTGGGTCTCAGCTGGCTGCTGGCACCGTGGGTGACATCACCGACGTGGGCCGCATCTTCGCCAACACCAACATGGCCGCCTCGGCTGGTGCTGTTGCCGCGCTGATCCTGACGCAGGTGCTGTATAAGAAGGTCGACCTGACGATGGTCCTGAACGGCGCTCTGGCCGGTCTGGTCTCCATCACGGCTGGTCCGCTTGATCCGTCGCTGTTTGGCGCCCTGTGGATCGGTGCTGTTGGCGGTGCCATCGTGGTCTTCACCGTCCCGATGCTGGACAAGATGAAGATCGACGACGTGGTTGGTGCCATCCCGGTCCACCTGATCGCCGGGTTCTGGGGCACTCTGGTTGTTCCGGTCTACACCGACGGTACGTCCTTTGCGACGCAGATCCTGGGCTTTGCTGCCATCGGCGCCTTCGTCTTCATCACCTCGCTGATCATCTGGGTGATCCTGAAGGCGACCATGGGCATCCGCGTCAGCGAAGAAGCAGAAATCACCGGTCTCGACATGTCGGAACTGGGGATGGAAGCCTATCCCGAATTCTCCAAGGGTTAATTCTCCCTCCCTTACTCTTGGACGACAGCACCCCCGGGCAAGCGATTGCCCGGGGGTTTTGCTTTGGGATGGTGGCAGAGGGGATGCCAGGAGCGGGGCAGCCATCGGCCCGCCGCAGCCGGTCCCGATCTAGGCAAAGAAAAACGCCCGGCAGCAGGGCTGCGGGCGTTTGTGTTGTCTTGGAGGAGGCTGGCGTTAGACGGCGCCGTCGATCCAGTCCTTCAGCGCGGCCTTTGGCGCGGCGCCAATCTTTTGGTCCACGGCCTCGCCACCTTTGAACAGGAACAGCGCAGGAATGCCCCGCACGCCCATTGCCGAGGGGCTGGAGGGGTTCTCATCCACGTTGACTTTCACGATCTTGACCTTGCCCGCGTATTCCTCGGACAGCTCTTCCAGGGCGGGGCCGATCTGTTTGCAGGGGCCGCACCATTCCGCCCAGAAGTCCACGACCACGGGGATGTCGGATTGTTTGACGACTTCGTCAAAGGTGGCGTCTGTGGCGGCAACTGTGGCCATGGCGTTTTCTCCTGCGGGGGCGCGGTCTGCGCATCGGGTGGACGGCGAAGCTAGGCATCCTCGCGCCCTGCGTCAATGGCCAGCGGCTCCGACCAGGGCCGTGTCACGAGATCGTGGGGCACCTCCATCAGGCGCGCGGTGCGGGTCCAGAGGATCCCAAGACGGATTGTACGGTCGGGCCAGATCGCGGTCACAGCGACCTCGTAGGCGCCCATTTGCGCCAACACGCCTAGCGGGATTTGGGCGGCGGTCTCTGGCACGATGACGTTTGTTTTGATGTCGATCACAGTGATCTCTGTCTGGGTGACGATCACTCGGTCCATGACGCCACTGACCGCCGGACGCGATGGTGTTGCGGGCAGGGCGAAGGGCACCTCGGCCAGGGTGTCGGGGGCAAAGACGACGTCGAGCGCGGCAGTCCCCAGGACCTTGGTCGCCTCGGCCAACATCTCGGACGTGGCGCCCAGGGCCTCCGCTATGGCGGACCATCGGGTGCGCGGGCTGCGCGGCAGATGTTCCAACAGGGCGTGGATGGCCGTACCCCGTTCCATCGCCGTGTCGGGGTCCTGACCTTCGCCTGGAAGGGCCTTGGCACCGGGCAAGGTGGAGGGCGTAAGCGGTCGGGGGAGGGCAGGCGGGGTCTCAACCGGTTGGGAGAGCCACTCCGGCGGCACCGGTGCGGTGATCTGGGATGCGGTGTCGGCAAGGGTCGTGGGGGACCAGTCGCCCCGTTCGATCCGGCGATCCTGATCGGCTTCCGGCGCGGGGGGGGCGCCGAGGCGGTGGAAACCGGCGTTGACCTGCTGCCACCAACTGTCCCCGGGCTCGGTCCCGACATCACCGGCGGCACAGACGATCAGCCAGCTTTCAGCGCGCGTCAGGGCCACATAGAGCAGACGATCCCGCTCCTCCGCCTGGGCTGTGGCGGCGCGGTCGGCGAGATCGGTTAGCACCGGGGACCAACCGCCCTTGGCGGGCATCCACACGGGGGTGCCATCCTCCAATCGTTGCACGCCGCCCAGGCCCTTCGGTTTGCGCACCTGGGTTTCCGGCAGGATGACAACGGGGGCCTCTAGCCCCTTGGACCCGTGGACGGACATTACCCGGATGCTGCCCCGCCCCGCCTGGCGTTTGAGGTCGACATCCGCAGAGGCGAGCCAGCCCAGGAAGCCCACAAGGCTGGGCACCTCCAACCCCTCATAGGCCAGGGCCTGCCCGAGTAGGGCGTCGATGGCCTCCTCCCGTTCCGGCCCCAGGCGGGCGAGCAGGCGGCGGCGCCCAGTGTGGCGGATCAGGATGCGTTGCAGGATTTCGTAGGGGCGCAGAATGTCCGAGATGCGCAGCACGTCGTCCAGCATCGCGGTGTCATGGTCGCTGTCGCGCAGCACTGACCACAGCGGCCGCCCTTTGCGTCCGTAGGACAGATCGAACAGAGCGGCCTCGTCCAGACCACCGAGCGGGGACCGGAGGACCGTGGCCAGTGACAGATCATCGTCGGGCGTCGCCGCCCAGGTCAGAAGCGCGATCAGGTCCTGCACCGCCATATCGTCGGACAGCGATAGGCGGTCGGCGCCCTCCAGGTTCAGACCCTCGGCCTTGCAGGCGCGGATGATGTGGTGGAACAACGCGCGCCGCCGTTGCAGCAGGATCAGAATGTCGCCCTCGGCCACCGGGCGGCGGTCGGGGCCAATGGGGGTGCCCGCGTCGATCATGTGGCGAATGCTGCGCGCGATGCGGGTGGCCAATACGACTTCGGCATCGTTGGCGGCTGGCATGTCCACGGGGTCGGACCAGGTGCGTTCGATGTCTTGTTTGTCCTGGGGGATCGGCGCCCAGAGGTCCACGCGGCCAGGCATCTGGGTCTTGAAGGCCTTGTGTTCGGGCGCGGGCCCGGCGCCACCACCCTCGGCAAAGACCGCATCCACCAGATCCAGGATCACGGGTGATGACCGGAACGAGTAAAGCAGCGCGTGGTCCCGCAGGGCCGCCGCCTCCTGGGGGAGGGTGCGGGCAAAAACGGCACGCATCCTGTCGAATGCGTCGGGGTCGGCGCCTTGGAAGGAATAGATCGACTGTTTTCGGTCCCCGACGACGAACAGCGTCCGCGTGACATCGGCCCGCGCGCCCTCTCCCGCGCCGAACTCGGCGGCGAGGGCGGCAATCACGTCCCATTGGGCGGGGGCGGTGTCTTGGGCCTCATCCACCAGAATGTGGTCCAGCCCGCCGTCCAGCTTGAACAGGACCCATTGCGCCATGTCGGAGGTCGAGAGCAGGTGCCGCGCCCGCGCGATTTGGTCGTCAAAGGTGAGCCACCCCCGCGCGGCCTTGGCCTCCTCCAATCGGGTCACGAAGGCGGGGGCGAAGGCGTGGAGCGCTTGGGCATAGTCCAATGAGGTGAGGGCCGCGATCCGCGTCGTGGCGTCTTCCACTCGGTCGATCATCAACGTGAACAACTCGACCAGCGGACCATGCTCCCCCTCTTTGACGGCCTTGGGCCAGTTCCCGATCTTGCGCCGCTCGCCCGTCCCGGTCAGGCAGATATCGCGCAGCAGGTCGAAGCGTGTGTCGCGATCCGCGAGCAGGGCCTGGCGCAAATTGGTGCGCAGTTTGTCGAGGGTCTTGCCCGGCGCCGTCTCGGCATCACCCAGGAAGCTTTCGATCAGGTCGAGCATATCCGGGCCGGTCACGTCGTCGCGCAGGCTGTCCTCGGTGTCCTCGCCAATGCCAAGGCGGTCGCGGAGCGCGGCCTCGTCCAGTGGGGCCGTGCCCAGGGGCCAGGCGCGGGCGACGGCGGCAAGGAACGCCTGGGGCTCACCATCGCGCAGGCGAGCGGCCATGGCGTCGACCAGCGGTGCGTCTGGACCCTCGGCCATCTGATCCAGCACCTCCTGTTGGAGGCGCGCGCTGGCAGTGTCATCCATTTCGGAGAACGCAGGTGAGACACCGGCTTCCAGCGGGAACCGTCGCAGGAGCGAGGCGCAGAAGGCATGGATTGTCTGGATCTTCAGGCCGCCGGGTGTCTCGATGGCACGGGCAAACAGGGTCCGCGCATGGCGCAACCGCTCGCTGGAGATGCGGCCCGTGGGCACGCCCAACCGCCGCAATTGTGCGCGCAGCTCGGGGTCGGGCATCATCGCCCATTCGCCCAACCGCTTGAACAGGCGGTTCTGCATCTCGCCCGCCGCCGCCTTGGTATAGGTCAGGCACAGGATGCGTTCGGGCGGCGTCCCCTCCAACAGCAGCCAGGCGACGCGGTCCGTCAGGACGCGCGTTTTGCCGGACCCCGCGTTCGCGGCCAGCCAAACCGACCCGGAGGGGTCAGCGGCGCCGATCTGGGCTGAGGTCGCCTCATCCGGGGTTAAGGTGTCGTCCATCATTGGCCCACTCGGATCGTCGTGGCGCGCTGGGTGTCGTCCCATTCTCCGCGCCGCGACAACTGGTCAAAGTCGCTGGCATAGGTCAGCGCCTCTGGCATCAGGCGGGCGACAAAGGGGCGCCCCGCGCGGTAGCCCTCGATCAGGTCGCGCAGGCCCGCCCGGGTCGCGGCCAGGACATCGGCGTCGATCTGCACCCGCTGTTCGGCGTATGTGCTGCCGACTTGCAGGTAGGCCACTTCGTCCACGGCACGTTTGCCGATTGTGCCAAAGGCACCTTCCTCGACCATGATCGCCTCCAGCAGGAGTTGCTTGGCAAAGAGCGCCTGTTGCTTGGGCGTGGGGGGCTTGCCCGTCTTGTAGTCGTAGATCGCCACCGCCACGCCCCTATCGTCCATGCGGTCGGCTTCCGCTGTTAGCGCGAAGTCGAGGCCTGGAACCTGCCAACGGCCTCGCTCTTCTAACAGGATCGGGCGGCCTAAGCTCCGCCGGGTGGCCTCGGCGGTCAAAAGGTCGTCCAAGATACGGTCGAACTTGCCCAGCCAGAGGCGCCGTGTCGCGGGCCAGGGGGCTTCCTGTTCCAGCGTTGCCTCCAGGATGTTCCGCAGGCGCGCCGAGGCGCCAGGGTCGAGGGCGTCTGTCTTAGACCCCGCGAACCGCTCCATCGCGGTGTGGACCACGGTGCCGCGCAGACGGGCATCGGGCGTTTGCCGTAGGGGGCCAAGCGCGCGCAGGCCGAGCACATGACGGGCATAGATCGCATAGGGGTCGCGGATCAGCATCTCGATTGCGGTGACCGAGAGCCGTTTGGGCTGGGCGGAGGCCGGAACGACGGGACCGGGGCGCGGCGCCGGGGGGAGGAGGGTATCGGGCTGGTCGGTCGTGCCCGCCAGTCGCAGCCAGCGGTCGCCGCGCGCGCGCATCTGGGACAGCGCTTCAGCCGCCTGTCCTCCCAACCCGCCGAGCAGGCCCTCGATCCGGTTGACCCATCGGGATGGCACGAGGTCCGCCTCGGCGTCGCGGGTTGCGCGTGACAGCCAGACCTCCGGTCCGGCCACGGCCTGCTGGAAGTCATGGGCCGACAGGCCCGTGCTCCGCTCCGGCAGGCGCAACCCGCAGGCCGCACGCATGGCGCGATTGAGCCAGGGATCGGCGGCCGGCTGGTCGGGCCAGACCCCGTCGGTCAGCCCGCCCAATATCACGAGGTCCGCCGTGCGCGCCCGGGCCTCCAAAGCGCCCCAGATCATGACGTCAGGGTGCGGGGCGTAGGTTTCCCGGACCTCTTCGGCGGACAACAGAGCTTGCAGGATGCGCGTGTATTCCAGCGCCCCGATGGCGCCATCGCCGCCTTCCGGCGCGGCAGCCCGGAGGCCCTCGACCACGGCGCGCGCGCTGCGGCCTGCCTCCCCCTGCCAGATGGCGTCCCCGCTCAGGTGTTCGATCACGGCCAAATGGGTGTCCAGATGCGAAGCCAGCGGTGCCATGGCAGGGGCCGCGCCGAGACGGTCCAACAGATCGCACAGCCAATCCGTCCAAGCGTCCGCCTGGCCCGAAGTGTCGGGGTCCGCGACCCACTGGGCGACGGCGGCACGGTCCGGGAAGGGACAGGGACCTTCGCGCAAGAGTTCGACTTCGAGGGCGCGGGCGTGGCGCAAGTGGTCGATGCGGTCGTCCGCCCGGGTCAGGGGATGGGACAGCAAGAGGGTCAGCGCCTCGGCCTCTGGCCGCCGACCCAGGAGCGCGGCACTGGTCAGCAGCAGGCGTCCCGGGGCGGATTGTTGCAGCGGGCGGCCCGCACTGTCGTCCGGCTCGATGCCCCAACGGTCCAGTTGGGCGGCCACCTGGCGGGAGAGTGTCCGGTCCGGCGTGATGAGCGCGGCCCGTTTGCCGTCAGCCAGGGCGGCGCGCAGGCCAAGGGCAATGGCCATGGCCTCGGCGCCGGGTGTGGGGGCGGCCAGCAGCGTCACGCCCTCGCAGGCGTCCGACAGGTCGCTCAGGTCCGGGCCTTCCTCGCGCCAGGCATCCGTCGCGGGCGCAGGCCGCAGGGCCAGGGACACCAGACGATTGCGGGTGGGTGCGGCGGGGCGCAGACCGCTCCAACTGGGGCAATCGGCGCGGGTTTGGGACTGGGCCGCCAGTAGGGCTGCGTGGCGGAATTGCGGATGATCCTGTGCGCCTTGTCCGTCCGGGTCCACCAAGCTGTCCCAGGCCGCGTCGGGCATGTCGCCGTCAAGCCCAGGTAGGATGACCGCCCCTTGGGGCAGCGCGAGGACGCCGTCGATCAACCGTCGCGTCGGGGCGCGGGAGGCCGTCGAGCCCGCGATGACGACCGGGTCCGTTGGCGGAGCCTCGGACCATTGTGCCAGCAGGGCAGTGAGCGCATCGGTCTGCGCGGCCATCGGCGTGCGCCCGGCCCCCCGCGCCGACCAATCCGCGACGATCCGCAAGAAGGCCAGGGACCTGTTCCAATGTTCGGAGAGGTGCCGCACATCGAGCGTCTCAAGCGCCTGCGGGTCCATCCCCTCCTCTTGGATTTCTTCCAGGAGCGTTAGCAGGGTTCCAGCCAGATCGAAGGCCGCGCTTGGCGGCGAGACGTCCGGTTGCGCCGTCAGCAAGTGCCGGACCAGTTGCGTGAGACGCAGGCGCAGCGCCAGGGGCGACAGATCGGCAGGCGCCACCGCACCCGGTGGCAGCAAGGCGGCGGGTTGGGAGACAAGCCCGATGCGCGGCAACAGTGTCGGACCGCCCTGCGCAAAGGCGGCGCGCAACCGGTCTGCCATGCGGTTGGTGTTTACGAGCAAGGTGACCCTTGCCATGGCCTCCGGCGGATGACCGGACAGCCTAGCCCGTAGCCCGGCGACAACGGCGCGGGAAAAATCGACGCCGGGGGGTTCATGGAACAGACCTCGGATCACGCGGCCTCCGCCAGCATCGCCTCTGCCAGGGGGATGGCCCCGGGGCTGCCCACATCGGCCCAGCGACCCGGGTGGACCACGCCGCACAACCGCCCCCGGTCCATCATGGCGAACCACAGATCCCTAAGCGAGAACACCTCGCGCGGATCTTGGCGCAGGCCATCGGGTTTCACGATGCCGACGCCGGTGGCGATCAGACCATGATCGTGCAGGGAAAGCTGGCCGGAGGCGCCTAACGCGAAGCGCGCGCCACCGCGGCCTACGGCCTGGTCCTCGCGCACCATGAGCAGCAGGCCATCCATACGCTCTGGGTCCCATGCGGCCCGCAGCGTGTCGCAGGCGCGGGGTCCGGTCCAGACACTGTCCGAATTGAGGGTCATGACAGGCCCATCGCCCAGCAAAGGCAGGGCATTGCGCAAACCGCCGCCGGTTTCCAAGAGGATCTCCTCATGGATCACGGTCACATCGGGCCGGTTTGCCAGGTGGTCTTGCAATGCGTGGGCGAAGTGATGGGTGTTGACGACCACCGGGCCGTCCACCTGGGCGAGGGCGTGGTCGATCATAGGGCGACCCGCCACACGCACCATCGCTTTGGGCTGGTCATCGGTCAGAGGTCGCATGCGGGTGCCAAGCCCTGCGGCAAAGATCATCGTGGGAATCATGGCGTGGCGCCGTGGGGTTGACCGCGCAGCTGTCCGGCACGATCTCTGATTGCCTGCAGGCGCGCGTCAGTGGGTGGCGGCAGGACCGCGTCCACGACCGACCGCAGATTGGACAGGGCAGAGTGGCGCAGGTCTGCGGTCAGGGCGTCCCACGTGCGCGGAATGAAATCGGGGTAGTGGGTTTTACCATCCCGCAGGCACAGGCGCGCGAACACGCCAAGGATGCGCAGATTTCGCTGGGCCGAGGCTACGGCCACGCCGCGCGTGACCTCTTCGATAGGGCGTCCCGTGCCGGTGATGTAAGCCTGTGTCGCGGCCTTGGCGGCGTCGGCGGAAACCGGGCGCCGAGGGTCATGGATCAGCGACGCGAGGTCGTATTCCGGCGGCCCCAGCATCGCGTCCTGGAAATCGAGCAATCCAACGCGGGCGAGTCCCGACCGCGCTGGCAACCACATGAGGTTGTCGGCGTGGAAGTCCCGATGGGTCAGCACCGCCGGGCCGGTTGCGGTGTCCGCCAGAACCTGGGCCATGGCGGTGGTCAAGTCGTCGCGCGCGTCCCGCGCCTCTGGGGCGTACCAATCCAAGGCCAATGCAGCCAAATCGGGCATCAGCGGACCATAGGCTGGTAAATCTGGCGCCGGGGCGGTTTGCATCTGCGCCAGGACGGCTCCCGCTGCGGCGTAAAGGTGGGGTTCCTGTTCGGGGTTTTGCGCGCAGACGGTGGTATAGATCGCGTCTCCGAAATCCTCCATCAACACAAAGCCGTCGGTCACGTTCTCGGCGATGATCTTCGGCGTCGACAGGCCCATGTCTCGCAGGGCTTGGGCCATACGTAGGAATGGGCGCGTATCCTCCCCGGTCTCGGGGGGGGCATCCATCAGCATGGCCCGATCCGCCCCTTTGGCCAGGCGGATGTAGCGGCGGAGCGAGGCATCGCCCGCAAGCGCGATTTGTTGAGATCCGGCCCAGTCGGTTGTGGCCAAAAAACGAGCGATGGTGGCGGCGCGGTTGGAGGTCATGGGCTCTGATCCTGTGGCAGCACCGATTTGGCGATGCGTGCAATTTTGGTGGCCAAAGGGCCACCGCTCAGGGTGACATGTCGGTGCTCGTCAGGCGAGACGGTCCATCGAAGGGTCGCGCCGTCTGGGCGGTCCGCGCCCAGGCGGTCGGGCCATTCAATGAGGCAAACGGCCTCTTCAAAGGCCTCTGCCAAGCCAATCTCCAGCGCTTCGCCCGGGTCGGAAAGCCGGTAGAGGTCCGCATGGACGATGTCGTGGCGGGCGGTCGCGTAGGTCTGGACAAGCGTGAAGGTCGGCGAGGGCACATCTTCGGGCGGCAGCCGGTCCTGGTGCAACGTGGCCTGGATCAGCGCGCGCGCAAAAGCGGTCTTCCCCGCGCCCACATCCCCCTCCAGATAAAGGATGTCGCCTGCATTTAGCTGGGGCGCCAAGGCCGCCGCCAGGGCGCGTGTGTCGGCTTCGGTTGCGCATGTGAAGACGCCTGCTGCGGGCGGTGGCGGCGCTGGTGTGCCTGTATCGGTCATGGCCCGACTTAGACCGCTGGCCAGCACTGGTGGCAAGGGGGTGCAAACCTCCGGAGCGGCGCCCTGTCAGAGGACGGCTTGTTCCACCCTTTCGGTCCCGGGCGCGGCGATGGTTGTTGCCGGTCGATCGGTCGGGGCCGTATCCTGGTTCGGCAGGTCGGTTGGGCGAAAACACAGGGTGAGCCCACCGGTCTTTCCGGGAATGACCCGGAGCGTTATGGTGCGCCCGTCGTGATCCACCAGTGTTTCGGTCCAATCGACGAGGTCGCCGTCTTGCAGGTCGCCCGCAACGACCCCGCGCAGGTCTCCCCAGGCTGGGCTTGGGCGAAACAAGTCGCGCCACGCCACCAGGCATGCGTCGAGGGTATCTGGTATGCCGTCCTGCGAGAGCTTCAGCAGGTCGCGCGCCTGGTCGTTGACGCCAACGCAGGTGCCAGAGGCGCTGAAGACGATGATCGCCTCGTCCGCAGCCGAGAGCGCCGCGCGCAAGGCGTCTCGCTCATCCCGGTGGGCCCGGCTGGCGTGGACGTCCGCGGAGATATCTTCCAACATCAGCGCGACAGCCCCGTCGGCCTGTGGACGGCCCGTGACGCAGTAGGTTTGCCCGGTGGGCAGCGTCCAGGTTTCGCGGTAGGTTCCGCCTGCGTCGACGCGGCTCAGGTCGCTGAGGCCGTCGCGCCAAGCCTTATAGTCCCTCGGCTCCGGCAGTTTTCGATGGTCGCGAAGCGCGTCGAAGAAGTCCGTGAGCTTCGGGCGCCGGGATAGCCAGCTTGCGTCGAGCCCCGTCATGTCCATCAGCGCCGGGTTGAACATCGCCAGGCTTTTCTCTCGGTCGAAAATCGCAAGACCCGTTGGCAAATACGCGAAGGTCTTGGTTAGGGTTTGAATGAAGGTCCTGAGATTATCCTCCGCAGCGATCACCGCATCGAGCGAAATGGCATGGACGTGGCGCATGCCGGACGGATCGGCAGGTTGGGACGTGATCTCGTACCAACTGGTCTCACCCTTGCTGTCGATCACTTGGCGACGGGTGACGCCTGCCGGGGCGCCTGCCTGTTCGGGAAAGAGGCTGACCATGGGCCAGCCCCGCAGCGCATCCGGCCCGGCGCAGCGTTCGGCCAAGGTGCAATAGGCGGCATTGGCCCAGATGACGCGGCCTGTCCCATCGACCACCCAGCTGAGCGTCGGTGTCGTATCGCTGCTGCGGGTGAGGAGGTCTGTATCCGCTTGCAGAGCCTCTAGACTGGCGAGATCCACGCGCAGGGTTGTTTGCGCCGTTTCCGACGCTGACACAGTGATGCGGATGTCCTCGTCCTGACGCACCCCCATGATGCTGATTCGATCACGGCCAAGAACCCCGTCCAGGCGGAAGGAGCGGCCCGCATCCCGCAAATCCCGGAAGGCTTGCTCGACGCCGTCGGCAATATCACCAAGAACGTCGATCAGTTCCGACCATGCTTTCAAATGGTCAATGGGCGTCGAGAGGAGAAAACCGACGTTCTCACTGTTTTCAATGAGATACCCGTCACGAAACGTGAAGTGGCGCGGTTCGGCCAGTGTTTCATGTGCCGCAGCACGCAGGTCATGGCGCGCGCGCGGCGCAAGCCAGAGAACCAAAGTGAGCGACAAGACGCCAGCGATGCTACCGCCCAGAAGCGCAAGGATTGTCAAAGCGGTAGACGACATCTTCGAACCCCCAACATCTGCGGATGCCCAAAGCATGGCTGGCAATAGGTTAAGAGGGTGTTAATGCCCGCTGACACACCCTTTGGTTGTGCTTTTCAGGCTTCGTTGCGGCCTATTCGATCGGAACATTTTCTCCCAAGGCACCGGTCCGTGGGGCCTCGATGATGGACCTGGGCCAGGAGATTTCGGCAATCGCACCACCCCGCCGCCGACCCGGGCGCACCCCTGGGGGCGAGCCATTGGCGAAGGACACTTGACCGCCCGTCCGTTCCAACAGGGTTTTGGCGATGAACAGGCCAAGCCCCATGCCTTCATAGTCCGGTCGGTTTTGCCGCGACCGGAGGAACGGGTCGCCAAGCCGACTGATCACTTCGGGCGGGTAGCCGGCACCATCATCAATGACGCGGATCACGATGTCTTGGGCGGACCAGCGGACGTCGACCCAAATCCGTTCCGTGGCGAAATCGACGGCGTTCTGGATCATGTTGCGTAGGCCGTGAATGACCTCCGGCTGGCGTCGCACGGTTGGACCGATGTTGGCCCCGCCCTCAATCGACGCGAAGTCGTAGAGGATGGCGATCCCCCGTTCCTCGTGGGGCTCGGCGGCTTCGCGGACGATGCTTTCGATGGGGACATGGCGCAAATGGGCATCGCTTTTACCGGCGCGGCCCATGGACCGAAGGATGTCGCGGCAGCGGTCGGCTTGGTTGCGCAGCAGTTCAGCGTCTTCTCGAAGGTCAGGACGGTCGGAGAGTTCCTCGACCAATTCGCTCGATACCAGTTTGATCGTTGCCAAGGGGGTGCCGAGTTCGTGGGCGGCGGCGGCAACGACCCCGCCTAAGTCGTGGAGTTTCTGCTCTCGGGCGAGAGCGGTCTGGGTGGCGAGAAGGGCCTTGGACATGGCCTCGGTCTCGCGCGTCAGCCGAAACGCGAATCCCGACAGGAACAACGTCCCAACGGTAATCGCGGCCCAGAAGCCCATGAGATGGAGGACCGGAAGCTCCAGCACATTCCCGCCTGCAACCCGAAGCGGCATGTAATAGCCGCCTAGCAGGGAAATCATCACCAGCGCCCCAACGGCAAGGGTCAGCGTGGATCGCAAGGACAGGGCCGTCGCGGAGATCGTCACAGGCGCCAGGAACAACAGCGCGAACGGATTGTGCAGCCCGCCAGTCAAAAAAAGCAGCGCCGTCAATTGCACCAAGTCGAAGGCGAGGAAGCCAAACGCCTCCCGCTCGGATAGGCGATGGCTGGGTGGGTAGACGGTCATGGCCACAAGGTTGGCGACCACGGCCGCGCCGATCACCAGCAGGCACAGCCCCCATTCGATGGACAGCGATAGCCACAGACTGACCAAGACCACGGTCAGCGTCTGCCCCAGGATCGCCAACCACCTCAGGTTGACCAGGGTATTCAGGCGCACGCGCGGCGTGCGGGTTTCCGGGGGCAGCAAGGTTCGGGTCGACTGTGTCGGCATCTGGACTAGGTGTCATTGACGGGTAAGGAGAAGGTTTCCTATCTCCTACGACAGATTTGGCCGGAGGCACAGTAAATGGGCGAGAGCACGATGGAGATCGGTCCCGACAAAACCTTGCTTCTTGTTGATGATGACGAGCCCTTTCTGCGGCGCCTAGAGCGGGCCATGGAAAAGCGTGGATTTGAGGTGGATGCGGCCTCTTCGGTTGCCGAGGGCATCGCCAAGGCCTCCGTCAAGCCGTCTGCCTACGCCGTGATCGACCTCCGGTTGGAGGATGGCAACGGCTTGGACGTGGTGGAGCGTTTGCGGGAAAAGCGACCCGACAGCAAAATCGTGGTTCTCACCGGGTATGGCGCCATTGCCACCGCCGTTGCCGCCGTCAAAATCGGGGCAACGGATTACCTGTCAAAGCCCGCGGATGCCAACGACATCACCAATGCGTTGCTCTGTAAGGAAGACGACCTGCCGCCTCCGCCGGAAAACCCGATGTCCGCAGACCGCGTTCGTTGGGAGCATATCCAGAGGGTGTATGAGCTTTGCGATCGGAACGTCTCGGAAACAGCGCGTCGGTTGAACATGCATCGCCGAACGCTGCAACGCATCCTGGCGAAACGCAGCCCAAGATAGGCCCGTGCGTTGGGTCCTGGCCTGCGGGCTGTGCGTCTGCGTGGCCGCGTGTAACGGGGCTGACCCGATCCCGTCACAGGCGCCTGATCCGAGGTTCGTTGGTTTGACGCTTGTCCCGGTTTCGACCGGCCTCGCCGTCGCTAGGTCCGGCGGGCGGCACATTGATTTCGGGCGGGCGCGCGACGGGGCGTTGTCTACGATTGCTGCCATTGCTGGCAAAGCTCCGGTGGCCCAGCCCTGTGAAGGCTTGGACGCCTTTGCCGTCGGGACGGATTTAATCGTGATCTTCTCCGCTGATCGGTTTGTCGGATGGCAGACGCGAACGGGACGGGCAGGGCGCGCCTGCGGGGCAGGCGCCGTTTAGCGGGGCTGCGCCGCGCGCACCCGTTAGGACAAGATGGCCCGCGTCGCCCAAACACCGAAGGCCGCCGTGGCCCCCGTCAGGACAGCACCCCAGGTCGTATCCACGGCCACCATCGTCCAGTCCCACCCCTTGAGTGTCGCTTTGTTGGTAAACTCGTAGGTGCCATAGGCCACGGCCCCAAACACAAAGCCACCGACACCCGCCTGGAGAACCGAGTCCGCGCGAAGGGCAGCAATCGATACGAGGTACAAAAGGCCAGCGATGTAGAAGAGGTAGAAGACCGCCGCCGCTGTCAGGTTGATTGGGGATCGCAGCATATCGCCAATGTAGCGCTCAAAGAGTGGTTTGAGGACGAGCGTCAGCGCGATGGCATCGACGACCAGGAAGAAGGCCGCCGACGTGCCGTAGAGAAGTATAAGTTGCATTGCGATCCCTTTCGCTCTGCTTCTTTTACGGGCCCCAGGCGTATTCGGATGTATCTGGGCGCCCCAGCAGCCACTTGCGAAAGCGGTTCAACCCCACGGACACCGCATCAGCGCGCGTCACGATATGGTAGCCCACATTGTTCAACTCCAGCGGAGCGACCACGGCGAGACGGCCCAATTCAAGCTCGGGTTGGATCAGGACCCTGTTCTGAAGGCCCAATCCCATGCCCGCACGCAGGGCCGACAGCACCATACCGTTGGTCGCCAAAGTATAGACGCGCAGGGCGCCGACCTCTCGCCCGAGCGCGCGGCACAGATGCTCCTCCTCCGCGCGGTTCTCCGACATCAGCCAGTAGTGATCGGCCAGTGTTTCGAGCCGGGCAGGGCGCAATCGGGCCGCCAGGTTCGGCGCAGCCACGATCACGAAGTCACCGGTCAACAGCGGTTCCGATTGGAGGTCCGGCCAATCGCCCTCGCCGTAGCGAATGGCCAAGTCGTGGCCATCGCGCCGCAGGTCCAGCACATCGGGCGACGGATTGATCGTGACACCGATGTCGGGGTGCTGGGCCCAGAACGCGCTGAGGCGCGGCATCAGCCAATATTCCGCGAAGGTCGGTGTCGTGGTGACAGAGATTGGACGGGCGCGGCCCCGGTCGCGGAGGTCGTGACACGCGGCGGTCAGAATGTCGAAACTCTCCGACAGTCCGCGCGCCAAAAGGGCGCCCTCGGGTGTAGGGTCCATCCCCTGACCTGCCCGGCGCAGAAGGGTCGTGGCAAAGAACCCCTCCAACCCGCGCACATGGCCCGCGATCGCGGCATGGGTCACGTTCAACTCCCGGGCCGCCGCCGACAAACTGCCACAGCGGACGGCTGCTTCGAAGGCGCGCAGGGCCGCGAGCGAGGGGATATCACGCCAGTCGGTCATACCTGTTAGTTTGGCTTACATCCGCAAAGAATTCCAGAGTGGCGCCGGGGGCAGGTTCAGAGGCATCAAACAACAGGTTTCAATCCCCACCGATGGTGAGTCCCATGCTAGCCACCTTTGCTGATTTTCTCCTTGGCGCCGCCTTGTCCCGTCGTACCGTCCGTTCCACGGGGCCCATGCGGACATCCTCACGGTCCTACGGTGCGGACCAGGCAACGACTCGGGGCTGGATGGCGCGCATCGGCACCTATTGAGGCGCTAAAGCGTGTAGCGCTTGGAAACTCTCTCTCCGTCCTGCTGCCAGTCTTCGAACCCGCGCGACCCATAGTAGGCGCGCCCCCCTTCGTTGACCAATCGAATAGTCGCGTTGATCCAGGTGTAACCTGCGGTCTTCGCGGCTTTCTTCGTGGCCTCAAACAGGCGGCTACCAACGCCGAGACCATGCTGTCCAAGGGCCACGAAGGTGGCGATATCGCAGGCCTCAGGGGGCAACTTGTCGTTCGGGCCGACCCACTGGAAGCCGAGGATTTCGCCCTCCCGCTCTGCGACGTGCCAGATATCTGCCTGGGCCATCCAATCGCGCAGCTGCGGGCCGCTGACCGGGCCTTTGATGGCTGTGGTCCCGCCTCGGTCGATAATCGCATTCAGAAGGTCGGCCATGGCACCGGCGTCGAAGGCCTGCGCGGGTCGAATATGGATCTCAGGCATCGCAGGCCTCCAACAGGGTTGCGTGGCGATCAAGGAAGGCGGTCCGCACTTCGGCTGGCGGGCGGAGCGAGATTGTCAGGTCAGCAATCATATCCAAATCCGGCGCCCCAAAGAAACGATCCGCCTCGGACCGGGCAAATCCCGCGATGTGGACCGCCTCCAACCAGGCGGAAATCCTGTCCGCTTGTTTGATCCGTCGCTTCAGCCGTGTGGGCGTGACCGACGGCAGGCCAAAGCGGCGGTGAATGGCGGCCGCCAAACGATCATCCAACTCTTCATAGCCGGGACCAACGGCTGATTTCACCGGCGATATCATGTCCCCGATGACGTATTCCGGGGCATCGTGCAGCAGGGCGGTCAAGCGCTCTTGCGGGGTGGCCGGGCTCAGACGAGCGAAGATGTCGTCCACCAGGAGAGAGTGCTCCGCGACCGAATAGGGCCAATCGCCCTTGGTCTGTCCGTTCCACCGCGCCACGAACGCCAGGCCGTGGGCAATATCCTCGATTTCAATGTCGAAGGGCGTCGGGTCCAGCAGGTCCAACCTGCGCCCGGACAGCATCCGTTGCCATGCGCGCGCCTGTGCCATTGTGCTCCCTTCCCGGTGGTCCTGTGCCGGCCGATGGCTGTTGGTCAGGAGTTATCGTGTCATTTCCGGCAGAGACAAGCGTATCGAGTGCGATGACGCTGCGCGCGCCCGCATCGTTTATGCCCGGTTGGGACACCGTGTCCTATGGCTTTAGCGGCTCCACCGGCCGCCGCTTGTTGTCTGAACTGCGGACGGCTGCTAGGGCCTCGGCCAACGCGATATTCGCAGGAGATCGAAAGATGACCGACTACGCCGTGAAGGACATTTCGCTGGCCGCTTTTGGCCGCAAGGAATTGGACATCGCAGAGACGGAGATGCCAGGGCTGATGGCGTGCCGGACCGAGTTCGGAGACGCCAAGCCATTGGCAGGGGCCCGCATTGTCGGGTCGTTGCACATGACCATCCAGACCGCCGTGTTGATTGAAACGCTGGTGGCGCTGGGCGCAGATGTGCGCTGGGCCTCGTGCAACATCTTTTCGACCCAAGATCACGCAGCGGCGGCCATTGCCGAGGCGGGCGTGCCGGTCTTTGCCGTCAAGGGGCAGACCCTGGAGGAGCATTGGGACTACCTCGATAAGTCGTTCCAATTCCCCGACGGCGCGAACATGATCCTGGACGATGGGGGCGACGCGACGCTCTACATTCTGCTGGGCGCGCGGGCCGAAGCGGGCGAGGATTTGGGTGTTGCGACCTCCGAGGAAGAAGAGGTTATCCACGCGCAAATCAAAAAGCGCATGGCGGCCACCCCCGGTTGGTTCACCAAGACCCGGGAGGCGATCCAAGGCGTGTCCGAAGAGACAACGACCGGCGTCCACCGTCTGTACGACCTGCACAAGAAGGGCTTGCTACCCTTCCCTGCGATCAACGTGAACGACTCGGTCACGAAGTCGAAGTTCGACAACAAGTACGGCTGCAAGGAATCCCTGGTCGACGGCATTCGCCGCGCCACCGACACGATGATGGCGGGCAAGGTCGCTGTCGTCTGCGGCTATGGTGACGTGGGCAAGGGTTCCGCGGCATCGCTGGCCGGTGCTGGCGCCCGGGTTAAGGTGACGGAGGTCGATCCGATTTGCGCCCTGCAAGCCGCCATGGACGGCTTCGAGGTTGTGACGCTGGAGGACGCCGTCGAGACAGCGGACGTCTTCATCACCACCACCGGCAACAAAGACGTCATCCGGATCGAGCACATGCGCGCCATGAAGGATATGGCGATCGTGGGCAACATCGGCCACTTCGACAACGAGATCCAGGTCGCGAACCTGAAGAACCACAAATGGACGAACATCAAAGAACAGGTGGACATGATCGAGATGCCCTCGGGCAATCGCATCATCCTGTTGTCTGAGGGGCGTCTGCTGAACCTTGGCAATGCCACGGGCCACCCATCGTTTGTGATGTCGGCCAGCTTCACCAACCAGGTGCTGGCGCAGATCGAGCTGTGGACCAAGGGCGATGAGTATCAGCCGGGCGTCTACATCCTGCCCAAGCATCTGGATGAGAAGGTCGCCCGTCTGCACCTGGACCGGATCGGTGTGCGTCTGACGCAGATCAGCAAGGAACAGGCCGATTACATCGGTGTCGCCCAGGACGGTCCGTATAAGCCGGAACACTACCGTTACTGAGCGCGCCCGACGTTCGAAGGTTCACGCACCGCGCCATTGGGTTGGCGCGGTGCGTTTTATGTGGGCCTTGGATAAATCGGAACCGGCGGTGACCGCTTCGGGTCCTCCGTTAACTTTTTCTTCCCTTTCGGGCCGTCCGTGCCAAAACTGCGCAGCAGGCACCGGACCGCCGCATGACTGAACAGAGGGATGGACATGAGCAAACGCGAAGAACTGATCGGCAAATACGCGGACGACATTCGACAGAAGATCGGGGAAGAGCCGGATATGGATCTGCTGCGCAAAGTCACCATTGGCTGCGGACCGTCGATCTATAATGCCGACAGCGCCACCGTTGCCTCCAGCCAGCCAAGTGAGTTGGAAACGGTTAAGAACAACTTTCTGATCAAGAAGCTCGGCTTGTCCGATGGCCCCAAGCTGGACGAAGGCATCGCGGCCGTCGTCGAAAAATACGGCCAGTCGGAGCGGAACAAGTATCGGGCCGTGATGTACTACCTGCTGACCCGGCATTTCGGTAAAGAAGCGGTCTACGGATAACCGCCGATCCGCCGGTCTATCGGCAGAGACTGGACGCGCATCGGCGCCCTGGCGCCGGTGCCCCCGCGTGAAACGCCCCGCCGCTTGATCTGATGTCGCGGCTGTTCGACAGGGGCCTATGCACCCTGCCAACTACACGTATCCCCTGCGCCGCGTCCTGTCGTTCCCGCTTTTGGCGGAAGCGGTTGGGATTGGCCTCTTTGCCTCGGTCGCTTTGGTGTTTGCGGGACCGGATCCTGACCCGGTGCGTGTTGGGATTGGGACGCTTTACGCCTGCCTTGGGGCCCTCGCGGCGCTTCGTTCCGTTGGTGCAGGGGGCGAGGCACGGTTTGCGGACCGCGTTCCGGCTGCCGTGGGCTGGGCCCTGTGGCTCGCTGGTTTCGTAACGGCCATGCGGTGGGTTGGCGCTTGGGAAGAAACGCTGGCGTCGCTCATCCTGACCTGGGCGACCTTTCTCTTGGCGGGGATCATTCTCTTCCTGACCCCCAACCGGTCGCTGACGGAAACCCTGACGCGCGAGCCTTGTATGGACGGGCCGGACCTGGCCACCTGGCGGCGCTGGCAATGGGTGCCTGCGATGGCGATCCTGCTGTTGGGTTTCGCCTCTGAGGCCCAAAGGGACAGTGGCCCAGACGGGTTGACCCTGACCGCAGCGTCGTTTCTGGCGCTGGCGCTCATGTCGTCTCGGGATCGGTTAAAGTTGGCGCCCTGGCGACGCCTGCTGCACCGTGGGGTTCTTGCGACGCTGCTCGGCCTCGCGGTGATTTTGCCCGAAGGCGGCCTCTGGTCACTATTGCAGATCGGCAACAGTCACCCCATCTAAAGGTCGAGGCCTGTTCGGTCCGTGCCGGTTTCGGGCGGACGCCACGCGGGCGCTTGACCAAGGAGATGGGGCATGAACCTCGAAACGTTTACCGAGCGGGCGCGCGGCTTTCTGCAGGCTGCCCAAACGATTGCAACGCGCGAAGGGCACCAACAACTGGTGCCGGAGCATTTGCTCAAGGCGATCCTGGATGATGACCAAGGCATGGCGGCCAACCTGATAGGGGCCGCTGGCGGTGCGCCCGACCGGGTCCGCCAAGCCGTGGAGGCAGCCGTCGCGAAACTGCCCCAGGTGTCCGGGGACGCGGGCCAGGTTTTCATGAGCCGCGAGTTGGCCAAGGTCTTGGACGAGGCGGAAAAGGTCGCCAAGAAGGCCGGCGATAGCTTCGTGCCCGTGGAGCGGGTGCTGATGGCTTTGGCTATGGTCAAGTCGAAGGCGAAGGATGCCCTGGATGCCGGTGCGGTGAATGCCCAGGCGTTGAACGCCGCTATCAATGATGTGCGGAAGGGGCGGACGGCCGATAGTGCCTCGGCCGAGGATACCTATGAGGCGCTGTCGAAATACGCGCGCGACCTGACCGAGGCCGCGCGCGAGGGCAAGATTGACCCGATCATTGGCCGCGATGAAGAAATCCGCCGTGCAATGCAGGTCCTGTCGCGCCGCACCAAGAACAACCCCGTCCTGATCGGTGAGCCGGGCACTGGTAAGACCGCCATTGCGGAGGGGCTGGCCCTGCGCATTGTGGATGGCGATGTGCCGGAGTCTTTGCGCAACAAGCGGCTCATGTCCCTCGACATGGGGGCCCTGATCGCGGGCGCGAAATATCGCGGCGAGTTTGAGGAGCGGTTGAAGGCCGTCCTCAACGAGGTGACCGCCGCCGCCGGTGAAGTCATTCTGTTCATCGATGAGATGCACACCTTGGTCGGTGCCGGGAAATCCGACGGCGCGATGGATGCCGCCAACCTGATTAAGCCAGCCTTGGCCCGGGGCGAGTTGCACTGCGTCGGGGCGACGACCCTCGATGAGTACCGCAAATACGTGGAAAAGGACGCGGCTCTGGCCCGCCGGTTCCAGCCCCTGATGGTCGAAGAGCCGACGGTTGAGGATACCGTCAGCATCCTGCGCGGCATCAAGGAAAAGTATGAGCTGCACCATGGTGTGCGGATCTCCGACTCGGCCCTGGTGGCGGCTGCGACGCTGTCCAACCGCTACATCACCGACCGTTTCCTGCCGGACAAAGCCATCGACCTGGTCGATGAGGCGGCGAGCCGGCTGCGGATGGAGGTCGATTCCAAACCCGAAGAACTGGACGCCCTCGACCGCGACATCCTGCAAAAGCAAATCGAGGTGGAGGCCCTGCGCCTGGAGGACGACCAAGCCTCCAAGGACCGGCTGGAGAAGCTTGAGAAGGAGTTGAGCGACCTGCAACAACGCTCCGCCGAGATGACCGCCCAATGGCAAGCGGAGCGGGACAAGCTGGAAAGCGCACGCGAGGTGAAGGAGCAGCTCGACGCGCTGCGGATCGAATTGGACCAGGCCAAACGGGACGGCAATTTCGCCCGCGCGGGGGAGTTGCAGTACGGGACGATCCCAGGCTTGGAAAAGCAGTTGGCCGAGGCAGAGGCGGCCGAGAACGACATGATGGTAGAGGAGGCCGTCCGCCCCGAGCAGATCGCGAGCGTTGTGGAGCGCTGGACTGGTGTGCCCGTGTCCAAGATGCTGGAAGGTGAGCGGGAGAAACTGCTGCGCATGGAGGATGAGTTGGGCCGCCGCGTCATTGGCCAACGTCAAGCCGTGACCGCTGTGGCGCACGCCGTTCGTCGCGCGCGCGCGGGCCTGAATGATGAAGCGCGCCCGTTGGGGTCGTTCCTGTTCCTGGGGCCTACCGGCGTTGGTAAGACGGAGTTGACCAAGGCTCTGGCGGAGTTCCTGTTCGACGACGACGGCGCGATGGTCCGCATCGACATGTCGGAGTTCATGGAGAAACACGCGGTTGCGCGCCTGATCGGCGCCCCTCCGGGCTATGTCGGATACGACGAGGGTGGTGTTCTGACCGAAGCGGTGCGGCGCAGGCCCTATCAGGTCGTCCTGTTTGACGAGGTGGAGAAAGCCCACCCGGATGTCTTCAACGTCCTGCTACAAGTTCTGGACGATGGCCAGTTGACCGATGGGCAGGGGCGGACTGTGGACTTCAAGCAGACGCTGATCATTCTGACGTCCAACCTTGGGGCCCAGGCGCTCAGCCAATTGCCCGACGGGGCGGATGCGGGGGCGGCCAAACGCGACGTGATGGAGGCCGTGCGCGCGCATTTCCGCCCTGAGTTCCTGAACCGGCTCGATGAGACGATCATCTTTGATCGCCTGGCGCGGGACGACATGGATGGCATCGTCGATATCCAAGTGGCGCGTTTGGCCAAACGCTTGGCGGGTCGCAAGATCCGGCTGGAGTTGGATGCGTCTGCGCGGAAGTGGTTGGCCGAGGAAGGATATGACCCGGTCTTCGGGGCGCGTCCTTTGAAGCGGGTGATCCAGCGCGCCTTGCAGAACCCGCTCGCCGAGATGCTGTTGTCAGGGGATGTGGCCGACGACACCGTTGTGGCGGTGCAAGCCACCGAAGACGGCTTGATGATCGGGGATCGCGTGGCCTCTTCCTCACGATCCGCGCCCGAGGATGCCGTGGTCCATTGAGGCCGTCGGGCCGTTTATTGGATTGGGGTCTGAAAGGGCTGCAAATCTGCGCAGCCCAGTTCAAAAAAAGGGGCGACCACTGCATATGGTCGCCCCCAAGTGTTCTGTGCTTCTTCTGGCCTGGTGAGTCCTGAACACCGTCCGACAGGACGCGGCGGCCTTAGCCTTACAGGAGCGTCACCTCGACCGCGCCGAAGTCCTCGGTGGTCAGGCCGACGAAGTTGATGATGGTGCTGGCCCCATCGCCCTGGAGTTCGACCAACAGGCGCGCACCTGCGCCGCTGATGGCGGCGACGCTGGCAGACCCGAACCCTTCGGTGTCGAAAAGGATCGTGTCGTCGGTGACGTCGAAGTCATGGATCTTGTCGGGGCCATCACCGGCGCGGAACACAAAGGTATCGGAACCACCCAGACCATTCAGGTCGTCACCGCCTTTGCCGGCATCGATGACGTTGTCCCCAGCGGTGCCGAAGATATCGTCGTCGCCTTGGCCCGCCATGACGTTCTCAAAGCTCGAGGCGCCCCCATGGCCTGAGAGGAAACCGGTCTCCATGTAGAATGTCCGGCCTATGATGCTGGAGGAGAAATCGAGCGTATCGGTCCCGTCGCCCCCATCCCAGATGTCCTGTTGCGACCCACCTTTGTTGATCCGCACGATATCGTTGCCCGCGCCTGCGTAGATCTCGTCGATGAAACTGTTCTCGATGGCGCCGTTTTCTGACAGGTCGTCGTCCAGATCGCTGCCGATAATGACGTTGAACTCAAAGGTCTCGACACGATGGGTGCCCGAGGTCGCGACACCGGCTTCGTCAATGGTCCATCCAGCCTTGGATTCGGACAGATCGATGACGTCAAAGCCATCCTCTGCCTCGTCGAAGACGTTGTTGTTGTGTAGGCCACCTGCGACGTAATCCAGGTCCCCATCGAATTGATCGAAGATGACCGTGTCGTTGCCAGCGCCGCCGACAATGGAATCGTTGCCGTCCCAGCCGCGCAGCAGATCGTCACCCTCACCACCATCGAGCGTGTCATCGCCAAACCCTGCGCGGAGCGTGTCGTTGCCTGCGCCACCAGACAGCATGTCGTCGCCACGGTTGCCCGTCAGGCTGTCATTGCCGTCTTCGCCAGACAGTATGTCCGCACCAGCACCCCCTGCGACGACATCGTCGCCAGCGCCGCCAACGGCCAAGTCACCGCCGTTCCCAGCGAGAAGGGTATCCTTGCCCTCACCACCGTATAGGCTGTCGTTGCCATCGCCGCCTTCCAGCCGGTCATCGCCGTCGCCCCCCTGCAGGAGGTCGTCGTCCTCCAGCCCAAACAGCGTATCGTCTCCGATGCCGCCTATCAGGGTGTCGTCTCCACCATGGCCGCGCATGTAGTCGTTGCCGCCATCACCCGTCAGAACATCGTTGCCATCGCCGCCGAGAACCGCGTCGTTGCCTCCGCCACCACGGACGGTGTCATCGCCAGCGTTGCCGTAGACCCGGTCGTTGCCGTTTTGGCCCAACACCAGGTCATCCCCATTGCCTCCGAAGACCAGGTCGTTGCCGGTTCCGGCGCGGATGGTGTCGGCCCCGTCGTCGCCGCGCAGTTGGTCCCCTCCGTTGCCGCCTCTGATGCCATCGTCACCATCGCCGCCCCTGATGGTGTCCCCTCCGGAGCCGCCCAGGATTTGGTCGTCGCCATCCTCACCCCAGAGAACGTCGTTCCCGTTTCCGCCGTTCAGCGTGTCATTTCCGGTGCCACCGTCCAGGAAATCAGCACCGCGCTGCCCGAATAGTTCGTCGTCTCCGTTCTGGCCGTACAGCCGGTCCGCGCCATCGCCGCCCTTGATGGTGTCGTCACCAGCCTGACCGAAGGCACGGTCGCTCCCGCGGCCGGTCTTGATGAAATCATCCCCTGCGCCGGCGCGTACGGTGTCATCGGAATTGCCAGTGCTGATCAAATCGTCGCCAGACGTGCCTTCGATGGAGTCGGCCGCATTTGTCCCGATGCGCAGGCTGCCGCCCGCCGGGATGGCCTGGGCGGGCAACAGGAGGTTGTCGATCACCCGCAGGGTTCCATTGTCCAGTGTGGCGGGGGCGTCAAAGCTCGCGTCGGCGGTCTCAGGGCTCCCATCGACCACTTTGCCGTCGTCCAGGTTTACGTTGATCCGCAGGCCGGACAGTGTTTTGACCGCGCCGCTTGCATCGACGTCGCCGGACACCAGGTGATACCGCAGCACCATGTCCACGACCTGGCCCAGCGTCATTCCATGGGATTCGCCGATCAGGGTCAGCGCCTCAAGCAGGTAGGGGAGCGCGCCTGATGGCGGACCCGCATAGCCCAAGGCACCGGCTGCGGCGACGAAGGCAGCGTTCGTTGGCGCGAAGAGCGACAGGCTCCGCGAAGGATCACCGAGGAGTTCTGCAATGCTTGGCTTGCCGCGCGGCGCCTCTGCAACCAGTACGGCTTGGACGAGAATTGAAAAGTCGCGGTTGCCCGTAGCGGCTTCCAGCAAGGTGGTCATGGCAACAGCCCCCACAAATTACAGACAGATCACGGTCCCCAAAACCGTCGTATTGATGTCAATTTGACTCAGAATCGTTCGATCGCCAACGTGGCCCCGTGACCTCCGCGATGGAAAACGTGCTTAATCGTTCGCCACGTCGAAACAAACGGTCCTATGGCGCTCATTACGTTGTGATCGCAAACGGGTCTGCCACAGTTGTGTCGTGCCGATGTCCGACGCAGACTGTCTCCGCGAGGATGGGAGGCAGGACCGAATGATACTCATGGAATGGGCAGGATGGGCCATACAAGCGCTGGCTTTGGGCTTTGTGTTCGCCGTCGGTTTGGCCGTCGCCATCGGTTTTGGCCTGTTTGTCGCGGACCGTTTGCAGACCGAAGACGCCATCCGCAGAAACTATCCCGTCATCGGACGGTTTCGGCATCTGTTCACAGAACTGGGGGAGTTCTTTCGGCAGTATTTCTTCGCAATGGACCGGGAGGAGCTGCCCTTCAACCGTGCCCAGCGGGACTGGATCAAGCGCGCCATGGACGGGCGGAGCAACACCGTGGCCTTCGGGTCAACGCGCAACATCTCCGTGCCTGGGACGCCGCTGTTCGTAAACGATCCTTTCCCGCCGCTGGACCAGCAATCGGCTGCGACCGCGCCGCTCGTGATTGGTCCGACAGCCCGCACTCCCTACGAGGCAAAACGGGTCTTCAACCTGTCCGGCATGTCCTACGGCGCGATTTCGAAACCTGCGGTCCAGGCGCTGAGCCGGGGGTGCCGGGAGGCGGGGATTTGGATGAACACCGGTGAGGGCGGGCTGAGCCCGTATCACCTCGAAGGGGGGTGCGACATCGTCTTTCAGATCGGGACCGCGAAGTTTGGCGTGCGGGACGAGGCGGGGAACCTGTCTGACGACAAACTGCGCGAGGTCGCGGCCCGGCCCGAGGTCAAGATGTTCGAGCTAAAGCTGGCCCAAGGCGCGAAGCCCGGAAAAGGCGGCATTCTGCCAGCGGCGAAAGTCACGCCCGAGATCGCCGAAATTCGCGGCCTGCGGGAAGGGCAGGCGGGGATCTCGCCGAACCGTCACCGCGAGGTGGCCAGCGTCGGAGAGTTGCTCGACCTGATCCACCGGATCCGCGAGGTGACGGGAAAGCCGGTCGGTATCAAGACAGTCGGCGGGGCGGAGGCGCCGTTTCGGGACCTCTTTGCCGAGGTCAATGCGAGGGGCGCCGACAGCGCGCCGGATTTCATCACGATTGACGGCGGCGAAGGCGGCACCGGCGCCGCGCCCATGCCGCTGATCGATTTGGTCGGAATGTCGATCCGTGAGGCCTTGCCGATGGTGAGCGGGTTGCGGGACGCGGCCGGTCTCAAGGACCGCATTCGGATTGTCGCGTCTGGCAAACTGGTCAATCCGGGCGATGTGGCCTGGGCCTTGGCCGCGGGGGCCGATTTTGTGACCTCGGCCCGTGGGTTCATGTTCGCCCTGGGATGTATCCAGGCCCTCAAGTGCAACAAGAACACCTGCCCGACGGGTATCACGACCCATCAGCCGAGGTTTCAAAAGGGGCTGGTGGTCGAGGACAAATGGCGCAAGGTCGCGCGGTACGCGGAAGGCATCGCCAAGGAGGTCGAAGTGATCGCCCATTCCGTCGGGGTGACCGAGCCACGGCAAATGCGCCGGAGCCATGTCCGACTGGTGCAACCTGACGGAAGCTCTCGCTGTATGAGTGAGGTGCATAAGCGTCCCGCGTCCAACGCGCCCCAATCGACCGCTGCGCGGTAGCAGTCACGGGTCGTTACGATGTTGTGAGGTGATGAAACTTCGCGCCCGTGTTCCATCTTTGTGAGGTAGAGACCGTGCGACGTTGTCGAAGGATGGACCCATGACCAAGACCCGCTTGACCCCCGAGGATGTGACGCCGAAGGCGGCTTGGCTGAACCGCCGTCAGATCATCGCCGCACTTGGCGCAGGCTCCGTGCCGGGTCTTTTGGGGCAGGGCGCCCGCGCGCAGGAGGCCTTGGAGCCGAATACCTGGGATGAGATCACGGGTTACAACAACTACTATGAGTTCGGGACGGGTAAGTCAGACCCCGCGCGCTACGCGGGGGAGATGCAGACGGATCCATGGAGCGTCCGCGTCGATGGGCTCGTGGATCGTCCTGGCGACTACGCCCTTGCGGATCTGATCGGGGACTTACCCCAAGTGGAGCGGATCTATCGGTTCCGCTGTGTGGAAGCCTGGTCGATGGTGATCCCGTGGAATGGTTTCGAACTGAACACGCTGCTGACGAAGGTGGGGGTTCAGTCGGGGGCGAAGTATGTCGCGTTCGAGACGGCCGTCCTGCCAGAGGTTATGCCCGGCGTGCGGCGTCCGATCCTCGACTGGCCCTACCGTGAGGGGTTGCGCCTGGATGAGGCGATGCACCCGCTGACCATTATGGCGACGGGCATCTACGGCAGGCCGATCCCAAACCAGAACGGTGCGCCCATGCGTTTGGTGGTGCCGTGGAAGTATGGCTTTAAGTCAATCAAGTCGATTGTGCGGATCAGTCTGGTGGAGGAGGAGCCGCACGCGACGTGGAACGTGTCCAATCCTCGGGAATACGGGTTCTATTCCAACGTGAACCCGGAGGTGGATCACCCGCGTTGGTCCCAGGCCACGGAACGGGTGATCGGCAGCGGGCTTATCGCGCGTCGCATCGATACGCTTCCCTTCAATGGCTACGCTGACGAAGTCGCTGGCCTCTACGAAGGCATGGACCTGCGGGCGAACTTCTGAGCCATGGAAACCGTTGCGACGCTGCGCCCGAGATTATCGGCCATGGTCCGGCAGGTGCCGGTGTGGCCGGTCTACGTGTTGGGCTTGGTTCCGGCGGCTTGGCTGGTGTTTGCCACGCTGACGGGGCGATTGGGGTTTGATCCAGTGCGTACGCTGGAACATGACCTTGGCCTGCTGTCGCTCCGGTTTCTGCTGGCATCGCTCTGTGTCACGCCGCTGATGCGCCTGACGCGGGTGAACTTGATCAAGTTTCGAAAGCCGCTGGGTCTGCTGGCCTTCGTCTACGTTGCCTTGCATTTCTCTGTTTGGCTTGGCCTCGACCTTCAACTGCGTTGGGATTTGATCGGGGCGGAGATCGTGAAGCGTCCGTATCTCACGATAGGGTTCGCTGCCTTCGTGATGCTGATCCCGCTGGCGGCAACCTCGTGGCGGGGGGCTATCCGCAGGTTGGGCGCACAGACTTGGGGGCGTTTGCATCGTTTGGTCTACCCGGCGGCCCTTCTGGGTGCGGTGCATTTCGTCATGCAGGAGAAGGTCTGGAGCGTTGAGTCTCTGATCTACCTCGGGATTGCAGTCGGCCTGGTGGCGTCTCGCTTGATGTGGGTGCGGACCTGGTAACGCCCGACCAGTAAATGCCGCTGTTTTGGGCGGCGGATGGCTGGTTTCATGCGTCATCTGGCCTGTGGTCGAGAAGTATTCTCCGTAAGTCTTTGCTTTCTTGAGAATTTCATAAAAGTTCCAAAAAAAGTTCATGGAACGTGAAAAATCCGCTTGCGGGTCTGGATTGGTATCCGTAAAAGCCCCCTCACCGGCGGCGCT
>NZ_BPFH01000007.1 GCF_019655435.1 Jannaschia pagri
AGAACGGGGCATAATGACCGTGCCGACAGGGACGGGGAACTCATCGCCTAACCTGAGACCCTGCGCGACAACCATGACCGTCTCACACCATAAAACGACGGCTGTGTTCTAACAGGCCCGGTGAATGCCTCGATAGCATCGATCACGTTGCAATTGGACTGCGCCAGGAAACCAGCGACTGCCGTAACACTCTCCCGATCCTAAGCTACAAAAAGGGCTGTCAGTTCAAAACACCAAACCGAATTCTAACCCTGGCTATCGTCATAGGGTTACTGACCCAATACCATCCTGCAATGGCGAGTGGTGTAGGCGAGTTTATTGTCTTAGATCCTGACGTTGACGAACTTCCCTCAGTTTACCTGCGGGGTTTCGATGCCCGTGGGCCAGCTGTGGCGCCGGTGCGCTTTGATGTGGCGCATCAGCCGTCGGTCGAACTCGCTCCCTTCCGCTTGGAGCGACCCGTCACTGGGCAACAGCACTACTGGGACAATGCGGGCCCTTATTCTAAGCTGTATGCCCTTAGATCCGCGCCGTTTGCCGGTCGGGACGCTCACTCGCGGAATGGTGCGCACTGGCAGATGGTCCCCAACATCCCGCTTTACGACTTCCACCATTTTAACCAATTTGTGGGGATATGCCTTGTTCTCAAGCAGAGGGCTATGGTTCCGGAATATGAAAAAGAAGCCCGCACGCACCGCGTCAGTAGCCGGCCCACCCGAGGTCTCAAGTTGGCGTGGACGACAGTCGCTTAGAGTACAGCGCGCCACGGTGTCTGACCGAGGCGCATATCAGGGCTGCTACCTACGGCATGTTTGAGGCCATTGAGCTCGAAGGGAAATTTCCTCGAACAATGTCCCAGTCCGCCCCCCACCGCATTTCCAGATTGATGTGACGTTTCTGTAAAAAATGCCGCCCGCCGGGGTTGCGGCCTTCGGAGACCAGGTATAGATCACCTCTCGTTGGCGCGGGATGGAGCAGCCCGGTAGCTCGTCAGGCTCATAACCTGAAGGTCGTAGGTTCAAATCCTACTCCCGCAACCAACCTGAAACGCCGCCCTTTGGGGCGGCTTTTTCATTCAACCGGGTACATACTTAGGCAAAATACTGGGCGGCATCGGGCCCTTGTTGCGTCCCCCTTGCTCGGTTTGTTCCCAGGCATGCGCCAAGATGCCCACCGACCGCGATAGGCAAAACAATCCGCGCGAGAGCGGCGGGGGAAACCCTAATTCACAGAAGATCACGGCCGTTGCGCCGTCGATATTCATGGCGATATCCGCGCCGCGGTCGGCGCCGATCTGGTGCTGGACCGCTTCGCCGATATCAGCGAACCGCCCTGAAACGATACCCTGATCGGCTGCCTCTCGCACAAGCGCCATCAGACGGGGGGCGCGGGGGTCGACCGGCTTGTGAAAACGATGGCCGAAACCGCTAACGATCTTGCCCCGTGACGCGCGCCAATGTCCTAGGCCATCCACAGTCGCTTGGGCGAGTGGGACACTTTGGGCGCGCGTATCAATGTCTAGATAGAGCTCGGCACATTGTTCGCCCGCGCCACCATGGATGTCCCCTAGCATGTTGATCCCCGTAGCAAGGGCCGCGTTCAGCCCAACGCCACAGGTTGCCGCCATACGCGCCGCAGCGATCGAGGGAGCCTGCGGGCCATGGTCCACCCCGGCGACCAGCGCGGCCTCCAACAAGGCGGATTGGCCAGCGGTCGGGCGATCCCCCCGGAGCATCAGCCAGATCATCTCCGGAAAGGAGGTCGTGCCGATCAGATCTTCGATTGGGGTGCCGCGAAAGGCGATCCGTCCTGGTTCCATGTCGATGATCGACGTCTGCCACCAATCGCTTGGATCTTGAGTCATGGGACCTCCTCCCGTGCAGTCGCGCCCACTGTGCCGGGTCGTCGGACGCTGTCAAATAGCGTGGCGGAAAGGGGACTCGACAAACGGAGTCAAAATGAGAACATTACAGGAACATTAAGACCGATTCTCGGGGTGTTCTGTCCATGTTGTCCAAGGCGGATATGTGCTGTCCCGCCGTGACCGAGGTTTTCACGACCTCTCGTGATGGGGCGGCGACCGCTTTTCTCCTGGCCCAATTGGCCAGTCGTCGCGGGCCGATCTTGTGGGTGCAGGACCGTCTGTCCGCGCAAGAGGGCGGGCTGCCCTATGGCCGCGGCATTGCGGGGATCACCGGTCAGGACAGGCCCATCTTGCGGGTCGCGGCCCGCACGCCTGCCGAGGCGCTTTGGGCGATGGAGGAGGGATTGGAATGCAGCGCACTATCCGCCGTCATCGGGGAAGTCTGGGGCAGTCCCAAGGTGCTGGATTTCACGGCAACCAAGCGGTTGGCCTTGCGCTCCCAGCGATCCAAAGTGCCATTGTGGGTCCTGCGCTCGGATGCGGAACCGTCGCTGTCCGTGGCCCCGGACCGGTGGCGTGTGGCGTCCGCTCCGTCAACGGACAACACGCTCGATGCGCGCGCCCCGGGCGAGGCGCTCTGGTCGGCAGAGCTTTTCCGGTCTCGCACGCGTCGGCCGGGCACTTGGGTGGCCAGCCATGACCGCGCGTCGGATCGTCTCCATCTGGTTGCCCCGCTTCGCGATGGCGCGGTGGGAGAGGATGCAGACCCGCACCCCGCGCCCCGCCTGCGACCCCTGGGACGTGGCGCCGCCTGAATACGGCCCCGACACGCCCTTGGTGTTAGCTGCCGAGGGGCACCATGGACCGATCATTCATGCCATGACGGAAGCTGCGGCTGCCATGGGCGCGACCCGTGGCGCGCGGGTGGTCGATGTGCGCAGCCTCTGCCCGGACCTGCTCGCCTTGCCCGCTGATTTGGCGGGGGATGCGGCGGCGCTCGGTCGGATGGCGCTGTGGTCTCGCCGGTGGTGCCCCTGGTCCGCCACCGATGGGGCCGATGGGTTGGTTTTGGATACCACAGGCGCGGCGCACCTTTGGGGGGGCGAAGCGGCGATGCTCGCCGATATGCGGGACCGTTTGGGTGACTTGGGGCAAGAGGCGCGGCTGGCCATCGCTCCCACCCATGGGGCCGCCTGGGCCCTGGCCCGGTATGGCGACCCGCAGGAGATCAGCCACCCCGACGCGCTACGCGCCCGTCTTGCCGCCCTGCCGGTGGCGGCGCTGCGGCTCGATGCGGCGACCTTGCTGACCCTGCGGCGCCTGGGCCTCAAGCGCATCGGCGATCTGATGCTGCTGCCCCGTGCCACGCTAGATCGGCGGTTTGGACGCGACGGCAAGGCGCTCATGACACCCCTGCGGCGCCTGGATCAGGCCCTCGGTCATCTCCCGGAACCAGTCGTCAGCCCCGCACCCCCCCGGCGTTACCGAGCCGTACAACGTCTGGCGGAGCCGATCCTCGATCCGCAGCCCTCGCTGCCGGGTCTGCTGCGTGTCCTCTGCAACGATTTGGCGCGGGATGGTCAAGGCTTGCGCGCCCTGCGCCTCGATCTCTATCATGTGGATGGTCAGGCATCCGTGTTCGAGGCTGTCACCGCCCGCGCCACCCGCGATCCGGCTCACCTGTTTCGCTTGCTGGAGAGGCGCTTCGAAGGCCTCGACGCTGGGTTCGGCTTCGACACCCTTGCGGTGGAGGCCACGTGTGTTGAACCCCAGACCGCCGCCCAAACCCGTCTGGATGGGGACGACGACGCTGACCTCGCCACAGCCACCTTGATTGATCGCCTCACCAGCCGCATGGGCCCCCGCGCTGTGCAGCGGTCCACCCCCCGGCCCAGCCACTTGCCGGAGCGGGCCGAGATCTGGCGCCCCACCGGCGATACGCCCCGCGCCAATCGCTTGGCCCCGGGGGGGCTTGGCGGCGGTGGTCTCATCGCCCCTCCCCGAGAACGTCCCATCCGCCTCCTTCAAGCCCCCGAACCTATCGAGGTGCTCTATGCCGTTCCCGAAGGCCCCCCCGTTCGTTTCAAATGGCGCCGCAGACCCTATCTCATTCGCCGCCACCAAGGGCCTGAGCGTCTCTCGCCGGAATGGTGGCACGCGACGTCGACCGCGCGCCTGCGGGATTACTATAAGGTCGAGGTCTCTGATGGCGCGCGCTATTGGCTCTTCCGTGAAGGCATCGCGGGCGATGGCCGGGGCGGGGATCCAGATTGGTTTCTCCATGGTCTCTTCGCCTAAGGCGCTGTGGCAGCACCGCCTGCCCAACTATGGGACCCGCGCGCCATATCCCGCGCGGTTTGCACCCCAGCGAGCCGCCCCCTCCGCGCCCCTAAAATTCGCCGACAATTTAACTAAAATGCCCGCCGCCCTCCCTTCGATGTTCCAAAAATATGCAGGGGGGCCGCAGGCGGGGGGCATCGCCCCCCTCTGACGCCAGCCCCATGCCCGACGCGCCGCTTACGCCCGACAAACGCAGCCTGGATCCAGGCCAGCCCTTCACCCGCAACCCCCGCGCGCCTTTCGTGGAGTTGGGGGTCGCCTCGTGCTTCTCCTTTCTCCACGGGGCCTCCGATGCGGTGGATTTGGTCACGACCGCCTGGGAACTCGGCTATGATCGTATCGGCATCGCCGACCGCAATTCCATGGCGGGCGTCGTGCGCATCCATACGGAGGCCAAAACCGCCAAGATGACCCCCGTCATTGGGACGCGGCTCATCCTGACCTGCGGCGCGAACCTACTGGCCTATCCCACCGATCGTGCAGCCTATGGGCGGCTCTGTCAGTTGATCTCCAAGGGGCGGATGACGACGCAGGATGGCGCGCGCCAGGACAAAGGGGCCTGCGACATCACGTTGGATGACCTGGCGGCTCATCAGGCGGGCAGCATCCTGATCGCGCTCCCCCCCGAGGAGATCAGCGCCTTTGCCGCAGACCTCCGGCGCCTGACCCGCGCACTGCCCAGCCTGACGCATCTTGCTGCGGCCTATCACTACCGGGGCGACGACCAGGCGCGGATCGAAGCCCTCGATAGGCTCGCCCGGACCCACGGCCTGCGTCTTGTGGCGACCAACGACGTTCATTATCACATACCCGCCCGCCGTCCCTTGCAGGACGTGATGACCTGTATCCGCGAAAAGGTGCGCCTGACGGAGGCGGGGTATCTGCTGCATCCCAACGCCGAGCGGCACCTGAAATCCCCCGCTGAGATGGCACGCTTGTTTGACCGCTGGCCCCACGCCATCCGCGAGAGCGTCAAGATCGCCGACCGCGCGACCTTTTCCCTTAAGGAATTGAAATACGAATACCCCGAGGATGACGTCCCCGAAGGTCGCACCCCTGATACACATCTGCGATTGCTGACCGAGCAGGGGGCGAACCGTCGCTACCCGCAGGGCATTCCCCAAAAGGTTCGCGATGCCATCGAGACCGAGTTGGCCTTCATCGCTGAGCGGGGTCTGGCCCGCTACTTTATCACCATCCAGGAGATCGTCTCTTTCGCTCGCAGCCAAGACATTCTGTGCCAGGGGCGCGGGTCTGCGGCCAATTCGGCGGTGTGTTACTGCCTCTGGATCACCTCGGTTGATCCGGCCCAGCATGAGGTCCTGTTCGAGCGGTTCCTCTCCGCCGACCGCAATGAGCCGCCCGATATCGACGTGGATTTCGAGCATGAGCGGCGCGAAGAGGTCATCCAGCACATCTATAATCGCTACGGTCGCCACCATGCGGGGCTCTGTGCGACGGTCATCCACTACCGCCCCCGCATGGCCATCCGCGAGGTTGGCAAGGTCATGGGCCTGTCCGAAGACGTCACCACGGCCATGGCCAAGACCGTCTGGGGCAGTTGGGGGCGGTCCGTGGATGACATGCACCTGACCGATAGCGGGGTGAACCTGGCCGACCCCCACCTGCGCCGCGTTATCGCCCTGACCGATCAACTGATCGGGATGCCCCGCCATCTGGGCCAGCATGTGGGCGGCTTCATCCTGACCGAACAGCCCCTGACCTCGACCGTTCCCATTGGCAACGGCGCCATGCCAGACCGCAGTTTCATCGAATGGGATAAGGACGACATCGACGCGCTCGGGATTTTCAAGGTGGATGTGCTGGCCCTTGGGATGCTGACCTGCATTCGCAAATGCTTCGACCTGTTGCGCGCCCATAAGGCGACGGACCTGACGCTGGCCACGACGCCGAAAGAGGATCAAACCACCTATGAGATGCTGCAACGGGGCGACTCGCTTGGGGTGTTCCAGGTGGAAAGCCGGGCGCAGATGGCCATGCTGCCCAAGCTGCGGCCCAAGGAATTCTACGACCTCGTCATCCAGGTTGCCATCGTCCGCCCCGGCCCGATCCAGGGCGATATGGTGCACCCCTACCTGAAACGTCGCCGCGCCGGTGAAACGGGCGAGACGGTCCAGTACCCCAAGCCGGGGCCTGGGCACGACCCGGATGAGTTGAAGAAAATCCTCGGCCGCACCCTGGGCGTGCCCATCTTCCAAGAACAGGCGATGAAGATCGCCCTTGTGGCGGCAAAATTCACGGGGGCAGAGGCCAATCAACTGCGCAAGGCCATGGCCACCTTCCGCGCCAAGGGAAAGGTCAGCGACCACAAGGCCAATATGGTCGGGCGCATGGTCGCGCGTGGGTATGACCCGGAATTCGCGGCCCGCTGCTTCAGCCAGATCGAGGGCTTCGGCGAATACGGCTTTCCCGAAAGCCACGCCGCCAGCTTTGCGCATCTGGTGTATGTGTCCAGCTACCTCAAATGCCACCACCCGGATGTCTTTGCCTGTGCTCTGCTGAACTCCCAACCCATGGGCTTTTATGCGCCCGCGCAGATCGTGGATATGGCGCGGCGGTCGGGGGTCCCGGTCCGCGCGGTCGATGTGAATTATTCCGACTGGGATTGCACGTTGGAGCCTGACGGCACTGGCCATGCCTTGCGCCTGGGATTCCGCCAATTGACCGGCTTGCGCCAGGATGAGTTGGCCCGCTTGATCGCCGCCCGCTCCACGCCCTTCACAGGCGTGGAGAATGTGCGCACCCGGACGCGCTTGTCCAAACGCGCGATCGAGATCCTGGCCTCTGCCGATGCGTTTCGGTCCTGCGGGCAGGATCGGCGCGCTGCCCTCTGGGATGCGAAGGCCATCCGCAATGCGCCGGCGCTGCCACTGTTCACCCATGGTGAGGCGGCGGATGTGGGGGAGGAGCCAGCGCACACCCTGCCGACTATGCCCCTGCGCGAACAAGTCGTGGCCGATTACCAGACCGCGCGCCTGTCGCTTAAGGCGCACCCCGTTGCCTTCATGCGCCGGGCCATGGCGAAGGGCGGCTATACCCGCGCCGCCGATCTGCGACGGTTGCGGTTCAATCAACAGGTCTCGGTCGCGGGGCTGGTCTTGATCCGTCAACGCCCAGGCAGCGCCAAGGGAGTCTGTTTCATCACGCTAGAAGATGAGAGTGGCGTGGTGAACGTCGTGGTCTGGCCCGATATGTTCAAACACCATCGCAAGGCGATCATGGGCGCGCGGATGATGGCGGTGCATGGGTACGTGCAATACGATGATGCCGTGATCCACGTGGTCGCCCGGGATATCGTTGATCGCAACGACGCGCTGCTACGGCTGAGCGAGGATGAGTTGGCGCCCGCTCTGGCCCGCGCCGATGAGGTCGTCCGCCCCGTCCCCGACCACCAGGGCCGCCACCCCAGGGATGTGAGAGTCATCCCCAAGTCGCGGGACTTTCATTGAGGGGACCTGATTGCGGTGCGGTATAACGATAAGGCCGCCGCCCGCATGGAGTGCAAGTTGTTGGGGCAGGGGGCTCCCCGCTGAGGCCCGTCATGGCAATGACGTCTGGGTCGGACGCGACATGTTCCCTGATCGCCAAACAACCGGAAGGTGATGCTGCCCGGAGGTCCGAGCAGCATCACACGTTTGGCCGGACGCCTAGAACAGGAAGTCCTCAGCGCTGAGGCTGTCGACCGATGTGCCTGCCAGCAAAACGCTGTCACCGTTTCCGAGGTCGAGCGATGCGCCGGCCCGTGTTTGGGTGAGCGCGGCTTCCACGTCCGAGAAGTTGCCCAACGACGCAATTGCGCTGACATCGATAACGTCGTCTCCGCCGAATCCGCGAACCACGTCATCGCCATCGCCGGTTTCGAACACGAATGTATCCGCTCCGCGCCCGCCAATGAGCAGGTCGTTGCCACGGCCACCGTCGAGCACATCGTCCCCGCCGCCACCGCGCAGTTCATCACGACCGCCGCCGCCATTCAGCGCGTCGTTGCCACCGCCGCCGCGCAAGTCGTCGCTGCCACCGCCACCGTTGAGCACATCGTCCCCACCGCGGCCAAACAAGTCGTCGCGACCACGGCCGCCGTTGATTTCATCGGCATCGCGCGTGCCGGACAGGACATCGCGTCCGCCAGTGCCGTTGATCACATTGGTCGGTGCTGGGGCCGGATCGACCGGATCGGGATCGACTGGGTCGGGATCGACGGGATTAGGGTCGACCGGGTCCGGGTCCACGGGATCCACCGGGGCCGGACCGCTGCCACCGACAACGGAGATCTCCTCGTCGAAGCTCGGCTCGGCCAGTGTGACGGTCGTGGTGATTTCAGTGACACCCGATACATCGGCCCTCCGGTCGCTGGGGACCAGGAACAGCGTTCCGTCGATTTCGAAGAACAGCGGACGCGCCAGCGCGCCACCGTCCGTCGCAACATCTTCGCCGCCGGGCCCTTGGGGCACGATCACGCTCAGATCCGGCACACGCTGCGCCACCTCGACCCCGTCAATCAGGAGCGTCACCACTTCGGATGGCTCCGCCGTGCTGGAAAAGCCCCCCAGGAATGTCCGAATGGATGCCCCGGTCAGGACAGCGGCGTCGAGTTCTTGGACGCGGTCGGTTCGGGTGACATCGATCGGATCAATGGCAGTCAAAGTTACAGCGGACAATTGCGTGCCCGCAGCGATGGTTGTTCCACCGAGCGACTGCGCGGTGACACCCTCTACGCGAAAAACTGTGAGGGTTGATGTGATGGTCGGCATTTGCGTCTCCCAATTACGCATTCTGTGCCGATTTAGCTATCTTTGTGTCGCTGGAGAGTGGAATTAAACTTGCTTCACGAAAAGCGGATATTGCGTGAGATGATTTGAATGGAAAAAGTCGTTCAAATTGGTGCCCGTAGGTAGTCCTTATTTAATTCACATCAGCTAGGGTTCGCGGCGCGACATCTGGATGCTCGATAAGATGAATATGAGCACGCGGACGATGCTCACCTTATGCGTCCAGTAAGATCGTACGTGTTCCGCCTTGGGCTCGCACAGAAGCGACGGATGCTGCGGCGAAGCGGCTTGGAGCCGATCCGGGCTCAAGGTCGTGAAGCTGTTGCCGGTCACTCGATGAACGTAGCCACGCGCTATCCTTCATGTGAGATGATCCACGTCCCGTGACGCCTAAGTGATGCCGCACGGGGTGTTCCGCCGATCGGCCCGGTTTACGTCCACGCACGGCTTAGCATGTTGCAACGTGGGTCCATCGAAGAAACGACGAAGACAGTGTTAAACTATGAATTTGAGAGATTTAGAATATGTTGCGGCAGTTGCAAAACTTGGCAACTTCAGCGCGGCCGCTGAGGCTTGCAACGTCTCGCAGCCTGCTTTGTCGAACCAAATCAAGAAGCTCGAAAAGGAGTTAGGCGCCGATCTGTTCCTGCGCCTAAGCGGAGAGGTGCGGCCGACGGACTGTGGTCAACGCATCGTGAAGATTGCCGAAGAGATGCTGGTCGGTGCGCAGCGGATCAGGGACACGGCGACCGAGTTTCGCGATCCAGAGGCGCTGCCCTTCAACATTGGCCTCACGCCGACGCTGGCGCCGTATCTGACCGATTACTTCTCGAACCTGTTTAGCGTTCTATTCCCGCGCATGCGGGTCAATATGATCGAAGACCTGCCGCAGAATATGTTGAAGATGGTGGAGGATCACAGCCTGGACGTCGCCTTGGTGGCAAAGTTGAACCACAACTCGACCCTCGACTTCACCTCGATCTGGGAGGAGCCTCTGTATCTGGCTGTTAATAAGCACCATCCCCTTGCCCCCTTGCCGTCGATCCGGCCCGAAGAGGTGCCGGTCCATGATTTTATTCGTCTTCCGCATTCGTTTGGATACGAACTGGAAGACAGATTGCCGACACCTGATCAGGCCTCTCGCGGTTCAAAGAGGTTCGATCTAACCGCGCTGCGCTTTGAGACGATCTGCCGACATATCTGCCATTCCGACGATTGCACAATTGTCTCGGCGCTGGCCGCTGAACAATTCCGCCAAGACAATTGGCCCTTGTCCTTCATTCCGTTCGAAGCACCCGGCAACCTTCGCAATCTCGGCGCGGCCTCTCGCTTGAATTGTCCGCGAAAGCCGCTGCTGGGCAGGATCGGAGCCTATATTCAGGAGAACCCGCCCAAAGGCGTCACGCCGACGTTCGCGGCGTGACGAGGGTCTTGCTTACTCGATGAACGTGCGGGCCAATCGGTCGCTCAGAGGTTGGGTCAGATAGCTGAGGGCCGTGCGCTCGCCGGTATTCACAAACAGGTCGGCGGGCATGCCCGGGACCAGGTCCAGCGCCGCGACATCCTGGGGTTGAGCATCGTTCAGTTTGACCCGCGCGGTATAGTAGTGATCGCCGGTGCGTTCATCTTCCAGACTATCGGCAGAGATATCGATGATACGGCCCTCCGCCTCGGGTACATCGCCTTGATCAAAGGCCGATAGACGCACGCGTGTGGATTGACCGATGTAAAGCTTTTCGATGTCGGCGGTGTTCACCCGGGCCTCGACCACCAGCGGTTGGTCAATCGGGACGATGTCCAGGATAGGCGCGCCCGGACGGACGACCCCGCCTGCGGTGAAGACCGTCATCTCGACCACACGCCCGCTGACGGGCGCCGTGATGGCCACGCGCTTCAGCCGCTCCGATGCACCGAGGTACTGCGGCTCCAGCGTGGCAAGCGAGGCATCGATCTGCGCCAATTCGCTCGACGCGGCCTCTTCCCGCAGGGTGCGGGTCCCGATGCTGGCCAGGTGCAACTCGCTGATTTGATTGCGGGCCTGTGCCTCTTGGGTGAGCAGGGCGGCATCCACACCGATGAGACGCTCAACCTCGACACGGCGCGAATTGACCCGTGCCACGGCGATAAGACCTCTGTCCAAGAGCGATTGCAGGTTTGCCAACTCCTGACGGGTGATCTCTAGCTGACGCATGTTGGAGGCGCGCTGAGACTGAAGGCCGCTCACTTGATCCTCCAGATTGGCGATGCGCTGTTCGGTCAGCGCCTCCTCTGCATCGCGCGAGCGGCGCTCCGCATCGAATAACAGTTTCTGGGTCGCGAACGCCGTGGTCCAGGTCGCGGGATCCAGGTCCACGCGCATCATCTGCGCGACGGAGGCCTGATCGAACGTCTCGGCGTCCTGCAGTTGGGCCATCAGGCGCGCGCGGCGCACCGACAGATCGCTGAGCTGGCTTTCGATCACATCCAGGTCGACGCCCAGGTCTGTGCTGTCCAACTCCAACAGGGTCTGGCCCGCCTCAACCAGATCACCGTTGCTGACCAGGATGTTGCTGACGATGCCGCCATCCAGATGCTCGACGGTCTTGCGATTGCCTTCGACGACGAAGTTGGCCTGGGCCACGACCGCGCCATCCAGTTTCGAGGCGGTTGCCCAGTAGGCGCCGCCGCCCAGGAACCCGACAACGGCCAAGAGCCCAAAGGTCACAAAGCCCGCGATGCTGGCGCCAGATGCTTTGGCTGGGACGCGGTTATACTCCTCCAGGCGCAGAACGCCGGTGTTGCGGGCGGGGGTCAGTGCGGTCGTCATTGGACGGCTCCTTTCAATGCGGGCTGTTTCGCGCGGCGCGCGGCCAGTTGCGCGGCAGCCGTGTGGGCCAAAGGCGTCCCTTGCTGACGCGGGCGCAGGATCTCTTCCTTGTCGCCAAAGCCAGTCTGCGTGCCTTTTCTGAGGGTCAGGACCTTGTTAACTGCCTCCAACGTGCTCGGGCGATGGGTCATGACGAAGGTGATGGCGCCCCGTTCGCTGGCGCCGCGTATGGCGTTGCGCAGGGCCGCTTCGCCTTGGGCGTCCAGGTCGGAATTCGGCTCATCCAGGACCAGAATGAACGGATCATCATAGAGGGCCCGCGCCAGGGCGATCCGCTGACGTTGACCGCCGGACAAGTGGAACCCGTTGCCAACCTCGGTCGCGTATCCATCCGGAAGGCCGCTGATTAGACCATGCACATCGGCCGCGATGGCCGCCGCCAGCAATTTGCTGTCGTCAATGGATGTGGAAAACCGCGCGATGTTGTCGCGAATGGTGCCATCGAATAGAGTGACGTCCTGCGGCAAGTAGCCGACCAGATGCCCGAGGTCTTCGGGATCCCATTTGGCCATAGGCGTCCCGTCAAGGCGAATGGCCCCGCGCTGCGGCGTCCAAATTCCGGCCAGCATCTTGGCCAGGGTCGACTTGCCCGATCCGCTATGACCGATCACGGCCACGACATCGCCAGCCGACAGCGCAAATTCGATCCCGCCGATGGTGGCGTTTTGGGCCAAGGGCGGACCGGCCTGCGCGATGGCCGCGTTCAGCGAGATCTGCGGACGCGGCAGGGCGAGGCGCTTGGGCGGCTCGGGGTACGCCTCAGACAGGGCGCGCAGTTTCTTGTAGGACCCACGGGCGGCCAGGAAGGTCCGCCACTGACCGATCAGTTGATCGATGGGGGCCAGCGCACGGGCCAGCACGATCGTGGCGGAAATCATCACACCCGCCGTGGCCTGACCGCTGACCGCAAGGGCAGCGCCCAGACCCAGCATGCCAGACTGCAGCGCCATGCGGGTCGTTTTGGACATCACCGAAAAGCTGGCGAGCCGGTCGGACACGCGCGATTTCAGGTGATGGGCGTTATGTTGCAGAGCCGTCCAACGCCGGGCGAGATCACCAGTCATACCCATTGCATGGACAAGCTCTGCGTTTTGCTCACTTGAGGTGAACAAACTGTCGGACCTGACGCGCGCCTCGCCTGCGTCTTGCATCACATCGGCGGAACGCGCGTTATTGATCAGGGCCATGAGTGTCAGGAACAGCGCGCCAGCAATCCCAAGCGCGCCAAGATAGGGGTGCAGGACATAGAGCACACCCAGGTAAAGCGGGATCCACGGGGCGTCGAAGAAGGCGACCAACGTGGGTCCCGAAATGAAATCACGCATGCCGTTCACATCGGCGGCGGGGTTGTCGGCGCTGGCCTTGCCCTGCACCCGCTGGCGGATCGAGGCCTGAAGGATCGGCGCGCCGATCTGCAACTCAAACCGGGCGCCAAGGCGGCTGAGGATCCGCATGCGGATCAGGTCGAGAAGACCCGTCACCAGAAAAACACCCGCCAGCAAAACGCTAAGGGCAATGAGGGTGTCCATGTTCTGGCTGGTCAGCACGCGATCATAGACCTGCAGCATGTAGAGGGGGCCAGCGAGCATCAGCAGGTTCAGGATCATGCTGAAGAAACCGATGGCGAGAAAGCCGCTGCGCAGCTTGCCCCATGCGGATTTGACGGTGGATTTTTTCTGAAACATTTGGGTGATCTCTTTTCAGCGTGAAGAGGTGGCGGCGGGGGCCGCCACCTCGGTGTGATCTGATCAAACGATGAAGTCGTCGTCGGTCAGATCACGGCTGTCGACCCCTTCGAGGCGCACGGAGGCGTCCGACGAGAAGGTCAGCAGGGCGTCGTCGTTGTCCTGGGAAACGACGAGGCTCTCGGCGAAGTCCGGGCCGAAGTCAGAGAAGTCCAACCGGTCCACGCCAAGCTCAAAGTCACCCACCGTGTCGTTGCCGAAGAGCCCTTCGAACGAGAAGATGTCCGAGCCTTCGCCACCAAGCAGCAGGTCATCGCCTAGGCCGCCGTCCAACAGGTCATCCCCGTCTTCACCCGATAAGGTGTTGTCGGCATTGGACCCGATGAGCACGTCGCCATCGTCCGAGCCGATCACGTTCTCGATGGAGCTGAGGATGTCGATCTCGACCACTTCGTCGATCACATCCAGGCCGGACACACCCGTCGGCGATGCGGCGTCGATGGTGCCGCCCGCGTCCACCAGCGTGTCCTGCGCGATGGGACCGTTGACCCCGGCAGGTGCGTTGTGGAGGTGGATGGCCGATACGCCACCGGCACCGGGGGTTTGCAGATCCGCCTCGTTTAGGCCAACGACGGTCAACTCCGAGGAGTAGACAACCTTACCCGTGGCTTCATCGACGGAGATGGTCAGTGTCGCCGTGCCGGTCGCGTCGCTGTCGGAGGTGTCACCGGGCTCCTGGCTTGCGTCGAGCGTTGCCACAAGCTCGATGACACGTCCGTGCCCATCGCCCTCGTCGCTAACAACCTCGAACTGGCCGCGGATTTCACCACCCGGGAAGTCCGACGTGTGGATGTTGTAGTAGAGGTTCCCGGCAAGGGCCTCAGACACAAATCCAGCGGCGTCGTTGATGTTTTCGGTCGGTTGCAGGGAGGCGCCGACGACAACATTCTCGACCGAGACCGTGAAGCCGGTTTCGCGCGTGGCGGTCCCGTTTCCGTTGGCCCCAAGGTTGACGGTCACGGCCACATCCTGGTCCGAGAAGTCGGCCGTGTCACTGCCTTCGCCACCGTCGATGAAGTCGCTGCCCAGGCCGCCGACAATCACATTGTCGCCTTGGCCTGCGATCAGAACGTCATCGCTGGCACCGCCATCGAGAACGCCGTTGATCTGACCCAGGTCGATCACGATGTCTTCGCCGTCGCCCAGCAACACATTGCCGTTCACCACACCCTCGTCATCGTTGACGAAGGTCACGTCGCCCGCTTCGGTCGCGTCGATGGCGTTGACCGTCCCGGAGATCTCTCCTTCGTTCAGGATCGCACCCAGCAGGTTCAGGCCACCGTCGATGCGAATGCCCGCGGCGGAGCCGCTGTCTTCGGACCCGGCGATGATGCCTTCGTTCTGCACCAAACCGGCAAAGCTCGCGTCTTCCTGGCTGCTGAAAAGGCGCAGGCCGTCACCGACGGTGTTGCCCTCTGCCGCGTCCCCGCGACCTTGCAGGATGCCTTGGTTAAAGATGGCGGCGGACACAACATCCCCATCCACATCGCCGGTTTGCAGCGAGACGGCGGAGCCATTGTTGTCCAGCCCGGCGTCTACAACACCGGTGTTGGTGAAAGTGTAGGTGTCGGCGGTGCCATCGGCATAGACCGTGCCATTGCGCTGATCGCCGGTGCCCAGGATGACGCCGGTGTTCAGCACCTCCAACCCTTCACCGTCGATGTTCAAGGCGCGGCTATCCGACGACACCACGCCGGAGTTCACGAAGGACCCGCCCGTGTGATCGCCCGTGCCGAAGTAGACACCGTTCTGCACGCCGGAGATCGTGCCGGAGCTGGTCAACTCGCCTTGGAAGTCGATGCCGTTGACGACCCGTACACCGGCGACGGTGCCATTGGCGCCCTCGGAGGTGATCGCGCCGGAGTTGGTGATGACGGCATCGGTTGCGCCGACATTGCCAACGTTGCCGATGCGGACGCCGTCTCCCGCAAGGGGCGTGCCCGCCGCTGCGTTTCCGCGACCCGCGATAGTGCCCGAGTTGTTCAGCGTGAAGCTGTTCACCTCGTCTTCGGCACCACCGATCTCAGCCCCAAAGCCGGAGCCTTGGTTGCCTTCGCCGGCATCAATCGTGCCGGTGTTGACGACCGAGAAGTCATCGGCGGTGCCATCGGCATAAACCGTGCCATTGCGCTGGTCACCGGTACCGAGGATCGTGCCTGCGTTCTCAACGCTCAAGCCCGTGCCATCGATGTTCAGCGCCCGGCTGTCGGACGACACAACGCCGCTCGCTTCGTTGACGAACGAACCGCCCGTGTGGTCGCCGGTGCCGAAGTAGACGCCGTTCTGCGTACCTGCGATCAGGCCCGCGTTGGTCAACTCACCTTGGAAGTTCACGCCGTTGACGACGCGAACACCGGCAACGGTTCCATTGGCCCCTTCGGACAGGATCTCGCCAGTGTTGGTGATGGTGGCGTCGGTGGTGCCAGTGTTGCCCACGTTGCCAACCCGCACACCGTCGCCCGCCAAGGGCGTGCCCGCTGCCGCATCGCCACGCCCTTGGATCACGCCGTTGTTTTCCAGCGTGAAGGTGTTGGCGCCATCTTCCGCGCTACCGATCTCGGCCCCAAAGCCAGACCCTTGGTTGCCTTCGCCCGCATCGATAGTTCCGCTGGCAAGGTTGCGAACGCTAAAATCATCGGCGGTGCCATCGGCATAGACGGTGCCGTTCCGCTGATCACCCGTGCCCAGAATGTCGCCCGCGTTGGTCAGATCAACGCCGGTGCCGTCAATGTTCACCGCCCGGCTGTCCGATTGGATCGTCCCGAAGTTCAGGACATCCAGGTCATGCTCGGCGTCGCCAATATAGAGACCGTTGCGCACCCCTTCGATCACACCGGTCGATGTGTTTAGGATGCGCCCTTCGGTGGCTGCGCCATCGGCGATCCGGATACCTGCGGCGGTGCCGGAATTGCTTTCCGACGAGATCAGGCCCGAGTTGACGATGTCCGTATCAGACACCGTACCCTCGGCACCATTGTTGATGCGGATCCCGTCGCCCGCCCCACCGGTGTCCGAGGCAGCTTGGCCGCGGCCTTGGATGGTGGCGCCAAAGCCATTGAAGACCGTGTTTGACACCACGTCGCCCGCTTCATCGCCAACTTGGAAGGAGATGCCTGCGCCGTCGTTGCCTTCGCCCGCGTCAATCGTGCCGCCCGTGAAGTTCGCGATGCTGACGTCTTCTGCCGTGGCGTTCGTGTAGATGGTGCCGTTGCGCTGGTCATCGGTGCCGACAATGTCGCCAAAGTTGCGAACGCTGATCCCTTCGCCTTCGATCTCGACCGCGCGGTCGTCGGACGAGATGACACCACCCCGGAAGTTGTCGAGCGTGCCGGAGCTGTTTGGACCACTGAACTCAACGCCGTTGAACGCACCGGCGATGCTGCCGAAGTTGCGAATATCGGCGCTGGAGCCGTCGGTGACCTCGATGCCCGTGGCATCCGCCCCGTTCGCCTCAATACTGCCCGTGCGGAAGTTGAAAACCTGCGTGTCATCGGCCTCGACCGAGACAGCGGACGCAGCGCCATCGGTTTCGATCTCGCCAAAGTTCAAGAGCCGGGAAAGGTCGTTGTTCAGCACAAAGGCCGGCGTGTTGTCGACAACGGTGTTCTGGAAGAAGCCGTTGTTGAGTGTCTGTCCATCGCGAGCAGTTTCCTGCGCCAGTGACGAGGTCGTCAGCAATTTGGCGCGCAGACTGGCGAGTAGTTCGGAAAGCATGGGTGATCTCCGCATGAGATTTGGTTGCTGCGGAGATCAAACCGGGACTGAGGCCTCTCCGCGCTGCAACCAAGGGCGGATGCCTGCGCGGTTTGGAAATTCTTGGTCCGAATACGGCCTATAACTTCGGGATATAGTCACATACCCCGTGAGGTGAGGAAGATTTTTTCCTAATTAGAAGAACGATCTACAGTATTTCGTATGCGCCGCAGAGTTATTCTTTGACGGCATGTCACGAAACTGTTCCCGGACTTTATTGCACCTGGCCCCGGCGACCTGCCTGAAACCGGAGTTATACCGGAGGAACAGCATCCGAATGCTGGTTCGGGATCGACTATTGGACCTTACACCGCCGACCAGGGCATTTCTGTGACGCGGAGGCTGCCGCGCTTGGTAATCGTATCGGCTTTCCCAGGCGTGGTCCCCAACAGCTTTGAAGCCCGCCTCCGCCGCCCGAGAGGGTCGTGCCCAACCCGCCGGCGCTATCCCGGTCAAACGTCCAAATTCTCCACTGACAACGCGTTATCTTGGATGAATTCTCGCCGGGGTTCGACCACGTCGCCCATCAGTTTCGTGAAGACGTCATCGGCCTCTGTCACGTCTTCGACCTTGACCTGCAACAGCGTCCGCGCTTCGGGGTCCAGCGTCGTCTCCCACAGTTGGTCAGGGTTCATCTCACCCAGACCCTTATAGCGCTGCAGGCTCAGACCCTTCTCACCCTCGGCCAGGATCGCTTCGAGCAGGCCGATGGGGCCGTGCACGATGGTTTCCCGGTCTTTCCGGCTCAGACGCGCTGGGTCGCGGTAGACGTCGCGCGTCTCGGCCGACACCTGGGCCAGCTTGCGCGCCTCGCCGGACCGCAGGACAGCGCCGTCCAGGGTGCGGACCTCTTCGACGCCGCGCAGAACACGGGCCAGTTTGATGCCATGGTCCTGGGTGATCCGGCCTTGCCAGCCACGCTCGTATTCGACGGCCACCTGATCCAAACGCGCCGCCACGCTGTCGGCCAAGCCTTGCAGGTCGGCGTCCGCTTGACCGGCCTCGAAGGCCCCGGCGAGGGCCGCCTGTTCAAGAATATGGCGCGGGTAGTGGGTCGGGAACGCACCAAGGATACGCTTGAACACCCGCGCGGCCTGTACCACGCGGTCCAGGTCCTGGCCCGCGATTTCCTCGCCCGAGGGCAGACGCAGGACCGCGCCGTCGATGCCCATCTGTACCAGGTAATCCTCCAACGCGGTCTGGTCCTTGAGATAGACCTCGGACTTGCCCCGTGCGACTTTGAACAGCGGTGGCTGCGCGATGTAGAGGTGCCCGGCCTCGATGATTTCGGGCATCTGTCGATAGAAGAACGTGAGCAGCAGGGTGCGGATATGCGCGCCGTCCACGTCGGCATCCGTCATGATGACGATCTTGTGGTAGCGCAGCTTGTCCAGGTTGAACTCGTCCCGCCCAATGCCGGTGCCCATGGCGGTGATGAGCGTTCCGATTTCCTGGCTCGACAGCATCCGGTCGAAGCGGGCCCGTTCCACATTCAGGATCTTGCCGCGCAGGGGTAGGACGGCCTGGTTGGACCGCGCGCGCCCTTGTTTGGCGGAGCCACCGGCGCTGTCGCCTTCCACGAGGAACAGCTCCGCCTTGGAGGCGTCCTTTTCCTGGCAATCGGCCAGCTTGCCAGGCAGGGAGGCGACATCCATGGCCGTCTTGCGGCGCGTCAACTCGCGGGCCTTGCGCGCGGCCTCGCGGGCCAGGGCGGCCTCGATGATCTTGGAGACGACCTGGCGCGCGATCTGGGGGTTTTCCTCGAACCACTCGGCCAGCTTTTCGTTGACCAGGTTTTCGACCGCCGGGCGCACCTCCGAGGAGACCAGCTTGTCTTTCGTCTGGCTGGAGAACTTCGGGTCCGGCACCTTGACCGACAGCACGCAGGTGAGACCTTCGCGCGCATCGTCGCCGGTGAAGGAGACCTTTTCCTTCTTCGCGATGCCCGAGGACTGCGCATAGAGGTTGATCGTCCGCGTCAGCGCGCCACGCAGGCCCGCCATGTGGGTGCCGCCGTCGCGCTGGGGGATGTTGTTGGTGAAGGGCAGCACCATTTCGTTGAAGCTGTCGTTCCACCACATGGCGACTTCGACGCCGATGCCGTCGCGCTCGCCTTCCATATAGATCGGCTCGTCCATGACGGCGGTCTTGGAGCGGTCGAGGTATTTCACAAACTCGCGTACACCGCCTTCGTAGAACAACTCAGTGCGGAGCGCTTCGGCGGGGCGTTCATCCTCTAGGATGATGCGGACGCCGGAGTTGAGGAAGGCCAATTCTCGCAAGCGAGTCTCAAGGGTTTTGAAGATGTAGTCCAGGTTGGAGAAGGTGTCGGTCGAGGCCATGAACCGGACCTCGGTCCCTGTCTCGGTGGTGTCGCCGACGACGCTCAGATGCTCGGCGGTTTCACCCCGCTCGAACCGGGCCACATGCTCCTTGCCATCGCGCCAGATGCGCAGCTCCAGCCAATCAGAGAGCGCGTTCACAACCGAGACGCCCACGCCGTGCAAACCGCCCGAGACCTTGTAGGAGTTGGAGTCGAATTTCCCGCCTGCGTGCAATTGGGTCATGATGACCTCGGCGGCGGACACTCCCTCTTCTTCATGGATGCCCACGGGAATTCCGCGCCCGTTATCCCGGACAGAGACGCTGGAATCCGCATGGATCTTGACGCTGACTTCGGTGGCGTGACCGGCCAAAGCCTCGTCGATTCCGTTGTCCACGACCTCATAGACCATGTGGTGCAAACCGCTGCCATCGTCTGTGTCGCCGATGTACATGCCGGGCCGTTTACGAACGGCTTCCAAGCCTTTGAGAACCTTGATGGAATCGGCGCCGTAGTCTTCGGGCGTCGGGGCTTGCTCGGCCATGTGTTTTTATCCCCTTGTCTATACGCAAGATATACCGATCCGAGGGGGGAATGTCACGGGGGCGCCACTATATTTGGTGGTCTTTGACGCAGGCTAGGTGGCCTCCTCTACGGTGCTCTCGCCACCCGCCTCCGTGACCCTCAGATGGTGGGCAGATGTGCCCAGTTCCGCGAAGAGTTCCGGACCGGTTCCGGTCAGAAAAGCCTGCCCACCGAGCGCCTTGAGTTCGTCGTAGAGCGCGGCGCGTCGGCCCGCGTCCAGGTGGGCCGCGACCTCGTCCAGCAGAAGGATTGGCGCGTGCCCCGTTTCGTCCCGCAGGGCGCGCGCATTGGCCAGAATGAGCGAGATCAGCAGGGCCTTTTGCTCGCCCGTGGAACAGAGCCGCGCCTCCATATCCTTGGCGGCATAGGTGCCGATCAGATCGGCGCGGTGGGGGCCGACTAGCGTGCGCCCGGCCGCCATGTCGCGGGGACGGCTGTCTGCGAAGGCCGTGCGCAGATCCTCTTCGGTTGCTGGCGCGCCCTCATCGGAGAGGCGCAGGGCGGCGGCGGGGAAGGGGCCATCAGACGGTTGGGCTGCGGTCAGGCGGGACAGGGCATCCGCCCGCCGCGCGCCGATACTCGCCCCCGCTTCGGCCATCTGCGCCTCCAGCGCGCCGTACCAATGGGCGTCCCGCACGCCGTCGCGCAGCAGGCGGTTGCGATCCCGCATGGCCTTTTCATAACGCAGAACGCCCTCGGCATGGTCGGGCAGGAAACTGAGCACGATGCGGTCCAGAAAGCGTCTTCGCCCCTCGGCCCCCTCAAGCCACAGACGGTCCATGGCCGGCACCAGCCAGACCACGCGCAGAAGCCGAGCCAACGCCACCTGGGGGGCGTTCTTGTCATCTATGCGGGTCGTGCGTGGCTGTCTTGGCTCCGCGCGCAATTCGACGTCGTGATGGGGGGTCAGAGCCGCTGTGATACGCCACCCGATGGCTTCGGGGCGGCGGATGATTTCTTCGGCGGCAGCCCGGCGCATACCGCGGCCAGGCGACAACAGGGACACCGCCTCCAAAAGGTTGGTCTTCCCTGCGCCATTCGGCCCGTGGATCGCGACGATCCGCCCATCGAATGCCAGATGGGTGCGGCGGTGCGATCGGAAGTGCGACAGAGACAGCGTCGCGACGCGCGGGCTGTCAGACACGCATCGGCATGACGACGTAGATGGCGCTCTGGTCGTCGCCCTCGCGCATCAGGGTCGGATCGCCTGCGTTGTTGAACATGAATACCGCGTTCTCGCGGTCCACCTGACCGGCGATTTCCTGCAGGTACTTGGCGTTAAAGCCGATTTCCAACCGCTCATCGCCATAGGCCACGGCGAGTTCTTCCTCGGCGTTGCCCGAATCCGGTGAGTTTACGGAGAGGGTCAGGCGATCCTCGTCCAAGGCGAGTTTCACAGCGCGCGACCGCTCCGACGACACCGTGGCGACGCGGTCCACGGCCTTCGCGAAATCGGCGGCGTCCACCTCCAGCTTGCGGGTGTTGCCCATGGGGATCACGCGCGCGTAGTCGGGAAAGGTGCCGTCGATGACCTTGGAGGTCAGCGTGATCTGGGGCGTGGCAAAGCGGATCTTGGTCTCGGAGACGGAGACAGCAATCACTGCATCGTCGTCGTCGAGCAGCTTGCGCAATTCGCCCACGGTTTTGCGGGGAACGATGACGCCAGGCATGTCCTCCAGGCCCTCGGGCAGGGGGGCATCGACACGGGCCAAGCGGTGACCATCGGTGGCGACACAGCGCAGCTTGCGTCCGTCATCTCCCTCGGCCACGTGCATATAGACGCCATTCAAATAATAACGCGTTTCTTCGGTCGAGATGGCGAAACGGGTCTTGTCGAACAGACGCCGCAGGACCGGCGCGGGACAGGAAAAGTTCGCGTCATAATCCGAGGTCGCCATGACCGGAAAGTCTTCGCGCCCGAGGGTCGCAAGCTGGAAATGGGACCGACCGGCACGGACCTGAAGGCGGCCTTGGGTCTGATCCTCTTCAACCTGGACCAAGGCGCCGTCGGGCAGTTTGCGGACGATCTCGTGAAAGAGGACCGCGTTGACCGTGGTGCCGCCCGCCCGTTCGACCTGGGCGGCGGTCTTGTCGATCACCTCAATATCCAGGTCGGTCGCCTTGAACGACACGTCGGAGCCATCCGCGGACATCAACACATTGGCGAGGATCGGGATCGTGTTCCGCCGCTCCACAACGGATTGCGCCTGGCTAACCGCCTTGAGCAGGTCGGCGCGTTCAATGGAGAATTTCATGGCTCACACCTCACCTTCGCGGAGGCGCAGAATATACGCCCCGCGTCGTTCCGCAATGGCAGACGTCAGCTTTCCAGCTTGCGCTGCAAAAGCTCCGCATCTTCGGCGATCTGAGGCTCGGCAGCGATCAGTTCTTCGATCTTGCGCACAGCATAGAGGACCGTGGTGTGATCCTTGCCACCGAACTTGCGCCCGATCTCTGGATAGCTGCGCGGTGTCAGCTTCTTGGACAGGTACATCGCCATCTGTCGGGGGCGCGCAACACTGCGCGAGCGCCGGGCGGATGTCATGTCGGACATGCGCAAGTTATAGTGTTCGCAGGTCTTTTTCATGATCTCATCGATGGTCAACTTGCGCTCGGATTGGCGCAGCAAGTCGGCGAGAACATCTTGGGCTTCGTCTAGGGTGACCCGACGTTGGATCAGGTCGGCATAGGCAAACAGACGGGTGACAGCCCCTTCGAGTACGCGGATGGAGGTGCTGATCCGGCCCGCTAGGAACTCCAGGACGCCATCGGCCACTTCGAAGTTCGGGTGACGGGCGCTGAAGCTGTCCACCCGTTGCTGTAACACGCCCAGCCGCAGTTCATAATCGGCTGGGTGCAGATCCACGACCAGGCCCGATTGCAGGCGCGACGTGATCCGTTCTTCCAGGTCGCTGATCTGGGCGGGGCTCCGGTCTGCGGAAATCACCACCTGCTTGCCCTGATCCACCAGGGCATTGAAGGTATGGAAGAATTCTTCCTGTGTGCTTTCCTTGCCCGCGATGAACTGCACGTCATCCACCAAGAGCACATCGACGGTGCGGAACAAGTGCTTGAAGTCCATGGTGTTCTTTTCACGCAGGGCCTGCACGAAACGGTACATGAACTGTTCGGCGGACAGGAACATCACGCGGCACTCGGGGCGGCTTTCGGCCAATTCCCACGCGATGGCCTGCATCAGGTGCGTTTTCCCGAGGCCAACACCGCCGTGGAGGAACAGGGGGTTAAACGACACGCTGTCCCCGGTCGCCACCCGGCGGGCGGCGGCATGGGCGAGTTCGTTGGATTTGCCGACCACGAAGCTGTCGAAGGTAAAGCGCTTATCCAGCGCGTTTTCGCTGCGTACCTGGGCGTGTTGGGCGCGGGGCGCCGCAGCAGTGGCCGGTGTCGCGGAGCACAGGAGACGCGTGACCGGGTCACCGGCTGCTGACACGTGGCGCAAGATCACTTCGGAAAAGTTCTGGCCAACCCATTTCCCAATGAAGTCGGTCGGCGACCCCAGATGCAGCGTCCCATCGTCGATCTGTTGGAACGTGAGCGGTTCGATCCAGGCCTTGTAATTATGCGCACCAACCTCGTCGCTGATCCCGCGTTTCGCGGCAGCCCATGTCCCATCGGTCATTGTGTCTCGGCCCTATCCGTCTCTTATCGTTGTTGTTTCAGGACTGACGCCACGCCAATCCCCGGGCCTTCCAACCGTTCAGGCCCCCCCGCTTCTCCTCAGCGTCCAGATCGCCCTCGAACCCCTCGGCGACGTTGATGCAGGGAACGTGATGCCCCCTCTCATCAAGCGCTGACGCGACGGCCTGAGCCGCGTCTAAAGAACGTGCGCCGGAGCGACACAGGAACAAAAACGCGGACGGCAAAGGCCGCGCTTGCTCCAGCAGCGCCCCGACAAACGTCGGGTTCTGAGACATGCCTGGCCATGACTTCCATTCAAGACGAATGGCATCACGACCAAGGGCCGATAAATCGGGTCCCCCAACGAAGGTCCACTCCGGCTGGGTCCGAACATCGACAAGGACGGCTGCGGTGTCGGCAGACAAGATTTCCCAAGCTCTCTGAGGGTGTACCTCAGAGACCAACGGCTCCGCATCCGTGCCCATTCATTATCCCCATGTGCGATCTGACTCGCTGAGCAAGGTGATAGCTTTTGGAGCCTGGGGCCTTCAACGACTCTTCGAACTTGACTCCGTCCGGGACTGCCAAGAATCTGTCACACGGATGATAAGATCTAGAATTAATTCATAAAAAAAGCCCGCGCAGTGGCGGGCTTTCGAATCTCTTGACTGTGTTTTCACTGCGTAGGCAGCAAACCAGAATCAGGCGCCCATGGCCTTCACGCGGCCTGCCAGACGGGACATTTTGCGGGCTGCTGTGTTCTTGTGGAACACGCCTTTGGTCACGCCACGCATCAACTCGGGCTGGGCGGCTTTCAGCGCAGCGGCGGCGGCGGTTTGGTCGCCGGAGGCGATGGCCTCTTCCACGGCGCGCAAGAACGTGCGGATGCGCGAGCGGCGGGCTTTGTTGACGGCAAAGCGACGCTCGTTCTGGCGGGCGCGCTTTTTGGCTTGGGGCGAATTGGCCATGTGATTGGTCCTTTCGGGACGGTCTGTTTCGTACATTCGCGTGCAAACCACCGACCCTCGGCAACGGTCAAAACCGTCACGGATCCAATCCGGCCAGAGCGGGCCTCACACGCATGATGGGCTGCGCATACGCCCAAGGTGCGGGCGGGTCAAGCGCAGGGGCCGGAGTCGATATCGAGCCACGCCGTTGACAGGGCGCCATCCCGCCCCCTAGACGCACCGGCAGGAGTTCAACCATGCCGCTTTGTCAGTCACACGATAATGCCGTCGTCCGTTTCGCCTTCTCGCGCAACGGTTTGTCGGATGGTGACCGTCAGGCGCGCAACAGGTGGCTCATCCGACAGGTGTGCAACCGGTAGATCCGGTCACCACACTGAGACGGACCCAAGCCGCCCCCACCATCGGAGGCGGCTTTTTTTGTGCCGCTTGGCACCCTTCCCCCAGGAGAAACCCAATGGAGATCGAGATCAGAACACTGGCCGACGTGACGCCTCACTTGCCGCAGGATGCAGGCCTCTTCGTCGCGCACCGCGAAGGCTACAGCTTCGTGGACTACAGCTATGTCACGGATGGCACATTTGCCAATTCAGTGGCGCAGCAATGCCGGGGCCTGAAGTTCGACGAAGATGGCCGTCTGATCGCGCGTCCGTTCCACAAGTTTTTCAACATTGGGGAGCGGGAAGATCCGTCGGAGGTCGATTGGTCCGGACCCCATGTCGTTATGGATAAGCTAGATGGGTCGATGGTCCATCCGGCGCAAATCGGTGGGAAACTGGTCTTGATGACGCGGAAAGGCCTGTCCGCTCAGGCTCGTGCGGCAGAGGCATGGGCGTCTGACGGCGTTTGGGCGCTGTCTGCGGCCCTTCTGGCGGCAGGGCGGACACCGATCTTTGAGTACACGGCGCCCGACAATCAGATCGTGATCAACTACCCGTCTCCGGCGCTGACCCTGCTGGCGGTCCGGGACACTGTGTCGGGACGCTACGCGCCCATTGAAGAGCTGCGCGACCTGGCGGCGACCTGGGCCGTGCCGGTGGTTCAGGTGTTCGAACCGATCAAGGACATTCGGGCCTTCATCCGCGATGGGCGTGCCCTAGAGGGGCAGGAGGGCCGGGTCGTCGCCTTTGCCGATGGCACCCGCTACAAATTGAAGGCGGATGCCTATGTTTTGCGGCACCGGGCGTTGGCTGGCTTGGCCCATGAAAAGGACCTCATGCGGCTTATCGCGGAAGACGGGTTAGACGATGTTCTTCCCTTGCTTCCGCCGGATGTCGCGGCGCGGGCACATGCGTATCGCAATGGGTTGATGGCGCGGTTGCATGTTCTGCAACGTGAGGTTCAGGCCTTTGTAGAGACGGTGACCGACCTGGACAGGCGGCAAGCGGCTGAGCGCATCACGGCGAACCTTGAGCCGAGGCTGCGCAAGATCGCCTTTATGATGTTGGACGGCAAAGACCCTTGGGAAAGCGTTCTGGTACTGCTTGCCTCCGCAGGGCGTTCGTCCACACAGGTGGATGCGATGCGCGATCTGCTCTTGACGGAATGGACAGGTATCCCGGTCGGGACGGACGCCTAGCAAAGGTGCGGGACGCTCTCGGGTGTCCCGCACTCCCTCTTATTTATCGCGGAACTGGGGTTCGCGCTTTTCGACAAAGGCCGACATGCCCTCGGCCCGGTCTTCGGTGGCGAAGAGCGCGTGGAACATCCGCTTTTCGAACAGAAGGCCCTCGGACAGCCCGACCTCTTGGCTGCGGTTGACGGCCTCTTTGACGGCGGTGGCGGTAATCATCGACTTTTCGGCGATCTTGGCTGCCGCCGACATCGCCTCATCCATCAGTTTTTTGGCGGGCACCACGCGGCTGACCAGACCAGAGCGCTCCGCCTCTTCGGCGTCCATGAAACGGCCTGTCAGGTGCATGTCCATGGATTTGGCCTTGCCCACGGCGCGGGTCAGGCGCTGGGTCCCACCGATGCCAGCCACCACGCCCAGGTTGATCTCGGGTTGGCCGAATTTGGCGGTATCGGCGGCGATGATGAAATCGCACATCATCGCCAACTCACAGCCGCCGCCCAGGGCATAGCCCGCCACGGCGGCGATGATCGGCTTGCGGACCCGCAGGATCGCATCGGTCTCGGGCCCAAACAGGTCGCCCATGAAGACGTCGACGAAATTCTTCTCTGACATCTCGCGAATGTCTGCCCCGGCGGCAAAGGCCTTGTCCGAGCCGGTCAGCACGATGCAGCGCACCTTATCGTTGCCCTGGGCCTGGCCCATGGCCTTCGCCAATTCGGTCAGCAGTTTGGAGTTCAGCGCATTGAGCGCATCGGGACGGTTCAGCTTGATGACGGCGACATGGTTGGTCACGTCGACGTTCAAAGTTTCATAGCCCATGACACGCTCCGCAGGTTGGTCGGGTCCCCTTGCCTGCCCCCGAAAGCGCGCAGGTTCAAGTCACCTCACCCGGCGCCCCGGGGTCACTGCGCAATTGTTGAGCAGTTGCTGTGACTTTCGCCCCTCACCTTTGGCAGATGACGCAATGAAAACTGGACCGTCCGGCCTGAACCGTCCGCCGAATCGTTCCGCCGCACCCGTCCGTGGGGCAGGGGGTGCCTTCGCGGTCGTAGACACGGAAGGTGTGTTGAAAGTAGCCAAGCTCTCCGTCCGCCTGCCGATGGTCGCGCAAGGAGGAGCCGCCCGCCTCAATCGCCTCGCCCAAGACATCGCGGATAATCGGCACCAGGCTGCGCACCCGAGGCGACGCGATGCGCCCGGCCTTGCGCAGGGGGGAGATGCCCGCCCGGTGCAGCGCCTCGCAGACGTAGATATTGCCGAGGCCCGCGACGATGCGCTGGTCCAGCAGAGCCGATTTCACGGGGGTGTTCCGACCCGCGAAGGCGGCAACCAGATAGTCCTCGTTGAACCCATTGCCCAAAGGCTCCGGCCCCATGCGGACGAAATGTCGGCTGGTCTCTAGGGCGTCAGTGGCCACAAGATCCATAAATCCGAACCGCCGCGCGTCATTGAACGTCACGCGATGGGTCCCGGTGTGAAACACCACATGGTCATGCCGCGGCAGCCAGGCGGGGTCGCGGTGGAACTGCCCCAAGCGGGTATCGTCCACAACCATCCGGCCCGACATCCCCAAGTGCACGATCAGCGTCTCGCCCCGGTCCAGATGGGCCAGCAGATACTTCGACCGCCGTCCCAACGCCGTAATCGTCGCCCCGGTCAGCCGCGCGGACATGTCTGTGGGAAACGGCCAACGGAGGTCTGGACGGTTCACATCGACCTGTGTCAGACGCGCGCCCTCTAGCGCGGGGGCGAGGCCGCGCCGCACGGTCTCCACTTCTGGCAGTTCAGGCATAGCCCCTCGCGTTGCAGGCAGGCGCGTGCGCCCTATAAGTCATCCAGACACATGAGGACACGGGCGACATGACGCAAGAGACCGGCCGCACCACCCATTTCGGGTTCGAAGACATCCCAGAGGAGGAAAAGGCCGGCCGAGTGCACGGTGTCTTCACCTCGGTCGCGTCCAAGTACGATGTGATGAACGACGCCATGTCGCTGGGCATCCACCGTATCTGGAAGGATGCGATGATGGACTGGCTTGCCCCGCGCGCCGATCAGCGTCTGCTGGATGTGGCCGGTGGCACGGGCGACATTGCCTTTCGGTTTCTGGACCGTGCGCCGGGGGCCAGTGCGGTGGTCTGCGACATGACCGAGGGAATGCTGGTCGCGGGTCGTGAGCGGGCGGAGGCGGCCTCCCAAGCGGAGCATCTCGATTGGGTCGTGGGCGATGCCATGGCTTTGCCATTCGAGAGCAACACGTTCGACGTCTACACCATCAGCTTTGGCATTCGGAACGTGACCCGGATTCATGAGGCCCTGTCAGAGGCGTTCCGCGTCTTGCGCCCGGGTGGGCGGCTCATGGTGTTGGAGTTCAGCCAGCTCCCCAATCCGCTGATGCAAAAGGCCTATGACCTGTATTCCTTCAACGTGATCCCGCCCATGGGCCAGGCGATCACAGGGGACCGGGACAGTTATCAATATCTGGTCGAATCGATCCGGCAGTTCCCTGATCAGGACCGGTTCGCGGGCATGATCGTGGATGCGGGGTTCGAGAACGTGAAATACCGCAATTTGTCCATGGGGATTGCCGCGCTCCATTCCGGCTGGAAGCTGTGAGCGCACCGTGAGGGGACCCCATAACATCTGGCGGCTGGTGCGGACCGCCGGGACCTTTGAGAAGACTGGCGCCATGGATGTGGTGCTGGACCAGCTGAACGCGCCGCGCGAGGTGCGCATCGTCGCGCGTGTTCTGGGCTGGCCATTCCGGTGGCTCGGCTACGAAGGCGACCCGGGGTTGCCTCCTGTCACGCGGGCGATCACGGCGCTGGGGCCGAGCTACATCAAGCTTGGCCAAATCCTATCGACGCGCCCCGATTTTGTGGGTGGGGATTTGGCGCTGCAATTGCGTGTGCTGCAAGACAAGTTGCCGCCGTTTCCCACGGATCAAGCGCGCGAGATGATCGAGCGGGATTTGGAAATTCCGGTGGACAGGCTGTTCTCGGAATTCTCAGAGCCTGTCGCCGCTGCCTCCATCGCCCAAGTGCACCAGGCGCGGCTGGCCTCCGACCACCGCAAGGTTGCGGTCAAGGTGCTGCGCCCTGGAATCGCGAAGGCCTTTTCCAAGGATATCGACGCCTTTTACCTGGGCGCCCGCGTGCTAGAGATGCTGTCGCCTGCGGCCCGGCGGCTGCGGCCCATGGATGTGATCGCCCATTTCGACGAAACCGTTCAGCAAGAGCTAGACCTGCGGACCGAGGCCGCTGCCGCCGGTGAGTTCAAGGCCAATACGGCGCGCGATGAAGGATTTACGGTGCCGGGCGTCGAATGGACGCTGTCCGGCCGGGCGGTGATGACGCTGGATTGGGCCGAAGGGGTCCAGATGGCGGACCTGGAAGCGATGGATGCCGCCGGGGTCGACCGTGCCGCGCTGGCGGATCGCGTGCTGCAAATGTTTCTGCGCCACGCCCTGCGCGATGGCTATTTTCATGCCGATATGCACCAGGGCAACCTGAAGGTGGCGCCGTCGGGGGATATCATCGCGCTGGATTTCGGGATCATGGGGCGCCTCGATGAATACACGCGCCGCGTTTACGCTCAGATCCTGATGGGGTTCATCCGCAAGGACTACCGTCGCGTGGCCGAGCTGCATTTCGAGGCCGGATATGTGCCTGCTGACCGCGATGTGGACCTCTTCGCCCAGGCATTGCGGTCCGTCGGAGAACCGATCTTTGGCATGGATGCCTCTCGCATCTCCATGGGACGGCTGTTGGCCTATCTGTTCGAAGTGACGGAACGGTTTGGGATGGAGACCCGGACGGAGTTGTTGCTGCTCCAACGGACGATGGTCGTGGTTGAGGGCGTCGCCCGAACCCTGAACCCCCATATGAATATTTGGGAAGCGGCCCGCCCCGAGGTCGAACGCTACATCCGCGAGAACCTGGGGCCACAGGCGGCGGTCCGTGACCTGTATCGCACGGCGCAGGTGCTGTCGCGCTTTGGGCCGCATCTGCCCGAAGCTGTGGATGCCGCTTTGAAACGCCGCGTCCAGGCGGAGCCGTCACGCGCCGATGGCTCGCGGTGGATTGGCCCCGCGTGGTTTTTGGCGGGTGTCGCGGCCACCGGGATGGGCGCAGCGATTGCCCATTGGGCCGGTGTATGAACCCACATCGACCGTTTTGCTCATCTGTGTAGGTTATCCGAAGATGTGGTGATTGGAGGTGTCCGCTGATGTCTCCGTACCGGGGGGTGTTTTTGGTCATGCTGTGGGTCCAGTCACGTAGACGTCCTGGGATGCTGAGTGGCTGCCTGCGCGGCGGGAGGTTTGTCCTGCATGGCCGGGGTTAGGCGATGCTCCGGTTACCGTCCGGCATATCATCGCCCAAACTTGCAGCGCGTGCTGGCACTTCGGTCGCGCCGATCTGTTATGCCGCGATGTTCTCATCGACCTGTAAGCACTCGGTTAGTGAACATCAGAGCCCCATTGCATCCCTGTTGTTCTCGCCTGGTTGGCTCAAAGCGATTGTTGGATCGTTGTCTGAGGCTCCTCTGAACCACCATCTTCGGCCTGAGACTGCCGTTCGAAGACCAATCACTTTCGATCTCATGCAGGGGCGCGGACGGCCTCCATCTCCGAGAGTGGAAGGGAAACCGCGCCTGGCAGGATGAGCCGGGTGCCATCTGGACCCAATGTTACCTCCTTCACCTTCCCGTAGTGTCCGACGGCCCGCTCCCCCAGATCTTGGGCACCCGCATAGGCGGCGGTTTTCAAGGTATAAACACCGTCCGGAAGCGTGCCACCGCGCCCATCGCCGCCAGACCATTCCAAGGTCTGCGTGGTGGGATCAATCGGCCTGCGCAAAACCTCGGTCCCGCTGGGATCATAGGCCACCAACTCGGCGCGGTCGGCCGCTAAGGGGATATCCAGCAGCAACGGCGTGGCCGCGCCATTGACCACAACGGCGCCCGTATGGCGGACCTCAAGTCCGATCAAGTCCGCTGCCGACGCGCTGTCTTGCTGCCCCTGTCCAGCGATCAATTCCGACAGGAGTTCGTTGGTTCGTACCGATTGTTCCACGCTGGAAAACTGCGCCAACTGGGCCGCGTATTCCGTCCCGTCGGTCGGTTCCAGGGGGTCCTGGTTCTCGATTTGAGCGGTCAGCAACTTCAGAAAAGTGTCCAGGTCAGAGCTAAGCGCCTGTCGCGATTGTGCTTCCTGACTTGGGGGGCTGGTCGAGGCTTGCGTGACGGAGGTGATGTCCATGGGTCTTCCTAAAAACTGAGGTCGAGGCGCCCGGTAGCGCGATCAAGACTGGTTGGGGCAGGCATCGGTGACGAGTCGGTCGCGGCCTCTGAGGTGGGTGGCGCGTCGCCGTCGCTATGGCTTTGTTGTCCATGGGCCCGTGCGTTGCCGCCCGATGTCCCGATGTCGACGGAGTCCAAGACGACCCCATCTGCTTGAAGGCTCCGCTGTAGACCGTCGATGTGCCGCCGGACGAGGTCTAACGTCTCGGGCCGTTCGGCAGTCACAATGAGACTGAGCCCCACATCCGTTGATCGCAGGATCAGTTTCAGCCGTCCAAGTTCCGCTGGGGCTAATTCGATCTGTGTTTGGTGGTCCCCCTCGGTAGCTTGCAGGCGACGTACATCCGCGCCCGCCGCCTGCTGCAAGTCCACCAGAGTCTGCACCTGATGCCGGAGGGCTTGGGCGAGATTTGTGCCATCCAACGTCATGATCGGTGGGAGCGGCTGCGCCGAGGCGACTGACTGATTGGCAGCGCCGGACAGGAGCGTCTCGGTCGTGGCGGTCAACATGTCTGGCCTCGCCGCCGCCGTGTCGGGTTTTGGAGCGGAACCGGTCCCGCCATAGGGCAGGGGTGGCGCGGCAGAGGAATCCGGAGCGACGTTTCTAGCCGTGGGAGCAGCAACATGTTGCGGGACGAGTCCGTCCCGTTGTTTGGGAGCCGTCGGGGTATCGTTGGTATCAAGCATCCGTTCCAACGCTGTGACCCGATCAGAGATACCTCTCGCTTGTGGAGGACTTACGTCCCGTGGCGACGCGCTGTCGTTTGACGGTGACGGTGCTGCCTGGGCTGCTGTGGGAGGACCTTCGGGCGCCGCGCGTTGCGCATCTTGGATCCCAAGGTTTTGTTGCCCCATTTTGACGTCCAATGACGGAGCAGGAGCCTGGCCAGTTGCGGTCGGCGGACGGTCTTGCACGGGCCCTGCTTGGAGCGTTCGCAGCAGATCTGATGATTGTCGTACGGTCGCCGGCGCCGTCCCTGTCGGTACGGTCTCCCCCGGATAAATCTGACGCGTGGCAGGTATCGGCGGACCGTCTCCGGCTGCGGTTGGCGTTGGCATTTGACGGGCGGTAGCAACCGATTGCGCCGGTAATGGAGGAAGATTCTTTTGGGCGGGCGCGTCATCTGGCGGGAGGGCAGTTTTGTGAGTACCCGGCGCGCTGTTCTGGGTTTGGGGCACGACGGGTTGAATGGAGGAATGCCTTGAAGCCTTTCGCCCGATCATCGGGTCAACCGGCATTTGGGGATCTGTCCTCACATTGGTTGACTTTGTTTCCACAGAGTTCTGCGGCGGCACGTCACTTTGGCGCTCGGATTGATGTGCTGGGGCAGAGGTTGCCTTAGCGTTCCCGTCGTTCGTCCGTGCGGCTACTCCTTGGTGTGGCTGTTCCGTCGGCATGCCGTTGTTTTGAAATCCGCTGTTTGCGGATTGAGTCGCAATGTCGATCGGCTGCGCCGAAGGGGTCAGAGGTTGATCCGCCTGCGGTATAGATTGGGTGGGCGCTCTCGTGGGCGCTAGATCATTCTGTGTGATGGTTGTGCGCCATGGGTGCCGGGCATTCGTTAGTGGCGGCAAATCGACAGTAGTTGGCGTCCCCATTGGTTCATGGCGCTTGGATACAGGTATCGCGGGCTGAAGGTTCGGAGTCATGCCCGAATATGATGCGCCGCGTGTCATCGGCGCCGGAGGGCCATCTGGGATTGGTCTTGAGACACGTTCGCCCGCACCAGCATCGCCCGTAACGTGTTTTGGTCCGTGGCGGCTGAGCACATCCTTGGGCGAGCCGTCCGCGGCTACGAATTTGGTGGGCGCGAAAAATGCCGGTGCGGATTGGGGCGAATCGGTCCGTGCGGACGAAGACGCACCGGTTTCGGCGGATGGCCATGCGACTGCTGTCGCGGATGTCGGTGCGAAGGGTGGCGCGTGCCCGGCAGCGGCATCGGCTGGCGCGCTCTGCAGTCCCGGCAGTCCGTCGGGCGGCGATACTTCAGTTCTGTAGGGTAACGGACGGTCAGGGTTCGAGGTGGCCGTTGAAACACTCGCTGTAACCAGGTTGCTTTGGTCGAAATCGTTCCATGCAGTCGTGGTCTCAGAACCAGCAGTTCGGCGCAGGTTCGACCGCCCCGCTGAAATTGAACCGACTTCGGCAGGTGCCCTGGGCTCTACGTCAGGTCTGTTTGCAGCGACGCCCTCCACCGTGTCAGTGGCGTTAGGCGCCTTGTTATGAACGACAGTGGCGTTCAAGGGCGGATCTGTTTGTGGCATTGGGTTTAGCTGCACCACCGGCGTCGGCATAACCGCCTTCCCTGACTCGGTAAGAGGCGCGGCGGTGTTAGATGCCTCGAAAACCCGGTCCTCTTGCTCTGAAGTTTGGCCGTAGTCTGGATGAGGGGCCAGCGACGAAGACTCTCTGGTCGGCATAGAAAGAGGGTGCGCGTCGTTGTGTTGGGCGGACGCTTCGACTGGCGTCTGCCCTAGGGGGTCGAAGTCTGCCTGAGCCTTAGGTACGTCCGTTGTCGACGTGGCCGCCCCTACGACGGTGCGAGGGACATCACTGTTCCCTTGCTGGAGGATAGGCTGATCCGCAGAGGCCTCCGCCGGAGATTTAGCTTGAGCCGTCTGACCGGACGGAGAAGGCGCCCCGTGCATTGGCGGCAATGCGTCTTGTCTTGTTGGCGTGTCAGCGGGTGACGCGGGGGCCAGAACCGCCTGCCGAAAGGCATCTAGTGCCTCAGCAAGATCCTTGCCATCGGATGCCTTAACCGAGCGTGGCGTGGTGTGGCCGTCGGAACCCGCTTGCATCATCGGCAACTGTAACATGTCTCCGGCGCCTCCCGACTCGCTGTGGACCTGGTGATACGCGGCGCTCGTTACGAAATCCTTTACCCATCGGTGCTTTACGGCTTGTCGACACAGCGACCGAAAGGATTGCAATGACTGAAACGCCTCTTGCCTCGTCTCCATTGACGCCACTTGTGGCTCCGCCCTCGGCTGACGCGCGGGAGGCCGCCCTCCGCGATCAAGCGACCGCGATGGAAACGTTTCTGTTCAAAGAACTGCTTCGCGCATCTGGTACCGGAGCGCCGTCCATCACGGGCGAGCGGTCGCAGTTCGACAGTTTCCTGCAAGAGGTGCAGGCCCAGGCCGTGGCGTCATCGGGTCAGACAGGACTGGCCGAGGCGATTTATCGGTCCATGGCCAAGACCTTGGGCTGAGGCGCCCCCCGTGGCAGGGGACGTGGTCTAGCGACAGGACGCCAGCTGCGTTCGGTACATCTCAGACCGCGCGCCAACCTCTCCTGCAATACGGATCAGCCAGGGTTTCGCCCTGTAGGAGCCGCGCCGATACCCCGTGCGACCGTCATGATAGGCAAGGTATTGGTTGCGCGCATCGTTCAGTGAGATCCCAAGGGACCGCTGCGTGGCCGCCATGTACCATCCCATGAAATCCGTAGCATCGCGGATGCTATCTCGTCTCGTTCTGCGCCCGCCTTCCTGATTCTGGTATTCCTTCCAGGTGCCATCCAGCGCTTGGGAATAGCCGAAGGCACTGCTCTGGCGCCCAATGGGAATAACGCCCAGGGAGTATCGCAATGGCGTGCGCGCATCGGCGATAAACTTCGATTCCTGATAAATCGTCGCCATCTGTACGTGAACCGGGACGCCCCATTTGCGCTCTGCCGCGCGAAAGGCTCTCAAGTATCCTGGTCGCTGGTCGAGGATCGAACACGCGTTGTCCAAATTGCGCGGCGCACTGCCCGACCCACCACTGCCACCACTGCACGCAGCAAGAAGGAGCAGACAGGCGATCTGCACGAAACGTTTCATAATAACTGCTCGGCTTTTGTTTTACCGTTCCAGGCAGACTAACCGATGCGGTGCGATTCGGACAATCACATCATACGAAGGCCGCCAGGATCAGCGGTAAGGCCCCCACGGACATCACCGTTGAGACAACAACGAGACCCGCAACGGGCGGGGCATCAGCGCCATAGCGGACGGCCAAAAGGTAGGAACTGACAGCGACGGGGGTCGCGAATTGGACCACCATTACAGCAAGCGCGGTGTCGTCCAAGCCGAAAGCCAACCCCACGGCCAGGGCCAGCCCCGCACAGATGACGACTTTGAGCGCCGACAAAACCCCCATGCGCAGAACACCCTGGGGCCGCATCCGGGCGACCGCGACCCCAAGCGTCAGCAGCATGAGCGGGATCCCCATCTGTCCCACCAGATCGAGCGAGGACAGCGCCACCTCTGGCACGGCCCAGCCCCGCCATAGGAACAGTGCGCCGAGCAAGGTCGCGCCCACCATGGGCTCTCGCAGGGCACGCAAGGGATTGCCGCCACCCGAGACCAGCCAGATGCCGAGCGTGAACTGCAGAATCGCCGTGACGGAAAACACGACAACCGCATAGCCAAGCCCGACCTGTCCAAAGGCCAACAGAGCCAGTGGCAGGCCCAGGTTCCCCGTATTGCCGAACACCAGAGGCGCCCAATAGGTCCGGAGGTCCAACCGCAGGACGGCGCAGACGACCCGAAACGCCGCAAACATCGCGCCGTAGGTGACCAGTGTTGCAAGGGTTACCTGACCCGCCGCGCCCGGGTCGATATCGCCCTGGGCCAGTGCAACGAACACGAGACAGGGCACGGCGAGGTTCATGGCCAGGCGCGACACGAAGTCCGTGTCATAGTCCAGGCCCAGCCGAACCCATGCAAATCCGATGGCGGCTAGGGCAAATACCGGTGCCACGATCGTGAGGACTGTAAATGCCAGTGTCACAGTATGTTTCCGCCGATTCGGCGCGCGGCTGATTTACAAGACGCGCTCCCCCGGTCTAGGAACGGGCAGGGGAAAGGGCAACGCTATGCTCCAGAATGAAGCCAAATACGCCTTGGGCGAAGTGGTCCGCCACAAGAAACATCCCTTTAGGGGCGTGATTTTTGATGTCGATGCGGAGTTTTCGAACACGCAAGAATGGTACGACGCCATCCCCCAGGATGCCCGACCGCGCAAGGACCAGCCGTTCTACCACCTTTTGGCGGAGAACGACGAAAGCTACTACGTCGCGTATGTGTCTGAGCAAAACCTTATGCTCGACAAGTCCGGGGAGCCTGTGACCCACCCGGATCTGGGCGATTTGTTTGGTGCCTTTGACGGTCGGTCCTACCCGCTCCACGTGGATTTAAACTAATCGCCTCCGCGCGGCAGTTAACCAGGCCTTCATTCCTCTGTGCGAACACCGTCCCGTCCGGGAACCGGATGACGTTTGTCTGTCGCAGAGGGGAGATCATGGACGGATCGCCGCCCGATAATCTCTACCTTCAGGAGCGCAGACGCCGTCTCGCGGCGGAACGCACGCTCGACCGTACTCGGCATGAGCTGAGCCGCGCCCATTCGGCCCTCGTGGCCAACGCAGACCGTCTCTCGCTTCGATACTTGTCGGAGCGGGAGACGAACGTCCGCCTCACCGACCGACAGAAGCAGGTTATGGCGGAGCGTAAGGAAGCGGCGGAAAAGGCCGATCGCGCGCGCCGCAGGCTTTGGCACGCGCTGGAGGCGATGCGCGACGGGTTTGCCCTATTCGATGCGTCAGGGCGGTTGGTTGCGGCCAACACGGTCTACTTGAACCTCTTCGATGCGGCCTCTGAAATCGGGCCGGGGGCCACGGCCGAAGACATGTTTTTGGCCGCCGCCGAGGAAGGCGCCTTTGCCATCGAAGCAGAGGATCCGGACGAATGGGTCGCCGCGCAATTGGACCGATGGCAGCAAGACCAAATTGGCATGCAGGTGCTCCAAACCTTCGACGGGCGCTCCATCCGCTTTCAGGACCGGCGCGCACCGGACGGTGACATCGTTAGCCTCGCGATTGACATCTCGGACGTGCAGGCGCGGGAAGACAGCCTCGCCGCCGCCCGCGAAAGCGCGGAACAAATGGCGCTGGCCAAGCAGGCCTTTCTGGCTCGGATGAGCCATGAGATGCGGACCCCCATGAATGGCGTCCTTGGCCTATCAGAGATGCTTTGCGATCAAGATCTCGACCCGGAAGCCAAGGAATACGTCCGGACGATCCGTGACTCGGCTGAGGCTCTCCTGGTCATCGTCAACGATACCTTGGATGTCTCGCGGCTGGAGGCCGGGCATTTGGACGTCCGGTCCGAGGTGTTCGACCTGGAGGCGATGCTCTGCGATTGCCTGCGTCTGGCGGGTGCCGGCAAACCCGCCGAAGGGCTGACGGTCGCCTTGGACTATCCGCTGGATGCGCCTGTAGACGTCATCGGCGATGGCGGACGCATTCGTCAGATCGTCATGAATCTGGTGGGCAACGGGCTGAAGTTTACAGATGCAGGCCATGTGGTCGTCCGCGTGACCCTAAGCCCTGACGGCTCCGGCGCGCGCCTCACCCTCGATGTCCAAGACACGGGCCCTGGCATCCCAGTCGATCAGCGGGCCGCTGTCTTCGAGGCTTTTAGCCAGGTAGAAGATGGGCGGCCCCAGAAAGAGGGGACGGGCCTGGGTCTGACCATTTCAAAGGGCCTGGCGGAGCGGCTTGGCGGGGATGTCGCCATTGTCGATGGTCAAGAGCAGGGCGCCTGTTTCCGGCTCACCCTGCCCTTAGGGCTGACCGCGCCTTGGCCTGACCCGGTCGACCCGTTGGGCGCGACGCTCTGCGTGCCCGCCGGGACAGGCATCCAAGGGGATGTCTTGGCCCAACGACTGTCGGCGGCTGGGCAGGTGGTGACGCGCGCGGGGCAGGGGGCGGAGCTGACCGTATTGCCTGTGGGGGACGGCATCCAGACACCCCCACCAACCGATGGTGCTGTCATCGCCCTGGGGCCCGCAGCCGCCGTTCCCGCGGGGTTGTCAGACCGGCTGCACAGCGTTCTACCCTTGCCTGTTCGGGGGACGGAGCTGCGCCGCGCCATTGCCGATGCGGCGTCAGCGCAACCGACGCAGATCCCGCCTCAGACGCCTGTTGCGCCCAGCAAGCCTCGTATTCTTATCGCTGACGACAACGCCACAAACCGGTTCCTGTTGGAGCGGATGCTGCCGACAGATCAGTTCGAGTTGGAGGTCGTCGAGGATGGCGCTCAAGCGCTCGCCGCTTACCAGGCGACCCCGCCGGCGATTGTTCTGATGGATATCTCTATGCCGATCATGGATGGGTTTGAGGCGACGGCGGCCATCAAGGCCCATGCCGCGAAGGTCGGTGGTGCTAAACCTCAGATCATTGCGCTGACTGCCCATACCGGCGCGGAAATGACCGAACGTCTGGAGGCGGCTGGGTTCGTCAGTCACCAAACCAAACCGGTGCGGAAAGACGCTCTGCTAGAGGCAATTGGAGCCGTCTTGGATCGGACGGGAGGTGGGCCGGGGTAGCTGGGATCTACACAGAGGAAATCGCAGGCAAGGGCGGTTGGCCGTTGGTCCATGGGTGATCAGCGACGGCGCGCTAACCCCATCTCGATTGCTGAGGTGGATCGCGGTGTGATGCGGCGCTCCGGGTTTATCTGGTAGGAGGAGTGGCCGAACGGAGGCAGTGTTGTCCGCCGGTCCACGTTACCGAAAGTGGCTGTTTGATCGGTAATAGCCCCTAAGATGCTATCCATGGAGCAACTGCACTCGCGGAAACCAAGAGTGCGGTGGTTTTGGAAATGAGATCATCTGATCGGCCCTCCCGTCGCTCTCAGTCGGCCCAGGGAAGACCGTTGTCTGCGAAATAACTGCCATTGGCATCTCTGTGTTTGCCTGGCGATGATGCGAAGCCAATGAGTCTAGAATCTCCCAGGCGCGCATGTGCGAAGTCCTATGATGAGTTCTTTGCGTCTGCGCGCTGGTGGTCGCGCCCATTGAGCACGCACTGGCACCCCTTATTCGAAAGAGCGCCGATCCTTTTCCTGGGGCGGCAACCCCGGTGCGAAGGGCGACCTGCTGGCTCGCTGGTAGCAGGATGAGCCGAAACGCCTCCGCCTCTGCCGTCTGCAATTCACTACTCGGTGCCAATAGGCGCTCAAGAAGGCGGGACAGTTCTGGACCAGGGTAGCCGTTCCCGCGAGTGTAGCCAGTAGAGCCCCTGCGATCCCCGACATGCGCAGCTGATGAGCTTAAGGTCTCCCAAGCGCGCTTGTCGGAGGCTTTTGATCAATTCTCCGCGTCTGTGCGCTGGCGGCCCCGCACAAAGAGCACGCCATGGCGGCCCCTGTTTGTAAGAGCGTCGATCGCTTCCCCAAGGCAGCAACCCCGGCGCAAAGGGGTTTTACGATGCTGCGAGCAGCAGGATGAGCCGGGACGCTTGCGCCTCTGTCGCATGTAACTCAAAGGCCGGGGCCAAAGGCACTCAAGACGGCAGAGTTGTTTTGGACCATGGTGGCCGTTCGCGCAAATGCAGCCTGTGCAGAGCCTGCTATCCGCGCCGTGCGCCACCACCACCGCCGGCGAGGGCCGCCGTCAAAGCGTGACGCGCAGGTGACCCGTTTCGGTCCCGCGTACATTGCGCATTGGACCATGCGTCAACCGCGTCACCACAGGCTCGGTGGGGGCCAAGGCGCCTAAGTGGACAAGCAATGCCGCGATCACGGCCTCCGATGCACGCGTGGTGCCGTCGCTGATCTTGACTGCGATGCCTCGGTCCAGATCTGGCAGGATGGCGATATAGACACCTTCGGCACCTGTTTTGACCACGCCCCTACCGGCGAGGGCGCCCATGATTTCCGTGCAGGCCGCGCCGGGGCCTGCGACGAGGTCGGGGTGGGTGGCCATGGCGTCGATCAGTCGGGTCATGGCCTGGGCACGCGGGTCATTGCCCTGGGGTGCGCGGGCAAACTTGCCCATGGCGGCGCCAAAGGCCCGCAGGGGTGTGGCGGGGTTCGGGGCGGAACATCCGTCGATGCCGATGCCCGGACTATCGGTCCCGGTCACCTCTTCGAAGGTTTGCAACACGGCCCGCTGCACGGGATGGTCGGGCGCCACGTAGTCTGGTCCCCCGCCGAGCTTCTGGCCGACCATCAAAAACCCGCAGTGCTTCCCCGAGCAATTGTTGTGCACCTGACAGGCGGAGGTCTTCGCCCGAACCAAATCATCCGCCGCTTCCCGATCAAAAGGGGCATGGGCGCCGCACCGCAGATCGTCATCGGACAGCCCCATGTCCGACAGCCAAGCCGCTGCCAACTGCGCATGGCGCGGCAATCCCCGATGGGAGGCGCAGGCCAGGGCCAAATGGCGCGAGGTGAGGTCCCGCCCCGCCCCGGTTTCCAACAACGGCAATGCTTGGATCATTTTCGCCGACGAGCGGGGGAAGATCACCGCGTCCGGGTTGCCCCAGGCCTCCAACACGGTGCCCGAACCGTCACAGATGACCGCGTGCCCACGATGCATGGATTCGAGGCGGTCGCCGCGAATGACCTCGACGAAAGGGTGATCGGTTTGCATGCTGGCCCCCGCTGCGCGAAAATCCGCCGCACGGGGTTCCGACCCCTGCCCACCTGCGCTATCATCCTTACGGAGTTTTGGGAACCGCGTGTCCTGAACGGCCAGATCCCGGCCAACCGGGGCAAGCGGTCGGCACGTCGATAACAGAGGCAGTGAGTAGAATATGATCCCCAAGGCAATTGGTTCAGCCCTTCTTATTGCGGCGCTTTCTTTGCCCGTGTCGGCGCAGCAAAGCTCCAACCGGGTCAACACGGAGACTGACTGGTCCGTCTTCGTTGAGGACAATCCGACCCAGTGCTGGATCGTCTCGGCGCCGAAATCCATCCTCAACACCCGCGATGGGGAACCCGTCGCGGCCCGGCGCGGCGATATTCGCCTGTTTGTCAGCTATTGGCCGGGGTCCGATAAAAAGGGCGAGGTTTCGGCGACGGGCGGCTATCCTTATGCGGATGGTTCGACCGTGGTGATCGAGATCGGATCTGACCGGTTTGAGTTGTTCACGGACGGTGAACTGGCATGGGCCGCATCCCCCACCGATGATGAACGGATCGTGGCGGCCATGAAACGGGGCGCTCAGGCCGTCGTGACGGGTCGCTCTGGCCGTGGGACACGCACGGAAGATACCTTTAGCCTGTTGGGCTTCACCGCTGCCGTCACCGACGCGGAGGCACGGTGCTCCGGGTGACGTTGCGCTGAATTGAGTTTCTTCGCAGGCGCCTCTATATCAGGCGCCTGTTTTGGTTTTCGGAGGTCGCGATGGCCACGCCTAAGACGCCTGCTCCTGTTACGCCTGATGCCCTGACCGTGCCCCGCAAAGAGGCACCGGAGGCGAAGACGAACCTGATCGGCCTGACCCGTCCCGCCCTGCGCGAGGCGCTGATTGCCGTAGGCGTGCCCGAGAAGCAGGCCAAGATGCGCGTGGGCCAGGTCTGGCAATGGCTGTACCATTGGGGCGTGCGCGATTTCGACGCCATGACGAACCTCTCCAAGGCGTTCCGCGCGACGCTGGCCGAGAACTTCGTGATCGCCTTGCCCGAGGTCGTCACCCGCCAGGTGTCCGAGGACGGGACGCGCAAGTATCTTGTGCGTATCGCCGGAGGGCATGAGGTGGAGGTCGTCTATATCCCCGAAGAGGGGCGTGGCACGCTCTGTGTGTCGTCGCAGGTGGGCTGCACGCTGACCTGTTCCTTTTGCCACACGGGCACGCAAAAGCTTGTCCGCAACCTGACAGCGGCAGAGATCGTGGGGCAAGTCATGCTCGCCCGTGATGACCTCGACGAATGGCCGGAGCCAGGGACCGGGACGGGCGACGCGGGGCCGCGTCTGCTGTCGAACATCGTGCTGATGGGGATGGGCGAGCCGCTCTATAACTTTGAGAACGTCCGCGATGCCATGAAGATCGTGATGGACGGTGAGGGGATCGCCCTGGGCCGCCGTCGCATCACCCTGTCGACCTCAGGCGTTGTGCCTGAAATCGCCCGCACCGCGCAGGAGATTGGGTGCCTGCTGGCCGTGTCCTTCCACGCGACCACGGATGCGGTGCGCGATGTGCTGGTGCCAATCAACAAGCGCTGGAACATCGAAGCCCTGCTGGAGGCCCTGCGCGAATACCCCAAGGCCACCAATTCCGAGCGGATAACCTTTGAGTATGTGATGCTGAACGGCGTGAACGACACCGACGAGGATGCGCATCGTCTGGTGAAGCTGCTCGACGGGATTCCGGCCAAGGTGAACCTGATCCCGTTCAACGAATGGCCTGGATCCGCTTACACGCGGTCGTCCAACAACCGCATCCGGGCCTTTGCGACGATCCTGATGCAGGCGGGCTATGCCTCGCCTATCCGGACGCCGCGGGGTGAGGACATCATGGCAGCCTGTGGCCAGTTGAAATCGGCGACTGAACGGGCGCGCAAAAGCCGCGCTCAGATCGCCGCCGAAGCGGGCCTCTAGCCGTCAGCGTTTGCGGGGCTTGCCCAGCAAGACGTGCCACATGAACTTTACAGCGTCGATCTCGGCCATGAGTCCGTCCCCCGGAGTACCATTCGCGGGCCCAGTATAGCCGCTGCGTTGCAGCATTGTGACACTTACAGCCAATCCCACATCAATCGGCAGGCCATTGCCAAGGTCATGGTCACCAGCAGTGGTTTTATGAGCCGCGCGCCCCTGCGGCTGGCGACCCGCGCGCCAATCTGTGCTCCGGTAAAGGCCGCCGCCCCCATGGCCAGTCCGGCGATCCACCAGGGTGAGGCGATCACCGCGAAGGTCAGCAAGCCGCCCGCATTTGACGCTACGTTCAACAGCTTCGACTGCGCCGTCGCCCGTAGCAGCCCATCACCCGCCAAAAGAACGAACCCTAGCATGTAGAAAGAGCCTGCCCCCGGTCCCAGCAGCCCATCATAGAACCCGACGACGGGCACCAGCGTTGCTCCGAACAGCAACGGCGTGATCCGCCGCAGGCGCGGCCGGTCGTCCAAGCCGGGTTTGAACGCGACGAACAGGGCGATCCCGATCAGCAGGATGGGCAGACCGATGCGCAGCGTCTCGACCGGCAGCAGCGTCACGGATAGCGCGCCTGCGACTGAACCGCCGAAGGCCGTCAGCGCCATGGGCCATTGGGCGCTCAGGTCCACCAGGCCAGCACGCGCGTAGGCGATGGCCGCCGACAGGGGCGAAAAGATGCCCTGCACCTTATTTGTCGCGACCGCTGTGACAGGGTCTGCGCCCGCCAATACCAACCCCGGCACTGTGAGGAGGCCGCCGCCGCCCGCAATGGCATCCACAAACCCAGCCAGCAGAGCCACGGTCATCAGCACCGCGATGACGTTGGGGTCGATCACGGGTGTACGAAGGCGTCGACGTGGTAGCCTTGCAAGTACAGCAGCGTCGTCAGATCCCCGTGGTTCACGCGCAGCCCGGCCTCCGCCTGGACGGCGGGCTTGGCGTGCAGGGCCACGCCCATGCCCGCGCGGGTCAACATGCCCAGGTCATTGGCGCCGTCGCCCACGGCCAAGACGTCCGCATCCGTGATCCCCATCTGCGCGGTGATCTCCTCCAACGCGGTGACTTTGGCCTCGCGCCCCAGAATCGGCGTGCCGGGCTCGCCGGTTAGCTTACCGTCCGCCTCCAACAGGGTGTTGGCGCGGTTTTCATCGAACCCGAGCCGAGCCGCGATGACCGAGGTGAAGGCCGTGAAGCCGCCCGACACCAGCGCCGCGCGCGCGCCATTCGCCTTCATCGTCGCAACCAATTCCGGGCCTCCGGGCATCAACGTTATGCGGTCTGCGATCACACGGTCGATGACGGAGACATCAAGACCCGCAAGCAGGCCAACCCGTTCCCGCAAGGCGCCTTCAAAGTCGATTTCGCCATTCATCGCCTTGGCCGTGATCGCCGCCACGCGGTCGCCCACGCCTGCCTCGGCGGCCAATTCGTCGATGCATTCCTGTTGGATCATGGTCGAATCCATATCCGCCAGCAGCAGGCGTTTGCGCCGTCCCTCGACGGGTACAACGTTCACATCCACGCCCATAGCGTCCAGGTCGGCGCGCGCACCATCCAGCGTATCTGGCAACCGGTCCAACGGAAATTCCGCCGCGATTCCAGGGGCTAACCAGGTCGCGTCGCCCCCACCCCAGGCGTTCCGCAGCGCCTCGATCATGGGGATCTCCAGCGTGGCGGCGGCGGGGGAGGCGGTCAGAACGCAGACATACATGGGCGGGTCCCTGGTAAGTTTCCGATGGCGAACAAAGGTCCGCGCAATTTGTGCAATCGCGGCCCGCTTAGCGCCGATTCAGGTCTTGCGCGACCCCCTTCGCTCCCATAGCAGCGGCCTTGGGACACCCTTCCCCAACGAAGGGCATATATCTGTAAGGATAGACATGACCGAGACGACGACCCCGGCCACGCGGCCGGCAAACCCGCGTTTTTCTTCGGGACCCTGCGCCAAGCACCCCGGATACTCCCTGAACAATCTGATGGACGCGCCCCTTGGCCGCTCGCACCGCGCCGCGGTGGGCAAGGCCAAGTTGAAGGCCGCCATCGACCGCACCAAGGCTCTGCTGGGCGTGCCAGACGACTACCGCGTCGGCATCGTGCCCGCCTCCGACACCGGCGCCTATGAGATGGCCATGTGGACCATGCTGGGCGCGCGCCCGGTGACCATGCTGGCCTGGGAAAGCTTTGGCGCCGGCTGGGTGACCGATGCGGTCAAGCAGCTGAAGCTCGATGCCGAGGTCCGCACCGCCGATTACGGCGCGCTGCCCGATCTGACGATCGATCCTGCGCACGACATCTGCTTCACTTGGAACGGCACCACCTCCGGCGTGCGTGTGCCCAACGCCGATTGGATCGCCGACGACCGCGACGGCCTGACCCTCTGCGATGCGACCTCCGCCGCTTTCGCAATGGATCTGCCGTGGGACAAGCTCGATGTGACGACCTTCTCCTGGCAGAAGGTTCTGGGTGGGGAGGGCGCCCATGGCGTCATCATCCTGAGCCCGCGCGCCGTCGAGCGCCTCGAAAGCTACACCCCCGCCTGGCCGCTGCCCAAGATCTTCCGCCTGACCAAGGGTGGCAAGCTGATCGAAGGGATCTTTACGGGTGCCACGATCAACACGCCTTCGATGCTCTGTGTCGAGGACTACCTCGTCACGCTGGACTGGGCCGAAGACCTGGGGCTGCAGGGCCTGATCGACCGGGCTACGGCCAATGCGACGGCCATCTGGGACTTCTGCGCCGCCCGAGACTGGATCGAGAACCTGGCCGAGGACGAGGCGACCAGGTCGACGACGTCGGTCTGCCTCAAGCTGGTGGGTGCCCCCGAAGGAACCGCCAAGGCCATGGCCAAACGGCTGGAGGCCGAGGGCGTCGCCCTGGACATCGGCGCCTATCGCGACGCGCCCGAGGGCCTGCGGATTTGGTGCGGCTCCACCGTCGAGACGGCGGATATCGAGGCGCTGCTGCCCTGGCTCGACTGGGCCTACCGCGCAGAGACGGCGGCCACCGCCGCCGCCTGACGCGACGCGCCCCGGATCTGATCCGGGGCCTCCCCCTCCAACGCAAGCGGCCCCGGATCATGTCCGGGGCGCGGATCCCAATTTCAGCGACAGGAGCCCACCATGGCCCCCAAAGTTCTCGTCTCCGACAAACTCTCGGAAACCGCCGTTCAGATCTTCCGCGACCGCGGCATCGACGTCACCTTTGATCCCTCCTTGGGCAAGGATAAGGACGCGCTGTTGGCTGCCGTGAAGGACTACGACGGCCTCGCCATCCGGTCTGCCACCAAGGTCACCGAAAAGCTGCTGGAGGCCGCGCCGAACCTGAAGGTTGTCGGCCGTGCGGGCATCGGGACCGACAACGTCGACAAGCCCGCCGCCTCCAAGAAGGGCGTGATCGTCATGAACACGCCCTACGGCAACATGATCACCACCGCCGAACATGCCATCGCCATGATGTTCGCCGTGGCTCGTCAGATCCCCGAGGCCAACGCTTCGACCCATGCGGGCAAATGGGAAAAGTCGCGCTTCATGGGCGTGGAACTGACCGGCAAGACCCTGGGCGTCATCGGCGCGGGCAACATCGGTGGTATCGTCTGCCAGAAGGCCGTGGGCCTGGGCCTCAAGGTCGTGGCCTACGATCCCTTCCTGTCCGATGAGCGTGCCTCCAAACTGGGCGTGCAGAAGGTCGAGTTGGAAGACTTGCTGACCCGTGCGGATATCATCACCCTGCACGTGCCGCTGACCGATCAGACCAAGAACATCCTGTCCGCCGAGAACCTGGCCAAGACCAAGAAGGGCGTGCGCATCGTCAACTGCGCGCGCGGCGGCCTGGTCGACGAAGAGGCCTTGGCGGCCCTGTTGAAAGAAGGCCATGTGGCCGGCGCGGGCTTTGACGTCTTCGCGGTGGAGCCTGCGACGGAGAGCCCGTTGTTCAATCTGCCCAACGTGGTCGTCACGCCCCACCTGGGCGCCGCCACGACCGAGGCGCAGGAGAATGTCGCCCTGCAAGTAGCCGAGCAGATGTCCGACTATCTGCTGACCGGAGCCGTGACGAATGCGCTCAACATGCCGTCCGTCACCGCCGAAGAGGCCAAGGTCATGGGCCCCTGGGTCAAGCTGGCCGACCACCTGGGCGCTTTCGTGGGCCAGATGACCGATGAGCCGATCCAGGCCATCGAAATCATCTACAATGGCGCGGTTGCCGACATGAACCTGGAGGCGCTGAATTGCTCCGCCATCTCGGGCGTGATGAAGGCCACAAACCCGGACGTGAACATGGTCTCGGCCCCCGTCATCGCGCGGGAGCGGGGCGTGGAAATCTCCACCACCCGTCAGGACAAGTCGGGCGTGTTTGACGGCTACATCAAGCTGGTCGTCAAGACGGCGTCGCGCGAGCGGTCCATCGCGGGTACGGTCTTCACCGACGGCAAGCCGCGTTTTATCCAGATCAAAGGCATCAACATCGACGCCGAGGTCGGGGCGCATATGCTCTACACCACCAACGAGGACGTGCCGGGGATCATCGGGACCTTGGGGCAGACCATGGGCGAAAACGGCGTGAACATCGCCAACTTTACGCTCGGCCGCTCGGACCGCGGTCAGGACGCCATCGCCTTGCTGTATCTGGACGATCAGCCGCCCGCTCCGGTGTTGGAGAAGTTGCGCGCAACGGGCCTGTTCCAGACGGTCTCGCCCTTGCGCTTCGACGTCTAAGGCGGAACGCAACGTCCTGGTTTCAAAACCGCCCCCAGTCCGTTCATATGCGCGGACTGGGGCCTGGCGCCCCTCCAGCGGGAAGGGAGCCCAATGTCAGATATCGTCATCCTTTCTGGTGTGCGCACGGCCATCGGGACCTTCGGCGGATCCTTGGCTGGGACCACGCCCATCGAGTTGGCGAAGACCGTCTCCGAGGCGGCGATGGCCCGCGCAGGCGTGCAGCCCGACCAAATCGGCACGACGGTCTTCGGCCATGTGATCAATACCGAGCCGCGGGATATGTACCTGAGCCGGGCGGCGGCCATCGAGGCCGGTGTGCCCGATACGGTGCCTGCGGTGAACGTCAATCGCCTGTGCGGCTCTGGTGTTCAGGCCATTGTCTCGGGGGCCCAATCGCTGATGCTGGGCGATGCGGACGTCGCCTTGGTCGGTGGGGCCGAGTGCATGTCGCGCTCTCCGTTTATCCTACAGGATGCGCGCTGGGGCGCGAAAATGGGGGACGTGCGCTCCAAGGATATGATGCTTGGCGCACTGACATGTCCCTTTGGGACGGGTCATATGGGCGTCACGGCCGAGAACGTTGCGGCGGAGCATGGCGTGACCCGCGCCGATCAGGATGCCTTTGCGCTTCAGTCCCAAGAGAGGGCGGCCAAAGCAATCACTGAGGGCCGGTTCTCCGAGCAGATCGTGCCTGTCTCCGTCCGCCAGAGGCGGCAGCAGATCGATTTCGCGGTGGATGAGCACCCCAAGACGACCGACGTGGACACCTTGGCGAAACTACGCCCAGCGTTTCAGAAAGATGGCACCGTCACCGCCGGGAATGCGTCTGGGTTGAATGACGGGGCTGCGGCGCTCGTCCTGGCGCGGGCCGACGCCGCGCGCGACATGGGCCTGACACCGCGCGCACGGATTCTGGGCTATGCATTGGCAGGGGTCCGCCCGGAGGTCATGGGGATTGGGCCGGTGCCTGCCTGTGAAGCCCTCTTCGCCAAAACGGGGCTGGGTGCCGACGACCTCGACGTGATTGAATCGAACGAAGCCTTTGCGGCCCAAGCGATTGCCGTGAGCCGCGCGCTCGGATTGGACAGCGACCGGGTCAATCCCAATGGGGGAGCGATTGCCCTTGGCCATCCAGTCGGCGCAACCGGTGCGATCATCGCGGTCAAAGCCCTCGCCGAATTGGAGCGCATCGGGGGCCGCCGTGGGCTCATCACCATGTGCATCGGGGGCGGCCAAGGGATAGCGCTCGCCATCGAGCGGATTGGTTGAAGACTTTTCATCGAAAAGTCTTTTCAAACTTTTCCATGAAAAGTTTGGCCCCTCATAACCCCAAAGCGCACCCGTCCTTTCTAGGGTCGGAGGCGCCCACGAGCACCCCGTCAGCGCGTATTTCAATGGCTTGAGCGCCACCAATGGGACCCGCTGGAACCTCAATCCGGTGTCCCATCCCATAGAGTTCCGCCCGGACCGCGTCGCTGTAGCCTCTTTCCACGCGCAGGACGTCGCCGTCGGCGAACGCGCGGGGCATGTCGATGGCGGTTTGCGGGTCCATCCCAAAATCAACCATGTTTGAGAGAAATCGAACGTGACCGCAGGGTTGATAGGCGCCGCCCATGACGCCGAACGGCATCGTGATCCGCCCGTCTTGCCGCAACATGCCCGGAATGATCGTGTGCATAGGTCGTTTTCCGGGGCCCAATTCATTGGGATGCCATCGGTCCAGGGTAAATCCAGCTCCGCGGTTTTGGAAGAGGATGCCAAATCGATCTGATGCGATTCCGGACCCAAAGCTGTGAAAAATGGAATAGATCAGAGAGACCGCCATACCGTCTCTGTCCACGACGGTGATATAGATCGTGTCTTTGTGAACCGCCTCGGTCAGGGGCGCCGGTGCGGCCATGGCCCGTTTGGGATGGATCAGTTGCGCCAATTGCTCCGCCGTCTCCGGCGCCGTCATATGCGCAAGGCGGGTCGTATGATCAGGATCGGCTAGAAAACGGTTTCGGGCATCATAGGCGAGTTTCGTAGCCTCCGCCTCAAAATGGACTCTGCGGGCGCCCAAGGGATCAAGCTCCGTGATGTCGAAATGCCCGAGGATGTTCGCCAGTAGCAGCGCCGTTGCGCCTTGGCCGTTCGGCGGATGCTCCACCAAGTCGATCCCCTTGTAGGTGCCTGCGATGGGATCCGTCCAATCGCAGGCCGTGGCGGCGAAATCTTCCAAGGTGTGGCATCCACCCATGGCGCGTAGGCTATTGACCATGTCTTCGGCCACTTCGCCGGTGTAGAACCCGTCGCGCCCCTCTTTTGCGATACGGCGCAGGACGTCCGCTTGACCGGGTAGGCGGAACATATCTCCCACCGATGGGGCGTTGCCCTTTGTCAGATAGACATCGCGCGCCGTGCCTTGCAGCGTGTTCGCTGCTTCGGCCCAGTCGAATGCCACCCGCGGCGCCACCGGGACCCCGGCGTCGAAGACCGCGATCACGGGACCGAGAATATCGGCCAGACCTAGCTTTCCATGCTCCCGCGACAGGGTGCAAAATGCATCCACGGCACCGGGTATTGTCACGGCATCGGGCGATGACACCGGAACGGCCCGGTGCCCCTGCGCCCGCAGCGCCTGGGCGGTGGCTGCCGCAGGGGCGCGGCCGGATCCGTTTAGGGCCAGAACCGTCTCTGACCCTGGGGGTTTTATCAGCGCAAAGCAGTCCCCACCGAGCCCCGTCATCTGTGGTTCGCACAGGCCAAGGGCGACGGCGCCAGCGATGGCCGCATCCACAGCGTTCCCGCCCCGCGCCAAAGTATCAATGGCCAGTCTCGCGCCGAGCGGGTGGGAGGTGGCTGCCATGCCATTGGTCCCATAGACTTGCGAGCGTCCGGGCAGATGAAAATCGCGCATGTTCCCCTCCACCATGTGAGCCTATCGGAGCCTAGGCGCCACGGTGTAGGTGTCCAGTCGAAACAAGCGATGTCAGAGGCGGATGGGACCACCCACTGCGCATGGCTCCTCCGGATCGGACGGTGTCGGAGAGGGATCGGGGCCCATGGGCGTCGTCTGTGCTTCGGTTTAACGATGACGTTCGCGGGTGAGCATTTTTGGGACTGGCCTTTAGGCTGGCAACTTACGTTTGGCGGATCAACAAAACATGTCCGGCGACAAAGGCGGCTTTTCTGAACAACGACCAATGTAAGAACGCGCCTTATGATCTGACCGAGACAATCAGGACGCGTTAGCGCGGAAACGTCGACCCTGAAGGTTGGGTCCAACTCAATTCAAATAGCTTTACCCTGGAACCAAAGGGCAAACTCACCACTTCAATCGATCACGTGGCCGATCTCCACGACCACCAGGGGCTCTCGCATCGGCCGAAGCTAGGAGATCGCCAGCGAAAAGCTCAAATGGTTTTGGCCGTCCAGGCGTTCGTAGATCATGTCATCGGTCAGGGTGTGAACGATGAACCAGCCGAAGCCTCCTTCCGGCAGATCCTCAAGGTCCGTTCCCGTGTCAGGTAGGGCGCCTGCGCTCAGTAAGCGCGGGGGCAGCGGTGTGCCGTTATCCCGTGTCTCGATCAGAAAATGCGTTCGGTGGCGGCTAATTTTGCAGTCAATCCAGCCATCGGGTTCATCTGCAAAGGCATGTTCAACGATGTTGTTTAGAACTTCGCCCAAGACAATCAGAACGTCCCCATAGATATCTTTGGCGATGTTGTACGACCGCGCCAGGTCCTCAATCGACTGCAAATGGGACCGCACGGCATGGGCTGTGCCGTTGAAGCGGCGATGTAAGAACATGGTCGATGTTGTTGAACGGGCCGCGTTCATCAGGCCGCGTCCTGATCATCGCTCTCCCATGGGAGGCCGTCGTGCATGACGAAGACCCTATCCATGCGTGTCAATGCCAAGACTTTGAGCACAATGGCATCACACCTGGCCAACTCCAGTCGCCGTCCCTCACCAAGCATTTTCATGCCAGCAACCAATGCGCCGAGGCCGCTGCTGTCCATGAACTGAACCTCATGCATGTCCAGCACGACCCGACCGTCGTGATTGGCCACCGCCGAACGCATCTGCTCCTTGAACGACAGCGCCCCGGTCGCGTCCAACCGTGTTTCCCTGAGCGTTAGGGCAAGCACATCGCCCTGCATCGTCTGTGTGATCTGCATCCCTGTCCCTTCCCGCATCTGCCGCTGGCGCTCCGCCCTGACCTTTGGCAAGCTACCGTCCAAGGTCTTACGAAAGGGTAACCGCGCCATGGAAAACGTCGTCATCGTCGCCGCTCGCCGGACCCCCATGGGTGGCTTCCAAGGCGCCCTGAGCAAGGCCACGGCGGCTGATCTGGGAGGGGCGGCGATAGCCGCGCTGCTGGCCGATACAGGGCTGCCCGCGTCCAAGGTCGAGGAACTCTTGATGGGCTGTGTCTTGCCTGCTGGGCAAGGCCAGGCGCCCGCCCGTCAGGCTGGGTTCGCCGCGGGCCTGCCGCAGGATGTGCCTGCCACGACGCTCAATAAGATGTGCGGCTCCGGGATGAAGGCCGCGATGATCGCGCATGATCAAATTGCCCTCGGGCAGACGGGCATCATGGTCGCCGGGGGCATGGAATCCATGACAAACGCGCCCTATCTGCTGCCGCGCATGCGGGGCGGCGCCCGGCTGGGCCATGGTCAGGCCATCGACCACATGTTTCTGGACGGCTTGGAAGATGCCTATGACAAGGGCCGTCTCATGGGGACCTTCGCAGAAGACTGCGCCGAGGCCTATCAATTCACGCGCGAGGCGCAGGACGACTACGCGCTGCGCTCCCTCTCCCGCGCGCAGGCCGCCATCGATACGGACGCCTTTGCCCCCGAGGTCGCACCCTTCACAGTGACAAACCGAAAGGGCAGCCATCAGGTTACCCATGACGAACAGCCCGGCAGCGCCCGTCCCGATAAGATCCCGCATCTGAAGCCCGCCTTTCGCAAGGACGGGACCGTGACCGCCGCCAATTCCTCGTCGATCAGCGATGGGGCGGCTGCGCTGCTATTGGCGTCACGCTCCGTCGCCGAGGCCGAAGGGTTGCCGGTCCGCGCCCACGTTCTGGGCCATGCCAGCCACGCCCAAGCGCCAGGCCTGTTCACAACCGCGCCAGTCCCCGCCGCGCGTGCCCTTATGGACAGGCTCGGCTGGACCACATCCGACGTTGACCTCTGGGAGGTGAACGAGGCGTTTGCCGTCGTCCCCATGGCCTTCATGCACGAAATGGGCCTGCCGCCTGACGTGGTGAACGTGAATGGCGGCGCCTGCGCGCTGGGGCATCCCATTGGGGCTTCTGGTGCCCGGATTATCGTGACCTTGCTGAACGCCCTGGAGGCTCGAGACCTCAAACGCGGGATCGCCGCGATTTGTATCGGCGGAGGCGAAGGCACGGCCATCGCCATTGAGCGACCATAACCTGTTTCTTCTCGGCATAAATACCTCCACGGGGGTGCGGGGGTGTGAAACCCCCGCTCCGCCAGTAGCCACAAGGACGACGCGATGGTGGACTACCCGACGCTCCACAAGACGGTCGCCAGCCTGACCGAGGGCGAGCACGATGCCATCGCGCTGATGGCCACCCTCGCGTGCGAGGTGCACCATTCGGATGATCGTTTCGATTGGACCGGGTTCTACCGTGTCGTCGCGCCGGAGCTTTTGAAGATCGGGCCCTATCAGGGGGGCCACGGCTGTCTGGTGATCCCCTTTGCGCGGGGGGTCTGCGGCGCGGCGGCGCGCACGGGGCAGGCTCAGCTTGTGCCAGATGTGGAGGCTTTCCCTGGGCATATCGCCTGCGCGTCTTCCACGCGGTCCGAATTGGTGCTGCCGGTCTGGGATGGCACCGGAACCCTGATCGCGGTCTTCGATATCGACAGCGATCAACCCGATGCCTTTACCCAGACCGATGCCGACGAATTGTCTCGCCTGCTCCATGCGACCTTCGCGCGATGACAGGGCTTCGCGACCTGATCCGGCGGCAGGTCCGGGACGGGCGCGTTACATGGATCGGGTTGCGGCCAGCCCGTCGGGCCGAGATGATCGTGGTGGAGGCCGCCGATATCCAAGGCGACGGGCTCCGGGGGGACCATGGACGCGCGGGCAAACGCGCGATCACCCTGCTCCAGGCGGAACATATCCCGGTGATCGCCGCCCTCTGTGATGGGCCTGTCTCCGCGTCCGTGCTGCGCCGCAATGTCGTGGTGTCCGGTATAAACCTCGCGGCCTTGCGGGGCCGACAGGTCCAATTGGGCGGAGCCGTCGTGACCCTGACGGGCCCCTGTGCCCCTTGCAGCCGGATGGAGGAGGCGCTGGGTCCAGGCGGCTATTCCGCTGTGCGCCACCATGGCGGTTGGTGCGCCTCCGTCGACACCCCCGGCCCCCTTGCGATCGGAGACAGCCTATGCGCCCTGTGACGGCCCGCATCCGACCCGCGACGGCCCGGGATCGTCGCGCGATCATCGCCCTGCACCTCGCCTCTTGGCAGTCCAGTTACGGTATCGAACTGCCGCAGCACGTTCTGTCGGACGTCCTGCCGGGATACCTTGCCGACAAATGGACCGGGCGGACCTTTGGTGCGGATCAGGTCACCCTCGTGGCCGAGGTCCCCAACGGTGATGTGGCGGGGTTTGTCTGTGCGCTGACCGACCGGGCGGTTCCGTTGATCGACAACCTCCATGTTGATCCCGCGCGCCGGGGGGGCGGCCTGGGCAAGCGCTTGCTCCAGGCGGTGAACGCGGCTTTGGCAGAGCAGGGCTTTCGCCAGAGCGAGTTGACCGTCCTGTCGCGCAACACGCGGGCCTATGCCTTCTACTTGGCCAATGGCGGCGAGGACGAAGGCGAAGAGCCGGACACCCTGGTTGGCAAAGCCGTCCGCGTGCGCCGCATTGCCTTTGCCTTGGAGTGAGCGGTGCTCCGTTCGGAGGGCGCACCCTCTGGGGCGGGGGTCCTCGGGGCACGCCCGAGGACGGGGACGCCGCCCTCACGACACGCCCTTCAATCCGTCGCGGTGATGCGCTAGTCGGACGTCAACCGTCTGCCCCAGGGCGGACGCATAGCGACGCGGGACCGATACGATGAAATTCACGCTTTCCTGGCTGAAACGCCACCTCGAGACCACTGCCACGGTCGATCAAATCACCGAGGCTCTGACCGATCTGGGCCTAGAGGTTGAGGGCGTCGAGGATCGTGCCGCGCGGTTGAAGGATTTTACCCTCGGCTACGTAGAAAGCGCCGAGAAGCACCCGGATGCGGACCGTCTGCGCGTCTGCCAGGTGGCCACCGACGAAGGCGTCAAACAGATCATCTGCGGTGCGCCCAACGCGCGCCAAGGCATCACGGTCGTCGTCGCCAAGCCCGGTGTCTATGTGCCCGGTATCGACACCACCATCGGCGTCGGCAAAATCCGGGGCATCGAGAGCTTCGGCATGATGGCCTCGGAGCGGGAGTTGGAGCTATCTGACGAACACGACGGCATCATCGAACTGCCCTCGGGCGAGGTGGGACAGCGGTTCACCGATTGGCTGACTGAGCACGACCCGGCCAAGGTCGATCCTGTGATCGAGATCGCCATCACGCCCAACCGTCCCGACGCGCTGGGCGTGCGGGGTATAGCCCGCGATTTGGCTGCGCGCGGCCTAGGCGCGCTGATCCCCCAGGGCACGCCGGTGATCGAGGGCACCTTCGATTGCCCCACCAGTGTCACCATCGCCGAGGATACGACCGACGGTTGCCCGGTCTTCGCCCTGCGCCTCATTCGGGGGGTCAAGAACGGGCCCTCGCCAGACTGGCTCCAAGATCAATTGCGGGCCATTGGTTTGCGTCCCATCAGCTTCCTGGTGGATGTCACCAATTGGTTCACTTACGATCTGAATCGTCCGCTGCATGTCTTTGACGCTGATGTGGTGAAGGGCGACCTGCGCGTGCATCGCGCGGTCGGTGGTGAGACGATCACTGCGCTGGATGAAAAGGACTATACATTGCCCGAGGGGGCTATGGTCATCAGCGATGACGCCGGTGTCGAAAGTATTGCGGGCATCATGGGCGGCGCCCATTCGGGCGTGACCGAGGACACCGTGAATGTGCTGGTCGAAAGCGCCTTCTGGGACCACATCCAGACTGCGCTGACGGGCCGGGCGCTCAAGATCAACTCCGACGCGCGCTACCGGTTCGAGCGGGGCGTGGACCCGGCGTTCACGCCCGATGGGCTGGACCACGCCACGCGGATGATCCTGGACCACGCGGGTGGTGAGGCGTCGCGCCCTGTTATTGCGGGCGCGGTGCCGGATGTGTCGCGTGCCTATAAGCTCGACACCGCGCGGGTCGAAAGCCTGGTTGGCATGGCCATCCCAGCTGATGAACAGCGCGAGACGCTGACTGCGCTCGGCTTTGCGTTGGACGGCGACATGGCGGCGGTGCCGTCCTGGCGCCCCGATGTGCAGGGCGAGGCCGATTTGGTGGAAGAGGTGGCGCGCGTCGCCTCGCTGACCAAACTCCAGGGCAAGCCCCTGTCGCGGCCCGCCCAGGTGTTGCGCCCGGTTCTGACACCGATGCAAATGCGCGAGCGGACGGCGCGGCGCACGGCGGCGGCGCTGGGCTACGACGAATGCGTGACCTATGCTTTCATCGACCAGGCCTCGGCGGCGCTGTTCGGTGGCGGGACAGAGGCGACCCGGCTGGAGAACCCGATCTCGTCGGACATGTCTCATATGCGGCCCGCGCTGCTGCCCGGGCTGTTGCAGGCCGCCGCTCGCAACCAGGCCCGAGGCTTTGCCGATATGGCCCTGTTCGAAGTCGGCGCGGCCTTCCACGGGGGGGAGCCGGGTGAGCAGCATCTGATGGTGTCGGGCCTGTTGGTTGGCCACACCGGGCCCAAAGGCGTCCATGGGGACCGTCGGCCGGTGGATGTCTTCGACGCCCGCGCCGATGCCGAGGCGGTTTTGTCGGCCATCGGGGCGCCCGCCAAGGCCCAGATCCTGCGCGGCGTGCAGGATTGGTGGCATCCGGGCCGGTCAGGCAAGATCTGCCTGGGGCCGAAGAAAGTGTTGGCAGTGTTCGGGGAAATCCACCCCAAGGTCCTGCGGGCCATGGATGTGAAGGGCCCTGCGGTCGGTTTCACAGTTTGGCCCGCTGAGGTGCCCTTCCCCAAGGCCCAAGGGGCGTCGCGCGGTGCCCTGCACCTGTCTGACCTGCAGGCGGTGGATCGGGACTTTGCCTTTGTCGTCGACGCCGAGGTGGAGGCCCAAAAGCTGGTCCAAGCGGCCCTCGGTGCGGATAAAGCGCTGATCTCCGACGTGCGCGTTTTTGATACCTTCGAAGGCGGCAGCTTGGAGGCCGGGCAAAAGTCTGTTGCCCTGACCGTGCGCTTGCAGCCCACCGACAAGACCCTGACCGACAAGGACATCGAGGCCGTGGCCGCGAAGGTGGTCGAGAAGGTGACGAAGGCGACAGGCGGCACCCTACGCGGGTGATGGGCGGCGAAGGCGAACCGCCGCGCAATGCGTCAGCGCGGCAGGTCCCGCCAGCCTTTCCAGATCAGCAAGGCGCCCACGCCCGCGAGGCCACAGGCGCTAATCCGATGGATGGGGATCCGGGCCGCGAGGGGCGAGCGCACGGCCCGGACCGTCAGAAGTGCATAGGCAAGGATCGAGGTCGCATCTACGGCGATGAAAACGGCGCCATAGACCAAAGACTGTGCCACAACGTTCAGATCCGGCGCGATGAAGCCCGGGAACAGCGCGACGAAAAACACGATTGCCTTTGGGTTTGTCACGCAGGCGAAGAACCCACTGAGAAAGGCGCGGCGGTCATGGTCGTGGGGCAGGCTCTCGCCGGTGTCGTGCCAGGCCCGCCAAGCAAGCCAAAGGATATAGGCACCGCCCGCCAATTGCAGCGCTGGCAAAACCTGGTCCGCCAGCCCGATCAACACCCGCAGCCCGGCCACAGCCACGGCGATATGCACCATCGTGCCGAGCGCGTCACCGGCCACAGCCCAATACATAGCGCGCCGTCCCCCGCGGAGGGCTTGGCTGGTGGCCAGGGCGACCGACGGGCCGGGCGTTGCGGCGATGGCCAGAGTGGCCAGCAAGAAGCTGAAGAAAAGGGTCGGGTCCATGTCGCCTCCGCTCGGTGTGAGGGACACGTTAGTCGCAAAACGGGCCGCCCCATAGGCGACCCGCGTCGATCTTTTGTGATGTCTGGTTCAGCAGATCGGATCGCGACGACCGCTGATCATGCGACAGACCGAGGCCCTTTGCGTCAGGCGGCAAGATCCTTGCGCATTTCCAACTCGCCGATGGCGCTGCTCAGGCTCGCATGTTGTTCCACGAGGAAAGCGAACTCCGGCGCGTCCCCGTCGATGGCGGTGATGGCCTCATCGTAGGCGTCCAGCAGGACTTTTTCGCCGCGCACAATCTCCGCCAGGACCGCAGCTTCATCGCCGTCCGTCAGGATATCCTTGATCCCCACGAAGCTACGGTGGGCCGAGGCCAGGAGCGAGCCATCATCGCCCACCTCCACGCCCATGCGGCTCAAGACGGCTCGGATCTCATCGGCGTTCCGCTGACGCCGCTCCAGGAAGGAGGAGAGAGTGGATTTCAGGTGCGGGGCATCAACGTGGTCGAGGGCGTCGGTATAGCCGTCGCGGCTATCCACAAGGCGCGTCAGAAGGGTTTTCAGGGCGTCCGTACGCGTGGTCATGGGCGTCTCCGTTTGCAGGTTTCGGATACCCTTTCAACGCCCTCAGACCGGGGATCGGTTCCCACCATCCGGGCGGGATCCGTCCCTTTTCGCGCTGACCGGCCTGCGCCGTCAGTCGTAGACCCGTTGGTCGTCGATGACCTTGCCGTCGTTGGGCAGGCTATCGACCCGTGCCACGCGCCCCTTCAGCTTGAGACAGGCGGCGACCGACGCGGCCCAGGCGGCCTCATCCCCGCCGTCCGCCTCAATGGCCACGTCCATGGCGTCCATCTCCCCCTCGCGGGTGACGGTGACGCGGGCGGCGCGGATCTCTGGGTGGCGTGCGACCAGGTCTGCCACCTGCTCGGGCCGAACGAACATGCCCTTGATCTTGGCCGTCTGATCGGCGCGACCCATCCAACCCTTGATCCGCGTATTGGTCCGCCCACAGGGCGACACCCCAGGCAAAATCGCCGATAGGTCGCCCGTGGCAAAGCGGATCAGCGGGTAATCGGGGTTCAGCGCGGTGACCACGACCTCGCCCACCTCCCCTTCGGCAACGGGGGTGCCGGTGCCGGGGCGGACGATTTCGACGATCACGCCCTCGTCCAGGATCATGCCCTCCATGGCCTCGGATTCGTAGGCGACGTTGCCCAGATCAGCCGTCGCATAGCATTGCAGGCAGGTGATGCCGCGCTCGGCGTACTCCGTCCGGAGGGAGGGGAACAGCGCGCCCCCCCCAACGGCCGCGCGCGTGATCGACAGGGGCATCCCCATCTCATCGGCGCGGTCCAGGATCACCTTGAGGTAATCCGGTGTGCCCGCATAGGCCGTTGTCCCCACATCGCGGGCCGCGCGGACCTGCAGGTCGGTTTGCCCGACCCCCGCCGGCAGGACACGAGCGCCCACGGCCCGCGCGCCGTTCTCGAAAATCATGCCCGCAGGCGTCAGGTGGTAGCCGAAGCAATTCTGAACCGTGTCGCCTTTGCCGATGCCACAGGCGTGCAGAAACCGGCCCATGCGCCACCAGTCGTGCCCTACGCCACCAGGTTCATAGATCGGACCGGGCGATTGGAAGACATGGGCAACATCGCCAACGAACATGCCGCCAAAGGGCGGCACCGCCGCCTGCCATTCCGACAGTTGCGATTTGCGCAGCACAGGCAGCTTGGCCAAATCCGACAGGTCGCCAAGCTCGACCTCTGGCAGGCAATTGTCCGGCTGGCTTCGCGTGCGGCTCAGCTGGGCCCGCAAAGCCTCTAGCTGCGCGGCCGCCCGCGCGTCGGCAGAGCGGGTTTCCAGGTCGTCGTAATAGGTCATTGCAGTCCCCAATGGTGTTGCGCGCCGTCAAACGACGGCCCGTGGAAGCAGGGCACGCCCGCGGCCTCGATGTCTTGGATGGTGCGCGCGTCATCGGCGCCCACGCCAGGGGCGGGTTCCCGCAGGGCCACACCCAAGATGCGGCCCGGATGGCGCGCGATGGCGTCTCGGTAAACGGTCGCGTCCTTTTGCCCGCTATCCCCCAGGAGATAGGCGGGCAGATGTGGATTGGCCGCCAGGATCTTATCGATCGCGGCGCCCTTGTGGTTGCGGTGGCTTTTGCCGATCCCATCGTCGGTCAACCCGAGATCGCGCAGAAACATGGCGCCCAGCGGCACATCGTGACGGCGGAACAGCGCGTCCAGAAAGTGGTGCAGGTTCCAAGGCGAAGACGAGACATAGAACATCGGATTGCGCCCGTCCTTGGACAAAGCCTGCAGCAACGACTGTGCGTCGCCGTGGACGTGTCGGGTCAGGGCCGAACCGGTAAAGGTCGTCCAAAGGTTGCGCGGCAGGGAATGGGCTCCGGTTTCGATCACGGTGTCGTCGATGTCGGAGATGACCAGAAAGTCCGCCGCCGGGTCCGGGACACGGACCGGGAAAGGCACAACCTCCGAGGTCTGGGCGATCCGTACGGGGATACTGGCCCACCCGGGCGAAGCCTGCCGTGGCACGGTCAGGTGGATGTACCCCTCCGCGTCGCTTGTGGCCATTTGCCCCGCCGCTTCGACAGGTACGTCAGCCACTTCATCGGTGATGAACAGCGACACCATCTGCCGCACATTTGTCCACCGCGACGCACCGGGTTCCGGCGTGCCCCGCCGCAGGTGCGTCAGGACCCGCCCGCGCAGCACCAGACCCTCAGGGCTGCCATAGCCCGTGTAAGCATCTAGCACCGGTGGCGCATCGCGCCTTTGTCCGATCCGTTCCAGCAGTGCCTCAACCGCGCGCCCAATCCGCAGCAGCAAGGGCCGAATGGTGCGAGACATGGCGACCTCCTGGGGGGATTCCTGCCACATCGCTAGGGACCTGTGACCGCGCAGGCCAGGGAAATGCGCAGGGGCCGTCCGGGCAGGCGGACGATCTCTCCGCGAACCTCCAATTCCAGCCGGACGGTGGTCATATGCCAGCCGAGCGATCCGAGGTCGGTGCGGTCGTCCTCCGACAGGTGCTGACCGGCGATCTTCGCGATGTCCCGTGTCGGGAGAGGTCCATCGGCCAACGCCTTGTGCAACGCCTCCCGGCAGGCCTCGACCTTCCATGTGGGAACGTTAGTCGCCGTTGTCCCGGCAGGCGTGCGGCAGGGCGTTCGGTCGGTCATGCGGGCACTAGGGGGTATTCCGCGAGGGGTTCGTAGATCGGGCCTTGCGGCGTCAGCAACGATGACCAGAGCGTCAAGCGATGCGCCTCCGCCGGGGGCAAATCGGGCGCGCCAACCCGCAGGAGCGTTCCGGCCAAACGCTCGGTATCGGCCCGCGCCGTCCCGCCATACCGCAGCAACGTCACATGGGGACGAAAGCGTTCGCGGGGCAGGTCGATTCCAGCCCGACGGACATCTTGGCGCACACCCTCCCTCAGGGTCGCCAAGGGCGGATCGGTCGCCAAGTCCAAGACAACCGCCCGTGGGCGCCCCTGACCCAGCGGTGCAAAGGCCAGCGGTCGCAGGGGCACGCCGCCCAGGGCCCGGGCGTCTAGCAGGTCATGGAGTGCTTCCAGTCGTTGGGGCGGCTGATCGTCCAAGAAGGCCAGCGTGATATGCAGGTCATCCGCGTCGACCGCCCGTCCGCCCGGCAGCCGGGATTGCACCCGCATCAGCGGATCCACCCAGGCCTCGGGCACCGGAAGGCCGACGAAGGCCCTCATCCCGGCTGACCCGCCGTGGAGACGGCCACGAACATCACCAGTCCAAGCAGGAGGAGCAGGATGAACAACAACCCATACCGGCGGGTTTTACGCCGCGGGGGTTGGGTGTCCTCTTCTTCCTCAAGCACCGCTTCCGGCGCCTCGTCAAAGCCTTCTTCCACCGTTTGGGGGGGCGCTGCGGTCTTGGTCTGATCTCTCGCAAACAAGGCGCGGAGGCGATTGCCTCCGGCCGAGGGCTCCGGGTCGGCGCGCGGCGTCGCGCGGATGGGCGCGACCAGCGACGGAGCAGGCTTAGGCGCCTCGGCCACGGGGGGGGCGGTTGGGGGCAGGGTGGGCTCCGGCACGGCGGCCTCCGGCTCCTCGACCGAGGCCATATGGGCGTCCCAGGCGGCGGCTTCCTCGTCTGGCAGGCGCTCCGCCATCCATTGATCCAAGCGCTCTAGCAGGGCTTCATCCGGCGCCTCGGCGTGCATGGCGCTGTAGCGTTGGACGAGCAGGGCGACCCGCAACGTCTCTGCATCGGCGGCGAAGGCGTCGGATTGCTCCGCCGCCATAAGGGTGTCCGTGTCGAAGGATTCCGCGATCAGCAAATCGCCGTCGTCTTCGTGTCGCGCGGCCTCTAGCGCGGCGCGCAGCCGCGCCGCTTCGTCTTCGGTCACCATATCTAGCGCATCTTCCTCAGCTCAACCAACGCTTACGCCGCCGGTAAGATCGGACATCCCGAAAGGATTTGCGCCCTTCATCGGACATCCCCAGGTAGAACTCCTTCACGTCGGGGTTCTCCCGCAGATCGGCGGCGGGGCCGTCCATCACGACGCGACCCGACTCGAGGATATACCCGTAGTGCGCGAAACGCAGGGCCACATTGGTATTTTGTTCCGCCAGCAGAAACGACACGCCCTCTTTCTCATTGAGCGACTTCACGATGCCGAAGATTTCCTCGACCAACTGGGGGGCCAGCCCCATGGACGGCTCGTCCAGCAGGATGGTTTCCGGTCGGCTCATCAACGCCCGTCCGATGGCGCACATCTGCTGTTCCCCGCCCGAGGTGTAGCCCGCCTGGGATGTCCGACGTTCCCGCAGCCGGGGGAAGTAGTCGTAGACCATTTCCAGGTCGTCCTTGATCGCGCGCCCCCCGTCCGAGCGGGTATAAGCGCCTGTCAGCAGGTTTTCCTCGACGGTCAGGTGCTCAAAGCAATGCCGCCCCTCCATCACCTGAACCACACCACGCTTGACCAGTTCGGCGGGCGACAGATCCTGGATCCGCTCGCCGCGATAGGTGATGGCCCCTTTGGTCACATCCCCCCGCTCGCTGCGCAGCAGGTTCGAGATCGCCTTAAGCGTCGTCGTCTTTCCCGCCCCGTTGCCGCCGAGCAGGGCCGTGATCCCGCCCTTGGGGACACTGAGCGAGACGCCTTTCAGCACCAAGATCACGTGGTTGTAGATCACTTCGATGTTGTTGACCTCCAGCAAGGCGTCGGTCTGCGCCGCCGCTGCCGTCGTCTCGGGTGTGGTGTCCAGCATGGGCTGCCTCCTAGAAATCTGGGACCAGGTCGCAGGGGTGCGCCGCGCTTGGCCTGTCGATGGGTGTTGTCCGGTGTTTGTTGTCGCTGCGGTCGACCAGAATGGCGTTCCTGCGGCGCGCGAGGCCGCCCATAGCGATGGCTTGATGGGCGTGGGGGCTGGCTGACTGCCCCGCTCGCGAGCCTGGCCGCCCCGAGGCAATACGCCGGGCGCTTAGCTTGGCCGCGACCACGGAGTATCTCTCTTTGGCAAGGGGCTTAGATGCGGGGACCAGCGAGCGAACGCATCCGTCTCCCCATGGCCGCGGAGCGACTACGGCTCGCATTCTGTCCGACTGCCAAGGATCTTTCGTCACAGATCCCACGTCAAAGGTGGCATCGCCTCCACTCGCGTACTCTGTCCCGAGACCAAACGCCCTGCGCCCACTCACGGATGCCGAGGTTGCTAAGGTCGCAACCCGCCGACGGACCGTTTTGACGGGCCGCACCAAGGAGCATCCAGCGCGGTCCATCACCGTCGCCAAATCCGCCAACCATGGCAGAGCGCGCGCCTGCTGCATCACGGGTCCCCAAGTACTCAAATGGAACGCCCCGGCCGGGCACAGACCAGGCCGGGGCGCGCTGTCCATCAGCCGCAGACGGGCGTGATGTTGTTCTCGGCGGCATAGGCGCCCGAGTCTTCGGCGATCAGCGGGTCGATCACGGCGCGGTCGCTGTCGATCCAGTCGGTGATGATGTTCCACTCACCGGCGGCAGCATCCCACTGCTGCACCTTGGCCTGGCCAGAGCCGCCATGGTTTTCACAGGACACGCTAAACGCCGGTCCGAAATTCGGCATGCCTAGGCTTTCCATTAGGGCCTCATCCACGACCAGAGCTTCCATTCCGTCGCGCATCATCGCGGGGGTGATGTCGGCCACGCCGTGAATTTCTTGGGCCTTCTTGGTCGCCTCAGCGGCCAACATGGCAGCATAGAATCCACGGTTGTACAGGACAGTCCCCACCTGATCGCCATTGCCCGCGGCTTTGCCCGCGTCGATCACATACTGGTTCAGATCGGCGTAGATCGGGAAGTCGGTCCCCACATTGTGCATGGCCAACGACTTGTAGCCATTGGCGGCCTCACCCACGGGCAGCACGTCGTTCTCGGACCCGGCCCACCAGTTGCCGATGAAGTTCTCCATCGGAAAGCGGATGTTGGCGGCCTCTTGGATGGCGACCTGGTTCATCACGCCCCAGCCCCACATCACGACATAATCGGGACGCTCACGGCGGATTTGCAGCCACTGGGACTTCTGCTCCTGACCCGGGTGGTCAACGGCCAGCAGGGACAGGTCAAAGCCATGCTTTTCCGACAGCTCCTCCAGGGTGCGGATCGGCTCCTTCCCGTAGGCGGAGTTGTGGTAGACCAGCGCGATGGTCTTGCCCGACAGGTCGCCGCCGTTTTCCTCCAGCAAGTGGTTCACCGCGATGGAGGCACCGTCCCAGTAGTTCGCCGGGTAGTTGAAGACGTTGTTGAAGATGGAGCCATTGGCGGCTGACGTCCGGCCATAGCCCATCGTGTGGAGCGGGATGCCGTCAGCGGCCGTCTTGGGGATCAGCTGATAGGTGATGCCGGTCGACAGCGGCTGATAGACCAGCGCGCCTTCGCCCTTGGTGGACTCGTAACATTCCACACCCTTTTCGGTGTTATAGCCCGTCTCACACTCCAGCACGCGGGTCATGACACCGCCGATGCCGCCATCGCGTTCGTTCAGCAGGGTGAAGTAATCCGCGTATCCATCGGCAAAGGGGATACCCCCTGCCGCGTAAGGCCCCGTGCGGTACGATAGCGACGGATAGACCAGATCGGCCATTGCGGGGGCCGCCGCACAGATCGCCGCAATCGTCAGTGTTCCTAGTTTCATCGGTTCTTTCCTCCCTAAGGTGTTCCGATTGTTGTTCGGCGGGCCTCCCCCGCCTCCTCCCGAAGGGCCGCGCCTGGGCGCGACCCCGATCCGTAGGGCGGGGGTCCCCCCGCCGTCCCCTCAGTGGGGGAAGGGCCAAAGCCGCAGCTTCTCCTTGGTCAGGCGCCACAATTGGGCCAGGCCGTGGGGCTCCACCACAAGAAAGAAGATGATGAGCGCGCCGACAATGACCAGGTTCAAATGCGCCACGATATCCGTGGGCCAGCCGAGCAGATCCACGCCCACCAGTTTCAGCACCACAGGCAGCAAGACCAGGAACGCCGCGCCAGCGAAACTGCCGAAGATCGAGCCCAGGCCGCCGATGATGATCATGAACAGCACCAGGAATGACTTGGTGATGCCATAGACTTCCCCCACCTCGACCGCGCCGAGGTAGACCGTGAAGAAGAGCGCGCCCGAGATGCCCACAAAGAACGAGGACACCGCAAAGGCCGTGAGCTTCGCGCGCAAGGGGTTCACCCCGATGATCTCGGCGGCGATGTCCATGTCGCGGATGGCCATCCACTGCCGCCCCACGGTGCCCCGCGTCAAATTCCGCGCGATCCAGGCAAGGGCGATGACGAATATCAGGCAGAACAGGTACTGCGCCCAGGCTTGGGTGTTCGGCCCCGTCACGATGATCCCAAAGACCGACCGCTCCGGCGCGTTGATCTGACCGGAAGCCGAGTAGTTGTAGAACCACCCCACTTTGTTGAACATCCAGACCAGAAAGAACTGCGCCGCAAGCGTGGCTACGGCCAGATAGAACCCCTTGATCCGCAAGGATGGCAGCCCGAAGGCCGCGCCCACAGCTGCGGTGATGAAGCCCGACAGGATGGTCACCGTGAACATGTCCATCCAGGGGAAGGCCGTCATCAGCTTGTAGGAGGCATAGGCCCCCACGGCCATGAACCCGCCGGTCCCCAGGCTGACCTGACCGCAGTATCCCGTCAGGATGTTCAGCCCCAGGGCCGCGATGGCATAGATCAGGAACGGGACCAGGAAGGACGACGCCCAGTAGTCCGTTATGATGAACGGCACCACCAACACGGCGACCGCCAGCAAGGCCCAATAGCCGACGCGATCGAACTGGATGGGAAAGGTCTGATTGTCAGCGGTATAGGACGTTTTGAAATCGCCCGCCTCACGGTACAGCATCTCTCATCCCCCTCCCAAGGGCGCGCAGGATCTTACGGGCGTGCGCGTGTCACACGGCCCTTGCAGGTTTAGTGGTGTTCTGTGGGTCTCTTGTGTTCGGCGATCCCGCCAGGGTCCCGACCACGGCTGACGCGAGGCTGTGCCTACAGCTTGCGCAAGGCCGACACGATATGGGCGTTGGCCCGGGTCAGCCGCACCTCGCCCACGAAGCGGTAGAACGACCGCAGCGCGATGACCAAGGCCAAGATCGACAGCATTGTCCAATCGGGGTCCCCGGCGGCGGCCAACACGGCGTTGAGATCCGTCAGCAATTCCGGGTTGGTCCGCGCGTCCACGTGGTCCGTCATCTGGACGATGGCCTCTTGCAAGGCCTGCTTGCGCAGATGCTCCAACCGACCGAAGAACACCGCAACCGCACCCCAGGCCAAAAACACGAACAAATGTGCGGGTTTGCCCTGCGTCTGTTGGTCGTCGTCTGTTGGGGACTTGCTTGCTGGAAACACGGCGCTGTCCGGGTAAAAATGACCTTACGTCATCTTCGCAGACAAATCCGGCATTTCTATGTCTTTGACGTGGGGTCGAAATCGGCTGTTTGACCGATTGTCCGTTCCAGTTGACGCAAACTGTCAATACTTTTGAGACATCGCTCGCAACAAACGGGCCGCAACGATCCCCCATATCGCTAGACCCGTTCAATGATCTTCTCCCCAAACAGGCCTTGGGGGCGGAACACCAGGAAGATCAGCGCCAGCACATAGGCGAACCAGTTCTCGGTCGCCCCGCCCAGGTATGGGGCACCGATGGCAAACTCGAACAGCTTCTCGCCCACGCCGATGATCAGTCCACCAACAATCGCACCGGGAATTGAGGTGAAACCGCCCAGCATCAGAACCGGCAAAGCCTTCAGAGCGATCAGCGACAGCGAAAACTGCACGCCCGATTTGGTCCCCCACATGATCCCAGCGACCAGAGCCACAAAGCCCGCGATGGACCAGACCAGCACCCAAATGAAGTTGAGCGAGATGCCCACAGACAGGGCCGCCTGGTGGTCATCCGCCACAGCCCGCAGGGCGCGGCCCTCTTTGGTATATTGGCTGAACGCCACCAGTCCCAGGACCAGCAATGCCGCGATGATCGTCGCCACGATGTCCAGGTTGTCGATAAAGAACCCATAGCCAAAGGCATCGAAAGTTGTCGTATCGATCCAGTCGTTGATGCCTTGCGGCAGGCCCACGTCCAGCTTCTTGATCTCAGACCCCCACATCAGGTCGGCCACGCCCTCCAGGAAGTAGGCCAGCCCGATGGTCGCCATGAACAGGATGATCGGCTCCTGGTTGACGAGATGGCGGAAAATGTAACGGTTCACTGCCCAGGCGAAGGCCGCCATGATCACCACTGTCAGCAGGATCGCGGCCAGGGCAGGGACTTCCCACCCGAAGTGATGGATTTTCGTGCCGAAGGTCGCGTTGATCAGATGGGCGAAGGGCACCTGGCCGTTCTGAATGCCGACCAGCGTCATCGCTGCAAACAGCGCCATGACCCCCTGGGCATAGTTGAAGATGCCCGAGGCTTTGAAGATCAACACGAAACCAAGCGCCACCAAGGCATACATCACCCCGGCCATGAGCCCGTTCAGGGACACCTCGATGGCAAAAAGGAGTTGGTCAGGCATGTCTTAGACCCCCAGCTGGGCGCAGGGCACATGGGCCCCGGCCAAATCAAAGTGAAAGTAAGCGGACGTCATCTGCGTTACGCTTTTCAGGTAAAAGCTGCGGCCATCGAAGGTGCAGCCACGCCAAACATCCGGAAAGCTCCGTTGGTCTTCGGCGTGAAACGACAAATCCGCATCGGCGATATCCGTGAGCAGCGCGCGCACGGCGCGACCGCGTCCCTCGTTACCCGCGAAATTGGACCCCGGCGTGGTGGCGCAGATCGTCGCGACGTGATCGGGCCAATGAGCGGGGGGCAACACATCTAAACCGACAGTCCAGACGCCATGGGAGAGCCGTACTGTCGTGTTGCCGACGTCTGTCAAAGCCCATCCGTCTAAGTCCTGAAGGTCCCCGGTGGTGACCACATGCAAACAGGCGGAGATGGCCTCCGACCAAGCCTGTGCTTCCTCGGGCGGTATCACGACCGCATCCGCTATCGCGGGCGATGCCACACACCAGGCGGCGGAGATCAGGGCCTTACCCTTCAAGGTCCGTCTCCCGAACCAGATAGCCGTCTGCCAGCGCTTCAACCTCGATCCGAGGCTCACGCCAGCGGTCTGATTGCCAAACGCCCGCTCTGACTTCGGCATAGCGGCGCCCGTCCGACCGCCCCATGAGCCGCGCCGAGAGCGATGCCGTCGCCGCCCCTGTCACCGCGCAGGTCGACTCCGTCGTTATGACCCGCAAGCCGCTCCCGTCGGACCAGGCACCATTCGCATCGGTCAGACCCCTCATGTCGGGCGTCAACAGATGCTCATAGGGCAAGAGGCATCGCCGTTCGAACGTGTCCCAAAGCCTGTCCCCGGCGGCAAAGCTCGGCTGCGCCAGGCAAGCCGCTAGGGCGCCAGCCACGACCAGCGGGACAGGCCCGAACCCGCCCTTCGATGTTCCACAAATATGCCGGGGGGGATCGGCCAAAGGCCGATGGGGGGCTGGCCCCCCACTCCGCCCGAGACGCGTCCCGTCAGTCATGGGCTACACCGAGATACGCGTCGATCACGTCTTGGTTCGACCGCACCTCATCGGGTGTGCCATCCCCGATCTTGCGCCCGTAATCCATCACGACGACGCGGTCCGACAGGTCCATGACAACACCCATGTCGTGCTCGATCAAGGCAATGGTCGTCCCGAACTCGTCGTTCACATCCAGGATGAAGCGGGACATGTCCTCCTTCTCTTCGACATTCATGCCCGCCATGGGCTCGTCCAGTAGAAGCAGTTTCGGCTCGGCGGCCAGGGCGCGGGCCAATTCGACCCGCTTCTTCAATCCATAGGGCAGACGACCGACTGGCGTTTTGCGGATCGCCTGGATTTCCAGGAAGTCGATCACCCGCTCTACAGCCTCGCGGTTCTCCACCTCTTCGCGGGCTGCGCGGCCCCACCAGAGGCCCTGGGCGAACAGGTTCGAAGACATATAGCCCAGGCGCCCCGTCATCACGTTGTCCAGAACGGACATCCCCTCGAACAGGGCGATGTTCTGAAATGTGCGGGCGATCCCTTGCTGGGCGACTTGATAGGGCTTCATCGGCGGACGCGGCGCGCCGCGGAACCAGACCTCGCCCTCCTGTGGAATGTAAAAGCCCGAGATGACGTTAAGCATCGACGATTTGCCCGCCCCGTTCGGGCCGATGATCGCGCGGATTTCGCCCTCGCGGATATCGAACGAGATGTTCTTGATCGCCTCCACCCCGCCGAAGCGCAGCGTGATGTTGCGCAGGTCGAGGACGGTGCCGCCGATGGTCCGACCGTCTGCGGTCGTGGTGGTTTGCGTGTCTAGCATGTCGCTCTCCGTTGGGCGGGGGTTATCCCGCCGTCGCCCCTTGCGTGCGGGGGTCGCGCGTGGCTGATCCCTGTCTGTTCTGTGCCGTCAGCAACGATGGCCCACCGCATGTCGGAACATCCGCTTTCTCACTGACGGCGCTGCGAAAATAGCCGGTGGCGGGCTCTACCGTCAGGCTAGCGATGACCGAGCACTCTCGCGCATTTGGTTGGTGCAATTCCATGCCCATGCGACGGGTGCGGTCGTCGGACCGGAGCGTCACCGCCGTCCAGGCGCCCGTTGCCACGGCACGGTCGCGCATGTCGCCATAGGCATCCCGAAGCAATTCCATCTGCGCTGCCGTCAGGCCGGGGCCGCCGCGCCTCGGGATGATCTCGCAGATGGTCCGCGTCCCGGGCCGGGTTTTCATCTCGATCACCCGGAGTTCCAGGGATCCGCCCGGTCGCCCCCAGACACCCCTCGGGGCCGTTGTTCCGACCCGGGCGACGCCCTGGCCGATGTACCGTCGGGTGCCATCGGTGAGACGGCGATTGTAGGTCAACGTGGGCGCCCGCTCCTCCAAGCCGGATAGGTCGATGGCAGAGGCCCCCGCCACGGCTTGGCCGCATCGCGCTTGCAGATCGCGCCACTCCGTCAGCATATCCGCCGAGGCCGGTGACGAAACTGTGGCGAGCGCCGCGAGGCCAACAAGGGCTGGGGCCAGGCCCCTACGCCGCCAAGGCGACCTGGCGGCGGCCCGACGACGACCCCCACCAGTGGTCGCAAAGGCGCGGGAGCGAGATGACAGGATCACTCCGCCGCCTCCAGGACCTTACCGAGCGTCGGAACGACCTCCGCATCAACCATCTGCAAGGTCGCGCGGATGGCGCCCTTGCGGCCGTCCTCGTAGGTGACCTCGGTTTCCGTGTAGACCTCGTCCGAGCCATCATAGAGACCCGCAATCAGATCGGCATATTTCGCCTCAATCGTGCGGCGCTTGACCTTCTGGGTGCGCGTCATCTCCTCGTCGTCGGCATCCAACTGCTTGTGCAGCACGAGGAAGCGGTGGATCTGGCAACCGGACAGCATCTCATCCTCGGCCACGGATTTGTTGACCGCGGCGACGTGGCTGCGCATCGTCTCGATCACGCGGGGATGGCCCGCCAATTCCTGGTAGGAGGCATAGGCGATGTTGTTCCGCTCCGCCCAGTTGCCGACTGCAGTCAGGTCGATGTTGAGGAAGGCCACGCAGCGGTCCTTGCCAGCGCCGAAGACCACGGCTTCATAGATTTCGGGGAAGAACTTCAGTTTGTTCTCGACAAATTTCGGCGCAAACAGTGCGCCGTCGGCCATTTTCCCTACGTCCTTGGCACGGTCGATGATGCGTAGGTGGCCCGTCGCCTCTTCGATGAATCCCGCGTCACCGGTTGCGACCCAGCCCTCGGGGTCCTTGGTCGAGGCGGTCGATTCCGGGTTGTTGTAATATTCCTGGAAGGTGCCGGGCGAACGATAGAAGACCTCGCCCGATGGGGCGATCTTCAACTCCACCCCAGGGGTTGGCGTGCCCACGGTGTCGGAGCGGACCTCATTGTCCTTTTGTTGGGTGATGAAGACCGAAGCCTCGGTCTGGCCATATAGCTGTTTCAGGTTGATCCCGATGGAGCGGTAGAAATCGAACAGCTCCGGGCCGATGGCCTCACCCGCCGTGTAGCCGACACGCACGCGGCTCAGCCCCAAGGTGTTCTTGAGCGGGCCGAAGACCAGCAGTTCGTTCAACTTGTAGCGAAGGCGGTCGCCGAGCCCCACGTCTTCGCCATCCAGAAGTTTTGGGCCGATCATCTTGGCATGGGCCATGGCGCTGTGGAACAGCTTCTTTTTGAAGGCTCCAGCGTCCTCCATACGGATCATGACGTTGGTCAGCTGGGTTTCGAAAACGCGGGGCGGGGCGAAGTAGTAGGTCGGCCCGATCTCGCGCAGGTCATGCATGATCGTATGTTCGCTTTCGGGGCAGTTCACGCAGAAGCCCGTGACCATGGCCTGACCGATGGAGAAGATGAAATCGCCCACCCAGGCCATCGGCAGATAGGCCAGGACTTCATCCGTCTGGCGCAGCCCGTCAAAGGTGGAGGAGGCCTTGGATGTCTCGACGATGTTGTCGTGGCTCAGCACGACGCCCTTGGGCCGCCCCGTGGTCCCCGACGTATAGAGCATCACACAGGTGGTGGCGCCCGTCTGTTGGGCGCGGCGCCGATCCAACTCGGCCCGGTCGGCACTGCGGCCCCGCTCCTGCAAGGCCTCCATCGACGACATGGCGGAATGGTCGTACTTCCGCAGGCCGCGCCCATCCAGGTAGACCACGTGGCGCAGACCTTCGATCTGATCCCGGACCTCCAGAACCTTGTCGACCTGCTCCTGATCGGCGGCGATCACGAATTTGGCGGCGCAATGGCCCAGGACATAGGCGATCTCTTCGCCGACCGCGTCCTGATAGAGGGGCACGGGGATGGCCCCCGCGCATTGGGCGGCCACCATGGCCATGTAGAGTTGCGGACGGTTGCGACCGATGACGGCGATATGTTCCCCGATTTCGATCCCCTCGGCGATCAGGCCGAGCGCCAGCTCTTCGATGTCCGCCTTGGCCCGCGCCCAGGTCCATTCCTGCCAGATCCCGAATTCCTTCTCGCGGTAGGCCGCTGATCCGGCAAAGGCCGTCGCATTCCGGTCCAGGAATTGCGGGATCGTCCGCAAGGCGGTGTCGGTCATGGTATCCTCCCCTCGGGCTGTCCCTCCCCGGACGGGCCCGCTCGGTCGGCACCGTGGCGGGTGACTCTTGCAAAGGTATTTCCGAAATCTTTCGAATTGTAACAGGTCGGGTGTGCCTGCCTTTCGTGGCTAGGCCGGCACCCTTGGGGTGTCACAGTCAGCCTTGGGGGCAAAGACGACTGGCCAATGTGCGACCCCAACGACCGACATGCGGCGGTGGCAAAACGTCCTGAGCCTACCGCCGCGGCGGCGTTCCGGGGTACTCAGGCAAGGCCTATCGCAATCGCGATGAAGGCCAGGGGGCTCACACCTCGAACGAGGGTTTCACCAGCACACGCAGGCCGTTTCCATCCCAACCGTTAGGGGGATCTTCGCGCCCAACCCTTGCGCAGGTCTACCCGCCCGCAGCCTGCACGTATCTGGTGCTCAATTCACCGCGCGCCCGTTTCCACTCGAAGACCTCTAGCCGTGGCGTCCAGTTATACCGGGTGTCGGCACGCACCGTCTTCCAGGTTAGAACGCCGCCTTGGCGCCAGGGGTCCAGGACCATCCCGTCATACATGCTTGCCCCTTGGGCGCTGACGATGACGGTGGAATGCTCCAGCCGGAAGTTGTCATAATTCGCGATGGCCCGGTGCAGGTCCAAAGTGCGGAACCCCTCGGCCTTGAGACGGGTCTCGATGTCCTCCGCCCAATGCCAGCAGAGCCCGCGAGGTCGCAGCCCCCGATTGACCTTCCAGTTGTGGAGCATCGCATTGTCCGTAATCCGGTACTCATGGCGCAACTGGGCCGTGTATTCATAGGCGATGCGCGCGGCGCGGGCGGCCTCAAGCGGGTCGATGTTGGACCCAAGCGCCTGAATGCCAGCCGTGAGTGACCGGATATCGGCCTCACGCTCGGCCAGGCGAGTTGCGCTGATTGCCGGGGGTGGGCCGCTCGCCGGGGGCACCGGGCCGCCGCAGGCCGCGATCAGGGCGAGGCACAGAACGGCGCAGATCTTGAGGGGTAGGCCCGGCATCTTCGGTCGTCTCTCCGATGGTGTCTTTGCGTGCTAGTCGGTTTCGCATCCCCTGAAAAGTCCACCCGCGCCCGCACGGGCGGGATCCCTCATCGCTCATTTGTCTGTGGCCCCTGACGGTCCAAGCAAGCGTAAGGCCAGGCTGCCCTTTGGGCCGCGCGACCACCCCGATGGACCGCCCCGCTGCCCCACGCCTTGCCCTTGCCCGCGCCGGTGGTACGCTCCGGCCCCAGGGGGAGTGATGGCGAAACAGGCAACACCAACGACGGCGCGGATGACCCAAGCGGGGTTGAACCTGATTGGGCAGGCTCTCTCGATTTATAACGCGGATCTGCGCCTGGCCGTCTGCAATCGCATGTTCGCGACGATGTTTGATCTGCCCGATCACCTGACCCGACCCGGTGTCCCCTTTGCCGATACGATCCGCCATTTGATTGCGCGCGGGGAATACGGCCCCGCGGATGACATCGACCGCATGGTGGCCGAGCGGGTGGCCCAGGCCCGCGCGTTCGAGCCCCATTACTTGGAGCGCACGCGCCCCAATGGGCAGGTGATTTCGGTCGAAGGGTCGCCATTGCCCGAAGGCGGTTGGGTCACCGTCTACACCGATATCACGGCCATCAAGACCCAGGAGCGTTTGCTCCGCGCTCGCTCCGAAGTGTTGTCAGACCAACTGTTTGTCCGCGCCGAGGAATTGGCCCAGGCCAACCGTCAATTGGCCGCCGCCAATGCCGCTCTGCGCACGGCCCAAGCCGATGCGACCGAGATGGCAGCCCGGATCCGCCTCACGACCGAGATGCTGCCAGCCCATATCGCGCGGCTCGATCGTGACCGGCGGTACAGTTTCTCCAACCGGCGGTTGGCGGCTGTCTTCCCAGGGGCCCAGGCGGATATCGTCGGCCTGACCATGGAGGAGGCACTGGGCAGCGGGCCCTATGCCACGATTGCCCCCCACCTGGATGCGGCCCTCGGTGGCGACGCCCCGGTCTTTGAGATGACCCATGATCCCACGGGGCGGCGTATCCGGGTCTCCTTCACGCCCGAACTCGCCTCGGACGGCGATGTGATCGGGGTCTATGCCCTGTCCATGGATGTCACCGAAGAGGCGCAGGCCCGCGCCGCCGTGGCCCAGGCGGCGGGGCGCCAAGTGGCGGCCCAACTCACGTCCGGCATGGCCCATGACTTCGGCAACCTGCTCACAGTGATCTTGGGGCTACGCGATAAGCTTGGCTCAATGGACCTGCCGCCCCCCGCGCGGGAGGCCGTCGAGGCCATCGGCGTCGCCGCCACCCGGGGCGGTATGTTGATCGAACAGATCTCGGGCCTGTCTGGGCCACGCGATCTGCAACCCCGTGCTGTGGACCTGCGGGCGCTTTGGTCCGAACTGTCGGTCCTGGCGGGGGCGTCGCTGCCCCGGGCGGTCACGCTCGACACGCGGGTCCATGGCTTGGATGAGCCGGTGCTGTTGGACCCGGACGCGCTGCGCGATGCGGTCCTGAACTTGATCCTGAATGCGCGCGATGCCATCGGCCCACGCCCCGGCACCATCACGCTCAGCGCGCGGCCCCATCGGGACACCTGGCTAGAGGTAACCGTCCGGGACACTGGGCCAGGCTTTTCCGAAGACGCCTTGGCACGGGGGGCGGAGCCCTTCTTTACCGAGAAGGGAGAGGACGGCACCGGCCTGGGTCTGAGCATGGTCTATGATGTCGTCAAACTGGCCGGGGGGCGGACGCAGCTGTCGAATGCGCGCGACGGTGCTCAGGTGACCCTGCGCTTGCCCCTGCGGGTGCCGCCACCAGGTTTGCCGCCGACCCTCGTACTCGTGGTCGAGGACGCCGCCCATATCCGAGAGGCCGTGCGCGACCGGCTGCTGGCGGCTGGGCATACGGTGCTGGAGGCGGGCAGCGTGACTGAGGCGCGCGGCCTTCTGGACATCGAGGGGATCGGCCTCGTCCTGTCGGACATCATGTTGCGCAGCGCCGAGACGGGCCTGGACCTGGCCCGAGATGCGGAGGCGCGGGGGTTGCCGGTGGCGGTCATGACGTCTCTGCCAGCCGATGCGCCGCTTTACCGTGAGGCAGCCGCCCATTGGCCCGTGGTGCGCAAACCCTTTTCGGTCGAAAAGCTGTCGGCGGTCTTGGCATGAGCGCGACCATCGCGATCCTGGATGACGACCCCGCCATCCGGTCGATCTTGACCGATGCTTTGACCGACGCCGGGATGCAGGTCACGGCCCATGCCCGAGCGGATGCCTTCGAGGCGCAGGTGCGCCGCGCCATGCCGGACCTCTGTCTCGTGGATCTTGGGCTGCCGGACAGGGACGGTTTGGCGGTCGTGTCCCGTCTCGCCCTAGAGGGGGGCGCAGCCATCATCATCATCTCTGGCCGTGGACAGGTGCAGGACCGGATCACCGGGTTGGAGCTTGGGGCCGACGATTACGTGGTCAAACCCTTTGAGCCCGCCGAAATCGTAGCGCGCGTCCGGGCCCGCCTGCGCAAGGCCGCGCCGCCCAGCCAATCGCGCGCGACCTTTGGGGAGTGGTCCGTGGACTTCGACCGCTACGTCCTGAGCGGCCCGCCGGGGGACGTCAGTTTCAGCCAGGCCGAAGGAGAGGTGCTGCGCTTGTTTCTCGACCGTCCGCGGCGGCTGATCTCTCGCGCGGATATGCAGGAGGCCTTGGGCGGCGCGGCCTCGGAGGCGTTCGACCGGGCCATCGACGTCCGCATCTCGCGCCTGCGGGCCAAGCTGGGCGAGGATCCAAAGAACCCCGCGTTGATCAAGACGATATATGGCGCCGGGTATCTCTTCTTAGGGGATGTGCACTGGCAGGGGTGAGGTGCCGAAGGGGCGACATCTGCGCCCCATCTGCGGTTACGGTCACCAGCGTGTCGTCCGGCACCGCAACCCAGTTGGCCGGGCACCCGTCCAGAGGTTCTGAGGCCAGGGCACGACCGCCGTGGTCCAACACCCCGCGCGACAGATAGAGCGTCGGCGTGCGCCCATCGCTGGCGTGTCGAACCCCGAGCAAACGGGCGCCATCGGACAGAAGACACGTGATCCGCGTGGGTTGCCGGGCCGGGCCGGTCACATCTTGAACCTGTGCCAGAGTCGCGGTGATGGCCGCCTCGGCGTCGTCGTCCAACCCGTTGGCCAACAGCATGAGGAACAGCAGTTCGCTATCCGCAGACCCCTGCCGCAGGGCATAGGCCCAATCGGGAAGGGTCGCCTCCAAAGCGCGACGGTGGTGACCAAAGTCTCCGATCTGGCCGTTGTGGGCGAACGACCACCGGCCATGGGTGAACGGATGGCAATTGGCGCGGCTTGTCCCGCCCGTGGTCCCCGCTCGTACATGGGCCAGGAACAGTTCTGAGCGAAGGACGCGGCACAGGCTGGCCAGATTGGCGTCTGACCAAGCCGGTTGCACATCGCGGTAGAGGCCCGGCTCGGGCGTCTCTGGCACGTACCACGCCATGCCGAAGCCATCGCCGTTGACGGCCAGTTTGGCCTCATCGGCGTGCTGCGATTGCTGCAGGAGGGAATGGCGCGGGCGGGTGACGATCCGCTCCAGTGGGATGGATGGGCCAACATAGCCCACAAGGCGACACATGGATCAGTGCCGATTGTGGATGCGGGCATAGAGGGTCTTCACCTTGCGGCTGGCCGTCGTTTCACAGAGCGGCGGCACAAAGGCATGCACCAGCGCCGCGCCGCCGGCCAGGAACAAAGCCGCCGCAAACCCCAACGCAAAGCGCATGTGGCCGAAGTAGGTTTCATCCACCGAAGCCGGATGATCGCGAAAGGCACGCAGAAAGGTGTCGATTTGGGACATGGGAGCTCCGATCCGTGGGTGAGGTTCCGACAGTTTGCCCCGTCCAGACGGGCGTTTGGTCCCAAAAGAGGATGGCGGTTACTCATATTTTGGGATAAATGCCCAGCGTAGATGGTTGATATAGACGAAACAGATCGCCGCATCCTGCGTGTGCTGCAAAAAGATACCACGCTGAGCCTCGATGCCCTTGCCGACATGGTGGCGCTGTCGCGAAACGCCTGTTGGCGCCGCGTGCGGCGAATGGAAGAAGCGGGCATTATCACGGCCCGTGTCGCCCATCTGAACGCAAGCGCCCTTGGTCTTGGACTGACCGTGTTCGTGATGATCCGCGCGGGCGCCCATGATCCCGATTGGCTGTCGCGCTTCCAGGCGGCCATCGCGGCCATGCCCGAAATCCAGGGCGCGCACCGGATGACAGGGGATCTGGATTATGTGCTGCGCGTCCGGGTGGAGGACGTGGCGGGCTATGACCGGTTCTACAAGGCGCTGATCGCGCGGGTGCCTGTGGCCGATGTCTCGGCCAGTTTCGTGATGGAGGATATCAAGGACACGACCGAGTTGCCCATCTGACGGTCCGGCCCCCTCACGTCAGTCGCGCGGCGGCATCCGCCAGGATACGCAAGCAAGTCACCAGGTCGTCCTCTGCCGTGTCCTCGGCGAAGTCATGGCTGATCCCCCCGATGGAGGGCGCGAACAGCATTCCAACGGGAAGGACGCGCGCGACGTTTGTGGCATCATGGAGCGCGCCAGACGGCATATGCCGCCACCGGCCCGGCGCGTGGACCGCGGCGGCTTCTGCCAGGGTTTCGCGCAGTCTCTGGTCCATGGTCGTAGGCGGCAGGCCGGCGGTGTCCGATACGTCCAGGGTCAGCCCCGTCGCCGCCGCCACATGGGCCAGGGCGCCACGAATGGCCCTTTCCATACGGTCCAAGCGATCCCTGTCGCCGTCGCGCCATTGCACCGAGAACCGCACCCGACCGGGTACAACGGAAGGCGCGTTGGGGTGCAGGGTAACATGGCCAATCGTCCAGACACTTTCCGGTGTGACGACATTGCGGAGGTGATCGGCAATGGCGATTTGCGCTTGGGCCAGCCCTGCCAGCGCATCTCGCCGGAGGCGCATGGGCGTGGTGCCTGCGTGGTTTTGCTGCCCGGTTAGGGTGACCGTCACCTGGCGCAGCCCCACGATGGCGGTGACAACGCCCGCTGTGTCCTGGGTCGTGTCCAGGACCGGGCCCTGTTCGATATGCGCCTCCAGATAGGCAGTGAACCGCGCGGGGTCCGGAAAATCCCCGGTAGGGGGCAGGGCCTGTGGTGCCGTGCCAAATCGTATCCCGTCCAGATCCTCCAGGGCGTCCGCCGCCTCCAGGGTGGTGGCCCCAGACCAGATCTCGGATCCGGTCGTTGCGCCGAACCGCCCTTCCTCGTCCTGAAAGCTGACGACCGAGACGCCGGGCGTGACCCGCGCCACTTCTAGCCCGGCGACCACGCCAAGGGCCCCGTCCAGCCAACCGCCCTCTGGCTGCGTATCGGTATGTGACCCGATCAGCAGCGGCCCGCCCAGCCCCCAGACGTTGCCAGCGGGGTCGATGTGCGGCTCCAATCCGGCCTCTGAAAAGCGGCCGGCCAGCCACCGGCGGGCGCGCACATCGTCTGGATCGAAGGCGCGACGCACAACGCCCGAGCCACTGGCCCCGATGGCGCGCAGGGCGTGCAGGTCGGCAAGGAAGCGGTCGGGATCGAGCGGGTCGGGTAACACTTTGGTCCTCTTCCGCATGAAAGGTCGGTGTCTGTGGTGGCGAGTATTCTCCCTGTTCCGGCCAAGGGTCAAACCACCCAACACTGGCGTCTAAGCACACCGCGCAGCGATGATCCGGCGCCACGGTCCCATTCGCGGCTATGATCCACTGTCGCCCGGCCCGGCGGACCTTTTATCGGCGGCGCACACCGATCATATCCTACGCCTCGACCTCTCGGCCCACCTAGTGCCCCACGAGTTTCAAACGGCCCGCCGCCTATTGTGGTGGCGTGACGGTGGCGACGGGATCCGGCACCTCCTCCTTCTGGCGCGGTGAACAGGCGGGGCGATACCGGAGGGTTTTGGCCTCTCGCTGGACTTTGTTCTCCATGTATCGGGCGGGCGACCCGTGGCCTGGCACCGGACCCCCGCCACCCTGCGTCTAGACATCCGGGTGACGCCGCCGTCCCAGTGGTTGGATCTGACATCGCTTCGGGGCGCGGCACACCTTCGCAAGGGATGCGCCCTTGTCCTTCCCCGCGCTGTGAAACAGGCACTGGCCTTTCTTGACCCGATCCAAAGCGTAGCAGACCCGACCGACAGGTTTCTATGGGCCGAACGGCACTCGGCGGCCAAGCGATCCTGCGTCGAGCCGCAGCACGATCTCGCCAAGGCTGTCGTCACGGCCCGACTCGGCAATGCCAGCCAGGGAGCGGCGCAACTGGCCGCCTGGGTCGCCCAGCACCAGACCCTCGACCCAGCTGCCATCCGCAAACTGGAAACCCACCTGAGGACGGCCGCCTATCCCCATCACGGGTCCTAAAATACTCATAGGGCAACGCGCATCCCAGGCGCCCCCTTGACCGAGGGTCTGCACCTGTCGGACCGACCGCAATCGAACGTCTGCGCCCCCGTCAGACTTCCTCGACCATGGCCACCCCAGGCAGCGACCGCAAAGCCCCCTTGATCTGGGGGTTCACGGGATAGGTGTCGGGCAACAGCATCTCCACCTCGCCAGGCAGATCCTCGCCCAATAAACATAGGTGAATGGGGCCGCGCCCGCGCGTGCTGCTCTCGGTCGAGACGCGGGTCAGCAGGCTCGACAAGTTGGGCAGGGCGTCGGGCCGTTCGACAAAGATGCGCAGTCCGATCTGGGGGGCGGCTTCGACCGCGTCGTCCATGGGCGTGGCCGACCGGGCCAGCAGCTTCAACTGGTCCGCTTCCTGGGTGGCCTCCACCTGCAAAATCACGCGGCACCCCGGTTCCAAGTGTTGCCGAGACGTGTCCAGCGTGTCCGAGAATACCATCGTCTCATAGGCCCCCGTAGGATCGGAGACCTGTAGAAAGGCGAAGCGGTTGCCGCGCGCCGATTTCCGTTCCTGACGGGCGGCCACGATGCCCGCCATTTTGGCCACGCGCGGGCCGGCGGCTGTCATCTCCTGCACTTCCGCTAGGGTTTTCACGTCCTGGCGCTTGAGGCTGGGCATGTAGTCATCGAGGGGGTGGCCCGACAGATAGAAGCCGATGGCCTTGAATTCCTCGGACAGACGCTCTGCCGGGAGCCAGTCGTCGCGGTTGGTCAAACGGGGCTCTGGCAGGTCTTCGCCCGCCTCACCGAACAGGCTCACCTGGTTGGAGGCCCGTTGTTCGTGGATCGCCGCCGAATAGCCGACCAAGGCGTCCAACGCGTCCAGAACACGCGCGCGATTGCTGTCCAGCGCGTCGAAGGCCCCGGCGCGGGCCAGCATTTCCAACGGGCGTTTGCCCACGCGCTTGAGGTCGACGCGGCGGGCAAAATCGAACAGCGTCGCAAAGGCGCGCCCGTCGCGCCCCGCCGCCAGCAACTCCATGGCGTCCACGCCCACGTTCTTCAACGCGCCCAGCCCGTAGATCAGCTTGCCGTCCCCGACCGTGAACCGCGCCTCCGACCGGTTGACGCAGGGCGGTACGATTTCCAGTCCCAGGCCGCCGCGCTCCTGAGGTTTGCGGACTTCCTCGGCGTAGACGGCCAGCTTGTCCGTTAGATGGATGTCAGAGTTCATGATCCCGGCCATGAACTCCACCGGGTGGTTCGCCTTGAGCCAGGCCGTCTGATAGCTGACAACCGCGTAGGCCGCCGCGTGGGATTTGTTGAAGCCGTAGTTGGCGAATTTATCCAGCAGGGCCCAGACTTCGTCCGCTTTCTTTGCGTCCACCCCATTCTTGGCCGAGCCTTCCAGGAAGATCGGCTTCTGCGCGTCCATCTCGGCCTGGATCTTTTTGCCCATGGCGCGGCGCAGCAGGTCCGCGCCGCCCAGGGAATAGCCCGCCATTTCCTGGGCGATCTGCATCACCTGTTCCTGGTAGACGATGATGCCCTGGGTCTCGTCCAGGATATGGTCGATGGAGGGGTGCAGCGTGTCGCGCGCCGACAAGCCGTTTTTGACCTCGCAGTATTTCGGAATGTTCTCCATCGGCCCTGGTCGATACAGCGCCACCAGCGCCACGATATCCTCGATGCAAGTGGGCTTCATCCGGCGCAGGGCGTCCATCATGCCGGTGGATTCCACCTGGAACACCGCCACCGTGCGCGCCGCTGAGTAGAGGTCGTAACTCGCCTTGTCGTCCAGCGGGATGGCGTTGATGTCGTTCACCGTGCCTGCCGCAGGCTCATAGAGCTGTCGCCCGTCGGCGGACATATGGATGTCGCGTCCCTGGGCTCGGATCAATTCGACCGCGTTCTGGACCTGGGTCAGGGTCTTCAGCCCGAGGAAGTCAAATTTCACCAGCCCCGCCTTCTCCACCCACTTCATGTTGAACTGGGTCGCGGGCATGTCGGAGCGTGGGTCTTTGTACAGGGGCACCAGCCGGTCCAGCGGTCGGTCCCCGATCACGACACCCGCCGCGTGGGTCGAGGCGTTGCGCAGCAGCCCCTCCAGCTTTTCCGCGTAATCGAGCAGGCGTTTCACCGGGTTGGTGCGCCCTTCGCGGCGGTCTTGCTCGGTCTCTCGGGCCTCCTCCCTGAGGCGGGGTTCCTCGGCCAGGGCCTTGGTGATCGAGACCGGTTTGACCCCTTCCACTGGGATCATCTTCGACAGTTGGTCACATTGGCCGTAGGGCATCCCCAGGACCCGCCCCACGTCGCGGACGGCGGCCTTGGACAGAAGCGCCCCGAAGGTGATGATCTGGCCCACCTTGTCGCGGCCATATTTCTCTTGGACGTAACGGATGACCTCCTCACGCCGGTCCATGCAGAAGTCGATGTCGAAGTCAGGCATCGACACCCGCTCCGGGTTTAAGAACCGCTCGAACAGCAGGGCATAACGTAGCGGATCCAAGTCTGTGATGGTCAGCGCGTAGGCCACAAGCGAGCCTGCGCCAGACCCCCGACCAGGCCCGACCGGAATGTCATGATCCTTGGCCCATTTGATGAAGTCGGCCACGATCAAGAAGTAGCCGGGGAAGCCCATGCCCTCGATAATCCCCAATTCATACTCGAGGCGTTTTTCGTAGTCCTCCACCGGGGCGGCATGGGGAATGACTGCTAGCCGCGCTTTCAGACCCTCCTGGGACTGGCGGCGCAATTCCGCGACCTCGTCGTCGGCGAACTTGGGCAAGATCGGGTCGCGACCATAGGTCTTGAAGGCGCAACGCTGGGCGATCTCGAGGGTGTTGTCCAGGGCCTCAGGCAGGTCCGCGAACAGAGCAGCCATCTCAGCCGCTGATTTGAACCGGTGTTCCGGCGTCAGGCGGCGGCGCGCGGCCTGTTGGTCCACGTAGGCGCCGTCGGCAATGCACAACAGGGCGTCATGGGCCTCGTGCATCTCAGCCTTGGGGAAGTAAACGTCATTTGTGGCGACCAGGGGCAGGCCTTTGGCATAGGCGGCCTCGACGTGGAATTGCTCCGTCGGCTCCGGCAGGCGGTGGCGTTGCAGTTCCACATAGAGGCGGTCGCCGTAGATTGTCCGTAGCCGGTCTAAAAGGGCCTCCGCCTTCGGGATCTGTCCCGCCGTCACAAATCGCCCCAGCGGCCCGTCAGGCCCCCCTGTCAAACAGATCAGGCCCGCCGAGAACTCCGCCAGTTCCTCAACCGTGACCTGGGGCAGCATATCGGGACGTTCCAGATAGAGGCACGAGTTGAGCCGCATCAGGTTCTCGTATCCGCCCTCATCCTTAGCCAGCAGGACGATGGGCGCCGGGTCGCGTGGGCGTTCCCCAGGGGCGGCCGGGTCATACATCAGATCGATTTGGCAGCCCATGATCGGCTGCACACCCTTGCCCGACAGACCCGTCGCCGCCTCGAGCGCAGCAAACATGTTGTTGGTGTCCGTCACCGCCACGGCGGGCATCCCGGCCCCGGCCACCAGATCCGGCAGTTTCTTGAGGCGAACGGCCCCCTCCAACAACGAATATTCGGTGTGCAGGCGCAGGTGTATGAATCGATGCTCGGACATGGGCCAGATGTAGACCCGAGAGGCGGTCGCAGGAAGTGGTGGAATAGTTAGCCATAAAGAAAACTATCTTGACCGTCGTGCAGGTCATCCTTTACTTAGCCATATGGATAACCATCAACTCGACGCCCTGTTCGCGGCTCTGGCGGACCCGACCCGCCGCGCCATCGTCGCGCGTCTGACCGAGGGCGAGGTCACCGTCTCCGACTTGGCCGATCCCCACGATATGGCGCTGCCCAGCTTTCTAAAGCACCTGACACGATTGGAGGCGGCGGGCCTTATCCAGACGCGCAAGCAAGGGCGCACGCGCATCTGTACGCTGCACCCGGAGGCCTTGTCGGAGGCCACGACCTGGATCGACCGTCAACGGACCGCGTGGGAGGGGCGCCTGAACCGCCTAGAGGCGCTGCTGTCCCAACCGGACACGCCCGACACTTGACCTGTAGGAGACCGCCATGCCCGACACCGACCCAAAGACCCTGGTCTTTTCCCGCCTGCTCCCGGCCTCGCCCCAACGGACCTATGACGCCCTGATCGATCCCGCCGCGCGTCAAATCTGGGGTCCACCCGATGCCGACAGCGTGGTGTTGATCGATGGGGATCAACCCGTGGTCGAAGGCGGGCGCGAGACCTCGCGCTGCGGGCCCAAGGACAACCCCTATGTGACCGTGCTCACGGATTGGATCATCCTCGCGCCCGGGTCCCGGCTCACCTATGCCGAGACGCTTGTTGCCGAAGGCGCGCCCCTGGGGGTCACCCTGGCGACCGCCGATTTGGAGCCCGACGCCAACGGGACGCGGCTCACGCTGACGTTGCAGATCGTCAGCTACGTCGGCTCGGAGATGCTTGCGGAATTCGAAGGCGGATGGACCCACGCGATTACAAACCTGGAGGTTTATGTGTCTGAGGGGCAAACGGGCTGAACGGGCGCACCCAAACCGGCATCGGTGCGCGAAGTCGCATCCGTTGGGCTTAATCTCAAGGACACGACTGCGTCGCTCGGTGGCTCAGATCGGTAGGATCGCGTTGCACAGGGCGTGGCGAGCGCCGGTCTTTGCGTGGGACACTTAAAGCAGCCCGAGCCACGGCCCCGAACGGTCGCGGATGGCGCCGGACCGGTCCCTCGTCAGGATATGTACGCTAAATGCGCATTCCGCCGAGGTTCGAGCGTCCCCCGCCCGTCAGCAGAACCGCGTTAAGACCTCCAGAACGCTGTGCTCACCTGCTGCCGTTTGCCAATCCACGGCGAGCCCTTAGTGTGTCACAACGAGCGGGCGTCTCCCCCTCACAATCGAAGGTACGCCGATGCTTCCGTGGATCCTCTTGCTTGTCGCAGGCTTGCTCGAAGTCGTCTGGGCCACGGCGCTCAAAGCCTCCGACGGTTTCCGCCATACGGGCTATGCGGCCCTGACCGTCGTTGCGGCTGCCGGAAGCTTCTGGTTGCTCGGCTTGGCCATGCGGCACCTTCCCCTTGGCACGGCCTATGCCGTCTGGGTCGGCATCGGCGCCGTCGGCGCGGTGATCTTTGGCATCATCTGGTTCGGCGATCCCGCGACATTTTTGCGCTTGTTGGCCATCGGGCTGATCTTGCTCGGCGTCGCGCTGCTGAAGGTCGCGGGCTAGGGGCTTGCAATTGCTGGGCGACCGGTCCCCTATTGGTGCGACGCTCGCCCCTCCTACGCCGCATCGGGGGGGATTTCCGGGCAGGACAGGTAAGGCGGCGGACCGACCCCATGGACATCTCCTTCCGCCTCAACGGACAGGACGCGCGTGCTCGGATCGACGATCCGACAGAGACCCTTTTGGATTGGCTGCGCACAGAGCGTGGCCTAACGGGAACCAAAGAGGGCTGCAACGAAGGCGATTGCGGCGCCTGTTCGGTCGTCGTCACGGGCTCCGATGGTGTCCCCCGGGCCCTGAACGCCTGCATTCTTTTCCTGCCCCAACTTGTGGGCAAGGCCGTCCGCACGGTCGAAGGGCTCAGCGCGCCGGACGGCACGCTCCACCCGATCCAGCAGGAAATGATCGCCGAACACGGCTCCCAATGCGGATTCTGCACCCCCGGGTTCGTTACGACGCTTGCCGCAGCCCATGCCCGCGGCGACACGGACCACGTCGATCAAATCGCGGGCAACCTCTGCCGCTGTACGGGCTATGCCCCAATCCTGCGCGCCGCCGCCAAGGCCGCCAAGGCGCCCGTCCCAGACCATCTGCGCGATCCTCCCCTTCGATGTTCCGAAAATATGCCGGGGGAGCGCGAGGGGGCTGGCCCCCTCGCCCCGACCTCCTCGGATGTACTGGCGGATCTCTATCTGGACGATCCTGAGGCCACCTTGATCGCCGGGGCCACGGATGTGGGGCTTTGGGTCACCAAGCAGTTCCGGGACCTGGGGACGGTTATCTTCCTGGATCGCTGCGCGGACCTTCGCGGGGTTGAGGTGGCCGCGGACCACATCCGCATCGGCGCCATGACCGACATGGAGACACTCCGCCACGCTATCGCGCCCCATCACCCCAGTTTCGCGGAATTGCTTCGCAGGTACGGCTCAGTCCAAGTGCGCAATGCGGCCACCGTTGGTGGAAACATCGCCAATGGGTCCCCGATTGGGGACAGCCCGCCGGCGTTGATCGCGCTCGGTGCGCAATTGCACCTCCGTCAAGGCGCCCGTCGGCGCACCATACCGTTGGAGACCTTCTTCCGCGCCTATGGCAGCCAAGACCGCGACCCCGGCGAATTTGTCGAGGCTGTCACAATCCCACGGCAACGGGATGCTCTGCATTGTCATAAGATTTCCAAGCGGTTCGACCAGGATATCTCGGCGGTCTGCGCCGCGTATAACCTGCCGCTCCAGGATGGGGTGATCACCGGCGCGCGCATTGCCTTCGGGGGGATGGCGGGCACCCCGAAACGGGCGCCCTCGGTCGAGGCCCTGTTGGAGGGACAGGCGCCGTCCGAAGAGCTGTTCGAGACGGCGGCAGAGGCCTTGGCGCAAGATTTCACGCCGCTCAGCGATATGCGCGCCAGCGCGGACTACCGGTTGGAGGCGGCGCGCGGGACCCTGATGGCGACCTATCACCGGATGACCGGCGGCGCCTCCGTGAACGTTTTGGATGTTCGCCCATGAGCGTGGCCAAACCACTCCCCCACGAAAGCGCTCGCCTGCACGTCACGGGGACGGCACGTTATACCGACGATTTTCCCGCCCCGGCGGGTTGCCTGCATTTGGCCTTTGGATTGTCGGAGGTTGCCTCGGGCACGTTGAATGCCCTGGATGTGAGCGCGGTCCGCGCCGCGCCAGGGGTTGTGGCGGTCCTGACCGCAGACGATTTCGCGGCGATGCCCGATTGCTCCCCCAGTAACCATGATGAGCCGTTGCTCTGTACGGGGCGCATCCATTATGCGGGGCAGCCGCTCTATCTGGTCATCGCCGAAAGCCACCTGGCAGCCCGGCGCGCCGCGCGTTTGCACAGGGCCGATGTCACCGAGGCCACGCCGATCCTGACCATTGAAGAGGCTCTGGCTGCGGAGGCCTGGTTCGACGGTGGCCCCCGTGTCTGGTCCGACGGAGATGTTGCCACTGCGCTCGCCGAGGCGCCCCACATCCTGCAGGGACAGCTTGAGGTCGGCGGGCAGGAGCATTTCTATCTTGAGGGACAAGCCGCCCTTGCCCTGCCTGGCGAAGGCGGGGACATGCATGTTCTGACCTCCACCCAGCATCCGACGGAGATTCAGCACAAGGTGGCGGATGCGCTTGGCGTGCCCATGCATGCGGTCCGGTCAGAGGTTCGGCGCATGGGGGGCGGTTTCGGTGGCAAGGAAAGCCAAGGCAATGCCTTGGCCATCGCCTGCGCGGTGGCCGCCGCGCGCACGGGGCGCGCGGCCCGGATGCGGTACGACCGGGACGATGATTTCGTTGTCACAGGCAAACGGCATGACATGCGGATCGGCTATGAGGTCGGCCACGATGCCAAGGGGCGTCTGCTGGGCATTCGGTTCCGCCACTGGGTGCGCTGCGGTTGGTCCCAGGACTTGTCCCTGCCCGTGGCGGACCGCGCGATGCTGCATGCGGACAACGCCTATGACATCCCGGCGATGGAGATCACGTCTTGGCGCCTGCGGACCAACACCCAGTCGGCCACGGCCTTTCGCGGGTTCGGTGGCCCCCAGGGCATGGTCGGGATCGAGCGCGTGTTGGACCACGTGGCCCATGCGGTCGGCCGCGACCCGCTGGAGGTCCGGCGCCTCAATTTCTACGCCGAAGCTGGCAGGCCAGCGGATAAGCATATTTTTGGAACATCGAAGTCAGGCGTCACGCACTACGGGCAGGAGGTTTCTGACTTTTGCCTCGGCGCCATGACGGACCAACTGGCGGCGACCTGCGACTACGCCGCCCGGCGCCAGCGGGTGGCGGAGTGGAACCGTGCGAACCCGGTCTTGAAGCGCGGCATCGCGCTGACACCTGTGAAGTTCGGGATCTCTTTCACCCTGACACATCTCAACCAGGCGGGGGCGCTGGTCCATGTCTACGCGGACGGGTCGGTGAATTTGAACCACGGTGGGACCGAGATGGGGCAGGGCCTGCATTCCAAGGTGGCGCAGGTCGCCGCGAGCCGCTTTGGCTGCGATCCGGCCCGCATTCGGATCACCGCGACGGATACGGGCAAGGTTCCGAACACGTCGGCCACGGCAGCCTCCTCTGGCGCGGACCTGAATGGCATGGCGGTACGGGCTGCCTGCGACAAGATCCGCGACCGTATGGCCGATTTCCTGGCGGCGGAGCACCAGACGGAGCGATCCCAGGTGATCTTTGCCGACGATAGCGTGCGCGTGGCCGGGGCGGAGTACAGCTTCGCGGAGGTGGCGGCAAAGGCCTACATGGCCAGGGTTTCACTGTCGTCCACGGGCTTCTACGCGACGCCCGAAATCTCTTGGGATCGGCAGGCGGGGCGGGGGCGTCCGTTCTATTACTTTGCCTATGGGGCCAGTTGTTCCGAAGTTGTGATTAACACCCTCACCGGCGAGAACCGGATCCTGCGGACCGATATCCTCCACGATGCGGGGGCGTCCTTGAACCCAGCGTTGGATATCGGCCAGGTCGAGGGGGGATTTGCCCAGGGCGCGGGATGGTTAACCATGGAAGAATTGGTCTGGGACGGGGCCGGGCGCCTGCGGACCCATGCGCCCGCGACCTATAAGATCCCTTGCGCGTCCGACATGCCCGAGGTTCTCAACGTCCTCCTCTGGCAGGGCGAGAACCGGGAAGAGACGATCTATCGCTCCAAAGCCGTGGGTGAGCCGCCCTTCATGCACGGGATCAGCGTCTTTTTAGCCTTGTCCGATGCGCTGTCACAGGACGGAGGGGGGTATCCCGCTCTGGATGCGCCCGCGACGGCGGAACGTTTGTTGATGGCACATCGCCGCTTGGCATGACCCTAGAGCGCACCGCAATTGCCGACGTCCTGGCGCGGGAGGGCGCAGCCGTCCGCGTGTTGATCGCCGAGTCCCGCGGATCGGCGCCCAGGGCGGCGGGCACCGCGATGTTGGTCTGGGCCGATGGCTTTACGGGCACAATCGGCGGCGGTGCCTTGGAATGGCAGGCTCTGGCGGCTGCCCGCGAGGTGTTGCGCCACGGAGGCCATCGCGTGCTGCGCCTGCCCCTGGGGCCAGCCTTGGGGCAGTGTTGCGGCGGGGCTGTGATCCTCGTGCTGGAGCATTTGGAGCAAGTTCCACCCGACCCTTGGGTGCGGCGGATCGAAGGGGATGCGCCGCAGCCCGATGCCCAGCCATTCGCTTTCGTCGATGGTTGGCTGATGGAAACCCAAGCCAATGCCGGTCGTCCCGTTTGGATCTGGGGCGCGGGCCATGTGGGGGCAGCCTTGGCGTGGTTGCTGGCCCCCTTGCCGGAATTGTCAGTGACCTGCGTCGACCATGCAGAGCGTTTGCCCGACCTGCCGCCAGAGGTCCGCGCCCTCCCTGCCGCCGATTTGTCCAAGGCGATGGTCTTGGCGCCCCCAGACGCGGCCCATATCATCCTGACCTACAGTCACGAGATAGACCTGGCGCTCTGCCACGGGGCGCTGCGTCACGGGTTCGGGTTCTGCGGCGTTATCGGATCGGCTACCAAATGGGCGCGGTTTCGATCCCGGCTGTCGGCTTTGGGGCATGGGCCCGATGCCATTGCGCGCATAACCTGTCCCATCGGTGAGAGGGCACTGGGCAAGCACCCCCAGGCCATTGCGATTGGCGTGGCACGCGGTCTACTGTCGTGGGCGATGGATCCCCCCGGCCAGAGGACGCCCCCGTGACCGCGCTGCTGACCCTCGAAGGGATAACCAAAACCTACCCGGGCGTCATTGCCAACGCGGACATCTCGTTTCAGATCCAGCCGGGTGAAATCCATGCTTTGCTGGGGGAGAACGGGGCCGGGAAGTCGACCCTGGTCAAGACGATCTATGGTCTTGTGAGGCCAGACCGGGGCAGCATGCGCTTGAACGGCGCGCCATTTGCCCCGTCGGAGCCCCGCGCCGCCCGGGCCGCTGGCGTTGCCATGGTGTTTCAGCACTTCAGCCTGTTCGAGGCTCTGTCGGTGGCGGAGAACGTGGGCCTTGGGATGGAGTCGCCGCCGCCCATGCGGGACCTGGCCCAACGCATTCGGGACGTGTCCCAGACCTATGGGCTACCGCTGGATCCGGGGCGGCGGGTCGGCGATCTGTCCGCCGGAGAACGTCAAAGGGTCGAAATCGTCCGCTGCCTTCTCCAGGACCCGCGTCTTCTGATCATGGACGAGCCGACCAGTGTCCTCACCCCGCAAGAGGCCGAGGTGCTGTTCGCCACGCTCCGCAAGCTATCGGCGGAGGGTGCGGCGATCCTCTACATCTCCCACAAATTGGATGAGATCCGGGCGCTTTGTGAGGCTGCGACGATCCTGCGTGGGGGGCGTGTCGTTGGGCAATGTGACCCCCGCGAGACTTCGGCGGCGGACCTGGCGGAACGCATGGTTGGGACCCAGATTACAGCGTCCCAAGCACGGCCCTCGGCCCTCGGGGCGGCGCTGCTGACCGTGACGGATCTGTCTCTGCTCCCGGCGACGCAGTTTGGCACCGCGCTCCGCCAGATTTCGCTGGAGGTTCGCGCCGGTGAGATCCTCGGAATTGGTGGAGTCGCTGGCAATGGTCAGGATGAGTTGCTTGGGGCTTTGTCCGGGGAGAGGCTGTCCGCCCTTGGCACGGTTACCCTAGGGGGGCAGGACCTCTCCCGGGCGGGACCTGACGCCCGCCGCCGCGCGGGCCTATTGGCCGCCCCGGAGGAGCGGTTGGGGCACGCTGCGGCTCCGGACATGAGCCTGACCGAGAACGCCGCTTTGACCGGAGTATCACGCAAAGGTTTGGCGCGGCGCGGGTTCTTGCGCTGGGGCGCGGCACGGAGCTTCGCCCAAGAGGTCATAGACCGCTTTGATGTGCGCACGCCGGGTGCAGGGGCCACGGCGCGCAGCTTGTCGGGCGGCAACTTGCAAAAGTTCGTCATTGGGCGCGAGGTCTTGCAAGCGCCCCGCGTGTTGGTTGTGAACCAGCCGACGTGGGGTGTCGATGCGGCGGCGGCTGCGGCGATCCGTCAGGCTTTGATGGACCTGGCGGCGGGCGGCGCGGGCGTCGTGGTGATCAGCCAGGATCTGGATGAACTGCTGGCCGTATCGGATCGGTTTACGGCCTTGAACGAGGGCCGGTTGAGCCCGCCACGCCCGGCGTCCGAAATGACGGTGGATCGCATCGGCCTGATGTTGGGCGGGGCCGGAGATCTGGAGCCTGCCCATGTGTGACGTCAGGCGCAGACCTCCGAGGGGCGTGCGTAAAAATCCTTCTGAAAGGATTTTTCCTGCTCATACCCGGCGGGGGCGCCGATGATCGCGTTGGAACGTCGGGTCGCGCCATCGCGGGCATGGCAGGCCATCGCACCGCTGCTGGCGGTTTTGCTGACCATGTTCGCAGGCGGCATCATGTTCGCCGCCTTGGGCACGGACCCTTTCGAAGCGATCCGCACGATCTTTTGGGACCCCATTTTTGGTGAGTTCGCGTGGTACTTTCGCGGCCAACTGCTTATCAAGGCGGGCCCCCTGATTTTGATTGCCGTTGGCCTTGCGATGGGCTTTCGGGCCGGGATTTGGAATATCGGGGCCGAAGGGCAGTACATCATGGGCGCGATCTGCGGGGCCGCCGCTGGCCTTGCGTTCTACCCATCGGAGTCGGCCCTGATCTTCCCGATGATGATCGCCTTCGGCGCGCTGGGTGGTTTTGCCTGGGCGATGATCCCGGCGCTTCTGCGGATCCGTTTCGGCACCAACGAAATCCTGGTCTCGCTGATGTTGGTCTATGTGGCAGAGAACGTTTTGGCCTCTGCCGCCGTCTCCTGGTTGCGCAATCCGGACGCCGTGGGCTTCCCTGGGTCCCGCAATCTCAGCCGGTGGGACGCTGCGGCCAACCCGGAATTGATCGCAGGCACCGGCGCCCATTGGGGCGTTCTTTTGGCGGTTTTGGTCGTTGTGGCGGCGCAGATCTTTTTGACGCGGCATCTGATGGGGTTCCATATCCGCCTGACCGGCGCGGCCCCCCTTGCGGCGGCCTTTGCCGGCGTGCGCCCGGCGCGCCTGGTCGTATTCTGCCTTGGGTTGGCCGGGGCGCTGGCCGGGCTGGCCGGTCTGTTCGAGGTTACGGGCCCCGCTGGCCAGATCAGTATCGACTTCGCTTCGGGCTATGGGTTTACGGCAATCATCGTTGCTTTCCTGGGGCGCCTGAACCCCATCGGAATCTTGCTGGCTGGGATGCTCATGGCGCTGACCTATGTGGGGGGCGACAACGTGGCCACGAACCTCGGCCTGCCCATCGCGGCCATCAGTGCTTTCCAGGGCATGCTGTTGTTTTTCTTGCTCGCCTTGGATGTCTTGGCGAACTTCCGGCTGCGGCGCAGCATCGGGCGGAGGCAGGCGGTGACGTCAGGGGCTTCGCCGTCGCGGTCCGTTGAGGATGCCCCGTTGGGCGGAGCGGCGGAATGATTGGGCGGCCAAGGATCGAACCCAATCTTTCGTTTTTGTCCTGTCGTCGGCAGGGCGGGCCGGAGGCATTGGGATCAGCGGTCGCGCGGCCGATCTGGACGGGCGGGCCTGTTGTCGCTTGTCATCGAGTGGGCATGCACAAAACCCTCACCGTCGGATCATGGCAACCCGACGCGACTGGTTTCGCCCGGCCGAGCGGCGCCCGCAGCCCCCGTCACATGTCGCTGAGAGGGACGGTCCGATGGATTTGAGCGTCATCTCCCCAACGCTGCTCATCGCCTCTTTGATGGTGGCAGCGACGCCGATCCTTTTGGCGGCCATCGGAGAGATGGTCGTGGAGAAGGCGGGGGTCCTGAACCTCGGCGTCGAAGGCATGATGATCATGGGCGCGGTGATGGGCTTCATCGCTGCCCATGAAACCGGAGGTGTCTGGTTGGGGTTCGCCGCCGCGGCCCTGGCAGGGGCGGTCATGGCGCTGCTGTTTGGTGTGTTGACCCAATTCCTGTTGTCGAATCAAGTCGCCACGGGGCTGGCGCTCACGCTGTTCGGTCTGGGTCTGTCGGCCCTGCTGGGGCAGGGCTATGTGGGCATCAAGGTCGATAGTCTGGCACGCTTGGACATGGGCGTCTTGTCCGATTTGCCGTTTGTCGGGCGCGTCGTGTTCAGTCACGATCCAATGGTCTATGTCTCATTGGCCCTGTGCCTTGGGGTTTGGGCCTTCCTGCGGTTCAGCCGCGCGGGTCTGATCCTGCGGGCCGTGGGCGAAAGCCATGATGCGGCCCATGCCCTGGGCTACAATGTGCGGCGTGTGCGTCTGCTGGCCATTGCCTTCGGAGGCGCCTGCGCGGGGCTCGGCGGGGCCTATCTGTCGCTTGTGCGTGTTCCCCAATGGACCGACGGCATGACGGCGGGGGCGGGCTGGATCGCGCTGGCGATCGTGGTGTTCGCGTCTTGGCGGGCGGAGCGTGTGTTGATCGGTGCCTATCTCTTTGGGGGGATTGCGGTCTTACAACTCAATCTCCAGACCGCCGGCGCCCGTATCCCGGTCGAAGTCCTGAGTGCTGCGCCGTACCTCATGACGATCCTTGTTCTTGTTTTGATTTCCCGCCGGGCCGGGCGGGCTGGACAGGCCCCGGCGGATCTTGGCAAGCCGTTCCATCCCGCATCCTGATGCCGCAGACCGACTGACGTGACCCAGGGACCCAGGATGGCGGACGGCGTGCTGTTTTGGCACGTCCTGAGCTGTCTGCCCGTGCTCCCGGCAGTTTTGAGTTTTGGAGCGGCGGTCGGAAGACCGCAGCCACGTCCTTGCGTTGGGTCTATCGGTGCATTCGACGGCCGTCTCGCAAGCCCCCAATGAGCCATCGCGCCACCGACGAAGGCCAGCATAACTGGCCAATTTTTCACCGCTTGCACGCGGATGGTCCGGCTGGATGCTGTCGCTGGTCCGCCGGGTCTTGTCACCGCCGCGCTCCTGTCAGAGTTTGAGACAAACACAGAAAACAACTGGGGAGACATCCATGAGATTCGCGACACTTCTGGCGGGCGCGCTGAGCCTCGCCGTGACCGGCGGCGCCTTCGCCGATGGGCATGAGACCACCAAGGTCGGGTTCGTCTACGTCGGGCCCATCGGAGACGGTGGCTGGACCTTTCAGCACGACCAGGGCCGCCTCGCCGTGGAAGAGGCCTATGGCGACAAAGTCGAGACCGTCTACCAGGAGAACGTCCCCGAGGGCGCAGACGCGGAGCGGGTCATCACCCAGATGGCCCTGGGCGGGGCGGATATCATCTTCACCACGTCCTTCGGGTATATGGACCCGACCAACAACGTCGCGGCCAAGTTCCCCGATGTGAAGTTCGAACATGCAACCGGCTATCGGCGCGATCACCCGAACGTCTCGACCTACGACGCACGCTTCTACGAAGGCCGCGCGGTGATCGGCCATATCGCGGGCCATATGACCGAGACGAACAAGATCGGCTACATCGCGTCCTTCCCGATCCCAGAGGTCATTCAGGGTATCAACAGCGCCTATATGCACGCCGCCAAGGTGAACCCCGATGTCGAAATGGTGGTGACCTGGGTCTATACGTGGTTCGACCCCGCTAAGGAGGCCGATGCCGCCCGCGCCATGATCGATCAGGGCGTGGACGTCATCATGCAGCACACGGATTCCACGGCGCCCCAAGCCGCCGCCCAGGAAGCCAACGAAAACGGTGGCCGGGTGTTCACCTTCGGCCAAGCCTCCGACATGGCGGCCTTCGCTCCCACACCGCGCATCGCGTCGATCATCGACGATTGGTCGCCCTACTACATCAAGCGCGTGGGTGAGTTGATGGACGGCACCTATGAGCAAACCGCCAGCTGGGGCGGCATGCCCGAAGGCGAAGTCGTCATCGGTGAGATCACCGAGGTCGTGCCCGCCGAGGTCAAGGCCGAGGCTGAGGCGATGATCGCAGCGATCACCGACGGCAGCTATCACCCGTTCACCGGTCCCATCAACAAGCAGGACGGAACCGCCTGGCTGGCTGACGGCGAAGTCGCCGATGACGGTGCCCTGGCCACGATGGACTTCTACGTCGAAGGCATGACGGGCGATGTTCCCAACTAAGGGGATTGTCACCGTTACGGTTTCGGGTGTCCGACCCGGCGCCGTTCAAACCCGGGCCCGGCACATCTGTGTCGGGCCTTTTTGCGTCTTGCGACCCTCCCTGACGGGCCTCCTGCCGCGAAAGGTCTTTTGAGACACTGGACCAGGGCGTCCCGGCCGTGTGGTCCCGGTTTGTGTTCGATCAATGCCGGCGGGTCTGAGGCCTGACACAAGCATCCCAAAGAAACACTCGGGATGGGCAGATATGGCGATTGTGGGCACGCTCCTCCTGCCGCTGGGGATGATGATCTGGGCGGTCTACCGCGGTTGGCCCATCCTCCTGGTGGCACCGATCATGGCGCTGGCGGCGGCGGGGCTTGCCGGGGATCCGGTCTTGGCGACGCTGACCGAACGCTTCATGCCCGCGACGGGCCGGTTCGTGGTGGCCTTTCTGCCTCTGTTTTTGCTGGGCGCTGTCTTTGGCAAGCTGATGGAGGCCTCGGGCGCCGCCATGGCCATCGCGCGGGCCATTGTCGATCGGTTGGGCGCTGAAAAGGCTCTGGTCGCGGTTGTGCTGTCCTGTGCGGTCCTGACCTACGGCGGCGTGTCGCTCTTCGTGGTGGCCTTTGCGGTCTATCCCCTGGCAGTCGCCCTGTTTCGACAAGCGGACTTGCCCCACCGGCTTATCCCGGCGGCCATCGCCCTGGGCGCGTTCACGTTCACCATGAGCGCCTTGCCCGGTTCTCCGGCGATACAGAATGCGATCCCGATGCCGTATTTCGGGACCACGCTCTTCGCGGCGCCCGGAATTGGGATGCTGGCCGGTGGTCTGATGGCGGTCGGGGGCGTGACCTATCTGGCACGGGCCGCACGCAGTGGCGCCGCGCCGGTGGCCCCGCGTTTGACCCGACAGGTGGAACAAGCGGACCTGCCGTCCCTATGGCTGTCGCTGACCCCGATTGTGGCTGTCTTTGTCGCCAACCTCGTGCTGGCGCAGGGCGTTCTCCCGCGACTGGACCTGAGCTATCTCGCTGACCCGGCTTGGGGGAATGTGACGCCGACCGAGGTCATTGGTCTCTGGGCTCTGATTTGCGCGCTTGGCTTGGCGACATTGATCGCGCTCGCCCTGTCTTGGTCCCGGCTTGCCGCCCCGAAGGAGACCCTCGGCGCTGGAGCCCAGGCGGCGCTTTTACCGCTGTTCAATACGGCGGTGTTGGTGGGGTTCGGCGCCGTGGTCGCCGGTCTGCCCGCGTTCCAGAGCGTCAGCGCCTTGACGGCGCAAATCCCTGGCGGTGTCCTGACGAGCCTTGCGGCCTCGGCAAGTCTGTTGGCGGGGCTGACGGGATCCGCCTCGGGCGGCATGTCCATCGCCCTCGACACGCTCGGCCCCCGCACGCTGGAGCTGGCGCAGCAACAGGCGGTCGATCCCGCTGCGTTGCACCGCATCGTGGCCTTGGCGACCGGTGGATTGGACGCGCTGCCACACAACGGGGCCGTTGTGACGCTGCTTGGGATCGCGGGCCTCACCCATCGAGAGGCCTATGGGCCGGTCTTCGTGGTTGCCGTCGTGATTCCGACGATTGCCCTGCTTCTCGCTTTGGCAACTGCGGTCTGGGTCGGCGTGTTTTAGGCAGCCTACGGGCAGGAGATCTACGACATCTGCCCGGCGAATGGGATCGCCGGGCAGCTGCCCTGTGAGTGACAGTGTCTCTCTGGGGGGCTGGCGAAGCCCCGCTCGTCCGAGATCAGGACGGCAGGATGCCCGCATCCACGGCGGCCTGCACCTCGGTCTCGTTCAGAACGCCGTCCGCATCTGTGTCGATGGCGGCAAAGGTGTCGGCGGTCGCGTCGGGATAGGCAGCCTGAAGCTCTTCCATCGACACATTGCCGTCGCCGTCCGTGTCCATCGCCATCTGCGCCCAGGTGGGTGCAGCAAATGCGAGGGTGATGGCGGCGGTCGTCAGGATCGTCTTCATGGGTATGCTCCGATTTGGTCCATGTGATGAGCGGTGTGTTCCGCTCGACCCAGTGATGACCCATCGGGCGGCAGCCTGCGCCCCCGGTTGCAAGTCCTGCCTGTTTCGCGCGCAATCCTGCAGAATGACGCTCTTTTTCTGCGCATGAACCCGCACGGCCAAATGCCCGTCGGCGCGGTCGGCGGATTCAATCCGGGTCCTGGCGGGCGTTCCAGCCCGATCTTGCCGGAAGACAGGACCGGGGGCCGGTTCGCCTCATTGGCCGACAGATTCGCCCGATTGGGCGCATCCTGGATGATGAATGGCCCGCGCCGCTCTAATCAATGGGATCGTTTGCGTCCCCGCTGGTCGGACAGGGCCTGGTCGAACCTCTCGGGCGTCCAGCCTTCTGTCAGGGCGCGCCGCATCAGGTCCTGTTGGCTCGACGGCGCCATCCCCGACAAAGGAGAGTCCAAATCGAGGTTGGCCGGAAACGGATACCCCTCGGCGGTGGCCGCGATGATCGTCTCAACCTCGCGCGGGGATAGGTCGGCCATTTTTTCACGTATTGTTGGATATACCGCGCGGCACATGCGGTCCCTGTCCACGATCTCGATCGATCGCCCATAGGCGGACCCGATCTGCATCAGGTTGGCGAACCTCTGGATATTCTCGGATCGGTTCTCACCGGCGGCGTGAAACGTGGCCGGGTTGAAGAATAGCAGATCCCCCTTGCTCAAGGGCAATTGCACGTAGCGTGCCTCGAACAGGTCGCGAAAAGCGGGCTCCAGCACCGCCAGGTAGCCGGGCAGATAGCTCTGCGAATAGGGCAACAGCTTTGTTGGACCGGAAATCACCGGCATATCCGTATGGGCGACCGCCCCCTGTAGCGTCAGCCGTGCAGAGAGCGCGTGCTGAGATGCCGGATAGCGCGCCAGCACCTCCGCCGTCTGAAACCCCATGTGATAGTCCCGGTGCGCCACCTGCGCCGTCCCGCCTGGGCGCACGATGTTGACTTGGGTCGTCATCTGCCACGCCGGGCCCAGCCAGGCTTCGGCCACGTCCGCCACGATGGGGTTGGCCGCATAGGGAACAAAGGCCTCGGGCGCCGCGACGGCCAGCTTTTCGTGGGCGTTCCACAGACGGCTGTTGGCGCCAGCACTTGCAAAGTGATCGCCGGTCCCGGTGCCCTGCGCCTCCTCCGCCGCGATCAGGGTCGACAGGGTCGCCGTAACGCTGTCGAGGAGCGCGTCGTCATCATATCCGCGGCGGATCACAATGATGCCGGGGCCGTCCAAAAACGCGCGATTCCATTCCGCCTTGGTGGATTGCCGCATATCTGCGTCCGCCTGGCGCAACGTATCGCCATCGTAAATCGGTATCTGCGACTGGATCTCATGGGCCAACGGATAGGCTTCAGGCGTGGTGACTTGGTCCAGATGCGATTTGAAGTCGGTGAGATCGCAACTGTCTGGCCCCAGCCAAACGGGCGCCGGCCCCTGTCCCTGGTCGCGCATCAGCCGTCCTCCCTTACGTGCAGATGGTCCCATCACTGTCGCAGATTTCGTGATTCGTGCCAGGTGTAGACGTCAGTCGAAACTGTCACATTGCTGCGCTACCTCTGGGCTATGACAAAGATCCAAAGCCTCGACGGCACCCCGATTTCGCCCCTGTGTTACGGCGCCATGCAGTTTGGCGGCACAGCAGATGCCGATGCCAGCCGGGCCATGTATGACGCCTGCCGCGCCGCGGGCCTGACGTTTTTCGACACGGCCCATGTCTATACCGGCGGCGCGTCGGAGACCTTGCTCGGTCAGTTCATCGCGCCCGAGCGGGACCGTTTGGTGATCGCAACCAAAGCCGCCTACGAGGGCGGTGCGGGGCGCGACAACATCCTGAGCAGTGTGGAAGACAGCCGCCGCCGGATGGATCTGGAGGTGATCGACATCCTCTACATGCACCGCTGGGATCCGGTCACGCCTTTGGAGGAGACGTTCGAAACACTCGCCCAGCTGCGGCACGCCGGGACGATCCGGTACGTGGCGGTCTCGAACTATGCGGCGTGGCAGGTGATGAAAGCCCAGGCCGTCGCGGCGTCCTTCGATCTGAGCATTTCCATGATGCAGCCGATGTATTCCTTGGTGAAGCGTCAGGCCGAGGTGGAAATCCTCCCCATGGCGCAAGACCAGGGAATTGCGGTTGTGCCTTATTCGCCCCTGGGTGGCGGGCTGCTGACGGGCAAATACGCCCGTGGCGGTGACGGGCGCCTGACAACAGACAGCCGGTATGCCGCGCGCTACGGCCAGCCCTGGATGCATGAGACGGCTGCGGCCTTGACTGAAGTGGCAGCGGAGGCTGGCATCGACCCTGCGACCTTGGCGGTGGCCTGGGCTGCCCGCCACCCTGCCGTTGCCGCGCCGATCATCAGCGCGCGGTCCGTGGCGCAACTGGCGCCCTCCCTGGGGGCGCTGAGCGTCACATTGGATGACGCGCTTTATAAAAAAGTCACGGCCCTGTCGCCCACGCCCGCCCCAGCGACTGACCGGTTGGAGGAGGGCTGAGGCGATTGGACTGACCGGCTTGGATCCGTAGACGGCAGTTGGGCGTGGCGCTGGTTTGTCATGCGTCACAGGTGAGCATCGTCGTCTACCCCTGCGGGCCCCGCGCTACTCCCCTTCCAAACTGTGGTGTGGCGACCCAACGCGGCGAAACGTCGGATCCTGGTTTCGAACCGGGTCAATCGGTCGTGCCACTAGCGGGAAAGCGAGCCTAATTTTAAAGGTATTGCCGGGTTCTTAGTCCGAAAGTCCTCGAAGTGGAAAAGGGCGAAGGTTGTCGGGCCGTGAAGCCGCTTCACCAGTTTCGCCGCGCGCAATGCCTGTTCAGGCTGATCAGAAAAGAAGACCGACGGGTCATCTGAGTATCCATCCAGATGTCAGGCCCCGTCAGTGCCGCTGGAAGGACCTTGATCGTATGGTGAAGAGCATCTGTCGTTGCTTGCATGGCGACGACTGACGGCCGTTGGATATGGCCGCTTTCCCAAAGTCGCTCCCACGATTTCGCAACATCCACAGCCGTTTTCATTTCGCACACATTGAGGAAGGAAAACGGTCCGCCCGACAGCGGCGTCTTACCGTCCGGATCGAGATACCCAAACAGATAGAGGTCGTTCCTACCCATTTATGACTCCCGCAGGATCTCCGCGACCGGCTCAGTGACCGCATATAGACCACCTACGTTGAAAATCGGCTGTGGCCTGGCTTTGTCGTCATCCGAAACGAGGCATTTGGGGTGGTCTTCCGCCGGGATCGCTCCGACAGTCGCGACCCAGACGACTTCATCACTCCTGTCGACAGTCCATACTCATGTCCTTGGCCAATCGTGTTTACGTGTTCGGGCCACACCCCCTATTTCCGGCGAGGACCCAACCCAAGACCACGATCCTTGCAATCAAACCAATCGGTCGTCCTTTGGGCGCCCGATGCGCCGTCTCGCTGATCCTGAGTGACCGACCGGATAGATCGCCCAGGCTTTGGCTCGGTCCTTCCGAATGCCACACCCATACCTGCTATAATTCTTGAAGGTCACAAGTTGTGTATCCTGTGAGGACAGCGCCTGCCTTTGCACGCGACGAGGCGCAAACGGTCCATTTCTCGACCAAGGGTTTGTCGGGCACCCGACCCGCTGTATGAGATCGGGTCATGGATACGGATTTCTTAGTCATCGGCGGAGGAATCGCCGGGACCTCGGCGGGGGCGGCTCTGTCGACCCTTGGGCAGGTGGTCCTGTGGGAGGCCGAGCCTCAGCTCGGCTACCATGCCTCCGGTCGATCCGCCGCGATGTTCGAAGAGGGGTATGGGCCGCCGTCCGTCGTGGCCCTGAACCGTGCATCCCGCGCCACCCATGCGGCCCATGGGGACCTGACGCCCCGTGGTTTTCTTGCCATCGCCCTGCCGGGGGAAGAGGCCCAGTTTGATCGCGACCTTGCTGCGCTTGGCCTCTCGGAGGTCTCGCCGGACGAGGCCCGTGGTCTGGTCCCGATCCTGTCGCCGGATGTTGCGCGCGCGGCCCATCAGCCCGACGCCTGCGATCTGGACACCGACGCCATGCTCCAGCGCGCCATCCGGGTGATCCGCGCTTCGGGCGGGCGTGTCGAGACCGACCATGCAGTCACATCACTGACGCCAATTCCTGGCGGGTGGAGGGCCCTGTCCGGCGACAGGGCCGTGACCGCGCGGCTTGTGTTCAACGCAGCCGGGGCGTGGGCCGATGCCGTCGCCCGCCTAGCATGTGTCGCGCCGGTCGGCCTACGCCCGTTGCGCCGGTCCGTTGCTCGGATCGCGGCGCCTGACGGTCACGATGTCTCCCCCTGGCCCATGGTGATGGGCGCCGGAGAGACTTGGTACGCCAAACCCGATGCGGGTGCCTTGATCGTCTCACCGGCGGATCAAACGGCAAGCGACCCCTGTGACGCCTTTGCAGACGATATGGATCTGGCCATTGGTTTGGATCGCTATGCCCAAGCGGTGACGGTTCCACCCACCCGTCCCCTGGCCAACTGGGCCGGGTTGCGCACATTTGCCCCCGATGGAACCTTCGTGCTGGGACCCTCGCAGCAGTCGGGGTTCTGGTGGGTCGCGGGGCAGGGCGGCTATGGCTTCCAGACGGCGCCCGCCGCGTCGGAGCTGCTTGCGGACATGGTCGCTGGCCGCCCGCCCCAGATCGCGCCCGAGGCCGTTGCGGCGCTCGACCCCGGACGGTTCGCGTGAAGCGGTCCATCGTGACGCCCGACGGCGTGAGGGAGGCCGATGCGAACGGCCTCATGTGCGCCGCCGCAGCCACGCGGAACCTGCAACCGATCCTTGAAGGTCTGTTGCCGCACTTGCCCCGCGCCGGTGACGTGCTGGAGCTTGCCTCCGGCACGGGACAACATATCGCGGCCCTGGCGGCGCATCGTCCCGACTTGACATTCCACCCCACGGACGCAGATGCCGCACGGCGCGATGCCATCGACGCCCGGTGTCAGGGTCTGCCGAACGTCGCACCCGCAGGCGATTTGGATGTGGGGGTCCCAGGCTGGGCTGTGGCGGGGGCCGCCCAGGCGATCTTGATCGTCAATCTGCTGCACCTGATTTCTGACGGAGAGCTATCGGTCTTGCTGGATCAGGCAGAGCGCGCCCTGTCCGACGGCGGGCTATTGGCCATCTACGGTCCGTTCTTGCGGGACGGCGAAGCCACGAGCGACGGGGACCGTCGGTTCGATGCGGATTTGCGCGCCCAGGATGGGGCGATTGGATACAAAGACATCGGGGATCTGCAAACCGTTCTGACGGTTCTCGGGTTCGACATTCGCATCCAAGATATGCCAGCCAACAACCTGATGATCCTGGCCCAAAAGGCGACGTCAGGCGGGGGGCTTTAGCGGACCTGGGGCTTGGGGTCAGAGGCTAGCGGACGGCAGGTCACGGGCAGTTCAAAGGGCGAGAAACGCCCATGCCTTTGGTTGAGCGACGCACATATCGTGCGTTTTCAAGCCGTTGTCCCGAGGTCGTATGTCGAGCCGTCCGTCGATGATCGGCACAGGTTAAGCGGTGCGGTCATCTTCAAGCTGAGATCTACGATCCGGGTGAGGCACGTCCGCGAAACCTCCACTGTGGGCGCGTCGCTGACGATCATGGCCAATAGGCTCAAGGGCTGAAGCCCAACGCGAAACCTCGAGCCCCTATTCTCAGAACGTCGTCTCGACCAGCGCCCCCGCCCTCGACGAGATCTGAAACCCAAGGGGCTCCGGACCCTAGGCCACCATGGCGCGGACGTCGTCCATCACGGCGTGCGCCGCCGTGTCCCACGGCGCTTTGCGAGACCGGAACAAGGTCGCCTGGCTTGCGTGGATCAGCCCGTCGCTCAGGATCTTAAGGTGATTGGCCCGCAAGGTTTCCCCCGTTGACGTGATGTCGGCGATGGCTTCGGCTGTGCCGTTCTTAACTGTCCCCTCGGTGGCGCCTTGGCTGTCGACCAGTTGGTAGTCGGCAACACCCTGGGCGCGCAGAAAGTCCCGCACCAAGCGGTGATACTTCGTCGCGATCCGAAGGCGGTGGCCGTGGCCCGCTCGAAACTGGGCGCAGACGGCATCCAAATCGTCCAACGTGTCCACATCGACCCAGGCCTTCGGCACCGCAAGCACGAGGTCCGCATGGCCAAAGCCCATGGGCGCGACGGCTTCGAGCTGGCTGTCCCAGCCGATGACGTTTTCCCGCACCAAATCGCTGCCGGTGACGCCCAGGTGAATGTGTCCAGCCGTCAATTCGCGCGGGATTTCGGAGGCAGACAACAGCACCAGAGAGATATCGGCCCCGTCCACGCGTCCCGCATACTCACGGTCCGATCCGGTGCGCACCAGGGTCAGGCCGCGTTTGCCAAACCACTGGAAGGTCTTGTCCATCAACCGCCCCTTTGACGGCACACCAAGGCGGATCATGGGGTGTCCTCCAACAAGCCAGGACGGATGACGCCGCCCACGGCGGGGATCGAGCGGCCCTGGCCCAGAACCGAGGTCAGCGCATCATAGCGCCCGCCCGTGGCCACTGGGGCCTGACCGGATCGGCCCCGCGCCGACAGGGTAAAGACGAAGCCGTCGTAATATTCCATCGCCGTGCGGCCACGGGCGGGTGCGAAGGGCAAGGTCTCGGGCGTCAGGCCCCGTCGCGCCATGGCCTCGGCACGGGCCTCCAAACGGTCGGCGGCGGGGCTGAGCGCGGGCAGGTCCACGGCCAGATCACGCAGGGGCGAGAGCGCCTCGGTCATTGTCCCGTCCATAGTGAGCAGCGTATCGATCACCTCAGCCTCGGCCCGGGTGATGGCGGGCTCCTCTGCGTCGGCGGCCAGAGCGGCGAGCCGCGTGGCAACATCTGCAGGCGTGCGCAACCCCACGGAGGGACCGGCCTGATCGATGACCGACATGGCCCCTTCGGATCGGACATGGTCCAACAGGGCCGCCCGTCCGGGCAGTGGCTCGGACTGCCCCGTATAGCGGTCCATCAATCGTTTGAAGCGACCGGGCCGCCAGATGTGACGCCGCAGCGCCGCGCGGCGGCGGTCGCTTGTGGTCAGGCCTTCGACGGCTGCAATCAGGATGCCAAGATCGCCGGTGGCGGGGACCGGTGCCCATGGGGCCAAGAGGTCCGAGATCAGCGCGAAAACCTCCGCATCGGCGTCGGCGGGACGCGCGCCGTCGAAAACCTCGAACCCCACTTGCAAGTATTCGCGGGCGCGGGTCGGGTCCTCTTCCTGGCGGCGAAAGACTTCGCCCATGTAGGCATAGCGCGCGGGCTCCGCCCCCTCGGCCATATGCGCCTGGACGACGGGCACCGTGAAATCGGGGCGCAGCATCATCTCACCCGCGGCGGGGTCTTGTGTGGTAAATGCGCGCGCCCGGATGTCCTCGCCATAGAGATCCAGGAGCGTTCCCGCCGGTTGGAGCAATGCCGCCTCGACCGGATGGGCGCCCGCTGCGCGCAGGCGGGCCAACAGGCTCTCGGCCCGCGCCCGTTCACCGGCGGTAATCATGCCAGCAGCTTTCGCAGGAATGGCACAAGGTCTGCTATGGCCACTTCGGATTGGGAGGGGTTTTCCTTCCATTCCTCGACCGAGGCCTCCTCGGCCAGTTTGGCGCCCAGCACCAGATCCTTGACCTGAACCACACCGCGCGCGGCCTCGTCCGATCCCTGGATGATCGCCGCTGGGCTGCCGCGCTTGTCCGCATACTTCAGCTGATTGCCAAAGTTCTTGGGGTTGCCGAGGTAGACCTCGGCCCGGATGCCCGCCTTGCGCAGATCTGCAACAATGGCTTGGTAGTCGGCCATGCGATCCCGATCCATGACAGTGACCACGACCGGCCCCTGGATGTCGTCGGCAACCCGTCCTTTCGCAGCGAGCGCGGCGAGCAGCCGGTCCACCCCGATGGAGACACCGGTGGCAGGCACCGCCTGGCCGGTGAAGCGCGTCACCAGATCGTCGTAGCGTCCGCCCCCGGCGACGGAGCCGAACTGGCGGGGGCGACCCTTCTCGTCGGTGATCTCGAAGGTCAGTTCCGCCTCGTAGACCGGACCTGTGTAATAGCCCAGGCCCCGCACGACCGAGGGGTCGATGATGATGCGGTCTGGCCCATAGCCCTGGGCGTCGAGGAGGCTTGCGATCTGGTCCAGTTCGGCGACGCCTTCGGCCCCCACCGTGCTGTCCCCAACGACGTCGCGCAGCGCGGCTAGCGTTTCGGCGCCCGTCTCGCGCCCGGCGCCCATGAACGCCATGATTGTATCGGCCTGATCGTCGCTCAGGCCCGCGCCGTCGGTGAAGTCCCCGCTGTCGTCCTTGCGGCCCGCGCCCAGCAAGGCCCGCACACCGTCGGCGCCCAGCCGGTCCAGCTTGTCGATGGCCCGCAGGACGATGCCGCGCGCCGCGACCTTATCGTCGCCAGCCAGGCCGGCCACCTCTAGCGCGCCATTCAGCACTTTGCGGTTGTTGATCCGAACAACGTAGTCGCCCCGCGCGATGCCCACGGTCTCCAACACATCCGACAGCATCGCGCAGATTTCCGCATCCGCCGCGACCGACGCGGCCCCTACGGTATCTGCGTCGCATTGATAGAACTGGCGGAAACGCCCCGGCCCGGGCTTTTCGTTGCGCCACACAGGCCCCATGGCATAGCGGCGATAGGGTGTTGGCAGCGTCTGACGGTTCTCTGCATAGACGCGCGCAAGGGGCGCCGTCAGATCATAGCGCAGGGCCACCCAATCGCTGTCATCCTCTTGCCAGGCAAAAACGCCTTCGTTTGGACGATCCACATCGGGTAGGAACTTGCCCAGGGCCTCGACCGTTTCCACGGCTGAGGATTCCAGGGCTTCAAACCCATAGAGATGATAGACATGGGCGATGGCATCCAACATGGCCTTGCGCCGGGTGACCTCGGCGCCGAAATAGTCGCGGAAGCCCTTGGGCGGTTGTGCCTTGGGGCGGCGGGGCTTTTGTTGCTTTGCCATGTCGTCCGTCCTTTCGTCGCGCGTCCAATACGGGGCGCGTCCCCAACCCGCAACCATAGGATCACCCCATGCAGGACCTGGAAGAACGCATCGCGCACCTGACGCGCACGGTCGAGGACCTGTCCGATATCGTGGCACGTCAATCGAAGCAGATCGATGTCCTGGAGCGGCGCGTCGCCATGTTGATGCAGCGGGCCGCCGAGGCGGAGTTGGACGCGGGCGGAACCGTCCCCCTGGCCGATCAGCGCCCGCCCCATTGGTGAGGGAACACGCTGACCGGGCCGCGTCGCCAGGGGGTCGCGTCGTGTCAGAGTATTTGGGCCGAGAAGAAACAGGTTGCCTTGTTCCCAACAGGCGGGGACGGTTGCGACATGATCCTGACGGACCTGCCCACAGGCTTCCATAACGACCCTTGGCCCCATTACGCGGCCCTGCGCGACGCGGGCTTCGCCTGGCAGCCCGATGGCAGTTTGCTGCTCGGACGGCACGCGGACCTCTTGGCGATCTACAAAGACACCCACACTTTTCGGTCGGACAAGACAGAGGTGTTTGGACCGAAGTACGGGGTGGGCACGCCGCTCTACGTCCATCACACCACGTCTTTGGTCTTTAACGACCCGCCCCTGCACACGCGCGTCCGTCGCGTGTTGGCGGGGGCGCTGACCCCAAGGGCCCTGGCGCGTCTGCGACCCGGGCTTGAGGCTTTGGTGGACCACTTGATTGATAGCCTTTCGCCGCAACCGGACATGATCCGTGACTTCGCGATGGCGATCCCCATTAACGTGATCGGCGATCTGTTGGCCGTCCCGCGGTCGGAGCGGGCGCCCCTGCGCGATTGGTCCTTGGCCATTCTAGGCGCACTCGAACCGTCCTTGACGCCGCAGCATATGGCCCGAGGTACGGCCGCTGTGTCGGACTTCCTGGCCTACTTGCAAGATCTCGTGAGCCGCAGACGCGCGGCGCCTGGTGACCCGGAGGAAGACGTCCTCACCCGCCTTATCCAGTCGGGTGATCTGTCTGAGGCGGAGCTTTTGCACAATTGCATCTTCATTTTGAACGCGGGCCACGAGACCACGACCAACCTAATCGGCAACGCGCTCTGGCTGCTTGCAAAACACCCAGGGGCGCGGACGGGACCTGTTGATCGTATCGTCGAAGAAGTTCTGCGCCTCGAAAGCCCGAACCAATTCGGCAACCGCCAAACCACACGGGATCTCTTTCTGCATGGTGAGCGGGTCCCGGCTGGGACGGATCTTCACCTCTGTATCGGGGCGGCCAACCGGGACCCAGAAGTTTTTCGCGCACCGGATGACATGCGCCTAGACCGTGGCTCTGCGCGACATCTGGCCTTTGGGGCCGGGCCGCACACCTGCGTCGGCCTGACGCTGGCACGTCTGGAGGCGACTATCGCACTGCAGCGGTTTCTTGCCCGGGTGACGTCCTACGAGCTGCACTCTGTCGTCCGTAGCTGCCGCATCCGCTTCCGAGGGTTCGAGAGCCTCAAGATCACGCTGCCCCCCACCTAGGGTGACCCCCTTTGTTAAGGTTAACCCCCGCCGCTTCGATGTTCCAAAAATATGCGAACGGAACGCGTCCCCAAAGCACGGCGGAAGGGGCGAAGACTGGCAAGGGCTATTGCCGCCCCCCCTCCGCCAAATCCTGAACCGGGATTTGGCCACCGAGTTCGTCTTCAATATGGACCTGGATGATCTGATCCATGTCCGTCTCTGCGCTGAACCCAAGGGCCAGGGCGCGCTGGGGGTCGAAGGCCTGGGGCCACCCGCCAACGATGGCCCCGACGGTCGGGTCATCGACCTTGTCGATCAAGGCCACGGCGTCCGGTCCCGCAACGCGCTCCAGGGCCTCGATTTCCGCGCCAACGGTCGCATCGACGCCTGGCAGGTTGAGCGCGCGGTCCAAGCCCAAGCTCTCTGTGGAAATCTCCGCCGCGTGGATCAGGAAGCCCACAGCCGACCGGGGGGAGGCGAACCAATGGCGCGTGTCTTCCGACACCGGCAGCTTGGCACGCTCTCCGATCAATGGCTCCCGGAGGATTGAGGAGTAGAAGCCGGAGGCCGCCGCATTGGGCTTTCCCGGGCGAATACAGATGGTTGGAAGGCGCAGGGAGACGGCGTCCAAAACGCCCTTTCGGCTGAGATCGTTGAGAAGGACCTCGCACATCAGTTTCTGCGCGCCATAGCTGGTGAGGGGCTTTGGCGGGACGTCATCGCCGATTACCGGCGGCAAGGGTGCGCCGAAGACAGCAATCGACGAGGTGAAGACCATCCGCGGACGGTAGTCCTGCTGGGCTGCAATCGCATCGCAGAGCGCGATCGTGCCCTGTAGGTTCACGGCATAGCCCTTAGCCGTGTCTGCCTCGGCTTCGCCGGACACGATGGCCGCCAGATGGACGATGACATCTGGCCGCGTTTCAAGGAGGCTCCGCGCGGCGTCCGGGTTGGACAGATCGACGGCGAGGGCCTGTCCAGCGATGCCCGAGGGCAGTGTTGGTGGCACAACATCCGCCAAGGTCATGCCTGTGATGGACGCCCCCCGCAGGTGGCCCCGCGCCACAAGCGCCGCCGTGAGTTTTTGCCCGATCATGCCAGCAGCGCCGGTGATAAGAATGTGCATTCCGTGACCTCCCCCAAGTCACAGCAGGGTGCCGCGCCATGGGGCCAAGGGCAAGGCGCAAGGGCCTTGGCCGAGACCCGCTGATGTCATGGGGTATCGCGGGCATGTCATTGCCTATCCCTGGCGTCTGGGCTTCGGTCGGTGTCGGCTGTCTTCCTTCGACCATTGGGAACGTCTCACCATGCGATCCGTCGTCCTGCCAGTTTTGGCCGCCTTGGGCTTGTCCGGCTGTGCCGAACTGACCGAGCTCTATTGCTCTGGTGCCGATGGCTATCGGTTGGGCGAGCGTGTGGCCGCCCGGGGCGGCGCGTTCAGCGCAGTCGAACAGGACATTGCGGCCTGTAACGCCACCGCGTCGCCCTTGAATGCGGAGCGCGCGCGCGCTGGGTGGCAGGCGGGTCGCGCTGCGTATTGCACGCCGTCCAATGCGTTTGACCTTGGCGTCGAGCGGCGGGTGATCGGATCCATTTGCTCCCCTGCGGAACGGGCCGTCATGGAACGGTCCTATCGGTCTGGCCGCTTGGCTGGGGACATCCGACGGGACATACGGGACCTTCGGCACCGTCAGTCAGAGATCAGGTCGCAGCTCGCCGCCCTGTCCAAGGACCAACAGGCGGAGCGTGCGCGCCTGCTGGCGGAGTTGCTGCGCCTCGACTTGCGGCGCGACCGTCTGGACCGACGTCTTTGGCTCCTGTCGCTGCGATGACAGGAATCGGCCGCGGTCCCGGTTTAGGTACAATGCGAGGCGTTGCTACAGAAGGCCCTCAGATCGGAACAAATCCGCGATATCTGCTTGGGGCCTCGGCCCGATATGTCCAATGACTTCGCGTGCGCAGACAACTCCCATCCGCGCGGCCACCTCCAGATCCCGCCCGCAGGCCAAGCCATAGAGGAAGCCCGCCGCGAATTGGTCGCCCGCGCCCGTGGCATCCACAACGGGGACCTTGGTGACGGGGGCTGAGACCCGCGTATCGCCGGATCGCACCCAAACGTCCTCACCCGACCGGGTGCAGGCCACCACCTCGCAGGCATCGGCAGCCATGCCAACGGCGCGGTCCAAATCATCCGTTTCATACAGCGTCAGCCATTCGGCCGCGTTGCCGATGGCGATGTCCATGTCCTCGGCAATCAGGCGCTGGAAATCGTCGCGATGGCGTTCGGCGCAGAACGGATCCGAGATGGTGATGGCGGATCGCCCGCCTGCGGTTTTCATCTTGGCGGCGGCCTCTGAGAAGGCCGTTTTGCCGTCGTCCTTGTCGAAGAGATATCCCTCCAAGAACAAGAGCCCACCGTCTGCGAAGATGTCTGGCACGTCTTTGGAGGAAATGTCCGCCCCGGCGCCCAGATAGGTGTTCATCGAGCGTTCACCGTCCGGCGTCACGAAGATCATGGAGCGGGTCGTGGGCAGGTCCACATCCATGGGGGCATTGGGGAAGGCAGTGCCCGAGGCCTCCAATGCCTCGGCATAGAACCGACCAAGGGCATCGTTCTTGACCTTGCCGATGAAGGCCGTGGACAGGCCCAGGGCGCCAATACCCGCCAGGGAGTTCGCCACCGATCCGCCCGGCGCCTGCACGCGGTCGGTCATGGCGGCATAGAGCAGCTCGCCCCGTTCGCGCTCGATCAACTGCATAATGCCTTTCTCGATCCCCATCTGGTCGAGAAAGCTGTCGTCGGCGTGGGAAATCACATCGACGACGGCGTTGCCGATGCCGATCACATCATAGGGCATGGGGTGGTCCTTTCATGTTTCGAACCGCGTGCGCGGTCCGACCGGCTGGGGGCTCTGCCCCCAGACCCCCGGAGGTATTTGAGCCGAGAAGAAGATCATCGGGTTCCCGGGGTATGGCGCGCGGGGGCAGTGGCGTCAAAGCGGGGTGTTACCTGTTAGGTAGTCTTTTCCTCGAATTGGCAGAGGTCGTTGATAATGCAGGCGCCACACTTTGGTTTGCGCGCGATGCAGATATAGCGGCCATGCAAAATCAGCCAGTGGTGGGCGTGTTGCTGGAAGTCCACGGGAACGTGGTCTTCGATGGCGCGTTCAACGGCGTCCACGTCCTTGCCTGGGCAAATGCCTGCGCGGTTGCCAACGCGGAAGATATGCGTGTCGACCGCCTGTGCGGGGTGCCCCCACCACATGTTCAGCACCACGTTGGCGGTCTTGCGGCCCACGCCCGGCAGCCGTTGGAGCGCGGCGCGGCTGTTGGGGACCTCGCCGCCGTAGTCATCGACCAGCATTTGGCTGAGTTTGATGACGTTCTTGGCCTTGTTGCGGTAGAGGCCGATGGTCTTGATATGCTCGGTCACGGCCTCCAGCCCGAGGTTAAGCATCTTTTGCGGGGTGTCGGCCACCGCGAATAGGCCCCGCGTTGCTTTGTTAACGCCCTTATCAGTGGCCTGGGCCGAGAGGGCCACGGCAACCACCAGGGTATAGGCGTTTGTATGCTCCAATTCGCCCACGGGCTCCGCCTCGCTGGCTTGGAAGCGCGTGAAGATCTCACGCATGACGGGGTAGGGGAGTTGCTTTGCCATTGGCGTCCTTGTGGCGCGCGGTGCGCGTGCAGGCAAGCGCTTGCCGCAAGAACCGGGTCGCGGGATTTGCGCGACCCGCTTACGGTCATGCCAAGCTGAAAGGGTTCCGCCATGCAGATCGAGACCGCCGAGGGCGCCTATCACTACCAAACCATGCGCCGCGCCATCGAGGTGATCGACGCCCGCGCCGATGCGCCCCTGACGTTGGAGGAGCTGGCTAGCGAGATGCACATGTCGCCCGCGCATTTCCAACGGGTTTTCAGCGCTTGGGCGGGCGTGAGCCCCAAGCGATTTCAGCAGTACCTTACCCTGGGGCACGCTAAGGCGCTGTTGAACGAGCGGTTTACTTTGCTCGACACGGCGGCCAGCGCAGGGTTGTCGGGGACGGGACGGCTCCATGACCTATTTCTGCGGTGGGAGGCGATGTCCCCTGGGGAGTATGCGCGCGGCGGCGAGGGCTTGGCGATCCGGTATGGCTATGGGGATAGCCCCTTTGGCGAAGTGTTGGTCTTGGCAACGGATCGGGGGATCTGTGGCTTGGCCTTCACGGCAGAAACGGGGCGCGCGGCGGCCATGGCCGATATGCGGGCCCGATGGCCCAATGCAAATTATGTGGAAGGTGCGGACATTCCCGCCATGGCTGAAGCCCTGTTTCGGGGGGTGGGCGATGCGCGGCTGCACCTGATCGGCGGGCCTTTCCAAATCAAAGTTTGGGAGGCCCTGATGCAAATCCCGTCTGGCCATGTCACCACATACTCAGAAATCGCGACGCGCATCGGATCGCCCAAGGCCGTGCGGGCTGTGGGCACGGCTGTGGGGCGCAATCCCGTGTCCTGGCTCATTCCATGCCATCGGGCCTTGCGGAAGTCGGGCGGTCTGGGCGGCTACCACTGGGGGCTGCCGGTCAAACGTGCCATGCTCGCTTGGGAAAGCAGTCGGGTGGAGGCGGGCTAGGGGGCGGTGTCAAGGGGACGGACGGCACCTGTGTTATCCCATAACCACGGCTTTCTATTGCTTATCGGCGGGCGTGTGGTCATCTGCGGCGGAGCCTCGCGCATCGCGGTCGTTGGAGCGTCGGACCTTGGAACCCCGAGGGCCGCCATGCATTGAGGGTTCAGGCGCACAGCCCAATCACACGGAAAGACCCATATGAGCATGACCCGTAAAACCCCCGTTCTCTTTGTCACCGCGGCGGCCCTCGCCTTGACCGGATGTGTCACGACGCCCGAAGGCGACCCCAACCGCACCGCCAATGGCGCCATCCTCGGGGGCTTGGCCGGCGCTGTGGTCGCTGGGGTTGCCAGCGACGGGGATCTTGAGAAGGCCGTCATCGGAGGGGCCCTCGGCGCCGGTGTGGGCGCGGCCATCGGTCAGCAGTTGGACCGGCAGGCCGCCGACCTGCGCCGCCAATTGGGCGATGACCGGATCACGATCACCAACACCGGTGAGCAGCTAATTGTGACCATGCCCCAGGACATTCTGTTCGCGACCGACAGCGCCAACCTGCGGGGCGACCTGCAAGGGGATATTCGCGCCCTGGGGCAGAACCTGCTGCAATACCCGAACACGACCGTGCAGGTCATTGGCCATACCGACAGCGATGGCTCGGCGGATTATAACCAGGGATTGTCGGAACGGCGGGCCCGTGCGGTGTCTGGTGTGTTGCTGGAAACCGGCGTCCCCAGCAGCCGGATTGTGTCGTTTGGCCGGGGTGAAAGCCAGCCCATCGCGACCAACAACACGCCCGAGGGGCGTCAACGGAACCGTCGGGTCGAGATCATCATCACGCCTAACCAGTGACGTTACTGGGCGCGCGCGGGGTGCGCGCGCCCATGTCGCGCGCCTATTACTTGCCCTTGGTTCGAGGTGGTCATATCTTTTGACCAATTCCAAGGGGTTCCCATGCCGTTCCAACTGATCGAAGCTGAAAAGCTCGCCTCTGCCGTTGTCCGTCAGATCGAGAACCTGATTCTACGTGGCATTTTGCGACCCGGCGATCGGCTGCCCTCGGAGCGGGAGCTGTCGGAGCGTTTGGGCGTCTCCCGGCCCAGCCTGCGCGAAGCGGTGTCGGAGTTGCAGACGCGGGGCCTTCTGGTGTCGCGCGCGGGGGCGGGCGTCTTCGTAGCCGATGTGCTCGGCTCCGCCTTCTCACCGGCCCTCATCCGCCTGTTCGCGACCCAGGAAGACGCTTTGGAGGATTACATCGCGTTTCGCCAGGACATGGAAGGCTTGGCCGCTGCCCGGGCGGCGCGCAAGGGCTCCGACACGGATCTGGCGCTGGTGGACACGATCTTTCGCAAGATGGAGGCGGCCCACAGCAAGCGCGATCCGTCTGAAGAGGCGGGGCTCGATGCGGATTTCCACATGGCCATCATCGAGGCGAGCCATAATGTCATCATGCTCCACATGATGCGGTCGATGATGGACCTGCTGCGGGAGGGCGTGTTCTACAACCGCTCCATCATGTTCAAGCAGCGCAACACCCGCGATATGCTGCTCGATCAGCACCGCGCCATCAACCTCGCGCTCCAGGCCCGCGATCCGGAGGGTGCGCGCGCCGCCGTGGAGGCCCATCTGACATTTGTGAGAGGGGCCCTGGCCGATCAACGGGCTGCGGACCGTCACGAAGATGTGGCGCGTCTGAGACTGCAAAAGGAAGTCGGGCGATAGCGTTTTCGTGGTCCCTCGCCCGATCCCTGTGGTTGCGTGGTGATCCCTGCGCTACCGTAGGGTGACGGCTTCGGAGGCCCCATGGTCCGCGACTACTCCCAGTTCATGCCGAACGTGAAACCACCTGCGCCCACGCCTCTAGCTGCGCTGGGATGGCAGACTCACTTTGCGATGCAGGTGACGCCAGAGGCTCTGAGTCAAGCGCCGCCGATACGGGTCACGCGGGTTGATCGGGTCGAGGTCCATGTGACCGATGGGGAAACCACTTGGACGCTGCCGCCCATCGCCGATGTGGCCGTGGGGGATTGGGTGCTGCCAACGCAGCCGCCGACGATTTTGGATCGTAAAAGCCTGCTGAAACGCCGTGCGGCTGGCCATGAGCGTAGCGTGCAATTGATTGCCGCGAACATCGACACGGTGTTCGTCGTCACGTCCTGCAACGCGGATTTCAATGTGGCCCGGCTAGAGCGGTTCTTGGCCCTGACCTTTGACGCGGGTGCTGACCCGGTGATCGTTCTGACCAAGGCGGATCAATCGGACCCGGCCCCCTACCTGGCCCAAGCTCAAGGTCTGTCCAAGGAAGTAGCCTGTGTGGCCGTGAACGCCAAGGACAGCGCGGCGGCAGAGGCGTTCGCGCCCTGGTGCCGCCCCGGGTGTACCGTTGCGTTTCTCGGGACTTCGGGTGTCGGAAAATCGACCCTGCTCAATGCGCTCCTCGGGGAAGACCTGGCCGCGACCGGAACGATCCGCGAAGACGATGCCCGTGGGCGTCACACGACCACGCGACGGGAATTGCACGTGACGCCGGGCGGGTTCGCCGTTCTGGACACGCCCGGAATGCGGGAGTTGCAGTTGACGGATGTGGCCGCGGGGATCAGCGAGGTCTTTTCCGACATCACGGACTTGGCGGGCGCGTGCAAATTCAACGACTGCGCCCACGAAGCAGAGCCGGGTTGTGCCGTGCGCGCGGCCATTGCTGCGGGGCAGATTGATCCGGCGCGCCTGGAGCGGTGGCGCAAATTGGCCGCCGAGGACGCCTTCAACTCCGCCGACTTGGCGGAGCGGCGGCGCAAGGACAAGGCGTTCGGGAAAACGGTCAAACAGGCGCTCAGGTCCAAGAGACGCTGAGGCCGGGCCATCTGGGCACATCGAGGCGCGACACTCTGCGCCCTCACGTCGCTTGCCGCGACCGGGGCCGCGGCGCATTCTACCATTGTCCCTGACGCGAGATGACCCATGCCCGATGTGCGAACCGTACCCTTACCCGCCGACAGTCGTTTGCATGCCCTGCGTCGCCCCGGCGATTTCCTAGACTGCTATGGGGTGGCCAGTGCCATGTCCCCCCGCGCCGCCGCGGGGATCATCACGGATTTTCCCGATTGGGCGCGCGGGTTGCTTCAGGTTCGACGCCTTGTCACCTCGCCCTTTGGCCTGTCCCAGGATGGCCCGGAGGCGCCGGACAAGGTCGGCCCCTTCCCCGTGGAATATGACGATGAGGCGGAGTTGGTCGCGGGGTTTGACGACAAACACCTCAACTTTCGCGTCTCCGTCATGTCACAGGGCGGGCAGGTGTCATTGGCCACTTGGGTGGACCCCCATAACCTCGGCGGTCGTCTCTATTTGGCGGCAATCATGCCGTTCCATATCGCCATTGCGCGCAATGCGCTTGCCCGCGTGGCGCGGGCTCCGGCCGTGGCCTAACTCGGATCGCCGTCATCCGGCGAGGTATCCGGCGGCGGGCTAACCTGCGCCACAGTTTCTGGCTCCAAACCGTCGACACTGACAAGACGAGCCGTTGCGGCGCGCTCACGGATTGATTTCAAACCGCGATAGACATCGCCCGTGTAGAACGCGTCCCAAGCCTCGGCAGAGGGGAATTCCAGCACAACCAACCGGCGGGGGCTCCAGGCGCCTTCGTGGACGCGATGGGCACCACCGCGTACCAAATACCGTGCCCCTGCCGCCTCAATGGCCGGTTTTACCCGATCCATGAAGGTCGCGTAGCGGGCTTGGTCGTGGATTTCGACGTCGAAGATCACATAGACCGGCATGGCGGCTCCCCCTTCCAGCAGCCTGCGTCGGGTCGGCCCGTAACGCAAGCGCCGCGCTGGGTCACCGCGTGCGGAGATACTCCATCACAGCCGGGCGCACCGTCTGTTCGCCCGCGTCCCGTGCTGCCGAGATAACCTCCCGCACTTCGGCCAGGTTAGAGCGCAGCAGGATATGTTTCACCGGTCCGATGGAGGCAGGCCGCATGGACAAACACCGCAGGCCCATGGCTGCGAAGCACAGGGCCTCCACCGGACGACCGGCGTCTTCGCCACAGAAACTGACCGGCGTATCTGTCTCGGCGCAGCGCGCCACGATCTGCTCAATCAAGCTCAGGAACGAGACGTTCAGCGTGTCGTACCGCCGTCTCACCCGCTCATTTTCGCGATCCGCCGCAAAGAAAAACTGTTTCAGGTCGTTCCCGCCGATGGAGATGAAATCGGCCTCTTCAAAGAACCGCCGGGGGGCGAAGGCCATCGAGGGGGTCTCTAGCATGGCGCCCACGCGCAAGGTCTCCGGCAGGGCATGACCAAGCGAGGTTTCGCGATGGATCTCCCGCAGCAGGTGGCCCCGGGCGGCAATGAATTCCTCCATCTGCGCAATGAAGGGAAACATCAGCGACAGGGGGCGCCCATTGGCGGCCCGCAGCAGCGCTTGCAGCTGCATCCGCATGACGCCCTTCTTGTCCAGCCCCACCCGGATGGCGCGCCAGCCCAGGGCCGGGTTCGGCTCATCCTGGGACTTCATGTAAGGGAGCACCTTGTCGGACCCGATATCGAGCGTCCGAAAGGTCACCGTCTTGCCCTTGGCCGCTTCCATGACGCGGGCGTAAAGGCTCGCCAACTCGCCCCGCTTGGGCACTTTGTTGCGGGTCAGAAACTGCAATTCCGTGCGAAACAGACCAACGCCTTCGGCGCCCGACGATTCGAGCGAGGGAAGGTCCGCCATAAGGCCCGCGTTCATCAGCATCTCGATCCGATGGCCATCCGCCGTCACGCAGGCCCGATCCCGGATCGAGGCATAGCGCGTTTGCGCTTCGGCCTGCATGGCCAGCTTGTCGGCAAAGGCCGCCCGGACGGCTTCATCGGGGCGCAAGTGAACGATCCCCTGATCGCCATCCACCAGGATTGGGTCACCGGAGAGGGCCTCGGACGTGATGCCACTCGCCTGCAAGACTAGGGGAATTGCCCAGGCCCGTGCGACAATGGCCGCATGGCTGCCCACGGCGCCGTCTTCCAACACCACGCCCCGCAGCCGCCGCCCATATTCGAGCAATTCACCGGGCCCGATGTTGCGTGCCACCAGCACCGCACCCTCCGGCAGGTCCGAGGTCGCCCGCCCCTGTCCGGTGAGCATCCGCAACAGGCGGTTCGACAGGTCATCCAGATCCGCAAGCCGATCGCGCAGGTACGGGTCTGCGCCCGCCATACGCGCCCGCGCGGCTGTCTGTTCCTTTTCGACGGCGGCCTCGGCGGTCAGGCCCGCGTCGATGTCGGCCTCCATCCGCCGCAACCAAGACCGGGAATAGGCAAACATACGAAAGGCTTCGATCACCTCGGTTTGTTCGCTGTCGCCCGAGGCATTGGTCAGCATTTGGTCGACCGAGACGCGCATGGCATCGATGGCTTCGGTCAGGCGCGCGCGCTCATGGTCTGGATCGTCGCTAATGGGCTTTGTTATGACCACGCGCGGGTCGTGCAGGTGTACAACGCCCTCGGCGCTGCCTTCTTGGCCGGTAATGCCCCGCACCATGACCTGTTGCCGATGACGGGGACGCAGCGCCTCGCCTTCCCCGACGAAGGCCCCCAATTCGGTCATCTCGGCCAGGACCATGGCCACGACTTCTAGGGCGTAGACCTCATCGTCGGTGTACGCGCGGGCATCGCGGGATTGCACGACCAACACGCCGAGACGTTCCCCTAGCCGCTGGATCGGCACCCCAAGAAAGCTGGAATACACCTCTTCGCCGGTCTCCGGCATGTAGCGAAAGCCCTTAGTCGATGGGGCATCCCGCGTGTTGACCGCGCGACGGGTGCGCGCGACCTGCCCGACCAGACCTTCCCCCACGCGCATCCGTGTCACATGAACAGCCGCCGCATTCAGGCCGAAGGTCGCACAGAGTTCCAGGGTCTCCACATCGCGCAGCAAATAGATGGAGCAGACCTCTGTCCCCATGGAGGTTGCGACCAGATCGACGATCCGATCCAGCCGTTCCTGGCCCGCGTCGGCATCGGCCATCACACCCTGAAGACGCCGCAACAATTTGCGGCTTTCGCTTTCCTTGGTCAGCGGCATTCTGCTCTCCCTCTCGGGACACGGGTATAGGGCAGCGGAACCCCGTTGGGGAGGCTTCGTTGCGTCATGGGCACCAAAGATGCACAGGATATGGACAATCGGACGTTGCACGCCGCCCAACATGGCACTCCTGATCCGCTTCCCGTCTGCTGCGGCGCCGTTAAGCGCCCAACACGCTCACCACTTGCGCAATCCGATCAGATGTCTGGGCGCATCTCCGGCCGTGCGGTGTTCGAACGCGTCTGCTTGGTCCAGATGGCCGCCGAAGCCGTTTGACGGAACTGCCACGCGACGGCGTCAGAGCCATCGTCGCCTATATCATATCCTGCCAAAAAATCCGTGACGCCCATGGATCGGACCACTCGGAACCGGACGGTGCGCGCACACCAGGTCACACGTCAACCTCTCATTAAGGTTAACGATCCCCGCCTTCTTCTCGGCAAAAATACTTCCGGGGTCTGGGGCAGCGCCCCAGTCCGCCCCTCAGGTCCCGTGCTGTGGGTACACTGGGGCGCGCAAGGCAAAGCTGTCGCGCAGCAGGAGCCGCCCGAAGCGGCGACCAGACCTCAGGCCGTTTCCAACTCGAACGCATCGTGCAGCGCTTGGACTGCGAGTTCCATGTACTTTCGGTCGATCAACACGCTGATCTTAATCTCGGACGTTGTGATGACTTTGATGTTCACGCCTTCGGCGGACAGCGCCTCGAACATCTTGGCGGCAACGCCCGCGTGGGACCGCATGCCAATGCCCACCACCGAGACCTTGCTGACCTCCGTATCCGCGATCAAATCGTGGAAGTTGATGTCACCGGAATCCTTGGCCTCGGCCATGGCTTTCTCGGCGCGGGCCACTTGATCGACGGGCAGGCTAAAGGTCATGTCCGTGCGACCATCTTCGGCGATGTTCTGCACGATCATGTCGACGTTGACGCCCGCGTCGGCCAGGGGGCCAAAGATGGCGGCGCTCACACCTGGGCGGTCGGCGACCGAGACCAGGGTCATCTTGGCTTCGTCGCGGCTAAAGGCGACCCCGGCGACCACATTGCTTTCCATGATGTCCTCCTCGTCGCAGACCAGCGTGCCCGCGTTGTCGCTCATTTCCTCGAAACTCGACAGCACCCGCAGGCGCACCTTGTAGCGCATGGCCAATTCGACCGAGCGCGTTTGCAAGACCTTGGCGCCCAACGACGCCAGCTCCAACATCTCCTCGAAGGCGATGGCATCCAGCTTGCGCGCCTTGCGGGTGACGCGGGGGTCGGTGGTGTAAACGCCGTCCACGTCCGTATATATGTCGCAGCGTTCCGCGCTGTGGGCGGCGGCAAAGGCCACGGCTGTGGTGTCCGACCCGCCGCGTCCCAGGGTGGTGATCCGGCCTTCGGGGCTGATCCCTTGGAACCCCGCAACCACGGCCACCTGCATCCCGGCGGAAAACTTGGCGTCGAAGTTGTCGGTGGGGATCTCTTCGATCCGCGCGGCGGAATGGGCAGACGACGTCTTCACGGGCACCTGCCAGCCCTGCCAGGACCGGGCCTCGATCCCGTTTTCCTGCAACACCAGCGCCAGCAAACCGGCCGTGACGTTCTCGCCCGAGGACACGACCGCATCGTATTCCCGCGCGTCGTACAGGGCGGAGGTTTCGTTCACCCACCCCACCAACTCATTCGTCTTGCCAGACATGGCCGAGACCACGACGATCACCTCATAGCCCTTGGCCACTTCAACGCCCACGCGTTTGGCGACGCGCTTGATACGGTCGAGGTTGGCGACGGAGGTCCCGCCGAATTTCATCACGAGTCGCGGCATCGGGCGCCTCCGGGTCATTGGTCCGGGGCCTGTTAGGGCAGGGGGCGTCCGGGGGCAAGGTCAGCAGGCGCCCCACGTCTGCTCACATTGGCAGCTGCGGCCCAAAGCGGTAGAGCGGCCCCATGCCGACCCTCGTCGTCACAGACATCCACGACGCGCCATCCGCGTCCCGGTGCCTCTCGGCCCGGTGCGCCCGTCTCCAGCCGGTCAAGCGTCTGTCGTTGGCCGCGCTCAGCGATGCGCCGGGTCTCTCGGGCGCGGCATTGCATGATCATCTGTTCCGCCAGGATGGCATGGCCAGAGCCGTTGGAGCGCTCCGGGACGTGGACGTGACCGGTTGGATCGGCCTCGGCTACAGTGCTGGGGGCACAGCGCTCTGGCGCGCGGTCCAGCAGGGCGCGCCGCTCTCCCATCTGTTCTGCGTGTCTTCAACCCGCCTTCGGTCCGAGGGCCCAATCGCGATCCCGCATCGTGTGTTTTTTGGGGCCGAGGATCCCGCCAGGCCGAACGACGCATGGGTGCGCCAGGTCCCCAAACGCGCCACTGTTTTCGACGGCGCGGCCCACGACTACTACCTTGATACGGCATCTCGCGCCGTTCGGGAGACGGAGCGGCGGATCCTGTCCGACCTGAGCGATCCATCCACTTTGCCAAATCACGCCAAATGACGAAGCCGCCTGCGGTTTGTAGGGCAGGGGCCGAGGTAGTGTGCTCGGGACGGGACGATGCGGGCGCGTGCGAAGCTTGCCCGTTCTTGGCCCGTCCGTGCGTCTAAGCCGTACAACTTCCGTGACGGCGATCCATCCTCACAGGTCTTCAACCGACACGCCCATCGGTCGAACGATCCCCCCTTCTATCTGCCCCGGCAGCAGCACCTGGCTTTCTACAGACGGCGGCTCGGACCCGAAGGCGGCTCTGCCCTGCGGCGCTGGGCACACGCGACAGAGGCGCCGCGGCCTGCCATGATCCAGGTCAAAGCCCCACGGCCCAGTTTGTACGAGAGTACCCCATGAACCCGTCGCCCAACCTAAGAGATGTCACGCGATTGACCCTGTCCGATTTGATTGCCGCACTCGGGGCGGGCCTTCGCGATTTCGTGACGGCGCCGCAGTACGGGCTGTTCTTTGCGGCGGTCTACGTGGTGGCCGGGTTCGCGTTGCTGTTTCTCGGGGCGGGGCTGTTCACCTGGACATTGACGCTGACCCTGGGTTTTCCGTTGCTGGCGCCGTTCCTCGCGGTGGGCCTCTATGAGGTGAGCCGCCGGTTGCAGGATGGGGGAACGCTGCGATTTGCGGATGTGCTGGCAGTGGTTTGGCAAGAGCGGACGCGTCAGATCCCCTGGGCGGGCGCGATGATGCTGATCTTTTTCCTGTTCTGGTCCTTCCTGGCCCATATGCTGTTCGCGTTGATCATGGGGCCCGCCGCGCTTTTGGGGCCGCCGGATGATCTTGCCAGCTACTTGAATGGACGCGGCCTTATGATGATCGGGCTGGAGCTGGCCTTTGGCGGGGTCTGCGCGTTTCTGCTCTTTGCCTTGACTGCCATCAGCCTCCCCATGCTTCTTGAGCGGGAGGTGGATTTCGTCACCGCCATGCGGTTCAGCCTGCGTTTTACCCGCACGAACATCCGGGTGATGGCCGTTTGGGCGGGGCTGATCGCGACGTTGACCATCGCGGCCTTGGTCCCGTGGTTTCTGGGGCTGTTCATCGTCCTGCCAGTGCTCGGCCATGCCAGCTGGCACCTTTATCGTCGCGCGCTCCCGTCAGAGCAGGGGCCGGTGGGGTAACCCCGCGCGCGACTAAGCCGTCGCCGATCCGCGCGGCCGATCTATTCCGCTGCTAACTCACGAAACTCTGCGACCCGCGCCGGGTCCCGCTTGGCAAGGTCCCTGAGCCATCCTTCAATGGCCTGGCGGATGAGCGGGCGCGCATCTCCCGACATCCCATGCGCCCAGGCCAAAACCCTTTCGCGAACGGCAACATCGGCCTCCTTCGGGTGGGCCAGCTTTGCCCATGGCCGTGTCCCCTCGAACGCAAGCCGCCGCGCCCAGGGGCTGGCGGCTTCGGTCCAGCCCGCCACGACATCGAGACGCCCGGGCTCGGCCACCAGCCGCCGAGAGAGTGCCGCGGCCACGGCGTCGCAGATGACCCGACAATCGACGTCAAACACCCAGCGCTCCAAAAGGGACCAAGCGCCCCCATCTGGCCGAATGCGCGCCTGGGTTAGGACTTTCGCCGCCAGAACCCGTGTATCGACCACACCTTCGCGCCACAGCGCGTCGGCCATCAAAACGCGCCGATCCACCGTCAGGCCGTCCCGCATGGCCTTCGCGGCGTCGCCCAAGACATCCGCAGATAGGCCCCAGGTTTCCCGGGTCGTCCTGTTGGCTGCCTGGTCCCGCGCTGCCCGATCTGCGTCGCCATGGGATCTGAGCGCCTCCAGGAGCGCGTTCTTCGATGTTCCGGAAATATGCCAGGGAGCGCGAGGGACTGGTCCCTCGCCCCCGTCCTTTGCACCATCGGTCATTCGACCGTGACCGATTTGGCCAGGTTGCGCGGCTGGTCCACATCGGTGCCCTTCTGGACAGCCGTGTGATAGGCCAGCAATTGCGCTGGCACCGCATAGACGATCGGGGCGAAGATCGGATCCACACGGGGCATCGTCAGCACTTCCCAAACCCCGTCCGAGGCTTGCGCGGCGCCTTGCGCGTCGGTGACCAACAGGACCTGACCGTCGCGGGCCATGACCTCCTGCATATTGCTGATGGTTTTGTCAAAAATCGCGTCCATGGGGGCAAAGACCACCACGGGAAGCGTTTTGTCGACCAGGGCAATCGGCCCATGCTTTAGCTCTCCGCTGGCATAGGCCTCGGCGTGGATATAGCTGATTTCCTTCAGTTTCAGGGCGCCCTCATGGGCCATGGGATACATCGGCCCGCGCCCAAGGAAGAGGATGTCGGAGGCCTCGGCCAACCGCGAGGCGAGCGCTTCGCAGCGGTCCTCAATCGCCAAGGCAGAGGAGATCAGGCCCGGCAACGCGCGGAATCCGGCCACCAGTTCCGCCTCCCGGGTTGCGTCGATCAGGCCGCGCTGGACGCCCGCGTGAATGGCCAGAGACAGCAGGACCGCCAATTGGTTGACGAAGGCTTTCGTCGAGGCGACGCCCACTTCCACGCCCGCATGGATCGGAAAGACCACATCGCTGTCCCGCGCAATGGTGCTTTCGGCGACGTTCACGACCGCCAGGATGGCGCGGGCCTTGCCCTTGGCGTATCGTAGCGCCGCGAGCGTATCTGCCGTCTCGCCTGATTGGCTGACGAAAAGGGCCGTGTTATCCGCCCCCACCGGTCCCTCGCGGTAGCGGTACTCGGAGGCGATATCCACATCGACGGGCAGGCGCGCGAGGCTCTCGAACCAGTATTTCGCCACAGAACAGGCGATCTGCGCGGTGCCGCAGGCCACCATCTGGACCCGGTCCGTCGCGGCCCAATCATAGGCGGCGGGCGGGACGATCCGGTCACCATCGGTATAGGCGGCAATCACATCGGCGAGGGTTTGGGGCTGTTCATGGATTTCCTTGGCCATGAAGTGCTTGTGGCCCGCCTTTTCCATCTGACGGGCCTCGACCGTTACGCGGCGCACCTCCCGTCCCACTTGACGTCCCTCGGCATCGTAGATCTGGGCGCCATCGCGCGTCACGACGGCCCGGTCCCCGTCTTCGAGATAGGTCACACGGTCCGTCATCCCCGATAGGGCGATGGCGTCGGAGCCGACAAACATTTCGCCGTCTCCGTGGCCGATGGCCAAGGGGGGTCCTTGGCGGCCGCACACCAGCAGGTCACCTTCGCCCTCAAACAGGAAACACAGCGCATAGGCGCCCCTGAGCCGGTCGATGGTGGCAAAGGCGGCATCGCGAGGCGCCAGGCCCTCGGCCATGAACCGCTCGCACAGGCGGACGACGGTTTCGGTGTCCGTCTGGCTTTCCCAGGGGCCGTCCAACTCGGCGCGCAACTCCTGAAAGTTCTCGATGATCCCATTGTGGACGACCGCGACGCGGCCCGCGCGATGGGGGTGGGCGTTGTCATGGGTGACGCCGCCATGGGTGGCCCAGCGGGTGTGTCCGATACCCGCGAAGCCCGGCAGGGGATCGGTCACCAGCAGGTCCGCCAGGTTCACCAGCTTGCCGACCGCGCGCCGCCGATCCAACACGCCATCCTGGACGGTTGCGATCCCCGCGCTGTCATAGCCGCGATACTCCAGCCGCCGCAGCGCTTCGACCATCATCGGGGCGGCTTGGTGGTTGCCCAGGATGCCGATAATCCCACACATCAGTTCGTCGTCCTTGCTTTTGCTGCCTTCAGTCGGGCCATCAGCCGCGCGCCGAACCCATCTTTGTTGACCTGTTTGGACCGCGCGAGGGCCAGATCCCCATCGGGCACGTCCATGGTCACGACACTTCCCGAGCCTGTCATGGCGCCGTGGCCCACGCGCACAGGCGCCACCAGGGAGGTATTCGAGCCAATAAAGGCCCCGTCCCCGATGTCCGTGCGGTGCTTGAAGACGCCATCATAGTTGCACGTGATGGTGCCAGCGCCGATGTTCGCCTTTGCGCCGACGCGGGCGTCGCCCACATAGCTGAGATGGTTGATCTTGGCCCCAGCCGCGACCTGTGCGGCTTTGACCTCCACGAAGTTGCCCACGCGGGCATCCCGGTCCAGTTCCGCGCCAGGTCGGAGACGTGCGTAGGGGCCGACGACGCAGCCGTCCGACACATGGCAGCCTTCCAGATGGCTAAAAGCGCGGATGGTCGCGCCGCTTTCGATGGTCACACCTGGGCCGAAGACCACGTTCTGTTCCACGACCACGTCGCGGCCAATTTCGGTGTCGAAGGCGAAGAACACCGTTTCAGGTGTGGTCAGCGTCACGCCCCGATCCAGGGCCGTCGCGCGCGCGCGCGACTGGAACGCCGCCTCAGCGGCGGCGAGGTCCGCGCGCGTGTTGACGCCCAGCGTTTCTTCCTCAGTGCAGGTCACGACCCGGGCAGAGAGGCGTGCCGCCCGAGCGAGGCGCGGCACATCGGTCAAATAATACTCGCCCGCCGCATTATCGTTGCCCACCTGATCCAGCAGATCGAATAGGGTGCCCGCATCCGCCGCCAGCACGCCCGAATTGCATAGGGTGATCGCCAGTTCCTCCGGCGAGGCATCCTTGGCTTCGACGATCTTTTCCAGGCGATCACCGTCGGCGACCAGGCGACCGTACCGCCCCGGATCCGCCGCCTCAAACCCCAGGACCACGATATCGGCACCATCCCGGCGCGCCGCCACCATCGCCTCCAGGGTTTCGGGCTGAATGAAGGGTGTATCGCCGTACAGGACGATGGCGTCCCCCTCGAAACCCGCGAGCGACTCTCGTGCCTGAAGCATGGCATGACCGGTGCCCAATTGTTCGGTCTGGCGGACCACAACGGCCGCCGGGTCTAGCTCGCTCACTTCGCGCGCCACCTTGTCTCCGCCGTGGCCCGCAACGACCACGGTTCGGTCTGGCTCCAACGACGCACCAGATGCCAGCGCATGCTGCAGCAGACTGGCGTGGGCGACCCTATGCAACACCTTGGGGCGGTCGGAGTGCATGCGGCTGCCCTGCCCAGCGGCCAGCACGATCAAAGCTGTTGGCATCTTCGGCCTTTCTTTCCTGATGGCTCCGTTCTACCTGCGCCGGAGGGTGTCGCAAGGGCGGCGTCGGCGAAAGGACACCGAGCCATGAAACGATCTGTCATTTTCGACCTGGACGGAACGTTGTGCGATACATCTGGCGATCTTTTGGCTGCGGCAAACGTCGCCTTGGCCCGTTTGGACCGCCCCGAGCGTTTGGACCCGGCCCGGACCGAAGACAAGGCCACTGCCCTGCGCGGGGGACGCGCCATGCTGCGGCTGGCGTTGTCCCGCAGCGGGCCGGTGGACGAAACGCTGGTGGATGCCGGATACCGCCCTCTGCTTGAGGCCTATGGCGCGGCCATTGCCGAACACACGGAGTTCTACCCTGGCGCGCGGGATGCGGTGGCCCGTTTGCGGGACCGAGGCGATGGCGTGGCAATTTGTACCAACAAGCCAGAAGGCTTAGCGGTGAACCTGATGGCGGAACTGGGTGCGACCGATCTGTTCGACGCGCTTGTTGGCGCCGATACCCTGCCCGTGCGCAAGCCCGACCCGGCCCCTCTGGTCGAAGCCGTCCGCCGGATCGGAGGCGACATGGGGCGCACGGTTTTGATCGGCGACACGGAGACCGACCGCAAAACCAGCGCAGCCGCTGGCGTGCCCTCGATCTTGGTCACCTTTGCGCCGGGTGGTATGGATGTGGCGGGGCTCCACCCAGAGGCGCTTTTGGATCACTTCGATCAGCTGGAAGACGCGCTGTCGGTCGTCGGTCTGTAGCCAGACCGACTCGGGGAGGGGGCTCTGCCCCCGCGCCTGCGGCGCCCCCCCGGAGGTATTTTTGCCGAGAAGAAACGGTAGGGCGCTATGGTTCTGGTGGGTAACGTGCTGCGGCGCCGAGGTTAGGGGCCCGTCTCGCGGGTCTTTTGATTGTCGCATTGACGGAGGTCTCACTTGGCGCCTAGCTGGCGCAATGGAGACCTTCACAAAACCTTTCACGCGGCAGGAGCCGATCCCGGAAGAGGCCATTGCCGCCGCTGTCGAGGTGATGCGTGGTGGGGCCCTGCATCGCTACGGTGCGGACCCCAGCCATGTGGCCGCGTTGGAGGCTGAGTTCGCTGCTCAGACGGGGGCAGCGCATGCGCTGGCGGTGGCCTCTGGCGGGTATGCCATGGGGTGCGCTTTGCGCGCGTTGGGGGTCCAGCCTGGTGACGGCGTTCTGACGAACGCCTTTACCTTGGCCCCGGTGCCAGGTGCGATTGCTGCGGTGGGCGCGCGGCCTGTCTTGGTCGAGGTGACCGAGGATCTGGTGCTCGACCTGGAGGATTTGGCGGTCAAGGTGGACCGCGCGGATGTTCTGATGCTGTCGCACATGCGGGGCCATATCGTCGATATGCCTGCTTTGATGGAAATTTGCGATGCCGCCGGGGTCGTGGTGGTCGAGGACTGCGCGCATACGATGGGCGCCGCCTGGGCGGGACATCCGTCGGGGCGATGGGGCGCGATTGGTTGCTATTCCTGCCAGACGTATAAGCACGTCAATTCCGGGGAGGGCGGCCTGATCGTCACCGATGATCCTGATTTGGCGGCGAAGATGACCCTGCTGTCGGGCAGTTACATGCTCTATGCGCGCAATGGCACCGCGCCCGAAGAAGCCGTGTTCGCCCGGCACAAGGGCCTGATGCCCAATGTCTCGGGGCGCATGGATGAGCTACGCGCCGCGATCTTGCGCCCGCAACTGCGTGATTTGCAGACCCAGGCAGAGCGTTGGAATACCCGCTACCGGGCTTTGGAACATGCGTTTCGCGAGGCCGCTGGCCTGACGGTCATCGAACGTCCCCAGGCAGAGGCGTTTGTGGGGTCTTCCATCCAATTGTTGGCGCAAGATCCGGGTCGTCTTGGGGCATTTGTGGATGGCTGCGCGGCGCGGGGCGTGGAATGGAAGTGGTTCGGGGCGGAGCGCGCCCAGGGTTTTACCTCCGCACATCACCATTGGGAGTATGTGCCCGCCCATGATTTGCCACGCACCGATGGGATCTTGGCGCGGTTGATCGATCTGCGGGTGCCGTTGACTTTCGATCTGGAGGATTGCGCCCAGATTGGGCGGATTGTGGTGTCGGAAGCAGAGCGGGCGTTCGCCTGATGCTGTGCGGGCCCGGGCAAAGACCGGGCCCGTTTGTCAGGCGGGACATGCGTTTGTGGGTATCGCTGTTGGGACGTTGCTCCGTTTCGTTACCTGTCGGCGAGGAAGCCTATCGCAGAGTGCGGTCAGGACGCCGCTTTCGCCGGTAGTACGCAGGCTGAGTTTGCGTGTTGTGGCGCTTTACCGTGACGCAGGCGCGCCGGTCCTCGTTTGCGGGAGGGCGGACGAAGGTCCGCCCGGCCACATGCTCTAACGGGCGGTGCTGCGGTGAGCTGAGCCACGGAGTGCGCAGGCCACAACGGCTCCGGCAGCCGCCATACCCAAGCATACCGAGGGCCAGATACCCGCGATTTGCGCATCCAACAGTTTGTGTGGGCCATAGCTGACCAGGGCCATGAGAGCCGCAAGCCCAGCGACGCTCCGCCCAAGACCGGACGATGTTGGCCCCAGTATCAGTGCCGCAGCGGCCAAAGCTAAGGCCGCGCCAAGCCAGGGCGCCATGGCAAAGAGCGGCGTCGCAGCCGGCGGGTGGGGCGGCACCCCGGCATAGAGCGCGGTCAACATGACGGCTTGCAAGATGATCAATGCGCTCAGTCCGGCGCGGGCAATGGGGTCTGACATGGGCTGGATATCCGTAATTGTGTGTACGCTTGCGCCTATCCGTAATTGCAATTACGCCTCTGGTCAACCGTTGAGAGGACCCATGGACGACACAACCCGCCGCGCGCGTCAGGATCAGATCGAAGCCGCTGCCTATGACGTGCTTGAGCAGAAGGGCTACGACGGCGCGTCGATGCTGGCTGTTGCAAAGCAGGCGCGTGCATCGAATGAGACGCTGTACCGTTGGTATGGCGATAAGCGTGGCCTCTTCGCGGCCCTCGTTGTGCGGAACGCGCGCGACGTGACGGAACTGCTGCGGGGCGTGACGGACGGGGACGATCCCATGGCCGTATTGCGCGATCTTGGGCCGCTGCTGGTCAGGTTGGTGACCAGTGACCGGGCTGTTGCGCTCAATCGGGCGGCGGCTGCGGATGGGTCTGGCGCCCTGGGGGCGGCCATAGCTGAACATGGTCGAGAGACGGTCCAGCCACTGCTGGTGTCGTGCCTTTTGCGGGCGCGCGACCGGGGTCTGCTTCGGTTCGACACGCCGGACGCCCCGACGGCGCTCTATTTGGATTGCCTGATCGGAGACTTGCAGATCCGCCGGGTGATTGGCCGCGCCGCTGCCCCCGATGCGGAAGCCTGTGCCGCGCGGTCGGAGCGGGCGTTGGCCGTTCTGATGGCGCTGTACGGCCCTGGTGATCCGGGTGCCGGTCGGGGCTAGGTGGCCGGGGACAGATCCTCGTCGTCTTCTTCTGCTGTGTCGGGGCGGCGTGCGGCGGCCACTCGTTCGAGGACCAGCTTGTAGGTGTCGGTATGGTCGTCGATGTCCCGCAACAGATCACCAGGCGATTTCGCATGGGGCATGTTCAGGCCGAGCGCATAGGCGATGAGTTCGGAGCAGAACCATTTGCCCCGATCTTGGCGGCGGAAGTTGAAGAGCTGCGACAGCACCATGGACCAAAGCTCATAGGGCTTGCCGACATGGGCGACGGCCCGGTCCCAGGCATCGTCCGGCGCCCAGGGCACGGCATAGATGTCCCATTTCGCAGGGGTCAGGGTGATTTCTTTGATGCGGACGCCTTTGTCGCGGCCCGACGCGCTGACGCAGCGGACGGTATCGCCCCGGCGGGGCGTCACATCTGTGTGGATCAATTCGCAATGGGAAAAGGGGGACCGCGTGGCGTAGCGCACAATCCGATCCGCCACCGTGCCGCGCCCGCGATAGAACGCCACGTAGTATCGCATGTCGCTGTCTCCCTCTGCTCATGCCGGCGTCCCACGGTCTTTGTCTGACGCCACCACGTCAAGTAGGGCAAACCGGACCGTCGGGCATGCGGGGCAATCGCACGACTGGACGAACGACCTTCTGGGCGCTAAGAACTGAACAAGCGTTCAATTCCGGGGAGGGAATCGTCCGATGTTTACAGCTTCCATGACCTTTGACGTCGGCGAGGACGTCACCGCGCTGCGCGAGATGGTTCACCGTTGGGCGCAGGAGCGGGTCAAGCCGATGGCCGCCGAGATAGACGCCACCAACGCCTTTCCCCCCGCCCTTTGGCGCGAGATGGGAGAGCTTGGCCTGCTGGGGATCACCGTGCCCGAGGCGGATGGCGGTGCGGGCATGGGCTACCTCGCCCATACCATCGCCATCGAGGAAATCGCGCGGGCCAGTGCCTCGGTGTCCTTGTCCTATGGCGCCCATTCCAATCTTTGTGTGAACCAGATCGCCCTGAACGGGACCGACGCACAAAAGGCGCAGTACCTGCCTGGTCTGATCTCGGGTGAGAACGTGGGCGCCTTGGCCATGTCCGAAGCCGGGGCAGGGTCGGACGTCGTGGGCATGAAGCTGCGCGCCGAAAAGCGCAACGACCGCTATATTCTGAACGGCACCAAGTATTGGATCACCAACGGCCCCGACGCGGATACTCTGGTGGTCTATGCCAAGACCGACCCGGAGGCGGGGTCCAAGGGGATCACGGCCTTCCTGATCGAGAAGACCATGGCAGGGTTCAGCACCTCGCCCCATTTCGACAAGCTGGGGATGCGTGGCTCCAACACAGCCGAGTTGGTGTTCGAGGATGTCGAAGTGCCGTTCGACAACGTCTTGGGAGAAGAGGGCGGCGGCGTCGCGGTCCTGATGTCTGGCCTCGATTATGAGCGCGTGGTCCTGTCGGGGATCGGCACCGGCATCATGGCCGCCTGCCTGGACGAGGTGATGCCCTACCTGGCGGACCGCAAGCAATTCGGCAAACCCATCGGGTCGTTCCAACTGATGCAGGGGAAGATCGCCGACATGTATACGGCGATGAACTCCGCCCGCGCTTACGTCTATGAGGTCGCCAAGGCCTGCGACCGGGGCGAGGTCACCCGCCAGGATGCCGCCGCTTGCGTCCTCTATGCCTCCGAGGAGGCCATGAAACAGGCGCACCAGGCGGTGCAGGCCATGGGCGGGTCGGGTTTCATGAATGACAGCCCCGTGTCCCGCATCTTCCGCGACGCGAAGCTTATGGAGATCGGGGCTGGCACGTCCGAGATCCGCCGGATGCTCGTCGGGAGGGAACTGATGGGGGCGATGGGGTGAACGGGCAGCTGCGACACCAACAGGTCCGAGCGCGCCATAATGGCCTCGCCTGCTTTATGGCAATCGTGCTTGCCGCTGCGCCGACGCACGCCCAACGCGTGGCTGCGGATATAACTGACTATGACCCGGCGATCTTGTCGTCTTGCCTTGCGTCGAAACCGGCACCTGAATGCATCGGGGTGGGGGTGCACGACTGCGTCGAGGCGACCCCGAACCTGGCATCTTTCCCTTGTGGCAGTTTTGAGCGCGATCAATGGAACGAGGAACTCGATCAAGCGTACGCGCGTGCCTTTGCTTTCTTTGCACGCTATGACTTAAAAGAGCCCAGGCCAGAAGACGTGGAACGCTCCAGAGAGCAGGCGTTACGGGACTCGAAAGCGGCTTGGGAGGTCTGGCAAAGCACCACATGCGATTACGACGGGCCGTACCACGGGACGGACCACTTCGAATTTGTTGGCCTCACTATGGCGCGATGTACTACTGAAACAACTGCAGCCCATTTCGAATGGCTGTCAGATATGATGGCGCCCCAATACGACTACAAGAATGAATACGACGTGTACCAGCCATGAATGGCTCTACCGTCAACGGCATCCAGTTTTCTCCGATCCGGCAGCATCGTCTCCTGATCCAGAGTGTTCTCGCTCGGAACGTTTCCGGAAAACGCAGCCATGGACCAGGAAACCGAAGGACCTGTCCGCTTCCGCGATTACTTATGCGATGTAAGCCTCCCACATGGCGACGTGGAATGGCCCACCCATGCGACGGATTGCGGGGACGCGGCCATCGACATGACCCGCGGCGCGCGGTTGATCCGGGGGTATCTTTGGGCCGAGCGCAGTCGGGAGGGGGAGCGCCGCGTGCGGCGTATCAAGCCCAAGCGGTTGGAACTGGGTCGCTACGTTCTGGCGGGGCCGGAGTTGCTGATCGCATCGGACATCATTCGCGCGGCGCTCAGCTTGGCCATGGTGGACCTCTTGTACCTCAGGCCGCTGGTCGTCATCCGGGCGGTGATTTCATACTACCTCGACCGCGAACCCGCCGAGGTAGAGCGGGGGCTTCCGGAATGGCCGGGATCAGCATTGCCGCTCCGGTCTCCGAGGCAGGCGTTCCGTTTGACCCCGCCGACGTTGACGCTTGCCTCAAGACCGATCCACCTGTCGACTGCGTCATGGTAGCCGCTGAGGCCTGTCTCGAGGTCCCGACGCCCGAGACGTTTGCCAATGTCGCAATCCGCACGTGTCATGGACGGGCCCATACCATATGCGCCGAACGGCTGGAGGCTGCGGGGATTGCCGCGCGCTTCGGTTCCGTGCCGTTGACTGCACAGCTAGACGTCATGGCCACCAAATGGCCCGACGTTTTAGGAGCCGTCGACGATGTCGAACGCACCGGGGGCGGATCAGCGTATATTGCTCGCAAGGAAAGGGATGCCGAGTGATCCGCGCGCTTCTCATCTTGCTCCTATCCGCGCTCCCCGCGCTGGCCCAAGCCCCGGATGCCGGTCCGTGGTCCGGGCGCTTCGCCGAGTGCGTCCACGGGATGGACGCGCCGGCCCATATGCGTGCCTGTATTGGGCAGGCCGCGCGGCTGTGCATGGATGAGACCGAAGGCGGCCACACGACCATCGGACAGACCGGCTGCCAGGCCATGGAAAAGGGCCTTTGGGACGATCTGCTCAATTCCGACTGGCCGGAGCATCGCAGATGGGCCGAAGCCGCCGATGCCGCGGAGCGGGAGGTCTTTGGGGACACTTTCTCCAAACGGGCCGAAGCCCTGCGGTCCGCGCAACGGGCCTGGATCGCCTTTCGCGATGCGGAGTGCGGGCTGGCCTATGCGCTATGGGGCTCCGGCTCCATGCGCAACATCGCGGCCTCGGCCTGCGAGATGCAGATGACCGCGGAACGGGTGATTGACCTGCGGGAGATGTCGGAGGGGATGCGATGATACGCCTTGGACTTGTTCTTAGTCTGCTGGCCACGGCTTCCCCCGCCCAGGAGATCGACCCTGATCCCTATCGTGCACTGTGGTCCGACTGTGCGGCCAGTGGGGCCGAGGCTTGTACGGGGCAAGCGGCTGCCGCATGTACCGAGGCTGAGACGGCCATGGGGGGCGGTTCCTGGGCCGAGGTCGCGTGCCTCGGGCTGGAAACCGACCTTTGGCTGGACCGGATCGCGGCGGATAGCCGTGCGCTGGCTCTGCGTGCCTTGGCCGAAGACCAGTCCCGCGCGGCGCTCGACGGTCCGGCGGTGACAGGGATCGCGGCCTCCTTTGCCACGGCGCAGGCGCTTTGGCAGATGCATCGTGATGCCGATTGCGTGCTGACAGGGGTGCGGTCAGGCTCCGGCATGGCCGCCACGGTGGCGCAGGCTCGGTGCACCCTTGCGGAGACGGCGGCGCGGGCGCGCTGGCTCCGCGCTTGGCTCAACGAAGGACCTTAAGGATGACTGGACCCGCTGAGGTGACCCCATGAAGCTGACCTCCTCCCTGATCGCCACCTCAGACCAGGCGCGCGCCAATCGGGCCGCGCACGAGGCCGCCCTGGCCGAGGTCCGTGCCGCCGCCGAACACGCAGCACTGGGCGGCGGCGAGCGGTCGCGTGCCCGACATTTGTCACGGGGCAAACTGCTGCCTCGTGATCGGGTGGCGGGCCTGCTGGACCCCGGCTCTCCGTTTCTGGAGGTGGGGGTCTTCGCGGGCCACGACATGTACGATGGGGCCGCGCCCGGTGGAGGGGCCATCGCGGGCGTAGGGCGGGTCCACGGGCGCGACGTCATGGTTGTCTGCAACGATGCCACGGTGAAGGGCGGCACCTACTATCCGATCACCGTCAAAAAACACCTGCGCGCCCAAGAGATCGCAGAGGAATGCCATCTGCCCTGCGTTTATCTGGTGGACTCCGGTGGGGCCAATCTGCCCAACCAGGATGAGGTCTTCCCCGACCGCGACCACTTCGGGCGCATCTTCTACAATCAGGCGCGGATGTCCGCGAAGGGCATCGCTCAGATTGCGGTCGTCATGGGGTCTTGCACGGCGGGCGGCGCCTATGTCCCGGCCATGTCCGACGTCTCGATCATCGTGCGCGAGCAGGGGACGATTTTCCTCGCCGGGCCACCGCTGGTCAAAGCCGCAACTGGGGAGGTCGTGACGGCCGAGGATCTGGGTGGCGGCGATGTGCATACGCGGTTGTCTGGCGTCGCGGACTACCTGGCCGAGGACGATACCCATGCGCTGGCCCTGGCGCGGGAGGCTGTCCGTAACGTGCAGACGTGCTGCGCGCCCGCGTTTACTGAGACGACCTTCGACGCGCCCGCCTACGACCCGGAGGAGTTGTTCGACGTCGTCCCCGGAGACTTGCGCACCCCCTATGACATCCGGGAAGTGATCGCACGGCTGGTCGATGGCTCTCGGTTTGATGAGTTCAAAGCCCGATTTGGCGAGACCCTGGTGACCGGTTTTGCCGAGGTGCAGGGCATCCACGTTGGGATCGTCGCCAACAATGGGGTCTTGTTCTCCGAGGCGGCGCAGAAGGGCGCGCATTTCGTGGAACTCTGCTCCCAACGGAAGATCCCTCTGGTGTTCTTGCAGAACATCACGGGTTTTATGGTCGGACGCCGGTATGAGAACGAGGGCATCGCCCGCCATGGGGCCAAGATGGTGACGGCTGTCGCGTCGACCTCAGTGCCCAAAATTACTATGCTGGTGGGCGGCAGCTTTGGCGCGGGCAACTACGGCATGGCCGGTCGCGCGTACCAACCGCGCTTCCTCTGGACCTGGCCCAATTCGCGTATCTCGGTCATGGGCGGCGCCCAAGCGGCGGGTGTTCTGGCCACGGTCAAGCGAGATGCTCTGGAGCGGGCTGGGGAGACCTGGAGCGCCGAGGACGAAGCCGCCTTCAAACGCCCCACGGAAGAGATGTTCGAGCGCCAGTCGCACCCACTCTATGCGAGCGCCCGCCTTTGGGACGACGGGATCATCGACCCCCGCAAGTCACGCGACGTGCTGGGCCTGTCGCTCCGCGCGGCGATGAATGCCCCCATCGAAGAGACACGCTTCGGCGTGTTTAGGATGTGACGAGCGGTCCCGCAGGGATCGGAGGCGCCAGTGGCGCGTCCGAAGCGAGGAACCGTCGGGCGCAAGCCCGTCGGCGGATGCGGAGCATACGAAGCGGTCCCGCAGGGATCGGAGGCGCCAGTGGCGCGTCCGACGCGAGGAAGCGGCAGGCGCAAGCCCGTCGGCGGATGCGGAGCAGACGAAGCGGTCCCGCAGGGATCGGAGGCGCCAGTGGCGCGTCTGACGCGAGGAACCGTCGGGCACAAGCCTGTCGGCGGATGCGGAGCATACGAAGCGGTCCCGCAGGGATCGGAGGCGCCAGCGGCGCGTCTGACGCGAGGAACCGGCAGGCGCGAGCCTGTCGGCAAATGCCAAGTGAGCGGTACGACCGAGGTCCTCTGCTTGCCTTAGAGAACCACCCCGATCGGAGGTTTTGAGACGATGCCGTCCCTTCAAGAGATCATCGACGCGAACCCCGATGCCGAGACCTTCCGGTTTGGCGACACCCAGGTGCTCTGTGATGAGATCCTGGCGCTCGTTCGAAGCGGGCGGAAGACCGCGACCTGCGAAGCGATGCGTGTCTATGGCGACGGGGGCGATGCCTTCCCTGAGGTTGGCCGCCGAGACATCGCGCTGGAGTGGGACGGGCGCCCCGCCGTCATGGTCGAAACCACCGAGGTGACCATCCGCCGCTGGCACGACATGGATGCCGCCTTCGTCGCCGCCCAGGGCGAGTTCCGTGATTTGGCCCATTGGCAGACGGGCTACCGCGCGTACTTCGAGCGCACGGGCGGGTGGTCGGATGACATTGAAATCATGTGCGAACGGTTCCGTGTCGTGACGGACTACGCTGCTCAGGGGGCCTGATGTTTCAGAAAATCCTTATTGCAAACCGTGGTGAGATTGCCTGTCGAGTCATCGACACCTGCCGTCTGCTGGGTGTGCGAACGGTGGCGGTGTACTCGGACGTGGATGCCCAGGCACGGCACGTTGTGATGGCCGATGAAGCGGTTTCCCTGGGGGGGGCGGCCCCGGCGGACAGCTATCTGCGGGGCGACGCCATCATCGCGGCCGCGCTGCAAACAGGCGCGCAGGCGATCCATCCCGGTTACGGATTTCTGTCTGAAAACCCCGCGTTCGTTGAGTTGGTCGAGGCGGCAGGGCTCACGTTTATCGGACCATCTGCCCAGGCAATCCGGGCCATGGGCCTGAAGGATGCCGCCAAGGACCTGATGGAGACGGCGGGTGTCCCCGTTGTGCCGGGGTATCAGGGGGACAATCAGGATCCGGCGTACCTGGCCGAGCGGGCTGCGGGCATCGGCTATCCGGTCCTGATCAAGGCTGTCGCCGGGGGTGGCGGCAAGGGGATGCGCAAGGTCGATACGCCTGAGGCCTTCGGGGACGCTTTGGATGCCGCAGTGTCAGAGGCGCAAAAGGCCTTTGGCAACGGCCATGTGTTGATCGAAAAGTGGGTGACCACGCCCCGCCATATCGAAGTGCAGGTCTTCGGCGATGGCACCCGCGCGGTGCATCTGTTCGAGCGTGATTGCTCGCTCCAACGGCGCCACCAGAAGGTCATCGAAGAGGCCCCTGCGCCGGGCATGACCGAGGAGATGCGTGCGGCCATGGGGGCCGCCGCCGTGCGCGCGGCCGAGGCCATTGGCTATGCCGGCGCGGGCACCGTGGAGTTTATCGTGGACGGCTCCGACGGGCTGCGCGCGGACCGCTTCTACTTCATGGAGATGAACACGCGCCTTCAGGTGGAACACCCGGTGACAGAGGCGATCACAGGTGTGGATCTGGTCGAATGGCAATTGCGCGTAGCCTCAGGCGAGGCGCTGCCAGCGGCGCAGGAGGATCTGACGCTCACGGGTCACGCCTTTGAGGCGCGTCTCTATGCGGAGGATGTGCCCGCCGGGTTTCTCCCTGCCACGGGGCGGTTGACCCACCTGGCCTTCCCGGATGGCGCCCGGGCCGACACGGGCGTGCGACCGGGTGATGTGATTAGCCCGTGGTATGACCCGATGATTGCGAAGGTCATCGTCCATGGCCCGACGCGGTCCACGGCCCTTTTGCAATTGGAGCGGGCGCTGGCATCGACACAGGTGGCGGGCACGGTGACGAACCTGTCCTTTCTGCGCAAACTGTCGCGGCAAGCTGAGTTCGTGGCCGGTGACGTCGACACCGGTCTGATTGAGCGTGACTTGGACGCGCTGGCGGCGGCCCCGGTGCCTTGCAGCCGGGCGCGGTCCCTCGCGGCGCTGGGCGCGCTGGGTCTCGACAGGGCGCAGCCGGCAGAGGGGCTGCATCTCTGGGCGCCACTTGGGTGGACGCAGGTCCTGATGCTTGGGGAGGAGACGGTGTCGGTCCGGGTGGAGGCCCTCGGGGCCGGGCGGTTTCGGTGTGCCGTGGGTGAGGCGATCCATGACGTGCGCCGCAACGACGGCTGGGTCATCGACGGCACCCGCATTCCTGCCGAAATCGCACGTGAACCAGGCGCCGTGCATGTGTTCTGGGGGAATGTGTATTCGTTCGGCATTCCAGACCCATTGGCCGTCGCCGCCGAGGCTGGCGGGGCCTCTGGTGTGGTAGAGGCGCCCATGCCCGGCCTGGTGAAGGCGGTCTTTGTCGAGGCCGGGGCGGAGGTCAGTGCAGGGGACCGTCTGGCCGTTCTGGAAGCGATGAAAATGGAGCACACGCTGGTGGCGCCCCGTGACGGGCGCGTCGAGGAGGTTCTGGTGGCGGCTGGCGCTCAGGTCGAAGCGGGCGCGGCCCTCGTGCGGATGGACGAAGCGTGAGCGGGGGTGACGGCATATTTTTGGAACATCGAAAGGGGGAGGCGCGCCCATGGTTAATGAAGGGTTGAGCGAGCTTGGGCCAATCCTGCTGCACCATGTGCCCCAGAGCCGCTCTCAACGGGTGCTGTGGTTGCTGCATGAACTGGGCATCCCGTTTGATGTGCGTGTCTGGCCGTTTGACAAGACCTTGCGCGGGCCTGAATTCCTGGCATTGAACCCGGCGGGGCGGGTGCCTGCGCTCGAAATGGATGGGCGCAGCCTGTGGGAGACGGGCGCGATCATTGAGGTGCTGTGCGAGCGCACGGGACGGCTGGGTCGTGCGGCGGACCATAGGGAGCGGGCGGATTGGCTGATCTGGGTGCATTTTAGCGAAACGATCAGTCAGCATGCTGCCGCCCTGACCCAGCAGCACGTGGCCCTGCGGGAAGAGTGGATGCGCTCGCCCACCATCATGAAGCTGGAGGCGGCGCGGGTGGGGAAATGCTTCGATGCCCTTGAGGCGCGCCTCAAGGGAGATTGGTTGCTCACTGAGTTCTCGGCTGCGGATGTGGCCGTGGGACAGGCCGTTTTGATGGCGCGTCGGTTTCACATGGTGGGAGAACGCCCCCGGATGGCGGCTTGGATGTCGCGGTTGGAGGCTCGGCCCGCCTACCGCGCCGCCTGCGATGAGGGGCAAGGGCTCTATGCCCAGGACTTCTACGAGGTGCCCCATGTCTGAGGCCGTTGAGATCTTTGAGGTGGGGCCGCGGGACGGGTTGCAGAACGAAGCCCGTACGATTCCTGCGGCTGAGAAGATTGCTCTGGTCGATCTGCTCAGCCGTGCGGGATTTCGCCGGATCGAAGTGGCGAGTTTCGTCAGCCCGAAATGGGTGCCGCAGATGGCGGATGGGGCCGAGGTTCTGGCTGGGCTCACGCGGGCGCCGGGGGTGCGCTATGCGGCGCTGGCCCCTAACCTGCGCGGATACCAGGGGGCTGTGGCGGCGGGGGCCGATGAGGTGGCGATCTTTGCCTCGGCCTCAGAAGGATTCTCCCAGGCCAATCTGAATGCGACCATCGACGAAAGTCTGGCGCGGTTTGTGCCGGTGATTGAGGCGGCCCGCGCAGATGGGGTGCTGGTCCGGGGCTATGTTTCTTGCGTCACGGTTTGCCCGTTCGACGGGGCGGTGCCGCCGGGGGATGTTGCGCGGGTCGTCGCGGCGTTGCGGGACTTTGGCTGCTACGAGGTGTCGCTAGGCGATACCATCGGACGGGGCACGCCCGAGGCCGTGGATGGGATGCTGGGCGCGGTGTTGGACGAGATGCCAGCCGCGCAGCTTGCCGGGCATTTCCATGACACGGCCGGGCGGGCATTGGAGAATGTCGATGTGGCCCTGGCGCGGGGTCTGCGGGTGTTTGACGCCGCAGTCGGCGGGCTGGGCGGGTGCCCCTATGCGCCAGGTGCATCGGGGAACGTGGCGACCGAGGCGGTCCTGGCCCATCTGGAGGCTGCTGGGTTCGAGACGGGGCTGGATGCTGAGATCGTGGCGCAGGCCGGGCGATTGGCACAATCCATGCGGACGGGCTGACATGGACATCTACAGGGCGGCCGAACGGCTTATGACCATGGACGATCGCGCTTGGCTGCGCCATGCGAACCCTTGGTCCGGTTGGACGCGGTTCACGGGGCTTCCGCTCCTGGTTTTGGCCATTTGGAGCCGGGTTTGGGTGGGGTGGTGGTCCCTCCTGCCAGTTGCCTTGGCTGTCGCTTGGATTTGGCTCAACCCACGCGTCTTTGGGCCGCCGAAAGTCTTCGACCATTGGATGACGCGGGCCGTTTTGGGAGAGCGGATCTTTCTCACCCACAGGGACGGGATCGCGGCCCACCACCTCAGGGCCGCGCATGTTTTGACGTGGCTATCCTTGCCGGGGCTCTGCCTGATGGGGATTGGTCTTGGGCTATTGTGGTGGGAGGGGGCGGTCTTTGGTACCATCCTCACGATGCTGCCAAAGGTTTGGTTTTGTGACCGCATGGTCTGGATTCACGACGATTGGGTGCGCGCTGGCCGTGCGGTGCCCGGGAGGGAGAGCGCATGACCTATGAGACGCTAGGGGTGGACCGTGATCCGCGCGGTGTTGTCACTGTGACGCTGAAGCGCCCGGAGGTGCATAACGCGCTGTCGGCGCGCATGATGGATGAACTGACGGAGCTTGCGGTGCAATTGTCGGGCGACGATAGCCGCGCCGTGATCCTGACCGGTGAGGGGGCGTCGTTTTGCGCAGGCGGTGACCTGGGATGGATGCGCAATCAGTTCGGCGCCCCGTCAGAGGTGCGCGCGCGGGAGGGACGGCGCTTGGCTGGGATGTTGCAGGCGCTCAATACGCTGGACAAACCACTTATCGGCCGCGTTCAAGGAAATGCCTTTGGGGGTGGCGTGGGCCTCTGTTGCGTCTGTGACGTGACCGTTGGCGTCGAGGGGGCGCTGTTCGGGTTGACCGAGACGCGGCTTGGTCTGATCCCAGCCACGATTGGGCCTTACGTGATCGCCCGGATTGGTGAGGGGATGGCCAGGCGGGTGTTCATGTCGTCCCGGCGGTTTGGGGCGCCCGAGGCCGTGACGCTCGGGGTGTTGGCCCATGCGGTGCCAGAGGCCGATTTGGACGCTGCGGTCGAGGCGGAGGTGCGGCCCTATCTGTCCTGCGCACCCGGAGCGGTTGCCGAGGCAAAACGGTTGGCGCGCAGCTTGGGACCGGTGATTGACCAGACAGTGATTGAGGAGACCATTGCGGCGCTGTCCAAGCGCTGGGCCTCGGATGAGGCGGTCGAGGGCATTGGCGCCTTCTTCGACAAGCGGAAATCTAGCTGGGTGACGTAGCACCGCCTCGCCGACCAGGGTTACAATCATCTCAACCGTCTGGGCGTTATTGGCCCCTTGGCCCAAGCTCTGTGCCCGTTGGGGCCTTGATAGGCGGTCGGCAGGGCACTGCCCATAGGGACAGCCATGCTTGTGTCGTGGCTGCGGTGAGCTAATCTTCGCCCAATCCTCGATAGAAGGTTTGCAGGCTATGATTTCCAGACGTGTCTTTTCGACCTCAATAGCGGCGGTCGCCTTGACCGGTTGCGCCGGGACCGGGCCCGCGACGTCCGTCGCGCCTGTGGCGCGATCCACTGATCCTGATCTGGTGCCGCGCACCACGCCCGGTTGGTCCGCCTGGGTTGACCGCTTCAAGGCCCGGGCTGGCGCCCAGGGGTTGCGTGCGGATGTGGTCGAGACGGCCTTTCGGGGGCAAGGCTTCGTCCCTGGTGTCATTGCTCGGGACCGCAATCAGACCGAATTCACTCGGTCATTTGAGGATTACTTGGCCATCGTCGCCTCCCCCAAACGGGTCGAGGCAGGGCGAGCGGCCTTTGCCGAGCAGCGGGGACGGCTGCGTGCCATCGAGGATCGCTATGGCGTGCCGGCCCAGATCGTGGCCGCCATCTGGGGCGTCGAGAGCAACTTTGGCGCCCGGAGAGGGTCGATTCCGGTGATTTCGTCCACGTCCACCTTGGCCTTCGATGGGCGGCGCGGGGAGTTCTTTGAAAAGCAGCTGGTTGCGGCGCTCAAGATCCTCCAGACCGGCGACACCACGCCCCGCCAGCTTGTCGGCAGCTGGGCGGGCGCCATGGGACACACGCAGTTTATCCCGACCAGTTACCAAGCCTATGCGGTTGATTTTACCGGCGATGGCCGACGTGACATCTGGTCGGACGATCCGTCCGACGCATTGGCCTCCACGGCGGCCTATTTGTCCCGGTCCGGTTGGCAAACCGGCGCCTCTTGGGCGGTAGAAGACGCGGGCGGCAACCTTCAGCCGGATGCCGGGGGACCGGTGTTCCGGACGGGGCCGAACTTCCGCGCGATCAAGCGCTACAACAATTCGGACAACTATGCGCTCGGCGTCGGATACCTGGCCGACCGGATCGCAGGTGGGGGTCCGCTGAGGCAGGAGTTCGGGCCAGACCGCTTTGGCCTCCGCCTGTCCCAACGGCAGGAGTTGCAGCGCAGGTTGACCGCGGCTGGTTTTGACACCGATGGCGCCGATGGGGTCATCGGGCCCAAAAGTCGCGCGGCCATCGAGGCATACCAGCGGTCGCGCGGGTTGCCTGTCACCGGCGATCCGTCGTTGGAGTTGCTGCGGAGCCTGTGACGTCCCGGGCCGTTGACGCCTGGACGGGCCAAGCCTAAAACCCGCCCAACGACCAACCCCGGAGAGCCGAGCCATGTCCGACATGCTGATGGAATACCTGCCGATCCTGATCTTTCTCGGTGTGGCCATTGGCCTGGGTCTGGTGCTGATCCTGGCGGCGGTGGTGGTTGCCGTGCGCGCGCCGGACCCGGAAAAGGTGTCGGCCTATGAATGTGGCTTCAACGCCTTCGACGATGCGCGGATGAAGTTCGACGTGCGGTTCTACCTGGTTTCGATCCTGTTCATCATCTTCGATCTGGAAATTGCGTTCCTGTTCCCCTGGGCCGTCAGCTTTGCGGGTCTGTCGGACGCCGCGTTCTGGTCGATGATGGCATTCTTGGCCGTCCTGACGGTTGGTTTCGCTTACGAATGGAAAAAGGGCGCGTTGGAGTGGGAATAACGTCCCGCGAGGGATCGCTCACTCTATTCGTCTGACCGGGGCGGAGGCGTAAAGACCATAGGCGGTTTCGCGTCCTCCAACTTGGCTCGGATCATGTCGGTCAGTTGCGACAGCGTTCGGGCCTGGTCTTCGTTGACATCCAAAGCCTGCCACGCGGCGTCAAAGACCTTTGAGGCCTCTGCCAAGACGGCTTCTCCGTAAGGCAGCAACGACAACAAGATCCGCCGCTCGTCCTCGGGGTCGCGCGTCCGCTCGATCAGGCCGAAGCTGCTCATCTTTTTGACCATCGGTGACAGGGTGTTGGGTTCGACACCCACATGCTGCGCGAGTTTGCCGAGGGGCATCGCGCCCCCTGCGTGCAACGCCTGCAGGGCGAGAAACTTTTGATAGGTAAATCCAGTCTCGCCAAACGAGGCCTGAAAGTAGCGGCCGAGCGCGTGATGCAAGGCATAGACATTCGCGACCAAAGCGCGGTCCGTGGTATCAGGTGGAGGTGTGTCACTGGCCATGGCGCTCCACGATATGGTCGAGGTTTCGGAAAAGAAAGGCTTGACCCAATTTGTATCGTATACGAATAGTTCGTATACGAATTAAATTCAAAAGGAGATCCCCATGACGATGCTGTCTCGACGTGCCTTTGGTCTTTCCCTTGCCGCCGGGGGCGTTGTCCTCGGCGCCGCTGCGACGCCCCTCTTTGCGCAGACGTCGACCGCTCTGCCGCCAGCCGTCGCGGGGGCGTCTTTGGGGGCTTATCGGATCACGGCCATTCTTGACGGGATCGTGCCCCTCGGGCGTCCGTTCTTCCAGGGTGGCGAAGAGGTTGATGCTTTCCTCGCGAGCGAGGGGTTGGGGCCAGAGGCTTTGCCTGCGCCGATCTCGGCGTTTTTGCTGCAATCGGCGGACCGCACGATCTTGATCGATGCTGGTATGGGCGATGTCGAAGCCTTTGGGCCCGGCTTCGGTCGCTTGACCGCAGGTCTGGCGGCACTGGGTGTCGAGGCGTCTGACGTGGATACGGTTATCCTAACCCATGCTCACCCGGACCATCTGGGCGGTCTCGTCTTGGCGGGCGTTCCAGCCTTTCCAAACGCGGAGCTTGTGCTGAGCGAGGCTGAGTCGGCGTTTTGGACAGATGCCGCGATGCAGGCGGCGGCGCCCGCCGAGGCGCAGGGCCTGTTCCAATTGGCTGCGGGCACGCTGCAAGCCTACGGCACGCGGGTGACCCTGGTGCAGGACGGCGCCGAGGTTGCGCCGGGCGTGACGCTCCATGTGTCGCCTGGCCATACGCCCGGTCACGGCATTCTGCTGATCGACGGCGGTGACCGGCAGATGATGATGATCGCGGACACCGTCCATAGCGCGGACCTCCATACGGCTTTGCCGGAAACCGGGTTCGGTTTCGACGTGGACACGGCCCTCGCTATCCAGTCTCGCCTGCGCCTGTTCGACGAAATCGCCAGCGATAAGATCCTGGTCACCGGCAGTCACCTGCATTTCCCTGGCTTCGGTCGCATCCTCCCGGCGGGGGATGCCTATCGTTTCGTCCCTGCAACGCTGGGTTAAACGCGGCCCGGGTCCCGGTGCGGCTGCGTTTCACGCGCCGGGATTGTCGTCTTGCGGCCCGAGGCCGCGTTGACCGTGTCAGGGGGACGGGATACACGACGCCCGACCGGAGGTCTCAGGCCTCGAACGACCTACCTCACAGACGGAGCCGACATGGGCGTGCAGACCGGACTGAATACGGCAGGTGGCGACAAAGAACACGCCACGCAGCTTCTCAACCGCGAGTTGCAGGATAAGGGTTTCCTGCTGACCTCAACCGAAGACATCATCAACTGGGCGCGCACCGGATCGCTGCACTGGATGACCTTCGGCTTGGCCTGTTGCGCGGTCGAGATGATGCACACCGCCATGCCCCGCTACGACATGGAGCGGTTTGGCACGGCGCCACGGGCCTCTCCGCGCCAGTCTGACCTGATGATCGTGGCAGGCACGCTGACCAACAAAATGGCGCCCGCACTGCGTAAGGTTTACGACCAGATGCCGGAGCCGCGGTATGTGCTGTCCATGGGATCCTGCGCCAATGGCGGCGGGTATTACCACTACAGCTATTCCGTGGTGCGTGGCTGTGACCGCATCGTGCCGGTCGACCTCTATGTGCCCGGCTGCCCGCCGACGGCCGAGGCGCTGCTGTATGGTCTGTTGCAGCTGCAACGCAAAATCCGCCGCACGGGGACCCTGGTACGATGACCGAGCAACTTCAGGAACTGGCCGCCCATATCGAGTTGCGGCAGCCCGAACTGGTATCTTCGACGGCCATCACGCTGGATGAGTTGACCATCGAGGCGGTGTCTTCGGACATTCCCGCGTTGATTGAATTCCTCAAGTCCGATGAGCAATGCCGCTTTGCATCGCTGGTGGACATTACGGCGATTGACTACCCTGGCGACGAGCGCCGTTTTTGCGTCGTCTACCACTTCCTGTCGATGTACCGGAACCAGCGCATCCGCGTGAAAACCTATGTGCGCGAGGAAGAGATCGTCCCGTCGATCACGGATATCCATCCTTCGGCAAACTGGTTCGAGCGGGAAGTGTTTGACATGTTCGGCATCCTGTTCTCGGGCCATCCGGACCTGCGCCGGATCCTGACGGACTACGGCTTTCGCGGCTATCCGCTGCGCAAGGACTTCCCGACGACGGGCTACACCGAGGTGCGGTATGACGAGGTCCAGAAGCGCGTCGTCTATGAGCCGGTGTCCCTAACGCAGGAATACCGCCAGTTCGACTTCATGTCCCCATGGGAGGGTGCGGAATACGTGCTGCCGGGGGACGAGAAGGGTGAGAAGGCGTGACGGCCCTCGTGAACGGATGCGTGCTCGCTTTGTTTGGGCCATTCTATGTCGTGCCCGCGCTCTGGCGCCACGCAACCCGATGACCGGAGCCTGAGATGGCCGAGACACTGACCGGACGCTGTCTCTGCGGGGCCTGCACCTTCACGGCGCAGGAAGGACCGCAGGGCGCAGGCGTGTGCCATTGCGGCATGTGCCGGAATTGGTCCGGTGGCATCTTCCTATCGGTCGATTGCGGGACTTCGGTGGAATTTGCCGAAGGATCGCCCGTCGGATCCTACAAAGGCAGCGCCTGGGGCGAGCGCATCTTTTGCAAAGACTGTGGATCATCTTTGCTCTGGCAAACCCAGGACGGCGCGAACCAACATGTGTCGATCCAGTGTTTTGAAGATCCGTCGCGGTTTGACTTGGGCATCGAATTGTTCATCGACCGCAAGCCAGCCAATTACGCCCTGATGGGTGAGAGACAGACGATGACGGAGGCCCAGGTCTTCGCAATGTTCGCTCCTGAAGGAGAAGCCAAATGATGGATGGTGACCTGAGCCCACGCGGCTACGAAGATGCTCTGACCGGTGAGCAGAAGATCCGTAACTTCAACATCAATTTCGGGCCCCAGCACCCGGCGGCCCACGGCGTGTTGCGCCTGGTGCTGGAGTTGGACGGCGAGATCGTGGAACGCTGCGACCCGCATATCGGTCTGCTGCACCGTGGCACCGAAAAGCTGATGGAGAGCCGGACGTACCTTCAGAACCTGCCGTATCTGGACCGGTTGGATTACGTCAGCCCCATGAACCAGGAACACGCCTGGTGTTTGGCGATTGAGCGCCTGACCGGGACCGAGGTGCCCCGGCGCGCCCAGTTGGTCCGCGTGCTATACTCGGAAATTGGCCGTATCCTGAGCCATATCCTCAACATCACGACCCAAGCCATGGACGTGGGTGCGCTGACGCCACCCCTGTGGGGCTTTGAGGAACGCGAAAAGCTTATGGTCTTCTACGAGCGGGCCTGCGGTGCGCGCTTGCATGCGGCGTACTTCCGCCCCGGTGGCGTCCACCAAGATCTGCCGCCGGACCTGATCGACGACATCGAGGCCTGGTGCGAGGATTTCCCTCGGGTCATGGCCGATATCGATGGCCTGCTGACCGAAAATCGGATCTTTAAGCAGCGGAACGTGAACATTGCGGTGGTCTCCGAGGAGGAGATCATGGAATGGGGCTTCTCTGGCGTGATGGCGCGCGGGTCTGGCCTGGCCTGGGATCTGCGCCGCGCCCAGCCCTATGAATGCTACGACGAGTTCGACTTCCTGATCCCCACGGGCAAGAACGGCGATTGCTATGATCGCTACTTGGTTCGCATGGAAGAGATGCGCCAGTCGGTCTCGATCATGAAGCAGGCGATTGCCAAGCTGCGGGAGCCGGAAGGTCAGGGCGATGTTCTGGCCCGTGGTAAGCTAACACCGCCCAAGCGGGGCGATATGAAGACCTCGATGGAGAGCCTGATCCATCACTTCAAGCTTTATACCGAAGGGTTCCACGTTCCCGCCGGTGAGGTCTACGCCGCTGTCGAGGCGCCCAAAGGTGAGTTTGGCGTCTACATGGTGTCGGATGGCACGAACAAACCCTACCGCGCCAAGCTGCGCGCGCCTGGGTACCTGCATCTGCAAGCCATGGACCATATCGCCAAGGGCCACCAACTGGCCGACGTCGCTGCGATCATCGGGACCCTGGACGTGGTGTTTGGAGAAATCGACCGATAGGCGGTTCCTCGGAATGGTTCGAGTACCGGTCCGATCCCGTGATAGGCTATACCGGCGCCGCCCTTGCGCCTGGCCTAACGCGTTGGGGCCGTCGTCCCCGCTTCTACGAACCGTAGGGCACACGGGATGACGGGCGGTTCACCTGAGGCGGTGGTGTCCTTTGCCTGGGCGCTTTACATAATCACTCCGCTGGCTGTGGTGCTGTTTCTCACCACGTTCTTGGTGAACCTTTATCAGGCGGCCGACCGGTCGTGGTTCATGCGCTTTTGTCATGTGGCCCAATGGCCATCCTTTGGGTTGGTGCTGGTCTGCGTAGTGCTCACGGCCCGATACTTCTGAGGCCCTGCGACGCGGGTGACCTTTCCCATCGGCTGCGTGTCGTCTAAAGACGGCCCTGCCAGACCAGACGCGAGGATGAGATGCTCCGCCGCCTCCACAAAGACCAACCCGAAAGCTTTGCCTTCACGCCCGCCAACCAGGCTTGGGCCGAGGCGCAGATCACCAAGTATCCAGAGGGGCGTCAGGCCAGTGCCGTGATCCCTCTGCTGTGGCGCGCGCAGGAGCAGGAGGGCTGGTTGACCCGCCCCGCGATGGAACATGTCGCTGAAATGCTCGGCATGGCCTACATCCGCGTGCTTGAGGTCGCGACCTTCTATTTCATGTTCCAGCTGCAGCCCGTGGGCAGCGTCGCGCATATTCAGATTTGCGGCACGACCTCCTGCATGATTTGTGGGGCCGAAGATCTGGTCGCGGTTTGCAAGGACAAGATCGCCAAGCGCGCCCATGAGATCAGCGAGGATGGCAAGCTGAGCTGGGAAGAGGTCGAATGCTTGGGCGCTTGTGCCAACGCGCCCATGGCTCAGATTGGCAAGGATTATTACGAAGATCTAACTGCCGAGCGGTTCAGCGAGATGCTCGACGAATTCCGCGCCGGTGAGGTGCCTGTACCTGGGCCGCAGAATGGCCGCTACACGTCGGAGCCTTTGGGCGGCGCGACGTCTTTGACCGATCATGCGGCTCAGCCCGATCACTCGCAAAACGCATCCGTCGCGCTCGCCACGGGCATTGGTGACACGGTGAAGCGGATCGACGGCACCGAGGTGCCCTTGCGGGCGCCGTGGCAAGGTGCCGATGCCGCCGATGCCAATCCCGTCGCTGCTGAGCGGGATCCGTTGTTGCCGCCTTCGGGACCCGATGGAAACCAAGCTGGCAGGGTCGCTGGCGACGATCCAGCGCCGCGGGACCGAGGCGACGCCAGCGACGGCGTGGCCAACGTGCGTGGATCGGACGCAGAGGCCATTGGCACCCCCGAAGAGGGGACCGTTGCACCCGACGAATCAGCAGCGACGCCCAGTGAGGCCGACCGACCCGCTGCGTTGGAGGCTGCGCGCGACGGCGAAGCCGACGATTTGAAGCGGATTAAGGGCATCGGTCCAAAGCTGGAAAAGCTCTGTAACACCATGGGCTTCTTTCACTTTGATCAGATCGCAGCCTGGACAGATCGCGAAATCGCCTGGGTCGATGCGAACCTGGAAGGCTTCAAGGGACGCGTGACGCGTGACGAATGGGTCAAACAGGCTACACTGCTTTCAGAGGGAGGAGAAACGGAGTTCTCCGCCCGCGTGAAGAAGGGGGATGTCTACTGACGTTCAGCGCCCCCTGACCTTGGGGAGTTGACGTTATGGACAAGAAAATTCAGTCAATCGGGCCGATGGAGAGCGCGGCAACGATTTTTGTCGTGGCCGGCATGGCTGGTGTCGCGTCATTCGCGCTTTTGATGCTGATCGGTGGCTGGACGTTCCTTCAGGCATTTTTCGGCGGGTTTGTGGTCTTTGTGCTCCTGCTGATCCTGTTGATGCTGACCGTGGGCAGGGCGGTTCCCAGCGAGGCGTCCACGGGTACGAAGATGGCGCCGCCTCAGCCCGGGCCGGTTGGGGCAGAGGTGGACCTAACCAAGTTGCGCCCGCGTGATGTGAACGGCGCCTCCCCCACGCGGGACAGCATCGAACCCATGCAGGTCTCGGACACGTCGTCGGGCCCGCGTTTTGCGGGTGCGGATGAACGTTCGGCCACGGTGGGTCTTGTCGGAGCCGGTGCCACGACCCGCAGCGCCGAGCCTGCGCCTATGGCCGCGCCTGTTGAGCCTATTCCGCCAGTCGAGACAGTCGCCCCCGCTGCCGCGCCGGCCGTGGCAGAGCCAGCGGTGGAGGCCGCACCGGAGCCCGCCGCACCCGAACCTGCTGCACCGGAACCGACGCCTGTGGCGGAGACACCAGCGCCCACGCCAGAGCCTGCACCCGCCGCAGCAGCGGCGCCACAGGAAGCCGGAACGAAACCCCAGGCCTTGGATGGCCCGCGTGAGGGCGGAGCGGACGACCTGAAGCGGATCAAGGGCATCGGGCCGAAGCTGGAAAAGCTGTGTCACTCGCTCGGCTTCTATCACTTCGACCAGATCGCCGCTTGGACCGCTGACGAGGTGGCCTGGGTCGATCAAAACCTGGAAGGGTTCAAGGGGCGCGTGACGCGCGATGCCTGGGTGGCGCAGGCCACTCAACTGGCCTCCGGGGAAGAGACCGACTTCTCCAAGAAAGTCGACAAGGGCGGCGTCTACTGACCCCCAGGTGATCTAAGGCGCGCGCCGCTCCTTGACGGGGCGGCGCGCGACCTATTGAAGGGGCCTCGGAATGACCGAACCGACCCCACATGACCGGCAAATCGCCAGGATCCAGCGCAATGCGGCGTTGGTGATTCTTGGAACGTTTGCCGTGTGGTTGCCCGCCCAGGGTTTGGCCGCTTGGCTTGATTTGCCCGTGCGGCTGATGGGGTTGCTCGATTTGGTCGCATTGGCGGCGCTGGCCTGGGCGCTGATATTGTTGTGGCGCGTCCGGCGGATGCGACGCAAAGAGGAGTGACAGCATGCTGCAAGATCGCGACCGGATCTTTACCAATATCTATGGGATGCATGACAGATCCCTGCGCGGCGCCCAGGCGCGCGGCCATTGGGACGGTACAAAAGACCTGATTGGCCTTGGTCGGGATAAGATTGTCGAGATCATGAAGGCATCTGGCTTGCGCGGTCGCGGCGGTGCAGGCTTTCCCACCGGTCTGAAGTGGTCGTTCATGCCCAAGGAAAGCGACGGTCGTCCGGCCTACCTAGTCATCAACGCCGATGAGTCGGAGCCTGGGACCTGCAAAGATCGGGAGATTATGCGCCATGATCCCCATACCTTGATCGAAGGCGCGCTGATTGCGTCCTTCGCCATGGGGGCCCATGCCTGCTACATCTATATTCGCGGCGAATACATCCGCGAGAAAGAAGCGCTCCAGAACGCAATCGACGAAGCCTACGACGCTGGTTTGCTCGGGAAGAACGCCGCCAAGTCGGGGTGGGATTTTGACCTGTACCTGCACCATGGGGCGGGCGCCTATATCTGCGGCGAAGAGACCGCGCTGATTGAAAGCCTCGAAGGCAAAAAGGGCATGCCCCGGATGAAGCCGCCGTTCCCAGCGGGCGCGGGGCTTTATGGCTGCCCGACGACGGTGAATAACGTGGAATCCATCGCCGTGGTGCCAACGATCTTGCGTCGTGGGGCCGAATGGTTCGCGGGCTTCGGGCGTCCGAACAACGCGGGCACGAAGCTGTTTGCTATCTCGGGCCACGTGAACCGGCCCTGTGTCGTCGAAGAGGAAATGTCGATCTCCTTTGAAGAGTTGATCGAGACCCATTGCGGCGGGATCCGGGGTGGATGGGACAACCTTAAGGCGGTGATTCCCGGTGGCTCCTCGGTGCCGATGATCCCAGGCAAGGACATGCGCGACGCGATCATGGACTTCGACTATCTGCGGGAGCAGAGATCAGGCCTGGGCACGGCAGCAGTGATCGTCATGGACAATTCCACCGACATCATCAAAGCGATCTGGCGTCTGTCCGCGTTCTACAAGCACGAGAGCTGTGGCCAATGCACGCCGTGCCGTGAAGGCACAGGCTGGATGATGCGCGTGATGGATCGCCTTGTGAAAGGCGAGGCGGAGGTCGAAGAAATCGACATGCTGCTCGACGTCACCAAACAAGTCGAAGGGCATACCATCTGCGCCCTTGGCGATGCGGCGGCTTGGCCCATCCAGGGCTTGATCCGGCATTTCCGCGACGAAATCGAAGATCGGATCAAGCATAAGCGCGGCATCAGACCGGCGGTTGCGGCCGAGTGATCCGGATTGCATCGGTTTGCATCCTCCTCACACTGGTAGGCTGCAACGCGTCGAACTTCTCTGACGCGGCAACGCGCGAACCTGGTGCGCCACGGACGGCAAGACCGTCGGCGGACCTTCTGGAACGGTCCTATGTCATCCTGCGCGATGTGGCTTTTGCCAAGGCCATCGCGAATGACTGCCCGCGCTATCGCCTGAACACTGCGCAAGAGCGCCAGACCGAGGAACGGATTCGCGTCATGGGGCGAGCGGAAGAGGTGCCCGCCCAAAACCTGAGATCGGGCCTGCATAATTTCCGTCTGTCCGAGCGCGCAAGGATCCAGCGGGATATGATCAACTGGATCGAAACCCGCGATGTCGTGCTGACCGACCCGGCAACTCTCTGTGCTGCGGGTGACGTTGAGCGAGCAGAAGGCACTCTGGTCGGGGCCCACCTGATCCCGAGGGGCTGACAGGGATGGCCGCCGACGCGCGCTGAGATTGCATCCCGGGAACCAGCCTCTATGGTCGCAGCAACTTTAGCAGGCCGGACCCACAGATGATTGCCTTCGACGCCTATGCCCATGCCCTCGCCTCCTTGGCGGGGTGGGCAATTCTGATGTTGATCCTTCTCCCGCTCTCGATCATGGGCAAGCCTTTGGCTAAGTCCGACAGCGGCCATCCAGTGCGGAACTACGCCGATCCGGCCTATCGTCGGAGCCGGGCGTTCCTAAACGCCATCGAGATGACCGGCCCATTCGTTGCGGCGACCTTGGCGGCGATCCTGCTGGGGGTGTCCCCATTTTGGGTCAACCTCCTGACCACGCTGTTCCTTGTGTCGCGGGTCGCCATGGCCGTTGTCCACATCGGGACCGAGAATCAACCGCTGCGCTCCGCTTGCTGGTTTGTGGGCATGATCTGCGTCTTTATCTTGGCAGTGATGGCCTTCATCGGAGCGTTCTTCCTATGAGGCTGCTCACCACTTTGGCCTGTTGTCTGGCTACGCCCGTCGCGGCGGAGGATCTGCGTCCGGCCCCTGAGTATTTCGTCACGGCAGCCATGGAGACCTCCACGGCGCAGATTTTGGCGGTGAACTGTTCCACGCTGTCGGTTGATCTGGGTGCTATGGCGCGCCGTTCTGAGGCGACCTTGGTGCGGCTGACCGAAGACGGGTTCACACCCCAGGCCTTGGCCGAAGGGATGGAAGATCCTTCGGATGCGATTGCTGTTCTGCAACAGGCCTTCCTGTCGAAACACGGCCTGTCCGATGGCGCGGCAGAGTCCGTCGTCTGTGACGCTGGCCTCGCGGAAATCGCCGAAGAGACCGGGATTGGCGCCCTATTGTTGGAGGTGGAGGGGGGATGACTCACCGCTTGTTCATCACGTTGACGGCGGCTGCGCTGTCCTTGTCCGCCTGCGGATCCTCAGGGATCGGCTCCGGCGACAGTGGTCTGTTCAGCCAGGGCGGCTTGCGCGGGTCTAGCCAAGACGTCCAAGGCATTCGCTTCCGGTCGCGGGTGCGGGCCGATGGCGACGATGACCGCTTTTTCACCGTCTCAACCGCCGGGGCGGGACGGGCCATCGGCTCCGCCCAGGAGGCCGGGCGAACAGAAGCGACGCGCTATTGCCTGACGCGGTTCGGGGGCTCCCAGATTGCTTGGACCGTCGGCCCAGATGTCCCGGCGGAGCAGGTGTCGCTGACCGAAAGGGGCGCTCTGGTCCTGACAGGGCAGTGTCTGGCGCGGTGAGGCCTCTGTTACAGGTCTGACAAGAGGTGTCATTGCCCTGTTATTGAATGTCAGGCGGTGAATGCCGACCTCGATGGCGTGTCGCTGACCCGGAGGTCCCTGCCATGCGCCCATTGCTTGTTGCCTGCCTGCTTCCTGCGTTCGCGTCCGCCGCGCAGGCTGGTTTGGAAGATGAGGCCCGGATCACCGAGGGGCTGATCGCCGTTGGTATCGCGTATGAGATTTCTGAGGTCTGCCCCAGATTGGACGGCCGGACGCTGCGCGGATTGCAGTACCTGTTGGCGTTAAAATCAGCGGCACGGGATTTGGGATACAGCGCCGCCGAGATCGAAGCCTTCATTGACGACGATGCTGCCAAGGACCGGCTAGAGGCCGTTGCCCGGCGTCGCCTAGCTCAAAAGGGGGCGCGGCGCGGGGATGTGGAGGCCCATTGTCGGGTGGGAGAGGCTGAACTCGCAGCCGACAGCCAGATCGGACGGCTGTTGGAACGGGACTGACGCAAAGGGCGCTTGGGCCGCTCAAAGTGGTGCGAAATCGGCATCCTGCGGCGTTCCGCTTCTGGTCATGGGCGCGCACTGGCGTTAAACCCCGCCAAAACGTCTCAGACCCGGAGCGACCCCGCCATGAGCGACCTGAAGAAAATCGTCATCGACGGCAACGAGATCGAAGTGCCCGGCGCCATGACCCTCATCCAGGCCTGCGAAGAGGCCGGGATCGAGATCCCCCGGTTCTGCTACCACGAACGTTTGTCCATCGCGGGCAATTGTCGGATGTGCCTGGTCGAGGTCGTGGGTGGCCCGCCCAAACCCGCCGCCTCTTGTGCGATGCAGGTGAAGGACCTGCGCCCTGGCCCCGAGGGTCAGCCGCCGGTGGTCAAGACGAACTCCCCCATGGTCAAGAAGGCCCGTGAGGGGGTGATGGAGTTTCTGCTCATCAACCACCCCTTGGATTGTCCGATTTGCGACCAAGGCGGCGAATGCGACCTTCAAGACCAAGCGATGGCCTACGGCGTCGACTTCTCTCGCTTCCGGGAGCCGAAGCGAGCGGCAACCGACTTGGACCTGGGCCCTCTGGTTGAAACCCATATGACGCGCTGCATTTCTTGCACGCGCTGCGTCCGCTTCACGACTGAGGTCGCGGGCATCACGCAGATGGGTCAGACCGGTCGCGGTGAGGACAGCGAAATCACCAGCTATCTGGGCGAGACGCTGAAATCCAACATGCAGGGGAACATCATTGACCTGTGCCCCGTCGGCGCATTGGTGTCGAAGCCCTATGCCTTCACCGCCCGTCCGTGGGAACTGACCAAGACCGAGACCGTCGACGTGATGGATGCGCTCGGCGCGTCGATCCGGGTGGACACCAAGGGTCGGGAAGTCATGCGCATTTTGCCGCGCAACCACGACGGCACGAACGAGGAATGGATCAGCGACAAGACGCGGTTCGTCTGGGACGGCTTGCGGCGCCAGCGCCTGGACCGCCCCTATGTGCGCGTCGACGGTAAGTTGAAGCCCGCCACTTGGCCCGAGGCGCTGGACGCCGCCGCCAAGGCGATGAAGGGCAAATCGGTCGCCGGTCTTGTGGGTGATCTTGTCTCCACCGAGGCGGCCTTTGCCCTGCGTTCGTTGATGGACAAGATGGGCGGCCTGACCGAATGCCGGACCGATGGTGCCAAGCTGCCCGCAGACGACCGCGCCGGATACGTTGGGACGGCGGCCATCGAAGATATCGACGACGCCGATATGATACTGCTGATCGGCACGGACCCCTCGGTCGAGTCGCCGGTTTTGAACGCGCGGATTCGCAAGGCCTGGTTGCGCGGGGCCAAGGTGGCCCGCATCGGCGCGCCTGCGGATCTGTCCTATGAACCTATTGAGTTGGGGACAGGACGGGAAGCGCTGTCGAAACTGGCGGCGATGGACCATACGGACAAGCAGGACGTCAAAGGCGTGACCATCGTCGGACAGGGCGCCCTGCGCGGCGATGACGGCGCTGATGTGCTGGCGGTCATCCGCGCCATGGCTGAGGCGGCGCAGTCCAACATTCTCGTTCTGCACACTGCTGCCGGACGCGTCGGCGCCATGGACGTGGGCGCCACCTGCGATGGCGGGATTGAGGCCGCCTTGGGCGCAGCTGTGATCTACAACCTTGGCGCGGATGAGGTGACGATCCCCGATGGGCCCTTCGTGATCTACCAGGGCAGCCACGGTGACCGTGGCGCGCACCGCGCAGATATCATTTTGCCCAGTGCCGCCTGGACCGAAGAGCAGGGGCTGTTCGTCAATACCGAAGGCCGTCCGCAGCTCGCCCTGCGTGCGGGGTTTGCACCGGGCGAGGCGAAGGAAAACTGGGCGATTCTCCGGGCGCTGTCGGCCGAAGTCGGGTTCCAACTGCCGTTCGACAGCCTGGCGCAACTGCGCAGCGCCATGGTGCAGGCGGCGCCTGAACTGGCCGAGTTGGACGCCGTGCCGATCAACAAGCAAAAGGCTCTGCCGCCGGTTCCAACTCTGGGATCGGGGGATTTTGAGGCCGCAGTGCGCGACTTCTACCTCACGAACCCTGTCGCACGGGCGTCAGAGTTGATGGCCGAGCTTTCGGCTCAAGCGCGCGCCCGTGACACGCAGCCCATCGCCGCCGAGTGATGGGGCAGCGTGCCGCCAGTCTTGCGCTGGCGGCGGTGGCCCTGGCCGGATGCCAAACGGCTGAAACTCCCCGTGTCGACGTGTTTCGCCCCGCTTATGCCGGGGTGGAGACGCGTTTGTTGGAGGGGGATCTGGTGAATTTCATCGTCGCGATGCGTGGCGCGCGCGACGATAAAGACGTGACCGACTATGCGGAATGTGCGGCAGCACAATATGCGTTGATCCGAGGCTTCGGATTCGCGCGTCATGTGCGCACAACCGTGCAGGAAGAGGGTGGCCTTTGGAGCGGAGATGCGGTTTACACCGTCTCGCCGGACCTCCCTCGGGGGTTAAGAACGATCGATGCCGAAGTTGTGGTAGACAACTGCCTCGCCCAAGGCATCCCGACCGTATGAGGACATGACATGGCGGACTTTCTGGCATCACCGGCGGGCATCGGCCTGACGATACTGGCGCAGTGCCTAGCGGTCGTCGCCTTTGTGATGATCTCGCTGCTGTTCCTTGTCTATGGCGACCGCAAGATCTGGGCCGCTGTTCAAATGCGGAAAGGTCCGAACGTTGTTGGTGTCTTCGGTCTACTCCAAACGGTAGCTGATGCGCTGAAGTATGTTGTCAAGGAGATCGTGATTCCTGCAGGGGCGGACCGGACGGTCTTCATGCTCGCACCGCTGATTTCCTTCGTCTTGGCGATCCTGGCCTGGGCTGTGATCCCGTTCGGTGACACCTGGGTTCTATCGGACATCAATGTCGCGATCCTGTTTGTTTTCGCCGTGTCTTCGTTGGAGGTCTACGGCGTGATCATGGGCGGTTGGGCGTCGAATTCCAAATACCCGTTCCTCGGCTCGCTCCGCTCTGCCGCGCAGATGATCTCCTACGAGGTCTCGATCGGTCTCATCATCATCGGAGTGATCCTGTCGACGGGCTCGCTGAACTTTGGCGATATTGTCCGGGCGCAAGATACTGGGTTCGGGTTCTTCGGCTGGTACTGGCTGCCGCACCTGCCGATGGTCTTCCTGTTCTTCATCTCGGCCCTGGCCGAGACCAACCGTCCGCCTTTCGACCTGCCCGAGGCGGAGTCGGAACTCGTGGCGGGATACCAGGTCGAGTATTCCTCCACGCCCTTCCTGCTGTTCATGGCAGGCGAGTATATCGCCATCTTCCTGATGTGCGCGCTGATCACGCTGCTGTTCTTTGGCGGCTGGCTGTCGCCCATCCCATTCCTGCCGGACAGCCCGCTGTGGATGGTCGCCAAGATGGCATTCTTCTTCTTCCTCTTCGCCATGGTGAAGGCCATCGTGCCCCGCTACCGCTACGACCAGCTCATGCGCCTCGGTTGGAAAGTCTTCCTGCCATTTTCGCTGGGCTGGGTCGTGTTGGTAGCGTTCCTGGCGAAGTTCGAAGTCTTCGGTGCCTTCTGGGCCCGCTACGCGATGGGAGCCTGATATGACGCAGATCGACTGGACCCGTTCCGCAAAATACTTCCTGCTGGCCGATATGTGGGCCGGGATGAAGCTTGGTTTGAAGTACTTCTTCGCGCCCAAGGCCACCGTGAACTACCCCCATGAAAAGGGCCCACAAAGCCCGCGGTTCCGGGGCGAACACGCTCTGCGCCGGTATCCGAACGGTGAAGAACGCTGCATCGCCTGCAAGCTGTGCGAAGCGGTGTGCCCGGCCCAGGCCATCACCATCGACGCCGAGCCGCGCGAGGACGGCAGCCGCCGGACCACGCGCTACGATATCGATATGACCAAGTGCATCTACTGCGGCTTCTGCCAAGAAGCCTGCCCTGTGGATGCCATCGTCGAGGGGCCAAATTTTGAATACGCCACCGAGACGCGGGAAGAGCTGTTCTATGACAAGGAAAAGCTGCTCGATAACGGCGAACGGTGGGAAGCGGTCATCGCCAAGAACCTCGAATTGGACGCGCCCTACCGATGAGCGACCCGGCGAACCCCTTTGCCCTTTGGATGGGCCAAATGCAGGAGATGGCCAAGGCCATGAACCCTGCCTTGGAGCATTTTACGCCGACGGGGTTCGAGAAGCTGTGGCCGACCATGCCCGCAGAGGTGATGGAGCAATTCGCCGGTAAGGGGATGAACCCTGAGGGACTGGACGCCAAGACCAAGATGTTGTTGACGCTCGCTGGGCTGACCGTCTTGGGGGCGCAGGCCGAGGCGCAGGTGCGCATGACCGTGCGACAGGCCGCTGAACAGGGCGCCACCAAGCAGGAGATCGCCGAGACCATCGGTCTCATGGGTCTGTTTGGTGGGTTGCCCGCGATGAATAAGGCCATGGAACTGGCCAACGACGTCCTGGAGGACACGGAATGACCGTTCTCGATCTCTCCTTTTACCTATTCGCCATCCTCACGGTGACGGGCGGTTTGATGACCGTGGTGTCGCGCAACCCGGTGCACTCGGTGCTGTGGTTGATCCTGACTTTCCTGTCGACGGCGGGGTTGTTCGTGCTGATTGGGGCGGAGTTCGTCGCGATGCTGCTGATCATCGTCTACGTGGGCGCGGTCGCGGTGCTGTTCCTGTTTGTCGTGATGATGCTGGACATCGATTTCGCGGCGCTGAAGGCCGAGATGGCGAAATATGTGCCGCTCGCTGGGCTGATCGGGATCGTCTTGCTGATGCAGTTGGTAATTGCCTATGGCGTCTGGGATGTGGCCGAAGGGGTTACCGTGGCCGATGGCCTGGCGGCGATCCCAACCCCGCCCGAGCTGAACACGACGGCCTTGGGCCTCGTGCTCTACGACCAGTACTTCCTGATGTTCCAACTCTCCGGCTTGATCCTGTTGGTCGCTATGATCGGGGCCATTGCCCTGACCCTGCGCCACCGCCGGGACGTGAAGCGCCAGAACGTGTTGCAGCAGATGTGGCGCGACCCGGCCAAGGCCATGGATGTGCATGACGTGAAGCCGGGGCAGGGGCTCTAGGCGACACACGCCCTCCACCGGGGGCGATAGACAGACGGTCCGGGGGGCACGCCCCTGGACGACGACCGACCCGCTGGCCTCGCGCTGGCACAGACCAAGGCCCGCAAACAGGGTCAGAGGGACGACGATGATAGGATTGGAACATTACCTAACGGTCGCGGCGGCGCTGTTCGTCATCGGGATCTTCGGCATCTTCCTCAACAGAAAGAATGTCATCATCATCCTGATGTCGATCGAGCTGATGTTGTTGGCGGTGAACATCAACTTCGTTGCGTTCTCGGGCTTCCTTGGCGATCTGACGGGCCAGGTGTTCACGCTGTTCGTCCTGACGGTCGCCGCGGCAGAGGCCGCCATCGGCTTGGCCATCCTGGTCTGCTTCTTCCGCAACCGAGGCACCATCGATGTCGAAGACGTCAACGTGATGAAGGGCTGAACCCATGGCAACCATCATCCTCTTCGCGCCTCTGATCGGGGCCATCATCTGTGGCTTCGGCTGGAAGATCATTGGCGAGAAAGCCGCAATGGTCACAGCTACGAGCTTGCTGTTCCTATCGGCCCTTTTGTCCTGGGTTGTCTTCCTGGCCCATGATGGCGTGACCGAAACGATCCCGCTCATGACCTGGATCGAGAGCGGCACCCTCGCCACCGATTGGGCGATCCGCATGGATCGGTTGACGGCCACGATGCTGATCGTGGTCACCACGGTGTCGGCGCTCGTGCATCTCTATAGCTTCGGTTACATGGATCACGATCCGCAGTGGAAAGAGGGCGAGACCTACAAGCCGCGCTTCTTCGCCTATCTGTCGTTCTTCACCTTCGCAATGCTGATGCTGGTGACGGCGGACAACCTGCTACAGCTTTTCTTCGGCTGGGAAGGTGTGGGCGTCGCCTCCTATCTGCTCATTGGGTTCTACTGGCGTAAGCCGAGCGCGGGTGCAGCCGCCATGAAGGCCTTTATCGTCAACCGCGTTGGCGACTTTGGGTTCCTGCTGGGGATCTTCGGGATCTTCCTGCTGACTGACAGCATCGACTTCGCGACGATCTTCGCGCTCACACCAGAAATCGCCGAGACCAGCATTCGCTTCCTCTGGACCGATTGGAACGCGGCGGAGTTGCTGGCCTTCCTGCTGTTCATCGGCGCCATGGGCAAATCGGCCCAGCTTGGTCTGCACCCCTGGCTGCCTGATGCGATGGAGGGGCCGACGCCGGTGTCCGCCCTGATCCACGCCGCGACCATGGTGACGGCGGGTGTCTTCCTGCTGTGCCGGATGTCGCCCCTCATGGAATATGCCGACGCGGCGATGGGCTTCGTGGTGGTGATCGGCGCCGCCTCGGCCTTTGTCGCCGCCACGATTGGTCTGGTGCAGACCGATATCAAACGCGTCATCGCCTATTCGACCATGTCGCAGCTGGGCTACATGTTCGTGGCCGCAGGCCTGGGCGCCTATTCGGTGGCCATGTTCCACCTGCTGACCCACGCCTTCTTCAAGGCGATGCTGTTCCTTGGTGCCGGCTCGGTCATCCACGCGATGCACCATGAGCAGGACATGCGGAACTATGGCGGGTTGAAGGACAAGATCCCCTATACCTTCTGGGCCATGATGATCGGGACACTGGCGATTACGGGCGTCGGTATTCCGCTGCTCTACATCGGGTTCCCGGTGGGTTTCGCTGGCTTCGTGTCCAAGGACGCGATCATCGAGGTAGCCTATGTGGGCTCCACCGGTGCGTTCTGGATCCTCGTGGCCGCCGCGCTGATGACCAGCTTCTATTCCTGGCGTCTGATGTTCCTGACCTTCTACGGCGCGCCCCGTGGCGACAAGCATACCCATGACCATGCTCACGAGAGCCCCGCTGTCATGACCGTGCCCCTGGCCGTGCTGGCCGTTGGTTCGGTCCTGGCGGGAATGGTTTTCTACGGACCCTTCTTCGGCAGCCAAGAGAAGGTCGATGCGTTCTTCGGGATCTCCCAATCGGAGGTCGCCGCAAACGTGCTCGTGGCCCCAGGCGCAGCTTACGCCGCAGGCGACGACCACAGCTACGACCGACCGGTGCAGGAGCCTGGGACCGGCGCCTTGTACTACGCCGAAGGCAACACCATCACCGACGACGCACATGCGGTGCCTGTGTGGGTCAAGCTGTCGCCGTTCTTTGCGATGCTGCTGGGCCTGGGCGCTGCTTGGGTTGCCTACATCCGCAAACCGGAACTCCCCGGCATTTGGGCCGCGAACCTGGCGCCGCTGTACCAGTTCTTGATGAACAAGTGGTACTTTGACGAGATCTACGACGCGGTCTTCGTTCGCACCGCTAAATGGCTTGGCAAGTTCCTGTGGAAGCGCGGGGATGGCGATGTCATCGACGGCGGCATCAACGGGCTGGCCATGGGGATCGTGCCCTTCGCCACGAAGTGGCTGAACAAGGCCCAGTCGGGATACATCTTCACCTATGCCTTCGCCATGGTCATCGGGATTGTCATCCTGATCACCTGGACGACCATCGGCGCAGGCAACTGAGAGGCGTGAGCTGAGACCATGGACAACCTCCTCTCCATCGTGACCTTCACGCCGCTGATTGCGGCTCTGATCATGGCGGTCTTCCTTCGGGGCGACGACGAGGCCGCGCAACGCAACGCCAAATGGCTGGCCCTTGCGGCGACGACATTCACCTTCGTGGTGTCGATCTTCATTCTGACGGGCTTCGACCCGCAGAACACCGGTTTCCAGTTCGTTGAGGAACGCGAGTGGCTGCTGGGCCTGACCTACAAGATGGGTGTTGACGGGATCTCCGTCACCTTCGTTCTGCTGACGACCTTCCTGATGCCGCTGGTCATTGCGGCCTGTTGGGACGTGACGCACCGGGTGAAGGACTACATGATCGCGCTTCTGGTGCTTGAGACGCTGATGATCGGCGTGTTCTGCGCGCTCGATATCATCCTGTTCTACCTCTTCTTCGAGGCGGGCCTGATCCCGATGTTCTTGATCATCGGCATCTGGGGTGGGGCGAACCGGATCTACGCGTCGTTCAAGTTCTTCCTCTACACGCTGATCGGCTCTGTCCTGATGCTGGTGGCTATGATCGCCATGTATCTGGACGCGGGCACCACCGATATTCCGACACTGCTGACCCATGAGTTCAGCTATGCGCCGCTGAACGTGCTAGGCATCAATGTGCTGGGCGGAGCGCAGACGCTGATGTGGCTGGCGTTCTTTGCCTCCTTTGCCGTGAAGATGCCCATGTGGCCGGTTCACACCTGGCTGCCAGACGCCCACGTGCAGGCGCCGACCGCTGGCTCGGTCGTGCTGGCCGCGATCCTTCTGAAGATGGGGGGCTACGGCTTCCTGCGCTTCTCGCTGCCCATGTTCCCTGTCGGGTCGGAGGTGATGGGGCCGCTGGTTCTGTGGCTGTCGGCCATTGCCATCGTCTATGCGTCGCTGGTGGCGATGATGCAGGACGATATGAAGAAGCTGATCGCTTATTCCTCGGTCGCCCATATGGGCTTTGTCACCATGGGGATCTTTGCGGCGAACCAGCAAGGCGTCGATGGCGCGATTTTCCAGATGATTTCCCACGGGTTCATTTCCGGTGCGCTCTTCCTCTGTGTGGGCGTCGTCTACGACCGGATGCATACGCGCGAGATCGACGCCTATGGCGGCCTTGTGAACCGGATGCCCGCCTATGCGCTGATCTTCATGCTGTTCACCATGGCCAACGTGGGCCTGCCCGGCACATCTGGCTTCGTGGGTGAATTCCTGACGCTGATGGGTGTGTTCCAGGTCAATACCTGGGTCGCGCTGGTGGCCTGTACGGGTGTGATTTTCTCGGCGGGCTACGCCCTATGGCTCTACCGCCGCGTCGTGTTTGGCGATCTGATCAAGGAGAGCCTGCGGTCGATCACCGACCTCACGACCCGCGAAAAGGCAATCTTTGCGCCGCTGGTGGCCTTCACGCTGCTGCTGGGCATCTACCCGTCGCTGCTGACCGACATCATCGGCCCCTCGGTTGAGGCTCTGGTCGAGAACTATGACGTCGCCACCGCAGACCTCGTGCTGAGCCACGCGGTCGCGGATGCGGGACACTGAGGGGGACCGGAGATGGTTGCATCCGATCTGAATATCATCCTGCCGGAAATCCTGCTGGCACTCTTCTCGATGGCGGCCCTGCTAGGTGCAGTCTACACGAGCAAGGACGCTCTGGCGCGGCCCTTGGTCTGGCTGACCGCTGCTGTGCTGACGCTGGTGGCGATCTGGATCGCCCTGGCGAGCCCTGGCGGCACCGGCTTCGACGGTATGATTGTTAAGGACGGCTTTGCCCAATTCGCGCAAGTGACGATCCTGTTGTCCGCCGCTGTCGTGCTCATCATGGGGCAGGACTATATGGAGCGGACCGGGCTGATGAAGTTCGAGTACCCGATCCTGATCACCCTGGCGTCCATCGGGATGATGGTCATGGTGTCCTCGGGCAACTTGCTGACCCTCTACATGGGGTTGGAGCTTCAGTCCTTGTCGCTCTATGTCGTTGCCTCGCTGCGTCGTGACAACGTGAAATCGACCGAGGCCGGTCTGAAGTACTTTGTGCTGGGCGCGCTGTCCTCGGGTCTGCTGCTCTACGGGATTTCGCTGACCTACGGCTACACCGGTACGACCGATTTCGCGGGCGTCATTGCTGCTGCCCAAGACGGAGAGATCCCAATCGGTCTGCTGTTTGGTCTCGTCTTCATGATCTCGGGCCTTGCGTTCAAGGTCTCGGCCGCGCCGTTCCACATGTGGACGCCTGACGTCTACGAAGGCTCGCCCACGCCGGTCACTGCGTTCTTCGCGACGGCCCCTAAGGTCGCGGCGATGGGCATGTTCGCACGGGTCGTGCATGATGCCTTCGGTGGCGTGGTTGGCGATTGGCAGCAGATCGTGGCGCTCTTGTCGGTGTTGTCCATGTTCCTGGGGGCCGTCGCGGCCATTGGCCAGCGGGACATCAAACGTCTGATGGCCTATTCGTCCATTGCCCACATGGGCTATGCGCTGATGGGGCTGGCCGCCGGAACGGCTGGCGGGGTCGAGGCGATGCTCCTCTACATGGCGATTTACGTTGTGATGAATATCGGGACGTTTGCCTTCATCCTGTCCATGTCCCGCGATGGGGTCGAGACAACGGACATCGCCTCCCTCAAGCAGTTTTCGGACAAGCAACCTGGCAAGGCGCTGGCTCTGCTCGTCTTGATGTTCTCGCTTGCAGGGATCCCGCCCATGTTGGGTTTCTTCGCCAAGCTGGCCGTCTTGCAAGCCGCGGTTGACGCAGGCCTCGTGTGGCTAGCCGTGTTGGGCGTGATCGCTTCGGTCATTGGCGCGTTCTACTACCTGCGCATCGTGTACTTCATGTACTTCGGCGAGGCAGAAGACACTGTCGACGGCGACATGCCAGCCGTGCAATGGGTCGCACTGTCTGGCGCTGCGATCATTATGGTGATCGGCATCGTCAACCTGTTCGGTTTGGAAGGTATCGCCGCCGCCGCTGCCGCGACCTTGGTGAACTGACGCGTGGCGTGGCCCGAGGGCGTCGCGCGGGTCATCCTGCCGAGCATCGACAGCACGTCGCTTGAGGCGGTGCGGCAAATGCCGCAGGTGCCCACATGGTTCCTGGGCCTTCAGCAAACCGCCGCCAAGGGCCGTCGGGGGCGGGCGTGGTCCATGCCCGCAGGAAACTTCGCCGCGTCCTTGATCTGGCGCCCCGCTGGCAACCCGGGCGACCTGGCCCTGCGCAGTTTTGTGGCGTCCCTGGCCCTCCATGACGTGCTGAGCGGTATGGGCGTGCAAGGCCTGTCGTTGAAGTGGCCCAATGACGTGCTGCTCAATGGCGGAAAACTTGCCGGGATCTTGCTGGAGAGCCCGGCGCCTGGCTTCCTCGTCCTCGGTATGGGGATAAACCTGATTGCCGCGCCCGCGCCTGCCCAGGTGGAGGCCGGTGCCCTGGCGCCTGTGTCTCTGCTAGAGGCGTCGGGCTTGCGCGTGACGCCTGACGCGATGCTAGAGGCCCTGGCCGCCGCTTTCGCCACAAGAGAGGCGCAGCTTGCCACCTGGGGGTTTCCACCCATCCGCACCGCCTGGATGCAGCACGCCGCGCGGGTCGGCCAGCCGGTGACGGCCCGGATGGTGACCGAAACGGTCGAGGGGATCTTTGAGGATGTGGACGACGATGGTCACCTCGTCCTGCGCACGGCCACGGGCCAGCGGCGGATCACGGCCGCCGATGTCTTTTTCGGAGGTGCGCCATGCTCCTGACGATCGACTGCGGAAACACCAACACGGTTTTCGCGATCTGGGACGGGACCGAGTTCGTCGCATCCTGGCGGCGGGCGACGAACGCCCATAGCACGGGCGATGAATACTACACCTGGCTGCGAACCTCGATGACCTTGCGGTCGCTGGATGTGGAGATCACGGAGTGCATCATCTCCTCTACGGTGCCGCGGGTGGTGTTCAACCTGCGGGTGCTCTGTGATCGGTACTACGACACACGGCCCCTGGTTGTCGGCAAGCCGGATTGTGCCTTGCCTGTCGCCCCACGTGTGGATGCGGGGACGACCGTCGGTCCGGACCGCTTGGTCAATACCGCCGCCGGGTTTGACCGCCATGGCGGAGACCTGATCGTGGTCGATTTCGGCACCGCGACGACCTTCGATGTGGTTGATCACGACGGCGCTTATGTGGGCGGCGTCATCGCGCCCGGCGTAAACCTGTCGCTAGAAGCGCTGCACATGGCCGCTGCTGCGCTGCCCCACGTGGACATCACCCAGCCGCAGCGGGTCGTGGGCTCGAACACTGTCGCCTGTATGCAATCGGGCATTTTCTGGGGCTACGTGGGGCTGATCAAAGAGATCGCCGCGCGCATCAAATCCGAGCGATCCCGTCCGATGAAGGTCGTTTCGACCGGAGGCCTCGCCCCGTTGTTCCAGCAAGCAGATACCCTATTTGACGTCTACGAAGACGATCTCACGATGCACGGACTGACCGTGATCCATAAGCATAATAAGGAATAACACCATGGCACGGGACCGGCTCATCTACCTCCCCCTGGGCGGGGCGGGCGAAATTGGCATGAACGCCTATGTCTACGGCTATGGACCCGAGGGCAAAGAACGGCTGATCCTCGTCGACCTGGGCATCGCCTTTCCGGACATGGACTCCACGCCCGGGGTTGATGTGATCCTGCCGGATATTTCGTGGCTGTTAGACCGGTTGGACCGCGTCGAGGCCGTGTTCATTACCCATGGTCACGAGGATCACGTGGGCGGCGTCGGGCACCTGTTCCGCAAGTTGAAAACGCCGATCCATGCGCGTCGGTTCACGGCCAATCTGGCGCGCCGGAAACTGGTCGAAAAGGGCCAGGACCCGAACAACGTCATCACCGCCGAAGCCTATCCCGCGATGATCGACGCCGGGCCATTCCGTGTCGGGTTTCTGCCTGTGTCCCACTCCATCCCCGAAAGCGCGGCGCTTGTCATCGACAGCCCAGCGGGCCGTATCATTCACACCGGCGATTTTAAGATCGACCCCAGCCCCGTCGTCGGCGAACCCTTTGACGCGGACCTCTGGGCCGAGGCCGCAAAAGGCGGTGTCCGAGCCCTGGTGTGCGACTCGACGAATGTCTTTTCCAAACATGAGGGGCGGTCCGAGGCGGAGGTTGCGCCCAACCTCAAACCCCTTGTGGCCAGTGCGACGGGCCTGTTCGTGGCGACGACCTTTGCCTCCAACGTGGCGCGGCTCAGGTCCTTGGCCGAGGCGGGTGAGGCGGCGGGCCGGTCCATTTGTTTGATGGGGCGGGCCATGCGTCGCATGACGGAGGCTGCGGTGGAGGAGGGGATCTTGACGGACTTCCCGCGCACCGTGTCACCGGAAGAGGCCGCCGACATCCCCCGTGAGAACCTGATGTTGATCGTCACCGGGTCCCAGGGCGAGCGGCGCGCTGCCTCGGCTCAGTTGTCGCGCGGCAAGTATTTCGGGATGGAATTGAAAGAGGGCGATACCTTCCTGTTTTCGTCCAAGACGATCCCAGGCAACGAAAAGGACGTCGCTCGGATCATGAACAACCTGTCCGAGATGGGGGTGGACGTCGTGACCGACGCGGACGGGCTGTACCACGTCTCGGGCCACGCGAACCGGCCCGATTTGGAAACGGTCCACCGCCTCACGGACCCGCAGGTGGTCATTCCCATGCACGGGGAGCATCGCCATCTGCGCGAACACGCCAAACTTGCCGAAAGCCTGGGCCGCGTGGGTGTGGTTGCGCCGAACGGCACCATGCTGGAGCTATCGGGCAATGCGCCCAAGGTCGTGGATCACGTGGAGACTGGGCGGACCTACGTCGATGGATCCACCCTAGTTGGGCAGTTTGACGGCGTGGTCCGGGACCGCATCCGCATGGCGTTGAACGGCTTGGCCGTCGTCGCGGTGATGGTCGACGACGACGATGAAGTGCTCGAAGACACTTGGGTCGACCTGCGTGGCCTGCCGGAAGTCGCCGGGAACGGCGCCTCCTTGGCGGACATGATGGAAGAACACTTGGCTGGTCAACTGGCCCGCATCGACACTCGCACGGCGGGGGACGACGAAAAGCTTGAGGACCTGATCGTGAAGGGTGTGCGCAAGGTTGCCCAGGATGAGGTCGGCAAACGACCCGAAGTCACGGTTTTGATCACGCGCCTGGCGGCGGAGTAGGCGTCGGCGTCCCTCCAACGGGGGGCAGACGCGCGATCGGGGCCGGCGCGTCAGACACAGACGCTGACCCGCCGGTCAGAGGCCCGGCGCCGCCCCAGGGTGTTACCCTTTGCGGGCGAACAGTCCGTACCACAGCCCGTCGGGCAGGAACTGGCCGCCCCGGAACAGCCAGGAAAAGACGGTGGGAAAGCTGCGCTTGAACCCGTCTGTGCACATCAGTTCGAACATCTCCTGCGCGGCCTCTTCGGGCTCCATCAGGAATGGCATGTCGAAATCGTTCTTCTCGGTGAGCCGCGTCTTGATGAAGCCAGGGTTCGCGACCTGGACGGTGACGCCCGTCTTGCGAAGATCTGCGTACATCCCCTCGGCCAGCCACATCACACCGGCTTTGGACGCGCCGTAGCCCGTTGCCCCCGGCAGCCCGCGAAATCCCGAGAGCGATCCGGTCAACACGATGTGCCCCTCGTCCCGCGCCACCATGTCGCCAATGATCGCGCCAACCACGCGGGCGCACCCGGTGAAATTGATGTCGCACATGGCCTCGACCTGTTCGGCGTCCCAGTCTTGGGCCTTTTGCGGCCAGTAGACACCGGCGAGGAACACCATGCCGTCGATTTTGCCCACGGCCTCGGCGGCCTCTGTAACGCTTTCGAGCGAGGAGACATCGACGGGGACGACCTCGGTCTGGCCTGGCATGTCGGCGGCAAGCTCTTGCAGTTTGTCTGTGCTGCGCGCGCTGAGGATGACCTCGGCGCCCGCGGCACTGATTTTGCGCGCGAGGGCCGCGCCAAGCCCTTCGGAGGCCCCAACGATCCAGTATCGCTTGCCGGTCCAGTTACGCATGGGAAGTCTCCTGTTTCAAATCGCGCCCCGATCGGGCCAGCAGCGCCAAGGCCAGAGCCTTTAGCCCCAGCGGCACACCGGCGTAGAGCAGGGTGAGTGTGGTAAGCGCGCGAGGGGCGTTCTCGGTTCCCGAGGCGAAGCCGCTCGCCTCCAGGATCGGGAACAGCGTCACGGCCGCAAAGGCCAAGGTGATCTTGTTGACGAAGTTCCAAAGTCCAAAGCCATCGGCGGCGCCGGGGGCGATGACCTCCATCCGGCGGGCGAAAAGCGCGGGCAACAGCGTGAGATCCGCGCCCACGGCCGCACCGGAGCCGATGCAGATCAGGGCAAAGAGCCAGGTGTCCCCCGCGCCCAAGGTCAGCGCCCAGGCATAGACCACCATAGCCAGGACCATGGCGGCCATCAGCACGCGCCAAGCCCCCCATCTTGCGGCTGCGCGGCCCCAGAGGGGGGCTGCAGCGGCCGCTGACAGGAAGAAGACCAGTAGCAGCGGGCCCGCAGCCGGGGCATTGTCTAAGCGGTCCTCGACAAAAAACAAAAAGAGCGTGGACGATACTGCCACAGGGGTCGCATTCGCCAAGGCGATCAGCAGCAACCGGCGCGCGGGCGGGTCGCCCAGCACCAAGCCCAAGCCCGTGGCGGCGGGTGGCGTGCCGCGACCGCTCCATTCCGGGGCCATTGCCCAGAGGGCGAGCAAGGCTGCTGCCGCAAAGATCACCGCATAGAGTGCGAAAGGCGCGCCCGTGGGCGCCAGCAAAGCGGGCAGGGCTGCCGCAAGACAGACCCCCGTTAGGGCACCGGTTTCCCGCCAACTGGCAAGACGCACATGGCCGTCCCCCATGGCGGCGGCTTTGGCAACGCCCTGGGCGTAGAAGCAGATGGTCAGAAAACTGAACCCGCTGAACAGGGCGGCTAAGGTAACCGCGAACCACCAAATGGGGGGTAATAGAGGCTCCATGGCGAACAGACCCAGCATGGCGAGCGCCATGATCGCCCCCGCCCCCCAGGCCATCGGTCCACGGACTGAGGCCGTCATCGCGGACAGGCGGGCCAAAAGCGGGTCTTGTACCACGTCCAAAAGCCGAAGGAGGAACAGTGCAAATGTGAGTTGCGTCAGGGTCACCCCATAGCTGTCCACATAGAACTTCGGCGCATGGATGTAGATCGGCAGGCCCGCCGCCGCGAGGACCGCCGCGAAGGCTGCGTAGCGCGGCAAGCCCTGTCCCATATCAGCGCGAGACCTCGGAGGCGGGCGGCTGGGGACGCGACCGGAAGGTGGCGCCTTTCCACCAGAGTTTGAGCGCCTGCCAATGGATCAGCGCCAAAACCCGGCGCGACCCGAAGGGACGGCGCAGGGCAGCGCCAAGCAAGCCTCGACTGGTCAGGGGCTTGCGCGGTCCAGCCAGCGTTGCCAACAGCCGGGCATCCCCGTGGGTGTATTCGATCCAGATCCCGATCCGTTCCGCCGAAACGTCGAAGCGGAAAGCATAGGCGCCCGTGACCGGCTGGAACGGCGAGACGTGGAAGATCTTTTTGGCCGACAACGTCATCTGCGGGGTAATCGGCGCGAAGTCATCCGCATGACACAGATAGCTGTGGCGGTCGCCGAAGGTGTTGTTCACCTCCGCGATGACCACGCGCAGGCGGTCTTCTGCATCGTGGCAGAGCCAAAAGCTGACCGGGTTGAACACGTGACCCAGGACCCGTGGTTGCGCCAGCAGCAACAGCCGACCGGGTGCCACCGTGATTTGATGGTCTCTCAGCGTGTCCCGCACCCAGGCGGCGCCTCGCCCGTCCCCGCGCGCACCACCATGGTCGCGGTCGTGCAGGGACGCCAGGTTCCGGCCGTTTCGGGAAAACAGTCGTGGCAGGCGCGGGGCTGCGTCCTCGGGGTCGAGCACCACGTAATCGACGCCGTAGCTAAAGGCGTTGCGGACACCTTCGCCATCACGTCCATGAAAGGTGCGTCCCGGTATGTGTTCCACCACGCTCATTCGGCGGCAACGGACAGGCTGCGGTCCCGCTCCAGTCGCGCGACCACGTCCAGGGCGCTGCGGAAGCCGTCTTCGTGGAACCCATTGTGCATCCAGGCGCCACAGAACCAAGTGTTGCGCGTGCCGTTGATGTCCCGCAGCTTGGCCACAGCCTCCATCATGGCGAGATCATAGACCGGGTGGCGGAAGGCGACTTGGTCGTAGATCGCCTCCTCCCGGATAGGGGTTTGTGGGTTGAGCGTGACAAACAGGGGATCGTCTTGGGGGATCGGTTGCAGACGGTTCATCCAATAGGTCAGGCCAATGTGGTCCGGCTTCGTGCCGCCCGGCTCGGCATAGTTCCAGGCGGCCCAGACTTTGCGCCGTTTGGGCATCAACCCGGCATCGCAATGGGTGATGGCCGTGTTCGGTTGATACCGGATGTTGCCCAACAACGCTTGTTCTTCGGCGCTTGGGTCGCTCAGCAGGGCGAGGCTGTCATCTGAATGGGTCGCCAGGATAACGTCGTCGAAGAATTCCCAGTCGCCCCCGGTGAGTTTGACCTCAGGGCCGGAGGTCGTGCGGCGGATGCCTTTGACCGGCGAGCCGAGACGGATATCGACGCCCGCGTTCCGTAGGTGAGCTTCCAAACGGCTGACATAGGCGGTGGAGCCGCCCTCAACCGTGTACCACTGATGCTGACCGGAGGCGGATAAGAGGTGATGGTTGGCGAAGAACTTCACCATTGCCGCTGCAGGAAAATCCATCACGTCCTGGGACGGTGTGGACCAGATCGCGCCCGATATGGGGCCGAGGTACCAGTCGCGGAAGGATTGCCCCAATCCCATCTCATCCAGAAAGTCGCGAAGGCTCAGGGAGGTATCCCGCGCAGCATCCGCCGCCTTGGCGTTCCATCGCAGAATGTCCCGCACCATGCGCAGAAACTGAGGCTTCACCAGGTTTCCGCGCTGGGCAAACATCGTGTCGATCGTTTGCGTGCTGTATTCCAGCGCGCCATTCCCGAAGGAGGCCGCGAAAGACATATCGCTGTCTGCGATTGGGACGGACAGCTCTTCGAACAATCGTGTCAGGTTTGGGTAATTCACCTTGTTGAACACGATGAAGCCAGTGTCGACAGGTTGGTCGCCGCGCTTGCCCGCCATGATGGTCCGCGCGTGGCCGCCCAACCGCGGCTCAGCCTCAATCAAGGTGACAGAAGCGGTTCGCGACAGGGCATGGGCAGCGGCCAGACCGCTGATGCCGCCGCCCACCACCGCGATACGGCGGGGGGACGGCGAAGAAAGTTCAAATGGCACGGCTGGGTCAGTCCAATTTGGTGAGCGTCATGTAAGAGTACGTCTTGGGCCTAACAGCGGATCATCCGAAGGTCCCGCGCCTTCTGTCGGCCATCGATGCGCGACAATGTGATCCAAGCGTCGGGATGGGCCGTAACCCACGCAGAGTTAGACAAAACGCGCCTCTGTGCTGTAAGGTCCGAAATCGCGGGATCCCCCGCGCTGACCTCGGAGTGGAGAGTGGCGTGACGTACGACACCAAAGACGAGGCTTACTGGACTGCCTTGCTCGTTGCCGTCGGGTCCAAAAAGGACCGGGACGCGTTCGAGGAGTTGTTCAGTCACTACGGGCCGCGTGTGAAGGCGTTTTTGATCCGCACTGGTTTGACCCCCAGTGTGGCGGAGGATTGCATGCAAGACGTGATGGTCACGCTCTGGCGAAAAGCCCACCTTTACGACCCGACTCGGGCGACCGTTGCGACGTGGCTTTTCACAATTGCACGCAATCGCAAGATCGACCTGATCCGCAAAGCCAAACGTCCTGAGCCTGAAGATTTGCCCTGGGGTCCACAACCAGAGCCGGAGCAGGCGGACGTTTTGGCCTTGAGAGACGACACACGACGCCTAGCTGAAGCGGTGGCGCAGTTACCGCCAAAGCAACGGGAGTTAATCGAAAGGGCGTTTTACGGCGATCTTTCACATAGCGAAATCGCGGCAGAGACGGGGCTGCCGCTGGGGACAATAAAGTCGCGTATCAGGCTGGCGATAGACCGGTTGCGATACACCATGGATTCAGACGTCCAAGGCGCTGCGCGGCAATAGCAAACATGGGACAAGACGTAGGAATGACTGTTACGCATCCAATTAGCGATGAGCTATTGATGGGGTACGCAGCGGGTCTTTTGCCCGAGGCGTATGACCTGATGGTGGCGACCGCCGTGTCGCTGGACGATGACGCCCGCGCGCGCCTGTCCGGCTACGAAGCCATGGGCGGTGCCCTTATGGACGAAGGTGAGACCGCCGAAGTCGATTGCGGCTCTTTCGACGCCATCATGAACCGCATCGCCGGAACCGCCCCTGAACCCACCGTTCACATCGACCATATCACGCCACGCGTGGACGCCGTTTTGCCTCAACCCCTGCGCGAGGCGCTGGGTGGCGACGTGGACAGCCTGCGGTGGCGCAACATGGGCATGGGTGTCCGTCAGATCGCCATCGGTGCGCCCGAAGACGGCGCAACCGCGCGTCTTCTCAGTATTCCTGCAGGTCAAGCGATGCCCGACCATGGCCACCATGGGACCGAGGTCACGCTCGTGTTGAAGGGGGCCTTCCTGGATGGGGAGCGTCGCTACGGTCGCGGTGATATCGAGATCGCCGACGACGACGTGGAGCATATGCCGACCGCCGATCTAGGCGATGATTGTATTTGCCTGGTGGTGACGGATGCCCCCCTGCGATTTAACGGGTTGCTGCCGCGGATCGCGCAGAAGTTCCTCAACATCTGAGGCCCGGAGGCGCGGATCACTCCGCCCTGATCCTCTCCGCACCATACAGGGGGACCGTCGAGATGGACATCTTGGCGGACCCTTCTGTCAATTCCTGGGAATGCACCAGGTAGATGAGCGTTTGGTTCGCGTCATCGAAGATCCGCTTGATCCGCAAGGATTTCAGGATGATCGAACGGCTTTCGCGAAAGACCTGCTCACCATCCTCTGAGGTGTCGATATCGCCCACGGTGATCGGGCCGGTCTGGCGGCAGGCGATGGAGGCATTCGAGGGGTCTTCGAACCAGCTGCCCTGGGAGAGGCGGTCAATCAGGGATCGCTCAAAATAGGCGATGTGGCAGGTGACGCCTTCGACCTTGGGGTCTGAAATGGCCTCGATGATGATGTCGTTTCCGACCCAATCGACCCCAACTTCGCCAACCTGCTCGGGCAGAGCGGGACTGGCGCAAAGGGTCGAGACGGCGGCGGCAAGTGCGATGTGTTTCATAGGAGGATAATACCCGTTCGGGCCATCCTGTTCCATCGACCCATATCATGGGGCGACATGCATCGGAGGGACAGCCATGAAAGACTACGGGCCAACACGACGCGAAACGCAGCTCTACTTGGGGATCTCATTGGTGGGATTGGTCATTCTCGGCCTTGCGGTCGGGCTGCGTGGGGTGGGCGGGATCGCGGCCATTGAGGTCGTTGGCATTGCCGGAGCGTTCTTTGGCGGAACGACGATCTGGGCCATCCGACGGCTGTGGCGCATGCGATAGGCACAGTGGCTGCCCTGGTCTCTGCGCCCCGTCCGGGGTAGGGCGCGCCCATGTCTGATGTGAGCACGCCCTATGATCCGCCACAGGGACCTATCCCGGTGGTCTACCAAGACGATGACATCCTCGTCGTCGATAAGCCCCAGGGTCTCTTGTCCGTCCCGGGTCGCGGCGCGCATCTGGCCGATTGCCTGCTAAACCGCCTGCAAGCGGATTGGCCCGAGGTTTTGCTGTGTCACCGCCTGGACAGGGACACTTCGGGGATCATGGTGTTTGCCCTCACCAAAGACGCGCAACGCAAAATGGGCCGCCTGTTCGAAACCAAACGGGTCAAAAAGAGGTACATCGCGCGGGTGGCCGGTCAGGTGGCGGAGGATCATGGCACCATCGACTTGCCCCTGATCGTGGATTGGCCAAACCGTCCGTTGCAGCATGTGAACTTCGAGCGCGGGAAGCCTTCGGTCACGGATTGGCAGAGGATGGCCATTGAGGACGGCACGACCCGGATGCGTCTGTTGCCACGCACGGGGCGCAGCCATCAGTTGCGGGTTCATATGCAGTCCTTGGGGCACCCCATTCTGGGAGACCCGTTTTATTCAACCGACCATGCTCACTGGCCGCGCATGATGCTCCACGCCGAGGGGCTGAAGTTCGAACACCCCACCCAAGAGCGGATGCTGCGGCTAGAGGCGCCCTGTCCCTTCTGACGGCGCTGGTCGCCTCACCACATGCGCGTCTTGGCGTATTCGGGGTATTCGGCGTCGAAGGCGTCCCCATCGAACCCATCTTTCGCCTCACGTAGGAGATCCCCGGCGCTGGGCACATCTTCGCTTCGGTCGCTGTCGGTCCAGAGTTCGGAGCGCATCAGGGCCTTGGGACATTGGAAATAGACCTCAGCCACAGTGACGACGATAACGCTGCGCGGAGAGATGCCTTTGTGTTCAAACCCGCCGGTGACCTCTGTGTCCGCAGTCAGAACCGCGCGGCCATTGATCCGTACAACAATCTTGCTGCCCGGCACCATGAACATCAGGCTGACCCGACCGTCCCGCACGATGTTGCGCAAGGTGTCCAGACGGTTGTTCCCGCGCCAATCGGGAATCCAGAGCGTCTGCGGGTCCACCACGTGGGCAACAGGGCCCAGGTCGCCCCGGGGGCTGGCGTCCGTGCCCTCTGGTCCGACGGTCGAGACGATGACGAAGCGCGACCCTTCGATCCAACGGCGATACTCCGGCGTGAGGCGCTGGGCGACTTTGTCCAGTGAGAGCGGGTTCACGATGTCATAGAGGGCGTCGAGGGTTTCAATATCGTCGATGGTCTGCATGGGTGGGCTCCTTTCCCAGGCCGTCTACCTTGTCCCGATCGCGCAATGGGGCCAGTATCGACGCAAATGGGCCAATCATCTCACCTCCGCTCCAGCGGCACGACGGTGGCGCCGCTTCTCCATCGGGCGGAGGCTATCGTCAGCATCCAAAAGACCTATGCCGATGGCCATGTGTCGGCACGGCATAGCCACGACCGGCACCAGGTTATCTATGCCACCACGGGCTTGATGATGGCGGAGACGGAGACGGCGTCTTGGGCGGTGCCCGCAGGTTACGGCCTGCTGATGCCTGCGGGGACGGGCCATGGCACACGATTTGTGGGGAAGGTTCGGCTGCAATCGCTCTACGTCCGGCCCGAGGCCCTCTCGAGCGTTTTCGACACCTGCCGCATCGTTTCCGTTGGGCCGCTGCTCGCACAATTGATTGCGGCGTTCTGCGCCATAGCGCCGGGGGCCGAGCCTGCCCGCGCGCACCATCTGTCGTCTTTGATCCTGATGGAATTGGCCGCCGCCTCAACCTCTGCCCTGACGCTTCCCTATCCGCGCGATGGTGGTCTGCGTCGGGTGTGCGACGCCCTGATGGCTCAACCCGCGCAGGCGCCACACATCGACCGCTGGGCGGACGATATCGGCCTCAGTCGCCGGGCATTCACGCGCAATTTCAGGGATCAGACCGGCCTGAGCTTTGGTCAGTGGAGCCAACGTTTACGCGCGCAGCGGGCTTTGCAGGCGTTGGCGGCTGGCCAGCCCAAGGCCGCCGTGGCCCATGATCTGGGCTATGGTAGCGCCTCGGCCCTCAACGCCATGATGCGCCGCTTGATGCCAGAGGCCCTTTAACCCCCAAGACGCGATCCTTAAACTAGGCGCAACGTAACATCACGCTCGGAGGGGCCCATGAGCCTGCGTATCAACCAAGTCGTTCCCGATTTCGAAGCCGACACCAGCGATGGTCCGATCAAGTTTCACGACTGGATCGGTGACAGCTGGGCCATCCTGTTCAGCCACCCCAAGGACTTTACGCCCGTTTGCACCACTGAATTCGGCGCCGTCGCCCAACTGGCCGACGAATGGGACAAGCGCGGTGTCAAGGTCATCGGGATCTCGGTCGATGGGGTCGAAGATCATAAGAAGTGGAAGGGTGACATCGAAACCTTCGGCGGCGCAAAGGCGGGCTTCCCGATCATCGCCGACGAGGGGCTGGCCGTGTCCAAGGCCTATGACATGCTGCCTGCCGACGCCTATTTGCCCGACGGTCGCACGCCCAACGACACGGCGACGGTGCGCTCGGTCTATATCATCGGGCCGGACAAGCAGCTGAAGCTGTCGATGACCTATCCGATGAACGTCGGCCGGAACTTCGCCGAAATCCTGCGGGCGGTAGACGCCTTGCAGATGGCGTCCAAGCATGGCGTGGCTGCGCCTGCGAATTGGGAACACGGCAAGGATGTGGTGATTCCCGCGACGGTGTCGAACGAAGATGCGACGGCGAAGTTCGGGGACTTCACGACGCATTTCCCATACCTGCGGATGACCAAAGACCCGTCGGCCTAAGCCGAACCCTTACGCGCTTGGTCGAGGCGGTCTAGCAGCGTCTCGGCCACCCGGGCAAAGGCGGCGCGGTCCTCTTTTGATATATCGTCGAACAGGCGAGACAGGTCGTCCGTGCGGGCCGCGCGGGCGGCCTTTGCCGTTGCTGCGGCATGGTCGCTGACGCGGATCACGGTTTTTCTGCGGTCTGTTGGGTGTTTCTCGCGCCCCACAAGGCCGTCCGCTTCCAGCGCGTCCACAAGCCCGGTGATCGCCTGCGGTGACACGCTGAGTTCGGTGGCCAAGTCGCGCATGGTGGCAGGGCCGTCCTTGGCCAGACGCGCCAGGGCCGCCACACGCGGCCCGCGCGTGGCGCCGCTGCCTTGCAAGCGGAGAAGGGCTGGCGCGAGACGATCAATCAGCTCAACCAGTTGCTTTGGGGAATGTGCTTTTGCCATGGGGCGACCCTCTCCGGACGGGGAATGGGCGTCAAGATCTGGTCTGAGGGTCCGCCCGAAATGACAAAGACCGCCCTGGGGGCGGCCTGTCTTCTTGCAATCCTTCGGGCGATGCCCGGTGGATCAGCCCTGGCGTGCTTTGAAGCGGCGCTGGGTTTTGTTGATCACGTAAACTCGGCCCTTACGGCGCACGATCCGGCAATCGCGGTGGCGCTGCTTGAGCGAGCGGAGGGAGTTGCGAACCTTCATCGGTTGTTCCTTCGGTCGCGGCGCGGCGATGCGCCTTGGGTTGCGTTCGTGCCCGAGCGGGCGGTTGGTTGGTCGTGGACCCATCAGCTTCCCTAGGGAAGCCGCCTGTGGCCAGAGGACCCCGCCTAACCCTTTCTTGCGAAAGGGGACGGTGGTGGGCGATACTGGGATCGAACCAGTGACCCCTTCGATGTCAACGAAGTGCTCTACCGCTGAGCTAATCGCCCCCGCGACACATTGACTGATACGATCGCTCATATCCGCCCTTGTGCGTTGGTGCGCGGTGCTTAGAGCCTTTCACGACCCCTTGCAAGAGGGCTTTCCACTGTTTCTGGCGGCGTTTTTCTGCCATGGAGTATGTCATGACATCCTTCGCCCGACCGCCCTACCGCTTGTATCGGCCGACTGTGTTGGCCGCACCTGTGGTTGTGGCCTCTCCGCATTCGGGGCGTACCTACAATTGGGAGTTTCTGTCCCGGTCGGTCCTCGACAAGGATCGGATCCGCTCCTCTGAGGATGCCTATGTCGATTTGCTGCTGACCCGGGTGCCTGACCTTGGGATGCCCGTGCTCGCCGCTGAGATGCCCCGCGCATTTCTGGACCTCAACCGCGCCCCAACGGAGTTGGACCCGGCTGTTGTTCAAGACGTCCCTCGTGGGGTGGCCAATCCGCGCGTAAGTTCCGGCCTGGGCGTGATCCCCCGAGTCGTGGCGCAGGGGCGTGCCATCTACCGTGGTAAGATTTCCCGCGCGGAGGCACAGCGTCGGATCGACACGATTTGGCACCCCTATCATGCGGCGCTTGATGATCTGCTGAATACCGCGACCCTGACATTTGGGCGGAGTATTCTGGTCGACTGCCATTCCATGCCCCACGAAGCCATTGAGGGGCTCGGCGGCCCAAACGGTCCACCGGAAATCGTCCTGGGGGATCGTTTCGGGTCGTCCGCGGATGCGGACCTGGTGGATGGGATCGAGACGATCTTTCGCGATCTCGGCTTCCGCGTTGCGCGTAACACGCCGTTTGCAGGGGCCTATATGACCCAGCACTACGGCAAACCCGCCCGTGGCCGTCACGCGATCCAGATCGAAATTGATCGGGCGCTTTACATGGATGAGCGGACCGTTCGTCCGAACGACCGTTTCGACAGCATTCGGAACCTGCTGACCGAGGCGCTGGCCCGCATTCGCGACATGTCCCGTGGCCAGTTGGGCTTGGCGGCAGAATAGCACGCCAAATCAGCGGAGGGCACGTCCCTTGCGAATCGCATCGTCACCAAAGCGCGCGCGGATGGCATCTGTCGCCCGCTCTGCTGCCGCGCGCTTGCCTGCGCCTGGGTCCAGCAAGTCATCGGACCGGTCGGCCAGCGTCTCTGGCACCAGGTCCGACAGGCCCACGCCAATCAGACGACAGCGCCCCACCCGGTCTAGGCCCTGGAACAGCGCACGCGCCTGTCGATAGATCTTGTCCGCGATCTGCGTCGGGTCCGACAGGGCGTGGCGCCGCGTGACCGTCGTGAAATCCGCCCGTTTCAGCTTGAGGGTGACGACGCGGCCCGCCAGGCCCTTAGCTTTAGCACGGGCACTGACCTGTTCCGATAGGCGCCATAGGTGTCCATCCAGGACGTCCTGGTCATCGGTGTCCTCGTGAAACGTCGTCTCCTTGGAGATCGACTTGACGGGGCGGTTGCGACTGACTGGGCGCCGGTCTCGACCGCGCGCCAGATGCCAAAGGCGGTCGCCCATGGTGCCGAAGCGGTGTCCCAGGTCGCGCCGGTCCCAGCGTCGCAGATCCGCGATGGTCTGGATGCCCGCTTGGCGCAACGCCTCCTGCCCGACGACGCCGACCCCCCAGATGATCCCCACGGGCTTGTCCGCCAGAAACGTCTCGGTCTCTGCGCGGCCAATGACGGAGAACCCCCGTGGCTTATCCAGATCGCTCGCAATCTTCGCCAAGAACTTGTTGTGGCTCAGCCCAATGGAGCCGGTGATCCCGATTTCTTCCTGCATCCGTTTGACGAGCTTGGCCAACATCACGGCGGGCGGATGGCCATGTAGCCGTGTGGTGCCGGTCAGGTCCAAGAAGGCTTCGTCCAGGGAGAGGGGCTCAATGGCGGGGGTCAACTCCTCCATTAGGGCACGGACCTGCCGTGACACCTCAACATAGAGCGACATACGCCCCTTCAGCACCACCGCTTCGGGGCAGAGTTCCAACGCCTTGAACATCGGCATGGCTGAGCGCACGCCTCGCACCCGCGCGACATAGCAACACGTGGAGACGACCCCGCGCCGCCCCCCGCCGATGATGACCGGCTTGTCCGCCAGTTCGGGGCGGTCCCGCTTTTCCACCGACGCATAGAAGGCGTCGCAATCCATGTGGGCGATGGACAGATCCAGCAATTCGTCATGGCGTGTAACGCGCGGGCTGCCACAGGCGGGACAGCGGCGCGCAGAGGTAAATGTATGCAGGCACTGGCGGCACAACGACGACATGTAAGCAGTCTAACCCGTCGTCCCATCGGCTGAAACCTGCCGCTGGCGGGCGCTTGCCGAGGTGTTTCGCTGTGATCGGCAGGGCGCGGCTCGTTCTCACGCCACCTCGGATCCCCGGTGGTTTCGCTGTCTCGTTTCGTGCCCGATTGGGTCATCCCAACCCTTCCGTAGGAGGATCCCATGACTGACCCTCACCAACCGCACCACGCCATGGTCGACGAAAGCAGCAGAGGCCGAACCGGCATTATCGTCCTGGTCGTCGTCGCCCTGTTGATCGTGCTTGGCCTGTTGATGTTCTCTGGCGGCGGCTCCGACGGGGGCGATGGCGCCCCAGCCGGGGCGGAGGCCCCCGCGGGCACCGAAGCGCCCGTCGCCCCAGAGGCCCCCATCGTCACGGAGTAATCCGGGCGCCCGTTCCGGGTGGTCTCTCCCCCCTTGGGGCCATCCGGGGCAGACCTGTGCCAGCGTTGCGCCACCTTCGTGGTCGCCCTACATGTTGAGGCGTGACCGACAAAGGGCCCGACCATGGACATTCAAGCAGACCTTCTCGCGTTTGCGGGTCAGAACGCAGTGATCATCGCGCTGGCGATCTTTGTGATCGTCTGCATTTTGATGGCCGTGCGCATCGTGCCCCAGTCGGACAAATTCGTGGTCGAACGGTTTGGACGCCTGCGCAGCGTGCTTGGCCCGGGGATCAACCTGATCGTCCCCTTTCTTGACCGGGTGGCCCACAAGGTCTCCATTCTGGAGCGGCAGCTGCCCAACGCCAGCCAAGACGCCATCACGCGGGACAACGTGCTGGTGCAGGTGGAAACCTCCGTTTTCTATCGCATCCTGCAGCCGGAGCGGACGGTTTACCGTATCCGCGACGTGGATGCTGCCATCGCTACGACGGTCGCTGGTATCGTCCGGGCCGAGATCGGCATGATGGAGCTGGATGAGGTGCAGTCCAACCGCGCCCAATTAATTCACAAGATCAAAGCCCAGGTCGAAGACGCCGTCGACGACTGGGGGATCGAGGTCACGCGGGCGGAGATCCTGGACGTGAACCTGGACAATGCGACCCGCGATGCCATGCTGCAGCAGTTGAACGCAGAGCGGGCGCGCCGCGCGCAGGTGACCGAGGCCGAAGGCGCAAAGCGGGCCGTTGAGTTGAACGCCGATGCGGAGCTGTACGCCGCCGAGCAGACCGCCAAGGCCCGCCGCATCGCCGCCGACGCCGAAGCCTACGCGACGGAGGTCGTGGCCCGTGCCATTGCCGACAACGGGCTGGAGGCTGCGCAATACCAAGTCGCGCTCAAACAGGTCGAAGCACTCAAGGCGCTGGGCGGCACCAGCGGATCCCAGACGGTCGTGGTCCCTGCCTCTGCGTTGGATGCCTTTGGTGAGGCGTTTAAGATGTTGAAGGGCCGTGGCCAATGATTTGGACGGCCTGGTGGGCCTGGGGCATCGCGGCTTTGATCCTCGGTGTGTTGGAGGTCTTGGCGCCGGGCTTCATCTTACTGGGCTTCGCCATCGGCGCCGGCCTTGTGGCGTTGGGCCTCGCGACCGGGGTCCTTGGCGGTCTGGTTGCCATATCGGGCGGCTATGGCGCAGCGGTCCTGTTTCTGATCTTCGCGATTGTGTCCCTGGTCGCTTGGCTGGCCCTGCGCGCGGGTTTTGGCGCCCCTGGGACGTCGGCCCAGACCTTCGACAAGGATGTAAACGACTGATCGCCAGGAACTGAGGCGCGGGTTGCCCGTTGTCCCTGCACAACCGTGCAGGAGAAAACGATGGTTTCCGAACCCAACGACGCCCCCGTGCCCAATGCCAGTAAAGGCAGGTATTACATCGGTCTGGCCGTCGCCATTGTCCTTGGTGGCCTGCTGGTGCTGTTCGTCTTTCCGAACTTGGTGGCCCTGACCAACGAAGGCCCTGCCGTAGACGACGATTTTCAGGTGACCTTGCCCTCTGCCGATGGGCTGGAACGGGTCGATCCGCTGGACTGACGCGGGTCTAGTGGTTTGGTCGTCTCGCCTGGTCGGATGACAGTTCCGCCAAAATGGCCTGCGCCGCCTCGCGCGCATCCGGGGCCCGCGTGATCGGGCGCCCGACGACCACATGATCCGCCCCGGCGCGGATCGCCTCTGCCGGGGTCATCACCCGCTTCTGATCGCCCAGATCCGATCCGACCGGACGCACGCCCGGTGTCACAATCAGCTTACCGTCCGCCTCGGGCAGGGCGCGGATGAGCGCGGCCTCCTGCGGGGAACAGATTACGCCGTCCGCCCCGGCCTCCAACGCGCGGGCCGCGCGCGTGGTCACGAGATCGGGGATATCCCCGGCGACGATCAGACCCTCGTCCAGGTCCTGGCGGTCGAGCGAGGTTAGGATCGTGACCCCGAGGATCTTCATATCGCCCTTGGCCTGGGCCGCGGCACGGACCACATGGGGGTCGCCATGCACGGTCAAGAAATCCAGGTCGAAGCGGGACAGGCCACGCACCGCCGCTTCGACAGTGTTCCCGATATCGAACAGCTTCATGTCGAGGAAAATGCGCTTCCCGTGGTCGGCCTTCAGCTCATTCGCAAGGGCCAGCCCGCCCCCCGTCAGCATCCCCAAGCCGATCTTGTAGAAGGAGACGGCCTCGCCCAGGCGGTCGGCGACCTGCAAACCGGTCAGCGCATCCGCCACATCTAGCGCGACGATCAAACGGTCATCGGACATGGGATTTTCCTCGCGACAATGGATGGAGCGGGGCCTATGGGTCCGGCCCGCGATTGTCTAGGGATGTTGCATGCCGACCGCCGCGACCGGGCCCGCCTTTGCCGTGTCGCAACTTGGGTTACCCTCCGCTAACGCGGAGGCGCGCATCGGCTCTCAACCGCTCTTGCCGATATCAATGGGGCTTTGAGCAAGCCCCTGACGTTCACGGCCAAAGAATGGCGCAGCGCGGGGTTAACAGTCAGCGGTTGCGGCCCGCGTCAGCCGTCGCACCGCCTCATCATGGGTCCGGATCGGCTGCGCAATGCGGAGCTGCATGTGCTGTCGGATCACCTCCCCGTTGGGCCTTCGACGGACCGCTGTGCCGGACAAGGTTCCCGCCATGGGATCGTGGCGAATGTGTTCGATGTAAATGATCGGGCGGACTGTCATTGCACGCTCCTTCCGGAACGCTAACGCGCCGCCGCGCGGGGTGGTTCCAGTGACCGGATCGACCGACGCGGGCGGTTCCCCCCTCAGCCTTGTCAGAGCCTAGCGGACCGGAGCCTAAGAGTTCGTAAACTATGGCTCGGTCTGTCCCATTTCGCAGATCAGGGCCCATTCAGCGGCCGTGACCGGTTGCACGGACAGGCGGCTGTTGCGCACGAGGACCATCTCAGCCAAATCGTCGCGGCCCTTGATCTCCGCCAGCGTCACGGGCTGGGCAAACGGCCGAACGGCCCGGATATCCACGCAGTCCCACCGGCTGTCGTCCGTGGTGCTGTCAGGATGGGATTCGGCGCAGACCTCCACGATCCCGACCACCGCCTTTTCCCCTTGGCTATGGTAGAAGAACCCCCGGTCGCCGAGACGCATGTCCCGCATGAGGTTGCGGGCCTGGTAATTGCGGACGCCGTCCCATTCCTCTCCGACCTCGCCCTTGGCCACCTGATCCTGCCAAGACCAGACGCTGGGTTCGGATTTGAACAGCCAGTATCTCATCCACCGATCACGCGGTTCCAGGCTTCGATCCGGACGTCTTCGAACAGGCCCGCCTTGGCATAGGGGTCCGACGCGGCGAAGGCCTCTACGTGGGCGCGGTCGTCCGTGTCAAATAGAATGAGGGAGCCACACATCTCACCCGAGGCATTCACGAAGGGCCCGGCCTGCACGACGTGGGCATCGGCCTTCAGGTAGTCCACATGGGCCGCGCGGTTGGCTTTGCGGACGTCCAAGTGACCGGGTTTGTCGGTGCAGATCAGCGCGTGCATCATCGGGCATCTTCCGTTGTGAGGTCGCGGGCCAACAGGTCCGCCATGGCGTTTTCGACCGTCAGATCTCCGGCGACAAGGGCCACGGTCGCAGCGGTCACCGGCAGGTCTAGGCCATGTTTGCGGGCGAGCGCCAGGGCCGCCGTCGCGGTGGCAACGCCTTCGGTCGTGGCGGCTGGGCGGGGCGTACCGGCGCCAATGGCCTGGCCCAGGGCATAGTTCCGTGACGCGGGCGAGGCGCAGGTCAGCGCCAAGTCGCCCAGGCCCGACAACCCCATGAGTGTCTCCGCCCGTGCACCCAGACACGTCGCGAGGCGCATCATTTCGGCCATGCCGCGGGTCATCAAGGCCGCGCGGGCCGATTCGCCCAGACCGGCGCCCATGGCGGCCCCACAGGCAATCGCGATCACGTTCTTTAGCGCCCCGCCCAGTTCGACCCCCATGGTATCCGTCGTTCGATAGAGCCGCAGCGTGGGTGTCGATAGGGCCGCCTGTAGGCTGGCTCCGACGCCATCATCCGCGCAACCGAGTGCCAATGCGGTCGGCAGGCCCCCTGCGATGTCCTTCGCAAAGCTGGGCCCGGACAGGACAGCGGCGGGCACCTCCGGCAGATGGGCGCCGATCACCGTCGTCGGCCCCGTTAGGGTGGCCAGGTCGATGCCCTTACAAGCCGCCACAGTCGCGCCCGGGGACAGGGGCGCGATCAGCGGCAACAAGGCGCCCAGGCTCTGCATGGGCACGGCCAAGACCAAAAGCGTCGCCCCTCGCAGGTCCGCGAGCGACGACGTTGGTTGGACCGTTTCGGGCAGGGTCACTCCAGGCAGGCGCGGGGCGTCGCGGTGTGTCTGCATCCGGGCCACTGCGGCGTCCGACCGGGCCCACAACCGGACCTCGCTGCGCGCGGCGAGGGTGATCGCCAAGGCGGTCCCGAACGCTCCAGCCCCAACGACACCGATCATGCTTTGGCCCCGCGCTTGCCGGAGCCGAGCATCGGCGCCGACGCTGTGTCCAAGGGCCAGCGGGGTCTGGGCGTTAGGCTCAGATCATCCCGCGCCCCTGCGGCAAAGGCCTCTAGCCCGGCCCAGGCGATCATGGCTGCGTTGTCCGTACACAGGGCCAACGGCGGCGCGGTAAATGTGACGCCAGCCTCCGTCGCCACGTCTTGCAGGGCCGACCGGAGCGCGCCGTTGGCGGCAACACCACCCGCCACCGCCAGCGTCGAAACATCGGGGCAGGCGGCCAGCGCCCGGCGCGTCTTTTCGGCCAGCACATCCCGGACGGCCGATTGAAAGCCCAGACACAGGTCCGCACGGGCCGCCCTCGGCAGCCCCCCATGGGCCGCAATGAGGGTATCCCGCGCGCGCAACACGGCTGTCTTGAGGCCAGAGAAAGACAGATCCATGCCGGGTCGGTCCAGCAAAGGTCGGGGCAGGGGATGGGCGCGGTCCCCGTCTTTCGCGCAGGCCTCGACCGCCGGGCCGCCGGGTTGTGCCAAGCCCAGAAGGCGCGCGACCTTATCGAAGGCCTCGCCAGGGGCGTCGTCGATCGTTCCCCCCAACCTGGTAAAGGCCTGCGGCCCGTCTACCCGCAGAAACTGACAATGGCCGCCCGACACCAGCAGCATCAGATAGGGATAGGCCGTGCCGTCGGTCAGTCGCGGCGTCAACGCATGCCCCGCCAGGTGGTTTACCCCCACCAGGGGCAGGCCCGTGGCCAGCGCCAAGCCCTTGGCGCACATCACGGCGGCCATAACGCCGCCGATCAGACCGGGACCGGCGGTGACGGCTATGGCATCGCAGGCCGATAGGTCGAGGCCCGCTTCGGCCAATGCCGCCTCCACGGCGATGTCGATCTTCTCTGCATGGGCCCGGGCGGCGATTTCGGGCACAACACCACCGAACGCCGCATGGAGCTCAGACTGACCAAGCACGACATTCGATAGGATGTGCGCAGAGCCGCTCGCGTCCCCGCGCACCACGGCAGCAGCGGTATCATCGCAAGAGCTTTCGAGGCCCAGAAGGGTCAGGTCTTGTGCCATGGGGGAATGGGATCCACAGTTTCTGCACCGTCTATCCGTCGCCAAGGAGGGTGACAATGTTGCCCGAAGGCGCGCCGCCCGTTCTCTTGACCCGCCCCGCCGCCGCGTCGGAGCGGTTGGCCCAATGGCTTCGCGGCAAGGGCGCGCAGGTCATCGTGTCGCCGCTGTTGGCGATCCGCTACGCGTCGCATTTGCCGGAGGTGCCAGGGGCTTTGGTGTTTACCTCGACCCACGGCGTTGCGGCCTATCGTGCACTGGGCGGGGCCGGGGGGCTACCCACATGGTGTGTGGGTCCACGGACCGCTGCGTCTGCACGACAGGCGGGGCTTGCCGTGCAGGGTGTGGCGCCCACGGCAGCGGCCCTGGCCAAAGACATTCCCGACGGTGCGCCCGCCCTGCTGCACCTGCGGGGCGCGGTCCAACGGGGCGATTTTGCTGCTGATCTGCGCGCACGGGGTCTGATCGCCGACAGCGCCGTTCTGTATCACCAAGACCCTCTGCCCCTGAGCCCGGCTGCTAAAGCGGCCCTGTCAGCGCCGATTGTCGTCCCGCTTTATTCGCCCAGGACGGCGACGCTCTTTGCCCAGGCCTGTCCCCCCGAGGCGTGGCCCCATGTCCAGGCAATCGGTCTCAGCCAGGCGGTTGTCGATCCCTTGCCAATTTCCGCGCCGATTGCTCGCAGACCGGACGGATCTGCCATGCGAGACGCGATCATGGTCGTACTCGGTGGATCGGCGGTTGAGGGGCAGCCGCGTTCGCTTTAGGTGTAAGGCGCCTGCCCGGGTCCTGCCCCCGGATGTTGCGAGTCGGAGGGAACGCGTTGGCGCGCAAGTCAAAGAAGAATACCCGAACATCGAAACCGGACGTGGACCAGCAGGAGGTCGACACGACCGCCGTTGAGACACCGCCCGAAGACGTCGCTGAAGATACGGCCACCGTCGAAGATGCCATCATCGTGTCAGAGGCCGGTGGTGAAGACCAATCCGTGCCTGACAGCCCACCGACAGAGGATCAAGCGAACGCGCTCGATGGGTCCGATGCCGGGACCGAGGCTGCCTCCGAGGGTGAGGCCTCCACGCCCGAAGAGGTCACCCCCGAAGGCGGTGCGACCGAAGACACGCCGCCAGCGGATCTACCCGACGACACTGTCGAAGCCGACCCAGCCGAGACCAAAGACGCAGACGTAGAGGCGCCGTCGGATGCCGAAGCGCAGCCTGATCAAGACGCGGATGCCGAGGCATCCCGCGACGACGACCAGACCGCTCCGCCCCAGGCGGAGCAGGAACCGGTCGGATCGCCGTCGCCTGTGCTCGCTCCTACTCCGGCACCCCAAGTGATCGAAAAGCGTGGCCCCGGGTTTGTTCCGCTGGTGCTGGGCGGCTTGATCGCGGGTGCCATCGGATATGCCATTCCCTTGTTCACCGCGTCGGACGCATCGGGTGATGATGGTCGCATCGCCGCGTTGGAGGCTGAGGTGGCTGCCATAGAGGTGCCCGAGGCCGTTGACCTTGGGGCATTGGAGGCGGCGCAGGCCGATCTTTCGGCCCGCTTGGATGCTTTGACGGCCCGTGTCGACGGACTGACTGTCGTCCCAGCATCGAGCGATGGGGACGTGGCTGCGGCCCCTGCGGTGATTGATCTGTCCGGGATCGAAGCGGGCCTCGCCGAGCTTGAGGACCTGCCAGAGGCCCTGTCGGCGCTAGAGGCGCGGATAGATGCTCTGCCGCAGCCAGGCCCTGACCTGTCTGACCGGGTTGCCGAGGTTGAGGCGCGGTTGGATGCGCTCCGCGACGAAACCCAGGCCGTCGAAGCCACGGCCGAAGACTTGGCCCGCGAAGCGGCCCGCAACCAGCTCAAGATCGCCATCGACAGCGGCGCACCGTTTGCGGAGCCGCTGGCCGTTCTGGGCGATGCCCCTGAGGTTTTGACAGCCAACGCCGAAACCGGTGTGGCCACGGCCCGAACCCTCGCGGATGCCTTCCCCGAGGCCGCACGGGCCGCCTTGACCGAAGCGCGGCGGGTGGAGCCGGTTGACGGCAACCCGATCACAGCGTTCCTGCGCCGCCAGACCGGCGCCCGGTCGCTGGAGCCGCAAGAGGGCACCAGCGCAGATGCCGTGCTGAGCCGTGCCGAGGCCGCCGTGCGCGCGGGCGATGTTCAGACGGCTCTGGACGAGATTGCCGCGCTGCCAGCCGAGGCCAGTGCGCCCTTGGCCGATTGGACGGCCCAAGCTGAGACCCTGGTGGCCGCGCAGGCCGCCGTTCAAGACTATTTTGAGACTGAGTGAGGATCCGTCATGCTTTGGTCGCTCTTCAAGATCCTCCTGTTCGTGGCGCTTGTCATTGCCCTCGCCTTTGGTGTTCAGGCTGTGTTGGCCGTGTCCGGGGACGTTATCGTGCGCTTGGATGGCAGCGAGTTCGTTCTGACACCGCTACAACTCATAATCGGTGCTTTGATTGCCGTGGTGGCGCTGTATGTCGCCTTCAAGCTGGCTGGCCTGATCGTCGCGACGCTCAAGTTCATCAACGGCGATGATACCGCGTTCAGCCGCTACTCGGACCGGATCCGGGAACGGCGCGGCTACGATGCCCTGAGCGAATCGTTGATGGCCCTCGCGGCGGGGGAGGCCCGCGAAGCGGCGACCAAGGCCCAAAAGGCCGAGAAGTACCTCAACCGCCCCGAGGTGACGACGCTGCTGGTGGCCCAGGCCGCTGAGGCAGTGGGCGACAAGGCCCGCGCGACCGAGGCCTGGAAATCCCTTGTCCAACACGACCGCAGCCGTTTTGTCGGCGTGCGCGGTCTGATGCGTCAGAAGTTGGAAGAGGGCGACACGGATACGGCGATGAAGCTGGCCGAAAAGGCCTTTGCCCTGAAGCCGAAGAACATCGAGACCCAGGACACGCTGCTGCGTTTGCAGGCGCGGGACGCCAATTGGGATGGTGCGCGCAAGGTCCTGTCCGCCAAGGTCAAGACCGGCGCCTTGCCCAAGGATGTGTACAAGCGCCGCGAGGCGGTGTTGTGCCTGGCCGATGCGCGGGCGCAGATTGCCGCCGGTGGATCCGCGGACAAGGCCCGTGCCGAAGCGCTGGAGGCCAACCGCCTGTCGCCGCAGTTGGTCCCTGCTGCCGTGCTGGCCGCGCGTCTGTTGGTCGAGGCGAACGAAAAGCGCCGCGCCGCCAAAGTCATCAAAGCGGCGTGGCAGACGACCCAGCACCCCGATCTGGCCGCAGCCTTCGCCGCGATTGAGCCGGATGAAACACCCGACGCGCGCCTACGTCGGTTCCAAGCGTTGCTAAAGATTGTGCCCAATGCGCCGGAAACCAAAATGCTGGAGACCGAGTTGCATTTGGCCGCCGAGGATTTCCCCGGCGCACGGCGGGCCCTTGGCACTCTGGCGGAAACCCACCCGGTGGCACGGTCGCTGACCTTGATGGCCGCCATCGAGCGGGGCGAAGGCGCGCCGGAAGCGGTTGTTCGCGGCTGGCTGGCCAAGGCGCTTGGCGCCTCGCGCGGGCCGCAGTGGGTCTGCGAGAACTGCGGCACGGTCCATGAGGAGTGGGTGCCCGTCTGTACCTCCTGCGAGGCATTCGACAGCCTGAAGTGGACGGAGGCATCCCAAGCGACGTCGCCGACCTCCGCGTTGCCGTCGGCGATGCTGCCGTTGCTGATCGGGGGACCGGTCGCCGACGAGGAGGAGCCCGAGGCCGACACGGTCGAGCCAGTCGTCGAAGAGGTGACCGTCGAAGCCACCGAGACAATCGTGGACCCGGATGTGGTGGGCACCACGCGCGACGTCACCGAACCGGTCGCTGTGCCCGTGGCCGAGGACACGTCTGAGGCCGCCCCGCGCGAGGAGGCCTCCTCTGCGGCATCGCGGGGGTAGGTCAGCCTCGCGTCAGCGGGTGGGTGGCTCGCCGATCTGTCCGGTATGACCGACGGGATCAATGTTGTCCCAACGGTTATCCGACATCTGGTGAAATCGGGGCTGGCAACGGCCCCGTTCCCCTGTTAGGACGCCGCCACCGAAGGGAATGCCGGTGTAGCTCAGCTGGTAGAGCACGTCATTCGTAATGATGGGGTCGTAGGTTCGAGTCCTATCACCGGCACCACCTTCGGGTCTTACCAGGACATGCCAAACGGCCCGCGCCCATTGCGGTGGGGCGCGGGCCGTTGGTGTTTCAGGTCGTCACATCAGGGTCCGTGCGCCCAATGTGCGTTTGGAAGCCCGCAAGCTCCATCGTCGCCGCCCGGACACCGTCGAGCAGTGTCATGTCGTCCAGAACATCGGCGCTGAACGCCTCCAGATAGCAGCGGATGGTCGTCCCTTCGGTCCCTGTGCCGGAGGTGCGCAGGACCGCACGGGCGCCGCCCTCAAACCAGATGCGCAGGCCTTGGCCAGCACTGGTGGAGCCATCGACCGGATCGTCATAGGCGAATTCATCCGCCTGGCTGACCGTCATACCGGCAAAGCTCTGCCCCGGCAGGTCGCCCAGGCGTGCGCGGACGCCGTCGATTAGGGCCATGGCGCCCTCGGTCGGGGCCGCCTCATAATCGAGACGGGTGTAGTAGTTGCGCCCATAGGTTTTCCAATGGTCCGCCATGATCTCCGCCACCGAGGTTTTGCGCGCCGCAAGAACATTCAGCCAGAACAGAACGGCCCAGAGGCCATCCTTCTCGCGCACATGGTCGGAACCGGTGCCGGCGCTCTCTTCGCCGCAGATGGTCACTCGGCCTGCGTCCAGCAGGTTGCCAAAGAACTTCCACCCCGTTGGCGTTTCATAGATCCCGACGCCTAGGGCCTCTGCCACGCGGTCGGCGGCGCCACTGGTGGGCATGGACCGGGCAATGCCCGCAAGGCCCCCCGCATAGGCAGGGACAAGCGTCGCGTTCGCCGCCAACACGGCCAAGCTATCCGATGGAGAGACGTAAGCCCCGCGTCCCACGATCATGTTGCGGTCGCCGTCCCCGTCAGAGGCTGCGCCAAAGTCGGGCGCGTTGTCGCCCATCATCACATCCATCAGGTCCTTGGCCCAAACCGGGTTCGGATCGGGATGACCGCCGCCAAAGTCGGGGGAGGGCGTCCCGTTGACCACCGAGCCAGCAGGGGCGCCCAACGTGCCCTCCAGGATCGCCGTTGCATAGGGTCCGGTGACGGCGTGCATCGCGTCAAAACGGATCCGGAACCCCCCGGCGAACAGGGAGCGAATGGCATCGAAGTCGAAGATCGATGCCATCAGCGCGCTGTAGTCGGCCACAGGATCCACAACGGAAACCACCATGTCGCCAATCGATGCGTCGCCCAGGGCCGACAGATCCAGATCCGGGGCATCCAGCTTGCGGTAGCTATCGATGGTCGTCGTGCGCTCAAAGATGGCAGCGGTCACACCTTCGGCCGCTGGTCCGCCATTGGGGGTGTTGAACTTGATCCCAAAGTCTTCGTCCGGGCCGCCGGGATTGTGGCTGGCCGAGAGGATAATCCCACCATCCGTGCCGTTAAGGCGGATCAGGTGAGACGCGGCAGGCGTCGATAACAAGCCGTTCTGCCCCACAATGACGCGCGCTGCGCCATTGGCACTGGCCATCTTGAGGATCGTCTGGATGGCCTCCGCGTTGAAGTAGCGCCCATCCCCGCCAACCACGAAGGTCTTTCCGGCGGCTCCGTCGATGGCGTCAAAGATCGCTTGGACGAAGTTTTCCAGATATCCGGGTTCCATGAACACACGGGTCTTCTTGCGCAGGCCCGATGTGCCTGGCTTCTGACCGTCAATGGGTTGGGTGGCATGGTGCGTCATGCGTCGGTGTCCTTGTCTAGCAATGCGAAAGCGATGGGGAAGGTGTGTCGGGCCATGTCTGGCCGAGGATGAGCGGGCGTGGGGTCATGGCGCAGGGTCTGCCGAGCGGTGGTGACGGGCTGGCGGCATGCAGCGCTGTGCCTGTGTCCGTTTGAGGGCGGGTCCGTGAACAAGTCGTGTAAATTGCCAGCGGTGTTGCCCGCGCGCAGGTCGCTCTGGGACGCCCTTGCCGTATTCGCCAGGCTTAGGCTTGATTGCCCGGTGGCGCGCCACGACACCAGTGGACCGGCGTTCAGGAGGTCAGCCTGGCTCCGCTGGCCCAGGGGCGCGTTCTGGTTGTCCTGTGGTCCTGCCGTCGCATCAAAACGAAGGCCGCCGGGCGTCAGATCGCGGGTCACGTCGTGTCTTGGTTTGATCTTACTACGCCGCTCGGTTCACTCTCAGGCGGGACAGCACCCACCGTTTTGGCAGCCATAGCGCGCGGTGGCCTCCCTGCCCAGACCCTGCTCGGTCTTGCGGAAGGAGGCAGGCGGGTGCGCGCCCATGGGATATGTGTCGTGGGCAGTGGATCGCGTTGGTTGGTTACACCTGTATTCGCGACATGATTGGTGTGCACGCGGTCTTACCGCGTTCGGGTGCGGCGCACAGATCGTCGCAGGTGGTGCGCATCCTGGCGGCAACTTGGTGGCGGACGAAGGGGAGCGATGGGGCCCGGACGGCGTGCAAGGGTATCGACCTCAGACTGCATCCCGCTGGGGTCTATCGCCACGGCGGCGGTTTGGGTCCACCCATCCGCCTTTGGGAATGAAGCGATCCAGGATCCAGGGATGTTCGATGGGGACCCAGGGGTTCTCGCTCCACCTTGGTTCGCGCGCGGGCCAGAGGCTGGCGCGGCACTTCATGGGGCAGGGGGCGATGCGCGTCATGCGGGCCGGGTGCCCATCCACCTCGTCGACGTATCCCGTTCCATCGCACATTTTACACATCGTTCGCGTTCCTCTCCGCCCGTTTTCGTGTTTCGCTTACACGTTGGGCGGTAGCACCCCACGGACGGGGAGACCTGTCACGCAGGTTAGGGACAGACGGAATTTAGCCCCTGATGTACCTCAAACCGGTTTGGGAGGGCTTGAAACGATGATAAGAGCCAAATCCTCCAGACCATCGGCTGGCAGCCCTACAGCTTACGGGCGATATCTTCGGCTAGGCGCAGCCAGGCGGCCTCGTGGGCTGCGATGATGGTGACGTAGCTGTCGTCGACCACCGGCACGAAGAGGTCGAAGGTTTCGACCCGACCGCGCCCCTCTTCGCGGCGCAGGGCATAGCTGCCGCGCAGGCGCAATTGACCGTCTGCCCGGACGATCATGTCCTCGACAAAGACCGTCACTTCGACTTCGGGAAAGCCCGACAAGGGCCAGGGTTCGACGGCGGCGGCCGCATCGGTGATTTGATTGAGGTGGCGCGCCAGACTTCCGGCCATGGCCCGGTCCGGCAGATCCGCCCAAAGTTTGCCCGTATCCGTGACCAGGGAGCCATCTTCCCGCTGCAAGGGGATTTCCTGGTTCACCGCGTATTCCGGGATGGACACTTCGCTGATCTGCACCGTGTCAGCCCGCACGTTCAGCCGGAGGTCGCTGGTCACCGGGGGCGGTGCGAAATACTGCGTCTCAGAACAGCCAATGAGTGCGCCAAGCGCCAGCAGAGTAAGGGGCAGACGGAGCATGGGGCAGTTCACCTTCCGAGAAGCAGGGAGTTCGGGTTGCGTTCAATGGTGCGCGCGAGGGAGCTGACGTCCTCGGCGGCGCGGGTGGCAGCCCGCAGAGCAGAATAGAGTTCCTGGTTCACACGGCTGCCGTCCCCGTAGGAGGTCAGCACACCTGTGGCCGAGGCCGTGAGCGTTTGCAGCCGCGCCACAAGGGCGGGCAGGTCACGCGCGGCAATGGCCACGCTGTCTGCGGCACCCGATGCCGAGCGGAGCGTGGCGTTCAGGTTGTCCAATGTCCCGCCGGTGCGAATGACCTCTATTGTCCGTCGAACCTCTTCCAGGGTGTCCACAAGCGCCACGGGAACATCGTCCGCTTCGTCCGATGACAAAAACGCATCTGCTGTCTGCATTAAGGACGTCGTTGAATTGACCAGTTCGTCCAGAGCCAGGGCCTCCGCCTTGGCGGTCAAACGGTTGAGACCGGCCCCCAGCTCTTCGGCTTGGGCCATGACCCGTTCAGCGGAGGCCGACAGTTCCGGCAGGTTCTCAACGCTCGTGGCGACCGATTGCGCGGCGACCTCTGCGGCCTCTAGGGCGCTGGTCAGACGGGCCGCGGCTTCGGCTGCGGCCAGTTGCGCCGTCAGCGCGCGCACGTCCGCCGCGGTGGCGGCCAGGTCGGTGATGATGGCCTGCACCTCGGGTGAAGCGATGATGGCGCGCCCATCCTCCATCAGGGCCAAGGCCGCGCCCGGCAGCGCCTGCGTCGCCTCGTCCGACAGCAGGGCGTCGGCATCTTGGACCAGGGCGTTGATGTTGTCCGTCACCCGGTCCAGATCGACGGTGCCTGCCGCGATGTTCTGCGCGGCCTCGGTCGCGGCTGTAACCGCTTCGGTCAGGCGGGGGGCCAGGTCGCTGCCAGCGACATCCGCAGCGATGGCGCTCAGATCGGACGTGAGACGCTCAATATCGATCAAAACGCTCGCCACCTGGGGGGACGATAGGATGTTGCGCCCGTCGCGGATCAGGGCTTCGCCTTCGGTCAGGGCAGAGAGCGCCGCATCGGGCAGCGCCTGAGTCGCCTCGTCCGCCAGCAAGGTGCTGGCGTCTTCGGCCAAGACGGTCAAGCGCGCGGTCAGGGCATCGAGATCCGTGGTCCCGACTGCGATATTGCCCGCCGCCTCGGTCGCCGCCGTCAGGGTGGCGCTCAGGTTGGTGACAAGGTCGTCTGCGACCACCTGTTCGGTGACCTGGGCGACGCTGTCGGCAATCGCCTCCAGATCGGTGAGCGCATTGGCAATTTCCGCAGATGCGATCAGGGCGCGGCCATCTTCAAGGGCGGCGAGGGCCGCACCCGGAATGGCGCGGGTGTCTTCGGACCCGGCAATCCGATTGAGGTTGTCCAAGAGATCGGTGGCCGAGGTTAGCAATTCTTCGACCGGCAGGTCTGCGATGCGATCCATCAGGCCCGCCGCGCTTGCGGCCATGTCCGAGGCGTCGGGTTCGATCGACGGGATCAGCGGTGTATCGGTCACCCCGATTTCCAACCGACCCGGGATAGCGTCGTCCCGTTGGACCAGATCGACGGCCAGGTCCCCACCAAACAAGCTGGTGGAGGTCAGCTGCGCGCGCATCCCGTCCCGAACCAGATCGCCGAGGAAATCGAGGCCATCCAGCTCGCTCCGCATGGTGTCCAACCCCATCTTTGTGGGTTGCAACGACAAGACCGCAAGCAGTTGGACCGCTTGTGTGGGGTCGTCGGGCCGGATGAACCCGGTGATCGACGTCACGACGCCCACGCGGACGCCCTGATATCGCACGGACGCGCCGGAACTGAGGCCCGAGACGGCGGATGGAAAGAGGACGGATACGGTCACGGACCGTGCCGAGGGTGCCTCAAACGCCGAGGCGCGGGCGGCGCTTTCATCGGCAAAGATGTTGTACACATGGCCCTGGCGCACCTGATCCCCACCGGAGACCAGAGTATCGAAGACGAGCCCGCCCTCCAGGATGGACGCAAGCGAACCAATCCGCAGATCCACCCCGCCTGCGCCCAGGCCGACGGAGACACCGGAGGCGTCCCAAAAGCGGGTGGCCGTCGACAACTGGCGGTCGTAGGGCGCGCGCACGAAGGCATCGATGCGGATCTCGGATCCGTCGGGCGACAGCCGGGGCTGCGCGACCTCCCCGACCTCGATGCCGCGATACAGGATGGGGGCGCCCGGTCCCAGGCGGCTGCTCTCGCGCGAGGAGAGGACGATTGCGGTCCCGTCTACGCCGGGTGGAACGATGGGCGCGCGTTCGTCGCCCTGGAATTCCGTCCGGCTATCCCCGATCTCGCTGTCCCAGGTACCTTCGATGTAGGTGCCCGAAAGGATCGTGTTCAGGCCCTCGACCCCGCGCGCCGTGACCTCCGGTTGCACCACCCAAAAGCTGGCATCTTCGTCCAGGTAGGGCGCGATATTGCGCGAGACGCGGACATAGACGTTCACTTGGCTGAGGTCCGCCGAAAAGCCCACATCTTCGACCACGCCCACCGTGACCTCTCGAAAGCGGAGCGAGGTCTGCCCGATCTCAACGCCTGAGGCATCGGGGAAGGCGATCGCCACAAGGACCCCGCGGTTGGCATAGGACTGATAGGCAATCGCCAGCGCGATCAGCACAGCGACAATGGGAACCAACCAGACCGCCGAGACCACCCGAACCCGACGCTTCGGGGCTTCCATCTTTGGCTGGTGCGGGGTGTCTGGCGTGTCAGTCATGGCTCATAGTCTCGATACGATCCCAGATGGCGCGGCTGTCAAAACTGAGCGCCGATAGCATGGTGAACACGACGGACAGGGCAAAGCACACAGCCGCGACGCCGGGGTTGATCGTTGCGATCAAGTTGAACTGCACCAAGGCGACCAAGATGGCCACCACAAAGACGTCGATCATGGACCATCGTCCGATCCATTCGACGAACTCATACAAATGCAGCAGGTGTCCGGGCTTATGCCCATGGGGTTTGCGCACGATCCAGGCCAGCCAGCCGATGGCGACGAATTTGCCGACCGGGATCATCACGCTGGCGAAGAACACGATAAAGGCCACCCCAAAGGATCCCAGGTTCATCAATTCGATCACCCCGCCGATGATCGTCGCCTCCTCGGAGCGGCCCGCCGTCGAGGTGATCAACATGGGATAGGTATTGGCAGGCACATAGGCCATCAGCCCCACGAGCCACCAGGCCCAGACCCGTTGCAGCGAGGTGATATCGCGGCTTTGGAGCCGTGCGCCACATCGCGGACAGCGATAGGTCCCCGCGGGGGAGACGCGGGTGCATTGGCGACAGCCGATCAGTCCCGCGTCGCGGGCCGTCAGCGTGCGTTGCTGCTTGCTGTTTCCAGGGCCGTCCATACGGAGTGCTTGCTCATTTGGGTGTCTTTGAAGGCAGTGATGACCACGATGGCCGTGAAGGACCAAAAGGCCGGGCCCATGGACAATGTGGCAAGATCGGCCAGCTTAACCAGGGCAACAGCCACGCCGACCATGAAGATTTCGGCCATGGCCCAGGGTTTCAGGATATCCGCGTAGCGAAGCGCGCGCGCCGCGCCCGGCCAGGGGCTGCGATTGACCGACAGGGGCCCCAGGGCCCAGATCAGCAGCGACAGCCGCGCCACCGGCAAAACGATCACAAAGGCCGCCACCGCTAAGGAGAGGGGCGCCATGACGCCTTGGCTAAAGCTCATGACAGTCTCAAAGACCGAAGCCTTGCTGCCGAAAACGCCGCTCCGGAGCTCCAGGAAGGGGTAGAAGATGACGATTGTCATCAGGATCAGAGCGGTGGAGGCCAAGACCACGATCCGCAGGATCGCCTCGGGGCGTCCCACGGCGATGACGGTATTGCACCGGACGCAGCGCGCCCGCTCCCCGTCGGGAATATCCCCAAAGGAATGGAGCGCATCGCATACGGGGCAACACACCATGTCGTCTCGCGCCTCCATGGGGTCAGTAATCCTTCTCAAAGAAGATACCCAGGCTGCTCTCGCCATTGGCGCCCGCTGATCCGCGTACCGTCAGGTTTGGCGTCAGGTCCAGGTTCAGCGAGATCGTCGCGTCCCCGCTGCCGTCCACTTGGATGTCGGTATAGACGTTGTCGGACACATATTTGCCCGCCCGCACGGCGGTGTTGCCCTCGGCATCTGTGGTGATGTCTAGATCGTCCAAGCCCGCGCTGCCGCGCAGATTGTCCAGCAATCCGCCGGACCCGCGCCCGGCCAATACCGCGACCGAGTTGGCAAGTTGCAACGCCTGGAGCGGCGATAGCTGATCTAGGCCCCGCCCAAAGAAGATCTGCGCCAGAATTTCCTCCTGGGGAACATCTGGCGTGCTGCTGAAGGTCACCCCGATGTCGTCTGCGGGTCCCTCCACGGCGATGGACGCCGTCAGCGCATCCGCCTCTGTGATCGCGACGAGGCGCACATAGGGCGTCAGATCTCCCTGAAAACTGATGGTGCCCTCATCCAGGTTGAACCGCTGTTCCAGAATGTCCAAGCGACCGCGCACCAGTTCGAAGGCGCCCGCGGTGACAGGGGCGATGGTCGTTCCCGTCACCCGAAGTTGTCCGCCCAGTTCCGCATCCAGCCCGCGACCTCGGACGAAGATCCGCCCATCGGCCCGGACAACAAGGTCCAGCCCAAAGCTCGCGCCGCCGCCACCTCCGCCGTTCGTCTCGGCGCGTCGCCCGTCCGCACGCAAACCGGCCAGGGCGAGGGACCGCCGCACGGGGCGGGGTGAATAGAGATGCTGCACCGGGGGCAGGTCACCGATGGCCGTCAGGCCCGATGATGGCACGACGATCTCCGCCTCTTCGATGGAGACCAACCCAGACAGCACCGCCCCGCCGGTCAGCGGACCGGTCAGGGCCAAATCGCCCTCCACCGCCGCCGTGTAGAGGCGCGGATCCTGCAAGATGACACCGAATTGGGCCCGCAGATCCGCGTCGAAGGGCGCGGTCAGGGCGACCGGCCCGCTGATTGTGACGATCCCGCCAGTCTGCAACTCTGCCCGGGCGTCCACCTGGGCGCGTCCTCCCCCGAGGGTGACCGTGGCGGCAATGGGGTCCAGCGCATTCCCAAGGGTGGGAAGGGAGACCGCCGCGTCGCTGGTGCGAATGGTGCCACGGACGGCGTCAACGGATGGCGCGCCCGCAACCGTCAGATCAAAGGCCGCCGTGCCCGAGAGGCGTTGACCCGTCAGACCCGCATTGGCCAGCCCCAGGGGTGCGCTGCCTTGAACTGCCAGGTCGAGCGTTCCATTGGGCGCGATGCCGCCTGCGACATCTGCGCGGGTGCCAGACGGGCCGTCCACGCGCAAATCGACACGGTAGTCAGTGCCGGGTTGAGCCACCGTCCCGATGACCCGCAACGGCCCCGAGATGTCACCCGCAATCGGTTCGATGTCCGGCACCGCGAGGTCGACGCGCAGGTCCAAAGGCGCGCCCGCGACGATGCCGGAGAGGTCGAGGTTGGCGCCGAATGGCCCGTTTGCCGTGGCCTCGGCCCGCCAGACGCCCTGTCGCTGGGCAGCTTCGGCCACGACCCGCAATGGCCCACGCAGTTGGGGCGCCAAGGCTGCGGCATTGGGCAGGTTGGCCTCTGCCCGTACTTCGGCTCCGGTTTCGGGTAGGCGCGCGTTTGCGGTGACCGTGGCGCCAAACGGTCCGGCGGCGTCTGCCTCCACGGACCAGATCCCATCGCGTTGCTGGGCCTGCGCCCCAAGCGTCAGTGGCCCCGACAACTGTGGCGCAATGGCCCGCGCATTGGGAACCCGGGCCGATAGCGTGACTTCGGGTCCTGCCTCGGGCAGCCGCGCCGTGGCGGTCAGTGCGGCGTCATAGGGGCCCGTGCCCTCCACGGTCGCACGCCAGCCGAACGCCTCCTGCACGGCACGCCCGCTGAGGTCGAGCCCACCGGGGACACCCGGCGCCACATCTGCCAAGCGGGGCAAGCGCAGGCTGAAATCCACCGCAAGCGGTGTCTCGGTCAAGATCGTGTCAACCGTTGCCCGGGCCTCATACGGACCGGTCGCGCGGGCCGTGACGGCCCAATCATCGCCCATCTGGCGCAGCGTCCCATGCAGGCTGAGCGTGCCCGACACGGTGGGCACAAAGGCCTCGACCCTGGGCACCGTGGCGGCCACATCAATCTTGACGGCAGGACCCGTGACGGGGCCACGGGCGCGGATCGTGACATCTTCGGGCGCGGTCACGCGCGTGTCCGTGACCCAGGCTGCGCCTTCCTGAGCGAGCGTCCCCTGCAGGGTCACCGGCCCGGCGAGCGGCGGCACCGAGGCAAGCGCGGGTACGGCGGCAGACGCATCGGGTAGGCGCGCGGAATAGGTGATCTCCGGCCGGTTGCCGGTCACGGGCCCCGCGATTTGCGCGGTCAGGTCGTAGGGACCCTCCAGCGCGGCATCCACGGACCAGACACCCTCGCGGGCGAAGGCCCGGCCACGGACGCGCGCGCTGCCCGGCACGCCAGGGGCGAAAGGCTCCAGATCCGGCACTGTCAGGGTCAGGTCCACATCCGGGGCCGGTCCAGTCAATGCACCGCTCACGTCCATGGCGACACCTTGGGGGGCGCGCAGGGCCGCGGTGCCGGACCAAATGCCAGCCTGCTCGGACAGGTCCAACTGCGCCGAGACCGCCCCGGCCAATCGCGGGTCCAGCAAAGCCCCATCGGCCAGGCGAACATCCAGGACCGCCTCGCCACCATTGCCTTGGTTCCGCGCCGGGGCGTCTTCGGCCAACAGCGTTGCGCGACCGGCAATGCCCAGTTGCGGGTTGTCCAGGGTCACCTGGTCAAGGAACGTCCCCGTCTCGTTCCGCCGGGCCGTCACGGCAATGTCCGTGGCCCCAGCCAACAGCCCATCGGCCTGGGAGATCCCGGTCCGCAGGTCAGCCACCCGACCCTCGGCCGTAAGGTCGAAGGCCCCGCCGAGGCCCAGGCCGCCGGACAGGCTGAGGTCCGCTTGGCCTGCCAGGTCCGCTTGACCCGTCAGTGCCGCCAAGCGGCGCAAATCGACTATCTGAGCGGCAAGATCCAGCGTGATGGCCAGCGGGCTGCCGTCCGTCGCGATGGCAAGGTCGCCCGACGCCGCTAGGGCGGGGCCGCGCAAGCGGAGGTTATCCAAACGTATGGGCGCGTCGGGGGACCAGGTGATTTTCGTACTCACCTCGGCCTCGGACCCGACGGCATCGGCCAGGGCTGGGTCGGCGAAGACCAATCCGCCGCCCGATAGGCTCAGATCGGCGACCGCACCAGTGACAGTGCCGCCATCCCGTTGCAATTGACCCCGCGCGGACACATCCGCGCGCTGCACGTCAACAACCGGATGACGCAGCGTGTCGACCGTCAGGTCCAACGCCCAGTCTTCGGACTGGGCAGCATCGTGGCGCATGGCAAAGCGTACGCTCTGCACCGATGGGGCATCTGCCGTTGGCAGGACGACCGGTGTACCATCGGCGGCTGCGATGGTTCCGTCGATATCCAAAACGCTGGGCCAGCCATCTGCGCCGATGGTGGCGGCCCCGGTTAAGGACAGAGCCTCGGTCGAGATGTTGAGGTCCTCCAGCCGCGTGCCGCCCTCGGACAGCAGCAGGGCCTGCGCGGCGAGCGTCGTGTCCGTCCCGAAGAACGGCTGATACCGGGGCGCCAGCAGAGGGGAGAGGTCCCCGCCCAAGTCGACCGTCAATTGTTGGCCCGCTTCGACACCGTCCAAGGTCACCTGACCCGACAAACGGTCCTGCCCTTCGGAGGCCAGCGCCACATCGGCGGCGAAGGCATCCAGTGGCCCCGCGCCCGCGACCGTAAGGCTGATCGCCGGGGCGCCGGGCAATTGCAGGAGGGTCGCGGCGATGCCGCCCGCCTCTTCGACCACGCTAAGGTCCAGGGTAAGCCGTTGATCGGGGGCCTCAAAAGCGGCGTCGATGTCGAACCGACCGGCAACCCCATCCAAGCGTTCCCCGATCAGGGCCACGTCAGCGGAGCCGTCGGCCAGCTGTGCCCGCGCCTCAAGGGTCATGGCCAGGGGCTGGCCCAGCAGCGGTGCGCCAAGCTCAATCCGATCCGCTCGGATCAAGCCAATCTCGATGGCGACCGGCAGGTCCGGGATCGACAGGCCTGAGGATCCCGCATCGGGCAACGCCTCCACCCCTTCGGCGGGGAGGGGCGCGCGGTCCATCTGGATCAGGGCGGCGGTCAGGGCCGAGACTTCTAGCCTGCCCCGAAACAGCGCGCTGCGGTTCCAATCCAGGACAACGTCCTCAAGCCGAAGCCAGGGCCCCGCGTCGTCGGAAACGGTCAGCGCATCCAGCGAAGCCTCCGAGGACAGGGCCCCTTCGAAGCCATCGATCCGCACCGACAGGCCCGGTGCCTCCAGGTTGTCTTCGATCAGCGCGGTGAGAAAGCCGCGATCCCGCTCTTCCTGGGTGTCCTGCGCCGGAGCCGGAAGGCTGAGCGCCAAAAGGGCAGCACAGCCGAGCGTGGTGCTGCGACGCAACATCAAAAGGCCTGCCCGATGCCGATATAGAGCTCTAGCCCGGTGTTGCTGCCGGGGCCGGACACCGGCAGCCCGACATCCACGCGGATGGGCCCGATCCCCGTGTTGTAGCGCACGCCGAGGCCAGCGCCCACGTGGCTTTGTCCATCAGACCAATCGGACCCTTCGCTGATCCGACCCGCATCCACAAAGCCGACCAGGCCAATGGTGTCGGTGATCTGCTGGCGCACCTCTGTGGACAGGCCGACAAAGGATCGAGCGCCGACCACACGACCAGATGGGAGCGTGACGCCCAGATCCTGGAAGGGTTGCCCGCGCACGGTGCCACCCCCGCCGGAAAAGAACAGATCGTCTGCCGGAACGTCGCTCAGATTTGGGCCGACAACCGACCCCAATTGCAGCCGGGCCGCCAGTACGGTCTGATCCTCCGCACCAAAGTGTTGATACCCCCGCAGGTCCGCGGTGAACCGAAGGCCCGAGCCAGCCGTGGTGAACCCGTGAAACGGCTCCAACCCGGCCTCAACGTAATACCCATCGGTTGGGTTGAGCGGGTCGTTGCGGCGGTCGTACTGAGCCTCCAGCGGGATCGAGAAGATGTTGAACGTTCGCGTGCCAAAGGCGTCCGTCACGCGGGACCGTTCGTAGGCGAGCGCGTAGCTATACTGGAATTCGTCGCTGACGATGCGACGTGCGCCGACCACCAATTCGGCGGAATTGCTGCTGAAGGTCTCCTGGTCCAGGCGCTCGATTTGTCCGGTCACGAACAGATCGGTCTCCGGGTTGAAGGTCGCCGGGCGGTTATAGGCGAAGCCGATGGACAGGTCCTCATCCCCGCTGTCGCCGCCGATGCCCTCGACCGCGCCCTCGACCCGCAGACTGTCGGCATGGCCCGTGAGGTTGCGATGCAGCCAAAACGCCGAGAGCGACAGCCCTTCGGTGGTGCCCACCTCTGCGCCAGCCCCAAAGCGGCGTGGCAACCGCTCCACGACTTGGACCTTCATCGGCAGTTGGTCGCCCGCGAGAATTTCTTCGCCTTCTACGATGGACACGGATCGGAAGGCACCCGTCCGCTGAAGGCGCCGGGCTGAGGCGCGGACTTCCTCCGGGTCGAACACCCGCCCCTGACGCAGATCGACGATCCGCAGCAGATGGTCGGTATCCACATCTTCGTTGCCTTCCACCGTGACCGCGCCGTAGCTGAGCTTCGGCCCCGGCGCCAAGGTGAGGTCCGCGTTCAATTGGGTCGCCCGGTGGTCCGCTTGGATATCTTGGGACGCCAGTTCTGCCTTAGCATGCCCCCGACCGCGCCAAGCCTCTACGCCTGCTGACGCGGTCTCTCGCAGGATGGAGGTTCCGGCCCGTTCCCCCGGCGCAAAGCCTTCGGGTAATTCGGTCCCCGGTGGGATGGGGCCGATCTTTGCTTGACCGAATAGAAAGATGGGGCCGGGCGTGACATTGATCGCAACCCCTGACACGGGGCCGGTCCCGCCAACCGTGGGAAGGGCCGCCGCCTCGACGCCATCGACGGTGATGGACACGGTCGGTCCGAAATAGCCCGCGTCCCACAGGACAGCCAATAGCCGCCGGTAATCAGCCTGTGCCGCTGCAACCAAATCGCGACGGGTGGAGGCGCCATCGCCTTGGACTTGTACCAGCAGCGACGCATTCGTCAGTGTTTCTGCGAGGTCCTCGTCACCGCCGAGGGAGAGCGATAGGTCCGCTGCACTTAAAGTGCTCGGACACACAGCCCAGGCGCAGGCGAAAAGGAACGAGCGGACGGACATCGACAAACCTTCGGCAGCGATCCGCGCTGTTGGGGTGGCAGCCCCGCATCGCGAACCCAGGTGCCCGTGGGTAACACTGGCTGAAAAAATCTGAAAGACACAATAGGGATAGCGGGGTTGAACCGGGGCGGTCGGGGCCGTGCGGACGGCACGAGGGGGGCAAAAGTCGCAGTGGCGCTTAGGGCCGTTTGCCGCTGACCAAACCGGGCTGTAGCGTGGGACGCTCAGTTGCCAGACGAGGTTCGCTAGACCTTTTTCCCGCTGTCGTAGTCGCGCCTGCTCATTCCCGCTGAAGAGGCCATTCCAGCTTTGCAAGAGGCGGTGCTGGACACACAGCACAGCTTTGAAGCCGGGTTCCGCATCGTCGGTTTGCAACGAGGGGTGGCCGACAGGAGGGGCCGTGGCTGGGTTCAGCCCTGCATTCGCTCTTTTGCCGGGAGAGATCTGGGTCCGCTAGGTGCCTGGTCGGGCTCCGCATTCGGAGGCAACCAACCGGTTGAAGGAAAGGCTCAGGTTTCTGCGGAGCAGGAAAGAGGCCCGAGTGCTTTCCGGCAAAAGAGGTAAAGGCCCAATAACTGATACGAAGATGACGCCTCGTGTTTGAAAGCGCCATGGAGGACCGAAGCAATCTCATCATTGCGCCCGTTCCTTCTGTCGTAAGCTGGCGTTTGAAGGCCTTCAAAAGGGAAATCCGCCGAGAGCGACCCTTCTGAAAGGCGCGGGAGACCTGAGCCAGTTGCGATCCAACCTCCTGAAGCGGGGCATTTGCGTGCCGCCTCGCTTCGCGGCAGCTTGGTCAATCGAGAACACCTTGGGTCACTCATCCGGAGCGCTGGGGGCCATTGCATGTGACCGTCCGCATTAGGTCTGGACCTTGGCGGCGGCCACCAGCCAGCGTTAAGAACTGCTAAGACGAGCAGCATTCTGCACCGAGCGTTGAGCACTTCCTTACCCGGAGGCCGCCTTGTCCCGCTCGATCTGGTCCAACAACCGGTTGATCCCCCGTGCGAGGACAGCGCCGTGGGCATCTAGACCCAGAACTTCGATCCGCCGGTCCATTATGCCCGCTTGTGCGTTTTCCAGAACCTCGTTGAGGCGATGGTCTATGGATGACCGTAGAAGCTCAGCGGCCTCAAGGTTTCGCCGACGCTCGATCTGGGCGGCGCGTAAAATTTTGAGAGCATTAGAGATTTGGTTGAGGTCCCTTTGGGGGCACCCGCGCACGCGCGTCGTGGAGGCATCGACCGATAGTCGGCAAATCGTTCCAATGAGGTTTCGGATCGATTGATCCACCCGCCGCAGCGTTACCAGCGCGAGACTTCCGAGGGACAGCAGCAAGGCGATGAGCAGGAACGCATTGGCCTTCATAGCGGCCCAGCCATCGGCTTTCTCTGCCTCGAGCGTGTCATAGAGGTGGTCATGCAGGGCACGTTCGACCTTTCGCAGGCCCAGAATGGCCGCGTCCGCCTGGGCCCACCATGTCTCCGCGTCGGGGAGAGGGGCAGGCGTTGGCATTGTGAGCAGGGTATCGCGCGAGGTCGCGAATGCTTGGGCTGCCACCGACCGTTGCCAAAGATCGAGCAACAGTTTGGTTTCCTCTTTGGCCGCCGCCGTAAACTGTCTCAAGATTGTTGTGCTCACCAATGCCTGATCAGCGAGCGCGCGTGGTTCGGATGCGTCTGATGACGTGCCGTTGTCCGGACCTGCAAGCATCGCGGCGCCCAACGCCCGTTCCAGACCGACGGAGTCCTTGGCCGCCATCAACAGACGGCTATCCCGAATAAGGAGGGCTAAGCGCCGTGACCGGGTACGGTCCGCCATGTTGCCAACGGTGACCACGAGCGTTCCGATCTTGTCCGTCATTGCGTCGCGATAGGCGTCTGCCTCAATTTGACCGTTGTCGGCGGCGAGCCTCTGACTGCGCAACCACTTGGTCAGCGTCTCAAGGGTAAACACCTCTTTTGTCGCAGCCCTTGCCACCGCCGTGGGGGCTGGCTGCAAGGTCCGAGTGAGAACATCGTCTGTAATGAGCCGTTGGGCGGTGAGCGCGTCAGACGCGGAGGTGTGGTCGGAGGAGAGAACGGCGAAGGTGAGCCCGCGTTCCCGCTGAAGCTCATGGACCAGCGCGCTCAGCGCCCCGGCTTCGTCCAGGAGGGCGCGATCCCCCGCGAGACGCTGCTGATCCCGATAATCGCCATGCAAGGAGACAATCCCGAACAGCAAGGCCGCTGAAAAACCGAGGGCAAAAATCACGGCCATGGACTGACTGACGGTTAACGACAGAAGTCGATTCATGCATACCTCCTCCGCATAGTTTTCATGCGTATGTCGGCAATTCCCTACCAAACGGTTACAATATCAGAGAAAACGACGCCCGGGCTTTGTCATTGCGTCAGGCGCGCGGACGGGACACTGTGTTGGCATGACTGGTGATCCGCTCTTTGATGAAATGTTCGGAACCGATGGCGTAACACGCGCCGCCTACGCCGAATTTGCCGATTGGTTTGGGTCCGAAGATCCGTCGCGCCTCCGGGCAAAGGCCCGCGAAGCAGAAGAGGCGTTTCGCGTCACGGGCATCACCTTTAATGTCTACGGGGACCCTGACGCCGGAGAGCGGCTGATCCCGTTTGATATCATTCCGCGCATCATCGCTGCCCGTGAATGGGCGAAGCTGTCGAAGGGAATCGAGCAGAGGGTTCGGGCTCTCAACGCATTCCTGCATGACATTTATCACCGGCAGGAGATCGTGCGGGCCGGCATACTGCCAGTGGAGATGATCGCGCGAAACGATGCCTTCCTGCCCGAGATGATCGGCGTCGATCCGGCGGGGGACATCTATACTCATATCGTCGGCATCGATCTGGTGCGCACTGGACCGGACCAATTCTATGTCCTGGAGGACAACGCTCGGACGCCCTCCGGCGTGAGCTACATGCTCGAAAACCGGGAAACGATGCTGCACACCTTCCCGGAGCTTTTCAGCCGCAATCGCGTGCAACGCGTCAGCCGGTATCCGCAGTCGTTGCACCGCTCGCTTTCCGCATGCGCTCCAAAGGCTTGCGATGGCACGCCGACGGTCGCCGTACTGACGCCTGGCATCCACAACTCGGCTTACTATGAACACAGTTTCCTGGCCGATCAGATGGGCGCGGAACTTGTGGAGGGTCACGACCTGCGCGTGGTGGATGGGCGTGTGGCCATGCGCACGACCCGAGGCTACAAGCCCATTGATGTGATCTATCGTCGGGTCGACGACGATTACCTGGATCCGCTGACGTTCAACCGCGATTCTATGCTGGGCGTGCCCGGTATCTTCGACGTCTACCGCGCGGGCGGCATCACCATCGCCAATGCGCCGGGAACGGGCGTCAGCGATGACAAAGCGATCTACAGTTACATGCCGGAGATCGTCAGGTTCTACACGGGCGAGAAGGCCAAGTTGGAGAACGTGCCAACCTACCGCTGTTCGGAGCCTGACGCGCTGGCCTATGTGCTCGACAACTTGAGCGACTTGGTCGTCAAAGAGGTCCATGGATCAGGCGGTTACGGGATGCTCATCGGTCCGACCGCAACCAAAAAGGATATCGCGGCTTTCCGTAAGAAGTTGGAGGCGAAGCCTGGCAACTACATCGCCCAGCCGACCTTGAGCCTGTCCACGGTGCCGATCTTTGCCAAGAAGGGTCTGGCGCCGAGGCATGTGGATCTGCGGCCCTTCGTTTTGGTGTCGCCCAACGGGATTGAGATCACGCCGGGTGGATTGACGCGTGTGGCGCTCAAGAAGGGATCACTGGTTGTGAATTCCTCCCAAGGCGGCGGAACAAAAGACACCTGGGTTTTGGAGGAGGACTGATGACACAGAAAGAAGAAGGCGGGCTGGCCTATCGCAGCCCCGTCCGCGCCGTGTTCTTTTGGTGTATCATGGCAATGCTCGTCTGGGGCGTCTGGGCCGAAGGGATGATCGGCGGTTGGACGGCCGTGGTGCTGCTGGCGGCTGCTGCGGTGCTGGGATGGTGGCTGATCAAGACCCGCCCCGAGAACGACGAGATCACGTCGCGGGAAGTTAATGACATGCTTTCCCACCACCGTGATTGAGGTGGCGCCTTTGTTCCCCTGGCCACGCTCCACCCCCTTAAAGGCGCACGCGCAATGCTAGGAAAGACCGCGGGTGGCATCTATTGGATGTTCCGATATCTCGAGCGGATAGAGAATATCGCGCGCCTGGTGGAAACAGGGCAACGGATCGCTCTCACTCAGGCCGAGGGGGCCGACGGAGAGTGGACCTCTATCCTGACGACCGCCGGTGTGCGCACCGCCTATGAGGCCCAAAACGAGGAGGTCACAGGCGACGCCGTGATCGACTTCTTGCTGCGCTCCGAAGACAACCCGTCCTCTGTCATGTGTTGTGCCGCGAACGCGCGGACCAATGCGCGCACGGTGCGCACGGGCCTGACGCGGGAAGTCTGGGAAGCGGTGAACGAGTGCTGGATGACGCTACGGGACCTCCTGGCGCGGCGCGTGACGACGCGTGATTTGCCCCATGTGCTCACGACGATCCGTACGCGGTCGGCCTTCGTGCGCGGGTCCTTGCACGGCACGATGCTGCGCAACGATATCTATGACTTTGCCCGGATTGGCACCTTTATCGAGCGGGCGGACGCCACGGCGCGGCTGTTGGATGTGAAGTACTTTGTCCTGTTGCCGTCGATTTCTGGCGTCGGCTCTCGGTTGGACAATACTCAATGGGAAATCATCCTCAGGGCCGTGTCTGCCGAGGGACCCTTTCGACTGGTGCATGGCAACCAACGGGGGGCGTCCGCGATTGCGGAGTTCTTGATCCTAGACGGACGCATGCCGCGATCCCTCGCGTTTTGCTACAAGAAGATCGGCGACAATCTCGACTATCTGCATCGCGACTACGGTATTCGTTTGCCAAGCCATGACCATTCCGACGCGATTTGTCATCGGCTTCAACAACTGTCGATCCAGGATGTGTTCGAAGAGGGTCTGCACCAGTTTCTTCAGGATTTCATGGGGCGTAACGCGGCGCTGGGGCAGCAGATCGAACAAGACTACAGGTTCATCAAATGACCGAGCATCTGCGCATTCGCCATGTGACGACCTATACCTACGACAACCCGGTGGATTACGGGCTTCAGCAGCTGCGTTTGACCCCCAAGAGCCGCCACGGTCAGACGGTGACCGAGTGGAAGACGAGCGTGCGGGGCGGCCAGGTCGAAGTGTCGTTCGACGACAGTCACGCCAATCGGGTGCAGTTGATTTCCGTCGATGCCGGAAGCCAGGAGGTTCAGATCACGGCGGAGGGTACGGTTCAGATGACCGAGACATCGGGCGTCATCGGGGCCCATGCGGGGTATATGCCGCTTTGGATGTTCCTGCGGCCGTCTCCGCTGACGCGGCGCGGGCAGGGGACGATCAGTCTCGCCCGCGATGTCCGCGGTATGGACGACCAACTCAGCCAGTTGCACGCGCTGTCGGCCTCGATCCGGGCTACGGTCAGCTACGACACCGCAGATATGGACGTCACCCGCACCGCGGAGGAGGCGATCGCCCAGGGGCGCGGCGTCTGCCAGGACCACGCACATATCTTCGTCACGGCGGCGCGCCTGCTGGATCGGCCTGCGCGGTACGTTTCGGGCTACCTCAAGATGGACGGGCGCGAGGATCAAGAGGCGACCCACGCCTGGGCCGAAGCCCATGTGGACGGCTTAGGTTGGGTTGGCTTCGACGTGTCGAACGGGATTTCCCCGGATACGCGGTACGTGCGTGTGGCCACGGGGTTAGATTACGCCGACGCAGCCCCCATCGCGGGCATTCGTCAGGGCGGGTCGGTCGAGGACATGACGGTTTCCGTTCATGTGAGCCAGGCGCAGCAATAGGCGCCGCGCGCTGTTGGATTCCATGAATTTGCGATACTTTCCTCAGGGTGCGCCTTGACATGCACCGTCTCAGGACGGCCTCTACGCGCTGAGAAGGACGGGACGACAGTATGACGTATTGCGTGGGCTTACAGCTTGATCGTGGGCTTGTGTTTCTGTCGGACACGCGCACCAACGCCGGGGTCGATAATGTATCGACCTACCGCAAGCAGTTCACCTGGGAGATGCCGGGCGAGCGGGCCATTGTCTTGATGACGGCGGGCAACCTGGCCACGACCCAGGCCGTTGTGTCCCTGTTGGATGAACGCAACTTGGCGCCGTCACAGCGGGATCCGTCCCTGCTGACGGTCCCGTCGATGTTTCAGGCTGCGCGCCTTGTGGGGAAAACCCTGCGGGATGTGATTGCCGACAGCAGCCCGACGGGCCCCGCCAACGCGGCTAAAACCTTTGGCGCGTCGATCATTCTGGGCGGTCAGATCAAGGGCAGCCCACCGCGTCTGTACCTGATCTATCCCGAGGGCAACTTTGTGGAGGCGCAGGCGGATACGCCGTTCTTTCAGATCGGTGAGACCAAGTACGGGCGCCCGATCTTGGTTCGCGCCTATGACTCGTCGATGGATTTCGCGACGGCAGTTAAGCTGCTCATGGTGAGCTTCGATTCCACAATCCGCGCGAACCTTTCGGTCGGCACACCCCTGGACCTTCAGGTCCTGCCCACCGACGCCCTGGCCTTGGGCCAGAGCCGCCGGATCGAAGACACCGACCCAGACTGGCGTGCAATCTCCGACGGCTGGTCCGACGCGTTGCGCCAAGCATTCCACAGTTTGCCTGACGTGACGCTCTGACGGCTGGTCAAGGGCGGGGGGCTGCCTAGGTTGCCCGTCATGCTGCTGTCAGTTTCGGACGTTCACAAATCCTTTGCCTCTGCCGATGGACCCGTGCCGGTGTTGCGCGGGGTCTCATTCACCCTGGATCACGGTCAAACGCTTGCCCTGACCGGAGAGTCGGGGTCCGGTAAATCCACGCTGCTGCATCTGGTCGCTGGTCTAGATGCGCCCGACGACGGGCGGATCGAGGTCGCGGGCAAGGACATTGCCGGTCTGGACGACGCGGGCCGCGCCGCCGTGCGCCGCCGCGATGTGGGCTTAGTATTCCAGCAGTTCAATCTGATCCCATCGCTGACCGTCGCCCAGAACCTGTCGTTCCACGCCCGACTTGGCGAGGGCGTTTCGCCCGAGCGGTTGGACTACCTGGCGCAGCGGTTGGGTCTCGCCGATTTACTGGCGCGCTATCCTGAGCAATTGTCGGGTGGGCAACAGCAGAGGGTCGCCATCGGACGAACGCTCGCCGCTGAGCCGCGCCTTATCCTTGCCGATGAGCCGACCGGCAATCTGGACGAGGGTACCGGCGACGATGTGCTGTCGCTGATGTTGGAGTTGGTTGCCGACAGCGGTGCGGCCTTTCTGATGGTCACGCATTCGGATCGGTTGGCCGGGCAGTTGGACGCGCGCCTTCACCTCCGCGCGGGGCAAGTGGCGTGATCGCCGCAACGCTACTTGCGCTTTGGTCCCACTGGCGCCGTCACCCTATTCAGTTGGTGACGCTTGTGGTGGGGTTGGCCTTGGCCACGGGGCTTTGGACGGGTGTGCAGGCCATCAATGCCCAGGCGCGGCTCAGCTATGATCAGGCGGCGGCAACGCTGGGTCAGGACCGGTTGCCCCGATTGGAGGGGGCCCTGACGCTCGAGGCGTTCGCGGCGGCGCGTCGGGCCGGGTGGCCTGTGTCCCCAGTGGTCGAGGGACGTTTGCGGGGCACGTCGCTGACTCTCTATGGCATTGATCCCTTTACCTTGCCCCCGACGCCCGGTGGGGTCATGCCCGACCTGTCGGATACGGATGTGTTGCGCGATTTCCTGACAGGCGAGGTCGTGTTCGCTGCACCAGAGACCTTGGCCCGTTGGCCGGACGCCTTGCCGCCAGGGCGCCCGTTGTCCGGGCTGGCCCCAGGATTGGTGATGGCGGATCTCACGTTTGCGCAGGCGCAATTGTCCCAGGCCGGAGTGACGCGGTTTCTGATTGCGCCGGGCGGGTCGGGCACACCAGAGGAATTGGCCGCGACCATTCCAGGCAGCACCGTGGTTCAGCCCGAACCCGATGGTGACCTGGCGCGCCTCACAGACAGCTTTCACCTCAATCTGACGGCGTTCGGGCTTCTGGCTTTTGCGGTCGGTCTGTTCATCGTCCATGCCACCATTGGTTTGGCGTTCGAGCAAAGGCGTACCCTCGTGCGCACACTGCGAGCCCTTGGGGTCCCGTTGTCGGTTCTGATCGGCTGCTTAGCGGCGGAGCTTTTGGCGCTGACCCTTGTGGCAGGCGCCCTTGGGGTTGCCCTCGGGTACATCGTAGCGGCCGCACTGCTGCCAGGCGTGGCGGCGACACTATCAGGCCTCTATGGCGCTGGCGTTGCGGGCAGCCTGAGCCTATCGCCACTCTGGTGGATGTCAGGCTTTGGAATGGCCGGTTTGGGGATGGCTGTGGCCGGTGGCCTGGGCCTTCGACAGATCGCGAGGCTGCCCCTGTTGGCCCCGGCGATGCCACGGGCCTGGGCGCGCGCCCAACGGGCCGGTTTGCGCAGGCAGGCGGCGGCGGGCCTTGTCCTACTGGGGATCAGCGCCGCCCTCGGGATCTTGGCCGAAGGACTGCTTGCCGGGTTTCTGCTGTTGGGTGCTTTGCTGGTGGGCGCAGCGCTCCTCCTGCCACCGATCCTAACGGTGCTTCTGGACCTGGGGACTCAGCGGGCGCGGGGGGCCGTGGCCCAATGGCTCTGGGCGGACACGCGGCAGCAGGTCCCAGGGTTGAGCCTGGCCCTCATGGCGCTGTTGCTCGCCTTGGCGGCGAACATCGGAGTTGGGACCATGGTCGGCAGTTTCCGGGCGACGTTCGTGGGGTGGCTGGATCAGCGGTTGGCCTCCGAGATGTATGTGACCGCTTCGAATGTGGAGGAGGCCCGCGCAATCGAGGCTTTTCTCGCGCCGCAGGTCGAAGCTCTTTTGCCCATCGTCTCGCAGGAGGTGACCCTGGCCGCGGCCCCTGGCGAGGTCTTCGGGATCGTCGATCACCCCACCTACCGCGATAACTGGCCCCTGCTGGCGGCGTCGCCGGACGTTTGGACCAAGCTGTCCGAGGGCGCCGGTGTCTTGGTGAATGAGCAACTTGCCCGAAGACAGGATCTTTGGCCCGGGGCCCAGCTAGACCTTGGGCCATTAACGGCAATGCCCGTGCTCGGAGTCTATTCCGACTACGGCAACCCACTCGGCCAAGCGATTGTGGGGATCGATGCCTTCTCCCGCGCCTTCCCGGAGGCCCCGCGTCTCAGATATGCCGTGCGGGTCGACCCGGATACAGTGCCAGAGTTGGCGGCGGATTTGTCCGACCGGTTCAATCTCTCCCAGGATCAGGTGGTGTCCCAGAGCGCAATCAAGGCCTTTTCCCTGGCCGTTTTCGAACAGACGTTTTCCGTGACGGCCGCGCTCAATGTCTTGACGCTCGGGGTGGCTGGCTTTGCTCTGTGGGCGTCGCTCACGACGCTCGGTGCCATGCGGCTGCCGCAAGTCGCGCCGGTCTGGGCCCTTGGCTTAACCCGGCGCCAGTTGGCCCTGGCGGATCTGGGCAGGGCTTTGGTTCTGGCGGTTCTGACAGCCCTCGTCGCTGTTCCGGTCGGGATCGTCCTGGCTTGGGTGCTTCTGGCGATCGTGAACGTGCAGGCCTTTGGGTGGCGGCTGCCTTTGCAAGCAGATCCATGGTCTTGGCTCAGCCTTGGGGGCTGGACCGTTGTCGCCGCGACCCTTGCTGCCGCATTGCCGGCGTGGCGGCTCTGGCGGATGCCACCGGCGGATCTGGTGAAAGTCTTCGCACATGAACGTTAAAGCACTCACACTCGTCCTGGCCCTTCTGTTTGCGCCTTTAGCCGTCTTGGCGCAGGGCTTTGCCGGGCTGGGCCAAGGTGGCGAAGGCTTCGCCTTGCCCCAGCCTGATCCGCAGTTCGACTTTCCCGCCGATCACGGGGCACATCCCGATTACCGCATCGAATGGTGGTATTTGACGGCCACTTTGCAGGATGACGCCGGGACACGGTACGGGATCCAGTGGACCCTCTTTCGGTCCGCATTGACGCCAACCGGGCCGCAGATCTGGATGGCCCATATGGGCGTGACGACCCCCGACGCCCACTACAGCGGGGAAAAGCTCGCCCGGGGCGGCCTGGGACAAGCCGGTGTGCAAGTGGCGCCCTTTTCTGCATGGCTCGACGATTGGCAACTGGCCGGTGACGACTTGGCAAATGTGCGTCTGACGGCCTCCACCGATGAGGCTGGCTATGATCTGACGTTATCCGCCGAAGGGCCTTTGGTGTTCCATGGGCAGGGCGGCTACTCGGTCAAGTCCGCCAGTGGGCAGGCCAGCTACTACTATTCCCAGCCGTTCTATGAGGTTTCCGGCACGCTTGACCTGCCCGGGGGGGAGGTCGCTGTCACCGGACGGGCTTGGCTTGATCGGGAATGGTCGTCGCAGCCGCTGGAGGACGATCAGGAGGGGTGGGATTGGTTCTCGCTTCACCTTGATGATGGGCATCGCGTCATGGCGTTCCAACTGCGCGGGGGCGAGCCCTATACCTACGTATCGTGGATCCTTCCCGACGGGGAGGTGGAGCCCCTGCCGAATGGCGCCCTTCGACTGACCCCCCTGGTTCAAAGCGAGGTTGCCGGGCGAGTTGTGCCAACGGAGTGGCGCCTTCAAATCCCGGCCCGGTCGGTCGATATTGAGGTGCGCGCCGTTAACCCAGACAGCTGGCAAGCCACGCTCTTTCCCTATTGGGAGGGTCCGGTGATCGCCACGGGCAGCCACGGTGGGGACGGATACCTGGAGATGACGGGCTATGAGTGATCCCTGGGACGACCTCGCGGCGCTGTTTGCTTACCTCTGGGCGCGTCTCGACGCCGGGGTGGCGGACGCTGCAGACCCGTTTCGAATCGTCGCATTGGCCACCACAGGCGCCGAAGGCGCCGAGGCGCGTATGGTAGGTCTCCGCGCGGCTGATAAGGCTGCGGCAACGGTCGAGGTCCATTCTGATATGCGGACGGCAAAGGTCGCCGCCTTGCGCCGTGATCCACGGGGCGCTCTGCTGTTTTGGGATGCCGAAACGCAGGTGCAATTGCGCCTGTCCGTTCGGTTTAACCTGGGCGTGGATCCGAAGGATCGGTGGGATCGAGTGCCTGCTGCGGCGCGCGGCAACTACGGCACCGACCCGGCGCCGGGCAGTCCCATTGCGGACCCAATGGCTTACGAACGCACGCCGTCAGTGGACCGCTTTGCCGTTTTAAGCGGTCGCGTGACAGCGATGGACGCCGTGTCCCTGCGTCACAACCCACATCGTCGCGCGATGTTCGGCGGTGACGATATGTCTGGCCGATGGGTGGCGCCCTAACGCTTTCTTCATGTCTTCGCCGTACTCCCAACGGGGTTTGCGGAGGTGCCGACGATGGCCAACGAAGCCCAGCGTCCGATTATCATTAAACGGAAAAAGGTGTCCGGTGATGGTGGGCACCATGGCGGCGCTTGGAAAGTCGCTTATGCGGACTTCGTGACCGCGATGATGGCGTTCTTCATGTTGATGTGGCTGCTGAATGCCACGACCGAGAAACAACGCAAGGGCCTCGCCGACTACTTCAGCCCGACAGTGGCCCTCAGCCGGTCGTCCGGCGGTGGCGACGGCGCGCTTGGCGGTCGGTCGCTCAGCAGTGATGCGTCGCAGATCCAACTTGGCCGGGGTGGGGTGACCACCACTGCAAGCCATGGCAGCACCCAGCAGGACGATACCGCCTTTGAAGCGGCGGAGGCTGCATTGCTGGGAAAGGGGGGTGACAGCCTTCTGGATACGGAGCAGTTGCGCCACGTTTCGGTTCGTTTGACCGATGAGGGCATGGTCATTGAACTCTTCGACCTTCCCAACCGATCGCTATTTGACGGAAGATCGCCGACGCCTCTGCTCAAAGACCTTTTGGCGTCGGTTGCCCCGATCTTGCGTGAGCAACGCGCCCCCTTGTCCTTGAGTGCATTCACGGCGTCGGAACCGATCGTGACGCTCGTTCCTCGGGGATGGGATCTGTCCACTGCTCGTGCGCAAGCCCTCCGGGAGGCGTTGCTGCCCTTGCAGGTGCCAGACGACCGCATCGCGCGCCTTATTGGTCATGCGGATCGCCGGCCAGCAGATCCTAACCCTCTGTCATCGCGGAACAATCGTCTGGAGATTGTCCTGTTGCGCGAGGGTGTGAATCCATGAGCCGCCCCACCGTTAACCATGCCTTCGAAACGCCTCAGGCATTAGGCCGCCCTTAACCTCGGGCGCCTAGGGTGGGCGCGACTCGGGGAGAACCCCCGCAGCGAAGCACCGGCGAAAGGGTCCTAAATGACGATTTCTTCCTCCTTGAATGCGGGCGTGACCGGTCTGAACGTGAACGCGAGCAGGCTGGCGACGATCTCGGACAATATCGCGAACTCCGCGACCTTCGGGTACAAGCGGTCTACTGTTGATTTTCACTCTCTGGTTCTGGACCAAAGCCGCGGTAGCTACTCAGCTGGCGGCGTTCGCGTCACCAACGGCCGTGCCGTCGATCAGCGTGGGACGCTGGTGACGACGAACAACCCCACCGACCTTGCCGTCGGCGGGCGCGGTATGTTGCCAGTGACACCGATTTCTGCGGTCAACAACACAGCGGGCGCGATGCCGTTGCGGATGACCACGACAGGATCGTTTCGACCGGATGCCGACGGAATCCTACGCACCGATAGCGGCATGGCCCTTTTGGCTTGGCCCGCAAACCAGGATGGTGTGATCCCTAATTTCCCGCGCGACACGCTGGGCGGGTTGGAGCCTGCGCGTGTCGACGGCAACCAGTTTGAGGGCGACGCGACAACCCGGATCAGCCTCGGCGTTAACCTTCCCGCTACAGATACCTTGTCGACGGCCAGTGGCGCGGCCCGCAACCTGACCACGGAGTACTATGGAAACCTTGGGCAGTCGCAGGCTCTCGACATCAGTTTCACTCCGACGATCCCCACTGCGGGTGACCCCGCATCAAACGAGTGGACGATGCAGGTCCGCGATCAAGCACAGGGTGGTTTGCTGATCGGCGACTTCACAGTGACCTTTGATGACAGCCGCGAAAATGGGGGCACCATCGCTTCGGTAACGGATCTGGGAACGGGTACATATGATGCCACAACCGGGCTTATCACCGTTGCCGCGCAAAGTGGTCCGCTCGCCCTAGACGTTGGGCGCCCCTTGGAGGCGCGTGGTTTGTCGCAGCTATCAGATAGTTTCGCGCCACTGTCGGTGACGAAAGACGGCTCGCCGGTCGGCATCCTCGCCTCCATCGACGTTGACGCAAATGGCTATCTCAGTGCGATCTACGATACCGGGTTTACCAAGCGCTTGTATCAAGTCCCGATCGTGGATGTGCCCAACCCGAACGGCCTGCAAGCCCTTGAAAACCAGACTTATCAGTCCTCTGCCGAAAGTGGTGCATTCTATCTTTGGGATGCCGGAAACGGGCCCGTCGGGGATCTGGTCGGATATTCACGGGAGGAAAGCGCCGTGGATGTGGCGTCGGAACTCACTCAATTGATCCAAACCCAGCGTGCCTACAACTCAAACGCCAAGGTGATCCAGACCGTGGACGAGATGTTGCAGGAAACAACCAACATCAAGCGGTGATCGTCGTCTGCGTCTAAGCCTTAGGAGGTCAGGATGAGCCTGTCTGCTTCATTGAATAATGCCCTTACAGGCCTTGGCCTGGCCTCCCGCCGGGCGGAAATTATTTCGTCAAATGTCGCGAATGCCGATACTCCGGGGTACGCGAGGCGTCGCCTTGCCACCAATGGTCCCGTCACGGGGGTGTCCGCGAATGACATTTCGGTGCGTCGTGAAGTTGATGCCAACCTGCAAAAGCTGCGCCGGGATGCGGCAGCCGATGCAGGCAGCGCCCAGGTTGCGGCTGGGTTTCACACGTCATTGGACACGGCGATTGGCGACCCGGATCAGGCTGGTAGCCTACAAGACCTGTTGTCACGTTTCGACACCACGCTGACGGCCGCAATCGCGGATCCGACCTCCAATGTGCGGCTCGCCGCTATTTCGAACGCAGCTGAAGGTCTTGCGGACAAGTTGAATAGTCTTGGCTCTCAAATCACACGTGATCGCCGGGCGGCGGAGACCCAAATCGCCAAAACGGTCCAGCAACTGAATGAGGATCTCGCCCAGGTCTCCGATTTCAACGCGAGCATTGCGCGAATGGAGGCCACGGGCCGTGATGCCTCTAACCTGAAGGATCAAAGGCAAGTCGCGGTTGATCGCATTGCCGCCGCCGTTCCTGTAACCGAGTTGCCGCGTGAGAACGGTCGCGTGGCGCTTGTCTCGACTGGTGGCGTGATCCTGTTGGATGGATCGCCCGCACAGATTGAGTTTTCAGAACGACCGCTTGTCGAACCCGATGTCGAATATCCAACCGGATTGTCCGGACTGACGTTTCGCGGCCGTGATCTGGGAACGGGTCGCGACGGAGACGGCCTGGCGGGGGGATCACTCGGTGCGCTCTTTGACTTGAGGGACAACGTTGCGGTGGAGGCGATGGCCCGCCTAGATACGGTTGCGTTCGAACTTGCGTCGCGGTTCCAGAATACAGCGGTCGACCCAACCTTGGCCGCCGGACAGCCTGGACTTTTCACGGACAATGGCGCCGCCGCATCGGCAACCACGCCAGCGGGGCTCGCCAGTCGTCTCCGGGTCAATTCCGCAGTCGGACCCGACCAACCTTCTGGCCATTGGAAACTGCGCGACGGCTTAGGCGCGACGACAGCCGGGCCTGTGTCGGCATCCAGTCAGCTCCAGCGGCTCGCAGGCGCCCTGCGAGACAGCGCGACACCTGCGCGACAAACGCTGACAGCGACCCCGACAGACCTGCGAGGTCTGACGGCGTCTTTCCAGTCGGCTGTCTCCCTGGATCGAGTATCATCCGAAGCCTCTTACGAACGATTTGCCGTGGAGCGTGATGCGTTAGTCGATCTCCGAGATGGGGCGCCAGTCGACGTTGACTCCGAAATGCGACGCCTCCTGGAGGTCGAACAATCCTACGCGGCCAATGCACGGCTTGTGCAGGCCGTTTCGCAAATGATGGATCGATTGACGGAGATTTAAGATGCTACCAGCAAATCTAGCGATACCTTTCAGCGGTCCACGGGATGCGTCAGCCAATACGCGTGACCGGATTGATGCACTGTCGCAGCAGCTATCCTCTGGTCGGCAGTCTGACCTTGGTCGGGCGGTCGGCAGTGATTTTTCCGAAGTCTCACACCTGTCGTTCAAAATGCGAGACCTAGCGACTGTCAGAGACAGCCTGAGCCTGGCTCAGGCTTGGACGGATGGAATTCAATCCGCCTTGGAGGCGGTGTCAGAGGCAAATGATCGAACACTCGCGGCGATCCCGAGCAGCCTGTCCCCGCCGAGCCAAGCATCCATTTCGCGGTTGTCCGACGTGGCGGATGGCGTTCTAGATGACATTGGGACCGCTATGAGTGGGTCTATTGGGGGGCGGTACCTTTTCGCCAATGGAGACGTAAACGCGCCCATCTCAGATATGGAGGCGGTCCGGTCCGATATCGCAAGCATCGCGCAGAACAGCACGGATTTTGGCACATACCTTGCGGATGTCACTGCTTACTTCGATGCCGGTGGCGCCTTCGAGACGACAATTGTTAGTTCCTACGCCTCCGAACAGGCGACTTTTCCTGGTCGTGACGGGAAGTCGTTTGGGGTCGATCTGGATGCTAGGTCAGCTGGCTTGAAAGAAGCGATCGCGAACGCAGCAGTCTTGTCTGGGATGCGCCATGTTGGCTTCGACGTGAGCGAACTTGTTAAGTCTTCTGCCGCGTCCATGCTTTTGACGCGCGCCAGCGCCGCTGACGCTGATGTGTCCACTATGCAAGCTCAGGTCGGTGTGCTGGAGGAACGTATCTCAGACGATCGAGAGGCTGCAGTCTCAGAGAGGCTAGACGCTGAGAAAAGGTTGTCGGACCTGGTAGGTATTGACGAATACGATGTTGCAACCCGGTTGAATGCTGAATTGTCACGGCTCGAAGCCGCATATGCAATCACTGCGCGTCGGTCCCAGTTGCGATTGACGAACTTCCTATGATGCGACTGTTGTATTCGTATGTAAGATCGGGCGTCTCGCTGTGCCTTTTGACGTTGGTCATGCTGGCCATTCTTTTCGCTAAGACCGCGGTGGCACAGTCCATCCGGATCAAGGATTTGGTCGAGTTCGACGGTGTTCGCGGAAACGATCTCCTTGGCTATGGTCTCGTCGTCGGTCTGAATGGGACCGGGGACGGGTTGCGTAATGCGCCGTACACCGAAGAGATCATGACGAACATTCTAGAACGGCTGGGCGTCAACGTGACGGGCGAACAGTTTCGGCCTCAAAACGTGGCTTCGGTAATTGTGACCGCAACACTGCCTCCGTTTGCGCGCAGTGGCGGGCGCATTGACGTCACTGTTTCAGCCATTGGCGATGCAGATAGCTTGCTTGGCGGAACCCTTGTGATGACACCTCTGACAGCGGCGGATGGTGACATTTACGCAGTTGCCCAGGGGACGATTATCGCCGGCGGGGTAGCTGCTCGCGGCGCGGCGGCGGAAGTGATCGAAGGCGTTCCGACAGCGGGTGTGATCCCCTCAGGTGGACGCGTGGAGAGAGAGGTCGACTTCGACTTCTCACACATGACTCAAATGCGACTGGCCTTGCGGGATCCAGACTTCACCACAGCCGGTCGGGTTGAGCGTGCAATCAACCAGCACTTAGGTCGGCGTGCGGCTCAAATGCTCGATGCCGGAACGGTTCTTCTGGATCTTCAAAGCGCGGGCGACCGGTCGCCAGCGCACACAATCAGTCGAATAGAGAACATAACGGTGGAGCCGCAGCAAAAAGCCCGAGTGGTTGTTGACCAAGCGTCTGGGACAATCGTCATGGGGAGTGATGTAAGAATTTCAGAAGTTGCTGTGTCTCAAAACAACCTGACGCTCCGTGTTGAAGAAACACCGATTGTCGTCCAGCCCAATCCCTTCGCTGAAGGCGAAACCGTTGTCGTTCCGCGCACAAATGTCGCTGTAGAAGAGGAGGCTGGTCCCGGGTTGGCGTTGGTTGAGGCGGGTACTAGCCTTTCAGACGTCGTTGCAGGGTTGAACGCGCTGGGAGTGTCTGCACGTGATATGATCGACATTCTCAAGAGCATTAAAGCCGCAGGCGCGCTCCATGCTGAGTTTGTCGTCCGGTAACTCTGGTCCAACTGCTGAATGACCGTCTTGTGGGCATCAACTCCTACTCCAATGTAAGTCTTCTATTGATTTGGTTTCGACGTTTTCCGTTTTTGTAATCAGGCTTTTCGGCGCTATGGCCTTTTCATGGTGTGTCCGGCGGCTCATGCCGAGTTGGGAATAACTGTGTGAGAGTTATTCACTGCTGCACGTTTCTGGCAGGCGCTTTTCTAACACTGTATTCTCTTTAGTATGCATTGAGTAGCTCTCTATTTCGAATATGACGACATGGTTCTGATATAAATAGTCTAAGACGATTTTGGGTTTTCTGGCATTTTTGAGCAGGGATCAAGAGCGCTTGGTGACAGGTTCCGATATCATATTTTCAAAATGATGATGCAAAGTAGTGTGGGTGGAAAAACGGAGTAGTAGTCAAGAGTTCTCACATTTCGATTCTTGAGTGCGAAGGCTATTAAAATAGTAGCTTCGGCCTTGACCTGCTCCCCTGAAAGGTCCGCGGTTTGAAGTTAGCCTGTTCTCCAAACGAG
>NZ_BPFH01000008.1 GCF_019655435.1 Jannaschia pagri
GGAGAACAGGCTAACTTCAAACCGCGGACCTTTCAGGGGAGCAGGTCAAGGCCGAGATCGCGAAGAGGTCTTCGTTGACCCTAATCCCCTGGGCAATGAAGTGGTTCCGCAGCGGCGGCAGAGCGAACCTATAGGCCAGGTACGCCGTCGCGGTCTTGTGTGCGAACTCGTTTGTGGCCTTGCCCGACGCGCCCCTCTCGAACACGCCCGAGGCGCCTTCCAGAAGCGCGCTCGCCATTGCGCTTGAACCAATGGCGCACAAGGCTCGCTCCAGTGGTGGATCAGCGTCGGGTGACCCTCGAACCGCGTCGCTAGCTCCGGCCACCGTCTGCTCGCCCGTTAGCGCCTCGAGCGCCACCTTCGCCTTGAACGCGGCCGCCTGCCGCGTCCTCTTCGCCATCTCGTCCGTCTGCTTCTCGGAGACCATGAGGGCCTCAAATCGTAGCTTCCGTCAGCGTCCAGCTTCCACGGAGCACCTTAGATCGCTGTCTCGCTGGACGCGATTCCGCCCTACGCCCCCCAATTTGACCCGGAAGGGGAATCCGGGGGAAACTTCACTAAAGAAGTGGTGTCTTGAAATTAAGGCCGACCGACAGTCAGGGTTCGGTGCCCCGGGCGGGGGATGGTGTGTCTTCACTGGAATTGTCATACGCGCAACAAACGTTCGTGTTTCCAGCAAAATGAAGTTCAGCGCCAGGACGGGCTGAGGGTAAGCCTCTGACGATCCGCAGACCGGTAGCAGCCTAATTGTTCAGCCCACGGTGGCAGGGTGCTTAGGGCTGGCGGTGAAAGCACAGGAGCACAGGCGGTAGGTCTCGAAACTGGCAGATGTCGAGACATGTCTGGAGTCGTCTGATCGTTAAGGATGGACGTCTTGGTCGGAATTCCTAACCACTCGTCAAGTCGTTCGCGAAGCGCAAGAGCGGTTCTGCGCTCTGTGGCCTGGCGCCGCCTCGCGAACCTCTTGCTGCACGCCACAAGCAAGCGCTTATGCCCGGTGTCTTCCCACTCTACGGCGACCACTTTAAGCCATCCGTAGCCCTGTGATGAGCTGTCGGAGGCCCAAGGCGGCGCCTGCGACGATGCAGACCGCAACAATTGGGGCAGAGAGCGCAAGGGCCGAGAATGCTGCAAGGCCTTGGCCGACGGTGCAGCCTACGGCTAGGACAGCCCCGATGCCCATCAGCGCCGCACCACCAATTTGCCGCCGCAACTCGCGCGGATCCTCGCAGGCTTCCCAGCGGAAATGGCCCTTGATCAGACTGCCGAGGAACGCCCCCATCAAGACCCCCGCAACGGATCCGACGCCAAAGGTGATTGCCGTTCCGCTGGCGGTCATCAGCCACATCATCGAACTGCCGAGGGGGGCCGCAAAACTGTGGGAGACGACCGGCGTTGGGTCGAACCCCACACGACCGACCCAGGTTGTTCCCACCCAGGCGCTGGCAACCGCGAAGGCTACGACAAAACCCCAGGCAATGGCCGTCCAGTTCTGCCGAAAGCCCTTGTCCGCTAGGGCAACGCTTAGCACAATGAGGCCCATGCCGATGCCAAATGCCCAGTCCGGCAGTCCGGTCAAGAGGGCGAGGGCGGTCGCCAAACTGGCGCTGTGATCGGCGGCAACCTCGGGGAAGAGCGAGACACGCAGTGCGGCAAAGGGTCCGGAGAGGACAGCCATTGCCGACAACCCCATGACCAGGACGATCACGAACGACCGCAGGTCGCCTCCCCCCAGACGGGCAAGGGCCCCAAATCCGCAATTGCCCGCGATGGCCATGCCATAGCCAAACATCAGCCCGCCCATGGCAGCAGGCAGGATCGACACGGACGTCGCGAGATAAACCGAGCGATCAATCTCGGCCCAGCCAAAAGCAACGGCTAGGAACGTCAGACAAATCGCGCCGCCGAGGGCCACGCCCCACATGCGCGCCCGGTCCCAAGACCCGCCATAAAGGCCGTCTTCGATGGCGCCTAGGGTGCAAAAGCGGCCCAATCGCGCCGCCAAGCCCAGCAATATGCCCCCAAGGCACCCGACCAGAGCCATGGCCTGGCTCTCTCCGATGAGATCAATCAGCATCCCCGATCCTCCCTCCTGAGGGAGGCGGTCAGGGTGTCCGCCTACCTCTCGTCTTCAGACCGGCAGAACAGGTCGTAGACGACATCTATGATCCTGATCGCACGATCATCGGTCAAGGAGTAGTATATTGTTTTGCCGTCACGCCGAGGTTGAACCAACCCCTCCAGCCGCAGCCGGCCAAGTTGTTGGGACACCGCAGCCTGGCGGGCCGAGAGCAATTCTTCCAGCTCGGTCACTGACTTTTCGCCAGACGCCAAGTGGCACAGGATCATCAGTCGACCTTCGTGGCTGATGGCCTTCAGGAAGTTAGACGCAGCCGTGGCGTTCTCGACCATGCGATCGAGGTCTTCCTCGCAAGTCTCGGGACCGAAGACCGGTAGGGACACGGCGGCACTCTCCTTCAGGGCCGCTGTGCCTAAGGGGTCTTGGGTGGCGGCAACCTCTGGCCTACTACCGTCCATCGCGCCACCCGTCCAGTTCGGGGATGTCTTCGGCTGCCGCATCCAACATCTGACCTAGCACGGGCCAAAAGAAGTCTTCGCCCGGGTATCCCTCGCGCCGGGCGACCTCCTGTCCGTCGTGCAACAACACAAAGGTAGGTGTGAAGCGCATACGGCTGGTCAGGCGAATGTCGTCGGGAAGAGGGTCGTGGATGTCGACCCTGCGGAGCGGCGCGGCCCGGCCCTCGGCGGTCTTGGCATAGGCGTCACCGACTTCGGCATCCCAGCGGGCGCACCAGATGCAGCCCTCTTCCTCGCCCATCAAAAGCGCGACCTGTGCCATGGCTGGCACCGGGATCGCGACCAAGACAGCCAAAGCAGCCGTCCGCAACAAAGGTTGCAATTCATAAATCATAATTTGAATATGTGTTGGGAGCGAGGGAAGGCAAGTACATGTTTGACGTCACCATAGCGGGGGCGACCTTGGCGGGTCTGCTGTCCTTTTTGTCACCCTGTATCTTGCCGATGGTGCCTTTCTATCTGTCATATCTGGCAGGCGGGTCCTTGATGGCGCTGGAGGAGGGCAACCTGCCGCAAGGTATGCGCCGCCGCGCGATCCTGTCGGCCGTGGCCTTTGCCTTGGGCGTCGCGACGATCTTTGTGGGTCTCGGGGCGACCGCGACGGCCTTCGGTCAGATCGTGCGCGATTGGTTCGATGTCCTGCGGTGGGTGGCGGTTGGGATCATCCTGCTCATGGGGCTGCACTTTCTCGGCGTTCTCAAGATCGGGCTGCTTTATCGGTCGTTTGGTCAGGGGGCGGGCGATGGCGAAGCCAAGGGCGGCATCGTCGCTGGCTACCTGATCGGCCTGGCGTTTGCCTTTGGGTGGACGCCGTGCGTCGGGCCCGTGCTGGCGGCGATTCTGTTCATGGCAGGCGCCCAAGACAGTGTGGGGCAGGGGATGACCCTGCTGCTGGCCTATGCATTTGGGATGACGGCGCCCTTCGTGGTCGCCGCCGCTTTCGTGGGGCCGTTCCTGCGGTGGATGCGTGGGTTTCGCCGCCATTTGCCCAAGATCGAAAAGACCATGGGCGCGTCCCTCGTGGTCTTTGCGCTGCTGATTGCGACCAACTCTATGAACGCCATCGCGAACTGGATGCTGCAATTCTGGCCGGCTATCGGCTGAACGGGAGGATAAGATGAGACACTGGATCGCGGCATTGGCCGTCGGCTTAGCGCTGCCTGCGGGCGCCGCCGAAATCGGGGACGACGGGCTGCATAAGGCGCCCTGGATGGTCGAAACCTTCAAGGACCTGCGCGAGGACTTGGCCGAGGCCACCGCCGAGGGGCGGCGCCTAATGGTGATCGTGGAACAGCGCGGCTGCATCTATTGCACCAAGATGCACGAAGAGGTGTTTTCCCAACCGGACATCGCCGCCACCTTGGGGACGGATTACTTCGTCGTGCAACTCAACATGTTCGGGGACGTCGAGGTCGTGGACTTCGATGGTGAGATCCTGTCCGAGAAGGCCGCTGTGCGCAAATGGGGGCTGAACTTCACCCCCCTGCTGCTGTTTTTCCCAGAAGAGGTGCCCGAAGGCGTCACCGCAGAGGACGCCGCCGTGGCCACTGTGCCCGGGGCCTTTGGGGCGGAGACGACGCGCAACATGCTCAGCTGGGTTCTGGAGAAGGGCTATGCCGGGGATGAGCCGTTCCAAGTCTACCATGCGCGCAAGCTGAACGGTGGCTGAAACATTTAAGTATTCACAAGTATGCATTCGTTCTTGCCAGATCACGGCCGCGTGAGCTAACCTCGGAGTCGGAGGACGACCAAGGGAGGTTTCATGGGACGCTTTGCGTTAGGCATTGCGGCGACATTCGCCGCTGCGACGATGGCTGTTGCCGAGGGTGCCATTGCGCCCGGTGACGTCGAATACGATGAATACGGTGCGGTTGCGGCGTCCCTGACGGGCGTGGCGGGTGACGCGGAAAACGGCAAGCTCTTGATGAACAAGGGGGCAGGCAACTGTATTGCCTGTCATGCCGTGAGCGCCCTGTCAGAGCTGAGCTTTCATGGCGAAATTGGCCCCATGCTGGACGGCGTGGCCGACCGCTGGACCGAAGCGGATCTGCGCGGGATCGTGGCCAACGCCAAGGTGATGTTCGACGGCACGATGATGCCGTCCTTCTACAAGACCACGGGCTACACCCGACCGGGTGACGCTTACACGGGCAAGGCCGCCCAAGGTGAATTGGCCCCACTTCTGACCGCGCAAGAGGTCGAGGACGTGGTCGCCTATCTGATGACATTGAAGGAGACCTGAGATGCAACTCACACGACGTGATGCGCTTGCGCTCGGCGGGGCGGCCCTGTCGCTGGCCGCGCTGCCAATGCGCGCCCTGGCCGCAACCGACATGGTGGGTGAGGCGATCACCGCGTTCACCGGTGGGGCAGACGTGGGCGAGCGCGGGATCACCCTGACCGCGCCGGAGATTGCCGAGAACGGCAACACTGTTCCGATCGAGGTCGACGCGCCGGGCGCTGCCGCCATCATGGTGCTGGCCGCTGGCAACCCGAACCCTGACGTGGGCACGTTCAACTTCGGCCCCTTGGCCGCCAGCCAGTTCGCTTCCACCCGGATCCGTTTGGCCGGCACCCAAGATGTGATTGCCATCGCCAAGATGGCCGACGGCAGCTTCGTTCGCGCCTCGCAAGAGGTCAAAGTCACCATCGGCGGCTGCGGCGGCTGAGTTCAGGACACAGGAGAGAGATCATGGCCACAGGCGTCAAACCCCGCGTCCGCGTTCCCAAGTCTGCTTCGGCGGGCGAAGCGATCACCATCAAAACGCTGATTTCCCACCAGATGGAATCCGGTCAGCGGAAGGACAAAGAGGGGAACATCATTCCCCGGTCGATCATCAACCGCTTCACAGTGGATTTCGACGGCGAGAATGTCATCGACGTCGCCCTTGAACCGGCGATCTCGACCAACCCGTACTTTGAGTTCGAGGCCACTGTGCCCGCCTCGGGCAGCTTCGTCTTCACTTGGTACGACGACGACGGCGACATCTACACCGAAGAGAAAGCCATTACGGTTTCCTGACCGACGGGGTCGGGCGCGACCGAGGAGGGGCGCGCCCAAACACCCGGTAGGCAAGGGAGGAACGACATGAAGAGAACGACCCTGACGGCCATCGCACTTGCGATGGTCACCGGCCCAGCCATGGCCGATCCAGATGCCGACGCGCTCGTGGTAAATGGCGAGATAGAGATGGTGACAGAGGCCTCGGCCCCCGCCCATTTGGAGGGCGCGCTGAAAACCGTCTACTCCGGCTGGCGCTTCCGGTCGGACGAGACTCAGGCCGTGCAAATGGATGATTTCGACAACCCCGGGATGCTGGGTGTCGAGGTCGCCTTGGATGCCTGGACCGAAGTCGCCGGGACCGAAGGCGAAAGCTGTGCCTCTTGCCACGGGTCACCCGAAGAGATGGCAGGCGTCAGCGCGACTTACCCCAAGTGGGATGCCGCCGCAGGTGAGGTTCAGACCCTGACCATGCAGATGAACGAATGCCGGACGGAGCGCATGGGCGCCGAGCCATACGCCTATGACAAAGGTGACGCGATCAACATGACCGCGCTGCTGACGTCCGTGTCGCGGGGCATGCCCATGAGCGTGGCCATCGACGGTCCCGCCGCCGAGACCTGGGAGATGGGCAAGGAGTTGTACTACACCCGCTTCGGTCAGTTGGAGCTGTCCTGCGCCAACTGCCACGAAGACAACTACGGTATGATGATCCGCGCCGATCACCTGTCCCAGGGTCAGATCAACGGCTTCCCCACGTATCGCTTGAAGAACACCAAGCTGAACGGCGTGCACTCGCGGTTCAAGGGCTGCATCCGGGATACGCGGGCCGAGACCTTTGCCCCTGGCTCGCCCGAGCTGATCGCGCTGGAGCTCTACGTCGCTTCGCGCAGCAACGGCCTGTCGGTCGAAGGCCCCAGCGTCCGCAACTAACGAACCGGGCCCGCCCGCCGGAAACGGTTGGCGGGCCCTTTCTTCTTCGCAAACATGCAAAATTGCGAATGTGATTGGAGGGTGAGATGATCTCACGGCGCGATTTCCTACAGGCAGCCATGGCGGCCTCTGCCATCTACGGCGGCAGCGCTTTTGGCAATTGGTCCCGCCTGGCCGCGCAGCAGGCCATGACCCAGGACGACCTGCTGTCGTTTGACACCTCGGGCAATGTGACGCTGATCCATATCACGGACATCCACGCCCAGCTTGTCCCCACCTGGTTCCGCGAGCCCGAGATCAACCTGGGCGTGGGCGAGGCCCTGGGCCAGCCGCCCCATATCACGGGTACCGACTTCCTGCGCCGCTATGGGATCGAGGCGAACTCTGCCCTGCAATACGCGCTGTCCTATCCCGATTTCTCGGCCCTCGCGCGCCAGTACGGGCGCATGGGCGGGGCGGATCGCATCGCGACCGTGGTGAAGGCCATTCGCGCGGATCGGCCAGATGCGCTGCTGCTCGACGGGGGCGATACTTGGCAGGGCAGCCTGACCGCTCTGCGCACCCAGGGCCAAGACATGGTCAATGTCTTCAACGCGCTGGGCACCGATGCCATGACCTCCCACTGGGAATTCACGCTGGGGTTGGACCGGGTCACCGACATCGTCGACAACCATCTGCAATTCCCCTTCCTCGGCGCGAATATCTTCGATGCCGAATGGGATGAGCCGGCCTATGAGCCCTATCAGATGTTCGAACGCGGCGGTGTGCAGGTCGCCGTCATCGGCCAGGCCTTCCCCTATATGCCCATCGCCAACCCTGGCTACATGTTCCCCGGTCTCAGCTTTGGCGTCCGGCAGGAGCGGATGGCCGAGGTCGTGGCCGAGGCGCGTGCGGCGGGGGCCGAAGCGGTCGTCGTCCTGTCCCACAACGGTTTCGACGTGGACCGCAAGCTGGCCGCCAATGTGCCCGGCATCGACGTCATCCTGACTGGTCACACCCACGACGCGCTGCCCGAGCCATTGCTGGTCGGCAAAACCCATCTGATCGCCTCGGGCAGTCACGGCAAGTTCGTCAGCCGTCTGGATCTGGATGTGCGCGACGGTGAGGTGAAGGGCGTCAATCACAAGCTGATCCCGATCTTCTCGGATGTGATCGCGCCGGACTCGGAGATGACGGCTTTGGTCGAGGCCGAACGCGCGCCTTTCAAGGACGAGTTGACCGAGGTTCTGGGCCGCACCGATGGGCTGCTCTACCGCCGGGGCAACTTCAACGGCACCTGGGATGACCTGATCTGCGACGCCCTGTTGGAAGAGCGGGAGGCCGATATCGCCCTCTCACCCGGCTTCCGCTGGGGCGCCTCGGTCCTGCCCGATCAGGACATCACCCGCGAAGACCTGATGAACGCCACGGCCATGTCCTACCCGGAGGCCTACCGCTCCGAGATGACGGGCGAGTTGCTGCACACCATCCTGGAGGATGTGGCCGACAACCTGTTTAACCCCGACCCTTACTACCAGCAGGGCGGCGACATGGTTCGCGTTGGTGGCATGGGCTACCGTATCGACATCAACCAGCCCCAGGGCAGCCGCATCACCGAGATGACGCTGCTCAAGACCGGCGAGCGGATCGACCCGACCAAGACTTATGTCGTCGCGGGCTGGGCCAGCGTGAACCCGGAGGTGGAGGGTCCCCCCATTTGGGACGTGGTCGAGGCGCATATCCGTCGCCAGGGCACCGTCTCCGTCTCCCCCAACGACAGCGTGCAAGTGGTCACAGGATGACCCGCACCCCGATCAAGGAGTATCTGCAATGACCGACAGAACCGGCCCCACACGCCGCGCCTTGCTGGGCGCCATGGCCGCCGGGGGTGCCGCCGCAGCCGCAGGCATCGCCCGCGCAGGCAGCGACCCGGCCATCACCGAAATCCAACCTTGGATGCAGGAGCTGGGCGAGGGCGTCGACGCCCGCCCCTATGGCACCCCCTCACGGTTCGAAGCCCATGTGAAGCGCCGCAACGTGGAATGGCTGACCGCCGATCCCGTGTCCTCGGTGAACTTCACGCCGCTCCATGAGATGGAGGGGATCATCACGCCCAACGGTCTGTGCTTTGAGCGTCACCACGCGGGCATCGCCGATGTGGACCCCTCGGTCCATCGGTTGATGATCAACGGGCTGGTGGATCGGGAATTGGTTTTCACCATGGAGGACCTCGCCCGCTTCCCGCGTCACAACCGGGTCTACTTCCTGGAATGCGCGGCGAACTCCGGGATGGAATGGCGTGGCGCCCAGCTCAACGGCTGTCAATTCACCCACGGCATGATCCACAACGTCATGTATACGGGCGTCATGCTGCGCGACGTGTTGAACGCGGCGGGCGTGCAGACGGCGGGCAAATGGATCCTGCCAGAGGGGGCCGATGCCTCGGGGATGACGCGCTCGATCCCCATGGAAAAGGCGCTCGACGATTGCATGATCGCCACGCACATGAACGGCGAGCGGTTGCGCCCCGAACAGGGCTATCCGGTGCGCCTAGTCGTCCCCGGTTGGGAAGGCAACATGTGGGTCAAATGGCTCCGCCGGATCGAGGTCGGGGATCAGCCCTGGCACCACCGGGAAGAGACGTCGAAATACACCGACCTTCTGGCCGATGGTCAGGCCCGGCGGTTCACCTGGGCGATGGATGCGAAGTCGGTCATCACCAACCCGTCCCCGCAGGCGCCGCTGACCCATGGTCCCGGGCCGACCGTTCTGACCGGCGTGGCCTGGTCCGGGCGTGGCACGATCCCGCGGGTGGATGTGACCCTGGACGGTGGCAAGAACTGGCACCAGGCGCGGATGGACGGGCCCAGCCTCGATAAGTCCATGCACCGCTTCTACTTCGACTTTGAGTGGGACGGGAAACCCCTGCTGCTGCAAAGCCGGGCCCATGATTCCACGGGCTATGTGCAGCCCACTAAGAATCAGCTTCGCGCCGTGCGGGGCGAGAACTCGATCTATCACAACAACGGCATTCAGACCTGGCATGTGGATGCGCGCGGGGAGGCTGAAAATGTCGAAATTGGCTAACCTTATGGTGCCCGGCGTTGCGGGTGCGGGTGTGATGATTGGCGCGGCCTATATGCTGGCCAACACAATGGTGCCGGAAGTCCACGCGCCCGTGGCGGAAACCATGGGCCTGACCGCTAAGGCCGAAAGCGCCCCAGCGCCGGTGCCCATGGTCTATGCGCTTGGGCGGCCAGCCACACCCGAGGAGGTCGCCGCCTGGGACATCGACGTGCGGCCAGATGGCCATGGCCTGCCCGATGGGTCCGGCGATGTGTGGACTGGCGAAGAGCTCTACATCGACAATTGCGCGGTGTGTCACGGCGACTTTGGTGAGGCGATCGGACGTTGGCCCGTGCTTGCGGGCGGGCAAGGCAGCCTGACCGACGACCGCCCGGTCAAGACCATCGGCAGCTATTGGCCCTATCTGTCCACGGTCTATGATTACGTGAACCGGGCCATGCCCTTCGGGAACGCGCAGTCCCTGAGCGACGATGAGGTCTACGCGATCACGGCGTATCTGCTGTATCTCAACGACCTCGTAGACGACGATTTCGTATTGGATCAAGAGAGCTTCGCGGCCTTCGAGATGCCGAACCAGCCCGCCTTCTACATGGATGACCGGGCCGATACGGAATACGCGCTGTTCACCGGTGAGCCCTGCATGACGAATTGTGCCGAGACCGTGCAGATCACGGCGCGCGCGGCCGTTGTTGACGTGACGCCCGAGGACGAAGCTGCCCGCGAGGCACGCGCCGCGGCACACGAGGCCGAAGAGGCCGTCGTCGAGGTCGCAGCCGTCGCCGCCGAACCCGCGGCCGTGGAGGCAGAGCCCGTCGCCGTCACGGAACCCGCCGCTGCGGGGCCGGATCTGATCGCTGCGGGCGAGAAGGTGTTTAAGAAGTGCGCCGCCTGCCACCAGGTTGGCGATGGGGCCCGTAACCGCAGCGGCCCAGCGCTCAACAACATCTTGGGCCACCCGGCGGGCGCGGTCGATGGCTTCCGCTATTCCAGCGTGTTCCAGGACATGCAGGCGGCGGGTCTTGTCTGGACCGAGGATGAGTTGGCCGCCTTCCTGACGGCGCCAAAGACCTATGCCGCTGGGACCAAGATGTCGTTCCGCGGTCTGTCGGATGAGGAGGATCTGACAGCCGTGATCGCCTATCTCGGGTCCTTCGCGGAATGATCCGCAGGGTCCTCGGTTTCTCCCCAGTTGTCGCGGCGGGCCTCGTGTCCGTCGCGGCGGCGGAGGGGGATGTGGCCTACGGCGAATACCTCGCCTCGGAATGTACCACGTGCCACCTGTTGGGCGCGACGGAGGCCACTGGCGGCGTGCCCCTTATCACTGGATGGGATGCGGAGACCTTCGTTCTGATCCTGAAGGATTTCAAAACCGGAGTGCGTGATAACGCTGCCATGGAATTGGTGACCGCCCGCTTGGGCGAGGAGGAGATGGCGGCGCTGGCCGCATATTTCGCACAGGCCGAATAGGACCGTGCGACCGTCTTGGGAGGGACGAACATGACAAACAGAAGAACCGTTCTTCGGGGCTTGGCCGCCGCTGGGGGCCTGCTGGCAGCGCCTGCCGTGCTTGCCGATGGCCACGGCAAACCCCGCGTCGTTGTGATCGGCGGTGGATCCGGTGGGGCCACGGCTGCGCGCTATCTCGCGAAAGACTCGGGCGGGGCCTTGGATGTGACCTTGGTTGAGCCGTCGCGGACCTATTTCACCTGCTACTTCTCGAACCTCTACCTGGGCGGCTTCCAGGACATGAAAGACCTGGGCCACACCTACGGGACCTTGGCCGGCGCCCATGGGGTGAATGTCGTCCATGATTGGGCGGTTGACGTGGACCGAGACGCCAAGACGGTCGCTTTGGCGGGCGGGGCGGTGCTGCCCTACGACAAACTGATCCTGTCGCCGGGCATCGACTTCGTGGACGGGGCTGTACCCGGTTGGGATGTCTCCAAGCAGAACAAGATGCCCCATGCCTATAAGGCGGGCAGCCAGACCGAATTGCTCAAGGCGCAGTTGGAGGCCATGCCCGAAGGCGGCACCTTCGCCATGGTGGCACCGCCCAATCCCTACCGCTGTCCGCCGGGGCCCTACGAGCGGGTCTCCATGGTGGCGCATATGCTGAAGGCTCGGAACCCAACGGCTAAGATCCTGATCGTGGACCCAAAGGAGAAGTTCTCCAAACAGGGTCTGTTCGAGGAAGGCTGGCAGGCCCATTACGCGGGTATGATCGACCGTATCGGCCCCGATTTCGGCGGGGACGCGGTGTCTGTCGACCCAGAGGCGATGACCGTGGACATCGACGGATCGGTGGAACAGGTCGACGTTTGCAACGTCATCCCCGCCATGAAAGCCGGGCGCATCGCCGATATGGCGGGCGTGACCGATGGGCGCTGGGCGCCGGTGAACGCCGCTGACATGTCGTCAAAGGTGGACGCGGATGTCTACGTTCTGGGCGATGCGGCGCAGCAGGGCGACATGCCCAAGTCCGGTTTCTCGGCCAACAGCCAGGCCAAGGTCTGCGCCAACGCAGTGCGCGGTGCGCTGACCGGCAGCCGCGTCTTCCCGGCGCGGTTTTCCAACACGTGCTGGTCGCTGATTTCGACTGAGGACGGTGTGAAGGTCGGCGCCACCTACGAGGCGACGCCCGAGAAGATCGCCAAGGTGGACGGCTTCATCAGTCAGACCGGTGAGGACAGCGCCCTGCGGAAGGCAACCTATGAGGAAAGCCTGGGTTGGTACGCGGGCATCGTCAGCGACATGTTCGGCGTCTGATCCCATCCGTCCAACGGCGGTCCCGCCCAGGGGCCGCCCCGTACCTCAGAGACCGATCATGATCCGCAGCCTACTCGTCGCGACCTTAACCCTAACGGCGTTGCCAGCGCTTGCGCAGCAGACCGCCACCGCGGTGTTCGATGGTGAGGTCGAGGATGCCGCCTTCGCCGTCGAGAGCGCGATACTCGGCCAAGGGCTGGTGATCGACTACGTCAGTCACGTGGGCGACATGCTCAGCCGGACGGGTCACGACCTGGGCCTCGGCGCGTCCCCGGTGGGCGAGGACGCCCAGATCTTCGTCTTCTGCTCCGCCACAATCAGCCGTCAGGTGATGGAGGCGGACCCGATGAACATCGTCCACTGCCCGTACGGGATTTTCGTGGCTGAGATCGACGGCGCGACCCTGATCGGTCACCGCGTCTATGGCGACGACAGCATGGCTCCGGTGAATGCTCTGTTACAGGGGATCATCGCCGAGGCATTGGAGTAGGCATGGATTTTGAACGGCACTTTTGCGAGGCCCTGGATGCCCTTCGGGACGCGGGCGACTATCGTGTTTTTGCGGATCTCGAACGGCATCGGGGCGCCTTTCCCCGGGCCACGGATCACGGGACCGGTCGGGATGTGACCGTCTGGTGTTCCAATGATTATCTCGGGATGGGACAGCATCCCGACGTCCTTGCCGCCATGCACGGGGCCATTGATCGGGTTGGCGCCGGGGCAGGGGGCACGCGCAACATCTCTGGCACTACCCACGCCCATGTGGCGTTGGAGGGGGAACTGGCGGACCTGCATGGAAAGGAGGCGGCGCTGCTGTTCACCAGCGGCTATGTCTCGAACTGGGCGGCCCTGGGCACGTTGGCGGCGCGTATCCCTGGTTGCGTGGTGCTGTCGGATGCCAAGAACCATGCGAGCATGATCGAAGGCATCCGCCATTCGCGCGCGCAGAAGGTCATCTGGCGGCACAATGATCTGGCGGATCTGGAGGCCAAGTTGGACGCGCTGCCTGCCGAGACGCCCAAGCTGATCGCTTTTGAAAGCGTCTATTCCATGGACGGTGATATCGCCCCGCTCGAAGGGATATGCGACTTGGCGGAGCGGTACGGTGCCTTGACCTATCTCGACGAGGTCCACGCCGTTGGTCTGTATGGTCCACGCGGGGGAGGGGTGGCCGAGGCCCGTGGCCTGATGGACCGGATCGATGTGATCGAGGGGACCTTGGGCAAGGCCTTTGGCGTCATGGGCGGCTATATCGCGGCCTCGGCGGCGCTCTGTGATTTCGTGCGCAGTTTTGCGAGCGGCTTCATCTTTACCACGGCGCTGCCTCCGGCGGTTGCGGCGGGCGCCTGTGCAAGTGTGCGTCATCTCAAGACCAGCGAGGCGGAGCGGGCGGCCCACCAAGCCACGGTCGCCGAGGTGCGTGCGCGCTTGGATGCGGCGGGCATCCCCCATGTGGCAAACCCAAGCCACATCATCCCGGTCATGGTCGGGGATCCGGTGAAGTGCCGCTACATTTCGGACGTGCTGATGCGGGACCACGGGATCTACATCCAGCCGATCAACTATCCGACCGTGCCTAAGGGGACCGAGCGGTTGCGGATCACGCCGTCGCCTGTGCATGGCCCAGCCGATATCGACCGGCTGATCGACGCCCTATCGGTCCTGTGGACTCAGTGTGAATTGGCGCGGCGTCCCATGGCGGCGCAGTAGCAGTGGCTGGCGAGGCCTGACGCGTGCGGGCCGCGCCGCCCGGTCCATCGCGGATAGATGGGGTGAGCCTAGGACGCCACGAAGCGATAGCCGTCCTGACCCTTCTCCACCTGGCCAATGCCGCCCTGTGGCAGGTGAAAGCCCACGACCGGGCGGTCATCCGCACTGATCCGATCAAACAGGGCCACGCGCGTTTCGGCGGCCAGTGCTTGGTCCTGATCGCTCCCCGAAAGCCACTCGGGCCGGGCAAAGGCCACGTGGTGGTTCCCGATTGCGTCCCCCAGAACGATTGCGCCGCCCAGGTCGAAGGCCATGTGACCCGGCGTATGGCCCGGTGTCAGGATCGCCTCGACGCCCGGCACCACCTCTTGCCCGTGGTCAAACGTCTGAAGCTGGTCGGCGATGGCCTCCAACCTCCGCTTGGCACCGACGGCAAAGCTGGCCCTGGCCGTGCCGATGGATTCCACCGTCTGCGGGTCGGACCAATAGGCCATTTCGGTCGCGCCGATATGGTGGGTGGACTGGGAAAACAGCGGATCGCCAAAGTCGTCCAACACGCCCCAGATGTGGTCTGGGTGGGCGTGGGTGAAAACCACGTCGGTGACGCTCTCAGGGTCAATGCCCAGATGGTCCAACCCGTCTAGCAGTCGACCGGCGCTTAACTGGAAATCGCTGCCCGCGCCTGCGTCGAACAACACGACCCGATCCCCCTGTTGGAGCAGCGCTAGATTGCAATCTGGCGTCAGCTGCGGCCCGCTCATCCCGAAGTCGTTGAGGACAGCCGACAGGTCGTCCTGCGGCATTGGGTCAAAGATCATGTTGGAGGGGAGGGTCAGGTGCCCGTCGCTGACCGTGGTCAGGGTCGCGCCTTCGCTCAGGTCGATCTGTGCCGAGACGAGACGCGGCACGGTGAGCGCCGCCACCGAGGCAGCAAGGAAAGACCGGCGATGCATCTATGAACCCCCTCACTAATTCACGTTTAAGAATATGATATTTTGCGTGTTCTGCCAAGGGCGTATGACATAGATCAGAGGCCAGTCGCGGCGGTTTCACTGGACCCTAATTGTCGGATCGGGGTAGGCGACGACCAGCCCACGTCGTCGCATGGGACACCAGTTCCAGTCCCTTTGAATACCTAGTCATTTTATGTTGAATGCGCATTCATTTGCCGTATGGTCAACGTCAGGGAGGCGCTGAACGGGAGGATATCATGCGCAAACGGACATTTCTGGCCTCGGTGGCGACGGCTGCGGCGCTGGCGTTGACGCCTGTCGCGGCGCTCGCCGACGGGCATTCGGAGAAGTATAATCTGCTGCCCGGTAAGCCTTTTGAGGGGACCAAGCTGAACATCCTCAGTGTGGTGACGCCGCAATTCGATGGCCTGATGCTGCGTGACGCTGAGTTCACCGAACTGACCGGGATCGAGACGGAATGGACCTTCATTCCGTTTGGATCGCTCCAGGAAAAGATCAACGCCGAGGGGATTGCCGCGAACGGGACCTTCGACGTTGTGAACTATTTGGACAGCTGGGGTCCACCGAACGCCCATTGGTTGACGCGGATCGACGATTTGATGGCGCGCGATGGCATTTCCATGGATCGCTACCCCGCCGCCTTCGCGCGCTCTGCGCAATTTGAGGGTGAAACGCTCGGCTTTCCCCTGCGCGCCCATCCGCAGTTGATGTTCTACCGCAAGGACTTGATCCCGGAACCGCCCCAGACCTGGGAAGACGTGGTCCGCATCGGCAAGGAGTTGCAGGAAACCAACCCTGATATCTCGCCGCTCGCGCTGTACTACAACAACGACGGCAATCGGCAGAACCTGTTCATCTGGATCAATTTCCTGTGGGCCGCGGGTGCCGATATCTTCAACGAGGATGGCACCGCCGCTTGGGCCAGCCCCGAAGGCCTGCAAGCGACCAAGGATTACATCGCGCTGCACACCGAACATGGCGTGACGAACCCGAATTCGCTCGCCTTTGTGGAGCAGGACGCGCGCCAGTCGTTCATGCAGGGGAACTCCGCGATGATCCCGGTGTGGTGGTGGGCCTATTCGGGCTTCTACAACCCTGACAGCTCAACCCTGACCAAGGACCAGGTCGGCTTCGTCGGGATGCCCTCCTATCAGGGCACGACGAAGACCTATGCGATTTCCATGCCCTTCTCGATTTCCAGCTATTCCGAGAACCAGGATGCGGCCTGGGAATTCCTCAAGTGGCTGTCCAATCCAGAGATGGACAAGGCCAACGCAGTCGAGCGTGAGGTCGGTGGCAAAACCATCGTCAACAACGTGGTCACCCATATCTCGTCTTTGCAAGATGAGGCAGTGAATGCGGCGAACGACGGCATCCAGGCGGCGGCGTGGGACAGCTTGCAGCAGTCCGATATCATGCCCCAAATCCCCGAGTGGCCCGAGGTCGGTGACATCCTGTCGGCCGCCATCGCCGAAGCGGCCGCAGGCGGCGACGTGGAGGAGCTGATGACCGCCGCAGCCGAGCGGGCCGATAAGGTGCTGCGCCGCGCGGGCCGGATCGAGTAAGCAACGGGCGCGGTGGGGAGGTCTCACCCTACGACGGATGCCGTAGGGTGGGATCACCCCGCCGCGCCACCCCCACAAGCGGGACGGACCCATGCGTGACAACACGTTGAAATACCTGCTGGTCTTGCCAGCGGTCCTGGTGGTCTTTGCCACTGCAATCTGGCCTTTGATCGAAGCGGCTCGGCTGTCGTTCACGGTGGGGCGGTTGAACAGACCGGGATCGCTGGACCAATACCTGGGCTGGGAAAACTACACCTGGGCGTTTTTCGAGGAACCGGCGTTCTGGAACTCCGTCTGGGTGACGGCGGTCTATACGGTTCTGACCGTGGGGCTGACGACGATCCTGGCGCTCGGGCTTGCGCTATTGTTGGCGCCCGGGGGGCGGTTGCGGAGCGCCGCGCAGACGCTGCTGATCCTCCCCTTCGCCATGAGCCCCGCGCTGATCGGCGTATCCTTCCGGTTCATGTTCAATCCCGAGTTCGGCCTGTTCGATGCGTTCTTCGGCGTGGTGATCCCGCCCTTGGCCGATGTCAGTTGGCTGGCGGATCCAACGCTTGCCTTCGCCGTGGTGGTCATGGCGGACGTCTGGGGGTGGATCCCGTTTCTGACATTGGTCTTGATCGGCGGATTGGCCAGCGTGCCCCGCGACACCATCGAAGCGGCCCAGGTCGACGGCGCCAGCGGATGGCGCGTGTTTCGCGACGTGACCCTGCCACAGCTTGGGCCGGTCCTGGCCGTGGTCATCATCCTGAAGGCGATTTTCAGCCTCAAGACCTTTGACCAGGTCTTTATGCTGACCAATGGCGGGCCGGGCACGGCGACCCAGACGCTAAGCCACTACATCTATTTCAACGGCATGAAGTACGGGCAGATCGGCTACTCGGCCTCGGTCGCCTGGTTGATGGTCATCCCAATGATCTTCCTGACCTACGCCTATGCCAAATTCGTCTTTCGGAAGGCCTGACCCATGACCGGTAAGCAACGCCAACGCCTGTTGGGGACGGTCCAAGTGTCCCTGATCCTGGCAGCCATCTTCGTGATGCTGGTGCCGATCGCGTGGATCTTTTTGGCGGCGTTCAAGACCCATGTGGATGTCTACCAGTTGAAGCTGTTCTTCACGCCCACGTTGGAAAACTTCGGCACCGTGTTCGACGATCCCTATCGGTTGGGAGAGAAGCTGTTCAACTCGACAATCGTGGCCTTGGTCACTGTGGTCATCGCCATACCCATCGCGACCCTGGCCGCCTATTCCTTCAGCCGGTTCAGCCTGCGCGGCGAGACGCTGATGCTGGTCATCATTCTTGCGACGCAGTTCGTGCCAGCCGTTGTGATCATCCTGCCGTTCTTTGTGATGTTTCGGGACATTGGCCTGCTGGATACGCGCCTGGGTTTGATCCTCGTAAACCTGGCCATCGTGATGCCCTTCGCCATTTGGATGATCAAAGGCTTTATCGACGGCATCCCCATGGACACCGAAGAGGCGGCGATGGTCGACGGCTCCTCCCGCCTTCAGGTGATCCGCAACATCGTGCTGCCCATGGCGGCGCCGGGCCTGCTGACCTCTGGCATCTTCTGTTTCATCATTGCGTGGAACGAATTCCTGTTTGCGCTGATCCTGACCAACAAGGACGCAGTGACGCTGCCCATCGGCCTTGCGCTGTTCAAGGGCGAGGAGGGGGACCTGTGGAACCTGCTCTCCGCCGCTGGGATCATCATCATGGCGCCGATGTTCGTGCTGGCCCTGATGATCCGCAAATACTTCGTCCAAGGCATGACTATGGGGGCCGTGCGATGACCGCTCCCGTCTCGACCGCAAAGGAGCCATCCCATGGCTGAGGTCCACCTCAAAAACCTGACCAAACGATGGGGCGACTTCATCGGTGTGGACGACCAGTCTCTGCATATCGCCGATCAGGAGTTTCTCGTGCTGCTGGGTCCCTCGGGTTGCGGCAAGACCACGACAATGCGCATGATCGCCGGGCTAGAGGACCCCACAGGCGGAGAGATCTGGATCGGGGACCGCATGGTCAACGACGACCTGCCCAAGAACCGAGACGTGGCCATGGTGTTCCAAAACTACGGCCTCTATCCCCATATGACGATCTTTGACAACATCGCCTATCCCCTGCGGGTGCGAGGTGTCGCGAAGGCGGAGATCGGTCCCCGCGTGGAGAAGGCCGCCGCCCAAGTGGAACTGACGGAGTTCTTGCACCGCAAACCCAAGGCCCTATCGGGTGGTCAACGCCAGCGCGTGGCCTTGGCGCGGGCCATCGTGCGCACGCCCAAGGTGTTCCTGATGGATGAGCCACTGTCCAACCTGGACGCCAAGCTGCGCGTGACCATGCGGGCGGAGTTGAAGCACCTCAGCCGCGCGCTCAAGATCACGACGGTCTATGTGACCCACGACCAGATCGAGGCGATGACATTGGCCGACCGGGTGGCCGTCATGCGGCATGGCGTGATCCAACAACTCGGCACCCCGGATGAGATCTACAATGATCCGGCCAACCTGTTTGTGGCGGGGTTCATTGGATCGCCTGCGATGAACTTGATCAATGGCTCGGTCCAAGACGGCATGTTCGTGACCACGGGTGGGACACGTCTGGTTAAGGTGAAGGCGGCCGATCGAGCCAGGGCGATCCTTGGTGTCCGGGCAGATGACCTGACCGTGCATGAGGCCGGGCAGGGGGACATTGACGTCACGATCTATGCCTTTGAAAACACGGGCGAGAGCACGCTTTTGACGGTGCAATGGGGCAAGCAGCGGGTGATCGCCCGTGGCGACCGTCATTTGCGCAAGGATCAGGACGATGTGGTCGGCATTCGGCTCAATTCCGATCACCTTTATCTGTTCGACCCAGAGACCGAGCAGCGGATTGACGTGTGACAGATCCCGGTCGTGACACCATATGCCGCGACACCGTCGCAAGGCGCGAGCGTGCAACCGTGGTGTCTCGACATCGACGCCGTCATCAGGACCTTGCGTTGGACGGTTTCTATGCGAGGCGGAGGCCGTCGGTGCGGATGGACCCTGCCATGAAGCGTGGTGACAAGGGTCGCCTGGTATCCGTTGGAACGAAGATGTCTCACGTTGGTTGTGGTCCCCCTCCGTTTGGCGACGTAGTACCCTGGGCGTCGGGGCAGTAGAACGTGGGTATGATGTCAAACAGGGGCCAGTATAGCGGGACCGCCGCCCATATGTCATTCGTCTGGGTGCCGCCGGCCCGTGACCATATGTGGCCAGCCAGTTGCGCGGGCCGTGTCGAGACCTTTGCGGGCAGTGGGGGCCCGATGACGGCCCGGCGAACCCTCGGCCCGCGTGCCAAGCTGGCCTCGGAGTAGCGGCGCCATGGTCGGAAAACGTGTCACCGCCAGCGATGTCGCCAGGGCCGCCGGGGTCAGCCAACCAACCGTCAGCCGTGTGTTTTCCAGCGCGGCCACCGTCTCTCCTGAAAAGGCGAAGCGGGTGAAACAGGTGGCCGAAGAGCTGGGCTATGTGCCCAACCTCCTGGCGCGGTCACTCAATTCCGGGCAGTCGTTCCGCATCGGTGTGGTGTTGGCCTACCTCAAGAATGAGTTCTTCGGAGAGGTTCTGCAAAGCCTCTCCAAGGCGCTGAACGCAAAGGGTTATTCCGTGACCGTCTACTTCGCGGGCAACAGCCCCGATGAGGTGGACGGCATCGTCGGCGATTTGCTGGCCGACCGCGTGGACGGGATCGTCTTGGCCTCGGTCAGCCTGTCGAACGCCCTTGTGCCACGGGTGCAGAAGGCGGGCATTCCTTGCGTCTTGCTGAATCGCGGCCAAATCTCGCCCGGCGCTCCGACGGTCACAGCCGCCAATGTCGCGGGCGGGCGCCTTGCCACCGAGTTCCTGATCGCTGCCGGACATCGCCGGATCGCCCATCTGGCCGGGTGGAGCGGGGCGTTAAACGCGGTCGACCGGCAACGCGGCTTTCACGAGGCTATGGCTGCCCATGGGTTGGAGCCACTGGCCTGCATCGACTGCCATTTCCGCCGGAACGTCGCCATGGAGGCCTGCCGGGATCTGTTCGCCCAGCCAGTGGTCCCCGATGCGCTCTTCGTAGCGAATGATCACATGGCGCTCGGTGTGTTGGAGGTGCTGCGGGAGGAGTTGGGTCTGCGCGTGCCCGAGGATGTGTCTGTCATCGGCTACGACGACGCGCCGATGGCGGCCTGGAAGACCTTTGACCTGACCACGGTCCGCCAACCATTGCCCGAGATGATTGAGGCGACCATCGACCTTCTCATTGGCCAGCTTGCGGATGGGGTCGAGGTCGCGGAGGTGCGCGAAATCCCCAGCGTTCTGGTGGTCCGTGGCAGCGCGCGGCGACCCGAAGGCTGGTCGGACACCGCTGGAGCAATCTGAAGACAGACATCGCGACCTAACGGTAGGAGGGGCCAATGGCACGCAGACACATCCCAGACGGCCTTTTGCAGCGGTTGCAGCAGGTGGACACACCAACGGTCTGCAACGCCATCGAAGTGGTTCAGGGCCGCCGCGGCTTCAACCGGTTCACGCGGGGCACGATGGTCCATTGTCGGCCCGGGATGCCTGCGATGGTTGGGCGCGCGCGCACCGCGCGGATCGCGGGCGTGGCGCCGCCCACTGACCCGCCCGAGGATGTGCGCGCCCGCCGCCTGCAATACTTCCGCGCGATGGCCCGTGGTCCCGGTCCGACCGTCGCTGTGGTTGAGGATCTGGATTATCCCAATTGTATCGCTGGATGGTGGGGGGAGGTCCATGTGGCGGTCCACAAAGGCCTCGGGCTCGCGGGTGCGCTGACCAATGGCGTCATGCGCGATCTGGATGTCATAGACGACGGTTTTCCGATCCTCGCAGGGTCCATTGGTCCGAGCCATGGCTACGTCCATGTGGTCGATCTCTGCACCGAAGTGTCCGTCAAAGGGCTGCGCGTGGCCGAAGACGACCTTGTTCACGCGGACCGCCATGGGGCCGTGGTGATCCCCGAGGACGTGATCGGTGACTTGGCGGCTGCCATCGAGACCGTATTTGCAAACGAAGCAACTATCCTGGGACCCGCCCGCGCGCCTGGGTTTTCGATTGAGGTGCTGGAGGCCGCCTGGGCGGAGTTCGAACGCAAACGAACATGAGCGCCATGGCGGTCCCGGATTGACCCGCCCCCGGTGCCATGGCACGTGACAATCAACGCGACAGGGGCGCCCGACACCGTCGGCTGAGAAGCACCCTTCGAACCTGAACCGGATAATGCCGGCGGAGGGAGGCGCAGCCGCAAGGGACACCCCCGATTTTGCCGCTGACGTGCGCCCTTCCGGCTCAATGGAGGCGCCTGTGACGGGCAAGGATGGATGTCAGCAAGCGGCGACTGTCGCGCGCCTGATGACTGGCCCAACAGCCTTGGGCAGGGCGTGTCGGACGGGCGGTCTTTGGCGTCTTGTCTGCGTGCCATTGGGGGGCCCCGTTGAGGGACGAGCTAAGGACCGCGATGCGGTTGCGGGTAGGTTTGGCCGCTTTGCGCCTCCTTTGTCGGGCGTCGACGGTGTACGCTATGCGACCCCGTCGGTCACAGAGCCTAAGGGTCGGTTCGGTACCCGGGTAAGTGTCTCCACGTTCTCCTTTGGCCAGGGTCACAAGACTGCGGCCCTCCAACGCTTTACACATATCGAGAGGTCAACATGATCCCTAACATCCTTTCCATCGCCGGATCCGACAGCTCTGGCGGCGCGGGTATTCAAGCCGACATCAAGGCGATTTCGGCCAATGGCGGGTTTGCCATGACGGTCGTGACCGCAATCACAGCCCAGAACACCCAAGGGGTGACCGCCGTCTCACCAGTCCCGCTGGATGTGATCGCGGCCCAAATCGACGCGGTGCGGGCCGATGTGGATATCCACGCCGTAAAGATTGGGATGCTGGGCGGCGCGGAGGTGATCCGCACCGTGGCCGAGGGTCTGCAGGGTCTGGACGCGCCCATCGTTCTGGACCCGGTGATGGTCGCAAAGAGCGGCGACCGCCTCCTGGCCGCGGATGCAGTGGCGACGTTGGCCGATACGCTGCTGCCGCGCGCGACCGTTGCAACGCCGAACCTGCCAGAGGCAGCCGACCTGTTGGGCGTGGAGGAGGCCCAAGATCGGGAGGACATGCGGACCCAGGCGGAGCGGCTCCGCGCCCTCGGCCTGTCTGCGGTTCTGATGAAGGGGGGGCACCTGATGGGGGAGCGGAGCCCGGATTTGCTGCTTCAAGACAGCGGTGAGACCTGGATAGATGCGGCCCGTGTCCCCACGCGCAACACCCATGGGACGGGGTGTACCTTGTCTTCGGCTTTGGCAACGCAGCTTGGGGCGGGGCGGACCCTGCCGGAGGCGGTGAGCGCCGCAAAATCCTACATCACCGGGGCAATCGCGGCAGCGGATCGTTTGTCCGTCGGGTCGGGGCACGGCCCCGTTCACCATTTCCACGGCCTCTGGACGTCCTGATCCGAAACGAAGGAGACCCCGCGGAACGGGGGAATCGGCGGTGGACCGCCGATGGTCCTCCGTTCGCCAGTCAGGCCTGCCAGTGGCAGTTGAGGTGCTGTTGGCTCACCCGGAGACGGCGCGCCTCTGCTCTGGCGTGCGATGCGCATGGTCCTCGGGGTGAGACCAAGCCGGGCGATAGCGGTTTTCCGACGCCTGTTCGGCCCGCTCCGTGACTGCCCTTGTTTTATCCGATGAAATTTGTCAGGTTTAAGGAGTCGCAGCCAGTCCCACCTCTCGCGGATCAGCCGGATTGTCGTTTTGCCATTGGACCGGAGGACCTCACCATGGGTTCAGATCAGATTAGGACAGCCGATTTGCGGGACGTGCCTGTCGCCATTCCTGCGGAGGTCAGGCGCGGAGCCTTGCTGCAGCTTCTGTTTCAGTCCTTCCCGTCGGTGGAGGCGCGCGTCGATGCGGCTTTTGCGCCCCATGGTCGGAGGTCCCTATGACCGTCCTCCAATCCTCCGACAGCTGGCAATCCCCGTCGGAGCCGTCCTATCGCGTCGAGGATCTCTTGCGGGACAGTCCAACGGCCCGGATCATCCTAGACGAGCAGGTCTACATTCTGCGGAAGACACGCGCTGGTAAGTTGATCCTGACCAAGTGAGGGACGATTTGGTCGCCCCCTAGCGGCCCCGTCTCCACCCGATCCGGCTGTGATAGAGGGCATGGCCCAAGGCCAAGAGTGCGGCACCTGACAGGGCGACCTTGGACCAGGTGCCCATTGTGCCGACGATGAGCATGGCATGGATGACAGTGGTTGTGACAGCCACCGTGGTCGCGGCCAGATGGACCCGTCGCCATACCCTCGGAGGCATCCGGTCTCTGACCAAGGCCCCTGTCCCCGCCAAGCCCAAGGCCCAGAGCGCGATAACACCCCAGACCGAGAAGGGTGTCGGCGACCTAAGTGTCAGCGCGTCAATCACATCGGGCGGGCTGGTCAGCCAAAGGCCACCGATATGCAGCGCCACAGTTAGCAGCAGCAGCGCGCCGCCCCAGCGGTGCCACCGTCGCCCGTGTAGACCGTCAAGACCCGGCAATACCCCGCGCGCCAGAAGTGGTTGGACGGTCATGAGAGCCAAGCCAAAGACGCCAGACAGCCCAGCGGCAATGTAGATCGAATCGCGCCACGCCAGCAGCGGGCTGGTCGCCGCCACCGCCATTGGCCAAATCAGGACGATGGCGACCGTGCCCCAGATCAGCAGGTTTCGGATCACGGCAGGTTGGCGCTCAGACGGGCGCGAGGACGAAATCCACATGCAACGTCTTGTCGTCCACGCGCGCCATGACCGGGCGTAGGAAAACGGTGGCAAAGGCCCCGTCATCATATTCGGCATCATAGGCGAGATGCCCGTGGGGCTGGCCGAAGGCTGGCACGATCTGCGGCATGTCCATCTGGAACGTCCCGTCCTCGCGGGACAGGGTGGCTCCGTGGCTGGCCGCGTCCCGTTCATGCCCTTCAGTCGTATGGGCCCAAACCTGTATCCTGCGGCCCGGCAGCGGGGTTCCGTCCCCGGCACGGCGCACCGTTCCTGTCATCAAGAACCCTCCGCCGCCGATACGGTCCACCAGGGGTGCGCCCGGGCGATAATTGTTGGCGCCCCCTCGCATGGTCGGTGTGGGGGCAAGACCCTCCGCACGCGCGGGGGTCATCAGTCCAACCGCCGCAAGCCCGGCAAGTGCGCCAGCGCGCGCGACAACAGCACGTCGAGTGGGTCGGATCAGCGGCATGGCTCGGGCTCCTTCGGCTGAGGTAGGGGCGGTGGTTTCTCGGTAGATATGGAGAGACAGGCTACGTTCAAACATCAGCACGGTTTCGTGACTGGCGTTGCCTGCCCTCGTGGGGTGTTTCGCGCCAAGTGAGTGTCATTGCATCGGCGTGACGCCGGAATAGGCGTGCTAGAGAGAGCGCGCGGAGACCACTGTCGGAGGATCAGTCGGTCCCGCGCGCAACGGGGATACTGCTGCGCTGTACGGCCACCATTGATCGTTTCCATTAGATCAGGCCATGGCCGACGGTTCCGTCATACGACACACTTGGCATTAGCAGCAGCGGCGCGTGCTTTGCATCATATCGCGTTGCCGCCTCGGTCCGGATCGACTGGATGAGGGCGGGACGCTACTGCCAGGGCTTGGCTTTGCCAGGTGACGACCCTGACGAACAGGTCCCATGTCTAGGCATTGGTAGATACCTGCCTAGGCGACCTGTTCGCCGAATGGGGTCCCGTCAAATCAAAGCGCCACCAAGGGCCGCACAACTGCCAGGGCACGTCCCACCCTGTCGACCGGCCGAAACGCCAGCGCCACACTCACTGCGCCGCGGGAACGTATCGTCCGGCCAACGCCTTGGGAAGCTGCCCAGCCAGGGCCGGTCCGCCGGGACGATGGCGCAGGTCCCAAGCAACACAGGTCGCCAGGTCTTCGCGCAGGGTCGTGGACGCGGTCGCATCCGCAGACGACAAGTCCTCGGCGATCTTCACTTGGCCAGGCACCGCAAATGTGAAGAGACCGGCTGACCGGGCCGCCGCGATCCCGTCCGCAGTGGTTTCATAGGCAAACGCTTGGTCCGCCGTCGTCCCGATTGCGTCCAAGGCCACATCATAGAGATCCGGCGCTGGCTTGGCCGGGGCGCCGCAGTCCGCGCAGATCACCGCGTCAAATACCGTCGAAGCCCTGGACCCGAAAAGTGCGGCGAGGACCCGCAGCACGGTCTGGCGTTCCGCGCCGGACACGAAGGCGGGACGCAGCCGTTGCCGTCGGGCATCCAGCAAGCTGGCTTCCAGACCGGGCCGCAGGCTCAATTCCGCACTGTCGATGGCCTCCCGGAAGTGGTGCTCCAACCTGTCGGCCAGTTGCGCAATATCGGCGCCCAGTTGCGCCACGAGGACAGTGGGGCCCCCATAGCGCCCGTGCTCCTTGAGGATGGCTTGGTATTGATCCTGGCTCCAAAATAGATCCAGGCCCGCTTCGGCAAAGGTGTTGTTGAAGGCGTGACGCTCCAACGTGGTCAAATCCGTCAAAGCCCCCAATGATCCCAAAAGAACAGCTTTCATCACAAATCCCTCCTGATGTTATTTACGCGTTGCGGCCCGTTCCGTTGAAGATGGGGCGTGCCATGGCCGCTCGCCAGATGTGCGCGGCCCTCGGCATCATTCCGCCGCCACCCGCAGCGGTGGTTGGTCTGGGCCGGTCTGAGAGTCCTTTGGTTCGGCGTCTTTGGGTCCGGCGTCGCGCCCAGCCTGTTCTGCCCGTCGCTCCGCCCGCAAATAGGTGTGGTACAATACTGGCACGCCCAGCAGCGTCAGGACCGTTGCGAAGGCCAAACCGCCCATGATCGTCACCGCCATGGCCGCGAAAAAGCTATCGCCCAGCAAGGGGACCATCCCGAGGATCGTCGTCGCCGCCGCCAGGACCACCGGTCTGAGACGGGAGGTCGAGGCTTCGATCACCGCCTTGGACTGTGGCAGGCCATCCGCCTTTTGCGCGTCGATCTCTTCCACAAGGACAATGGCGTTCTTGATAAGCATCCCGGACAGGGACAGCAGCCCGAGCAAGGCGGTGAAGCTGAAGGGAAGGCCGGTCACGGTCAATCCGATCGCGACCCCGTTCACCGCCATGGGCACGATGGTCCAGATCACCGCCGTTTGCCGCAGTTTCCCGAACAGCAGGATGGTAATCAGCAGCATGATCCCAAAGCTCAGCGGCATTTGCTTGCCCAAGCTGGCCTGAGCCTCGCCCGCGCTCTCGAACTCACCGCCCCAGGCCAGGGAGTAGCCCTGCGGCAGGTCGATGGCCTCAATGAGCGGGCGGACCGTGCCAAAGACCTGTGGCGGGGTCAGGCCGTCGATCACATTGGCCTGCACCGTGATCGTCGGCACGCGGTTGCGGCGTTCGATCAACGTGTCCCGGGACAGCACCTCAAAGCCGTCGATGGCTTGGGCCAGGGGCACATAGGTTTGGGCAGCGGGGGACCAGACCGGCTGGTCCAGCAGGACGCCTTCTGCCCCGTCGCCTGCCTGGTCCGCGCGGACGATGATGTCGATCTGACGCTCCCGCTCGCGGTAGGTGCCAGCCGGAACGCCGTCGGTGACCAGGGCAATGGCCGTTGCGACGTCTGCGCGTTGGATCCCGGCGGCCAGGGCTCGGTCCTCGGCGTAGATGGGGCGCGTCACGACCTCCCGTTGGTGCCAATCCGTCGTTTCGGTGTGCAACTCCGGCACGTCCCGCAAGATCGCCTGGGCCTGCTGGGCCAGGTCACGCAGAACGTTGGCGTCCGGTCCAGAAAAGCGCGCCTCGATATCCGCAGGCACGGGCGGGCCATAGATGATGCGCTTGGTCGTCACCTGTGACTGGGGCAGGGCGCGCGCCGCGAATAGGTCCAGATCCGCCCGCAGGGCCGGGATCGCCTCGATGCTGGCGGCGCGGATGACCAACTCACCATAGGACGGCTCCGGCGCTTCGGGCTCATAGGTCAGGATGAAGCGCGTCAGGCCACGCCCCACGCTTGTCGTGACGGCCTCCACATCGTCGCGCGCCAAGAGCCAGTCTTCGAGGACGGTCATTTGCTCTGCCGTGGCGTCGATGGCCGTGCCTTGGGCCGCCTTCAGCTCCAGATAGAACAGCGGCGTTGTGGCGGGCGGAAAGAACTGCTGTTTGACCCCGCCCATGAGCCCGACGCAGGCCACGGTCGTCCCGATAAGGGCCACGATGACCAACCACCGGACGCGCAGCGCCCCGCGAACCAGCCAGCGATAGGCCCCAAAGAGACGACCACCGTAAGCATCTTCGCCCTCGGCCAAGCCGCCGCGTTGAAAGATGTAGGACGCGAGCAGGGGCGTGACGGTGACCGCAAACAGCCATGACAGCATCAGCGACAGCCCGATGACCGCAAAGAGCGAAAACAGAAACTCGCCGGAGGCATCGGGGCTGAGCCCAATCCCCGCGAAGGCCATGATCCCGATCACTGTGGCGCCAAACAGGGGAATGCCCGTCCGGCCCACGGCCTCCTCTGCGGCGTCGGAGGCCGTGTCGCCACGCCGCATCCTCTGCTGCATGGCTTCCGCGACCACGATGGCGTTGTCCACGAGCATACCCATCGCGATGATCAGCGCGCCGAGGGAAATCCGCTCCACCTTGATGTCAAAGAGGTACATGGCAAAGAAGGTGGCCGTGACCGTCAGCAGTAGAGACAGCCCCACGACCGCCGCGGCCCGAAGGCCCATAAACAGGGCCAGAACAGCGATCACGACGGCGACCGACAGACCGAGCGAGGTCAGAAACCCTGTCGACGCCTCATCGACGACGCGGTGTTGTTGGTAAACAGGCTCCACTGTGACGCCGACGGGCAGCCGCTCCATCGCGTCGGCCAGTTTGGCCTCGATGCGGTCGCCAACGGTCACGATGTTGAGCGATTGCAACCCCGCGACGCCCAGGGTGAACGCTTCGACACCATTGTGGCGGATAATGTGCGATGGATCGTCGACCCGCTGTCGGGACACCTCTGCCAGGTCCCTTAGATTGACGATCCCACTGTCGATCCCAAACGGAATCGCTGCGATGTCGCTTAAGCTGTCGTCGGCGATGGGGGGCGCAATCCGCTGCTGACGGTCCGAGACGGTCGCCGTGCCGGTGGGCACCACATCGGTTGCGGTGGCAATGGCGTTCAAGATGCTGTCGGGCGCAATGCCCGCTTGGGCCAAAACGCGGTTGTCCAAATCCACGAAGATAGCCTCTTCGGGCAGGCCCAGGATCTCTGCGTTGGCCACACCGTTTACGGCCAGAACCTCGCGCCGAAGAAAGGTTGCGATTTCGTGGATATCGGCATCGGAGTACCCCGGCGCTGACACCGCGTAGTAGAGGCCGTAGACATCGCCAAAGTCATCATTCACCGATGGTGGCAAGGCGCCCGCTGGCAGCCGTCCGCTGGCGTTCTGCACCCGGTCGCGCAGATCGTCCCAGACTTGGGGCAAATCTCCGCCATCGTAGCGGTCCTTGGCCTCCACCTCGATCACCGACAGACCAGGCGCATTGCGCGAGGTGATCTTTTTGACCTCGTCCATCTGCTGGATTTCCGTCTCCAGCACTTCGGAGACTTCGGTAGCCACCTCCGCCGCCGTGGCCCCGGGATAAGGCGTGATGACGAGGGCCGATTTCAGTGTAAACGTCGGATCTTCGAGTTTGCCCACGGCCATATAGCCAAAGGCCCCACCAAACAGCGCGAACAGGATCAGGAGCCATCCGTACAGGGGTCGCGTCACGGACAGGCGGGCCAGGGTTTTCATCATCACCGTTCCTCCACCACGAGACCGTCATAAGCGCGCACGCGCTCGCCCTCTTCCAGGAGGTGCCCACCGGCGGCGATGATGCGCGCATCCTCGGGCAGGCCCGCGACAGCCAGTGTGACCCCATCGGGTGAGCTGACCTGGACCTGGGCCGCGCGGGCCACGCCGGTGCCATCGCCTTCGGGGGCGAAGATCATCACCTCAAATCCCCGGTCCGACCGGCCCAGAATTGCTGAGGCGGGTAGGATCTGGCCCGCCTCCCGAACCGGCATTCTGGCGGTCACTTCCATCGTTGCGCCGGGCAGCAGACCGGCGGCCCTGTCCTGCGGCACCTGCAGCGCGAGGCGGAAGGACTGCCCGACCTGTCCCGTCTGCGCCTCGAAATCCCGCAGCGTCAAAGGCACATCCGAGCCGTCGGGCAGGGTTCCGGTAAAGGTCAGCGCCTCGACACCGCCAGCCCGTAACAGGACCCGTTCGGGGAGGTCGATCTCCACCCGGATCTCACTCAGATCATGGAGGGCCGCGATGGGCTGGCCCTGTTCGACATTGGTAAAGACGGCGGCCAGACGTTCCGCCACAAGCCCATCGAACGGCGCGTAAAGGGTGGCATCTGCCAGGGCCTTCCGCGCGTCGCGCAGGGCCACATCGGCCAGGTCCCGCGCGGTCCGCGCGTCTTCGGCCCGGACGTCCGCGGCGACGTTACGTTCGGCCAAGACCGCCAGCCGGTCGGCATCGCGCGTGGCCTGGGCCAGGGTCAGCTCCGCCCGTTCCACGGCGCGTTCCAGCGGCTCTGGGTCCAGACGCGCGATCACGTCGCCTTGGGACAGACGCGCGCCCTCGGCCACGTCCAACGCCACCATGCGCCCGCCGATTTCAAAGGATAGACGGGCAGTTTCCCGTGCGGCGATGCGCCCAAAGAAGACACGGTCCCGCGTCTCCGCCGCCCCCAAGGGTTCGACCAAGCGAACGGACCTGAGCGGCGCCGGGTCGCCCGACGGCAAAAGATCCTGCGACGCGATCGGACTGGCGGACAGGGCGAGAAGGAGGCTGGACAAGACAATGCGCACGGGGGACCTCTTGACGGAGACGGATGTTAGACAGACATACCAACCGAACGGTCGGTGGGTTAGAGCGCGATATGGGGTGGCAGATGTCTGAGTCAAATGCCGAGACGGCAGAAAAGTTCGACGGCAGGCGGCAAGAGATTGCCCAAATCGCCTTGGCCGTCTTTCTGAATAAAGGGTACGCCGGGGCCTCCATGGCGCAGGTCGCGCGCGAGGCGGGGATCCATAAGTCCTCGCTCTACCATCACTTTTCTTCGAAAGAAGCGATGTTCCTGGCCGCCCTGACCAGCGATACGGCAACCCTTTTGGAAACGGTCGATCGCCTTGCCGCAGCCGAGGGGCCTGGGGCCGATGCGCGCTTTCTGGAGGCGCTTGGCGTCTATTTTGACGTCATGCGCGGCTCATCAATCGGTGCGTTGTCCACGGTGATCGCCGAAACCGCGCGCCAGGTCCCCGAGGTCTCGGTGGGGTTCCACACCGGGTTTATCGCGCGGTTTCGTCGGACGGCTCAGGTTCTGTATGGCGAGGCCGTCGCGCAAGGCAGCCGAAGACCTTTGCGCGAAGGGACCATCGAGCGGATCATCTTTGGCCCGTTGCTTGCGGATGCCATGGAGGACCTGATGATGGACGGTGTGCCCGCCGAAGACGTGGAAACCTTCGCAACCCGCGACAAGGCGACGTTTATTGCAATGATTGATGAACTGACTGCGGCCTAGCCCGCCGCACGCGGGCCCAGGATCGACCGGCCCACCATATCCAACAGCCGATCTTCGGGCACTGGCATTTCCAGGGTTTCCAGCTTGCTGTCGATGACAAGGAAGCTGTGGCCATGGACAAAGGTCCAAAGCGCATAGGACTTCAGCCCCGCCTCCGGCGTCTCCGGCGCTAGGCCCAAGTGTTCCGCCACAGCGCGCCGCACGACACCCAGCGAGGCCTGCCCCTTCCGCAGCAGGTCTTCGTCCTGGCCATGGCCTTCGGTCAGGCCGAACATGGTGCGAAAGACACCGGGCTCATGGCGGGCGAAATCGATATAGGCCTGCCCGATCGCGCTGACCCGCGCGATGGTATCGTCGGGGTAGGCATCGGATGCGGCTTGCATGGCGCCCTGCAGCCGATCCATCGCCAGATCCACCACGCCGCGCAGAATATCGGTCCGATCCGCAAAGTGGCGGTAGGGCGCCGCTGTGCTCACGCCCGCCAGACGGCAGGCCTCTGAAATGGAGAATCCATCGGGGCCGCTGATCTCAATCAATTGGCGCACGGCTTCCAGCAACTGCCCGCGCAGGTCCCCGTGATGATATTTCTTTTTACTTTCTATCAGGGGTTTAGGCATGTTTTCCCGCTGAGGTCCTCTGGTTCTGTTTGACTGTGTTAGAGTCTCTTACATATGTAAGCAACACTAACTTAGAAAGGGGCGGCCCATGGCGCAGTCACGACCATCACTCCCGCGACGGATGTTGTCCGCAGCGCTGCGGACCTTCGTTACGTTGATTGTGGTGGCCGTGGCGGTTGCCGCGGGCATCGTTGGATATGGCGCGCTGGCAACGCGGGCCGCCGCGGTGGATGAGCCTGCGGTGCTGCCGCCGACCTCGGTTCGCGTAGCCTCCCTCACCGTGCAGGACACCTACCTGGTGACGCGTGAGGTGTCCGGTCAGGTGGAGGCGCCGCAGCAGGTGGCCCTGGCCCTGGAATTGGGGGGCACCTTAGCTGAGGTCGCCGTGCGCGAGGGGGATACCCTGGCCGCAGGGGACGTGGTCGCCCGGGCTGACATTCGGGCGTTGACCGCTGAACGTGCCCGCATCCAGGCCGGTGGCGACGCCATCCGAGCGGAGTTGGACCTGGCCCAACGGACCAACGCGCGCCAAACGGAATTGCGGAGCAGGGGGTTCGCCACGGACCAGCGGGTTGATGATACGTCGTTGACCGTTGCCCGACTGGAGGCGCGCCTGGCCGAAGTTGAGGCCGGGCTGGAGGCCATCGACGTCTCCCTCTCCAAGGCGGAGGTCCGCGCGCCGTTCGCGGGAACGGTGGGCGCGCGTCTCATGGACGTGGGCGCCGTGGCCGGGCCTGGCGCACCGATTGTTACCCTCTTGGAAGCGGGCGCCCAAAGGTTTCGCGTCGGGCTGCCGCCCGATTTGGCGGCCAACGTGTCCCTGGGCGATGAGGCCGAAATCTCCGTTGCGGGCCATACGATTTCGGGTCGTTTGACGCGGTTGAGCCCGGACTTGGACCCCGCCACCCGCAGCCGGACCGCGCTGTTTGAAGTGACTTCATCCGATGTGACGCTGGCGGCTGGCGCCACGGGGCAGATCGCCGTGACCCAAACTCTGGCGGGGCAGGGCGCCTGGGTGCCCCTGTCGGCGCTGCGGCCGGGTCCAGGTGGGAGTTGGACGCTGCTGACGGTTGAAGATGCGCGCGTTACTGTCGAGGCGGCGACGGTTCTGCATCTCAGCGGAGATCGGGCCTACATCCGAGGCACTTTTGCGGATGGGACCGACTACATTCCGGACGGGGGCCACCGCGTCGTTCCCGGCCAAACCGTGGCCCCGCAGTCGGAGGTGATCGCATGGGCGCGCTGACATTCCGCCAGCCCCGCTTGGTGGCGCTGGCTCTGATGGTCATCTTGGCGGCGGGCCTGTCGTCCCTGCTGGCCATCGGTCGGCAAGAGGATCCAACCATCACCAACCTTTTTGCGACGGTCACGACGGCCTATCCAGGGGCGGAGCCGGCACGGGTCGAAAGCCTGGTCACCGCCGAAATCGAAGACGCCCTGCGCGAAGTAGCGGAGGTCGATACCGTCGAAAGCGTCTCCTCGACCGGCATCTCCATTGTTCAGGTCGAGTTGTTGGAGACCTTAGCCGACGACCGCATCGAACAAGTCTGGTCGGAGTTGCGCGATGCCCTCTCCGATGTGGCCGCAACACTGCCCAGCGGTGTGCAAGAGCCAGAGTTGAACACCGACGGCGCGGGCGCCTACGCCGCTATTGTGGCCTTGACGGCGGATCGTCCCTCCGTGCCGATGGCCCTGACCGCCCGTTGGGCCGATGCCTTGGCCGATGACCTGCGCAGCGTGCCTGGCACCAAACTGGTCGAGACATTCGGGACGCCCGAAGAAGAGGTGCTGATCACCTTGGACGCGGCGCGCGCCGCTGGCTTGGGCCTGACCGCCGATGCGGTGTCTTCTGCCGTGCGGACGGCTGATGCAAAGGTGCGGGCCGGTCGGGTGACAGGCGCGGGCGATGACTTCGTCTTGGAAGTGACGGGTGAAATCGACAGCCTCGATCGGCTGCGCGGCATCGTGCTGCGCGATGGCGCCGACGGCCGCACACTGCGCCTGGGCGATGTGGCCCAGGTAACACGTGGGCCGCGCTTGCCCCTGGCAGAGGCCGCGCTCCACGACGGCAAGCCCGCGATCCTGGTGGCGGCCAAGCTCGAAGACGGCTTGCAGGTCGATCTCTGGGCCGCCGATATCCGCGCCCAAGTCGCCGACTTCCAGGCCACCCGGCCCGGTGGGATCGGCGTGACGCTGGTGTTCGATCAATCGACCTATACGGCGGATCGCTTGGCCGAGGTCGGTGGCAACATGGCCCTCGGTATAGGTTTGGTGGTCGTTGTGCTGTTGGTCACCCTGGGTCTGCGCGCCGCGTTAATCGTCGCGTTAATCCTGCCGGTGGTCAGCCTGGCAACGCTGGCCACGATGAATGCCATTGGCTTGCCGATCCATCAGATGTCGGTCACGGGTCTGATCGTGGCGTTGGGTTTGTTGGTCGATGCTGGCATCGTCATGACGGATGAGGTGGGGCGCCGCCTGCGCGACGGACAGGCCCGGGCCGAGGCCGTTGGACAGGCTGTCCGTCGCCTGACCATGCCGCTCTTTGCCTCGACCGCCACGACAGCGCTGTCGTTTGTGCCGATGATCTTGCTGCCAGGGCCCGCCGGGGATTTCGTGGGATCTATCGCCTTGGCCGTGGTGATCATGCTGCTGTGGTCCTTTGTGGTGGCCGTCACAATCACCCCGGCCGTCGCGGGGTGGATCTTGCCCGAGGGCAGCACCCGGGGCTGGTTGGCCCAGGGGATACCCGCCGGACCCCTCGGTCGTTTGTTCCATTGGAGCCTGCGGCTGTCTGCCCGCAATCCCATCCGCTCCATCGCTTTGGCGCTCGTATTGCCGGTTCTGGGGTTTGCCTCCATGCCGCTGCTCACGGCGCAGTTCTTTCCAGGGGTGGACCGAGACCAGTTCCATATCGAAGTGGACCTGCCCCCGGGCACGGGCATCGACAGGACCCAGGCCGTTGTGGACCGCCTGGACGACCGTCTGCGCGGGACCGACGGGATTGCCTCGGTCACCTGGACGCTGGGACGGTCGGCGCCTGCGTTTTACTACAACATCACCGGCGGGCGCGATCAGGCGCCGCGCTACGCGCAGGCTCTGATCCGCACGGATGGGCCCGCCGTGACCGAAGCAATCCTGCCTGATCTGCAACGAACGCTGCCCACAGTGGCGCCCGAGGCGCAGGTCCTTGTGCGTGGGTTGGTCCAAGGGCCGCCGGTCAACGCCCCGGTGGAATTGCGTCTGGTTGGCGATGACTTGGCTGACTTGACAGAACAGGGAGAGATTCTGCGTCGCATCGCGTCGGATGCACCCGCTGTGACGATGGCCCGGGCCTCGATCACGCCCGGGGCCGCGAAACTCTCCGTTGACTTGGATGAGGCCCGGGCGCGGCTGGTGGGCTTGGACCCGGGTGCCGTGGCCCTCCAGTTGGAGGCAGCACTTGTGGGTGTGACGGGCGGCTCCCTTCTGGAAGGGACCGAGGATTTGCCCGTCCGCGTCCGCTTGGGCGATGCTCTCCGCGCCGATCCGGCTGCGATCCGTGATATGTCCATCCTGCCTCCCGGCGCTCCGGCGCGGGCGGCGACGGGGGCATTTCCCGGGATTCCGCTGTCCTCCCTGGCGGAGGTTGAGTTGATCCCGGGGCAGGGCGAGATCACGCGGCGCAACGCGGAACGGGTGAACACGGTCCAGGTGTTCCTGATCCGGGGTGTTCTGCCGGAAGAGGGCCTCGCCGCGATCCGAGAGCGTATCGACGCGGCTGGCTTTGAGCTGCCCCAAGGTATGCGGCTAGAGATCGGTGGGGACGCCGATGCCAGATCGTCGACCTTGAACAACTTGCTGGCGTCCTTGGGGCTGATCGTGACCCTGTCTATCGCCGTGGTGGTGCTGACCTTCTCCAGTTTCCGTTTGGCGTCGGTCGCGCTCGTGGTGGCGGGGCTGTCGGCTGGGTTGTCGATGTTGGCTTTGGCGGTTTTCGGCTATCCGTTCGGGATCAATGCGATCATCGGTCTGATCGGGTCCATCGGGGTCAGCATCAACGCCGCGCTCATCATCATGACGGCGCTGCAAGAGGATCCCAAGGCGCGCCTAGGCGATGCCGCGGCCATGGCACAGGTGGTGATGAACTCCGCCCGGCACATCGTCTCGACGACGATCACGACCTTCGGGGGGTTCTTGCCGCTGATCCTGGCCGGGGGCGGCTTCTGGCCACCTTTCGCCATGGCCGTTGCCGGGGGTGTTCTGCTGTCGACGGTGGTCAGCTTTTACTTCACGCCGCCGGCCTACAAGCTGGCCTATGGGCGGTGGCAAAAGGCGCCGACGCCTAAGCCGCAAGCCCAGGGCACCGCGCAGGCCCCGCTTCAACTGGTGGCTGCGGAGTAGGGCTACAGGCCGTTGACGGGCACCTTCATCATAGGGTGCCCGTCGTCGTCGCGGGGCACCTCACCGGCGCGCATGTTGACCTGAAGCGAGGGAATGATCAGCGCGGGGACCTTCAACTGCGCGTCCCGTTCCGTGCGAAAGGCGATGAAGTCGTCACGCGTTTTGCCGCCGCCCACATGGATGTTGGCGCGCCGCTGCTCGGCCACGCTCGTCTCCCACGCGATGGCGCGCCCGCCTGGGCCATAGTCGTGGCACATGAACAGCCGCAGATCATCGGGCAGGGTCAGGATCCGCTGGATGGAGTCATAGAGTTGCCCTGCGTCCCCACCGGGAAAATCACACCGGGCAGAGCCGCCATCGGGCATGAAGAGCGTATCGCCCACAAAGGCCGCGTCGCCCATGACATGGACCATGCACGCAGGCGTATGGCCCGGCGTGTGCAGGGCCAGCGCCTGCATCCCCCCGACAGAGTAGGTGTCGCCATCTTGGAAAAGGGCGTCGAACTGGCTGCCGTCGCGTTGGAACTCTGTGCCCTCGTTGAAGACCTTGCCGAAGGTCTCTTGTACCTCGGTGATGCCCGCGCCGATCCCGATCTTGCCGCCGAGCGCGTCTTGCAGGTACGGCGCCGCAGACAGGTGGTCGGCGTGCACATGGGTTTCGATGATCCACTCCAGCGAGAGGCCCTGTTCGCGGATATGGGCGATTAGGCGGTCCGCCCCGCCATAGGTGATGCGCCCGGCGGCGTAGTCGATGTCGAGAACCGGATCGATGATCGCGCAGGCCGTGCTGCCCGGATCGCGGACCACATAGCTTATGGTGTTCGTGGCCTCGTCGAAGAACCCACTGACCTCGGGTGTCACGTCCATCTGGATGGGCAGATCGGGCATCATCTCTCCTCCGGCTGGCTGTTTTGCCAGAGGCTAGCGCAGGTGCGGCCAATATCGAAGCAAAAGCCGTACCCGCCGGTCAGCAGATGCGCGGCAATTGGTCCCCGATCAACATGTCTACGATGCGAGTGCCGCCAAAGGCGGTGCGCATGGTCACGGGCACTGGCCCCTTGGCCTGGGCACGGCCAACGATCACCGCGTCGCGGCCTGCCTCGGTCCCGCGCATGGCGGCCAGCGCGGCCTCGGCCTGATCCTCGGGGACAAAGACCACAAGGGCGCCTTCGTTCGCCAGGTAAAGCGGATCCAGGCCCAGGATTTCGCACATGCCCTTCACTTCGGGGTGCAGGGGCAGGGCCGTTTCGTCCAATTCGACCGTGACGCCCGCCGCTTCGGCCATCTCATTGAGGGCCGAGGCCAGCCCGCCGCGGGTCGCATCCCGCGCGGCGCGTGTGTCCGGGGCGGCTGTGATCACGGCCTCCATCAGGTGACCCAGGCCCTGGCAATCGCTTTCGATGGCGGTGGTCAGCGCCAGATCGCCCCGTGCGGCCAGGATCGCCGCGCCGTGGTTGCCCAACACGCCATTGACGATGGCCACGTCGCCGGGCTGGATCGCCTCGGCGCGCAGGTCCCGGCCCGGCGGGATCACGCCAACGCCGCTGGTCGTGATGAACACCGTGTCAGCTGCGCCGCGCCCGACAACCTTGGTGTCGCCGGTGACGATGCTGACGCCTGCCGCCGCCGCCTCTGCCGCCATGGAGGCCACGATCCGCCGCAGCAGCGCCACCTCGCACCCCTCTTCGATGATGAAGGAGGCCGACAGCCACAGGGGCCGCGCGCCCCCCACCGCCAAGTCATTGACCGTGCCGCAAACGGCAATCTTGCCGATGTCACCACCCGGGAATTCGACCGGAGAGACCACGAAGCTATCGGTCGTCATCGCCAGTTGTGCGCCCGGTTCTGTCAGGGCGGGATGGGACAGGCGGGCCTGATCCTCCATGCCCGGCGGCGCGAAGACCGAAGTGAAGACATCCTCGATCAGGTCGCGCATGGCTTTGCCGCCGCCGCCATGGGACAGGGTCACGCGCTGGTCGCGCAAGGTCCGGGGTTGGGCGGTCATTCCGCCGCCTCCAGGGCGCGCACACCGCCGTATTGCCAGTAGGCGGCGCAGGCGCCCTCGGAGGAGACCATCAGTGCGCCGAGCGGCATCTCAGGGGTGCAGCCCTTGCCGAACTGTGCGCAGGCGGTGGGTTTCATTCGACCGGTCATGACGGCCCCGCAGGCGCAGCCCTCCGGCTCTGGCGTAGCTGCCCGCACCTCGGCCCCATAGCCGACACCGAACTTCGCCTCCGCGTCCCAGGCGCGAAAGGCGTCGCGCATGCGCAGGCCGCTGGCGTCGATCTCGCCCAACCCGCGCCATTCGAACGACGGGCGCGGTTCATAGACAGCGTCCACGGCGGCAATGCTGATAGGGTTGCCATGTTCGGGCACGACCCGCGCATATTGGTTTTCCACCTCGGCCCGGCCTTCGGCGATCTGGGTCAGCACCATCAGGACGGAATGGAGCAGGTCCAGCGGCTCGAACCCGGCGACCACGATGGGCTTGCCGAACTCCTCGGCGATGAAGTCATAGGGGTGCGTGCCGATGACCATCGACACATGGCCCGGTCCGACGAACCCATCGAGCATCATGTGGGGGTCATTCAACAGGGCGCGCAGCGGCGCGGGCACCGTGATATGGTTGCAGAAAATGCTGAAGTTCATCACCCCGTCCCGCGCGGCCTGTTGCACGGACATAGCGGTAGAGGGCGTCGTCGTCTCAAACCCCAGGCCGAAGAAGACGATTTCTCGGTCGGGATTTCGGCGCGCCAGTTCCAGGGCATCGAGCGGGGAATAGACCATGCGGATGTCCGCCCCGTCGGCCTTGGCTTGCAGCAGTGACTTGCGCGTGCCCGGCACCCGCATGGCATCCCCGAAGGTGCAAAAGATCACTTCGGGGCGTTCGGCAAGCTCGACGCATTCGTCGACCCGCGCCATGGGCAACACACAGACCGGGCAGCCGGGGCCGTGGATGAACTCGATCCCCGGATGGACCATCTTGTCGAGGCCGTAGCGAAAGATCGCGTGGGTGTGCCCGCCGCAGATCTCCATGATGCGGACTGGGGCCTCTGGCGTGGCGCCAATGCGGTCAGCCACGGCGGTGATGGCGGCCAAGACACCCCGGGCGGCGACCGGGTCGCGGAATTCTTCGACGTATTTCATTGGACCCCCTCCAAAGCGCGCTGCCCTTCGGCCATGGCCTCCAGGGTTTCCTGTGCTTCCCCCAGGCCGCGCAGCGCCTCTAGGGTGGCGGCGGCCTCATCGGCGTCGATCACGGCCATGGCAAAGCCCACGTGGATCAATACCCATTGACCCAAGAGGTCCTCTAACGGGCCTGTCGCGACGGGCGTTAATGACACCTCTCGGCGCACGCCCGAGACATCGGCCATAGCCATCTGTCGGTCCGCATCCGTGATCTCGACGATCTGTCCAGGGATCCCCAAACACATGGCTAGTCCTCCTCCGATGACACGGCGTGGGGTTCGATCCCGTACCGGTCCAGTTTTGCCCTCAGGCCCACGCGGCTCAGCCCCAATTCGGTGGCGGCGCGTGATTTGTTCCATTTGCAGCGGGTCAGGGTCTCCCGCAGGATGCGGGCTTCCATCATCTCAACCCGGTCCTTGAGTGTGCCATCCAGCGTGCCCACCTGCGCCGCCTCGCGGTCGGCACCGGTTTCACCCGGCTCCGCCTGCAGGATATGGCGAGAGATCAATTCGGGGCCCAGGGTCATCTCCTGCGCGAGGACCAGCATCCGCGTCACCTCGTTGCGCAATTCGGGAATGTTGCCGGGCCAATCGTAGCCCTCCAAGAAGTCCAACGCGGCATTGGAAAACCCGCGCGCGGGCTTGCCATGGGCGTCCGCCGCCTCCGCCAGGAGGCGGTCGGCCAGCAACGCGATGTCGCCCGGACGCCCGCGTAGGGGCGGCACGGCAAGTTCTGTGACCGCCAGCGCATAAAACAGATCCGTGCGGAACCGCCCGTCGGCCACGGCGGCGCGCAGGTCGCCATGGGCGCCCGCGATCAGCCGCGCGCGGCTAGTCAGGGTCTCATGCCCCCCGATGGGGTCAAAAGCGCCTTCGGTCGCCACGCGCAGCAAGGCGATCTGCATCCCAGGCGACAGGCTGTCGATCCCATTGAGGAACACTGTGCCCCTATCGGCCCGCTGCAACAGGCCCGTCCGTGCGGGCGCACCATCGCGCAAAGCCCCACGCTTGGCGCCGAACAACTCCAGCCGCAGCACATCGTCGGTTAACCCGGCGCAGTTCAGCTCGTAAAACGGTCGATCCGCCCGCAGCGATCCGTAGTGCATGGCCCGCGCCAGGTCGGTCTTGCCCGTTCCAGGCTCGCCCGCGATCAAGACCGGTACGTCGAAACTGGCGTAGTGACGGGCCAGTGCGATCGTGGCGTTCAGCGATGAATTCGGCCCGCGCAGCACCTTGTCGAACCCCAGCCCCTCCTGGAGGGCGCGCCGCTGTTGCTCCAGCTTGGCATCAGCGGTGGAGCCGAGATAGCGCATCTCCAGGGACATACGTTCATGGTCGCGGGCCAGTTGAAAAAGCCGGGCAGCGTTCCGTACCGCCATGAGCAACTGGTCAGGGTGCCAGGGCTTGGTGATGAACTGGTAGATCCCGGCCTCGTTGATGGCCTGGATCATGTCGTTCGACTCCGTGTAGCCGGTGACGATGATGCGCACCGTCTCGGGCCAACGGTCGCGCATTTCGGTCAGCAGTTCGATGCCCGTCTTCCCCGGCATCCGCTGATCCGACAGGACGACCTGGACCCAGTGTTCCTCCATGAGCGCCCAGGCCTGTTCCGCGTTCCCGGCCTCCAGCACTTGAAAGTCGTCCTCCAACGCCATGCGCATGGCGGCGACGGAGTGCGGCTCGTCATCGACGACCAGAACCGTGGGCAGGGTGGTGGCCATCAGGCCGCTGCCTGCGCCCGTTGGGCCGCCAGCCAGCCGAGCCACGCCTCCATCCCCTCGCCAGTGCGGGCCGAGATGCGGATGACGTCGATGGTTGGGTTCACACGGCGCAGGTTCGCCTCATAGAGGTCCAGGTCCACGTCACAATGGGGCGCCAGGTCGATCTTGTTGAGCAAGGCCACGCGCGAGGCGGTGAACATATCCGGGTACTTCAAGGGCTTGTCCTCGCCCTCGGTTACCGACAGGACGGCGACTTTGGCCGCTTCGCCCAGGTCGAAGGCCGCGGGGCACACCAGATTGCCGACGTTTTCGATGAACAGGGTCGTGCCGGGGGCCGGGTCCAGATGGTCCAATGCATGGCCGACCATATGGCCGTCCAGGTGACAGCCCTTACCGGTATTCACTTGGCAGGCGGGGGCGCCGGTGGCGCGGATGCGTTCGGCATCATTGGCGGTCTGTTGGTCGCCTTCGATCACAGCCACGGGGCCGGTCCCCGCCGCCTGCATCGCCCGGATCGTCGCGCAAAGCAGGGTCGTCTTGCCCGATCCGGGGGACGACACAAGGTTCACCGCCAGGATGTCCAGCGCGGCCATCCGCGCCCGGTTCGCCGCCGCATGGCGGTCGTTTTGCGACAGGATACCGGTCTCGATCTCGATCAGACGGTCCTGGGACATGCCCGCCACGGCGACACCGGCAGGCCCCTGACCGAAATGCAGGTCCTGGCCGCGGTGATGATGGTGATGGTGGTCGTGGCTGTGATCGTGGGGCGTCTGTCCCTCGACCACGCTATCGCCGCATCCGCAAACGGTACACATCACGCCACCTCCATATCTTTTACGCGCATTTCGTCCCCTCCCTCGGGCATCAGCTTGCCGCCGCCGCAATCGGGGCAGGGGGCCAAGCGGTCGTTGATCTCCACGGGTTTGGCGCAGTCAAAGCACATGGCCCGCCCGGGCAAGTCGATCACCTCAAGCACGGACCCTTCGGCCTTGGAGCCGCGCATCACGACCTCCCAGGCGAAATCCAAGGCGCCCCGTTCGACCCCTGCAAAGCGCCCGAGTTCCAGCCGCACGCGGGTCACGCGGGCGATGTCAGGCGCCGCGGCGGCGTCTTCGACCACGCGGCGGATGCCTTCGCAGATCGACATTTCATGCATGGGTCCCCTCCCGCAGCCGCACGGGGCTGCATGGATCCAGAATATCCAGTAAAAGCGGTGCCAGTCCCGCTTTTTCCGCAGGCAGCGACGACAGGGCGCGGTCTAGGATGCCCTCCTGCGCCAGCAAATGATCCGTTGGGGTCACTCGGGCGAAGGCGGTCACGCAGCCATCCTCGACCGTCAGCGCGATCCCATAGAGGCCACGGGTCGCTGGCACCACGGCCCAACCGGGGCCTGTCGTGGGGGCAGGCAGGCAACCATCCATGGCGGCCTGGACATCGTAGACCCGCGCCACCGCGCGCCAAAGCGGACCCTGTCCAGCGCGGTCCCCAAGGGCGCGTAACGCTGGGTGATCCGCGTGCCGCGCCGCCACCGAGTTCTCGCCCGCGTGGATGTCCCAGATCGTATCGGCCGTGACCCGTGGCGCCTGTGCGGCTGCTTCGCCGGGGTCAAAGCACCCGGCGATACGGCGCAGGACGGGGGCCACGCCCAGGTCCGAGGCCACAAAGCCGTGCAAGGCCTCTCCCGTTTGGGGCGCATGGCCTGTGGGTCCGAAAACCGCCTGGGCCAAATCCGCGCCCCCGTCGGCCCAGCCCGGCGGCAAGGGCAGCGGGGCCATGCCGAAGTGTCCGGGCCAAGACACGAACAGTTTCATCACGTGGTCGCGCAGGACCTCTGCCGCGATGCCGTCCGTGGTCACGGGCTTCCCCAAGGCCGCCTGCACGCCTGCACCTTGGGCCGCGCGACACAGGGAAAACAGGCGCGGCAACAGGGCCTCAACCTCCGCCACCGGCTTGCCCAGAACCATACGGTCGATGGGCAGCGGTGGGGCGGCTTGGGCCCGCAGGCGTGTCTGAGGCCCTGCGTCCAACATCAGGCGGCGTCGCCTGCGGGCGCCTCGGCCAGACCGCCGGTGATGACGGCGCGACGGCTTGGGGTCGGGTCGAGGGTCTCCGCTTCGTCCTCGGCCGTTGGGGGGGCCAACTCCGCCTCTCGGGCGGCGCGGATGTCTGCGGTGCGGTCCGTCTCGGCTTGGTTTTCTGCGTCGAACAGGGCGACCATGACCGCGCGGGCCACATCGACCGCATCCTTCTGGGTCTTGAACTCGCCCATGGGCGAAAACAGCGAGCACGCCTTATAGCCGCCAACCATCTCCCGCGTGTTATGCAGGAACTCATAGGCGCCAGAGGGGAAGGTTATGACCTCCTTCTCTCCGGCGACGAGGTCCGACCAATCGGCACCATCGGGCAGCATCACCAGGTTCATGAACCAGGGGCTGATGAGAACGCCCAGCAGGGTGCCCTCATGGACGCGGAAGCCAACGGCCTCGACCGAGAGGGCTTTGTTCACGATGGGAACATCGCGCATTTTGGCGTGCCAGACCTCGGTGAAGTCCGCGACCAGCCGGTCGGTGACGGCGGCGATGCGCTGGGCCTCGCGCACGGCTTCGGCGCCCGGGTCCTCGACCACCATGAATTGGGCCTTGGGCGCGTCGCAGCCGGGGCAGGACCAATCGTCCGGCAGGGCAAAGAACGGGGTGCCTGGGTCCACTTGGCGATAGTCGTCGCCTTCCGCCGGGTCGTAGGGCGTCCAGCAAATCTTGCATTCCATGATGGCCTGGGGGCTGATTTTGTCCTTGGCGCCCAGGAAGCTGCCCTCAAAACCGCTCATAGGATCGCCTCCCGCACCTGGGTCAGACGCTTGCCGCTGTCGGCCAGATCCTCGGCCGCGGCGAGCGCCACCTCCGGCAGATCACCGACCTCGAAAGTGTCCAGGATCAGGCTGTCCATGGAGTTGAAGAACCGGACGCGCCAGACATGGGGCGTGGCCGTGGCCTGGACCCGGCAATTGCCATAACCCCGCGATAGGATGTCCGTGGCCCCACGCCCTAGGCGCGCATCCAGCCAGTCCAAATCGCCCTCGGTGTGGGGCAGGAGGGTCAGGTTCACAACATGGGGCGTCCCGCCGGTATAGGCCGCGCTTTTGTCCGTCAGTTCGGCTAACAGCGAAGGCGCATTGACCACCTGCGGGCCCGGCGCCTCGTCGGAGGCGGGGCGCACGGGGTCGAAGGCGCGGGTGCGGGCCGCCTCGGGCGCCTGGGCGACTTCGATCCGGTCGATGCCCGCTGCCGTGATGCACCAGATCCCGGCAAAAACGCTTTCCTGTACCGACAGCGCCGGGCGCCCGTGCAGCTTCATCGCGACCTCGCCTTCGCCCATGGTCTCGGCCACCAGACGGCGATTGTCTGCGTCGAGGCCGGACAGATCGAAGACCTCTGGCGCGCCACCATCGGCCACACGGGCGCAGGCGGCGGCCACCTTGGCCAACAGGTCCAGAGCGGCGTCCAACCCAGTGGTTTCCTCCACCATGGGGATGCGCGGCGCATAGGTCACCATGTCGCTGGGCATCTGCATGTATTCGAGCGTCTCGCCCCCCTCATCGGTTTGGGAGCCGGGGCCGAACCCCGTGGGCGGCATCTGGAAATCGCGGATCATCAGATCGCCTCCTCAGCGGCGGGTTGGTTCAGGAAATGGGCGGTGCGGGCCATGTAATCGTCCCAGTCGCGCACCTTGGGGATTGCGCCCAAGCAGCGTCCGTCCCGGTAAAAGATCAAAGACGGCGTCTTGTGGGCTTGGCCGTCGTCCTTGGCGCGGGCCTCGGCCTCGCCCGCGACGACCGCGCAGTCGAACCGACCTTGGAACGCCAGCCGCAACTCCGGCAGGATCACGGCCACATCCGCCGTCTCCAGGTTGCGCTTGGGATCGCCGGGGCAGAAGGCCACATGCACCCCCTCGCGGGCGGTCCAGTTGGAAAGGGCTGTCGCCTCGGTCAGATGGGGCCAGCCCATCTCCTCGGTCAAACGGTCGATCAACGGGTGTCCCATGGCGCCCTCCCTCAGGCTTTGGTCTGTCCGGCGGCCTGGGCGGCGGCCAGGTGCGGGGGCAATTGTGGCCCGCGTGTTTCGATGTCGGCGAAGGCGTCGCCCAACTCGCCGCCCTGCATGAGGCGCCCAAGGCCAGCCAGCGCCGCGCGGATCAGATCGGCGTCCCGCTCGGTCAGCACCTCACGCGCGGCGCCAAGGTGGGTCAGGACCCAGGTGCCCGGCGTTTGCGTGCCGACCAGCGCCAGGTCCACCGTTTCGCGCCGGGCGCCATCGGCGGCCACGGCGGTCAGCCCATCCACGGTTTCGATCCGCAGGGGGATGCCCATGCACATTTCAGGCGCCCTTGGGGAAGAAGCGCGCGTCGCCAGTGCGACACGCTTCGGAGGCCGTGGGCCGTCCGCCCTCATAGGCGTCGTGGCGGATGGAGACGTCGGCGAGGTTGTCCGTGATGGTTTCGCCGTCCGCGCTGGCGAAGCCCTCGGCGGCTAGCCAGTCGCGGGCAATGCGCACCGCTTCGGGGATACGCGCGGCGACAACCGGGCGCAGGCCGCCGCCGTAGTCTTCAAGCTCTTCGGGCTGGCACCCCACCAGCAGCAGACGCGCGGGGCAGGTTCCCATCAGTTGCGACGTGGCGATGACGTCTTGGAAGCCCGTTTGATGGAGGCTCATCTTTTTGGCGCCCATGAAGCGCGGGACCTCATCGTCTTCGACGATCTTCATGGTGCCAGGCGTCAGGCCGTAATCGACGGCGTCGAACACCAGCAGCGTATCGGCCGCGTCCAAAAACGGGAGGAGGTAGAGGCCCTGGGTTCCGCCATCCAAAAGCGTCACCTCGGGGCCGAAGGTCGCTGTCTGAGCTAAATGCTCCACACAGCGCACACCAAAGCCTTCGTCGGCCCAGAGCACGTTGCCGATGCCCAGGACCAGAGCCGTTCCGGTCATAGTCTTCCTCCCTTGGGTGGCCGGGTCGGTCTGACGATCCGGCTGCCTGGTTGTCAGGTTATCGGTTCAAGGTCAGGGTGGATCATGATTTTCCATCAAAACGAGATTTCTATTAAATAGCTGTGTTTATTTGATAAAAATCAAGAAGAGGTTATAAGTATCAACGGCAACTGAATGGATAGTATCCAATATCTAGAAAATTCGAAAACTATGTGTCCACCCATGAAAAACGGGCGCCGGAGCGCCCGTCCACTGCTCTTTCCGAGTCGGTTGCCCCTATTCCACTCGGTCGTCCTTGAACGTCCGATGCCCGGAGATCATCGTCGAGACCATGGATTGGCGGCTCATGATGTCTTCGCGGATGGCGGCGTAGATGTGGATCATCATGAAGATGATGATGAACCACATGCCCAGGTGGTGCAGTTGGTGCAGCACCATCGTGTTGCCCACGTAGGCGATCAGGGGCCCAAAGATCCGTTCGGCCCAGGACCCGGCGCCCAGCCCTTCGGCGTACATGGCAAAGCCGGTCACGATCATGAAGGTCATGCCGACGGTCATGAACAGGAACATGGCGATCTGCGCCAGCGGGTTGTGGCCCACGTATTTCTTAGGCGTGTTGGTGGCGAAGGCGTACCATTTCACCTCGTGCCACAGCTCCGCCCAATAGGCGCGGCGCCAGACCGGCACATAGAACATCTGCCGCGCGTGGCTGTTGCCCATGAACGCCCAGTAGATGCGCCCAAAGAACCCGACGGTCATAATCATCGCCGCCGCAAAATGGGCAAAGCGGATGTAGCCGAAGATGAACTGATGGGTCGCCTCGGCGATCTCGACGGTGGGCAGGGGGCTGCCGATCAGATAGCCGGTGGCGATCAACACCATGATGCAGCCCGCGTTGATCCAATGCCACAGGCGCACCGGCGCCTCATAGACGTAGACGCTGGTGCGGCGTTGCAGGGTGGCGCGGTCGGCGTCGGTGGCGTCGCCCGTCAGGGGCGCGGTGGGATAGACATCCACCGCGCCGCGGGGGACGGCGACCTCGGTCGGATCGTCCTTCATTCCCGCGCCCTCCAGATGGCCAGGGCCGCCGCCAGGGCGATAACCGCCACATAGGGCGCCAGGTGCAATAGGCCGTGGGCCGCGCCCGCCTCGGGGTGGCCGCCGTGGGCCAGAGCGGCGCCGGGCGTCGCCAGCACCATGCCCATCAGGCAGAGCGAGCGTGCTTTTGTTGGTCGTTGTGCGTGTGTCATCTCCACTCCTCCCTCAGCGGACCTTGACGGTCGTCAGCTCATCGCCGTCGGGCGACATGACATGGGTCGAACAGGCCAGGCAGGGATCGAAGCTGTGCAGGGTGCGCAGGATCTCCACCGGCTCTTCGGGGCGCTCCATGGGCGTGTTCATCAGGCTGGCCTCAAAGGCGCCGATGTTGCCCTGGGTGTCGCGGGGCGAGCCGTTCCAGGTGGTGGGCACCACGCATTGGTAATTCTCGATCCGCGCATCTTCGATGCTGATCCAATGGCCGAGCGCGCCGCGGGGTGCCTCGGTCATGCCGACGCCGCGGGATTTCGGCGGCCAGGTCGAAGGCTCCCACTTGGCGATGTTGGCCGTGGATTCGTCGCCGTTGATGCAGTTCTTGACCAGCTTGTCGAAGAAATACTTTTGCAGGCGCCCGCAGTATTCGGACTCCAGCGCCCGCGCCGCCGTGCGGCCCAGGGTCGAGAACAGCGCCTCCACCGGCAGGTCCATGGTGCGCAGCAAGCCGTTGACCTGATCGCTGATGTCCTCGTGGCCTTGGGCGTAGCCCACGACGTAGCGCGCCAATGGCCCGACCTCCATCGCGTGGCCTTTCCAGCGGGGCGCCTTGATCCAGGAATACTTGGCGGCCTCGTCCAACTCCTTGATGTTGGTCTTGGTGCCCTTGGCGTTGGGGCCCAGTTCGAACTTCGCCTCGGTGACGCCGTCCCAGGGGTGCAGGCCGACGCCTTCCTCGCCATATTGGTACCAGGAATGATCGACGAACTCCTGGATCTGCTCGGGGTCGCGGACGTCCACCTCGTGGACCTGGGTCAGGTCGCCGTTGATGATCGCGCCGCGCGGCAGATACAGCTGCTCGGGCGAGAAGTCGTTGGGATGCTCCGGGATGTCGCCGTAGGCCAGGCAGGCCTGGGACGACAGACCGCCACCATAGAGCCAATTCTTATAGAACCCGCCGATGGCGATCACATCGGGCACGTAGACGTTCTTGTTGAACGCGTCGCACTTGTCGATGATCGACGAGACGAGGTTCAGCCGTTCCATGTTGATGGCACCCGTGGCGCCGTTGCCGTGCAGGTTGATCGGGCAGGGCACCCCGCCCACCAGCCAATTCGGATGGGGGTTCTTACCACCAAAGATCGCATGGACCTTCACGATCTCTTTCTGAAGGTCGAGCGCCTCCAGATAGTGGGTCGTGGCCATCAGATCCGCCTCTGGCGGCAGTTTGTAGGCCGGGTTGTCCCAATAGCCGTTCTTGAAGAGGCCAAGCTGGCCCGATTCCACGAATTGCTTTAGCCGGTTCTGCACGTCCCGGAAGTAGCCGGGCGAGGACAGCGGGTGGCTGGGCGAGACAGCCTGCTGCAATTCCGACGTGGCCTTGGGATCGGCGCGCAGGGCGTTGATCGGGTTCACCCAATCCAGCGCGTGCAGGTGGTAGAAATGCACAACGTGGTCATGGATCTGCAGGTTCAACTGCATGATGTTGCGAATGGAGTTGGCGTTGTCGGGGATCTGGATGCTCAGCGCATCTTCCACTGCGCGTACCGAGGTCAGCGCGTGGGTGCCCGTGCAGACGCCGCAGATTCTTTCGGTGAAGGCCCAAGCATCGCGCGGATCGCGGCCCTTCAGGATGACCTCCAGGCCCCGCCACATGGTACCGGTGGAGACGGCGTTGCGGATAACGCCTTGTTCGTCCACGTTCACTTCGCAGCGCATGTGACCCTCGATCCGGGTCACGGGGTCGACGACGATGCGCTTGCCTGAATTGTCGAGCGTATAGCCGTTGGGGGTTTGCACGACCATGGATCAGGCCTCCTCGTTTTGCGTCGGGGCGTCTTGGGTTTTCTTCTGGGCCGATTTCAGCGCGCTGACGGCGGCGTGCAGCGCGATGCCGCCGCCGACGACACCGGCGGCCGCCATACCGACTTGATCGGCATTGGATTCGACCCCGAACTGGGTCAGGTCCGTGACGCGGTCATAGAACGACCCCTGGTCCCAGAACCCATCCTCGGAACAGCCGATACAGCCGTGGCCCGATTGGATGGGGAAGGACGTGCCCTCGTTCCAGCGCACCGTTGAACAAGCGTTGTAGGTGGTCGGGCCTTTGCAGCCCATCTTATAGAGGCAGTAGCCCTTGCGCGCGTATTCATCGTCCCATGTCTCGACAAACTGGCCCGCGTCGAAGTGGGGACGGCGATAGCATTTGTCGTGGATGCGCTGGCTGTAGAACATCGCCGGGCGGCCCTGACGGTCCAACTCGGGCAGGCGGTCGAAGGTCAGCATGTAGGTGATGACGCCGGTCATGACCTCAGCGATGGGCGGGCAGCCCGGCACCTTGATGATCGGCTTATCGGTGATGACCTTGTGCACCGGCGTGGCTTGGGTCGGGTTCGGCTTGGCCGCCTGCACACATCCGTAAGACGCGCAGGCGCCCCAGGAAATCACGGCCTTGGCGTCCTTGGCGGCATACTTCAGCTTTTCCAAGAACGGCTTACCGCCCGAGATACAGAACATCCCATCTTCGGCCAGGGGCGGGTTGCCCTCCACGGCCAGGATGTAGTTGCCCTTGTACTTCTGGATGGTCTCTTCAAGCGCGGCCTCGGCCTGGTGACCGGCGGCCGCCATCAAGGTGTCGTCGTAATCCAGCGAGATCATCGACAGGACCACATCCTTGGCAAGCGGATGAGCCGAGCGGATGAAGCTTTCGGAGCAACAGGTGCATTCCAGCCCGTGGACCCAGATAACCGGCGTGCGCGGTTTCGTCTCCATGGCGTGGGCGATCTTGGGGACGAAGGCGGGGCCAAGCCCCAGGGCCGCCGCCGTCAGCGAACAGTATTTCATGAAGCTGCGTCGGGTGATCCCCTGACTGCGCATGACCTCGTAAAAGGTTTCGATTTGGCTCACGGGCGGCCTCCCTCGACGCTTGCCGGGTCCAATGGGACTCGGTCCTCCGAGGGTAACTTGCATGGTGTGCCACGGTATGCGGGGTGAAAAGGCCGGTGGGTGGTGGGTCTGATATTTGTAGAAATATCAGACGTGTAAGGAGATCGAGCGCCGCGTCGAGCGGTAAGGATCTAACCGGCCCGGTCGCAGCGCGGTCAGCCCGCTTCCAGACGTGCCAAGGCCACCAGCGCCTGACCATAAGCGAGGCCGCCGTCGCCTGGCGGCACCTCGCCCGGCAGGCACAGATCTAGATCGGATAGGGCTTCCGCCACCAGCGTGAGCAGGGTGACGTTCTGAAAACACCCCCCCGACAGCGCGACGGTGCGGGTCCCGGCCTGGGTGGCGACCTGCCGTGCGGCTCGGGCGACCACATCGGCCAAGCCTGCGTGAAAGGCGCCCGAGATTTCTCCCACGTCGCGGCCCGCGTCCAGATCCCGCGCCAGCGCGCGCATCATCGGGGCAGGGTCGATCACCTGCCCATCCCAGCCGAACACATAGAGCGCGGCGGGGCGTGCCACGGCCTCCAGGGCCATCGCGGCCTCACCCTCAAAGCTCTGCCGGTCCCCACATAGGCCGAGACAGGCTGCCACGGCATCGAACAACCGCCCCGCGGATGAGGACAAAGGCGCCTGTGGCCCCCCCACCATGCGCCGCGCCACGTGCAAAGGATGGTGCCCAAACAGCCGGTCGGCCAGCGCCTGCTCCCCCGCCGCGTCCAGCCGGACGAGGGCATTGCGCCAGGGCTCCGACTGGGCCCGGTCTCCGCCGATCAGCGGGGCGGGCGTCAGATGGGCGGCCCGGGTGACGGCGCCATAGCCGCCCATAAGGATTTCACCGCCCCACATCGTGCCATCCGGCCCCAACCCAAGCCCGTCCAGCACGATGCCAACGGCCACCTCGCCACGCCAACCGGCTTCGCCCAGGGCGGCGGCCATATGGGCATGGTGATGTTGCACGTCGATGACGGGAACACCCAACCGGTCCGCCTTGGCCCGCCCCAGGCGCGTGGACTGAAACGCGGGGTGCAGATCAACGGCAATCGCTTCTGGTCGATGGTCGAACAGGTCCGAGAGGTCCTCATCCGCGCGGGTGTAGTCGGCCAACGTCAAGGGGCTGCCCAGATCGCCGATGTGATGGGACAGCAGGGCTTGGCTGCCCTTCGTCAAGCAAATCGCGGCCTTTAACTCACCACCAGCAGCGAAGACCTGGGGTCCATCCAAGGGCAGGGGCAGGGTCCCCGGCACGCGTCCCCGCGCCCGTCGCATCACGAAAGGGCCGCGCGGACCGATGGCTTCGACCCCGTCATCCAAGCGCCGCGCAATATCGCGGTCATGCATGAGGAACGCGTCGGCAAAAGCCGCCAGGTCCCGGCGCGCGGCGTCATTGTCGGTCACTTGGGGATCGCCGGAGAGGTTGGCGGAGGTCATCAACAAGGGCCTCCCAACCGCACGCAGCAGTAAGTGGTGCAGCGGTGTGGCGGGCAGCATCCAACCCAATCGCGCCTGTCCAGGGGCCACGCCGTCGGGAAGCGCGTCGCCCTGCATGGGTAGCAAGACGATGGGTGCCGCAGGGTCCGTCAGCCGCGCCTCGGCAGCCGCGCCGACCTGTGCGTACCGACCAATCATGTCGAGAGAGCCCATCAGGGCAAAGGGTTTCGCAGGCCGCCGTTTGCGCCTGCGCAAGGTGGCAAGCGCTGTGGCATTCGTGGCGTCGCAGGCCAGGTGGAACCCGCCCAACCCTTTGATCGCGACGATGGCGCCAGCGCGGAGCAAGGTGGCGGTGGCGGTGATCGGATCTCCGTCGTGGTCCGGCTCCAACCAGAGGCGTGGGCCGCAGGCGGGGCAGGCAATGGGCTGTGCGTGGAACCGCCGGTCGCGGGGGTCGTCGTATTCCGCGGCGCAATCGGCACACATGTCAAACCCGGCCATGGTCGTGTTCGCGCGGTCGTAGGGCAAGGCCCTCAGGATCGAAAGCCTTGGGCCGCAGTTCGTGCAGTTCGTGAAAGCGTAGCCCGCCCGTCGCCCGGACCCGCTGATTTCCTCCAGGCAGTCCGCACAGGTGGCCGCGTCCGGCGTGACCCGCGTGTCGGCCCCGCGCGGTCCGCTTTGGATGATCGAGAAGCCCTCGGCCAAGACATCCGCCGGGGTGCTTTCGACCGCATCGACGCGGGCTAGCGGCGGCGCCTGACCGCTCAGCGCGGTTTCAAAGGCGTCTAGGGCATCGCCCGCCACATGGATCAAGACACCTTCGGCGTCGTTCGCCACGGTGCCGCGCAGACCCATGTCATGGGCCAAACTCCAGACAAAGGGACGAAATCCCACACCTTGCACCTGGCCACGCACGCGGATGCGGCGTCCCTGCGCCGGGTCGGTCAATGGACCGTACAGACCATGCAGGGGTCGAAGCTGCGGACCACATGTTGGGTCGCTAGCGTCGCGTCCTCGCCATCGGCGGGCGTGCCCTCAAGCGCGGCTTCCAAAGGACCGGGCTGACCAGCGGCATCGCGCGGTGAAAAGTTCCAAGTCGTGGGCGCCACGATTTGATAGTTGGCGATCCTGCCATCCTCGATGCGAACCCAATGCCCAAGCGAGCCGCGCGCCGCCTCCACAAGGCCAACACCATGGCCTTGCTGAGGAAGGGTCACGTCGGACATGAACGCCGCGCTTGGGTCGATGGTGCGCACCCAGTCTTCCAGTTGGATCTGCGTTCGGGCGATCTCTAGCAGGCGCCCGCCAATCCTGGCACGCACCCCGCCCTCGACCGCCAGGGCACGCGCCAAGGGGTGACCATCCACGGCATGCCGCGCCAAGGCGCCGACTTCGGCGGTCCGTCCAGCCAGACGCGGTGCCTTGCACCAGCTATAGGCGCTGTCGGCCATGTTCTCATCGGGCTCGGTCAAGCCGTCGTAGGGATGGGCCGCGTCCCCCAACATCCAGGAGCGTGTCAGATCCTCGGCAATGTCGCCTGGGTCCACCCGCGACACGGCGCCCTCAGACAGCATGCCGGGCTTCGTCGCACGGCCGTTAAACATGGGATAGGCGCCGAACGACATGTATCTCTGGGGACCAATCCCCAGGGCCGCCAGATCTAGGTCTTTTGCGATCTCTAGGAACAGGCCCGCATCACCCGTGGACCAGGCGGCAAACTCGGCGACCGTGGTCAGGCCCGCGAAGGCTTCGAGGGAGTCGCCAAACAGCGCCTGTTCCAGATGGGCGCGGAACGCCCGGAGCGTCGCCCCCATGCGTACCTTGTCCGACAGCGTGGGGGTACGCGTCATGCCCCCGGGTTGGATGGCCAGCGTATGGGGCCATTTGCCGCCCAACACGCCGGTGATGTGCATCAGCTTGGCGCGGGCCTCGACCGCCGCGCGTGCGCCGCTGCCCTTGGTGGCGGTAAACCGTTCGACCGCGCGGGCATGCCAAGGACGGCCAGCATAGGCCGCGCGGGCGAAGTCCGGCATGAAGAATAAATTGAAGTGCGTGACGTGGTCGGCGAGGTTCTCGACACCATGGAGGATCGCAGCCGCCAGTTGCGCCTGGGGCGGTGGGGTGGCCCCCGCCGCATCGGCCAGGGCGAAGGCTGCCGCCGCCGATTGGCTAATCGAACAAATCCCGCAGATCCGAGGCGTAATCGTCAGCGCGTCACGCGGGTCGCGGCCTTGCAGCATCACTTCGAACCCGCGAAACAGGGGCGCATTCACCTGAGCGGATCGCACTCGACCGTCTTCGATGTCGAGCGTGACCTCTAAATCGCCTTCGACCCGATTGAACGGGCCCACAACCAGTCGCGTCATGTCTTCTCGCGTTTGGGTTGCGGGGGTACGGTGATCCGGTCTGAGGTCGCATTGGTCCCGATCCGCTTCGGCGTCGCCGCCTTGGAGAGGGACGCAAGGGCCATGAACCAGGCCTTTGGCATATCCGTCGGCAGCCCCACCGGAATCCCCGCAATCTTTGGGGTTTCGGTGAAGGTCAGGCGCGGGCTCTCGAACTCGGGCGCGGTGCAGGCGATGCAGGGATAGCCGCCCCGTGTGCAGGACCCGGACCCGTTCCAGGGGCGGATGTTGCAATCGCCAACGGCTTGGGTGCCGATACACCCCAAGTTTTCCATCATGCAGCCCATGTCAGATAGTCGTTCCGCGCTGGCCTTATACTCGTAGAATTCGTTCTTGGGGCAAGCATGGTGCACAAGATGATCGGCATAGAACCGGGGACGGCCCAACGGGTCAAGCGCATGTTCGGAAATAACCCCGTCGACCAGCAACATAAGGGTCTCGGTCACCCAGTTGGGATGCGTCGGGCAGCCCGCGATGTTGATCACCGGCAGGCCCGCCGGGTCGCGGAAATCGGGGGAGAGAACGCCGCCCTCCAGCGCGCCGTCGTATTGCAGGCCCATGGCTCCGGCGGGATTGCCGCCTGCCGCAGTCATCCCACCGTAGGCCGCGCAGGTGCCCACGGCGACCACGTGACCGGCCAAGGGGGCCAGATCGCGCACCCAGTCCAGCATCGACCGTCCGGTGCCCGCGAACATCTGATAGCGACCCGTGCCCTTGGGCCCCGTCACGACGGAGCCTTCGATGGCCAGAATGTCCAAGGGAACCCGCCCCTCCAGCACATCCGCCAGCAGGTCACGCACTTCGGCGCCCGTGGCCTCTGACAGGGCAGGGTGCCACAGCAGGTCGATCCCTGCGCCGTCCAGAACGTCGAGAACACCGGGATTCTCAGCGCAGAGCAGGGACATGGTACAGCCTCCGCAGCCCGCCGATTGCAGCCAGAGCAGGTTCATCGGGGGGCCTCCAGCGGCAGGGTCAAATCAAAGCGTGTGCCGGTCTCGCAGGGGATCAGGCGCAGGGTGCCGCCATGTTCCTCGGCAATCTTATGGCTGATGGACAGGCCAAGGCCCGTGCCCGCGCCCACAGGCTTGGTTGTAAAAAACGGGTCGAAAATGCGCGCGGCGGCATCCTCGGGAATGCCGGGGCCGTTGTCCTGCACAGTAACCAAAGCCATGCCTCTAGCGCGGCGCAGCGTCACCTCAACCTTTGGGGCGCGATGATCGGTCAGCGCGTCCATGGCGTTCTGCACCAGGTTCATCACCACCTGCTGTACGTGGCCCGAATTGCCCTGCACCGTGAGCCCGTGGTCCACGGTCACCGTCACGGGCACACCGGACTTGGATCCGCGATCGACCCATTTCACCGCCACCTGCACCGCTTCGGCCAGGTCAAACGGCGCAATGGCACCGCCTCCATCGCCCGATAGGCGGCGCAGATCGTCCACGATGTCGCGGACCCGCTCCGCCCCGTCGCGGGCGCCGTCGATGGCCACGCGCAAGTTGCGCAAATCCCGCTCCAGCTTCAGATCCTGGCGCATGGCCACCAACTCCGCCCGCGGCGCGCCCGCTTCGACGGCGGCGAAATACGTCTCGAACCGTGCGAGGTATTTCTCCAGCGCGTGGGTGTTGGCGTAGACGAAGCTGATGGGATTGTTCAGCTCATGGGCCACCCCCGCCAAGAGGCGGCCGAGCGACGCCAGCTTTTCGTTGCGCACGATCTGGGATTGCGCCTCTTTCAGGGCCTGGTGGCTGTCTTCCAGTTCGGCGTAGGCCTGGCGCAACTCCGTCAACGGGCGCGCCAATAGGACGAAACCGTTGACGCGCCCCGCTTCGGTCATGCGCGGAAAGATCGCCACGTCAAAAGGGGCTGCGCCGTCGATCCCAGCCATCTGGCCCTCGAACCGCACTGTGGTCCGCGTTAGCCGTGCCTCTTCCAGGGCGGCGTCGGCGGCGGCCCGGTCTTCGGACACGAACAGATCGCAGGCCGCCCGTCCGGCGAGTGTGTCCGGTGACACGCCAAGCAGGTCCGCCGTGGATTGGCTCGCTTGCCGACAGGCGCCGTGGCGATCCAAGACCGCCATGACGTCGCCAATCGACGCTAGGATCGACGCAAGCAGGCGGCGGTGGCTGTCGAGTTCGGCGTTCTGCGCCTCCAGCCGTTCCTGGTAGCCGGTCAATTCGGAATAGGTCTGATCGACGGCGGCCAGAACCTCCGCCCAGGCTTGGGGCGGCATCGCATCGGTGGAGAAGAGCGAGGTCGACATGGGGACAGCCTACGCGACCAAGCGCCGCACGCCAACCGATGCTAAAGGCGCAAGACCGATCACGGTCCCGTGCCCGGGCCTATCGCCCCTGCGCGGGCCTGGATAGACCGAAGCCGATGACCAACGACCGAGGCTTAGCCCCATGCGCGCCGACACTCCGCTCACCCAAGACCTGCTTTTGATTGGTGGAGGGCATGCCCATGCGTTGGTCCTTCGTCGGTGGGGGATGGACCCGCTGCCTGGGGTGCGGCTCACGGTCATAAACCCGGGCGCGACGGCCCCCTATAGCGGGATGCTGCCGGGCCATGTGGCGGGGCACTACAGCCGCGCGGCCTTGGACATCGACCTCGTGAGGTTGGCCCGATTTGCGGGCGCTGCGGTCATCGACGGATACGCCCAGGGGATCGACCCCGAAGCCCGCCTGGTCCATGTGCCGGGACGTGCGCCGATTGCCTATGACGTGGCTTCGCTGGATGTGGGGATCCACGCGGAGATGCCAGAGGTCCCGGGCTTTGCCGACCATGGGACGGCGGCTAAACCGCTGGGACACTTCGCCGACCGCTGGCGCGACTTCCTCGCCCGCGCCTGTGCCGGGGCCGTCGCGCCCGAGGTTGCGGTGATTGGTGGCGGCGTTGCGGGCATTGAACTGGCGCTGGCCATGGCCCATGCGTTGCGCCAAGGCGGGTGTAAGCCCGAGGTCACCGTCGTGGAGGCCGCCGAGGCTCTAACCGGCGTTGGCGACGCCGCCGCAGCGCGTCTGCGGGCCGCGATGGCCAGCTATGGTGTGACCCTTCGCGCGGGTGTTCGCGTGATGCAAGTGGAGGCCGATCACCTGCGCCTGGACGACGGCAGTAGCTTACCCGCACGGTTCACCACAGGGGCGGCGGGTGCGCGGCCCCATGGCTGGCTAGCAGCCTCGGGCTTGCCACAAACCGATGGCTTCGTGCGCGTCGACAGCCGCTTGCGGGTCGAGGGGTTCGATGACCTCTTTGCCGTCGGCGATTGCGCCCATATGACCCATGCCCCGCGCCCCAAGGCGGGGGTCTTTGCCGTGCGCCAAGCGCCCGTCTTGCACGGGAACCTGCGCGCCGCGTTGCGCGGCATGGGCGGGCTGACGCCCTTCGTGCCCCAAAAGCGATATCTGAAACTCATTTCGCTGGGCGGGCAGGAGGCTTTGGCGGAGCGGGGCGGGCTGACCCTGTCGGGACCCTGGCTCTGGCGAGTGAAGGACCGCATCGACCGGGCCTTCATGGATAGCCTCAACGACTTGCGGCCCATGGCGCCTGACCCCCTCCCGCAGGAAAGGGCCCGCGGGGTGCGGGAGTTGTCAGCGCCCCTGTGTTCAGGCTGCGGGGCTAAGGTCGGAGGCCATGCCTTGTCGGATGCTTTGGCCGGGCTGGCGGGCCCCCAGCGTGATGACGTTCTGGCTGGACCGGGCGATGATGCCGCCGTGCTGCGCCATGGAACTGGGCAGCAGGTCCTGACGGTCGACCATCTCAGAGCGACAACCGGCGACATGGATCTGTTTGCCCGAATCGCGACCGTCCATGCCCTGGGCGACGTCTGGGCCATGGGCGCGGCGCCCCAGGCGGCCCTGGCCAGCGTGACCCTGCCGCGCATGTCCGAGCCCCTGCAACGGCGCAGCCTGGACCAGATCCTGACCGCCGTATCGGAGGTCTTGCGCGCAGAAGGGGCCGACCTTGTCGGGGGGCATTCCACCATGGGCGCCGAGATGACCTTGGGCTTGAGCCTGACGGGTTTGACCGAGGGCGAAGGTATCGGGCAGGGGGGCGCCCGACCGGGGGATGCCCTGATCCTCACACGGCCCCTGGGGGCGGGGACGCTTCTGGTGGCGGAAATGGCCGGGCGGGCCTCTGGTGATGATATTCTGTCGATGCTGCATCGGATGGCGCAGCCCCAGGGCGCGGCGGCGCGTCTGTTGGTCGGCGCAGGAGTTCGGGCCATGACCGATGTCACAGGCTTTGGGCTTGCCGGACACCTCATGTCCATGTGCCAAGCCAGCGGCGTTGCTGCCCATGTGGATCTGGCGGCTCTGCCTATCTACGCCGGGGCGGAAGTTGCGCTTGCCGCCGGGCACCTCTCGACCCTCCATGGACCGAACGCGCGTCATGTGCCTTTGGCCACGGAGACCCCAAGGGCCGCGCTGCTACACGACCCACAAACAGCGGGTGGTCTGTTGGCGGCGGTGCCCCAAGCGGCGGTCGCGGACGCTTGTGCGGCCCTGGTGGACGCGGGCCACACGGGCGCGGTTATCGGTGAGATTGTGGCTGGGGCGCCTCGGATCACCCTGTCTTAACGGGACGCCTCTGACGGTCCGGAGGCCTGCAACGCAGTGCTATCCGTGGCGAGGCTCAGGGCTTGATCAGCGGCGCGGGCCAGGTCCTCTGGTCCGAGATCGCCAAGCTGAAGCGTCCCAAGCACGCGCCGATCCGCGCCGGAGGGGCGGGCATAGCGGGGATCATAGTGGTCACGGATCAGCGCCTCGGCCAGGGTGGTGAGCGTACCCGTGCGCGCAAGGTCGTGCCACTCTTCAATTCGGTCTCGCGGATGATAGGGGCGTAGCCTGTCGATCCGGTCGGCCAAAAGCGCCGCATCGGCGGTGAGGTCCGGGTAGGTCGTCAGCAGAAAACGCGCGCGCGCCGCCGCAGGCGCCTTGACCTGGATCACCGGAGCCTCGGACATCGCGCGCCACACCGATGGCGGTACTTTCAGCCGCCCGATGGCGTTGCTCTCGGCCTCCAAAAACACGGGGCGGTCGGGGGACAGATCATGGAGAACGCGGGCCAATCGGCTTTCGAACATCTTTTGGGCAGGCTGCTCTTCGGCCAGCCCCCCGAAATTGGAGCCCCGGTGCCGGGCCAGGTCCTCCAAGTCGACAACCTGACCGCCCGCCTTGGCGATGGCTTGCAAAAGCTGCGTCTTGCCCGTCCCGGTTCCGCCGTCGACCACGATCAGCCGGTGCGGCAGAGCGGCCTCATAGAGCTGGGCATGGACCAAGTGGCGATAGCTGCGGTAGCCCCCCTCAACCACCCGCACCCGCCAGCCAATCTGAGCGAGGATGGTGGCGAAGGACCCAGACCTTTGCCCGCCGCGCCAGCAATAGGCCAGCGGGCGCCAGCCGCCGTCCCGGTCCGCCAGAGCGCCTTCGATATGGTTGGCCGCGTTCCGCGCCACCAGAGCGGCCCCGATCTTGCGGGCCAGGAAACGGCTTTCGCGCACGTAGATCGTGCCGACCCGCGCCCGCTCCGCATCGGATAAGACGGGCAGGTTTATCGCGCCTGGAATGTGATCGACGGCGAACTCCGATGGCGCCCGGACGTCGATGATATCGTCGAAGGGCAAGGTGGCGTCGGGCAACGCGGTGAGGCTGTGGCGCATGGGGTCTCCTCCGAAGCGTGAGGGAACAGGTCAGGCCCTTGGCGTCAACCGATTTGGACCTGTGGGGCCGTCGTGGGCGTGGGAGCATCTCGGTCAGGTACGGAGGCAATGGCCTGTGGAGGATGATCGCTGCGCCGGTGAGGCCACGGTTCGAGAGAGCGGCAATGGACCAACGGGGCGGGTGCGGTTTGGTTTCAGCTATAATCCGGCACAACGTGCGCAAGCGCTGCGGCGAAGCGCGTTCTCGGACAATTCGATCAGTTCTCTGGCGCCTCTGGTCTCGCTGAATTGGTCACTGGGCGTTTTCAACGGCGCATGCTTTGTTGGTGCCAAACAGGCATCGCCGCGCGGAGTGGGCCAATCCTAGCCGACGTCGCGACGTCACTCGGCAAAGTGCCTTTTCGGGCTGCATTTGTATGTAGGAGTAACGGGCCAGGCATCGCTCAACTGGCAGACATCCCATGCGCCGACGCCTAAGCATATCCCAACAGGGTCATTGGTCAGCCATTCTCTGCATCGGGTGCGTGTTAAAGACGGTCCGGTTCCTCTTCGCCTAGTGCTCCAGCACCGGCTATCGGTTGCTTTGCGCGCAAAGCCCGCATCACCCGACTCAGTTCAACGGAGTGGCGCCGATCTAAGGCGCATCCAAGCGCAGCGTTAACCCAATGTCCGAGGCGACCGTTTGGATGGTCCAACCATGGGTCGATAGAAGGGCCCGCACGATGGACAGGCCCATGCCAGTCCCGCCCGCCTCCCGCCGCGTCGTGAAAAAACTATCGAACAGACGGGCCGCATTGCCGGCGCTGACACCCGGACCCGTATCGCTGACCGTGATGCCCTGGGGATCTGCCGAAACCGTGACCGTGGCTGCGCCGGCCTCCGCTGCGTTCGTCAGCAGGTGCCCGAGAACAACCCGAAGCCCGGAGGCGGCGAGCGGCAGCGGCACCTCCACCCCATCAAAGACCGCACCAGGGTGGAGCGCCGCCAAATCGTCCGCGACCTCCGCTAAGCAGGACGACCCGGCGTGCCCGGGCTCCTGCGCGGCGGACATCTGGCGTAACGCTGCCAACTGGGCCTCCATCTGTGTGGTCGCGCCGGTAATCTGTTGTAGGAGCAAGGGGTCCCGGTGCCCCCCGTCCTCCAAAAGCTCTGCCGCGGCGCGGATTGCGGTCACAGGGGTCTTCAGCTCATGGGTGACGTGATCGGTATAGGTTCGGATCGCGGCTTCGCGCCCCTGCAAGGCACGCCCCATCTCAACCACGGACATGGCGAGATCCCGCAACTCTCGGGTGCCGAAATGGCGCGGCGACTGCGCCACCCCGCCTGTGCGCATGGCGCGGGCCTGTTGGGCCAGGGCGTCCACAGGGCGCAGCAGCAGTCTGACCAGCAGCCATCCCAGCAGCGCCGTACAGCCCGTGATCGCCAGGGCGAGCAGGACGGCGGCTTGGCGAAACCCAATCTCCGGCCCCAAATAGCGGAGGGCGACCAAGCCCAGGAACGACACCAGCAGCGTGCCGCCCAGGCCGCCAAAGACCACAAACCAGAGCGACGGGCGCCACTTGCTCATGTGGAGCAGGGGCCGAGGCGGAGGCCGACGCCATGGACCGTCTCGATAGCGTCGTGGCATCCGGCTGTGGCCAGCTTTGCGCGCAGATTGCGCACATGGCTGTCCAGCGTGCGGTCAGAGACCGGGCTGCCCCGACCAAAGACCGCATCCACCAGCGCTGGGCGGGCTTGAACATGGTCGGGGCGCGTCGCCAGTTGCAGCAGGATCGCCATCTCCGTTGCGGTCAACGCCACCGGTGCCCCGTTTAGGGTACAGCCGTGGCGCGCGGGGTCGAGGACCAGGGCCCCCTGCGTGAGGCGGCGTGGCGTGGACGGGCGGCTTCGTTTCAGGATCGCTGCGACGCGAGCGACCAACTCGCGGGGGCTGAAGGGTTTTGTGACATAGTCGTCGGCGCCAAGTTCTAGCCCCACCACGCGGTCGATTTCGTCGTCACGGGCGGTCAGGAACAGGACGGGGACTTCATCCCCTCGGGCGCGGAGCCTGCGACAGACTTCAAAGCCGTCATGTTCCGGCAACCCCACGTCCAGCACGATCAAGTCGGGTGTGTCGCGCGCCGCCCGGTCCAAAGCTTGCTGCCCGTCCGAGGCTGTCACCGTCTGGTGCCCAGCGCGGTCCAAGGCGATGCGCACCAGATCGCGCAGGCGTGGGTCATCATCCACGATCAAGATCTTCATGGCAGTGCGCTTTCCATGCGGTCCAACTTGGCGCGGACGGCGGCTTTGTGAAAGCCCCAGTCGCGCCAGCCTACGATCTCTGGCCCAGGTGTCGGGCAAAGCCCTGGGCTGTCGGCGGCAATGACAGCATGGGCCGTGGGGGGCAGGCCGCAAAGGTAGGCTAGGTCGAGTGGCCCATCGCGGGCCAGGCTATGGCTGGCGATGAACGCGGCCATGTTGATGAGGCTCACCCCATAGAGCGTGGCCACCGCTAAGGCGGCCCCCCGCGCCAACAGCCATCGGGTCGACCGCCGCCGTGCGACTTGCCACAGGGCCAGCAGCAGGCCGCAGGCCACCAATGCCATCCAAACGGCCGCATGGAACCTCAGATAGGTCAGGCCATAGGCCTCGACATAAATCCACAGCCGCAGGACGGAGGAGGCCGTCAGTCCGAGGTTTTGGACAATCCATACGGCCAGCAACCACCGCAAGGTTCGGGCGCTGTCGGTAAAGGGCCGTGCCACCAGCGAAAAAGCGATGGCCAAGAGCGCCGTCGCCAGCAGGGGATAGGCCCCCCGGTGGGCATAGCTGGCATAGGTCATCCCCTCAGGCAGGGCCGCACCGCCCCAAAGGTACGCCAGATCGGTGACGGTTTGCAGAGCCATGACGCCGTTGAACACCACGAGCGCCCGCGCCACGGAGGCCGCGTTAATCCCGGCTGTCGGGTGCGCGGCAGGCTGTTGCTTGCGGTCAGCTAAGGGCACACCGCGCAGTAGGGGCCAGATCATCGTCGCGACGCCGATCCAAAATAGCGCCCGCCAGGCCAGAGTCGCGCTGTCCACCTCCACCCGTGTCGCCAGAATCACCCAATCCCTTAGGACGGGGTTCGCATCCGCCAGGAGGCTCACGAGAACCAGGGCCCCTCCGATTGGAAGCGTCCAGGTGCCGAACCAGGCCGAGGCGGTCCATCCGGTCATCGGACGGCGCAGTCGCGCGCTTGCGGTCACGGCATCCTGAGGAGCGAGGATCAGCATCATGAGCAGCGGACGCAGCCAGGTCTCGGGCCGCCCATGGACCCAGGCGAGCGTAAACAGCAGAGCGGCGCCCAGCAGCGCGAGCGACAGGACTTGGGGGTGGATCACGACTGGCAAACAGCCAACAGCGAGGAGAAGGGCAGGCCCCAGAACTTGGCGCAGAGGACGTGGACGACACCAGAGCGCCGCGGCAAAGATCCCCAGGGCCAGGGGCACGGCGGCCACCCCGAAGGAGTGGTCGAAGAGCAGCCAATCCGCGACTGGCAGCAGCACGACCAGGGCCAGTCCGGCCCGCGTCGCATGCTCTGGAAGGGGTGGGCGAGTGGGGCACTGGTGTCCGTCGGGTGTGGCGTGCATGGGACCTCCGATATCTGATGGACATCGGGTTAGGCCCAGGGCGGCTACGAAAGCCGCCGGACGCTCATGCAGATTATGTGCAGGGTGCCTGCCAGCGTCAGAGGCGGGCTATGGCGCGGGCGTTACAGCCGCGCCGCAAGCCAGCGAAGGGCTGCGAAGTATCCCTCGATCCCGAGGCCCGCGATCACGGCCTCGGCCCGGCCACTGACGTAGGAGTGGTGGCGAAAGGCTTCGCGCTTGTGGATGTTGGAGATGTGCACCTCCACCACGGGACCCTCAAAGGCCGACAATGCGTCCAGGATCGCCACCGAGGTGTGGGAATAGGCGCCCGGGTTGATGATAATGCCGTCCTGCGTGCCCCGTGCCGCCTGGATCCAATCGACCAACTGGCCTTCATGGTTCGATTGCTGAAACGTCAGGTCGGCCAAATCCAAGGCCCGGGCCTGGGCCTCCACATCAGCCAGGGTATCGGCGCCGTAGATATGCGGCTCCCGCTGTCCCAAGAGGTTCAGGTTGGGGCCGTTCAGGATCAAGATTTTGGCCATGGTGCCTCCGCGCATTCTGAGGCGGGGCTATCCCATGGGCGGCGCCGCGCCTAGGGGGCATCGCTGGACTTAAGGATCTGGGAAATGCTTAGGGCCAGAATGCCACATGGCTTGATTGGTCGGGAAGAGTGAGACCATGGTTCTCGATCAGGAGAAGTTCGTGACACCGCAGAGCGCCCATCTTTGCAAGCGACGTGTGCCGACCGCCGACAGCGGGCGGATCGGGGTTCCCGTCTCCGTCGCGCTCATGTGGGCGATGAAGGCACCGCCAGACAGACCGCGTTTCGAGTGTTGACCCGCGGGGGGCTCCCCCGCTTCCAGCCATTGCCCGATCTGGGCTGATGCAAGGCCATCAAACATGACATTTCCCGAAAAGGCCCGAGTGGTCATCATCGGTGGGGGCGCGGTGGGCGTGTCCTCGCTCTATCACCTTGCGCTGGAGGGCTGGACCGACTGCGTCCTGCTGGAGCGTAATGAGTTGACCGCTGGGTCGACGTGGCACGCGGCGGGCAACTGCCCGAACTTCGCGGGCTCCTGGGCGGTGATGAATATCCAGCGCTATTCCATGGCGCTCTACCGCGAGTTGGCGGAGCGCGTGGACTACCCGATGAACTACCACGTCTCGGGGACGATCCGGTATGCCCACAGCCAGGAGCGGATGGAGGAGTTCGAGCACGTCCGCGCCATGGGCGACATCCAGGGGCTCAAGATGACCCGGATGACCCTGGACGAGATGAAGGAAAAGTATCCAATCGGCGAGACCCATGACCTCGTCGGTGGTCTCTGGGATCCGGAAGACGGCGATATCGACCCCGCGCAGTTGACCCAGGCCCTGGCCAAGGGCGCCCGTGATCTGGGGGCGCGCATCATCCGGCATTGCCCGGTGACCGGCGTCACGCGGGACGGCGAGGGCTGGATCGTCCACTCTGAGCAGGGCGACATCGCCTGTGACTATGTTGTGAACGCCGCAGGCTATTACGCTGCGCGCGTGGCCGAGTGGTTCGAACCCTACGGCCGCCCGCCGCTGCCCATGGTCGTCATGTCCCACCAGTACCTGCTGACCGAGCCGATCCCGGAGATTGAGGCCTGGTCCAAGGAACATGGCGGCAAGCTGCCGATGGTGCGGGACCCCGACATTTCCTATTACCTGCGGCAGGAGAAGACGGGTCTGAACCTCGGCCCCTATGAGAGGAACTGTCAGTCGGTCTGGACCAACGGCGACATGCCCGAAGACTTCAGCTTCCAGCTTTGGCAGGAAGACCTGGACCGGATTGAGGATTACATCGCCGACGCCATGGAGCGTGTGCCGTCCCTCGCCACCGCGGGCGTCAGCAGCGTCATCAACGGACCGATCCCCTATTCGCCGGACGGCCTGCCGCTGATCGGGCCGATGCCCGGGGTGAAGAACGCCTTCGACGCCAACGTCTTTACCTTTGGCATCGCCCAGGGCGGCGGCGCGGGGAAGGTGCTGGCCGACTGGATCGTCAAGGGCGCGCCCGACTGGGATTGCTTCGACGTGGACCCGCGTCGCTTCGCGGCCTGGTGCTCGGACCCCGCCTTTTGCAAGGCAAAGGCCGAGGAAGTCTACGGCCACGAATACGGGATGCACTTCCCGCACATGCGCTGGCCCGCAGGCAAAGACATGCTGACCTCGCCCAACCACGAGGCGCTCCAGGCGCAGGGTGCCCAGATGGCCCCCTATGGCGGTTGGGAACGGGCGACGTGGTTCGCCAAGGAGGGCGACGACACCTCGTTCGAGAGCACCCAAACTTGGAAGCGCGAAGGCCCCTGGCACAAGCGGGTCGCCGAAGAGGTGGCCGCCGTGCGCGACGGCACCGGCGTTCTGGATCTGTCGGGCTTCTCCCGTTTCGAACTGTCGGGTGAGGGCGCGGCCGAGTGGCTGTCCGGTCAAATCGCGGGGCGCCTGCCCAAGGTTGGCCGTATGACCCTATGCTATTTCAACGGACCGACGGGCAAGTTCGCGACCGAAATGTCGGTCAGCCGTTGGGACGAGGATCGCTTCACCCTCATCACCGCCGCCGCTGCGCGGGCCCATGACCACGATCTGCTGGCCCATCCTTTGGCCGAGGGGCTGACACTGACCGACACGTCGGAAAGCATGTCTTGCCTGCTGGTCACAGGTCCCACGTCGCGCGACATCCTTGCGCCGCTGACCGAGGGCGATCTGTCGGCCTCCTGGTTGTCGGTCCAGGAAACCACGGTCTGCGGCAAGGAGGTGCGCCTGCAACGGGTCAGCTTTGCCGGGGAACTGGGCTGGGAAGTCCACGGCGCCCGCGACGACATGCCCGCGATCTATGCCGCGCTGATGGAGACGGAGGCGGTGCCCTTCGGGATGTTCGCGCTGGACACGATGCGCATCGAAAAGGGCTATCGTGCCTGGGGGTCGGATCTGTCGCCGGGCTACACGCTCCGCGAGGTTGGGGCCGACCGCTTTATCCGGAAGGACGAGCGGGGCGAAGACCCGGCGCGGTGTCTGCATGTGCTGACGCTGGACGATATGGGATATGACCCGCTGCCCATGTCGCCGATCCGCCAAGATGGCGAGATCGTGGGCGAGATTACCTCGGCGGCCTTTGGGCACCGGGTGGGCAAACCCATCGCCATGGCCATGCTGCCCCGGGGCAGCGAAGGCCAAACCGTCGAAGTCGAAGTCTTCGGCCACAAAGTGACTGCGGCCGTCCATGCGGACGGTGCCCTCTGGGACTCTGAAAACGAACGGATCCGCGCATGACCAAATCCATTCCTCAATCGGCCCGCGTCGTCATCATCGGCGGCGGGGTCATCGGGTGTTCCGTCGCCTATCACCTCACGAAACTCGGCTGGACCGATGTCGTGTTGTTGGAGCGGAAGAAGCTAACCTCTGGCACCACATGGCACGCCGCGGGTCTGATCGCCCAGCTGCGCTCGACCATGGCGGCGACGCGTCTGTCGAAATACTCCGCTGATCTCTATGCCAAGCTTGAGGCGGAGACCGGCGTGTCGACGGGTCTGGCGCAATACGGCTCCGTCTCGGTTGCTTTGACGGAAGCCCGGCAGGAGGAGTTGCTGCGCAACGCTTCCATGGCCCGTGCCTTTGGCGTCGAGGTCGAAGAGCTTTCTCCCAAAGAGGTGAAAGAGAAGTACGAGCACATCAACCTAGATGGCGTCCACGGTGGCGTTTGGCTGCCCGGCGACGGGCAGGGCGATCCGGCGAATATCGCCCTGGCCCTGGCCAAGGGCGCGCGCCAGAACGGCGCCAAGATCATCGAGGGTGCGCGTGTGACGGGCATCGACGTGGATCACCGCACCGCGCGGGGCGTTCGTTGGGAGGCCGACGGCGAGGAAGGTGTGATCACAACCGACCATGTCGTCAATTGCGGCGGCATGTGGGCCCATGAAGTCGGGCAGATGGCGGGTGTCAACGTGCCCCTGCACGCTTGCGAACACTTCTACATTGTCACGGAAAACATCGCGGGGCTGAAGCATATGCCCGTGCTGCGCGTGCCGGACGAATGCGCCTACTACAAGGAAGACGCGGGCAAGATCCTGCTGGGCGCCTTTGAGCCGAAGGCGAAGCCCTGGGCCATGGATGGCATCCCGAAGGACTTCGAATTCGACGAACTGCCGCCCGACTTCGACCATTTCGAGCCGATCTTGGAGCAGGCCATCGAACGGGTGCCCATGCTGGCGGAGGCGGGCATCCACACGTTCTTCAACGGCCCCGAGAGCTTCACGCCAGACGACGCCTATCACCTTGGGCCATCGCCGGAGGTGCCGAACCTGTGGGTGGCCGCTGGATTCAACTCCATCGGCATTCAGTCCGCTGGCGGCGCTGGCATGGCCTTGGCGCAGTGGATGCAGGACGGCGAGATGCCTTTCGACCTGGTCGACGTGGATATTGCCCGCAACCAGACGTTCCAGCGCAATCGTCGCTACCTGAAGGAACGTGCGACCGAGAGCTTGGGCCTGTTGTACCAGGACCACTGGCCCTTCCGTCAGAAGGAAACGGCGCGGGGCATCCGCCGCTCGCCCTTCCACGCGCAGTTGGGCGAATTGGGCGCGGTCTTCGGCGAATTCGCCGGATGGGAGCGGGCCAATTGGTTCGCGTGGCCGGGCGAGCCACGGGAATACCAGTATTCCTGGGGACCCCAGAATTGGTTCGCGAACGCGGCTCATGAGCACACGCGCATCCGCGAAGGCTGCGGCTTCTATGACATGTCGTCCTTCGGCAAGATCAAGATCGACGGGGTCCATGCCGAGGCGTTCCTGAACCGCGTCTGCGGCGGCGACATGGCCGTGCCGCCGGGCAAGATCGTCTATACGCAGATGCTCAACTCGCGCGGCGGGGTAGAGGCGGATGTCACCGTCACGCGCCTGTCGGAGTTCAGCTACCTGATGGTTACGCCGGCTGCGACCTTGGTCAAAGACATGGCCTGGCTGCGCCGCCATGAGGACCCCGAGGATGCGATCTTCATCACCGACATCACGGCGGGCGAGGCGGTTCTGGCCGTCATGGGCCCAAAGGCGCGGGACGTGTTGCAGGCGATCAGCCCGGCGGACTTCTCGAACGAGGCGTTCCCGTTTGGTACGGCCAAGGACATCGATATCGGTCTGGGTTTGGCCCGGGCGCACCGCGTGTCCTACGTCGGCGAGCTCGGGTGGGAGGTCTACATCCCGTCGGACATGGCGGCCCACGTCATGGAGACTCTGATCGAAGCCGAGACCGAAGCGCGGCCCGTGGGTCTCCATACGATGGACAACTGCCGGATCGAGCGCGCCTTCCGCCATATGGGGCACGACATCACGCCAGAGGATCACGTGGTCGAGGCGGGCCTTGGCTTTGCGGTCAAGACCAAGAAGAACGGCGACTTCATTGGGCGAGACGCCGTCCTGCGCAAGCGTGAGGAAGGGCTGCAACGCCGGATGCTTCAGTTCAAGCTGAGCGATCCGGCAGCGATGCTCTACCACAATGAGCCGATCGTCCGCGACGGCAAGATCGTGGGGCACATCGCGTCCGGCGCCTACGGGCATACGCTCGGCGGGGCCATCGGTCTGGGCTATGTGCCCTGCGTTGGTGAAAGCATCGACGACAGCCTGTCCTCGACCTACGAGATCGAGGTGGCCGGTCGCCGGATCGGGGCTGAGGCCTCGTTCAAGCCGATGTACGACCCGAAGGGCGAACGTCTGAAGATGTAAGACAATGGCAGGGGCGCGCAGGACGTGCCCCTGATCTGCGCTGCCGGATAGGACTGGCGGCGCGGTCTACCGGATTTCTACGTGGCGTCTGGACTCTAAGACGACTGAACCGGATGCGCATAATTGTGAGCCTGCGTAGGAGCTTCCGCCATCGGCCATGCTCGCAACCGAGCCGCCGTTCCCGAAAGTAGGTTCGAGAACGACCGAGCCGAAAACTCTTATTCGACTGTAATCGTAATGACCTCGGACATGACTGGGTCGGCATGCACGATATGGTTCAGGTCGCCCAGCACCATCTGCAGCGTGTGCTCGCCGGGTTCGAGGTCAATTGTCGTCTCCGTCTGACCGCCACCAAAGTGGATGTGCTGCTCATCGGCTGGAATACCGAACTCCAGCTCCTCCGCATCCTCGGAGCCGAAAGCCGGGCGGTTCACCAAAAGGTGGTGATGGCCGGTGTTCTCTTTCTCGACGCCCGCCGGGGCGACGCCCATGCCCTTTAGGCCGAACTTGACCAACACCGGCGACGTGACCGTGTCACCGTCCGACAGGTTGATGAAATAGACCTCTGCATCTGCCGGAGCAGGCGTGTCTTGGGCCAGCGCCGGAAGGGCAAAGGAAGCCGCCGCGAGGGTCATCACGAGGAAGTGGTTTTTCATGGAACGTCTCCGTGTCAGAAAGATTACGCCGGTTCTCTTGCCGCCGCATGGGCAGACAACACCGGAGGGGGGACAATTATTCGACATCGCGAACAAGAAAAGTCCCGGGCCGCTGTGCGGGCGGGGCTGCCTGCGGCATATCCACGGCTTTGGCGCTTTGCCCTGTCGTTGACGGGGACGCGGGACGTGGCTGCGGATCTGGCCCAAGCCACGTGCCTCCGTGCCTTGGATAAGGCGGATCGCTTTACGCCAGGGACGCGGCTGGATTCTTGGCTCTACAAAATTGCGCAGCGGATCTGGTTGAACGAGATGCGGTCCAAGGCCGTGCGCGTGGGCGGTGGCCTCGTGCCCGTCGAAGAGATCGAGATTCCGGCCCCGGGTCTGGAGACGGAAACGAATATTCTGGCGCGTGAAGTGTTATCCTTAGTGAACGCCTTGCCCGAAGGTCAGCGGATCGCGGTTCTGCTCGTCTATGTGGAAGGCTTCAGCTATGCCGAGGCGGCGGAGATCCTCGAGATCCCCGTCGGGACCATCATGAGCCGTCTTTCCACAGCCCGCCGAAAGGTCGGGGATGCTGTGGCGGACACAGAAGTGGATCGCACGCGATGACAGCCCACGGGCCATTCAGCGATGAGGATTTGACCCGTTTCCTGGATGGCGAGGCCTCACCCGAGGATATCGCCGCAATCGTCGTGGCGCAGGACACGGACCTGGACCTACGTCGCCGCTTGGATCGTCTGCGGGTCTTGGGTGATATGGCTGCCATGGCGTCTGCGCCGGTCCTTGCATCCGCGCCGTCTGTGCCTGCGGACTTGGTCCAGGGCCGATCTAAGCGGTCCCCTTGGCCGGTGCGGTTGGGTTTGGCCGCCTCCCTTGTTTTGGGCGTTTTGATCGGAGCGTTTGGCGGTGCGCGCCAAGGCCCTGACGATTGGATGGCCTATGTCGCGGCCTACCAAGCGCTCTATACGGAGGAGACTCTGTCGTCCTTGCCTGCCGCCCAGACGGTCACGGACGCGGGCTTGGCCCAGGCGTTGGGGCGTGACCTGCCACCAGTGGATGTGGAGGGCCTCAGCTTTCGTCGGGCGCAACTCCTTGGGTATGAGGGGCAACCCCTAGTTCAGATGGCGTTCCTTACCGAGGGCGGAGCGCCCGTTGCCTTGTGCATTATCGCCTTGCCCAGACAGGACGACAGCCCCCTGCGGATGACGCAACTGGAGGGGATGCAGGCCGCCCATTGGACCGATGGGGGCTATGGCTATCTGCTGATCGGCGGGGATGAGCAGGCAGTGATCCGCACCGCCGCGCTGGATGTGCTGGACGATCTGTAGAGGGCGCGGCTTGCTCGGTTAGCTCTGTCGGCGTGGCCCCGTGGGATGAGGAACGGCGGTGAAGGCGACGCTCAGCGCCGCCGGGTCTTTGTGGCCTAGTCGCTGCGTAGGCCATTGGCGCCGCAAACGCGGGGCCTCTGCCCAAGCTGCCCTGGAATGATCTGCCCGCTGCTTGCGTGTCAGACGTCTTTGGTCGTCGGAGAGACTGACGCCTATGCCGTATGTGGTTCGTCAATGAAGCGACTGACGCCTTGATCGTGGATCACCCTAGAGACTGATGCGCCCACGGCTCGGATGCCCCGGGATGACGATGGGATGCAGCGGGCCGTTCGCACCTTGCGAGACCAGGTGACCGCCTTTGCCTGGGTGATGGGGATCTTCCTAGAGATTGTACCTCTCTCCCATCCCCGGAACAGACTGAGGCTCACCCGACTGCTATTGAACCGACGGCTGGTCGCTTCGATCTATCTGCTTTGGCACCACGGACTGATCCCAATCAAAAAGGGCGCCCCATGGGACGCCCTCCGTTGTCTTGTCGTTGGGGCGGGGATCCCCCGCCACGGCCTTAGCAGCTGTAGTACAGCTGGTACTCGACCGGGTGCGGCGTGTGCTCGTAGGAGTAAACTTCCTCCCACTTGAGCGCCATGTAGCCCTCGATCTGGTCTTTGGTGAACACGTCGCCGGCCAGCAGGAACTCGTGATCCTTCTCCAACTCGTCCAGAGCTTCGCGCAGCGACGCACAGACGGTCGGGATCGCGGCCAGTTCTTCGGCGGGCAGGTCGTAGAGATCCTTGTCCGACGGCTCGCCGGGGTGGATCTTGTTCTTGATGCCGTCGAGGCCAGCCATCAGCAGGGCCGCGAAGCAGAGGTAGGGGTTCGCCGACGGATCGGGGAAGCGGGCCTCGACACGCTTGGCCTTGGGGCTCTCGGTCCACGGAATACGGACACACCCCGAACGGTTGCGGGCCGAGTAAGCGCGCAGAACCGGGGCTTCGAAGCCAGGGATCAGACGCTTGTAGGAGTTGGTCGAGGGGTTCGTGAAGGCGTTCAGGGCCTTCGCGTGCTTCAGGACACCACCGATGAAGTACAGGGCTTCGTCGGACAGATCGGCATACTTGTCCCCGGCGAACAGCGGCTTGCCGTCCTTCCAGATGGACATGTTGACATGCATCCCGGTGCCGTTGTCGCCTGCGATGGGCTTGGGCATGAAGGTCGCCGACTTGCCGTAGGCATGGGCCACGTTGTGGATCACGTACTTGTACTTCTGAAGCTCATCGGCCTGCTTGGTCAGGCTGTCGAAGATCAGGCCCAACTCGTGCTGGCAGGACGCCACCTCGTGGTGGTGCTTGTCGACCTTCATGCCGATGCGCTTCATCGTCGAGAGCATCTCGGAACGCAGGTCTTGGGCCGCGTCGGTCGGGTTCACGGGGAAGTAGCCGCCCTTGACGCCGGGACGGTGGCCCATGTTGCCCATTTCGTAGTCAGCGTCGGTGTTCCAAGCGGCGTCGACGGCGTCGACTTCGTAGCTGACCTTGTTCATCGAGTTCGAGAACTTGACGTCATCGAACAGGAAGAATTCGGCTTCGGGGCCGCAGAAGAACTTGTCACCAATACCCGACGAAATCAGGTAGGCTTCGGCCTTTTCGGCGGTGCCGCGGGGGTCACGCTCGTAGGCTTCGCCCGTGTCGGGTTCCACGATAGAGCAGTGCACGCAGAGGGTCTTTTCGGCGTAGAACGGGTCGATATACGCGCTGTCGGTGTCGGGCATCAGCTTCATGTCGGAGGCTTCGATGCCTTTCCAACCGGCGATGGACGAGCCGTCGAACATGAAGCCTTCCTCCAGGAAGTCTTCGTCAACTTGGTCGGACATCACGGTCACGTGCTGCAACTTGCCGCGCGGGTCGGTGAAGCGGATATCGACGTATTCGATTTCCTCGTCCTTGATCTGCTTGAGGACTGCGTCCTTGCTCATGGGGTTCCCCTCTCTGTGTAAAAAGGCAGGTCGTTGTGGGTGTGGGCGGGTCAGATCGCGTCGTCGCCGGATTCACCGGTCCGAATGCGGATCGCCTGTTCGACGGGGCTGACAAAAATCTTCCCGTCTCCGATTTTGTCAGTTTTCGCAGCGCCAACAATGGCATCGACGGCAGCATCCACCATGTCGTCGGCCAGGACGACCTCGATCTTCACCTTGGGCAGAAAGTCGACCACGTATTCCGCGCCGCGGTATAGTTCGGTGTGGCCCTTCTGGCGCCCGAAGCCTTTGACTTCCGTGACCGAGAGGCCTTGGATGCCAATCTCTTGGAGGGCTTCCTTCACCTCATCGAGCTTGAACGGCTTGATGATGGCTTCAACCTTCTTCATGTTCGGCGTCCTCCCGTAACGTTGCCAGGGGTTCACCATGGGCTGCGCAGGGGGACAATCGCATAGCGGACGGAGGCCCGGTCAGCGCCTGTCCCCGGAGGTGCAGCGGCTAAAATATGATCGACGTGCCAAAAATAAGTGCAGTTCATGAATGGATGCCCGATGACGTGATCTCGCCGTCCCAAATGCGGGCCGTGGAGGCGCAGGCTATCGAGTCGGGGCAGGTGACCGGACTCGGCCTGATGGAAATCGCAGGGCAGGGCGTGGTCGCGGCATGTTGTCACCGCTGGCCTAACTTGGCCGCGCATCCCGCCACCGCCGTGGTCCTATGCGGACCTGGGAACAATGGGGGCGACGGCTTCGTCGTGGCCCGGATCCTGCGAGAACGCGGCTGGTCCGTTGTTGTCGTCCCTGTGGGATGGGATGCGCTGTTGTCCATGGGCGGGCCCCAAGACCTTGGGCACTCCGACGCAGCCGTGAATGCCCGCAGGTGGCGCGACAGTGGCGGGGTTAGTTGTCCGGTTGCCGACGTCTCATTGAGCACCACTGGCGGCCCAGTGCTGTTGGTGGATGCCCTGTTGGGCCTTGGGCAGAACCGACCGGCCGATGCTATCCTCGGCGGCTACAGCGATCTTTGGCGGCGCTACCATGCCGAAGGCTCATGCAACCCCGTTTTGTCCGTGAGCATAGATCAACCGACCGGCTATGACCCGGCGACCGGTGCGGCCTTGGGCACGCTCCGTTTCCAGGCGGATCTTGCGGTGACGTTTCATAGGCCGAAGCCCGTGCATCTGACACTCGCGGCGGATGGCATGCCGGTGCGCGTCGTGGATCTGGGCCTATGACGGCGTGGCGTCCCCCGGCGGAGGCTTTGGCCAAGGGTGCGAGCCAACACAAATACGACCATGGGCACGCGCTTGTTGTGAGCGGACCCTTCGCCCAGACCGGGGCGGCCCGGCTGGCAGCACGCGCAGCGCTTCGGGTGGGCGCCGGGCTGGTGACGCTGGCTGCGCCGGGCGGGGCGATGATGGAATGCGCGACACAACTCACGGCGATCATGTTGCGGCGGTGCGACGACCGTTTGGGCTTAGAGACCCTGTTACAGGATCGGCGGATCAACGCGCTCTGTCTTGGGCCCGCCCTTGGTCTTGATACCAGGGGCGAGGACATCTTGGCCGGGGCTGTGGCCGCCGGTCGGCCCTGTGTTCTGGATGCGGACGCGCTGACGCTTCTGTCCCGGCGCGCCGACCTCTGGCCAGATCTGGGCGCGAAGACGGTGCTCACGCCCCACCACGGGGAGTTCAAGCGCCTGTTCCCCGATTTGTCCGAGGATCTTGAGGCGGACGAAAGCCGGGCGCACGCGACGCAGCGCGCGGCGGAGCGGATGGGGTGTACCGTCCTTTTGAAAGGGTCCCGGACGATTATCGCGAGCCCCGGAAGCGCGCCTCTGGTTCAGTCTGCCGAAGGGGAGACCGCCGCGCCGTGGCTGGCGACAGCGGGCAGTGGAGACGTCCTGGCCGGTCTGATTGCCGGTTTGCTGGCCCGAGGGCAAACGGCGCGCCAGTCTGCGCGGATCGGGGTGTGGCTCCATCAGGCCGCTGGTCATGTGCTCGGACCCGGTCTCATCGCCGAAGACCTGCCGGAGGCGATCCCTGGTGTCCTACGGAGGCTGTTGGAAAAGGGGTAAGCGACCAAGGCCTGCGCAACGGAAGCGCGGAGGTCTGTGCCATATCCGCACCTGTTGTCTCGATATGGTCTAATCCGACCTAACCTCGGTCAATACGCCAAGGTGGTTTTCTCGACCCCACAATAGGCAGACGGCCAATGTCATTCGCTTGCGGAGCACGTAGGTCGGGTCAAAGGCCGGCGGAGACAACCTCCATCCCTTCCACATAGAAAACCACGGGCTGATCGAGGACCAAAGACACGACGCGGCCCCCGGTGCTTGGCGCCAAGCGCGCCACACGTCCGTCTACAAGGCGACCGACTGCGACTCGCGCTTCTCGCGCGCCGAAAAGCTGCTCCGCGCGCCACCCGCGAAGGACGACAGGTTGATCCGGTGGCAGGTCCAAGGGAACACCCGGCTTCTGATCTCCGAAGACACCGATTGGTAAGTGAACCATGGCCGCCCCGGGTCGTATGTCCCCATGCAGGACGCGGCGTACAACCATCATGCCTCGGTCGCGTGTAATGAGCCGAGTCCCGGCCTGAATCGCGCGCAAAGGAACAGCGCCGGAAGCGGTCAGCGTCGTAAATCGGGCGGGTATCGCATGGCGCAGCGTGGCGCCGTCCAGGATAGGGACGCCAACGGCCCCCGGGTCATCGTTCGCGGCGCGCAGTGTGCGATCATCGTCTGGCATGGTCCCTCGCGTGTGTCGGCGAAAGACCTAGCGCCTACGATTTGCAATTCCGTTAATCGTGAAGTGGGCGCATGCCTGCGCTCAGTCTCATCAGATTTCGTCGTCGAGATTGACGACGCCCGTTTCCGTGCGCCCGGTTGGCACATCCATCCCATTCGCCACGATGGTCAGAGGGGCGCCCAGATCGAGGCGCACCACGTCGCAGGTGCCCGTCCGCGCGATTTGTGTCCCGTCCGTCAGACGGTCGGCGGGAACGAGCGCCATGCCCGCATCAAACAGGGCGGCGGCGCGCCAGTCGCGCAGGGTGACGTGTTGGTCGGTGGCCACCGAGATATCCCGGGCCGGTTGTGCGACCCCGAGGCTGTCGGTGCGGATGGTGCAGATCGTCGATTGCTCCATGGTGACAGAGCGAAGCGGCCAAGCGCCCCGTTCGCGCGTCAGGATGCGATCACCGGGTTGAAGGGCCTCGACCGCCATCGGCCCCATGGCCGTTTCAACGATCGTCCCAAGGGCAAGGCCGCCGGTTACCCGATCGTGGGAGGCCGGCGTTACCGCCTGTGCGCCGGTTACGATCAGGTCTTGGGCATTCATGCGAAGCTGGACAGTCATTGCGGCATCCCCTGTGATCTCAGATCCATTCCATTAAGGATGGTTTGATCCCAGAATTGGGCTGAAACGGGGCGTAACCGAGAAACATCCGCGGCCCTTTTCGTTCATTTCGACCGGTGCTAAGGGGAACGCAGTGCGGGTGTGGCGGAATTGGTAGACGCACCAGATTTAGGTTCTGGCGCCGCGAGGCGTGGGGGTTCGAGTCCCTTCACCCGCACCAAAATACCAGATACTCGGCCTTGGGATACTTTGGGAGGTCGGGATGGCGGTGCGAGACACTTTAGTTGATATCTTCATGGCTGGGGTGCGCCGGGCCGATCCTGGGGCCGCCGTAGATCTGGCCCTGCAGGATGCGGCAGCGCCCGACCTGATCGTGTCGCTGGGGAAGGCCTCCGTTGCCATGGCCCGACCCGCAGTGGCGCGGTTTGGCGATGTGCCCTGTCTCGTCGTCACCAATCCCGAAAACGCTGAAGGCGCCGAGGAGGTGTTGCCGGGCGCACGGGTGCTCATTGGCGATCATCCGGTTCCGTCCGAGCGGTCCGCCGCAGCCGGGGCAGCCGTTTTGGATGCGGCAGAGGGGCTGTCTGCCGGTCAGCGGGCGCTTGTACTGGTCTCCGGCGGAGCGTCTGCCTTGGTTGTGGCGCCGGTCGAGGGGGTCAGCACTTCTGACAAGGCGGAGGTGTCGCGGCTGCTTCTGGGGGCCGGTTTGGACATCCAGGCGATGAACCTCGTGCGACAGTCGCTGTCGCGCATCAAAGGCGGCGGTTTGGCCCGCGCGCTGGCACCGGCGTCGGCCGAAGCGCTGATCTTGTCCGATGTGGTGGGAGACGACCTGTCCGCCATTGCTTCGGGTCCTATGGTGCCGCCCTTGGGGTCTCGGTCTGATGCGGTGGCGCTTTTGAAGACGTCGGGTCTATGGGACCAGATCCCCGCATCTTGCCGGGCCGCCTTGGCACAGAATGACCCCGGACCCGTCCCACAGGTGGAAACCCGCTTGGTGGGATCGAATCGTCTGTCGGCCGAGGCGATGCTGGCCGCCGCGCCAGGGGCGGTGCTTGACCCGGTGCCCTTGGAGGGCGACGTGGCCGACGCGGCGCGACATGTGGCCAAAGCGGCTATGGCGGGCCCTGGACTGCACCTTTGGGGTGGTGAGACCACGGTTGTCCTGAAAGGCGAGGGGCGCGGGGGGCGGAACCAGGAACTGGCCCTGCGCGTCGCCTTGGCGCTGTCCGATCTGGACGTGCCCTGGGCCTTTCTGTCCGGTGGCACAGATGGGCGCGATGGCCCGACGGACGCGGCGGGCGCCATCGTTGACCAAGGCACGCTTGGGCGCATCGCAGCGGCTGGGCTGGATGTGCACGATCTGCTTGCTTGCAACGACAGCTATCCAGCCTTGGAGGCCGCTGGCGACCTCTTGAAGATTGGCGGGACGGGCACAAATGTGGCGGACTTGCAGATCTTACAGGTGGGGGACTAAGGCCCTAGCCAAATCGGAGGGGCCATGGTCTTGCGCGGTATTCTTCTTGCGGCCCTGGGGCTTGGCGTGGCCGGGGCCGCCTATGTGCGACTGGCCCCGCTAGACGCGGATGTTTGGCATGTGGCGCCCGATGCCGCTGACCGGAGTGGGAAGCCCAACGATTACCTCGTGGCGCCTGACGGGGATCGTCCCGCGATCTCTGTGGCAGAGGCGCCCGACGCGCTGCTCGCGCGGATCGAAGCGGATCTTATGGCGCAGCCCGGTGTCTCGCGGCTGGCGGAGACGCCGGAACAAGGTCTGAGGACCTATGTCCAACGCACGCGACTGATGGGCTATCCCGATATCATCAACCTGCGCGCCGTGGCCGAGGGCGCTGGCACGCAACTGACGATCTGGAGCCGGTCCCGGTTCGGTTATGCCGATATGGGGGTCAATCGCGCCCGGGTCGAGGCGATGTTGGATCGCCTCGATATCGCTCAGCAATAGACCCGCCGCGCGCTTAGTACGGCATCGGGTGCGCTTTGTGGGCGCCTGCGATTTCGGCCAAGACCTCGTCCGAGAGCGTCATGTCCTGCGCCTTCAACCCATGCTCCAACTGCGCAACGGTGGTTGCACCCAGAATGGCGGAACAGGCAAAGGGGCGGCTTTGCAGCCATGCCAGGGACATATGCACCGGGTCCAACCCATGGCGCGTCGCGATATCCAAATACGCGGTCACCGCCGGATCGACGCGGTCAGACCAACGACCGCCCAGACCGTCGTTGAGGGATTTGCGCGACCCCTCCGGCACGGCGCCGTTCAGATACTTGCCCGTTAGGATCCCCGTGGCCAGCGGCGAAAAGGCGAGCATCGTCACCTGTTCGTGGCACATCATCTCTGTCAGGTCGGTGTCGGCGATCCGGCACATGAGGGAATACTCATTCTGGATGGCGACCGCCCTGGGGCCGTGGCCAGCCTCGGAGAGCCGCAGCCAATGGTCCATGCCCCAAGTGGATTCGTTAGACAGCCCAAAGGCCCGGATCGTCCCCCGTTTCACTTCTTGCTCCAGAGCCTCCAGGCAGGCGGCCATGTTGTCGAGCACTTCGGCCCGGTCCCCGCGCGGCGCGTAGTCCCAATACTGCCGGAATTGAAAGCTGCCCCGGTTTGGCCAATGGAATTGGTAGAGGTCGATGGTCTCCGACTGCAGGCGTTTGAGGCTGCCTTCGATGGCCTGGGGGATGGTCTCGGCGGTGATGGGGGCGCCATCGCGGGCATGGGCGCCTTCGCCGGAATGCTTGGTGGCAATGCGGATCCGCCCGGCGTTTCCTTGGGCGACCCAGCGGCCAATGATCTGCTCGGTCAAGCCGACCGTCTCGGCTCGGACGGGGTTCACGGGGTACATCTCAGCCGTATCCAGCCAGGTCACGCCGGCATCGACTGCCATATCTATTTGCGTGTGGGCGTCGGCCTCAGATGTCTGCGTGCCGAAGGTCATGGTGCCCAGCATGATCTCGGAAATGGTGTCGTCGCGGCCCAAGGGAATGCTGCGCATGGTGGTGTCCTCAGTTGGAAGTCCGCAGGACCGTGCCGCCGTCCACGGGCGGTGTCCAGGCCCTGGGCGGGGGCGTCACAGATCGAGTGTCAGCCAGACGGGCACGTGGTCCGAGGGCTTTTCCCGCCCGCGCATGTCGGCCTGGATCGAGCAATCGGTCATGCAGTCCGCAATGGCCGGAGACAGCAGGAAATGGTCGATCCGAATGCCGTCGTTCCGGTCCCAAGCACCCGCCTGATAGTCCCAAAAGCTGTAGTGCCCCGGTGCGGCTGTCCGGGTGCGAAAGGCCTCGGTCAAGCCGAGGGTCAGCAGACGTCGAAAGGCCGCTCGGGTCTGGGGCAACCCCAGGGCGTCTTTGGTCCATGCCTCGGGCCGCTTGGCGTCGCGCGCATCGGGGATGACGTTAAAGTCCCCGGTCAAAAGGAAGGGCGTTTCCTCGGCCAAGAGAGCGCGGGCCCGGGCCTCCAGCCGGGCCATCCAGGCAAGTTTGTAGTCGTACTTCGGGCCTGGCGCGGGGTTGCCGTTCGGAAGGTACAACCCGCACACGCGCACCGACCCGGTGTCGCCGATGACCGTGCCCTCGATGTAGCGGGCCTGTTCGTCGTCCGCATCGCCCGGAAGACCGATGGTCACATCCTCAAGCGGGCGTTTTGACAGGAGCGCGACGCCGTTGAAGCCCTTTTGCCCGTGGGTATGGAGCGTGTAGCCGGTGCCATCCACAATATCGCGCGGAAAGGCGTCATCGGTCGACTTGATCTCTTGAAGGACGGCCACGTCCGGGGCGTCCTCGGCGCGGAGCCAGTCGTGCACCGTTTGATACCGGGCTTTGATACCGTTGATGTTCCATGTGACGATCTTCATGGGCCCCTCCCGTCTGCCGTGCAGACCTAGGGGAGGAGGCTTGGCTTGTCACCCCGGCAGGGTGGTCTCAGCGGTTGGGTTTGTGGCCTTCGCTGCGGGTACCTGTGGGCGGGACGGGTTCGGGTGGTGGTTCGGCCAGACTCGGCGATGATCTTGGGGTTTGCTGGGGTGTCAGCATATTTTTTGGAACATCGAAGGAGGGCGCGTTAACCTTAATGGGAGATGAACGGTCCGGTGGACGGCTGCCTATCTGGCGTTGATTTGTTTGTCCCGCGGGGATGGCGAGATGTGGCCGCGACGTCCCTTTCCGGTTTGTTGGGGTTGGCTCCGATAATGTTGCGGATCGACGGCTCGTGTTCGAGGGAGCAGCGCCGACTTGTGATGGGAGTTGGTGCAGCGCCCTGTGACGTGTCGGCGGATGTCGGTCACTCAGCGCGCAGACGGTCCGCTCGTTTGCGCACAAGGACCTCACGCAGGTCGTGCATCGCCAGCAGCAGGTCATTGGTGACGGCGTCCAGGTCTTCGTCCGTCGCGCGGGATTGCGCCCAATGGGCCGTTAAGTTGAGGTGATCGACCGCGCGCTGGATGTCGTCGAGCGTCCGGCGGGCAAGGTCGGCGCGGCGTTTCTCCATCCAACGGGCGATGGCGGCCTCGTCGTCGGACGTCAGGGTGCGGTCGCCCTGTGGTTTGACTTGGCCGTTGTTTACATTGACGGTCGCGATCTGCTCCAGGGTGAGGCGTCGCTGGCGATTGGCCGTGTCGACCCGGAAGACGAGCGCGCCGTTGTCTTTGACCCGGAAGAAATAGGGGGGCAGGGCCGCGCTCATGACGGGCAGGCCCCATGGGCTGGCGTCGGGTGTATCCTGCGGGTCATTCGATGATCGCTTCGCCCTGGGCGCGCAGGTGGTCCTCAAACTCGGTGCAGAAGGTCACCGTGCGATCAACTGGATCGTAGAACGCGTTGGCCTCGCCACAGGCCGTGAGGCGCACGGTCAGACTGTCCGAGAGGGTCAGCATGTCGTTGAGCGCGGCGACCTCGTCCGACAGGACTGTTCCCGCCAGCCCGTCGCTTGGGCCTTCGTAGCGCAGACTGCCCCCCGGACCCCGGTCCATCACGGTGTCGAGCACGCCCCCCCAGGCCTCCCACGCCTGATCGAATTCTTCTGGGCAGTACTCTGCCCGTTCAGCAGGCAGGCCCATGTCGTCCGCATAGGTGGTGCGATTGTCGGGGTCGGCCCCGTAGTAGAGGCAAACGGTGTTGTAGAACCGTTGCTCATCGGGGCCGTGGACGTCCCACCACGCCACGTCGTCGCCATCGTCAGCGCGGTCCTGTGCCTCGGCATCGAAGCCCAGGGCGTGGTCATAGGCCAGTTGCAAGGCGTAGTCCGGCTCCCACAGGGCTTCGGTCAAGACGACCGAGAAGACGTCGGCGGCATCCTCTTCCTGGCCGAAGATCGGGATCTCTTCGATATGGATCAGGGCATGGCCCATCTCGTGGTAGAAAATGCCCAGGACATTGCCTTCGACAAAGGCGTCGATGCTTTCGTCGCGAGATTGGGCGGCGACCGGGGAGGCCAGGGACAGTGCGAGAACCGTTGCTGTGAGGAGGCGCGACGGAGTGCCCAGATGGATATTTGGCACGTGCGCGCGCCTGCCCGGTGCCATGACCGGTTTTCGCGGGCAGGAGGTTAAGCGGTTGTCGTTGGCCACTGTGGGGTCAACATAGGCCGACCTGGAAGGCGCCATACGCAGGACGATGCCCTTACGGACAGTGGCAGTTTTCGCGCCCGAAACCTCTTCCGAAATCCGCCGCGCGTGGTGTGTTGCAACATAGGACGTGGCGGCAGCGCAGCCCCCCGGTGCCGGGGCACGCTGGGAGGTCTGCGCCGCGCGCCTCAAGACAGGCCCTCGCAGAACCGCTTGATGCGGGCACAGGCCTCGGTCAACGCTTCGTCCGATGTCGCATAGGATACCCGGAAGTGGGGCGACAGGCCGAAGGCGGCACCGAAGACGACGGCGACGCCCTCTTCCTCCAGCAGCGCGGAGGCGAAAGCTTCGTCGTCGGTGATCTCCGCCCCGCCCTTGGAGGTTTTACCGATGCAGCCCGCGACCGATGGGTAGACGTAAAAGGCTCCCTCGGGCGTGGGGCAGGTGATGCCGGGGCAAGCGTTCAGCCCTTCGACGACCAAGTCACGCCGCCCTTTGAACAGCGCTTGGTTGGGGCGAATGAAGTTCTGTGTGCCCTCCAGGGCTTCGACCGCGGCCCATTGGGAGATGGAGCACGGGTTTGACGTGGACTGTGACTGCACCTTGCGCATGGCCGCGATGAGGTGTTCGGGCCCCGCTGCATATCCGATGCGCCAGCCGGTCATGGAGTAGGCCTTGGAGACACCGTTCATCGTCAGGGTCCGGTCGTAGAGTTCCGGCTCTACCTGAGCAGGTGTGGCAAAGACGAAGTTGTCGAACACCAGGTGCTCATACATGTCGTCGGTCAGGATCCAGACATGGGGATGGCGCAGCAGGACGTCCGTGAGGCCCTTCAGTTCATCCGCCGAATAGGCCGCGCCTGTTGGGTTGGACGGCGAGTTGAAGATCAGCCACTTGGTCTTGGGCGTGATGGCCGCTTCGAGGGCCTCGGGCGTCATTTTGAAGTTGGTTTCGATCCCGGCTTCGACGGTCACAGGCTCTCCACCTGCCAGCAGGACCATGTCGGGGTAGCTGACCCAATAGGGGGCCGGGATGATGACCTCATCACCAGGGTTCAGGGTGGCCACGAAGGCATTGTAGAGGACTTGCTTGCCGCCACCCGAGACGGTGACCTGGGCGGGCGTGTAGTCCAGCCCGTTGTCGCGCTTGAACTTGGCACAGATGGCTTGCTTCAACTCGGGGATGCCGTCGACGGCTGTGTACTTGGTCTTGCCCTCGGCAATGGCACGGGCGCCGGCCTCTTTGATGTTCTCGGGCGTGTCGAAGTCAGGCTCCCCCGCGCCGAGGCCGATGACATCGCGTCCTTCGGCCTTCAACTCGCGCGCCTTGTTGGTCACCGCGATGGTTGGCGACGGTTTGACGCGGGCAAGGGTGTCGGACAGGAAGGCCATTGGGTCGTCTCCGGTTTGCAGCGGCGGTCGCCCCGTCCTAAGTTGCCTGCGACCTGCAAGCAAGGAGGGGACCGCATGGCGGAGGATCTCGACAGCACCGATTGGTATGATCCGGCGGCGACAACCTTCGGTGATCGATTGACCGGCGCGCGCGAGGCGGCGGGTCTGGGGCAGCCCGAGTTGGCGCGGCGCCTGGGTGTGAAAGTCAAGACGCTCCGCGCGTGGGAAGGGGACCAGTCGGAGCCGCGGGCCAACCGTCTGTCCATTCTCTGCGGGATTTTGAACGTGTCATTGGTGTGGTTGCTGACGGGGCAGGGCGCCGGGTCTGTCGATCCGGTGGAAGACGCCGATGGCGATCTCTTGGCGGAGGTCGAAGCGCTGCGACGGGCAACGACGGAGTTGAGCGACCGCCTCGGCATACTGGAAGGACGCCTGCGGGCGCGATTGGAGAGCATGTGATGATCGACCCAACTGACGCGCGGCGTAAGCGGCTGGCTATTCGCGCCTGGCGGCGCGGCATCAAGGAAATGGACCTGATCTTGGGCGGCTATGCCGACAGCGAGCTGGCGACCATGGATGAGGAGCAATTGGCCCTGTTTGAGGCCGTTCTGGGCGAGAACGACCACGATCTCTTCCAGTGGGTGACGGGGCAATCGGAAGCACCGCCGCGCTTCGCGCCCCTCATGGCAGAACTGTCGCGCCGCGCAGCCGTGGCCCGTTAGGCGGCACCGCGTCTGGGACTGGATATTGTGTAAAGGTCGTCGGACCTTAACGATATATTCGGATTTTCGGGTCAAAAGCGTCTCAACCGAGAGCTAATGACCCAGGACGCCGCCCATGAGCCGCCTTGAAAAGTTTCAGCCGCGCCAAATGCCGGATTTCATGTCTGGCTACCTTGATGCCTTAACGCTTGTGGAGCGATTGCACCGTCTCTTGCTCGACGTCATCAAGGACGAGTTCGAGCGGCTCAACATTCTTGAGATCAACGCGGTGCAGGGCCTGCTGCTGTTTAACATCGGCGACAACGAGGTCACCGCAGGGGAATTGAAAACCCGCGGATACTATCAGGGCTCCAACGTCAGCTATAATCTCAAGAAGCTGGTCGAAATGGGGTACATGCACCACCAGCGGTGTGAGATTGACCGCCGCGCTGTCCGTGTGCGCCTGACGGAGAAGGGGCGGGTGGTGCGCGATGCGGTCGAAAGCCTGTTTGCGCGACATGCCGATGGCATTCGACACACGGGCGTCTTGTCGGACTCGGGCCTGATCGAGATCGTAAGTACACTGCGGCGCGTCGAGCGGTATTGGGCAGATCAAATCCGGTACATCTACTAACGGATGCAGCGCGGCCTTGTGCGGCCGCACCCTGTAGGACTGATGTGGAGAGACGCCGGAGCTTGCTGTCCAGGGGTCTCCATGGCATGAGCCGATTGCCGACGGTCGCCCGCGCAAGGGCAAAGCGCATTCCCATTATTGATCTGGTCCATCGCAGCCCCGTGCTCTGTCCGAAAGGCCCGTGAGTCTCCCCCTTCTGCGTCGCGCTCTCGACCAATGCGGCCTTGACCCGCAGAGATGCTTGAATCCGCTTGCACCGCCTCGGCCCCCTCCCTAGACAGACGCCGACTGAACACCCGCCGATTTCCGGCGGGATTTTTGCATATGGGATCCTCTGCTGGGTCCCGGCACACGACGAAGGACAAGACAGATGCAGGTGACCGAGACCCTGAACGACGGCCTCAAGCGCGGCTATACCATCACGGTCCCCGCCGCCGAGCTGGACGCCAAAGTCAACGAGAAGCTGGCCGAGGCCCAGCCCGAAGTCGAGATGAAGGGCTTCCGTAAGGGCAAGGTGCCGATGGCGCTTCTCAAGAAGCAGTTTGGTCAGCGCTTGATGGGCGAAGCGATGCAAGAGGCTATCGACGGCGCCATGTCCAAGCACTTTGAGGACTCGGGCGATCGCCCCGCGTTGCAGCCCAAGGTCGAGATGACCAATGAGGACTGGAAAGAGGGCGACGATATCGAAGTCGCCATGTCCTACGAAGCGCTGCCCACTGTCCCGGACGTAGACTTCTCCGGCGTGAAGATCGAGCGCCCGACGGTTGAGCCCGCCGAAGCGGATATCACCGAGGCGCTGGAGAGCCTGGCGAAGAACGCCCAAACCTTCGCGGCGAAGGACGGTGCAGCCGAGGACGGTGACCAGGTGGTCATCGATTTCTTGGGTAAAGTCGACGGCGAAGCCTTCGAGGGCGGCGCAGCCGAGGATTACCCGCTGGTCCTGGGCTCCAACAGCTTCATCCCCGGGTTCGAAGAGCAATTGGTCGGCACGTCCGCCGGTGACGAGAAGAACGTCGAGGTCTCCTTCCCGGAGGAATACCAGGCCGAGCACTTGGCCGGTAAGGCCGCCGTATTCGAGTGCAAGATCAAAGAGGTGAAGGCCCCCGCCGCCGCCCAGATCGACGATGAGATGGCCAAGCAATTCGGGGCCGAAAGCCTGGATGCGCTGAAGACCCAGATCACCGACCGTTTGGGCGCCGAGTACCAGGGTGCCGCCCGTCAGATCATCAAGCGGCAGCTGTTGGATCAACTGGATGAGTTGGTCTCTTTCGATCTGCCGCCCAGCTTGGTCGATGCCGAGGCCCAGCAGATCGCACACCAGTTGTGGCACGAGGAAAACCCCGACGTCAAAGGCCACGACCACCCCGAGATCACGCCGACGGACGAACACACGACGCTGGCCACCCGCCGCGTCCGCCTGGGCCTTTTGCTGGCCGAACTGGGCCAAAAGGAAGAGGTCGAGGTGACCGACGCCGAGATGACCCAGGCGATCATGAACCAAGCGCGCCAGTACCCGGGCCAAGAGCGGGAGTTCTTCCAGTTCATCCAGCAGAACCAGCAAGCTCAGCAGCAGCTGCGCGCGCCTCTGTTCGAGGACAAGGTGATCGACGTCATCCTGGAAAAGGCCGAAGTGACCGACAAGCCGATCACCAAGGAAGAGCTTCAGGCGGAGATCGAGAAGCTCGAAGACATGTGAGGTCAGCCAAAGGTTGATCTAAAGGGGGCGCCTGTTCGGGCGCCCTTTTCTATGGGGAACCGAGGTAAGCCCGGTCCGCGTTTGTTGCCCAAAGGCCATAGCACGGGCATTTTACAGGCTCAGACCTCCCCGGACGGGCATCGGCTTCTCATGTATTGGGCATGATTACAGATCTGTTTTCGTTGGACTTCGCGCCATTTTCGGTGGCGCTGGTCATTTTGTTCGGCCTTTTGGCGCTGGAACTGGTCGCGCTGGTTTTCGGGGGATCCCTGGTGACGGACATGGACGGGCCGGAGATCGGCCTGGACATCCCGGACCTGGAGTTGCCCGAGATCGAAGCGCTGGACGCGGGCGCCCTGGATGTTGCCAGTCTTGAGGTGCCTGATGTTGAGGCCACTGCGCCCGTGCCCCTCGGCCTGACCGGTTTGGGGCGTGTGCCCTTTCTGATCTGGTTCGTCGCGGCTTTGATGGGGTTTGGCGCCACGGGGCTGTTGGTGCAAACGCTCGGTCCTTTGCCCCTTGTGCTTGCGGTGCCCTTGGCCGGTGCCGCTGGGCTTGGCACGGCGCGGGGCCTGTCCGGCGTGTTTGTTCGGCTGCTGCCGCAGGTCGAAACCTCGGTTCAGTCCGTGCGGCAATTGGCGCGACGCCGGGGCGTGGTTACGCAAGGGACCGCGCGCCGCGGGCGTCCGACGGAAATCCGCGTGACGGATCGCTTTGGCAACACTCACTATATCCGGGCGGAGCCGTTTCGCGATGAAGATCACATCAAACGGGGACAAACCGTTCTAACCATTTGGGACCGTCGCGCGGGTGAGTTGCGGGTCGTAGCCCTCGATTAAGGGAGAGATTATATGGAAACCATTCTCATACCGGCTGTTGCTGTTCTTCTTGGCCTCATCGTTATCGGTCTGGTCATCGCGCGGCTCTACCGTCGGACGAGCCGAGAGGTGAGCCTTGTGCGCACCGGTGCCGGTGGCAAACTGGTCGTGGTCGACGGCGGCTGCATCGTGCTGCCGTTGTTCCACGAGATCGCCAAGGTCAACATGAAGACCCTGCGTCTGGAGGTCAGCCGGACGGGCGAAGGGGCATTGATCACCAAAGACCGGATGCGTGTGGATGTGGGCGTGGAGTTCTATGTCTCCGTCGCACCAACCGAAGAGGGCATTAGCCGCGCGGCGCAAACCCTGGGCGACCGGACGTTCTATGTGGATCAGTTGCGCGACATGATCGAGGGCAAGCTGATCGACGGTCTGCGCGCCGTGGCCGCCCAGATGACAATGGATGAGCTGCACGAGAACCGCTCGGACTTTGTTCAGGAGGTTCAGAACGCCGTGACCGAGGACTTGCTGAAGAACGGTCTGGGGTTGGAATCGGTATCGCTGACCGCGCTGGACCAAACGCCGTTCGAGGCCTTGGATGAGAACAACGCCTTCAACGCGGTGGGTATGCGCAAGCTGGCCGAGGTGATCGCGACGTCCAAAAAGGACCGCGCCAAGATTGACGCCGAAGCCGAAGTTTCGGTCAAGCAATCGGCCTTGGAGGCCGCCAAGCGGAGCCTTGAGATCGAGCGCGACGAGAAGGCCGCCCAAATCGCTCAGGTGCAGGAGTTGCAAACATTGGAGGCCGCCCAGGAGGCCGAATTGGCGCGGCGTCGCGAAGACTCCATGCGCGAAAAGGAAGCCGCGCGGGTTGTGCGGGAACAGGCCATCCGCGCCGCTGAGATTGACCGGGACCGGGCCTTGGAAGTGGCGGAGCAAGAGCGGCAGATCACCGTGAACCAGAAGTCCGAAGAAGAGAGCCGCGCCAGGGCCTCGGCGGATGCGGCACGGGCCGAGGCGGAGAAGGCCCGCGAACAGATTGAAACGGCGCGTGCGACAGAACAGGCGGAACGCCAAAAGCGGATCGCCATTATCGAAGCGCAGCGGGAGGCCGAGCGCGAAGCGGTCCGCGTCAAACTGGCCGCCACTGCCGAGAAAGAGGCCGCTGAGGATCGGGCCGAAGCCCGCCGCGAGGCCGCGCGCGGGGCCGCCGATGCGCTGCGTGAAGAGGCCCGGGCCGAGGCGGATGCCGTCGTCTCCCGTGCGGAAGCCAAGCGGGCAGATATGTTGGCCGAAGCCGAAGGTCGCGAAAAGATCGTCGCCGCCGAAAACGCCTTGTCCGATGCCCTGATCGAAATGAAGCTGCAGATCGCGCGCCTCGAAGCGATGCCCGGCATTGTCGAACAGATGGTGAAACCGGCGGAGAAAATCGACTCGATCCGCATTCACCAGGTCGGTGGCTTGGGCCAGGGCAATCCCGGCGCCACCGCGACGTCGGCGGATGGCAAGCCTGTGGTCAATCAAGCGATGGACTCAATCCTTGGCATGGCGGTTCAGATGCCTGCGCTCAAGAAGCTGGGCGAAGAGTTGGGTCTGTCCATGGAAAAGGGCCTTGGGGGCTTGGATCTGGACGGCAAGGTGACGGAAGCCGCCGTGGAGAGCGACGCACCGCCTAAGCCTTCGAAGCCTTTGGATGCTGCCGAATAGGGACGCGGCGAGTATTCGAAACGAAGCGCCCCGGTGTCATGCTGGGGCGCTTTGCGTATCGGGTCGGGTTGCTTGCGGATTTTGCATCCGCGCGGGGCCTCTTATTCAGCGTCACTCATCCGGTGAAATGCGCCAGACGCCGCCATCGGAAAAGTCTGTCAGGACGAGAAAGCTGCCGTCTGGTTGCACCTCGACGTCCCGGATACGACCGAGGTCCATCAGCATCCGTTCCTCCTCGACCACGAGACCGTCGCGCAAGGACAGGCGCACAACCCCGCCAGGGTTGAGCGATCCAATCAGCAGGTCGCCGTTCCAGTCGCCGAAGGTCTCGCCCGAGTGGAACGCCATACCGCCTGGCGCGATCACCGGGTCCCAGAAGTAGACCGGCTGTTCCATGCCCGGGGCCGCCGCACGCTGACTGATTGCGGTTCCGTTGTAGTTCTCCCCATAGGAGATGACGGGCCAGCCATAGTTCAACCCCGCTTCTGGCCGGTTGAGTTCATCGCCCCCGCGCGGCCCGTGTTCGATGGTCCATAGGGTCCCGTCCGGGCCGACCGTGGCGCCCTGAATGTTGCGGTGACCATAGGACCAGATCGTGTCCACAGCTTCCGCGTCGCCAAGAAAGGGATTGTCCTCGGGCACGGCGCCCTGATCCGTGACGCGGATGACTTTGCCGTAGGTTTTGTCGAGGTCTTGGGCAAAGACCCGTTCGGATCTGGAGGAATGCTCACCGGTCGTGATTGCCACCGTACCATCGGGTAGAAAGACAATCCGACTTCCGAAATGCATGGGGGTAGGAGACGGGGGATCTTGCACGAAGATGTCCGTCACGGCGCTGACGGAGGTCATGTCGTTGGCTAGGACCATGCGCGCCGCCGCTGTGGCGCTTTGGTTTCCGATGGGCTTTGCGTAGGTGACGTAGATCACGCGGCTATCTGCGAAATCAGGCGCCAGGGCCACGTCCAGCAGACCCCCTTGGCGGGCGGCCACGACCTCCGGCACGCCAGCGATAGGGGCCGACAGCGTACCGTCCGGCGCCAAATGGCGCAGCCGTCCCGGCCGTTCGGTCACCAGCCAGCCACCACTGGGCAGCGTGGCAATGCCCCAAGGGTGCTCCAGCCCAGTCGCCAACGGTTCCGCAGCCAGGGCAGGGGCCGTCTCGATCAGGGGCGCGCGGAACTGTTCCGGGAAGGCGGGCGGAAAGTCCGTATTCCGTCTGCCCCATTCGAAAGACTGAGCGGTTACGGGCAGGGGCAAGGTCGTGGCGACCACTAGGGCGCAGAAAAGCGGGGTGCGCATCGGGCAGGCTCCGTCTGTGGCAAACGTATCCATCAGGTAGGAGGCTTGGCGCCGATGTCATCTCACCCTGCGGTGAGGCGGCGCCTTTACCTCTGGCATCGGCTGCCGCACAACGTGGCCAACCCATTGGGTGCGCAGGAGGCTCCATGTCCAACCCTCTCTTTGATGGCCTGTTTGGGCGCCATGCGGAAAACGACGCGCCGTTTCTGATCACGTCCTCGGCCCAGACCCTAAGCTATCGCGCCTTCGTCGCCCGCTCCGCACGGTTTGCCCATGCATTGAAAGGCCTCGGCGTGACACCTGGCGACCGGGTTGCTGCGCAGATAGAGAAATCGCCCGACGCGCTCGTCCTCTACGCGGCTTGCGCGCGGCTGGGGGCCGTCTTCCTGCCACTGAATACGGCTTACACAGCGGCAGAGGTTGCCTACTTCGTCGAGGATTCAGGGGCGCGAGTATTCGTGTGCGATCCGGCCAAGGTGGAGGCTCTGCAACCGGTGGCGGACCAGGCCGGGGCGCAGCTGGCCACGCTGGGTGCGGGCGGCGATGGAACATTGGCCGATCTGGCAGAGGCAGCCAGTGAGACCTTTGAAACCGTGCCGAGGCGGGGTGAGGATTTGGCGGCGTTCCTCTATACCTCCGGCACGACGGGGCGGTCCAAGGGGGCGATGCTGACCCAGGACAACCTGTTGTCGAACGCGAAGACCTTGGCCGAGGCCTGGCGGTTTACGGCGGAGGACGTCCTGCTGCATGCGCTGCCGATCTTTCACACGCACGGGCTGTTCGTGGCCACCAACGTCGTCTTGCTGACGGGTGGGGCCATGCTGTTCCTGCCGAAATTCGACTTGGAGGACGTTCTGACGGGGCTGCCCCAGGCCACCACCATGATGGGGGTGCCCACGTTCTACACGCGCCTCCTGGATGACGACCGTTTCACGGGTGACCGGGTTGCCCATATGCGCCTGTTCACGTCCGGCTCCGCCCCCATGCTCGCGGACACCCATCGGGCCTTTACCGCGCGCACGGGACACCGGATCCTAGAACGCTACGGGATGACCGAGACGAATATGACCACGTCGAACCCTTATGAGGGGGATCGGCGTCCGGGCACGGTGGGGCTGCCTTTGCCCGGCGTCGAGGTCCGTATCCTGGCGGACGGGGCGGAGGTTTCGCCTGGCGAGACGGGCATGATCGAAGTGCGCGGACCAAATGTCTTCCAGGGATATTGGAACATGCCAGAGAAAACCGCCGAAGAGTTGCGCCCGGACGGATGGTTCATCACCGGCGATTTGGGCACATGGTCGGATGATGGCTATGTGACGATCGTCGGGCGGGCCAAGGACCTGATCATATCGGGCGGGTTCAACATCTACCCAAAAGAGTTGGAACAGGTTTTGGACGCCCAGCCGGGCGTTTTGGAGTCCGCCGTCATCGGCGTCCCGCACCCAGATTTCGGGGAAACGCCCCTGGCTGTTTTGGTGCCGGAGGCCGGGGCAACGCTTGATCGGCAGGCGATTGCCGAGGCGGTGGGGACGGCGCTGGCACGGTTCAAACATCCATCCCGGTATGAGGTGATCGACGCCCTTCCGCGCAATACCATGGGCAAGGTCCAGAAAGCCGTGCTCCGCGACCTTTATGGGGCGGCGAAAACGTGAAGGTGTGAGGGGGCGTCGCCCCCGCCCTGCGGGCCCCCCGCATATTTGTGGAACATCGAAGGGCAGGCCGCCGCATTAACCTTAACGCGGCGCCACATTCCATCACGGGTCTGCAAATACTCCGGCGTAACGCCGCAGTTAGAGCGTCATGCGGAATTGGAGGAAGCCCTCGTCAGATGTTCCAGCTTCTTCCAGGGTGACGCCTGGGACACCGTCCGCATAGGTCGCGCCGCCGGGGCCGGTTTCAAAAATCGCAGTCGTCCCCTCCATGGGTTTGAAGGACCAATTGCCGTCGGCGCTGGGGCTGATGGTGCCTTGGTCAATGATGTAGCGGACGATGACGTCGCGGTTGGTGTCCGGTGCTTCCAGGATGATGGTCGAGCCGTCTGCCCCGGGGAAGGACCCGCCGCCAGAGGCGCGGTAGTTGTTGGTCGCGATTATGAACTCGGCATCCATGTCCAGGGGCGCACCGTCATAGCTGAGGTCGACGATCCGGTTCGCATTTGGGTTGATCACAGCGCCATCGCGGTCAAAGCGGGAGGGTTGGCTGAGATCGATCTGGTAGGTCACGCCGTCCATGACATCGAAGTTGTAGGACGGGAACTCCGGGTTGAGGAGCGGCGCGTCCGTGGCGCCCGCCTCGACCTGGTTGAACATCCCGGCGGAGCGTTCGAGCCAGTCTTTGACCTGCTGGCCGGTGACGCGGACAGCCCGCACGGTGTTGGGATAGAGGTAGAGGTCCGCTACGTTGCGGATGGCCACGTCGCCTGCGGCCACATCCGTATAGTACTCCGGCCCGCCGCGACCGCCGGCCTTGAAGGGGGCCGCCGCCGATAGGATCGGCAGGCCCGCGTGTTCGGTGCCCGCAAGCAATTGTTCGACGTACCATTTCTGCGCGATGGAGACGATCTGGACCGAGGGGTCATCGGCCACCAGCGCAAAGTAGGAATGCAAAGGCGCGTCGGTCTTGCCCACGGCGCGGCGCACATAGGCGAGGGCTGCGTCATGGTCGGCCTGGGTCGCATCGAGCACCGTTTGCGCGCTCTCGACTTGAGGCTGCCAGGAGCGGTCCTCTTGCCGGATCGCGATGGGACGAACCTCAGACGTGGAGGCGGTCACCTTCCAGCTGCGGCCATCCTTTTCCAGCATCAGGTCGATCAGACCCATGTGGCTGCCCCAAAAGCCCGGCATGACGGCGGGTTTGCCATGGATCGTGCCCGCTTCGGCATCGACCCCCGCAATGCCCGCATAGGCATCGCTGGGGAAGGTGCGGTGGTGGTGACCCGTCAGCACGGCGTCGATCCCCGGGATCGCGGCCAGGGGGACGGAGGCGTTCTCCATCATCTCTTCAGGCTGAGCCGCGCCAATGCCGGAGTGGGATAGGGCGACGATGATATCCGCGCCCTCTTCCTTCATTTGCGGCACATAGGCCTCAGCGGCGGCGAGGATGTCGCGGACCTGAACGTTGCCTTCCAGATGACGACGGTCCCACTGCATGATTTGGGGGGGCGTAAAGCCGATGATCCCTACTTTGATCGGGTGGGTTTCGCCCGCGCCGTCGGTGACCTGCGTGTCAAGAATGGCGTAGGGCGGAACGAGTGTCTTGTCTTCGCGTGGGGTCGTGCCGAGTTCTGTGGCCACGTTGGCCAACACCACGGGGAAATCAGCCCGGGCCAGCGCTTTCATCAGGAAGTCCAGCCCATAGTTGAACTCGTGGTTCCCAATGGTGGCCCCGTCAAAGCCCACGGCGTTCATGGCGGCGATAATCGGGTGGAGGTCGCCGTCCTTGAGACCGCGCTCATAGGCCATGTAGTCGCCCAGCGGGTTGCCCTGCAGAAAGTCGCCATTGTCGAGGACGAGGCTGTTGCCCGCTTCGGCCCGGACCTGTTCGATCAGGCTTGCTGTGCGCGCCAGGCCCACGGTGTCGACCGCGCGGTCGCCGTAGTAGTCGTAGGGCCAGACGTGGACGTGTAGATCCGTCGTCTCGGCGATGCGCAGATGGGCCTGCCCAGCCTTTGCCTTGGCGGCGAAGGGGTGGACCACCAAAAGGCCAGCGGCCCCGGCGGTGGTGGACAGAAAACGACGGCGGGTAAAATCAGTCATGGCGCTGGCTCCGAAGCAAATCAGTGATCGTCATTCATCAGCCAAATGTAACAGAGGCGAGATGCTTGCCGATTTGATTTTGGATGTTCGGAGAAGACACGGCAAGGCGTGCGCAAAAATCCGCCGCGCCATGCCCTCTGTGCTCTCGCCGCTGCAGTTGAGGCTGGCGACGCGAATTGCGCGCCGCCAGCCATCTGCGGTCTAAGCGGCTGTCTGCGTGGCGTGTGGGGCTGGGCCTTCGACGATGCCCTTGTCGAAAAGCCGACCGATTGACCCTCCGGGCAGGCCCAAGACCTCTGCGAGGATTTCCTCAGTATGGGCGCCTAAGACGGGGGCGGACCCTGGGTGACAAGTGGCTTGGGCGCTGAAGGTCGCGGGATGTCGCGGTGTGAGGAACGTGCCCACCCCGGGATGGCTGACCTGCGCAAACATGGGGTTGTCCGTGGTGAGGTCTGGGTCCTGGGCCATGGCCTCTCGCACGGTTCGGAACTCCGACCAGGTCAGGCCGCGCGCGTTGAAGTCCGCCTCGAAATCCGCAACGCGTCTGGCGGCGAACCAGGGGGCCAGGACCTCGGTAATCGCAGCGCGGTGCCGCCAACGGTGCCCTTCCAGGTCTAGCGAGACGCCGAGACGCGCTTCGAGCGCCGCCATTGCGTCGCTGAGACCCGTCCCTGCGATCAGACCCCGCCATTGCCGGTGGGTTAAGCCGATCACCATCACACGCCGACCATCGGCGCAGAGGAAGTCCTGCCCATAGGCGCCATAGAGCGCGTTGCCCGCTTTGCCCCGGTCCTGTGCGTTGAGAGAGGCGTCCGCGATCATGCCCAGATGACCGAGCGTGGCGGCGGCGACGTCCTTGAGCGCCAGTTCGACCTCTTGCCCGCCATGGCCCCGCAGGCGGTGTCGCTCAGCGGCCAAAAGAGCCGAAACGCACATATTCCCGGCGATGAGATCCCAGGCCGGAAGGGCATGGGCAACGGGGTCGGCATGGTCCTCCGGTCCGGTCATGTGGGGCACGCCGAGCGCTGGATTCACGGTGTAATCCACCTGCGGTCGCCCGTGCCGGTCCCCCGTCAGGGTGACCATGACCAAGTCTTCGCGGTGCCGGCGCAGGGTCTCGTAGTCCATCCAACCTCTGACCCGCAGATTGGTCAGGAATAGACCGGCGTCTGGTCCGGGGGCCGTGATGATCTCTGTGATCAGTTCACGGCCCTCGGACGATTTCATGTCGACGGCGATGGACTTCTTGCCCTTGTTCATCCCCGCCCAAAACAGACTTTGACCATTGGGGGCGAGCGGCCATCGACCGGCGTCTAGGCCTCCGCCGATGCGATCAAAGCGGATCACTTCGGCCCCCATCTGCGCCAGCGTCATGCCAGCGAGGGGCACGGCGACGAAGGCGGACCCTTCAACGACGCGCATACCGGACAGGACGCTCATTGGGTTTCTTCCCAGACGGCCTGGGCTTGCATGCATTGATGCCCGTCCTGGCCCGTCCACAACCGCAGACCTTCGTCGTCCGCCTCCATTGCGATGTCACATTGCGTGCCGGCGAACATGGGGTGGACACTGCGATAGTCGAAAAACAGTGGTGTCCGTCCCTTGGCTCGGGTGGCAGCCCGAAGCAGCAGCGTGGCCTGCAGGGGACCGTGAACCACGAGGTCGGGATAATGCTCTACCTGCTGCGCATAGCTACGGTCGTAGTGAATGCGGTGGGCGTTGAAGGTCACCGCCGAATACCGAAAGAGGAGCGTCTCGGTCGGATCCACGTGTTCGGATGGGGCCGCTGGAAGGGGCTGGACCTTAGGCGGACGATAGCTGTCCGGGATTTCCAGATAGACGATGTCCTGGCGCTCTTCGATGGCGAGGCCCCGGCTGCCATGGATCTCATGGTCCAGGGTCACCAGGACCATCGGGCCGCTCCGACCTATCTTTTCGACGACCGAGCGCACCTTGGACCGGCGGTGCAAAGGCTCCCCGACTTGGATGGCGCGATGGAACGTCAGGGCGCCCGAGGCCCACATGCGACGGGGAAGCGGCACGGGTGGGAGCAGGTGCTGACCTTGGGGGTGACCATCGCGGCCAAGCATTTCTTGCGGCGCCGCATTCGGAAAGGCGCACCAGTGCCAGAGGCCGGGCACCGTATCGCCCCGACGCGGCGCGGGACCGTCCCCCAGAAATGCGTGGATTTGAGCGGCCTGGTGGTCGGTCACACAACCGTCAGAAATCGCTTCCCGACCGGCCCAAGCGTCAACATTCACCTTGTCCATGATCTTGTCCTCCTGGGCGCCACACGACCCGAGGAAGATGAAAAAATCAAACAAAATAAATGATTTAGCGGAATACCGTCGTATGCAGAACGCAGGCTTTCGCAGGTGCGGCATTTGAATTTGCGACGTTTTCGGAATCGATTCTGCGTCTGCACGCGCGACATTTTTCGCGTCACGTCGCCACGGAAATGTCCCATCTCTCTGGCACGGCCCATGCGAATCACCTGCCATTGGCCGCAGGTCCGACCGCTCTGGCGGACCGAAATGCCGGGGGGCAGAAGCGCCAGGATCTACGCAAAAGGCCGCCCCGGGGGGCGGCCTCGTGTACTCGTTACTGAAAAAGAAACCCTTAGTTGGGCTGGTCGTCCGCACCATTGCCTTCGGGCGTGGCAACGGGGCCGCCATCGTCGTCGAAATCATCGGCGGCGCCGCCGATGTCGTCGAACAACTCGTTGATCTCGAACTCAGCGGCGGCTTCTTCTTCCGCGGCCAGTTCCTGGATCGATTTACCAGCGGCCTGAAGCTCGGCTTCTTCGGTCGAACGAGCAACGTTCAACTCGATTTCGACCTCGACTTCGGGGTGCAGTTTCACGGTCACCTTGTGCAGGCCCAATTCCTTGATGGGCGCTTGCAGGGCCACCTGACCACGGGCGACGGTGAACCCACCTTCGGTGGCGGCTTCGGCCGCGTCACGGGTGGTGACCGAGCCGTAAAGGTAACCCGCGTCGGAGGCTTGGCGGATCACGACGAACTGTTCGCCATCCAGCTTGGCGCCCAGCGCCTCGGCCTCTTTCTTGGTTTCCAGATTGTCGGCTTCCAGCTGTGCCTTGCGGCTTTCGAAAGCAGCGACATTGGCCTCAGAGGCCGTCAGCGCTTTGCCCTGGGGCAGCAGAAAGTTGCGGGCGTAGCCGGGCTTGACGTCGACCAGGTCGCCCATCTGGCCCAGCTTGGCCACGCGTTCCAGAAGGATCAGTTGCATGATGCTTTCTCCTTACTTCACGGCGTAGGGCAGCAGGGCGAGGAACCGAGCACGCTTGATCGCACGGGCGAGCTTGCGCTGGTTCTTGGCCGAGACAGCGGTGATACGGGCAGGGACGATCTTGCCGCGCTCGCTGATGTAGCGCTGCAGCAGACGGGTGTCCTTGTAATCGATCTTGGGGGCGTTGGGGCCCTCGAACGGATCGGTCTTACGGCGACGGAAAAACGGTTTGGCAGCCATGTCTGTCTCTCCTTATCGGCGTTCACGGCGCTCGGAGCGCTCGTCGCGTTTCTGCATCTGGATCGACGGACCCTCAACGTGGGCATCGACCTTCACGGTCAGGACGCGCATCACGTCATCGTGCAGACGGGCCAGACGCTCCATTTCCTGCACGGCGGCCGACGGGGCGTCGGTGCGCAGGAAGGCGTAGTGGCCCTTGCGGTTCTTGTTGATCTTGTAGGCCATGGTCTTCACGCCCCAGTACTCGCTATCGACGACGGTGCCGCCGTTGTCCGCGAGGACGGTGCTGAAGTGTTCGACAAGGCCTTCGGCTTGCGCGTTGGACAGGTCCTGACGCGCGATCATCACATGCTCATAGAGCGGCATGGTCACTCCTGTTTTTGTAACGCGTGTTTCATAGCCCGGCTTATGGCCCGCCAACCGGACACGAGAGACCACGCGGGCATCGTCGTACGGCGGGATGACGGGCGTATAGCGACGTGAGCGGGACGCGCAAGACCCGACGTTGACGGTGGTCCGATGCTGGCGCACGGTGAGGCATCGCCGTTGCTTTTTTGTATTTTAGGGAATTTTATGGCCGACTTTACCGTGACGCGGTTGGACGATGCGACAGATGCCACCTTGCCTGGCCTCACCCTGCGCCAAGCGATCCTCGCGGCCAATGCGACCCCTGGGCTGGACGACGTGGTCTTTGCCAGCGATCTGGAAGGGGAGATCGACCTGACGGACGGTGCGCTTCGCCTCCAGGACGGAACGCGTGTGACGGGCCCTTTTGGGTCGGATGGCACGCCTTTGATCGTCGTGGATGCCCAGGGCAACAGCCGCGTGCTGGACGTCAGCGATGAGGGCAGTGTGACGGACCTGTCGCTGCGTGGCGGTCGCGCGGACGAGGGCGGCGGCATTCTTGTGCGCGAGGGGGCGGATCTGACGCTGACGAACGTGCACGTATTCGACAATGCGGCGACGTTCTTCGGTGGCGGTCTCTTCGTGGAAGAGACTGCGCGCCTCACCATGACCGGGTCCCGCGTTTTCGACAACGAGACGACGGCGTTTGGGTTCACGCCCGGCGGCGGTGGTCTGTTCGCAAGTCCGAGGTCGGTTGTCAGACTGTCCGATAGCAGCTTTGTCGAGAACCAGGGCAACGACGGCGGCGGCATTCGGTTTCTAAGCGCGGATGTCACAATCGTGCGGTCAGAGTTTGTGAACAACTACGGGCCCCTTGGTGCCCAGGTGTCTGGCGGCGACGGTGGGCGTCTGCGGGTCACAGAAACGCTGGTGTCTGGGGGCAGCAGCTATGCGTTCACAGGGCCGTTCTTCGGTCCGATGGATGTGGAGATCCGCTTGCCGCGCCGCACAGAGGAAGAGTTTGCCGTCTTCGCCGGGGAGGATGCTGACCGGTTCGTGCTCAGCCCCGACAGCGATGCGGATCTTTTTTATGTTTCGGGCGGGGGCCAGGACACCGTTATCGCGGGCCGGGGCGATGATCGCATCTTCGGTGAGCAGGGCGGCACCGCCGACGATCGCTTTTTCGGTCGGTCCGGTCGCGACGAACTATCTGGCGATGATGGGAATGACTTTTTGAACGGGGGGCAGGGGGCCGACACCCTGCGCGGCGACGCAGGGAACGACACGTTGATCGGCGGCAATGACGGGGGCGATGTCCTGATCGGCGGGGACGGCGCGGACGTCTTCGCGTTCTTAGGGTCCCACAGGGCGGAGCAGGGCGCGACCATCGAAGATTTTGGAACTGGCGACGTGATCGCTTTGGATGATCGCCTGTTTATCGGGACAGCTTTAGCACGGGTTGCCGACGAGAGTTTTGATCCCAGGTCCGTTACCGAAGCTATGGTGCAGACTGCCCTGTCGTCCGGCGTCATGGAGTACGACGCCGCGACGGGCAGTCTTGCCATCAATCGCCCGCTGGAGGCGGGGCAGGACGCAAGCCGGATCGAGTTGCTGCGTATCACCCCTGATACGGCCTTGGCAGCGGATGATTTTGTGATTTTCTAATCGACTGATCCCGGCGAGACGGACCTTGCGCCAGCCAGGGGGCCGGGTGTTGTGCAAATCGCCTGGGCACCCCACGGGAACGTGATGCCCTGGTGCGCAGGCGCACGGGGTCTGTGTGCCTGCGACGCTTTGTCTTTGCGAGCCGTCGCCTCATATCTTTGGATGTAAGAGCCGCCGATCACACCCAACAGGAGTTTCCCATGATCCGCACTGCTGCCGCTGCCTTCGCCGCGCTCACGCTGGCCACACCCGTCTTGGCCGATGCCGAGGCCTATGTCCTCGACGCCAGCCACAGCCAAATCATCTTCAGCTATGATCACTTGGGCTTTTCAACGACCTACGGCATGTTCTCGGGCTTTGAGGGGACGATTAACTTCGACGCCGACGCGCCCGAAAACTCGTCCGTCTCCGTCGAGATGCCGCTGAGCATGATGTTCACGGGCTGGGAACAGCGAGACGCGCATTTCCAGTCGCCTGACTTCTTGGACGCCGCCGCCAATCAGTTGGTGAGCTTCACCTCCACCGCGATAGAAGTCACGGGGGAAGATACGGCGCTGATTACGGGCGATCTGACCCTGGGTGGGGTCACCCAATCCATCGTGTTGGACGCCAAACTCAACCAAGCCGCCGACCACCCGATGCAGAACAAGCCCTGGCTTGGCTTTGACGCGACCACGACCCTCCTGCGGTCGGACTTTGATGCGGGCAACTTCGCGCCCTTCGTCTCCGACGAGGTGGAGGTGACCATTTCGATTGAGGCGCTGAAGGCCGACGCCTAAGGTCAGACGACACGTTTCACACCGAGGGCCGTCCAGGATTGGGCGGCCCTTTTTGTCTGCGCGCCTTGATTTCGAGCGGTTGAACAGGCACGTTCGGCACACCAGAGGAGAGATTTTAGATGGATCAGAGCCACCGGTAATCCGGTTCCGACGCTTTAGCAGGCGACACGCGCAGCCCGCGCGCCGCTCGACGTGATCCATAGACCTCCAAAGGACATTCCATGCCCAGATTGACTGGTAAGACGGCCCTCGTGACAGGGGCGGCCCGCGGGATTGGTGCTGCCATCGCCAAGGCCTTCGTTGCCGAAGGCGCCCAAGTCATCGTGACCGACAAAGACGACGAAGCTGGCCGGGCGACGGCCCAGGATATAGCTGCGCGCTTTCTGCATCTCGATGTCTCCAGCGAGGCCGATTGGCAGGCCATCGCGGAGGCGGTGCCCAGGCTCGACATTCTCGTGAACAACGCAGGCATCACCGGCTTTGAGGGAGAGGACGGGCCGCCCCCCGCCCATGACCCGGAACACGCCACGCTGGCCGATTGGCGCGCGGTCCATGCCACGAATTCCGACGGGACCTTCCTTGGCTGTCGCTATGCCATTGGAGCCATGCGAGAGACCGGTGCGGGGTCGATCATCAATATCTCCTCCCGTTCCGGCATGGTGGGGATCCCTATGGCCGCCGCCTATGCCGCATCGAAGGCGGCGATCCGCAACCATACCAAGACTGTCGCGCTCTATTGTGCGGGGCAGGGCCTGGCCATCCGCTGCAACTCCATCCACCCGGCGGCCATCATGACCCCTATGTGGGAGCCGATGCTGGGCGATGGGCCAGACCGGGAGGCACGCGCAGCCGCCTTTGTTGCGGATACGCCAATGCAGCGGTTTGGTCAGCCGGAGGAAGTGGCCGCCCTGGCCGTCATGCTCGCCTCGGACGAGGCGGCCTACGTGACCGGGACGGAACTCACGATTGACGGCGGTATCCTTGCCGGATCAGCCGCAACGCCCGGCTAGAACGTTTGGGCCGCCCCTGAGGCGGCCCGCACCCGCCTCAAAAGAAGGCCTGCAACCCCGTCTGCGCCCGCCCCAGGATCAGGGCATGGACATCATGCGTGCCCTCGTAAGTGTTCACCGTCTCCAGGTTCATCATGTGACGGATCACGCCATAATCCTCCGAGATCCCGTTCCCGCCGTGCATATCCCGCGCCAGGCGCGCGATGTCCAAAGCCTTGCCGCAATTGTTGCGCTTCAGGATGGAGATCATTTCCGGCGCCGCGCGCCCCTGATCCATCAGACGACCGACACGCAAGACGCCCTGCAACCCTAGGGCAATCTCTGTCTGCATGTCGGCCAGCTTTTTCTGGAACAACTGCGTCTGCGCCAGTGGTTTGCCGAATTGCTTGCGATCCATCCCATACTGACGCGCCGCGTGCCAACAGGCCTCGGCCGCGCCCATGACGCCCCAACCGATGCCGTAACGCGCCCGATTCAAACAGCCGAAAGGTCCCTTGAGGCCCTGCACGCCGGGCAACAGCGCCTCCTCGCTTACCTCGACCCCATCCATGACAATCTCGCCAGTAGTCGAGGCGCGCAGACTTTGCTTGCCGGTGATCTTGGGCGCGCTCAGCCCCGCCATCCCTTTTTCCAGGATAAACCCACGGATCTTCCCGCCGTGGGCCTCTGACTTGGCCCAAACGACGAAGACATCGGCGAAGGGCGCATTGGAGATCCACATCTTCGATCCGACCAGGCGATAACCATTCGTCGTCTTCTCGGCGCGCGTCTTCATACCGGCTGGGTCGGATCCGGCATCCGGTTCGGTCAAGCCGAAGCAGCCGATCAACGTGCCCGCCGCCAATCCCGGCAGGTATTTCTGGCGCTGGGCGTCTGATCCATAGGCATGGATGGGGTACATCACCAAAGAGGATTGCACCGACATCATCGACCGATACCCGCTGTCGATGCGTTCAATCTCCCGCGCTACCAACCCATAGGTGACATAGCTGCCGCCCAGACCGCCGTATTCCTCCGGGATTGTGATCCCCAGCAATCCGGCGGCGCCCATCTTGGCAAAGATCTCGGGGTTGGCCGTCTCGTTGGCGTAGGCGTCGCGGACGAGGGGCGCGAGGACATCGCCCGCAAAGGCCGCCGCACCGTCCCGCAAAAGCCGTTCGTCTTCCCCAAGCTGGTCTTCGAGCAGAAAGGGATCGGCCCAATCGAAGGCGGCAAGATCTGGGCCGAAACCCGTGGCGGCGATATCCTTCATCGTGTCCTCCGGCACATGTGATCCGTCAGGGGTAAGACTTAAGTCGGGCTTAGGCAACGCGACTGGCTGTCCTGCGGTTGACGGCGCCCGGTGGGCCATGCCCCATGGCGCCATGACCTCTATCGACGACCTTCAGGCCCAGCTGGCCGATCAGAATTACGTCTGCGGCAGGGCGCTTGCCACTGTCGCCTTCCTCGCACTGACCCTGCAGCGGCCGCTGTTTTTGGAGGGGGAGGCCGGGACCGGCAAGACCGAGATCGCCAAGGCCATCGCCGCGGCCTTGGGGCGCAGGTTGATCCGGTTGCAGTGTTATGAGGGTCTCGATGCGGCCTCTGCGGTCTACGAATGGAACTTTGCCGCCCAAATGATCGCCATCCGCAAGGCTGAGGCCCTTGGGGGCGAGCCGCCCGATCTCTTCTCCGACGACTTCCTCATCACCCGCCCTCTGCTGGAGGCGATGCGCCCCGACCCGGCGGGCCCCCCGGTCCTCTTGATCGATGAAATCGACCGGACAGACGCGCCCTTCGAAGCGTTTCTGCTGGAAGCCCTGTCGGACTACCAGGTCACCATTCCAGAAACCGGCACGGTCAAGGCCCCGGCACCGCCCATTGTGATCCTGACCTCCAACCGCACGCGCGAGGTCCATGACGCTCTGAAACGCCGGTGCCTCTATCACTGGGTCGACTACCCCGACCACGCCCGTGAGATGGAGATCCTCTCGGCCCGCGCCCCCGAAGCGGCCCGAGCCCTCAGCGCTGAGGTCGTGGCCTTTGTCCAAGCCCTGCGCGGTGAGGATCTGTTCAAAAAGCCGGGCGTCGCGGAAACCATCGACTGGGCGAAATGCCTGCTGGCGCTCGACATCATTGACCTGTCGCCCGAGGTGATCTCCGACACGCTCGGCGCCCTGCTGAAATACCAAGACGACATCCAAAAGGTCGAAGGCGCCGAGGCGAAACGTATTCTCGATGAGGTCCGGGCGGAAATGGCGTGATGCGCATCTCTTTCTTCTCGGCTCAAATATCTCTGGGGGGTCTGGGGGGCTAGCCCCCCAGCCTTGGCCCATGCAGCTGCCCTCCCTCGACCTTCCCGACGATCCCAAACTGGCGGGTAATATCGCCCACTTCGCCGCTGCGCTGCGTCGAGCCGGTGTGCCAGCAGGGCCCGACCGCCTTATTCTCGCGATCCGCGCGGTGACGGCGGCGGGTTTCACCGACAAAGACGATTTCTTCCATACCTTGGAGGCCGTCTTCGTGCAGCGGCCCGAACACCGGGCCACGTTCGCGCAGCTCTTCCGTCTGTATTGGCGCGACCCCCGGTATTTGGAGCACATGATGGGCATGCTCAGTCCCATGGTGTCGGGCGTGCAAGATGACCACGCGGCCAAGCCCGCCGAAAAGCGCGCCGCCCAAGCCCTGCTCAATCAGTTGGATCTGCCTGAGACCGACGTAGAGGACGGGCAAGAGCTGGACATCGACGCCTCGGCCACGGCGTCCGGGCAGGAGCGGTTGAAGACCCTGGATTTTGAACAAATGTCCGGCGCGGAAATGGCCGAGGCGCTGAAGATGCTGGCGACCCTACAGCTGCCGGTGCCCCCCTTGCCCAGTCGTCGGCGGAGCCCTGCCACCCAAGGCAAGGTGGATCGTCGCGCGACCCTGCGGGCGGCCCTACGGCGCGGTGATTTGGCCACCTTGCGCCACAGCGCACCGCGCACGCGCTGGCCCAATCTGGTGGCGCTCTGCGATATCTCGGGGTCCATGTCGTCCTACAGCCGCGCGCTTTTGCATTTTCTGCACGCGGTCTCCAACCGCCAGGGGCAGGGCTGGGCCGAGGTCCATGGCTTCACCTTCGGGACCCGGCTGACGAACATCACGCGGCATTTGCGCACCCGCGATGTGGATGCCGCCCTCGCCGCCGCCGGGGCCGAGGCCCAGGACTGGGAGGGGGGCACCCGCATTGGTGAAGCGCTCCACGCGTTCAACCGTGACTGGTCCCGGCGCGTCTTGGGGCAGGGGGCCATCGTTTTGCTGGTGACCGATGGGTTGGATCGCGGCGAGGCGGACCAACTGGCCTTTGAGGCCCGGCGATTGCATCTGACGGCGCGCCGGGTGATCTGGCTCAACCCGTTGCTTCGGTGGGACGGCTTCGCGCCGAAGGCGGCGGGCATCCGTGCGTTGCTGCCACACGTTGACAGCCTCCGGCCAGGCCATTCCATTGCCTCGCTGGAGGGGCTGGCCGACATGCTGAGCCGCCCAGACGACCCAGGCGCCTTAGCGCGGTTGAGGGGCTAAAGCGCAGATTCCGGGTCGGCGGAAGCTCGGCGCCTCGGCACGGTGAAGGGGTCACCGCAAGAAGGACGATCCCATGCACTTCCTCCCCTATGACCCCGACTTTGTCCGCCAGATGCGGGCGGGCGGCCCGGACGCCAATGGCCAAGTTGCGGAACGTGCCATCAGCGACGGGTAAGGGAAGCCATGTCGGTCTTGCCTGTGCAACATCGAGGCGGGCGAGGGCATGCTGATCCTCGCCGCGCGGCCCTTTCCGGCGCTTCAACCTTACGCGGAACTCGGGCCGATCTTCCTCCATCAGAAGGCTTGCAAAGCGTGGGAGGGACCAGGCCGTCCGCCAATCCTGCGGACGTCACCCGACTACCTGGTCAAAGGCTATACCTCCGACCATCGGATCCGGTACGGCACCGGTGATATCGTTGCATCCGGCGACTTGGACCATGCCATCGCAGATCGCTTGGCCCGTCCGGATATCGCCTTCGTCGATGTGCGGTCCGCACGCAACAATTGCTTTCTGACACGGGTGCGCGCTGAAATCTTGACGGCATGAAGCATGGGCATCCTGGCTCGGGACCATCCGAATGATGGGGTTTCCTGGCCAGTGTCCCACGCGCGACGGGCGGCCTGCGGACAATCACCTGCCGCGCCCTGCGACCTAGGTCGCGTCGGCCCTCTGCCGATCAGCCTTGCGACCGCGGGCGGGCTTGTCCATCCTGTCGTCTGCGGACCAGCGAGCGAACGGGAGGCGCGCGATGACCCCATTAGACGACGCGCCCCGCGCGGCGCTGGAGTGGCACCGGCAAGGCAAGGGCGCGGCCCTGGCGACCGTGATCCAGACCTGGGGCAGTGCGCCGCGTCCCTTGGGCGCGCAACTGGCGATTTCCCAGGATGCCGATCTGGTTGGGTCTGTCTCCGGTGGCTGCGTCGAGGGCGCGGTGGTGGCCGAGGCCCTTGACGCGATGCCCGCAGCCGGGGGCGACGGACAGCACCGCATTCTGGAGTACGGCGTCAGCGACGATGAGGCCTTCGCCGTCGGCTTAGCCTGCGGTGGAACCATCCGCATCTTACTAGAGCCCGTCGGTGGGACCTTGCCCGAGGCTTTGCTGGCCGATCTGGTGGAACGGCGCGCCCGGTCGCAGCCGGTGGGGCAGGCCGTGAACCTGACCACAGGCGCCACGGCCTTGCGGGGCGAAGCGGCGGTTGCGGACCGGCTCCGGACCGATCGCAGCGGTTTGGATGAGGACGGCGAGACCTTCGTGACGCTGCATGCGCCGCCCTTGCGCCTGGCGGTTGTGGGCGGCGTCCACATCGCCCAGGCGTTGGTGCCCATGGCGCGCATAGCAGGCTATGCGCCCACGGTGATCGACCCGCGCGAGGCCTTTGCCGCGCCCGCGCGCTTTCCGGACACGCCACTGGTCCATGATTGGCCTGACGAAGCGATGTCAGCCTTTGCCCCCGATGCCCGAACGGCGGTGGTTCTCCTGACCCATGATCCCAAGCTGGATGATCCGGCCCTGATCGAGGCACTGCGGTCGCCTGCGTTTTACGTCGGCGCGCTCGGCTCCACGCGGACGCATGCCAAGCGCGTCGCGCGTCTGCAGGCGGCCAGGCTGACGGAAGCTGAGATCGCGCGGATCGACGCGCCAATCGGTCTCGACATCGGATCAAAGACGCCGGGCGAAATCGCCGTGGCGATCCTTGCGGCCATGACCGCCGCGCTGCGGCAGGGGTAGGCGCCTTGCGCTTCGGAGAGGTGCCCCTGGCCGCCGCTGAGGGGGCGATCCTCGCCCATTCGGTGGTGATCCCGGGTGGTCGTCTGCGCAAAGGCGCAGTTCTGAGTGCCCAAGACCTGGAGCATCTGGCCGCTGCCGGTGTCGACCGGATCACCGTCGCCCAATTGCAGCCTGGGGATGTGCCAGAGAATGCCGCCGCCGCCCGCCTGGCCCAGGCGCTCTGCGGCCAAGGGCTAGAGGTGCGAGAAGCCTTCACGGGCCGCGCAAACCTCCATGCGACTGGCCCAGGGGTGTTGCGCGTGGATCCTGATGCCATCGCAGCCGTGAACGCTGTCGACCCCATGATCACCGTGGCCACCCTGCCGGAATGGCAGCGCATGGAACCGGGCACCATGGCCGCGACGATCAAGATCATTTCCTATGCCGTGCCAGAGACCGCGTTGGCCCGCGCCTGCGAGGCTGCGACCGGCGCCTTGGCCAGGGCGGCGCCGACAGTCTCCCAGGCCGATTTGATCGTGACCACCCTAGACGGCGCGCCCACGGGGGCCGAGGCGATAATCGCCCGGCTTCAGCGTTTTGGCGTGGCCTGCACGGTGCAGGAAGTCCCGCACCGGACCGAAGCTCTGTCCCAGGCCCTTGCCCGCGCCCAGGCCCCGCTGCGGCTGATACTGACCGCGTCGGCGACGTCGGACCCGCTCGATGTGGGGCCCGCCGCTCTGACAGAGGCTGGCGGGCGCCTGACGCGCTTTGGAATGCCTGTGGATCCGGGCAATCTGTTGTTTCTGGGCGATCTTTCCGATGCCTGTGTGGTCGGCTTGCCGGGCTGTGCGCGATCTCCTGCGTTGAACGGCGCGGATTGGGTGCTGGAGCGGGTGATCTGCGGCGTGCCGGTCACGGACGCGGATATCGCGGGCATGGGCGTTGGGGGGTTGCTCAAGGAGATTCCGACCCGGCCCCAGCCCCGCGAACGTCGTCGTTGACCCTGCATCCTGCCTATTGCTGCAACCGTGCGTCGGACCCGCGACCAAAGGAGTAGTTCTCAGGTCCAGGTCCCTGTGCTTGTCTGCTGTCAACGAACAGGGAGGAGTTGGCAGAGATGTCGGAGCTTAAGCTTACGGTGAATGGAGTTGAGCGTTTTGGCTTGTCGGAGGGTCGGACGTTATTG
>NZ_BPFH01000009.1 GCF_019655435.1 Jannaschia pagri
ACCAAACCCTGAACAGCGCTAACCTATAAGCGCGGACTCTAAGGGGAGCAGGTCATTGTCCCTGACATGCGCAGGGCGCGCGTCTTATCGATCTGCATCAGCAACATAGGAGATCGACATAGCCGATATCGTCACACTGAAAGCACTTTGCGAAGAACTGAAGATTGACCCACGCGAAGCCCGTGAACGCCTGCGCGCTGCCGTCAGCGATGCCAAGGCGAACCCTGAACTGGCGAAAGCTCGTAAACCGCGCACACAGTGGCAGTGGGTGAAAGGCTCAGTGGCCGAGAAAGAGGCGCGCAAAGCTATCAGTTCGATGAAGTGACTGCCGCCTTGCACTACATGTAGTATTTGCGCATTGTTGAACCCAAAAGGATCAGCCTGCGCAGGTACTTCTTGTCTGATTTTCAACTAAATGAAATTTATACTCCTCCGAACGGCCTGCCCGCCGTTGACATCGTATTTATCCATGGTTTGGGCGATGCCTTTGAAAGCTGCTGGCAAAACCCATCCGGTAGTTCTGGCGATGTATGGCCGGTTTGGTTGTCGGAGGCTTTTCCGGGCGTTTCGATTTGGGGGTTGGACTACCCAACATCAAAGTATAGCGCTCTTCTGAGCGGCCCCGATCTTTCTCTGCTTACAGTCGCGGCGAGCATGTCCGAGCTTTTGCGCGCAAAAAAGATTGGCAGAAGGCCACTGGTTTTTGTTTGTCATAGCCTTGGTGGTGTGATCACAAAAGCTATGCTTCGCGCCTGCGAAAGCTCGACGACGCTCCCAAAGAAAGCCATCTTCGGAAACTGCAAGGGGGTAGTATTCTTTGCTAGCCCACACTCCGGGTCACCCTTGGCATCCATCCTATCATTAATTCCTGGTGTTGCGTCGAAACAGACGAAGGAACTTGAGAAAGCCGGTGCTTTGCTCGTTGACTTGAACACGTAGTACAAAAATAAAGCTCCAGAAGCAGGAGTGCGATCCTGCGCATTCTATGAAACGATGAATACGAACGGCGCTATGGTCGTTGATGCAGGCTCGGCCAACCCCGGCGTCCCAGACTGTGACCCCATCCCAATTGACGCGAACCATCGCGAAATTTGTAAATTTGGCCACAAAGATGAACTCGGCTACTCGTGCGTGCAGAATTTTCTGGAAGAGCTATTTGCTTCGGAAGGGCTTGACGTTGATGACCGGGTCTCTGTCGATGACCTTGAATACTACATAAGCACCGTGAAGGGCGACCGACTTTCGCTGGCAGAAAAGCTCGCAAAAGGAGGTAAATGCGATCAAGAAACTGACGACGCCGAGGCTGAGAAGGAACGAATCCATAAAATGGTGAGGCGAAATGCCATATCTGGAAGCGCTCGCCAAAAGTATCGTCAGTTTCTGAGTGAAGTTCTCACGCTTTTCCGCATTCACATTGCGCCTCTAATTCGAGCAGGGGCAGACGACGTAGTTGTGAATACGGCTATACACTCCAAACTACTATCACCGCTGAGTGAAAAGCAAGCGTCGAATGACCTGTTCAATATCGCTGATATTCACAGCGCGATCTACTATTTAACAGGAAACTGTCATATAAACTGGACGAAGCCAAATGATTAGGATTTGGCACCCGATGAGAGACCCCCATCATTGCAGCTTCAGGATATTGGCATAGCGCTTAGCGACAAATAGGCAACTGTCTATTCCTAGAGCATCCCTTCTTGATACCTTTTTGCTTTTCCCTGAGTATTTGTATGAAATTCAATACCAAGGATTTGGCTCACTTCGGTCATCGCTGAGGGACCTTAACATACCCAAGCCGAGCGACAGTTTTGTCAGCCTTCCAGATATTCGGACAGCGTTTCGCGAGTTACAGGTCTTCCAAAAAGCAGCGCTTCGCCAGTTGGTGGCAAAGAACATACTATCAGCGGACGCGTTCAAGGAGGGGAACCTCACGCTGTCGCCAAGAGGTATTCCAGCCGAGTTGAACCAGGTGTTGCACGCGTTTGTAACTGAAAACTCGCGCCAGCTCACCTTTATCACTGAAGGACTAAGTGATATACCCTTGGATGGCCCAAGTGGTTTGCTCCGGCGCACAAATTTGGAGTTGGGAGGACGATTTAGGTAATGTCGTCAATTCTCAAACTGAATCGCTTGATTGTAATGAAGAGTGTTCAGAGAGCTTATGATCAGAAGTTTCACGCTGGCTTGAACATCATTCACGGGTCCAATGGATCGGGAAAGTCCTCAATACTAGATTTCATTTCTTTGCCTTGGGGGGAAACCTCACCAAGTGGAAGCCCGTTGCCCAAAGATGTGATACTGTGTTTGCTGAAGTTTCAGCCAACGGAACGAAACTCTCCCTACGAAGAGACGTATCAACCGACAGCAATCGGCCCATGCACATCTATTTTGGAGAATTGCAAGACGGCCTTGAAGCCGCGGCAGATGGTTGGCAGAGATATCCCTATACGCGGAACGATCACTCAAAAACTTTCAGTCAGATTCTGTTTAGAGCGCTTGGCCTTCCGGCGATTCCGGGAGATGAGGGTTCAAACATCACAATGCATCAAATCCTAAGACTGATGTACGTAGATCAAACCACACCGTTCCAACGCATTTTCCGAAGCGAAGACTTTGATCCCCGAGATACTTGGGAAGCTGTGTCCGAACTGCTCTGTGGGATCGGCAACAACCAACTTTACTCGAAGCGCATTGCTTTGCGAGAGAGCCGGAAGATAGAGAGCGATCTTAGCACGAAACTCACAAATCTGCTGAGGGCTACTGCGACTCTAGGCGAAAATTTCGTCGAAGGAGCGTTTGAAGCCGAGAATACCAATTTATCACGGCGACGAGAGACGCTTCAAAAGGAGATTGAAGATCTCCATGGTGCAGACATTGACAGCTCTCAAATGGCAAAATCGGCTGAGAGTGAGCGTCGAAAGCTCTACGAGAAAATTTCAAAAGAGCGCAACATACTGGTGGGAATTGAGCGTAAAATTGTGTCGCTCAATTTTGAGGTCTCTGATAGTGATCAGTTCGTCAGACACCTCGAGCAGCTTCTCAAAGAGTTTGACAGAACAGCAGCAACATATTTAGCGATTGGAGAAGTTCCCTTTGAGCTTTGCCCGGCCTGCTTGCAGCCGCTGGCCGATGCGTCTGACCACCAATGTCATCTATGCAAGGAAGAGCTTCCAAAAGAGGACAGAGATACAAAGCTCTTTGAACTCCGGTTGGACATAGAAGGGCAAATTTCTGAGAGCTTACGGCTACAAGAAAAGCGTGAAGGCAAGCTAAGTGCACTTAAGAAAGAAGCTACTCGCTTGAAGACAAGTATGTCTCGCCAGATGAGGCAGTTCGATGAAGTCAGAAATGCTTGCGTCGATGGCCGAACCGCCCTGGTATCAGAAAAAAGTCGCGAGATCGGAAAGATAGACTCCCGATTGGACGAGCTGGGCAAGTTGTCGGACCTCAGGCAACAAATCAATGAGGTCAAAGAAGCAAAAGAGAACGCCTCTAGCGCTGTCGAAAAGCTAAGGAACGAAATTCAAGCATTGGAGTTGGCTCGGGATAATCGCCGGCGTCAAGTGAAGACCCGCATTTCTGACCAAACAAAACGTGTGCTCGAAATGGACCTGGAAGAACACAATGATTTTGAGGCGCTGGAGAAATTTGACTTCAGTTTTGAAGACGACTGGTTTGCGATCAACGGTGATCCAAACATCACAACAAGTGCCAGTGGTATGGTTGTGGTCAAGAACAGTCTTTTCATTGGTTTGCTCCTGTCCTCCCTACAGAATTTGCAAATGAGATATCCAAGGATGCTCTTGCTCGACAACGTGGAGGATAAAGGTATGGTCGGTGACCGTGTCAGGAACTTCCAAAAGGTCATTGCCGATCTCATGGATGTCGAAAGCAAACCGCATCAGATCATTTTGACGACCTCGACGCTAAATCCTGAACTAGAGCGCGAGGACTATATCGTTGGGCCTGAGTACACCAAAGAGAATAGAACTCTCAAAATCCAGACGGGTGCTTCTCGGTCCTAGGCTGCGGCACTCGAAGCCCTAGTCCTTGTATTTGGTCCGACCCAAAGCTCAAACTTCCAAGATAAGAGCGTTGTTCCGGATGCGAACATCTATGCCTACGCCGATGCTCCCCTAGACATCCTCCCATGTGCAGCTGGCACCCAAAAGACACCCAAGTCAGATTGTGCAATCGCTGGGCACACTGACAATGCAATCAAGATATTGTTTTCATTTGTAAAAATGGTGCCCGGGGGCGGCTTCTTGCGCATTCACACCCTATTGATTTCAAAGGGATAATGCAGCTCATTTGGCGGGATGTGAAGTCAAATGTGAACACAAACCGTCTGAGCTATTGGGGTTAGGTCTCCGCTGGGGTCGCGCTTGGCGTATCCCCAGAAGGACACCACGGCTCTTGCCTCTGGACTGGCCCCCAGCATACCGCCAAGGCGTATCCGTTCAGGACAACCCAAATGCTGCGGGGTCGGTATTCGATCCAAGCCCACCGCTCGCCTGTGATCCGTCCATGATAGAATGGGTAAAACCGCACGGTTCATTCCCCCCTGTGCTTTTCAAGTTTCATTGCAGGAGTGGGAACATTCCACTTGTGCGTAACATCCTCTCCTTAAACGATAAAACACGGATTTTGGGCGCTATCAAGGGGTCTTCGTTCTGTCCCATTGGGACATAACATGTAAGGGACACTTCTCACGTTTCCTTCCGGGTCTCCTTAGGGGTCACGGTCGCTCTGTGGTCCTCTCCTTGCCTTCTCCCCTCAAGGCCCCTCTAAGGCTGCCCCACAGGCCCCTCCGGCGTTCTGAGGGGGTATCTCCTCCACACCGCCCGGAATGTACCTGAAAGGCCCGCTTACGGCTTCCTGCGAAGCGCAGGTAGGAAGGGGTAGACCCCAGCCTTGATCGGCGTTGGGTGCTAGAAGGGAACGTCTGAGGTGTCCTTGAGGGGGATACGGCGGTCGGCGGGTTCTTCTATCCATCCGTCCTCCTCCGCCTCTAGGCTTTCCTCCTCCTCGAGCTCCTCCCTCAGCTCATACAGGAAGCGGCTTTGAAGGATGCGCTTGGTTGTCTCCCGTCCGTAGCTCAAGAGCATCAGTGCAGCTATGTCAGGCGCATCGCTGAGCTTGCTACCGAACTCCCGGCCCAGCCTTTCGGCCCATCGCTTTGCCTCCCTCTCAAGCTCTTCATCTTCGCTGAGGTTGAGCATCACCCGCTCGCCATTGTCCTTCGCGGCCTCCCGCGCCTCCTGCCACGTTAGGCTCAGGAGGTATTCGTTGATCCAGCCCTTACCGCGCAGTGCTTTAAGCACTTGTCGCATCCTGTCCACCGTGCTTTTGCTAGTGCCGGTGGCCTCCTGCACGTCACGGACGCTTCCCCCGATACCCTCCACCGTCAGAAACCATGCCTGTCTGTGCTTGTCCTCTGGGGTGGTGTTGAGCTTGTCTTTCGCGTTCTCACGGTTGGCCTCAAGGATTGCGGCCTCAACGTCAGGGGCTTGGGAAGCCGTCACGGGTATCCGGCGATACTTGGCGCTCCGCCCCCGGTCACGGCGATACGCCTCTAACCTGTGGTGGCCGTCCATCACCACCCAACGCGCCCCGGTCCACCAGACCAATATCGGGTCTAGCTTCCCATCACCCTGCTTGATCTGCTGGTGCAGGTCATGCGCCCAACTCTCCACCAATTCGTCCTCTCGCATCTGGAAGGCCCCCGCTTCCGTTGTCAGCTCGTCTAGCGGCAACTTAGTGGGGTTCTTTTTTGGGGCCGTGGTACCGCTGGCGTGTTCGGCTCTGAGCTTCTCAAGGGAAAATGTCCTGGGGCTGGTCATTCTGCGGCCCTCCACGGGGTCCGTTTGGGGGAAACGGCGGACGGGTGGTCGCCTATAACAGGGCTTGCTGAGGGGTGTCTGTGGGTCGTGAATGGTGTTTGTCGGTTCCTTATAGGGCAACCATCAAAACCAGCTCTAATGAAGCTATGTGCGGACCTCTCAGCGCCAGACAAAACAGATAGAGGACAAGCGGCCAGGGACATCTAGCGGCCCTCCTGTGGCGTCTCTGCGGCCTCTAGGCGCTGCAACACCCGCTGCACCTGTGATGCCTGCCATTGCCCGCCCCGTGCCGTAGGAACGCCTGAGCTGTTCAAGGTGGTGGCGATCTCTCTGAGGGTGGCACCCTGACTGCGCAGCGGCACGACAATTCCCGCGACACGCTCTGCCCCTCTGAGGGCCTGTGCCTGCACAGCCTTGTTGCGCTTGCCTGTCTTATCCCTAAGGCCCCCCAGCTTGGTTCCCTTGGCCTTTGCCTCTGCCAGTGCAGCCTTGGTTCTGAGGGATATGAACTCGCGCTCCTGTTCTGCCAGTGCGGCATAGATATGGAGCTGGAACTTGTCGGCGCTGGGCATGGCCGCGACCCTGAGCTTCACCCGCTTGTCATCCATCAGGGTCGCTATGAAGGAAACCTTCCGGCTCAGGCGGTCCAGCTTCGCCACCAGCAGCTCAGCCCCGGCCTTGCGCACCAGCTCAAGGGCCTCTGCCAGCTCGGGTCTATCGTCCGCCCCTCCGCTCTGCACCTCTGTAAACTCTGCAAGCACCTCAAAGGGTTCTTCCGCATAGGTCTCAAGGAATATCCCTATGTCTCGTGTCTGGGCTTCCAGCCCCAGCCCTGAGCGGCCTTGCTCTGCGGTGCTGACCCGCTTGTATGTCACGAACTGGCGCATGGTCTGTGGTCTCCTCTCGCCCCGGATCGACGCTCTACGCCTTGCCGTTGCAAATGTCAAAGTAGGTTGTGCATGTAACATCCTATTTGATGACACCCCATCCCCTACCCAGCGCAACGGCCCCCACCTGTCGGTCGCTATCGCACGAAAGACCCCACCCCCTTCCGGGAGATTGCCCCAGCTGTGCTTCTGGGGTCGCGTTGGGGGGCATAGGGGGGGAAGCGCGTACAGCGAGATAGCGATATGGCCTCTCGAAAATCTGACCCCAAAAACTCTGGGAAAGCCCTTATTGGGTAGCTAAGCTGACCTGAGGCCTAGGCGCTCGCGGTAAGCCCTAATGCGGGTCCTAGCCCTATCCACAATATCGTCGTACTTCAGCATCTCCGAATAGAGCTGACCGATTGTGTGGCCTGTGTTCGGTTCCTTAAGGTCCGCCGTTCTAAAGTAGCCTCCACCCTTGGCGAAGCGCTCCCATCCAAACACCCGCATCGGCTCAATAGTATTCCCGACGAGATAGCCGTAAAAACGGTTAATCTGCCCATTAGACTTCGCGCATAGTATGTTCGCATACTCCACAAGGTCGTTTTGATGTTCCTGCATGCCAACGCCGGGGGCCTTGAATTCGACGATTACTGCCGCACCTTCCTTGGTGAAAAGTGCAATGTCAGGGCGCTTGCCGCCAAACTGCGAATTTGTACTTTCGAATGCGGCCTCCAGGACCTCATCCACATCCGCATCAAACAGCGGGACTTGTCCTTCAAGCCTCATACTAGAAAGCTGCTTGTCGGACGTGATGTAGTCAAAGTACTGATACTCCTCGCTCAATAGCCAGACGTCGTGATCTTTCGTCTCAGTGCTATCTGTAAAGCGTGGAAAGAAAATATTGTGCAGGATGCTCTCATCTCTTCTTCGAGCGCCGCTTTCGCTAGCCTGTGCCGTAAGCTCTAGGTCCTTTGCATGGGCCAAGATGTCAATGATGGCGGACCTGCGAACAACAAGTTGAGAAAGGTTGGTTTTGTCTATTTCGTCGATGGCGGATGTGACCTTCCAAGCAAGATCATTCACACGATCTCTAAACTCGGGCGTTGCTGGGTCCAGATGAAGAATTTCCGACTTCATCGTCAAAATTTCTTCAGTCGTATCAATTACTTTCTTTTGGTGTTTCTCCAAGACCCTCACGGCAACATCCTTGGCGGTCTCGCCAAATTGAATTCTTGTCACCGTATCTGTAATCATCTCTTCAGATAGCCCAAAGTCGCTGGCCATTTCCTCGACGACTTGCTCGCGGGTCCACGTCGGTGGCGAGAGAAGGCGGACAACCAATGGCTCAATGGTCTTGTAAACGTCGTCGAAAGATACCTTCTCCGTGTCGAGAAAGCCGCTTGAGTCTGGCGTTTCAGGAATACCAAGAAAACCATCGCGGTTCTCATTCACATTATCGTCAAATACAGCGCCTTCAATTAACAAAATATGGTAGTTTCCGTTTACAGGCGCACTCTCAATGGCACGAGTTCGTAGAAACTTCCCTGTTACTTCTAGTACTGGTGTCTGTTTTGCACAAAGCGCAATCATATTCTTTTTGAGATCAAACTCAGTGACCGGCAAAGTGTAATGGGCGACAGAAATGTCCCGAAAATCCTCTGTGTCCTCACCCGTGTCTGGGTCTTTTACAAAGACCTTTAGCGGGTAGATATTGTCAGGGTTTGGGAGATCAGACTGTATTATTGCTCGTTCCTCGGTAGCGCCAGCAATGTCGCTCCGGATCGCGATCTTGAATTCTCCAAGAGTTTCAGAAAGTCCGACCAACCGGTGAACGAACGCACCAAAAAGGTGGCTCCTTAGAATATCGGCCGAAAAGAACTGGGAAATGTCTGAGGTATCATAGACGGGCTCTTTGATTTCGGGTCTGAGACGATCAAGCGTGATGGTCGTACCTATGGATTGCCCTTCTGTCGCGGCCACGTCGAAGTCTTCAAGGCTAAAGAGTTTTCTTGGTGCGTTGTATTCAGCCGTGACTTTGTATTGCCTGCCTTCCTCCTCGAATACGCTTTCAATCGAAACCTGTTCGTAGTGCAAAAAGAACTGAATTCGGCCCGTTCCCTTGCATTTACCTATGCCAGGAACTGCCAAGTCGTCCTTATACGATGTGTCCTTCGTAACGAACGCGGCCATCTGTTCTTTTCCCATCCCGGCACCGTTATCCGAGCACCTGATACAGGCAGAAAAATCATCTCCGAACAAGTTTAGGCTTTGTAGAGCTATCTCAAATTTGGCTTCAAATGGCTCAATATTGCCGCTCGCGGTCTTTCGGACCAAGTAGGAATCAAGCGCGTTAGAAAGCAATTCCTCAAAAACGACATATCTATTCCGGCTGGGCTTGGTGTTTTTTAGGCTGCCGCGAATATCAAGTGTCATCTCGTACCATATCTTGCGGCCTCCGAAGCAAATTCGGAAAGCTCATCTGGTTTGCGGCAACGATCAATTTTTCGCCCGACGTTGCCCGCTGCCCTTTGCTTTCAGCTGGGCCAGCCTCATAAGAGAAAGTGCCTTGCTCCCGTCGATTATTCAACCGATTTTGACCGGTAGCCATCTAGTGCCTTCAGCAGTGCATCCCGCTTTTGCTCTAAAGAGACGGCGCTTCCGTAAGACGCTTCCTCGCCCGAACCTGAGGCGTGGCCCTGAATGGCCGTCTGTGTGTTGTGGAAGACTTCTGCTGCGATCAGCCGGTCTTTCATGTTGTGGCGCAGGCTGTAGGGAACATGCTTGGGGTTCTTCGTCAACGCCCTGACACGGCTTCTCAAGGCCTGTGAAAGGTTATCCATTCCACCTTCCCCAAAGTAGCGGGGAAAAGCCGGGGTGTCTGCATTATTGACGCCTCTGACCACCTTTTTGGCGGCTTCCAATGCGGCACCGACAAGAGGCACCTGTCGAATAGACCATGAAGTCTTAAGCGTCCGGTCGTCGCGCTCGTGAATGATGATATGGGGGACAGGGTGGTTCAGCGCAATTTCCCCGACAAGTAACTGACTGATCTCACTTGGCCGCGCCCCGGTAAAGTCAAGAAGGGTCCAGATCGGCAGGAGGTCCGGTCGCTTGGCCTCCAGTCTCTCATAAACGCCTGCAATCACCTCTGGGGGGAGGGGTTCGCGTTGTTGCTGACGGCTGACCGGCGGTTTGGGCAGGGTGAGCTTGGTGAATTGGTTTTTCCCGCTGGCGTCTAGCTCACTCTGGGCCAAGGCAATCACCGCATGAATGTCGTTCTTCTCACGCCTCACTGTGTCTGGCGATACCTTCGTCGCAAGTCGCATATCTCGCCAGTTTCGAGCATCTTCGCGGGTGATCTGTGACACCAGCTTATCTGACGCCACTGCGGCGATCAGGTTCTGTTCGGCCCGCCTGAAACGTTGCTGCTGTTTCTTGCGCTTCTCCGGGATCGTCATGGCCTTCTCTACAAGATAGAACTTGAAGGCATCAGTTATGGTCGGTTCTGGGTTCGTTTTAGGGATACCAGTTAGGAGGGCGGTCGCCTGCGCCTCCACCTCAGCGGGGACTTCAGACCACACACCAGTATCGGGGTCCTGATAGGGCGCGAGCATCTGGTCAGCCGCCTCACTCCGCCATGTCCGTTCATTGTCATCCAGCCCCGGCGAATGGGGGTCAGCCTCCCATTTTTTGAGCATCGCCTTGAGGCGTGTCTGTTGCTCGGTCTGTGAAAGACCTGTCACACCGTTCTTCGCTAAGGCTAGAAGGTGTTCGATTTGGTCGTGATACCTGCCGTAAGCAATCATGGCCGCACCGCCTTTGCCCAGCGCCTTCACCAGCATCGTCTTCCCGGGGAAGTAAGGTTTCAGCGCGTTGGGGACGCGGCGGCGGTAATTGAGGTTTCCATTTCTGGGGTCGGTCTTGGCGTACTTCACGGCGATCATCGGCATGGCTATTCCCGTTTGTGAACACGGGTGTGAACACACATAGCCAAACCTCAGGGGCAGTGTCCAACCATATCAAAGCCTTACGGTAGATATTGTGGTGCCCGGGGGCGGAATCGAACCACCGACACGAGGATTTTCAATCCACTGCTCTACCCCTGAGCTACCCGGGCACGGGAGGTGCAAAGGCGCTGCCTTTGCTGAGGTGCGCCTCGTCTAAGTCAGCGCGATTCCGGTGTCTAGATCAAAATGATCAATGTGGACGCTTCTGTTGCCCCAAACCGTCGCGCGCGGCATCGGCCAGTGCGTCGGCGTCATCGGGATCGCTAGAGGGAACCGCGTAGCTACCGTTCAGCCACCGCCCAAGATCCACATCGGCGCAGCGTCGCGAACAAAACGGGCGGTACTTCGCATCGCTTTCTTTGTCGCAGATCGGGCAACTCACAGCAGATCTCCCAAAGGCAAACGCTCCCTGCGCCGGGTCAGCTCGAGATGGCCCAAAGGTGTCCAACCGATCAGTGATGTCTCGACTGTGTCGTCGCGCAGCGCTGAGCGCAGGGCCTGTTCCACCGTGCGACGGTCTTTCTTGGCCATGGGAGCCATGTCGATCACAATCTGGCCTCCGAGGCCACGAAGGCGAAGCTGTCGGGGCAGTTCTCGCACGGCGGCAAGATTGGCCTTGAGCCCACCTGCCGCGCCGCTTTCCCCGGTATTGACGTCAACGGCCACCAGGGCCCGCGTAGGCTCGATGAAAAGCGTGACAGGCCCCACCCTGACCTCAGGCGACGTGAGACGATCAAGGTCATCCAGGACGTCATCCCAGGCCTCTGACGTCGGTGCCTCCGGCCAGTCGCGCCAGGCGAGGGTATGGGCATCTGGTCCGTCCAGCAGATGCTCGGGTTCAGACCCAGCGTCAGACAATACCGCTTCGGCCAGCTCCCAGGTTTGGGCGAGGTCTGCCTCCAACGCCTCTTCATCCGCTTCCGCCGATTGACTGCGCAGGATCACACCACTTGTGCCGCGATCATCTGGCAAGACATCATGGGCGATTTCAAGCAAGCGATCCCGCTCCGCATCATCGGTGATAGACCGCGCCACGTTGAGGCCCGGCGCATTGGGCGTCACGATGCAATATCGCGACTTGAACAGCACCCGGTCTGTGACGGGAATGGCCTTGCCCGGCTCGGCGTGACCGGACACCTGCACCAGCAGGACTTGTCCTGGAACGAGGCCCTTGGCGTTGCGATGCCATGCGGTGGCCCCGCCGGGCAGCTTCAGGAACATCCCGCCCTGCCCCTTGATCGGGCGGTCGCACACCGCGCGGTAGACCGCGCCGAGGCTTGGCCGCCCCTCGGGGGGATCAATGCAAAGGTCATGCAGGCGCCCGTCCCGAAACCAGGCGGCGGCGGAGCGCCCTTTGTGACTGCCTAGGACAATCTGATCGCCCTTCATGTCCAAACCTTCCATCCAGCCGCTTGCAACAAACTGGCAGTTTCATGGAGCGGCAAGCCGACGATGGCGGAATGGCTGCCCTCCATCCAGGCGACAAATGCCGCGGCGGGTCCTTGGACCGCGTAAGCGCCCGCCTTTCCCTGCCAATCGCCTGTGCGCAGATAGCCGGTGATCTCCGCTTCGGTCAGGCGCTTGAGGCGAACCGTTGAGACAACGGTCCGGTGCCATCGGCTGTCCCCCAAGCGAACCGCAATCGAAGTGATCACGCGGTGGCGACGGCCTGACAAAAGACGCAAAAACTCGGCGGCCTCGTCGGCACCCTCCGGCTTGCCAAGGATGCGACGTCCGACGGCGACAGTTGTATCGGCGCAGAGGACGATATCAGTATCGGACGCCTCAACCGCGTCCAGCTTGGCCGCGGTCACCCGCTCACAATAGACACGCGGCAGTTCACCGGACAAAGGGGTCTCGTCCACGTCCGGTGGGCGCACGTCGTCAGGCGTGATACCAATCTGAGCCAGCAATTCGAGACGGCGCGGCGAGCCGGAGCCGAGGATCAGGCGCGCCATATGGGCGGGACCCGACTTACTTGAAGCGATAGTTGATGCGGCCCTTGGTCAGGTCATAGGGCGTCATTTCCACCTGCACCTTATCGCCTGCCAGAACGCGAATGCGGTTCTTCCGCATCTTGCCCGCCGTATGCGCGATGATCTCATGGCCGTTCTCGAGTTCGACCCGGAATGTCGCGTTCGGCAGGAGTTCCTTCACGACGCCGGGGAATTCGAGAAGTTCTTCCTTGGCCATGATCTCTCCTAATGTTGCTCCGCAGAGGACCTGCGGCGGATGCGGGTAGATGGGCGCAAAACGGCAAATGTTCAAGGGCTAATCAGGCGTGCCGCGCGCCGGGCCGCCTCGGACCGATGCGCGTGGTTCAGGACTTGGCCGTCGGCGCGCACCCGGGCGATGGCCACAGGATCAATCTCTGCCCGTACCCAGCCGGGGACGTCCAGCGGACCAACGGCCAAGATCCCATCGTCCGGAAAGCCGAGATCCGGCGGCCCATAGATCGCGGCGGCGCCCCGGTTTTCGTCCACCGCTGGGGACCAATCGCAGGCGCCAACGGTCGGGGCCTGGACGACAACACACTGCCCTTCGAGGGCGCGGGACATGGCGCCGATGCGCACCCGGTTGTATCCCGCCAGACCATCCGTGCAGGACGGGACCAAGAGAAGATCAACACCTTGGCGAAACAGGCTTTCGGCCAGAACCGGGAACTCCGCATCGTAGCAGATCAAAACCCCTATCCGAACATCCCCAACCTCAAACACGCGAAGCGGATCGCCCGCTTGCACATCCCAAACCTCCCGCTCGAAACGGGTCATGATCTGTTTGTCCTGATATCCCAGCGTCCCATCAGCACCATGGAACCAGGCCCGATTGACGGGCCGCGCTTGACCCGCGTCCCACGGACCGGACGGCGTCAGGATCGCGCAGGCATGGTCCTTCGCGAGCGCCGCCCAATGGGCCTGCGCTTGGGGTCCGTGACGGGCGACTGCGTGCAAGGACCGCTCCAGATCCGCTGCGGCGTCCAAACCGTCCAGGCACGCCAATTCCATCGCACCGTATTCCGGAAAAACAAGCAGATCCGCGTCGGCCTCGGTCACCCAGCGCGCGGTTTTCGCCCGCCAAGCGTCCCAACTTACCACCGGATCCATTGGGTATGCGGCGGCAGCGATCCTCACAGGCGACGCCCCCAGAATTGAAGAACCTTTGGGGATTGTGCCGTCTGCCCAATGTCCTTCCACGCAAACGTGGCCGTCACTCCGGGTAGCGGCGCATAGCCACGCCCCCGCCAAAAGAGATCATGGGTCCTTGCCTCCCGTGGGCGAGCGGGATGGTCGTCAGGCCGCAGGACGGAACAAAAGACCACGCGCGACCGCCCTTCGGACCGCGCGGCCTCTTCTCGTAAGTCATAGAAGCGATGGCCAAGCCCCCTGCCCCGGTAGCCGGGCAACAAAACCGACTCGGCAAGGTAGTAGATCTCGTCCAAGCGCTCCCCCTCGAAGGCGGCCGCGAAATCCTGCGCGTGGTCCTCCATGCGGGCGGCCGTCGCCGCACCGACCATTTGACCCCCGTCGAATGCCCCGACCACCACCGCACCTGGTGACTGATAGGCGGAGAGGTAGTCGCGCTCATACCCTGGGTCGCCATCATACAAATATGGCCAGTCGCGGAACACGGCGATCCGGAGGTTTGCCAAAGCCGTCAGGTGGGGCGCGATGGCGTCACCGCGCAAAACCTCCAGGCGCACAGTCATGCCACCTGACGCAGCCAATCGGCGAGATTGTAATAGGTGACAATGCGGGTGATTTCGCCTTCGGCAACGGTAAGGAACGCGCCCGCAGGCAGGACGTAGCTTTGCCCCCTTGCTTCGGGCAGCCCGTCATCCGTGCGCAGGTATGTTCCATGCACCGTGAACTCCGCCGCAAAGCGCCCCGGAGGTCCAGACAGTACGGCGAGGTCCCGCAGCTCTTCACGATAGCAGCGCGCCATGTGGGCATTGAACGCCACGAAGGCCGCCCGCCCCCTGCGAACCTGACCTTCGTTGACATGGTGGGCCAGATCTTCGGACACGCAGGCCGCCATCCCGTCGAGGTCGCCAGCATTAAAGGCCCCGTAGTATCGGACGATGAGGTCGCTGGACATCGCTCACCTCCTACAAAGGGTTCAGGCGAACCGCGCGGTCAGTTTCGACATGATCTGATCGCGCGTTTGACGGTAGCTGGCCAGCTTGGCCTCCCGCCCCTCGCCCAGCCCTGTGGGATCCATAATCGGCCAGTACTCCACGTCGATATGGGCGTGGCGCGCCAACTCCAGCGCGCGGCGCTGGGACGCGGGCGACAGCGCGACAATCAGGTCGAAGCCTTCCAAATCGTCGCCCCATTCCTGCATCTCATCAAAGGACCGCGCGCGGTGGCGGGCCAGTTCCACACCAAGTTCCTCACAGACCGCGATGGCAAAGCCGTCGATTTCCAGATCGTTTCTGACCCCGGCGGATTGAACGTAGATGTCCATGCCGCAGAGCTTTTTCATCAGACCCTCTGCCATGGGGGAGCGGACCGCATTGTGATCACAGCAGAAAAGCACCGATTGCGGCTTGTCGCCCATTGCTCAAGCCCCGAAATGCAAAACACAGATAAGGGTGAACAAGCGGCGAGAGGTATCCTTGTCGATCAGGGCCTTCCCTTCGAGGCGCTCCTGCAGAATGCGCGCGCCCTCGTTGTGGATCCCGCGCCGGGCCATATCGATGGCCTCGATCTGGCTGGGCGGCAGCTTTTTGACAGCGTCAAAATACGACTCGCAAATCTGCCAGTAGTCTTTGACCACCTGCCGAAATGGGCCGAGGGACAGGTGGAACTCGCCCGCTTTGGCCGCCTCGGTGGAGATATCGAACACCAACCTGCGGTCCCGGATCGCCAGGTGAAGGCGGTACGGCCCCTCGGGCGCGCCATCCGCCTCCAACGAAAAGGCATTTTCTTCGAGCAGGTCAAAGATCGCCACGGCCCGTTCCTGCTCGATCTCCGGCGTTGGTGTGGGCAAGCCGCGGTCGTCGATTTCGATGTGAATCAGGCGGTCGGCAGTCATGGGCCGGCGATATCCTTTGGCGACGACAGAATCTTGCGTGACCATTGCGTGACAGCGCCCGGACCGCAAGGCACCTTTGAAGGGTTGGCCGCACGGGCCAAGGCATCAGTCCGGAAACGGGCCAATCAGCAACAACGCCATGCCCGAACGGCAGGCATGGCTCAGGCCGTCTCGTCGGAGTTGAGGCGGCCAAGGCGCGCCTGAACGGACAGGCCGTGGGCCTCCAAGCTTTCGGAGGTCGCAAGGCGCACAGCCGCAGGGCCAATGGCGCGCAAGGACTCAGGCGTCATGCGCGCAAGTGTCGTGCGCTTCAGAAAGTCCATGACAGACAACCCGGAGGAGAACCGTGCTGAGCGCGCCGTGGGCAGGACATGGTTTGGCCCACCGATGTAGTCCCCGATGGCTTCGGGCGTCCATTGGCCGAGGAAGATCGCTCCCGCATGGGTAATCTTATCGGCCAAGGCATCAGGGTCCGCGACCGCCAGTTCCAAATGCTCCGGCGCCAAGCGGTCCGACAGTGTGGCGGCTTCGTCCAGGTCCCGCGTGGTGACGACCGCCCCGAAATCCCGCCAGGACGGGCCAGCAATCGCCCGGCGTTCCAGGGTTTCCAGGCGCGCCTCAACGGCCTCGGCCACGGCCCGCCCAAAGGCCGCGTCATCGGTCAACAGGATGGACTGCGCGCTTTCGTCGTGCTCGGCCTGGGACAGCAAATCGACCGCGATCCAGTCTGGATCATTGTCGCGGTCGGCAATGACCAGGATCTCGGACGGGCCTGCAATCATGTCGATCCCGACCTTGCCAAAGACACGGCGCTTGGCAGCCGCCACGAAGGCGTTGCCCGGCCCCGTGATCTTATCGACCGGCGCGATCGTCTGCGTGCCATAGGCCATGGCCGCGACGGCCTGGGCCCCGCCAATGCGATAGATTTCGGTAACGCCCGCGATTTGCGCCGCCAACAGAACCAGCGGATTCAAGACGCCATCGGGACTGGGCACACACATGACAAGGCGCGACACGCCCGCCACGCGCGCGGGAATGGCGTTCATCAAAACGCTCGATGGGTAGGACGCGAGCCCCCCCGGCACATAGAGGCCCGCCGCGTCCACTGGGCCCCAGCGCCACCCAAGCGTTGCCCCCGACGCGTCGGTCCAACGCGCATCCTCGGGCATCTGGCGGGCATGGTAGGCACGGATCCGCTCCGCCGCCAATTCCAGCGCGGCGCGGTCTTCAGGCGAGACCTGCGCGGCGGCCTGGGCGATCTCCGCATCTGAGATCCGCAGGGCCTCCGGCGTGAGGGTCAACCGGTCGAATTTGGCCGTGAGGTCGATCACGGCGTCATCGCCCCTGGCCCGCACATCGGCGATGATCTCAGCCACCACCGCGTCCACATCGGGCGCGTCTTCGCGCTTCATATGGAGCAGCGCCTCAAAACGGGTCTCGAAATCGGCATCGGTGGTGGACAGGAACTGCGGCATTGGGCTCTCGAAACTTAGGTCATCGCGGACCTAGCCCCCCTGCCCCGCAGCCTCAAGGTGTCGCCCGGTCGCGGCGCGATTGTGCGACGCTCAACGGCCAAGTCGGCGGGTCATCAGAACGTCGTCCTCGGAGACATCGCCCATGCGCACCGCATCTTCGCGCGTCGCGATCTCTTTGAATCCATGGCGCCTGTAAAAGGCCCGCGCCCGCCCGTTGGACGCCGCGACCCAAAGATCGAGCCAGGTCACGGCGTTTGCCCGCGCCACATCCGCCAGCGCATCCATCAAGCGATCTGCCGCACCCGCGCCACGCACGTCAGGCGTGATATAGAACGGCCCGATATCCGCACGGTGCCGCAAGCGGTCCATTTGCCAAAGGTGCAAGCCGGCAAACCCTAGAAGACGGTCGCCATGGAACAGGCCCCGCAAGCGCCCTTGGTCCATGTTTGCCTGAATCTGTTCCGGCGTCATGGCGGCGAGTTCATCTGGCGACAAGAGAAAGGCCGCCGGGTGGCTGCGCGTGGCCTCGGTCATCAACCCGTGCCACGCGGCGGCATCGCCCGCGTTCAGGCGACGCACCATCATTCGGGGTGATCCGGGACCTTGCCTGAGACGGCGCCGTAGGGCCGCGTGACATCGCGCAGGGTCACGTCAAGGCAGTCGCAGCGCGCCTGCACCGCGCCATCGCCCGCGAAAGTCAATTCCAACAGGCCGTCCGTCGCCCCGTCCCCCTCCGCCGGCACCCACGTCAGCGACAACAGCGACAGAACCGTGTCGGCATCGCCCGGGACGACACCTTGCCCGCGCACGGCGGTGACATCGCCGATGGTCAGAAGGCATTGCACCCGCTCCGCGCTGCGGGCGCCATTTTCCCAGCGAAACCGATTTATGAGCAAATCCAGGCTGCGCGCTTGCTTGCGCCACCGCATCTCTGAGGCGGGCAAGACCGCATCCTGACAAAGCGCCGAGACGACCTGCAAGTCCTCGCCATCGGTCGCCCACAGCCGCAGGGGGCGATCATCACCGTCGCGGAAGCGGGCGTCAGCCATCCTCGCGGACCCGTTCGATTTGAGCCCCAACACCGCGCAGCTTGGTGACCACGTGTTCGTAACCACGATCCAGGTGGTAAACACGGCTGACCCGGGTGGTTCCCTCTGCCGCCAGGCCCGCCAGGATCAGGGACACCGACGCCCGCAGATCCGTCGCCATGACAGGTGCTCCCTTGAGCCGGGCAACGCCCGTCACCTTGGCCTGCCCACCTTGCACGTCGATTTGCGCACCCATGCGGGTCAGTTCGGGGGCATGCATGAACCGGTTCTCAAAAATCGTCTCTTCCAGCGTGCTCTCGCCCTGGGCGGTGCACAGCAGAGCCATCATCTGCGCCTGAAGGTCGGTCGGAAAGCCGGGGAACGGCTCCGTTTCCACATTGACGGCCTTCATGGGGCCGTTGGCGCGCTTGACGGTCAATCCCTCGGGCGTTTCCGTTACCTCTGCCCCGGCCTCTTCGATCTTGGCACAGAAGGCCTCAAGAAGGTCGCGGCTACCCCCAAGGCAGGTGACTTCACCGCCGGCCACGAGCGGCGCCAGCATATAGGTGCCCAGCTCAATCCGGTCGGTGACGACCCGGTGCGTTGCACCGTGCAGCTTTGGCACGCCATGGATCGTGATCGTATCCGTCCCCGCGCCCTCGATCTTGGCCCCCATGGCCGTCAAACATTTAGCCAGGTCGATAATCTCCGGCTCCTGCGCGGCATTGCGGAGGATCGTCGTCCCATGGGCCAGTGTGGCCGCCATAAGGGCGTTTTCGGTGGCACCGACGGACACAAAGGGAAACTCGACCTCGCCGCCACGCAGCCCACCCTCGGGCGCCTTGGCGTGGACATAGCCATCGCGCAGCTCAAGGGTCGCGCCCATGGCTTCGAACGCCTTGAGGTGCAGATCCACGGGCCGCGCCCCGATGGCGCAACCGCCGGGCAACGACACCACGGCCTCCCCCAGACGGGCCAGCAGCGGTCCGAGGACGAGGATCGAGGCGCGCATCTTCCGCACGATCTCGTAGTCGGCCCGGTTGCCGTTCAAGGCATGGGACGACATCGCCAAAACAAGACCATCGGACAGCGCGCTGACCTCGGCCCCGAGCGACTCCAACAGGGTGCTCATGGTGCGGATATCGGACAGGCGCGGCGCATTGGTCAGCGTCAAAGGCTCGTCGGACAACAGCGTGGCAGGCATGAGTGTGAGACAGGCGTTTTTAGCCCCCGCAATGGGGATTGTGCCCGATAAGGGACCGCCTCCGGTGACGAGAATGCTATCCATCTTGTGCGTCGTCCTTCTGCTCGGCCTGCTCAGCGTCTGGGGTGTCATCCTGCCTGCGCGCGCGGGCCTGCGCCTTGCGGCGGCCCATGTTCGCTTTCAGTGCGGCTTTTAACCGTGCATCACGGTCCGCCGCACCCTTTGGATGATCGCTCTTGCCCATAGACGCGACGCATAGCGAAGCGTCGCGGGCGGGTCCAGCGGGGTTCGTTTTGACGCCGCTGCCGGTCCGCTACAGGATCACGTCGCCGAGGTTAATCCAGGTGGATTCGTCCGCGGCGATCGAGCCGATATAGATATCCGACGGTGTGACCTCGCCGGATAACGAGAGCCAACCTAAGGGGGTGTCGTTCGGCCTATCCGTCTTAACCTGCCACAGACTTGAGTTCGAGCGGTTGTGCGATATCCAGAGACTGGTGCCGTCGGGAAAGAAATACGTTCCACCGCCATCACTCACCTCGTCAGGCGGGGCGATGATGACAGGCGGGACTGTAAAGCCGCCAGCCTCGGCATCATAGTTCTCGAGTACATGGGCCCAGGTCGTCTCTCCATCCAACAAGATACGATCCACACCAGGTTCAAAGCCACCAACGACCATCTCTGGCAGGTTGGCAAATACAAATACATCGGCGCCAGGCCCACCGTCGATCTTGCGGAACTCACCTGGCAAACCGGCGCCATCCAGGGTCGCAATCAAGGTGTCGTTGCCCTCGCCGCCACGCAGGACGTTAAAGCCGCGCCCCGATAGGTCGATCAACAGGTTGTCGGCATCGTTACCTGTCAGGTCTCCGCTGTCCCGCTCGCTGTGCACATCGACCTGTCCCTCTATGACACCATCCGGCAGCGTGTAATCAAAGATGTCCGTGCGGACGGCGCGGACATCTATCACGACGTCGTCACGGCTATCCACCACGGCCAGATCACCACCGACCATGGTATCCGCGCCCCGCCCACCATCAAGGATCGAGCGCGGATCGAGGCTGCCATCAAGGTAGTCGTTGCCATGCCAGCCCCGCAACTGCGTCGGCACCCCAGCGGTATCGCCGTGTGACGTCAGGTAGTCATCTCCGTTGGTGCCACGTGCGATGGGTTCCTCATCAGACGATATTCCCTGCGCGTCGAACGGCCCAAGACCGTCCGGTATCGGCGGCAGGACGACGGGCGGCGGTACAAAGTCCGCGAGGTTTACCCAGGTGGAGGGGTCCGCTGTGCGCGACCCGACGAAGATGTCCGATGCAGAAACGGTACCCGTCACGCCAACCAGGCTTAGTAAGCGCGCAAAGTTCGGGCTCCCATCGCGGTGGTAATGCTGGGTCATTACAGAAATGTAAGAGGTGTTTTCGTCAGAAGAGTATTCTCTGATCCTGACGCGAGCGCCGTTTTCGCCCTCACGGTAAAACTCGGTATACATCGGGTCTAGGACGAACGTCCCTTCGTCCGCATCATAGAAATCGAGCACCGGCGCAAAGCGCGCTGCGTCGTCTATTAGGATTCTGTCCACGCCCGTCTCGAAGTCGGTGATCCTGCGAGCGAAGTCTGCGGTGGTAAACACGAAGACATCGCGTCCCTCCCCCCCGGTGATCTGAGACCCACGCCCGCGGCCCACAACAATCGTGTCGTCGCCCAGACCGCCATTCAAGGTCGCATTCCAAGCGGAATTCCCGATCAGCAGATTGTCTTCGTCATTTCCGACGAGAGATCGCGCCCGCGTGCCCACAAGCTGCCCGTCTTCGGTGCCCTCCCCCAAGGTATAGTCCACGAAGGACTTCACCGACCGGGTGCCGATGACAACGTCACCCGCGTCACGCACGATCGCCAACTCTCCACCGATCATCGTGTCGTTGCCGAAACCTCCGTCCAAGATGGCGCGGGCATCCAGCGACCCGTCGAGCCAATCGTCCCCTCGGTTGCCCTGCAGTTGTGTTGGCACGTCGAGCGGCCCCCGGGCCACAAGCACGTCGTTGCCCTCGGTTCCCTTGACGGTGCTTCGGCCTTCGCTGGACGCACGGAAGACGTCGCCCATATCAAACTCGCCACCGAACCGACGGGCCGCAAGCGTATCAATCTCTTCGCCAGGTCCAAAGCCAGTGCCCGCATCCGCCGGCCGCCGATCTGTAACAGCGTCCAGCAGCCGTTGAACGGTCTGCACGTCCGCGGACGGCGCGCGTGCAAGGGGCAAGGGTGAGATCGGGATCAACACCCGCTCGTCTGTTCCGGCAATGTCCACCTCAAGAACGGTATAGCCCCGTCCATCAACCTCGTAAGTCATGGCGCGCACTGTGGTCGAAGGCTCTTCTGGGCTGAGCGACAAGCGAAGCCGGTCGTCACCGTCGCCGTCTAAGTCCACAAGAACCTGCTCGCCCTTGGTCACGATTGCCGTTCCGGGCTCGGCCAGCGGATCTGTATCGAACACGTAGCGCAAAAGCCCAAAATCAGGGGTCCGCGGCACCAGAAGACTTGCAGCGGCCGATGTCGCGACCCGCCCCGCCCCATCGAATGTCACGACAAAGCCCGTCAGTGCATACCGGGAGGGATCAAAGGCAAAAGACATAAACAAGACCTCCGAGAACAATGGCGTCGCGGCGACATCATGCGCCACAAGCCCGATCAATTGCAAAGATGCCGGAGGTCACATCACAGGGGTTGCACCCGCCCGCAGGAGGCAGTAATCGCCCCGCACGGCGCTGCTGTAGCTCAGAGGTAGAGCACTCCCTTGGTAAGGGAGAGGTCGAGAGTTCAATTCTCTCCAGCAGCACCATCTTTCATTTCGATCCCCGAAAACACCCCTAAAGCCTTGAAAGGTAAAGACAGATTTGGTGTTCTAGTTCCTTTGATCCGGCAATAGTTTAATCGGCCTGAAAAAGTCAGTTTTATCACTGTTCTGCGTAGATTTATGTCGCCTGTTTCCCAGAGTTTCCAAGGGCTTGATATGAACCGAAGAGAGAGTTCTAGTAATTCCTCAAACCTACCTTGGTTCGGACGATGATTTGCGGCGATTTCGGCAAATCCAGCCTTGGCGCGTTCAAGCTCGCTGATCTTTTTCTCGTAGGCAGAGATGACCCGTGCGTTGGTTGTGCCGACGATCCGGTCGAGTAAAGACTCGATCTGCTTGTCAGCATCCGCGATCTGGCGTTTGGCCGCCTTGATTTTGTCTTGTGCTTGCGCGATCCGCGCATCCCACGCGTCAGAGAACATCTTGGTAACAAGCGCCAAGAGCGGTTTGGTTGGCTCCAAGGTCTTGATCAGGTCTCCAACTTCGCCTTCCAACTTGTCGCGAGGGATGGACTTGCCGTAGCTATCGCAGCCCTTTGTTTGGCACAGGTAGTATGCGTATCGCTTGTACTTTCCTTTGGGCCAAGACGACCTGAGCGGCGCTCCGCACCCATCGCAGCAAACGAATCCACGTAAGGCGAAGTCTTCCCCGATGTTCTTGCGCTTTGGCGCATAGGTCGCTTCTGCACGCCTTTGCTGGACCTTCTCAAACGTATCGACAGAGATCAGAGGTTGGTGATGACCTTTGAGCCAGTGCAAGCCATATCGCTCACTACAAATATGCCCTGTGTAAATGGGCTGCGTTAGGACATCGACGGCGCGCTTCTGCGTAACCACGCCGTGTTTGTTCCGGGGAAATTCAGGATGGCTTTGTAGGAAACGGGCGACATCCGCCTGAGAATGAAATCGCCCACAGGCAAATCCCTCAAACGCTTCCATGATGATTTCATCGAGTGGCGGGTTCGGAATGAGAAGTTTCCCATGCCCTCTGACAGTCTGATAGCGGTAGCCGACAGGTGGGTTGTGAATCCAATACCCGTTCTGCATCCGGGCTTTCATTTTCTGGGCAACTTGACGACCATTCTGCTTGCGCTCAAGCGCGCCTTGCGCAGCCATGATGGTTTCGATGAACTCACCCTCAGGCGTGTCTTCAAACTTGAAGTTCAAACATTCGATGGTCGCACCGCGCGTGCGAAACGCTTCACGTAGGTCGAGGTGGAACCTCGTATCGCGCGCAAAGCGTTTGAGATCATCAAAGATGACAACAAAGCTCGTATCTGGCTGCGCATCCAAGAAGGACAATAGCGCGACCATGCCGGGGCGCTTCATGAAGTCCCCACCACCCGAGATCGTGTCAGGGAATACTGCGGCGACGTCATACCCTTTGGATAGGGCATATTCCCGACATCGGGTTTCTTGCGACTTTAGACCATGGCCTTCGGTTTCTTGCGCGATGGAGGACACGCGCGCGTAGATGACGGCCCTTTGCTGTGCGGTTTGAATCCTGAGTGAGTGATCCTGCATACGACCTCCTTTGCTATTGGTTTTTCTGGTGATGGTGAGAGCCTACCATATCCGCGACTCGTTGCGGGATATTGGGTTGCTCTTGTCCACAAGGTTTGGACGGAGACCTAACCTCAAACCCCAGATCGACAAAGAACGTCACGATGGACCAAAGCGTTTCAATCAACGCGCGCTTGTCAGCATCAGAGATATCATCATCCTCAAGGTAGGGAAGATAAGCATCCCAATCGATTGACAGGCTGGGTGGTCTCGACTGATCCTTGTGGTGTGCTGTGTCGTTGAAATCTGAGGTCATATCGCGTCCTTTCTGTCTGGCCTGCCAAACGATTATTTTTAGTGTTAAGCTCCTTTTCTCTCACACCCTCACGTGAGAACAAAAAGGGAACATACTGCCATTATTGGTCTGAATTGGCAAGAAAATTTTCAGGCCTATAGGCAGTGGTTTTGCGATAAACCTATGTCAGATCAGCCATGAAAGCTGGGGGTAATGAGGCGGTTAAGGCGGGTGAATACACATGCATGATATGAGCATCGAAGACCGCAAGCAGCTCTATCGCGCTTTGCGCGCTGTGGCTGATTTATCCAACATTCATATTGAGGTGTTGATCATTCGGGCGGTTGGTCAAGACATCGTTTTTGGGACGGACTACATCTCCAACTTCAGGCGTGGCAACATCGCACAAGCACGCGCCCGCAAAATCCACTCATGGCTGTCTCAGAACCACTGGGCAGATGTGCATGAGGTTGTGCCAGACCTGTTTCCAGCCCCTGAAGCTGGCCCATGGAAGCGTCTGATAGAAGAGCGGGCGCAGGCAACAGGACTTAAAATCCAACGTCTGGATCAGTTCGGGATCGTTCAACGCGTTCGTGACAGCGCGGAGGAGATAACCAGCCTACAACTCGGCACACCGTTTTGTTTTGAGATTGACGCGCCAAGGTCTGGATCGGCAATCATGTTCCAAGAGCACAAAGGCTATTGGTATCCTTTGCCGCTATCGAAAGATGGTACAGGATTACGCTGCATGGTTGGTGCAGGCATCAATGTTGTGCCGCACTCAGGGGATAGCAAGCCAATCTCTCTAACGGAGAACGATGACACCGGGCGTCATCAGTTTGTTTGCTTGGTGATTGATGAGGAGATCAAGCTTGCTTCCCTTAAAACGATTGAGAAAGCAGTTCCCCAGCTAGGTGGGCCTATCGCTCCCGCATTGCTGAACAGCCTTGCAAGCGAGATTAAGTCCCGTTCTTTAGAACGCTTCGCGCTGTTCCGCGTGGCGGTCAGGTTTGTGGCGTAGGTGCCCATGGGATCGGTTGGTTGAGCGCAGCCATGATCAGGTTGTTGTGATCAATGAGGCGAACGAGTTCCTGTGCGCCGGGTGTTTGCAACCGAGAGAACCGCGCCGTCTGGTTGTTGGCGATGATATCCAGATCATGAAAGAACGCTTCATCGTTGCCAAGGTCATCAAGCGATGACACTTCGCTTTGTGCGATGATGTGGCGAGCGGTTTCCAAACACGGTTTAGTAACTTGCTCAAAATACGCATTTAGCTCGCTTTGATCCGGGATATCGGCTGGGTTGAGCGATCCGCGCCCATGTTCCCGAGCTTCCATCATGGCCGGGGTTAGAGGCAACTGATGGACATATCCCAAAAGCTGGAACAGGCGCGTTGCGGCTTGTGGATGGCTTCGAGGATTACCTTTGCGGTCCAGATCAGCACGCTCGATGAGAACAGTCATCGCGACCATCGCCGCAACGCGTTTCCTCAGAATACCCCATTCGCCAGTGCTGTATTGCTCAACCATCAACGCAATGGCGTTGTGGTCAGCCTGCATCTCTAGACAAAACGGCAGAGCGGCCAAGGTAGCAGCCGGAAGGTCACCGAAGGCTTGTGGCATCTGTGGACGGCTAACCAACCCAAAGGACGGAGGATGTCCCTCGGAAATTCGAGCGGTCCCCATGAGGGTGAAGTGGCCCAGTTCGGCGTGCTGTGTTTCGTGGAGAAGGAGCCAGACCAGAGAGTTACGAACCATCACGTCGGCGTCGATACCTTCGAAACCGTCAAGTCGTTCCCAAAGCTCTGTGATCTGTTCTGCGACGGCGGTGCTGGCATCGATGTGCAGAACGTTGCCCTTGATACTTGCTGTTGCCCAAAAGGTCGCATCGTCAACGTCAGTCGCGTCAACAGCAATACCAAACGGCTCTTCCATGACAAACTCATAGTGCGCGAGAGCGTTGCCAAGAAGTGACGCTGTGGATTGAATCATGGAACAGTTATAACTAACCCGGTCAGCTTGAGCGTAGAACAGAGACAGAATGTGCCGGTATTACATTCGTCAGGGGGCAAGAAGCCAGTGACCTCTTCACTTTCGTCACTAGAAAATACCTCTTCTATTCTGGAGGAAATATGACCAATCAGGTTTGGACTGAAGAAAAGAAAGCTTATCTGACCCACTCACTACTCTGCATACTCCTCGCTACCATAGCTGTCGCCGCTTCAGCTGCAATCATGCGTCTTCTTTCAAATTTTCCGCTCCTCTTTTATCTAGCTGGATTTTTTGGATTTGTTGTTACAGCATTAATGATTTTTGGGTCCTTTGCGTTTTGGATATCATATTACAAGGACGAAAACTTCAACCCAGAAGACCTACCAAGCCGCTTTCTCATAGATTGTTGTTTAAGCTACAAATATGGCTTGGCCTGCAATCTCACAGGACCTAAACACCTCAAATCAGCGCAAAAATACTATCGGCGCTCCCTTAGAGGTAGTCACCCCAACGCCAGGTTTTTCTCGAGATGGATAGAGGAAGGTAAGAGCTTCTTTCAAATGGATATCAATCAGGCCAACGGACCAGAAGATCAAATCCAGCTCTCTGATAGTTGGCGTGATGATGATGGAACACTCTCAGAAGCAGCCTACAGAACCATAGTCATCGCCTCTGAATATGCGGCACAGGCAAAGAAACAGAACGCTGACAGCGCCCCGCAGAAATTATGGCATGAGATTAGAACCTATGCCGATGCAGAAGTTCTGGGATATACGGCAAGCCGCTTAGAGCGCTCAATCTCTAGAGTGGGCATATTGCACAACAATTTGAACGAAAACGGTGTCCCACTACCACAGCGATATGTTCAAAACACTGCTCCGCTACCTAGTGGATGGCACGGTCTGGACTTCGTTGAAGTGAAGGATGGAGCATTCTTTGTCGTTGGAGAGACAGCAGAACATGTCCCTCCGTTGCTGATCGCAGAAGATTTAGATGTTGCTCTGTATCTGACATATCTTGCTCACTCTTCGCCCATTGCCCCGACCTTTTCTCTTGAGGGAACGGGAGCCGATGTAGTTCATCTCAATCTAAAAGTATTTGATCCGCCATGGTTGGCAGCAACCAATTTTGGGCAAAGCATGTTCTTTGCGGATTGGCTAATGAAGGGGCTAACAATGGGCAGTGTTCCGTCCGTTTTAGAACCTCATAAAAGTAGTGCCATGGACAACAGTTGGCAGCAGCCACCATTGTTTGATGAGCTTGCAAGAAAGGTGGGTGTTCAACAGGCCGGTCTTCAAAATCGCGGTGCCATTGTAGCAATGGAAACGCCTCTGGATGTTGCGCAAAATGGTGATGTTATACAGTTGCGCCCACATCCGTCTGTCTGGATTGATAGCAGCATGTATCGTGATCTTGCCGATGGAACTCGTGAACATTTTAGGCGCAATGATCCCGAGACGCTGGCAGGAATGCAGGCTCAGACCTTTCATCAGAATTACTACGAAGTTTCAAGAATGTATCCTGTGTTTGAGCGGGTGAGGTTGCTTGCTGGCCTGATGGCGGCAGTAAATTATGCCCATCATGCAGGGGTAAAACTCAGCGCTTCTGAGCAAGCACGCCTGAAAAGAACTATAGGACCGTTGAAGCGGACTGTTGCGCAAGAGGAGTTAGTGTCAAGACCCTTTCATGAAGGTGGATGCTTCTGCACGGGAGGGGTGGAGATACAAGCTACCGCTAAGGTGAAATCGACACAGAAAACACTGTTCACAAAAGGCGTTGGAGGATCTGGAGGAGAAAGTACTAGAACAATCTTTGACGACGAAAAGGGTGCGCCGTCAGTCAAAAAAGACTTCAACTGGGAGTCCATAAGACCCGAATGGACGACGTGGGCTCACTATCCGCAAGAGACTGTCGATGGCAAGGTCTACGCTAAGCTTGCCGGTCGGTACTACACTCACCATGCTGTGCAAGGCATGAACCTGCCAGCCTTTGGCTTTTATGCGGGTGATCCAGCGGTAGCCAATGAGAACTATGTGGGTGTAAAAAAGAACATCGAGACTGGCCATAGTATATCGCCTCGTTTTGTTGAAAATTGTATCCGAAATGGATCGTCAGAATTGCAGCCAAATAATAGATACAAATTCAAAGATGGAAATGTTAGAGTTATAACAGATTTCAGTAAAAAATTTGTTATTTCAGTTGGCTATGGGAAATGAGCGCGTACATTGATGATGTAAAAGAAATTATAGAGGCTATTGAAGAGGTGCGAAAAAAAGGACCTCTTGACGGCAAGCTATCCCTTCGCTTGGCTATAAATATTAAACTAACTGCGGAAGATATTTTGTGCGTTGGAGAAAAGGATTTCCGAGAATTTTTAGCTGACAAAGGCCAGAAAATAATTAGATTAGTGGGAGATGGTGATTTTTATCCTATCAATCCTGCTCCTAATATGTACTTAGTCGAGCGGATAATCGATAAAGTATATGAGCGTCTTCAACTCGAATTGGTCCCAGAGTCAACTGCGAATTCTTAGCATAGTCATCACCTGCACGCACCTTGCAAGGAAATGGGTCAAGCGTACCTCCAAGATGTTTAGAGAATTGTATTTGTAGTGGTGTCAAAAAATATTGGAGGGAAAATAAAAGGTATAAGTTCCTTGATGGTAGCGGTATTGTTACAACCGATGAAACTACGAGAGTTGTAATATTAGTCGGTTATAGAAAATGAGCTCATTGCCCCAGAGCATTACCAAGAAGTGACGCGGTGGATTGGGTCATGGGTGAAGCAGACTTACAGAGTTTTGGCGTAGGAGGTGTCTTTGTGATGATCGCAAGATGTGCGTGGTAGTACCACGCTTTCTTGGCAAGGGGACCCGCTGCGCGCCCCCGTTGCATCCCCCCGGCTTGTCGGCTGAGATCGGGATTGACCCTAACCCCAACCGAGAGACCGTATCGCCGGTCAAACACTCGCAGGGCTTGGAGATATGCCTCTCCACCTGCACCGAACCATGCATAAACGATTGGCCGTTTAATCGCCATTCGGGGGGAGCTTCCATGCTCCCCCAAAACCCCTATGGCGCAGCGGGTTCGTCCGCTGGACCACGATCAAAAAGAACTAGGGCTGCCGCCCCCGCGCAGATCAAAGAGTGGGTCCTCACCATGCTCGCTTCCTGATGTGCAGCTGCGCGTGGCTCCGGTCCCAGGCATTCGCCTGTCTTTGATCCTTGCACCCCCACTCCTCGGCGGAGGCCAGACGGTTGCATGCGCAACACGTCAGTTCAAAGAGGAGAAGACAGATGACACAGCTATTCGCACAACCCTATGACATCACCGCAAACGGGTTCTTCTTTGGTTCAGCTGAGGAATACACCGAAAAGGTCGCCCAGAACCGAAACGCGTATGGTGATGACCCTGTCGAAGGGTATGAAATTCAGTTCATCGACGGTGAAGCAATTGACTGTGCGCTCGCAAAGGCATGGGAAGTTAACCAAGCTAGTCTAGGTGCGTTTTTCGATGCCGTGGATGCGTGGGACGATCACGACAAGCGTGTGTTCATCATCGCTGTTGGAGAGGCCGGGTACACATTCGATCCCGAGACCGTTGCACCAGATGATTTTGATGTAGACATACACTATGTCGAGAGCATGCGCGAGCTTGCCGAGCAGTTTGTTGATGAAGGCTTGTTCGGTGACATCCCCGAACACCTTGCCAACTACATCGATCTAGACGCTATCGCGCGTGATCTGGCCTTTGACTACACAGAGACATATGTTGCCAGTGAGAGCCTGATTTATCGTGCAGTGTAAGGCTTTGAGCAAAAGAATAGGAGACTTTAGTGCATTCAGATTGGCAGCCTTCAAAATGGCAAGAATTTGAAGACTTGGCGTGGGGCAAGCTGGAAGTTGGCGACCATACTGGCGCTCGCCATGCGGCACTAAAAGCCATCGCATTGGAGCCGGACGCGATTGATTGCTATGTCATCCTTGCCCAGCTAGCCCATGTAGTAGGCCAAAAACAGGCCTATGCAAGGGAAGCAGTGCGCCTAGGTGAAGTCGAGTTCGAACAAGAAATAGCTGCTGCGCCTTCGGATGAATTTCCGTTTTGGGGCATTACAAGGACTCGACCATACATGCGGGGCCTGCATACTCTAGCCCTGTCACTTTGGGAAGATAGTAGAAAGGGCGCGAAAGAAGAGGCCATTGAAATCGCACTTCACATGCTTCGTATCTGCCCAAACGACAATATCGGTATGAGGTTTCTTTTGCCTGAGTGGTTGGCCAGACAAGGCAGATGGTCGATCGGTCAAGAAGTGCTGGCAGACTGCGGGGATAACGTCCGCACCGAAATGAGTATGTGGGCTGCGCTATATGCTTTCAAAGACGGCAATCTTGACAAAGCGGCTGAGCTGGTGGCCTCAGCCAGAAAGGCAAACCCTTACATGGTCGGGCAACTACTTCTCAAGCGTCATCCCAAGAGAACTAACGAGCAATGGGTAGCGGCTGGATCGATTGAAGAGGCGAAGGCTCATGCAGTGCAGGCTTATGATCTGTGGCGATCCTTGGAGGGTGGAGAGAAATGGTTGTCTCAGTTCCCACAGCGATAAATGGTCAAGTGATACCAAATTAAGTTGCTCAGGTAAGCAAAAGCCTAAATACTCTGATCAATGATATCAGCTTGTGCCGAGGGAACGATATCAGACAACTTCCGTGTTGTGCTCTTGGGCTGCTGCATATTGGGCAGAGGTCTCATCGCTAGTTTCATGGGCATCTGGCCCGCCATCCCACTGAAGATGCAAGTTCCAGTCGGCAGCGTGGGGATCGAGTCTTCCGTGATTTTGTCAATGTAAGAGACTGCGGTAGCAATAGACTGCAGATCACGGTTGTTAATCAGCCGATGAATAAAATAATTATGGGCTTGTGAAGTGATCGTTTGGGATATGTCGCTCGGGCGTTGACTAGATACGGTTATAAAGACCCCAAACTTTCTACCTTCTTTGATGATTTCTTCAAATGTTTCCAATCTATAATCTTTCCAGCTTTCCGCTTCTCGAGACGACTCGTAAGATAGGATGTTATGGGCTTCATCAATGACGATGCTCAACGCAGTATCCATATCGGCACGGTCCTTTTGCTCTTGATAAATACGCTTAGAAATCAAAAGAGGAAGCGCTTTTTTCATTTCAATATTGACGTCGTGCAGGTTTATGACGACCACATTTCTACCGAAGACGTCGCCAGTGTTCTCAGGATCAAAGACTTTCCTTATGTCCGCCTGCTTACTCTTGAGCTTGTTTATTGCTGGAGCAATATGATCGTTTTGAGCGCGATTGTTGAGGACATCCCAAATCAGCTGAACGTAACAAGTTGATATAAAGTCGGCAATAATATCATTGGAAAATTCGTAGACTTCAACACGTTGATAGATTTCTGTATTTGGTATTGCATTTGGATTACTGGTTAGATAATCGCCAGCGCCAATAAACTGGGCCGTCGTGTTGTGCCATTCCAGGTCGCGTTCAAGAGGTACATCGACGCCGTCTTCCTCGCGCTCAGGTAGGATTTGACGCATGTAGTCAATAAGGAGAAAGGCGCGCTCCTTGTCCGCCATTTGCAAGATCTGCGTAATCTGCATGCGCAACATATTTCGCAGATGGTTCCTCCCTTCCTCACCCTGTCCAACCCGATTAGCTAAACCTAGGGCTCGTCGTATGAAAGGGCGTTGAGTCTTCTCAGTCGCATCTGAAAGTATGGCCAAAGTTTCAAAATCAAGAAACCCAGCCTCAGATAGCGGAACCTTATCACCCCGGTCATGTCTGGTGGACAGATTGTAAACTATCTTATCTGTGGTTAAGCAGTTCTCTCGGGAATACTCGCCGTTGAAGTCGAAGAACAGAATTCGCACTCTTTGGTCAAACAATACTTGATTTCTGTTTCGCATAGCTTCGATGAAGCTCTGATACAACAAAGCAACTGTGTTCGATTTTCCGCTGCCTGTATTGCCGAAAATAGCGATGTGACTGTTCATTAGCCCGTCGACTGGAAGGCTGATCTCAAATCCCTCATAATCCGAGACCGCAACATTCAAAGGTATTGCGTCTTCCGAAACGAGGTTGTGTATTTGATGAACTTTCTCGCTGGTCAGCAAGTAGGCTTCGTTACCTACCAAGGGTAGCTCCTTGGTCCCGCCAAAGAACGTTCCGGAGCGGTCCACATAGCCTACAAGGCTTATTGACAGCGACCTCTTTGAATTTGGCACCCTAGTAGCTTCCACAGGATAGGGCGAATCGGGACGAGCGTATTCACCATCTACCTTACCTATTAGACTCACAAAGCCTTTTCGAATATCGATGTAGCTACCCACTGCTACGTTCCTGATCAACTCACCGTCAAAGAACAGTTCAGATAGGTTCTTGTCCTTATCCACTGTCACTGAAATTTTGCGGCCTGTGACTTCGGTCACCTCGCCAACCCTGAGTACAGCTTCCTGCTGAAGCCGCCCACTAGTCATGAAGCGCCTCGGGGACAGCACCGATCTTATCAAACAAAGAGTTCAGCACCGGAAAATCAATATATTGAGAATCGGTGGGTTTAATAATTATTACATTGCGATAGGCTGAAAACTTTGCCTCGAGATCGACAGCACCTTTCTGACTATAGCTAAATACTACGACCTGTGCGGTAGGGTTGCGTAGTGCTCTTCGAGTGATGTCCAAGATATGCTCATCAGCAAACGAGAAACCAAATACAAAGAGTAATGCGTTCTCCATCTCCATTGCGTTCGAGTATAAACGTAACAGGTCAAAATATACTCGATCTAATAGTGTGGACTCGAATTTCCGCATATTTGGTAAAATCACGGCTCTTTTAGCAAGCGCATCACTAACGTCCTTCGGGTTGTTTTTCTGGACCACCGTGAGCTGATCTGTTTCTGGCTCGCCAAGCGTTATCTTTTCGTTGGCTTGGCGCTTCCATGAGATCGATCCATGAACTTTAATTAGGTTTATCGCCGGTATTTCAGATTGATGCTGATACACTGTGCCCGATCTATATACTCGGTCGAAAAACAGTTCTGGTGCAAATTCAAATCCTGAATTCCCAATGCGTCGATTGAAGCCATCATTTAGAACTAGTGAAGGAAGAAGCGATGCTGCAACTTCAAAAAACTCATCATAGTTCGTCGTGAACACATTGGCTTGGCGAGGCAGAAGTATATTTTTACGCTCAAAGAGAATGCGATCGATGGAGCTCAAGAAATGGAGGTAGTTTTTCAGGGTTATATCGGTGTCGTCGCCCTCTGTATAACCTGCTGGAAGAAAGCCATGCTGATACTCCAATTCTTCAATGAAAGTGAGGGCTTTCTTATTTGCTTCTTCATATTCTGATGCCACTAAGTGTTGATCGACTTCTTGCTCAACGTTTCCAGCAAGCTGGATAGCCGGCATCGAAGCACCAGAGCCGAATAGAAAATTTAGGTGAGCGGACTGAATGTAGCGCTCCAAAAGCCTTGCGACTTTCTCGGCGTCGTCTAGTTTGAGAATTTCCATGCGCCTCACACTCTTACTTAATCATGAGAAGCTTACGTCAGAGTTCCTATCGGTAGTAAGGTCTTCCAACCAGCTTATGCACATAAAAGCAGAAAACTTCAAAAAAACTTGCATATGTACCGCCGTACGATGGCCTTATCGACGACGCATCCAAATTGTGATTCCGTTCAACACCCTACCTCTCGATCCCTCTGTCATGATCTTTCCCGGCGATGGATTTGAACGTCTTGGCGACCGTGCCGCGTTCACCGGGCTTGTATTGCGGTGGTTTGGGCGCGCTGCCCCGCACTGTTCTCTCTTGCCCGTACAACCGCTTGTTTGTCTTGATACCCGACATTCCCGGTGGAGCAAGGTTCGGAGCTGGCGTAGTTACGAACCGAGGCGGTTGGATGCGGGGTTGAGCGTTGTCTTTGTCGCGAAGCTTTGGTTGTGGCGGTTTGAACTGAGGGCGTTCTAACCCCTTGGACGCATACCGGAATGCGTTTGTGGCGCGGTCGCCTTTCTTGTGGATATCTTCCATGGTGGGTGCGTCTGCATGAGAACAAGGAAAAATCCACCCCGTTATCGGGATGGGAAAGGTGTGTTTGATTCGTCACTCAAAGGGTTTGTCCGCCTCGGGTGCATGAAGATCGACACCTCGCGATTTAAGGTCATCATCTTCAAACCAAGGCCGTTTGTGGGCTTGGATCGGGTTCATGTCTTCGATGAACAGGAGCTGTTTCTCTGGCGACAACCGCATAAGCTCATCGGGATAGGCCAGATTGCGCTGTGCCGGAGTGAACGTAGATGTTGAGGACGAGTTATTGGTGGTCGAGCCGCCTTGCTGGGAAGATGTGACGCTAAATGCGCGGCCTAGGGCCGTCGCGATAGACCAGACGGTGGTGACACCACATAGGCTTGAGAAATACTCCGCCGTCTTCTTGTCGCGTGAGCCAAAGTAGCCAATCGCACCGCTATTGGCGATGAAGCTCTGCCATCCTTTATCATAGAGCTTTTCCAGTTGAGAGAGGTCCTGCACGATCCCCCAAAGCTGAATCCCGAACCCGGCCATCAGGCCGTAAGCCTCTTCGATCATGGGCAGTTTGCCGAGAGCCGCCATCTCATCAAGAAGGAACAACACCGGCTTTTGGGGTTGTACATCAATGGAGCGGGCATTCACGACAAGAGCCTGCTGCACCATGAGTCTCAAGAAGCGATTGAAGGTGTGCAGCCGATCCGCAGGCAAGATCAGGTAGATTGTCATCGGCTTGCGCTTTAACTCCGCAAAATCAAAATCTGATCGGCTGAGAGTTTCTTGCAGACGCGGGCTATCGAGGATGTGGGTCTGCGCTTGTGCCGCTGCCAAAACATTGGCGAGGAGCTTCGGGTCCTTCTGTAAGGACCGCGCACCTGTGGATGCAACCACGTGATGGGGTGACTCCAACATGCAATGAAACAGCATGTCGATCCCGTCACCATCCAGCAGCATCAGTTCGCGCACACGACCCAGATGACGGTGCTCCGCTTCCCGAGGATCGGACGCGACATAGAGGATCACGCCTTGTAACAAGGCCTTGGCTTCCTCCACCCAGAAGCTATCGCCTTTGTTGTCGTGTTCGATGAACGCATCGGCAAGCAACATGGCGTTTTCGGCAACATCGGGATCGTCTGGCATCAGCCAATCAAGCGGATTGAGACAGGAAGGGGCGAGCTTGCCGTCTGCTGTGGTGATGCCTGCGATGTCCCAAGGGTCTAGCAAGTACACCTCTTGTCCCATATTGATCCGGGCATTGGCTGTGATCTTGGCATTCTCAGCCTTCGGATCGATCACAAGAACGGACCCCTCATAGGTCAAGAGATTGGGAACGATCTGAGTGGCCCCTTTCCCGGAGCGCGTTGGAGCCACCGTCAATAGATGCCGATCACCGGAATAAGACAGAGTTTGCAGGTCTTCGCCGTTAAAAGCTCCACCCAAGCGAAGACCGTCATCAGCAAACAGCCCGCGTTCAGACAGTTCTTTTGAAGTTGCCCAAGACGCAGACCCGAATGTTGGTGGCACCTCAAAGAGCGATTGTGCCGCCTTACCCAGCCAATACCCAAGAGCCGCACAGAAGGCTCCGGCACTGGCAACCATACTGACGCCCCAACCGAGCCAGCCGTTTGAGAACACCAGAGCCAGACCCGCAGCACCCAACAGGCCAACACCAGCGATCATCCGCACGGGTTTAGCCTTGGGGCTGCACAGAAACCCCAGACCGAACCCGACACCACCGGACAGGACAGGTATGCCGATACGGGCAACCGTCATCCAAAGATTGAGCGTGCTTTGTTCGATGAGTTGACCGTTGAAGTAGACGTATTCAGCTAAGGCTGGCGACGCAGCAAGCACGCAACTCGCACCGAACCCGGCTGAAAAAAAGCATAATTTTTGACGCCATCGCATGACGTACCTCCATCACGATTGAGAAAAAGAGGCCTCAATCGTGGCCGAAGCAAAGTTCTGACTGCACGGGTAAACAGAAGGTTGCCAAAGGTTATGACACCAATCTATCCTGCATTGTGGAGGACGGTTGCGGGATCTAAGAACGCCTACTGTGGTTTTCTTGCTTGTAGCTCTGCCGATCTCTTAACTGTTGGCTCGTCAACTTCTTTTGCGTCTAAGGAGGAATTTAGAATAGAAAGAACGATTGATCTCGCCCCAATTAATGAAAGAGAAATCGTTGAAAAAAGCGCAAAAATATATGCAGCTGAGCTAGCGTTCACACCAAGTTCGAAAGGACTCTGCGAGATCGCAGTCCCTATAGTGGATCCCGCAGCGATGTAGAAACAATGGGCGATCTTAAATTCGTTTTTTTCTTGAACCGCACCCGGCAGATGATCTTTAGAATTATTCATATAATTAATAATACCCTAAAGAATGCTAAGAAATCAATAAAAGATGCCAAACTTGGACAAAGGGACTTTAGGCTTGGGCTGCTTTTTTGTCTTTTAAGTCTTATTATCCCGTTAATATTATCATCAATTTTTGGGGATGTAAAAAAACCGGATTTAGGAAGCCCTGACGAAGGCGGTATCGCCGCTAGTGACAAGATCATCACGGCTGGATATCCGTTAACAAAGTTAGGCTTACTGAACTCCTTGGCAGATGGAGTTTCCCTAGAGGATGAATATATTGCATCCAATGTGATACCTTCAAAAAAAGATATTTTTGAATTCTTGGCCAATCCCAATCTTCCAATATACAAGCGTGAAAGAATACTAGACGCAGTTTTGGCACTAGATCACTCCTACAAGGTGCGCTTCCTCGACTCTGTAAGGGCTGATTTGCGCGCCTTACTTTTGGACATTCAGAACCAAAAGCGCTTTCCCAGTTTCAGAAAGAAGCTATGTGAGGATACTAGCATAGCTAGCAGTCCCTTCCTACTCATAGCCTCCGGCTCTGATTGTGAGTTGAGTGAAACATCTTTCACATTCTCTATCCTAAACAGACTCAATGAATTAAACCGGCGGATCGGTAATTATTATGATGAAATTGATCTATTCTCCCTTCGACCCGATTCTGATGTGATTATTAGATCGCAGTATTTGGATTACGCCGTCTTGGGGAAAAATAGGTGTTGCGGATTTTTTTCGGGGAAAACTGGGTTTAGGATTATTGGCAATAAAATTCAAATCCTACAAGGTGGCGCGAAGTTCAATATCTTTTTCGACGAGGCAGTTCTGCCGAACGATGGTTCCGCAAGAAAGAAGTGCTTTGGAGAAGGGCGTACTTGCATTGGAAGCTTTCTCTTTGGAGTTTATGAAGGTGGCAACTATTTAATAGAGGTCGGCGAGGTTAGTGATAGCTTGACTCTTCAAGATAATATCTACGTTCATTATACGATGAGCCCAGAAAGGGATGAAGAATTCTTCGACTGGAAACTCTCGGGAAACGGGCGTGTCTTATTGAAATCTGTAAGCACTAGAGCATTTTCTTTTGCGATGGCATGCGATGGGGCTTTCTCTGCGGGCATAGTACTTCATCGATATGGGCAAGGAGATCATGAGGAACAGCTGCTTGATCCTCGACTTCAATTGGGAGAAGGCATGGAGATAGGGATTTCCATAGACGACGGCTCAGTTCAAAGCTATTATGCACGGAAAGTGGACAACTTCTCGTTCGCATTTTTTGCCCCGGAGAGCCTTTTTCTTAGCTTGCGAAATGGTCTGAAAGCATCGTTGTTTGTTAATGATCTTAGCTATGGCTCGATTTCTCTTGTGGGTTCTTTAGTGCATCTTGACCGAATGGCCTCGAATGACGCATGCGGATTTTGAACTGATTTGATTTAACTCCTCGCCGCATTATTTCTAAGCTATAAATTGGAAGCTATCTGTCCAAAGTGTGTTCGATTAGGGTCCGATGAAACTGATAATCTGAATAAACCCAAGAGTTACGGATAGGCAGCCTAGGAGCACACCGACCACAATCATCAGCTCTTTTCGGCCTGATTTACCCGACCCGGTTGAGAAAGTGGCGCCTGAGGGTGTTTTTCCCGAAGGCTTGCTCATAGAGGCTGCGAGCTTGTCCGCCGCCGCGCGGTTGTTTTTGCCGACGATGTAGCTCGGATCGTTGTAGTTGCCGTGCTGTGAGCCGGACATGCCAAGTCCGTATTGATGGTTCATGGTTTTCCTCATGCATTGAGTATCTGGATACGCTTCTCGCCATGTCCGTGGTAAGGCGCGGGTCATGGCGGGTTTTGTGCCTAGAGTTCGGGCGCGGCGGTTGTTGCCGACTTTGCCGTATCGATCTGATCAGACAGACGAACAAAGTTCTGGTACGCCCAATCACTCCACATATCCTGCCAGATGATATCTGGGTTGAAGACCAAAGCTGTTAGTCTATCGAGCATCCCGGAGGGATTGCCTTTGGCATGTGTGTTGGCGGTGGGGCCGCAAGCTATGCTGACATCCTCGGTTCGTCTCTTGTACGAGACGGTCTCACTTTTACTGCCTTCGAAATGGTGTGCTTGCAGCAGCGGCATCGAAGCATTGTAGGTGCAGTTAGTAACTTCCGTGAGATTGGCCGGGCTACCATCGCGCTGATACATTCTCTTACCGTTCAGGTATTCCGGGCCGTGTTTGTCGATCAGGCTCTGCTTTACGGACTCCACTGGGAAGTTGTCACCATCCGCAGGCCACCAATGACGGCTGATAAACGCTGCACGTGCTGGCATCTCTGACCGAGCACCAGCCGCTGTAAAGCTGATTGAGACCACATCACCCATCCCACCAACGCCGCGACGTCGATCTTCGCTCGGCTGGCGTCCCCAAATGGCTGTCTCTCGCGAAGCATCGAAAACGAGCCTGATTTGTGGTTCTGCAACCAGTTCAAACCCCAACTCCCTGAGTTTGGCTTCTACCGCTGCACGCTCCATGCCGGGAGCGATCCCAAGAATGTCGAGATTGGCGACTGGCGCTGCTAACTCGCTTTCAAGCAATGGACGACGGTTGCCCGTCAAGATCATCGCCTGCGGTTCTTGGAACTCTTCAATCGAAGTTGGTGAGAGCTTCAAAGCCAGTTGGTTGTTGGACACACGCTCAAGGTTAAATCCGACATCCTGAGGACATGGGCCGCGCAGATCTTGCGGATAGCTCGCAGTGACGACACCGCCATCTAGTTCAACCAGATACCCGCACCGGGCATTGGCCATGGGAGATTGCGCAAAAGCTGAGATCGATAACTCCACCTGACCAACCCCGCCAATAGTGATAAGCGTTGCCCGGATCATCGCGTTCGGCGATTGGGTGGTTCCTGGTGTCCATTCGCCGTCAAAGGCTGAGGGATTTTCCCAAGCCTGATCGGCATGGGCAAGGCCACCAAAGCCGAGAGAAAGAGCAAAAACAGAGGCGGCAGTTCTGGTGAAAATCGAGTGTGAGGGCATCGGTTCAGCCTGCGATTAAAGACAACATCTACTTAGAAGTTGGCTTTGCTCCCTAGGGCAGGCTGAGTGTCGTTTAGACGGTGGCAAAACCTCGCCAATTTCTCAAATCAGGCTTGCGACACAGGCATTTGTCATAGTATGCCAAGTTTTAAGTAGGACTTGGCTTTAATGTGCGTTTGATTTAACGTCGTGATCCCAGATACTTATCAATTCTGAAGACAAAGCCATCCGTGAAGCCACGTAAAACACAAGCACCAGACAACCGCCCGAAGAAGGGATCGTCGATCAAGGTCGAACCGATCCGTGATCTTGATGCGATCAAGCGGATCAAGGCACAGCTTGCAACCAAACCGCGTGATCTTTGCTTGTTCACCTTTGGCATCAACACGGCCTATCGTGCCGGAGAAATCCTTTCTCTGAACGTTGGACAGGTGAAGCACCTTGCTGTCGGTGACAGGCTGGAACTTAAACAGTCAAAGTCGGGCAAATACCGAGCGATCACGCTGAACAGGATGGTGGTCGATGCCATCGCCGACTGGCTAGCTGTCCATCCCAAACCATCCGGCCATGCGCCTTTGTTTATCTCGCCAAAATCTGGCAAAGCGTTGACTGTTTCATCCGTCCACAAGCTGGTAAAAGGCTGGTGTCGTGATGCTGGACTTCATGGCAATTACGGCTCGCACACCATGCGCAAGACATGGGGTTATCATCAACGCGTCCAGATGAACCAGCCCGTGGCGCTTCTGATGGCAGCGTTCGGACACGCCACCCAAGCCCAGACGCTCGATTATCTCTGCATCCAAGAAACCGAGATACAGGACTTATACGGGCTGGAGCTTTAGAGCGACAGATCAGGACCGCGATACCTATCCCGTTCATATCCTTTGCGCATTGCCTTGAATGCCTTCGTCGGGTTGTTTGGCACCGGCCCGTTGAAGCGGGTTTTCCTATCGCCAAAACTCTTCAAATATCTCCCAACGTCCCGCGCGAGCGATGCACGTTCTTGGGTGTGCTGGTTCCGCAAGCGCCTGAATTTATGTTGTAAAGCCAGCCTTTCTCGCATCTGCGCTTCCACCAGCACATGCCGCTGGTGTTGATCGCGCTTCAAACAGAAATACGCTTCTTGCTCATTCTCCCTTCGGGTTTGGCGCGTTTTGCCGCTGATCCAATCGAAAACGCCTTTCAGCCCTCCGTTCAATCGCGCTTGACGCGCTTGGGTTTCCTCAACCCAACGCCTTTCTTGCGCCTGCTTGAGGGCTGCGCGTTCCGCTCTGTGTGCTGACACCATTCGGACCTTTTCGGTGTTCAAAGGTAAGAGTTCCGCCTGTTGCGACTTGCGCGTATCGGCGATGAAGGTTTGCAGCGTTTGTTTTGCCTCCCCCAAAACACGTGTCCGAACATCACCAACGTCGGGTAGTTCGTCAGGGGCACCCAAACGGGTTTTGATATCTTTGCTCGTTACACCCGACCATCGGGACAGACTGTAGACCTGACCATGGACATCGAGAACGACGAAGCCGCGCCGATCACCGCGCGCCAGAAATAGCCCCCGATCTTCGAGCGCATGGATAAAGCCTGTTTTGCTGTCAGACCGTTCCCAGCATTCTCGGATGCTTTGTTTGATCTCACGAGGATCAACGCCGAGACGCTTCGCTTGCTGCCATTCTGAGAGGGAGAAGTTCAAAGGGTTGCGCCCCCCATAGGCTTGCAACCCTTTGGGCAGCTCCCACCCATGATCGAGGAAGAGCTTTTTTGATAAGCTCATCAGCTTGCGTTTGTCGTGTGAGATTGGAATGGCCTTGAGCCTATCGGCGTCGATCCGGCTCCACACGACATGGGCATGCCGTCGGCCTTCTTTCTCGTGGATGACGATAGCGCGTGGTTGATCGCTAAGGCCCAATACTCTTTCTGCCCGTTCAATCGCATCTATCAGCTCATCCTCATTCGCAATATGATGAGGGGGAGGATTGATGCTCAGAGAATACAGGTACTTCTCGCATTGCGTTGCCTTTGAGATGACATGCACTTCGTCAAGCGCATCGTGCAATGTCTCGCCAACAAAGCCGCGCGTCTCCAACAGGATCACATGATCGTTGTCCTGATCATTCATCAGATGGTTTGCCAAGGCCCACCCACCAGCTCGCTGAGACCCTTTCAAAATCATGCTGGCTTTTCCGTTTTGCGGCGAGACCCGAGCGCTTCCATCAAAGTTGTGCGCATCCAAGCGACGTCCAAACATGCCTGATTGAGATCACGCGCGAGTTGATCGTCCAGCGCGAGTGTTCCCTGATGCAGAGCTTTGGCAATCTGGTTGAGATTGCTGGCCGACCGAGATTGCCCGAGACGTGCAAGGATTTGTGCCAGAAGCATTTGATCAGCTTGAGGCAGAGGGCGCGTCTTGCGCAACCGCTCCGCATTTTCGTCCAAAACTACGGCTTTGATGTAGGTCGCCAACGGACGACCACCGGCCTTGTCTTCAAGGCACCGCCGTTCATCTTCAGTAAGACGGATTGAGAAAGGAGCCAACCGCGTCATGGCCTTGGCTCCAAGGGCTTAGGTGCACGGATCGCACCACGAACTGGCTCACGTCTTAGCCGTGCAGCAAGGGCAGGATCAGCCCTCAGACAGGCTTCCAAATCCTCCAATGCAGCGATCAATTCGTCGGGGTTTTCGTGTTCTAGGTTTTGGAGCGTACTTGCACCATTTTCAGCCATTGATTTTGCTAGGGTGTTGGCGATACGCACTTTTCTCGCGCCGCATCTGTGAACAAGGCGTGTGAACATGACAGTGTTGCGGATGGGTTCTCCAACGAAAGACCCCAGAACGGGAATCCTCCAACTCAACGTTCGCGTTCCTGCGGATATGAAGCGGCTGAGCGGTCGCCGCGTGTCCTTGCCAGTGGGTGACGAACGATCCGCCGTGAAAATCGGGAAACAGGTGGTCAAGACGTCGCTCGGCACCCGCGACCCGTCAGATCGCATCGTGTACAAGGCCGACAGTCCAAAAGACGCTTGGAAGATACACGCGGAAAAGCGGCCACGTGGCCACGTCGCGCGAGGCTCCGCCGCGACCAAGTGGCAAATGACACGAATTGGTCGCTTTGTTAGGCCGCTGCCTTGATCGAGCACTAAGCCGCCGTTTCGCCTGCTGAGAGCGCGGAAGTCCTCGACTTACTGAAGCGCGAAAAGCAGCCCCGCGAGGGAAAAACCGTAAACGACCCCGATGGGCAAAGAGAGGAGAGAGATAAGTGCTTGAAAATATTGGAGGCGAGTACCGGAATCGAACCGGTGTAAACGCATTTGCAATCCGCATGGGCGGAGTGTTTTTCAAAGGCTTTTCTGTAAACGGACCCCGTTTGTTCACGACGGGAAATCAACAGCTTGCGAGGAAACGGTAAACGGTTTCCGGGCTATTGCAAGCCCCAAAAAAGGAAAAACCGTCGAGGGGGCGGCCACCCACCTCAACGGCTTTGGTCTTCAATCTACATCAGCTTTCTACTCGTTCGCGGCCCTCAACGCAATCGCGGGAGGTGCAAATGTCTAGGCTCAACCGCTTCGAATGGCAGAAGGCTGTTCTGCAAGTCAGAAACCTGAATTCAACCGCCAAGCTTGTCGCCTCTGCCCTGTCTGTCCAGTTCGCCAACGAAGAAACCGGCCAGCTTAGTCCTGGTTTGGCGACCTTGATGGAGTTTCTTGGTCTGCCGCTATCAACCCTGAAACGCGCCATAAGGCAGTTGATTGATGCGGGCTGGTTGTCACGCAGTGAAGGGCGCGGTGCGGGAAACTACACGTACTACAAGCTCTTGGCACCGTGCAAGATCGTTCCGTTTCGCCCCAAGAAAAAGGGTTCACAGGTGGCTCAGAAAGGGTCCACTTATGAGCTTTCCTATAAAGAACAATCAAAAGAACAAGAGGCGCGGCCTTCGCCGTTGCCGGACTTGCCCCATGAAGGGCAGCCCGGCGAAACCTTGCGGTTTGTGCCAGGCGGCGGGGGGTACTTCGAGCGCGAATGGGACGACGCGCTGCGGTCTTACGGCTTGTCTTCGCTGCACAGGGCGCTGCCTCAAGCCATCAAAGATGGACAGAAGGGCTACCTTCTACCTGACCGCTGTCCGGCAAGGCGAGGAAGCTCTCTAAGGGACCAGCAAATCCTGTTCGTCAAACAACTGATGGAAGCGCATCGCAATGCTTCTGAACTCGCTGTCGCGGCTTGAGGAGGGCAGACGATGATTACCAGAGAAGATGATGTTGCAGCCCGCCGTGCAGGGCTTGAAGCGCAAGCACATTTTCGAAAGTCGATGTTCAAGTTTGGGGTTATGCCGTTTGCAGGTCTTGCCGGTTTAGGCCTTTTGATGGGGCTAACCGGTGCCAATGACTATAGCGGCTGGCCGGGAGTGTTTCTCATAGCGCTTGGCGTTGTGTTTGGCGGGATCGCCGGGCTGATCTGCCTGACTGCAAGCCCAGGACGGCCTGCCACCCAACGTCGCCACAAGGGCGGTGCACAGGTCAGCCGAATGGACACGCACACGAAAGCCGAAGGGGTTCCCCTTGGCAACGTGCGCCTCCCAGAGCATTTGGAATCGTTGCACATGCTGATCGAAGGGGCGACGGGTACAGGTAAAACCCAGTTACTCAAGAATATGGTGGCCCACCTTAGAGCGCGCGGCGATACCGTCGTTGTGGTCGATACCAACTACGACATGTGGACCGCCTTTAATCAGCCTGACGATGTGATCTTGTCCCCGTTTGATCCCGCGTTCCCGGGTTGGTTGCCAATGAACGAAGTGCGCGCGCCTTCGGATTGGTCAGCGCTCGCTCAGTCGTTCATCGGGGATGGCGTGGGCGAAGCGGCGCAATGGCATCAGATGGCCAAGGCGATGTTCTCTGCGACCGCGCGAGGATACCAGCGCATAGTTGAAGACGCCGGTGACACCTTCGATCACTCTGAGCTCTTCCATCTGTTGACGGGCGCGGAGGCCGAAGCCTTGGCTCCGTTCATTCATGGAACGGCGGCAGCATCACTTGGGATCAATGACAAGGCGCTGAATAACGTTAGGATGACGTACTTTGAGACGCTCAAATTCTGGGAGCATCTGCGACCAGGCGGCTTCTCTGTCCGCGAATGGGTAGAGCGGGGCAAGGATCGACAGTCGATCTTCATCCCGTACCGGAAGCGGGAACTGCCCGAGGCAAAGAATCTCATTTCCTGCTGGCTAGATCAAATCATCACCACCGCCTGCGATCTTGGAGAAGACCGCGACAATCGGGTCTGGATTATCATTGATGAGCTTTCAGGCCTAGGCGAAATCCCGTCGCTGAAAACTGCGGTCACGGAGCTGCGGAAGACTGGTTTCCGCGTTGTCGCGGGCATCCAGAACTTTGAACAAGTCGAACTGTTATATGGCCGAAATGGTGCCATCACGATCACCAACAGTCTCTCGAACAAGGTCATCCTACGGGCCACGGATACGACCTCTGCAGAGCGCCAATCCAAGCTCATTGGCGATGCGCGCTACCAGGTCATGTCGCTTGGCCAATCTTCCGGTGCCGATGGAAAACGTTCGACAACGCAGTCTGTCAAAGAGGGAGTCGTGCGTGTTGTTCTGGCTTCTGAGATCACGGCGCTGCCAACCCTCCAAGGCTTCGTCAAACTCGCAGGAGAGGACACGACCTACCTGACACCAATACCGGTCTATCAGCCATGACCGATTTCGGGTTTAGGGTAGCAAGCATAGTTTTTGTAAACAAAAACGCTTGTCGCTGCGCGACGCGGGCCACGTCCAGAGGCCGGGCATGAGTGATTTGGGTGAGCCAATCGGACGCCCGAAGGCCGCGCCGGGAGAGGGCCGTGTGGCGGTGGTTGGTATCCGGCTGACCACCTTTGAGCGGGCTGGCGAGGAAGCCAAGGCTGCGCAGTCTGGACTGTCGCTATCTGACTATTGCCGCCGCGCGATCTTGGGCCATCGGGTCACCGCATCGACCGAACCGCAGCAGGTCAATACCGAGGCGTTGGTGGAGTTGAACCGCGTCGGTGTGAACCTCAACCAGATCGCCCGTGTTGCCAATCGAGGCGAGCCGCTGCCCCGGTCATTCCCGGAAACGCTCAGCGCTGTGCTGGCGGCCATAGAACGCTTAGCATTGGGGCACGATCCATGAATTGCAGCTTTGCGGATCATGCCCCCGGCATGAGCTTCAAGGGGGCGATGGACTACTACTTGCATGACCGCAAAGAGCCCGGCGAAACGGAGCATCGAACAAGCTCGGATCGGGTTGAATGGACCTCCACGCGAAACCTTGCGACGGATCGAACCGAAGTCGCGACGGCGATCATGATTTCGACAGCGAAGGACGCCAACCGCCTGAAGCAGCAGGCAGGAGTGAAGGCGACTGGGCGCAAGGCCAAGACGCCGGTGAAGACCTTCGCCCTGTCATGGCATCCCGATGAGGCTGCATCGCTCGACCGGGCCGAGATGGAACGAGCGGCCAATGAAGCTCTCAAGGCCATCGGCATGGAGAAGCATCAAGCGATCATCATCTGCCACAACGACACGCGCCATCCACACGTCCATGTCGTGGTGAACCGGGTAAATCCAGAAAACGGCAAACTGGCAAAGTGCGGCCCGAACGAAAACCGCGCCTTGGACCGTTGAGCCTACGAATATGAGCGCGACCGTGGCAATATCGTCAGTCCCAACCGCGCCGAAAAGCACGAGCGGCAGGACCGCATGAAGAAGCGGTACAACGCGGACGAGCGAAGAAACCATGTCCGGCGGCAGAAGTCTGAGAATACGCGATCCAATGCGCGCCAAGACCTTCGCAACCGGTCAAAGGAGCTGAGCGCGAAGCACAAACGGGAATGGGCTGATCTGAGTGCCAGATATCAAGCACGGAAGGGGTATCTGCGCGACCGATGGAAGGCGCGGATACGGAACGAGCGGAAGGTCTACAACGCGGCAAACAAAGGCCTGTGGAAGCAGTACGGCCGAGACAAGTGGCGGCGGAAGCGTGATTTCGACAAGCTCGACAGCACGTTCTACAGACGGTTGTCGCTGTCGATCCAGGCCGCGCGGCTGCAACGCACTTCAGGCGATCCTGCATTCAAGGATATCGGGTTGGCTAAGCTCACTTGGGTAAATCTCCAAAACGCACGGCTGCGAAACGCGACGATCCTTGGCCTTGAGAAGCAACACTTGGCCAACTTCAAGGATTGGTACGACCGCCCTTTGCGCCGACGCCTCGACAGGTTGAGTGCGGCGCGGGCGCAGGACCACCGCGATCTTTATTCCCGGTTCCAGGGTGAACGCGCAGAGCTCATCACGCGGCAGAAAGTGGAGCGCGAAGAGCTTCAATCGCAGTGGCGAAGCACCGAGCGCAGGAATGATCGAGGTGTGAGGCGGGAGACCAGAGCCGCCAGTGACGGGGCTGCCCGATCTTTGCAAACACTCAGAACTGGAATGGAGGGAAGAAAAATGAACAATGACGTCCAAAGCGCTGAAAACAAGTCGAAACCGGTTGCTCGGCCAACACTGTCAAACGGCCCGACGGCGAAGATGCAGGCGGAGCAACTGGATAGCCAGTTATAGGAGAGAAATGCCAAGTTTCGGGAAGCAAACCGCAAGCAGGGTGAGCAGGACAGAAACGCGGCCAAGGCGCATTTGGAACAAAGAGTGGATGCACAAGCCAAGGCTCACAGTCGGGCAGCCCAAGCCGCACAAAAGGCGCGACAGCAACATGCGAAGAAGAAGGCGGCAGCCAAGGACCGGGGCGTAGTCGAGAAGCGTTCGCTGCAGGATAAATCCTTGGCACAATCTAAGGCCAAGGATGCACTTGCGGGTCTGCGATCCCCGAGGTCTTCTGTGGCAATAGGGAAAACACAAGATCGGGAACGTTGAGCGATGGCCGATAAAATTTGCGAAACCGAAGGCAAAACCGCGGAAGCTAACCACATGGAACGATGGCCGGACCGTCCGGGCTGGGACGTGCTTGCCAATACTATTGAAACGCTGGCCAAGGCATGTGGCGGCAGCGCGCAATGCCATAAGAAATACGAGTACTTGAGCGTCAGTTTAGAAACAGGCGGGATGCCTAAAGCTCAAGTCAATGCTCTTCGGGCCTTGGCAGAGCTTGTCGAGCAGGTTAGCGATACCAAAGAGCATGGCGATCAGTCTACGGTGCATTGGGCTAGAAAAGTACTCGCAGAGGTTTCTAACAAGTAGCCATGGAGACTCAACTTCTTCAACGCGTGACATTTTTGGTTGTCGATAGATGTAAGAATTTTTTAAGGATCGGAGTTGATGATGTGGAGTAGTTGGCGAACTGCCATTGTCGCCTATGTCAAACTTAAAATTTCTAATCTCTCATCGCGGGTCGTGGCCTTTGAGGCAAACCCTTTTACACGACTTCTAGCTATCTTAGCCATTTTCGCATTTCCGCTCCAATTTTTTTTGGATTGGAGCGGGCGTCAGGATCAGCGGGAAATTGCAGCTTGGGATTTGCTAACGACTCAGGCCCTGGGCAACTCTGGCAAAATTGAGGCAATTGAGTATTTGGTTTCAGCTGGGGTGAACCTCACCGGCATCGACCTGTCTTGCAATCCAATGCAAGGCATATCACCGGACTTGAAGTGCGAAGGTGGCGTATATCTTCAGGGTTTGAACCTTTCACGGACTGACGCAGTATTCACCGACGCCAACTTTGGCGAAGCTGATCTGAGAGATGCAGGCCTTATGGGCTTGGACGCGTTTGGAGCTGATTTCTCGGATACCGTACTTTGGCGAGCCGACTTTGCGAACGCTCGATTGCATCGCGCTGTCTTCGATGAAGCTACTATTAATGAGGTTTCTTTCAGAGGTGCTGATCTCAGTTCTGCAAGCTTTGAATGCGTTCAATTCGCGCCAATAGCAGCTGCCCTGAATAGAGCATTTTTTGATGCGGCTAGTATCTCAGCGGCAGACTTTGCGGGCTCTGATTTCAGTGTCCTGAATGCTTTCTTTGTTTCCGGGTTTGAGCCTTTTGGGTTGGTTCTCTGGCAGCAAACTAGCCACCGAATATATGAGTGCAGGGCAGAGCCGCCTTTTCCCTATGAAATGAGCGTCATTGAGCAAGGTTGTACGCTGCAGGAAGGTTTTTCGAGCCCAGAACAGCCTTAAGGATCAGCTGAGATTGCAGATCGAACTGGCAGGATTGTTTCTTGGCACAATGGTTTAGGGGGCCGCACAGCCATTCCGATATTGTCCGATTGGGACAAGATTTTCTCTTGATCCACAAATGCAAACCGGCAAGCCTCTTCGCAAGCCTTCCGCTTTCCATCCATTTCGGACCTAGAAACTCAGGCTTCGAGGTGCGAAGCTTGTAGAAACCTGGAAAAACACGCTGATTCAATCGTTAACGGACATCGGCAATTTCGCCGCAAGAGCAAAAAAAATGAACTGTAGCAGTCAAAATCGAACTTCGAATGAGCCCTCACCAAAGGATCGGTCCACATGTCGCGTCTGACTGATCTAATCGCCCAGGCGAAATCCAAAGACGCCGATCTCGGGCGGGAACTTGAGCGAGAGTTCAAGGCGCTGACGAATCGTCGTGCCTTTGGGCTCAACTTCGAACGCCATCGGCCCGAGAGTGTTGAGCTTCCGGGTAGGCCGGTACGCAAAGGCGACAAGGTGCGCGTGCTCCCCCCGCGCGGTGAGACGAAGAAGGGTGATCAACGGCTTTGGAAGGTGCGCAGCCTGTCTGGCAGAGGGGCGGAGCGCATGGCGCAGTTGGAGCTGATCGGTGCGGCGGAGCCTGAGACGCAAGACGTTGCGGTTGCAGACTTGATCGTGATCGCCGAGTTTCGCGATTACATCTATCCAGGGCTCGTCAGCACTGGAAAGGTCGAGCGCGGCGGCGACAAGCCCTATCATACAGTGATCAACGGCGAGAACTTCCACGCCCTGGAGGCGCTCACCTTCACCCATCGTGGCAAAGTTGACGCGATATATATTGACCCCCCATACAATTCTGGCGCGAGGGATTGGAAGTACAACAATAACTACGTCGAAGGCGACGATATCTATCGTCATTCAAAGTGGCTTGCCATGATGGAGCGGCGGCTGTTGGTTGCTAGGCAACTACTCAACCCAAACGACTCCGCATTGATTGTTACAATCGACGAGAAGGAATACCTTCGTCTCGGTCTTTTGTTGGAGCAGACTTTTCCAGAAGCCCGAATTCAGATGGTTTCTTCGGTCATCAACCGTAAGGGTGTTGCAAGAGCCAAGGGGTTCTCGAGAGTTGATGAATACTTGTTCTTTGTTGCACTCGGAGATGCAGGGGTTCAGCCCGCGCCATTGGATGTTCTTGGTCTCGGTGTAGGCATCACAAAAGAAAGACTGCCCGATATTTGGAACCCAGTAATGCGAAGGGGCAGTAACGCAGAAAGAACCCATTCTGAGGGGTGCTTTTTTCCGATCTACATCGACGAAGAAAATCAGCGCATCGTGGAGATCGGTGAAGCTCTTGGTTCGGGTAGAAGCCGACGCGAAGCCCCTGTGAAGCAGGGTCTTTTTGCATCTTGGCCAATACGACGGAATGGAGACGAAGGCGTTTGGCAAATGACCCCTGAGAACCTTCGCAAGCGAATGGCTGACGGCTTTGTGAAACTGGGTAGGAAAAACCCACAGACGGGCATGTGGACCGTCAACTATCTGATCACGAAAGACATAAAGCGCGTGGAAGAGGGAGAAATCGTTTCTTCCGGACGCGACGAAAATGGTGCTCATATTCTTAGCTATCCAGATATGGCCAATCGCCCCCGAGTTCCCAAGACGATCTGGAATGTTGGCTCTCACGATGCAACAGAACACGGTAAGACGTTCCTACTGAATTTTCTTGGGCGAGAATTTCCGTTTCCCAAATCCCTGTATGCCGTTGAAGATGCACTTCGTTTCTTCGTTTCAAAGAAGCCAAATGCGACGGTCCTTGATTTCTTTTCTGGTTCTGGAACCACGGCTCATGCGGTTATGCGTCTGAACAAGCAAGACGGCGGACGGAGACAGTGCATCTCAGTCACCAACAACGAAGTAAGCGCCACCGAGTTGTCGAAACTTAGGAAAGATGGACTTAGACCGGGTGATGCGGACTGGGAAAAGTGGGGTATTTGCGACTACATAACAAAACCGCGCATCGAGGCAGCAATCACCGGGAAAACTCCCGAGAACAAACCGATCAAGGGCGACTACAAGTTCACCGATGAGTTTCCCATAGCCGAAGGTTTTGACGAGAACGCTGAGTTCTTAACCCTCACCTACGAAACCCCTATCGCGGTCAGCCACAACCGCGCATTCGCACGTATCGCTCCACTCTTATGGATGCGGGCTGGTAGCGAAGGGCGGCGGATCGACGCTGAACCGGCAGAAGGTTGGGAGGTGGCCGATACATATGGCCTTCTCACCAATCTCGATCGAGCGGGGCCTTTCTGCAGCGAAATTGCCGCCAAGAACGGAATCCGCATCGCTTACATTGTCACCAACGACGAGCGGCGCTTTCAGGCAATCACGCGGGAATTGCCAAAAGGTGTCGAGCCGGTGCGTCTTTACGAATCCTACTTGACCAATTTCCGCTTCGCGATGGGGCGCTAAGACATGAAATTTACGCTCAAAGACTACCAAACCGAAGCCGTCGCCGAGGTGCTTCGCAACATGAAAGATGCGCGGTTCTTCTGGCAGGATCGGAAGATGAAAACCGCGTTTTCTCTAGCCGCGACGACCGGCTCCGGTAAGACCGTGATGGCAGCCGCCGTGTTCGAAGCGCTGCTATTTGGCAACGACGAATTGGAGTTTGAGCCGGACCCCGGCGCAGTTGTTATTTGGTTTAGCGATGATCCTTCACTCAACACACAATCCAAGTGGCGTTTGCAGGAAGCGTCTGACAAGCTGACGATCTCCGACCTGGTAACAGTCGAGAACACCTTTAATCGTGAGACGTTGGAGGCCGGGAAGATCTACTTCCTGAACACCCAAAAACTGTCCAAAACGAGCCTTTTGACGCGCGGCCATGACCAAGATGACGAAAGCCTAGAAACGGCGGACGGACAGAAGATAATGCCTGACATGCGGGCCTTCACCATCTGGGACACGATCCGCAACACCATCGATGATCCTGATTTGACACTCTACTTAGTGCTGGACGAAGCACACCGTGGCATGAAGCCCGACGGCAGTATGTCTGCGGCCTCTGGCAGGCAGACCATCGTAAAGCAGCTTATCAACGGGTCAGGCGGGACGCCTGCCATTCCCATTGTCTGGGGGGTCTCCGCTACCGTGGATCGCTTCAATAAGGCTTTGGAAGGGATGCAAGGGCGAACAACGCTGCCGCATGTCCAGGTGGATGCCGGGCTTGTCCAAGCATCGGGACTTCTGAAGGACACGATCACAATGGACGTGCCCGATGAAGCCGGGGATTTCGAAACCGTCCTTCTGCGTCGCGGGGCCGACAAGCTTCGCGAGATAAGCGAGGCTTGGGCGACCTATGCCGATGAGCAGGGAGATGGAAGCGAGGTTGAGCCGCTCATGGTCCTGCAGGTGCCGGATGCGCCAGACAAGATGGATATCGCGAAATGGCTCGACGTAATCCTCGAACGCTATCCCGAGCTGCCAGAAGAAAGTATTGCAAATGTGTTCGGCGAACACAAAACCGAGACCTTTGGGCAGCATACTGTCCCGTATATCGAGCCGCAGCGGGTGCAGCAGGACGATTGGGTGCGGATTCTAATCGCCAAGAACGCGATCAGCACCGGATGGGATTGCCCAAGGGCGGAAGTGATGGTTTCGCTGCGGGCCGCGTCAGACAAGACTCATATCACGCAGCTTTTGGGCCGGATGGTCCGCACACCACTTGCACGCCGGATATCAGGCAACGACCGTTTGAATGCCGTCGATTGTTTGCTGCCAAACTTCAACAAAGAAGCCGTTGAGGCGGTGGTCGATCAGTTGATGAAGGGTGGAGATGGTGGCGAGGAACTACCAGGTCGCCGTGTTCTGATTAATCCCAAAGAGATGGAGCCCAATCCGGCCATCGATGACGACGTGTTCGAAAAGCTGACATCGTTACCTTCACAGACCTTGCCGAAGAAACAAGCCCGGCCAGTCAAGCGTCTGACTGCTTTGGCCCATGAGCTGGCTATGGATGATCTTCTGCCAGATGCGGGTAGCAAAGCTCATGCTGCGATGCATGCGGTTCTTGACACAGCTCAACAGACATATGCTTCAAAAATCGCTGATGCACGTGCCGGTGTGATGACGGTCGAAGGGAAAACTCTTACGGCCGACACCGAGACCCAGAAGACAACATTCAATGACTTTGTCGAAGCTGCGGACTATGCCGTTATCGAAGATGCTTACAGGCGCGCAGGGCGAGCAATTAGCCCTGATCTTGCGACCAGCTACGCAGAACATCTTGCAGCGAGCATGGAGGATGAAGAGGACGAAGAGGAAGCTTTGATCGAAGCGCATACGATCATTGCCGCACTCGGATTAGTGCCGAAGATCAAAGACGATCTTGAAGCAGAGGCCGAGAAGTTGGCCCGGCAGTGGTTGGGTGAATACAAAGACGGGATCAAGGGGCTGACTGACGAGCGGCAAGAAGTATACCGCCAAATCCAAGAGATGAGCACTGATCCTCTTCCGGTTGAAATTGCACGCCCGCACATGTGGCTCCAGCCAACATCACTTCGTGAAAATGGTGTTGAGCGGGAGTTGGAGAGGTTTGAACGACATCTCCTCTGTGATGAGGAGGGAATGTTCCCGGAGTTCTTTAAGTCGTCTTGGGAGCCTGCTGTTTTGAAGGCTGAGTTGAGCCGTGAAGGAAATATCGGCTGGTATCGCAATCCAGGGCGCGCAAGCCAGGACTCTCTTGGGGTCGTTTATGAAGAAGCAGATGAGAACCGCATTGTGCGTCCCGATTTTATTTTCTTCTCACGCTCGGAAAGCGGAACTGTCGTTGCCGATCTGGTCGATCCGCACGGACACTACCTAGCAGACGCGCTTCCTAAGCTTAAAGGGCTCGCAGCTTATGCTGCAAACAATTCAAGGCTGTTCCGCCGGATTGAAGCAATCACGAAATTTACGAACCCGGACCGCTACAAGATGCTCGACCTTACTCGGGAAGAAGTCAGAACTGCGATTTTTGCGGGGACAAGTGCTGAAGGGCTCTATGCTGGCCAATCAGCGGACGATTACGAGGTATGAGCAATCAGACTTGAAGCTTTTAACACATATAGCAAAAGCTCAGAACTTTGATTTTTCTGGCGGTTAAGGCGAAGAATACTCGGCTAAAGCCGTACTTTTTGAGGTAGTACTTTGAAACTTGAGTCCTTTGAAATCCACGGCTTTCGTGGGTATCGCGAAAAACGAAAAGTGGCGTTTTCGAATTTGACGACATTCGTCGGCAAAAATGACGCGGGAAAATCCTCTTTGATGGATGCGATGGACCTGTTCTTTGATGCGGCGGCCAAGCTCGACAAGGACGATCTTTGTGTTTCGGAAGGTGTTGCGCAAGTCGAACTGGTTGCCGAGTTTACCGGCTTTCCCGAAGAAATCGTTTTGGATGCAACGTCCACGACCAGCCTTTCTGCTGAGAAGTTGTTGTACGTTCGAGATGGGTTGCCGCCTCTGTTACGTATCATAAAGCGCTATGCGGCGGGAAAAGCTGCGGAGGTTTTCATCCAGGCGATGGTTCCTGGGATCGACGGTGTCGGTCACCCCATTCTCTTGAAACAGGCTGACCTTCGCGCGCTTGGAAGAGATTTGGGATTGGAAGACGGTATTCCCGGTGCCGAACGGACCAAAAACCCGCCTTGGCGTGCCGCTATTTTTGAATATTTTGCAGCTGCTCCTGTCATTGAAGTCGAGGTGCCAATTACCAAGGACGACGCAAAGAAAATCTGGGATCAGATACGGCCGCACATCCCGTACTTTTGTCTGTTCAAGGTGGATCGCGCGAGCTCAGATCAAGATGATGAAGCGAAAAACCCGTTGGCCGCCGCAGCGAAGATCGCGATAGCTGAGCGTGAAGAAGAAATTGCCAAGATTGTCGAGGGTGTTGAAGAGCGAGCAACTGATTTGGTGATGCGAACGCTTGAAAAGCTCCAAGAGATGGCGCCTGAACTTGCGGTTGGCTTAAGTCCTGACATTGCAGGACATCCCAAGTGGGACGGCTTCAAGACGACCTTGAAGACAGAAGGGGGCATACCATTCAATAAGCGAGGTTCTGGAACGAAGCGCCTCGTACTGTTGAATTTTTTTCGTGCCGAGGCCGAACGGCGTTCGGAAGAGGACGGAAGAGGCATAATCTATGCGTTTGAAGAGCCTGAAAGCTCCCAACATCCTGAAAATCAGAGACTTTTGCTTGATAGCTTCAAAGGGCTTTCCGAAAGCGGAAATTCCCAAGTTGTTTTGACAACCCATTCGCCATTGGTGGCTCAGAACTTGCCTGTTGCGTCATTGAAGCTTGTTCGGAAGCAAGATGATGATCAGCTTCCGATCATCGATCAAGTGGTCGAAGGTGATCCCGATGCTGACGGGATCCTTGAGGCAATTGCCAACGAGTTAGGTGTTCTCCCAGATAGCCGTTTGGTCGCTCTCTTAATGGTCGAGGGGCCGAATGACGTAAACTTCTTTCGAAACATCTACGGTGCTGTTGCCGGAATTGACCCGGACGTAATCGACTTGGAGTCGTCGCAGAATATTGCAATCGTTCCCATGGGCGGTTCGGACCTAAAGCACTGGGTGTCCAAACAGTATTTGAAGGGCGCTGGTTGCGTTGAATATCACATCTATGACCGAGACTGTGGACCAGACGACGCCCCTAGCTATGGCGGATACGTAGATCAGGTAAACGATGCACAGGATGCCAATTCGGCTCGCCTTACTACTAAGCGAGAAACGGAAAATTATCTGCACCCGGCGGCGATCCAAGAGGCGCTAGACGTAGAGGTCGAAGTCACAGACTTTGCTGATGTTCCTAGCCTCGTCAGTGAAGCGAGCAAAAACACCCAACTAGCTCCTGATATGGGTGCAGGAACTGCAAAACGCCTTTTGAATGAGCGCGCGGCGAAGCAAATGAATGCGGACCGGTTACGGGAAGCCGATCAAGCAGACGAGGTTGTGGGGTGGTTTCGCGACATGACGCAAATCGTTAGGGAACGTTTGGCTGAACGAATGTAGAATGAGGCTGCTCAAATGTTTAAACGAAGAAAAGCTCCAATATTGGAAGGGCTTGAAGGAAAACCGGCGTGCCAAAACTGCAAATTTGGCGTATCAAACGAGGATGTTTGGCAGTGTCGGCGATACCCGCCTTCAGCCGTAAGGCGAGGCGGCGGCAATGTGATGTTGACTGTAGGGTTTGAAATTCCCTCGGTTACGCCAGGATATTGGCGCGGTGAATATACCGAAAGAGAAGTCGGTTGAACACTGGGGCTCGCTAACAGATAACGTCACAAAACCTGCTCTCAAACGCGAATACCGGCGTTCCGCCCTTGCATTGATCTGAAAGCGGCCGCAAGCTTTCCCGCAAGCTTTCCGGACCGGGGTTCAAGGATCAGTCTCCGCACAGTTTTCCCGGATCATGTCCAGCACACCGTTGGTCTTCATTCTTCGGGCTTGCGTCACGCGGGTTAAAGCTTGGTCAAATTGCTCATCGTCGCCGGTTGCGTAGGATTGCTGCAAGAGCTGGAATTGCTGTTCAACGCTTTCGGCAAGAGCCTTGTCGCTATCTCCGGCAAGTATCGGGCTTTGGTAGCTCGGGTTCTTCAGCTCTTTGTCTAGTTCTTCAGCCATTTCCTCGTCAGCCAGATCATCGGTCAACCGTTGAGCGACTCTCTTGATCGAATGATCCGTCCGCCGAATGGAGTGAGGCCAGTCAGCGACTTTGAGTACAACGTGTGCTACGACCTTATCGACTGGCGCGGAGCGATAGGCCTTCAGGCAAGCCGCAAAGAGGCTGATGGCAAGCCTGGCGTCGTCTAGTCGGCAACGCCTATGTGGTACTTCCGGTGGCAGTCCAAAGACATCGGATAGCTCAACGTCACCACGAGTGACGATCTCTTCGACTATGTCGCCCGGCACGGGCGTAGCGCCAGTCTCATAGTTGTAGAGTGAACGGCGAGTTATATCCAATTCATCGGCGAAGTCTGTTTGGGATAGCCCGCGTTTCTTGCGGTACTCGGTAATGCCCTTCGCGAGTGAGGCGGGCTTTCGTGTTCGCTTGAGTTCCTTTGTGCGCTTTTCGGCAAGGGTAATTTCATACCGCTTCTGCCACGCAGCTTCGCGTTGTTTCTGGTCCCAAGTCTCGAGTCGGCGCAGATCACTTCCGGGAAACTCAAAAACTCGACCTTTGGACATTCGCGCCTCCTAAATTCTGAGAAAATATCTTCCCATATGGCCGGAAGGTTTGTCTAGGCCGGGATTGTCTCTGGAAACATGCAGAAACTTGTAGAAACCTGAAAAGCAAGACATTTTGATGAGGCTGCAAGTGCAAAATCTCGACGACATGCTGACCCCGGAAGAGTGGTGTAAGAAGCTGCGCAAGACAGGCGCAATCGTGTCGGCAAGGGCATTGCGGACCAAGGCGCGCGAGCATGGTCAGTACTATTCGATTGGTCGTGCGATGATGTTGTCTGCCCAGCAGCTCGAAACCCTCATGAGGCTTGATGCTTCGAACAAGGGGGCAGAGTGATGGATTTCAGCGTCAAAGCAATCAGCCTGGTTTCGTCTGATGACCTCGCATCGGCGCTTGGCTTTGCGTCCCCGAACGATGCGTTTCGCGGGTTCTGTCGCAATCTGGGGATCACGCCAGTTCGAAGAAACCCGAACTTCTTCGACCCCAAACTTGTAAGGCTTCGCTTGGATCAAGCCCAAGGGCTACCTGCGGCTGCAGCGGCTGCCGCGAACGAAGGCGACCTTGTGGAAGCGAGGAGGGCGAGACGTGCCGCGCAGTAGCTTGCCGAAGGGCGTCCACAGGGTTCGACGCAAGACCGTCGAAGGCATGAAGTACCATTTCTATGCCTGGCGGGGTGGTCCTAAGTTTTGGACTGACACGGTCAGAGAACCACGTGATCCGAAATTTCTGATCGCTTACGCCGAAGCGATCAAGACCCGACACTCAGCTGACTACATGACGCCGCAAATGGTAGACGACTTCCTGGACAGCACCGCGATGCCCAAGGGCGAACGCACGCAGGCCGACTACAAGAAGTGGGCTTTGCGATTTGCGGACGAGTTCGCAGACGATCCTGCGAAGCTTTGGGAAAACCCAAAGTCGCGCGGTGAGTTGAACGAGTGGCGGGCCAAGTGGAAGGACTCGCCAAAGCAACACGACTATGCGGGCACTGTTGCGGTTCGCATTCTCAATTGGGCGCGTGACGAAGGGAAGATCGCTGCGCTTTATTGTGACCGTCTTCACCGAATCTACTCGGTAGATCGGGCCGAGATCGTTTGGACAGAAGCGGATCAAAAGGCATTCAAAGACGCCGCGCCGTCGTGGGTGAAGCGCGTGATGACACTCGCATGTGAAACGGGTTTGAGACCCGCCGACCTTGTGCGGTTGACGCGTGGCAACCTTGAGAGCTTTGACGGCATAGATCGTTTTCGGGTGCGAACTCAGAAGCGAGGGCGTGTAGCGCATATCCCAGTGACCCCAGAACTTCGACAGTTGATCGATGAAACGCCTGCGGACCAGCTTGTTTTGCTCGTCAACGACCGCAACAAGCCGCTCAGGCCCACATCGGCCAGCCGAGCCATTACACGATACCGGGACCGCATAGCCGAAAAGCTGAGCGTCCGACACTGAAGCTCCAAGATACGCGCGGAACGGCAGCCACAAGGCTTCTGCGTGCCGGTCTAGGGCTCAACCAAATCGCAAATCACACGAATTGGTCGCTTTGTTAGGCCGCTGCCTTGATCGAGCACTAAGCCGCCGTTTCGCCTGCTGAGAGCGCAGAAGTCCTCGACTTACTGAAGCGCGAAAAGCAGCGTCGCGAGGGCAAAACTGTAAACGACCCCGATGGGCAAAGAGAGGAGAGAGATAAGTGCTTGAAAATATTGGAGGCGAGTACCGGAATCGAACCGGTGTACACGGATTTGCAATCCGCTGCGTAACCACTCCGCCAACTCGCCCCGCTGGTGGTGTGGTCTCCTAACCCCGCTGGACGCGTGCCGCAAGACGTGACTTGCAAATGCGATTGCGCCATCGGCGGGGTCGTGCAATCTGGTCGCGACCGAAACCGAACCGATGGGTTTAGATCGAGAATGACCGACTCCCAGTCTTTGCGTACAATGATGGTGGACACACAGGTCCGGCCATCGGACGTCACGAAATTCCCTATCATCGCTGCCATGCTTGATATCCCGCGGGAGGACTACGTGCCCGCCGCCGCAGAACCAGTCGCCTATATGGACGCGCCGGTGCCCTTGGGCGACGGGCGAGAGATGATGGACGCCCGGACCTTAGCCAAGATGTTGGACGCGCTCGCCGTAGAAGACACAGACGAAGTTTTGATCGTCGGCGGCGGCCTTGGATACAGCGCGGCGGTCATGGCGCGTATGGCCGCATCAGTCGTAATGGTGGAAGAAGACCGCGCCATGGCGTCGGAGGCGGAGGCGGCCCTGGGGCGCGCATCGGTCGACAACGCCGCCGTGCTCGAAGGCCCCTTGACGGACGGTGCGGCCAAGGCCAGCCCATTTGATGTGATCTTGATCGAGGGCGGCATCGAAACCGTTCCGGACTCTCTGTTGCAGCAGCTAAAGGACGACGGTCGTATCGCCGCATTGTTCCAAGATGGGGCCCTCGGCGACGTGCGGATCGGACATATGGCCCAAGGGCGCGTGGCCTGGCGCTTTGCGTTTAACGCAAGCGCCCCTGTCCTGCCGGGGTTCGAAACGGCGCGTGAATTCTCGCTGTGATGGCGGACTGGGCCAGGCGCGAACTCGCGTTACCGTAGAAAGACTTGGAATATCGGTCGTCAGCAAGACACCGCGAGGAGAGACGCAATGAGGGTTAAGGTTCTACCGGCACATCGTACTGCAATGCGGGGTCTGCGGCGTGCGTCCGCTGCGGCTGTTTTCGGGGCCGTGACCCTGTTGTCTGCGGGGACCGCCGTCGCGGAAAGCCTGACGGATACCTTCATTCAGGCCTACAACGCCTCGCCTATCTTGGATCAGCAGCGCTTGCTCCTGCGCACCCTGGACGAAGATGTGGCCGTGGCCGTTTCGGCCATGCGACCGGTCGTGTCTGGCCAAGCAAACATTACTGAGACCTTTAATGACGACGGGAACTCCTCCACCGGCGGATCCCTGTCCCTGATCCTCGACTATACTCTGGCGGACGGTGGGCAGCGGCTGATGCGGATCGGCGCCGCCAAGGAAGCTGTGTTGGCGGCGCGCTATGGCCTTGTGCAGCAAGAACAACAGATCCTGTTGAACGCAGCCGATGCCTACCTGGGGTTGCTCCAGGCCCTGCGCAACGTGGACCTGCGCGAGTCGAACCTGCGGCTGTTGCAACAACAGCTCCAGGCAGCCCGAGACCGCTTTGAGGTCGGCGAGGTGACGCGCACCGACGTGACCATTGCCCAAGCGCGACTGGCCTCGGCGCAATCGCTTTTGGCCAATGCCCGCGGGCAGGTGGACATTCAGCGGGAGACCTACCGCCTGGTCACCGGGACACTGCCCACCGGTCGGCTGCTGGCGCCCCCTCCCCCGCCGCAACTGCCCTCGTCCGTGGAACAAGCCCAAGCGCTGGCCCTTCAAGTGAACCCCACAATCATCGCCCTGCAGCATGAGGTCGTGGCGGCAACACTTCTGGCAGACGCAGCCGAGGCCGACCGCCTGCCAAGCGTTGGCCTGCGGGGCACCCTCGGCGACAGTCGGCAAAATGGCACGACCGGATCGCTCTCGATCACGGGAACCGTCCCCATCTACAACGGCGGGCGTCTGTCTGCCTTGAACCGCCGCGCCATCGCGAATGCCCAAGCAACGCGGTCCGAACTGGCACAACAGGCGCGCGCAGTGACAGAGGGAGTCGGTCGGAGTTGGGCCCTGTTGCGCATTGCCCGCGCGCAAATCACCGCATCGCAACAACAGGTGCGATCCGCCCAACTGGCCTTCGAAGGTTTCCGCGAAGAGGCTCAACTTGGGGCGCGGACCACGCTCGACGTGCTCGACGCCGAGCAGGAGCTTCTGGACGCGCGCACCTCCGCTTTGGAGGCGGAAATTGACGCGCAACTGGCAGTCTATCAGGTTCTCGCCGCTATTGGCTTGATGACGACCGATCACTTGGGCCTCAATGTGCGCCGCTATGATCCGACGCAGTATTACAACAGTGTCTCGAACGCGCCGGCCATATCCCCATCTGAACAAGGCGGTCGCCTGGATAGTGTTCTGAGGCGTTTCGGTCGCAACTGATCCCACGACCTTTGGCAGGCGGGCGGTTTGATTTGCCTCCGCCCCCTCTGTTTGTGTTAGGGTCGACGCCAGAAAAACCTGGCGCGGCCCCGAATGTCGTGTCCCCGAACGGAGGCAGGCCCATGGAGCAATCCAAATCACCCCAGGATATCGAAGACGTTTTGTCGTCGATCCGGCGTTTGGTCGCAAACGATGCGCCTGCGATGCCCCCAGCAAACCCGCGGGCACCGGGCACACCGGAGGACACGCTCGTTCTTGCGCCCACGCAGCGGGTGACAGACCCTGAAGATCCGTTTCAAATGATCCGCAGCCTGGCTCAGGAAGAACGGGACGCGCGGGATGCACCCCACGTCCTGGCTGAGGTCGAGGCGGACGTCGGCGCCATCGCACGAGATTTAGCTACGGCAGAGGTCGAAGCCTTCTGGTCGGAGACGGCGAGCGACCAGCCCGTTGAAGACCTGCCGGAGGAGTTTTCGCCGTCAGAGCCTATGGAAGAACCGGAGGCCCCTGCCCCTGATCTGACGACGGCAGATGACTTGACGCAGGCCCCCGAGGTCACCCGCCTTCCCTTGCCACCCCGTGAAACACAACAGCAGACGACGACGCTCTCTCAGGATACGTCAGACGGGCCAACACCTGCGACTGAAGGGTCTCTGGCGGACGTCATGGACGGTATCGGCGACGATGACGCCTTGCGCCAACTCATCGCGGAAATCGTCCGTCAGGAGCTGGCAGGCGCCTTGGGCGAACGCATAACACGCAACGTCCGCAAGTTGGTCCGCCGAGAATTGCGCCAAGCACTGTCGTCAGGTGAGTTCGACTGAGGCTCCGACCCGGAACGTAGGGAGAGCCTCGTCGAGACGCTGTTCAAAGAACCAGCCCCATGGCTTCCGGCGACAGAAGACGCCGAATGCATGCTTCCCATTACGAAATGAAAAACGCGCCGAGCGGTCTGCTCAAGCGCGCTTTTCATGTCTCGAAGACACAGCCTCGGATGATTTGCGAGGGAAGACGCGGCCAAGGGGGCCACGCCATTGGTCGTTGGCACGCTACGCGGGCTCCGGTCTGCAAAGCCCGCGTGTAGAAGATTAAGCTGCTTCAGCAGCCATTTCAGCGGCCTGGCGACGTTCGCTCTCTTCGCGCGACAACGCGACAGAGGTCCGAACTCCACGGCCAACAAACTCCATCAAGCCAGCCACAACCCGCTCATTGGGGTCGATGCCTGCGCAGGACAGAACCTCGCGACCATCGCGCGACCGCGCCCAGCGCGCGATCTGCTCTGGCCCGTTGCCATACTTTTTGTCATCCGAGATCGCATCGTCGAGCGCTGCCAAGACGACCGCAGCAAACAATTTGCGCGCCCGTTGGCCCTGTTCAAAGTTGAACGCAGTTGCGTCGACAAAATCGGTCATCCCGTACTCCTGAATTATTGGTCTTGCGTATCCCCGGTGCGCCCGCCTAACAGACGTTTCGCGATTCTCTCAATGCAATTTCCGAATACCTCACATGCGTGAAACGCATACCCGGTTTCGAAAAACGCTACATATCGGCGTTGAGACGCCGATATCGCCACCAGATATGGGCGCTGTCACGTATCGTTCAACCTTCTGTCAAGGTTTTGCCATCTTTGGTCGCGCGACTTGCTTGACGATCCTCCCGCTCTGGCGCAGCGCTTGAACGCCGACCGCGCCGGCGATAGAGGCAGACAACCAAGTCCCTAGGCCAAGAGTGCGCAGATGCCCAAAATCAATGGCAACGAAATCCGACCGGGCAACGTGTTGGAACATGACGGCCACCTCTGGTCCGCCGTCAAAGTCGACCATGTGAAACCTGGCAAAGGGGGCGCGTTCGCACAGGTGGAACTTAAGAACCTGCGCAACGGCTCCAAACTGAACGAACGCTTCCGCAGTGCCGACAAGGTGGAACGCGTGCGCCTGGAACAGAAGGACCAGCAGTTCCTCTATGAGGCCGATGGCAAGCTCGTCTTTATGGATACCACCACCTACGACCAGATCGAACTGGATGCAGACATCCTCGGGGACCGGCGTCCCTTCCTGCAAGATGGCATGATGATCGTGATCGAATACTACGAAGACGAAGCGCTCAACGCGACCTTGCCCCAAAAGGTGACCTGCAAAATCGTCGAGACGGAGCCGGTCGTCAAAGGCCAAACCGCCGCCAACAGCTTCAAACCCGCCCTGCTGGACAATGGCGTGCGCGTGATGGTGCCGCCCTTCGTTGGCCAGGACGAAGATATCGTGGTCAACACCGAGACCATGGAATACGCGGAGCGCGCGTGACGGGAGGGGGAAAGACTTTTCCGTGAAAAGTCTTTCAAAAAGTCTTCTGCAAAGACTTTTGGGCCCCCACCATGCCGAGCGCCATATCGGCGTAGCGCGCCTCGACCGTTGCACGGTCCAGGCGCCCCCCGTCACGGTACCACGTGGTCACACCGGTGAGCATGGCGATCAGCGCGTTGGCGGCCAGTTTCACATCCGACACATGCATAAGCTGCGCCTCGGCACCAGCGCGCAGGATCTGCTGTGGGACGGCCTCATAACTGCGCCGTAGGACCTCGATCCGAGCGAAGTTATCCGGCGACAGGGATCGAAGCTCCATGTAAGCGATAAAGACCGCGTCTGGTCGGTCCAGGTGGTGCCGGATGTGAAAACGGGAGAACGCATCCAAGCGATCAATCGGATCTCCCTGAGGGTCGACGCTGTCCCAGGCTCCGATCACATCGTCCAAATGGGTGCGCATCAAATCGAACAGGAGGGTCTGCTTATCGCGCGTATAGTGATACAACGCCCCTGCCCCAATCCCGACCTCCGCCGCGATCTGGCGCATGGAAACGGCGGCATAGCCATGGCGCGCAAACAAACGCTCCGCCGCCGCCCGCACGCGGGGGCCCGTCACATCGCCATCGGATCCACTGGGTCTCGCCATGGGTCCGAGGTAAACCGAACAGCCGTTCAATTCCAAGGGCGACCATCGCCATCCGGCCGTCTTGTTCCCCTCTGTCCCACGTTTTAGGGTCCAGATCATGATACGCCCTGCCGTCTTATGTGTTTTGCTCTCTGCCTGTGCAGCAGATCTTCCGCCCATTGATGGCAGCATTTCCGACACTGCGCAGGGCAAGGCCTTCCCCCGTCTCGGTCCCATCGACGGGATTCTGGCGGAGGCGGAGCGCCCGTCTCGCGCAGCCGCCGCAGAGCAATCGCTCCGCGCCAGGGGCAACACGCTGGCACGGCAGGGCATCCCCGCGCCGACGTCGGGTGGATTGGAGGCCAGGGGTCGTCGGCTGCGAGAGCGCGCGGCGGCGTTGCGGGCCGTCCCGCTCTGAGACGCCGTTGCACCCCGGTCGCCGAACCGCTACCCGAAAGCCAATCATTTCCAACGGACGGAGCCGCCCCATGACCACCCCTCTTCGCCTGGGCATCGCGGGATTGGGCACCGTTGGCACCGGCGTGATCCGCATCGTTCAGGACAGTGCCGACTTACTGGCCGCGCGCACGGGTCGTCCCATTGCGATCTCCGCCGTGTCTGCCCGTACGCGGAACAAGGACCGCGGTGTGGATCTGACAGCCTATGGCTGGGAAGACGATCCCGTCGCCCTAGCCAAGCGCGGGGACGTGGACGTCTTTGTGGAGGTGGTCGGCGGCTCTGACGGGCCTGCCAAGGCCGCGACCGAAGCGGCGCTGGCGGCTGGCAAGCCGGTCGTCACGGCCAACAAGGCCATGTTGGCGATCCATGGCCAGGCCCTCGCGGAATTGGCCGAAGCAAACGGCGCCCCCCTGCGGTTCGAAGCCGCCGTCGCGGGTGGTATTCCCTGCATCAAGGCTCTGACGGAGGGTTTGGCCGGAAACAACATCACCCGCGTTTCGGGCGTGATGAATGGCACCTGCAACTACATCCTGACGCGGATGGAAAACAGCGGCCTCCCCTACGAGGACATCTTCAAGGAGGCCGACGCCCTCGGCTATCTGGAAGCCGATCCAAACCTGGATGTGGGCGGCATCGACGCCGGGCATAAGCTGGCCATCTTGTCGGCCATTGCCTTCGGCACCCAGGTGGATTTCGAGGGTGTCCAACTCCAGGGGATCCAAGAGGTCTCCATCGACGACATCCGTAGGGCGGGTGATATGGGCTACCGCATCAAGCTGCTGGGCGAGGCGCGCCGCACCGACGCCGGGATCGAGCAGAGCATGCGCCCCACCCTGGTGCCTGCCACAAGCCCGCTTGGTCAGCTAGAGGGCGGCACCAACATGGTCGTCATCGAAGGCGATGCGGTCGGTCAGATCGTGTTGCGCGGCGCGGGCGCGGGCGAAGGCCCCACGGCCAGTGCCGTGATGGGCGATGTGGCGGATATCGCGCGCGGTTTGCACATCCCCCCATTCGGGCAACCGGCAGCCAGCCTGGCACCCGCCACGCGCGCCGCCGCCGTCACCGAATGCGCCCACTATTTGCGACTGGCCCTGCGGGATGAACCCGGCGCCCTGGCGCGGGTCGCAACCGTCTTGGGACAGGCCGGGATCTCCATCGACCGGATGCGGCAGTACGATCACCCAGGCACCGATGCGCCAGTGCTGATCGTCACCCACCCCTGCGCCCCTGCCGCCCTGGCCGCTGCGCTGGAGGGGGTCACCGCAACGGGCGTCGTCAGCGGCGCGCCGGTCGCCCTGCAGATCCAGACGCCCTAAACCACCAACCCGGACGGAGGTCCCATGGCCCAGCGCAAGCCGAAGCCCTTTCCCCTGCCCTATACCCCTGCGGCAACGCGGTATGACACGATGCCCTACCGCCGGTGTGGCCGGTCGGGCCTGAAATTGCCCGCGATCAGCCTGGGGCTGTGGCACAACTTCGGCGACGACACTCCCCATCAGACCAAGCGCGACATCTGCCGCGCGGCCTTTGACAACGGGATCACGCACTTTGACCTGGCCAACAATTACGGCCCCGAAGCTGGCAGCGCCGAACTGGCCTTTGGACAAATCCTGCGGGAGGATTTCGCCGGCTACCGCGACGAGCTGATCCTGTCGTCCAAGGCGGGCTACAACATGTGGCCGGGCCCTTACGGTGAATGGGGCAGCCGCAAGTATCTGATCGCCTCCTGCGACCAGTCGCTCAAGCGGATGGGCGTCGATTACGTGGATATCTTCTACAGCCACCGCTTCGACCCCGACACGCCCTTGGAAGAGACCATGGGCGCCTTGGATCATATCGTCCGCTCGGGCCGCGCGCTCTATGCGGGGATCAGCAGCTACAACTCGGAGCGGACACGCCAGGCGGCTGCAGTCTTGCGCGATCTGGGCACGCCCTGCCTGATCCACCAGCCGAGCTACAACCTGTTGAACCGGTGGGTCGAACGGGATGGCTTGCTAGACACGCTGGAAGATGAGGGGATCGGCTCCATCGTCTTCACGCCCCTGGCCCAGGGTCTTTTGACGGGCAAGTACCTGGCGGGCGTGCCAGACGGCAGCCGCGCGACCCAGGGGAAGTCGTTAGACCGCGACAGCATAACGCCGGAAATGATCGAGGCCCTGAATGGGCTGAACGCTATCGCACAGGCCCGCGGTCAGACGCTTGCCCAAATGGCGTTGGCCTGGGTTTTGCGTGGCGAGCGGGTGACGACGGCGCTGATCGGCGCGTCCCGGCCCGAGCAGGTGCTCGACTGTGTGGAGGCCACGGCGAACTTGGAGTTCTCGGATGCGGAGCTGGCCGAGATCGACCGCTACGCCGGAGAGAAGGGCCTAAACCTCTGGGCGGCGTCCTCGGAAGAGGTCTAACTCAACTGACAGGGCGGCTTCGGCAAGACGTTGTGCGCCGGGGCCGATGTGCTGAACACAAGCGCAGGCTTCACTGTCGTAATCGCCGACCTGTGGCCAACAATCACGGCGCGCCTGTCGCGTCGGTGAGGTTACCACCTGGGTTCAAATTTCCCAGGCGGCTGGCATTGCGGGGAACTTGCTCTTGCTAGGCGCCGCAGCGACAGGGTCGGCGATATGAACCAATGGTACGCGCCCGGCTCTTCGCAACGCTGCTCTAGTGCGACGGATCACGCCAGGTCACAGGGTCCGAACGAGCCGCCGCGATCCAGGTGTTTTCCAAGACCTCGATTGAACCGCCGTCTCTCATCCCGGCGGCGTCACCCTACGTCGGAGCATTTGGGCGCAGCCAACTCAATGGCTCCCACCAAGACCCTGCCCAACGGCGGCGCTCTCCTAGAACGCATCCCTGCGCCTGCTCATTTGCTCAACAAACCAACGATGAGACTGTTGTTTCAGGGATTGGGGCGCACATCCGCCACGGTTCGCGCTTGATTGCGCCAACGGGTTTGTCAGCGGCGGAGGACCCCGCTAACAGAACCGCGACACAGACGCACAGCCCGTGCCCACCGAAGGACCCTTTCCATGGCGAAAACCGATTTCAACGACCGTATGTTGTCCCTGGGCCTGGCCCGTGTGTCCGAGGCCGCCGCGCTCGCCTCGGCCCGCCTGATCGGGCGTGGTGACGAAAAGGCCGCCGACCAAGCCGCCGTCAACGCCATGCGGGATCAGCTCAACAAGCTCGATATTGCCGGGACCGTGGTCATTGGCGAAGGCGAGCGTGACGAAGCGCCCATGCTCTACATTGGCGAAGAGGTCGGCACAGGCACGGGCCCAGAGGTCGACATCGCCCTGGACCCGCTCGAAGGGACAACGCTGACCGCCAAGGACATGCCCAACGCGCTGACCGTCATCGCCATGGGCCCGCGCGGATCTATGCTGCACGCGCCCGACGTCTACATGGACAAGCTGGCCATCGGGCCTGGCTATCGTGACGGCGTCGTCACCATGGACATGTCCCCGTCCCAGCGGGTCAACGCGCTGGCCGCCGCCAAGGGCTGCTCGACCGAGGACATCACCGTCTGCGTCCTGGAACGGCCCCGCCACGAAGAGATGATCGCCGAAATCCGGACGACCGGCGCGGCAATCCGTCTGATCACCGACGGCGACGTGGCTGGCATCATCCACACCGCCGAAGCGGCCAAGACCGGCATCGACATGTACATGGGTTCCGGCGGCGCACCCGAAGGCGTGCTGGCAGCCGCCGCGCTGAAGTGCATGGGCGGACAAATGTTCGGGCGCCTGACCTTCCGCAACGATGATGAACGGGGCCGGGCCGAAAAGGCCGGCATCACCAACCTCGACCGCGTCTACACCCGCGACGACCTGGTGACCGAAGACGTGATCTTTGCCGCAACGGGCGTCACCGACGGCTCGATCCTGGCCGGGATCAAGCGTGAGGTGGGCTACCTCACCACGGAAACGATCCTCATGCGGTCCAAGACGGGGTCCGTTCGCCGCATGACCTACCGCAACCCGGTCTAACGACCTCTGCAAGGTCCCGACCGTCGGGACCTTGCGCCCGCCCCAAGTGCGCGCCAAACGGGGCCCATGTCTTACTTGGGTGTTTCTCAATCGGCCACCGGTCGCCGCTGGGTGGGCCTGCCCGCCAGCACGGAGCGTTTGGCCGAAGCCATTGCGCAAGCGGGCCATCCCCTGCCACTCGCGCGCCACTTGGCCCGGCGTGGGGTCTCACCCGAAGATGTACCTGCCTTTCTGACGCCGAAGCTAAGGGACCTGTTGCCGGACCCTCTGCGTCTGAAGGACATGGATCTGGCAGCCGCCCGTCTGGTGACCGCGGCGCAGAAGCGGCAGCGCATCGCGATCTTTGCGGACTACGACGTGGACGGGGGCAGCTCTGCCGCGCTGCTGATCTGGTGGCTGCGCGCTTTGGGCCAAGGTGCGACGCTCTATGTCCCCGACCGTATCGACGAGGGCTATGGCCCCAATGCGCCCGCGATTGCAAAACTGGCAGCAGCCCATGACCTGATCGTCTGCGTCGATTGTGGCACGCTCAGCCACGATGCCTTGGCGGCCGCCGATGGATGCGACGTCATCGTTTTGGACCACCACCTAGGCGCAGAGACCCTGCCCCCGGCCCTGGCTGTCGTGAACCCAAACCGCCAGGACGAGAGCGGCGACCTCGGCCACCTCTGCGCCGCTGCCGTTGTGTTTCTGGCGCTGGTCCAGGCCAACCGGCTGCTGCGGGACGCGGGCGCGCCCTGCCCGGATCTCATGACCATGCTGGATCTGGTGGCCCTGGCGACTGTAGCGGACGTGGCGCCGCTCATCGGAGTGAACCGAGCATTGGTGCGCCAGGGCCTGACCGTCCTGGCCAGGAGAAGCCGTCCGGGCCTCCGGGCCTTGGCCGATGTGGCGCGCATGGATGGCCCGCCCACGGCGTATCACCTGGGCTACTTGCTGGGTCCGCGCATCAACGCAGGTGGGCGGATCGGAGCGGCGGATCTCGGCGCGCGCCTGCTGTCCACGGACACCACCGCCGAGGCAGAGGCCCTCGCCCAACGCCTCGACCAATTGAACACCGACCGCCGCGCCGTTGAAGCCCGCGTCACGGAAGACGCCAGGGCTCAGGCCGAAGCACGTTTGGCCGATGGCAGCACGCTCGCCTGGGCCGCCGGAGAGGGCTGGCACCCCGGCGTCGTTGGCATCGTCGCGAGCCGCTTGAAAGAAGCCTTTAACCGCCCCGCCGTGGTCATAGGACTTCGCCCAGACGGGTTTGGACAAGGCTCCGGCAGGTCCGTTGGCGGCGTGGATCTTGGCGCCTGTGTCCAAAGGTTGGCGGCCGAGGATCTGTTGGTCAAAGGCGGAGGCCACAAGATGGCGGCGGGCCTGACCGTCCGCACAGATGGTTTGGACGCGGCCATGGCGCGCCTCGACGCGCTGCTGTCCCGCCAGGGGGCCGCCGACCTGGGCCCGAAGGATTTGTCACTGGACGGCACCCTAATGCCCCAGGCCGCGACGCTGCCCTTGGTCGCAGCGCTCGAACAAGCCGGTCCATTCGGTCAGGGTGCCTCCGCACCGCGCTTCGCTTTCCCGGACCTGCGCGTGCAATACGCGAAACTCGTTGGCGACGGGCACCTGAAATTGACGCTCGGCGACGGGGGCGCGGGCCGATTGGACGCCATTGCCTTTCGCGCCAACGATAATGGGATCGCAGCCGCCGTCGACCGCGCCGCTGGCGCGCCCCTGCACGTGGCCGGGCGGTTGGAGACAAACCGCTGGCAAGGGCGGGAGACGGTCCAGTTGAAGGTCGAAGACGTTGCCGTGGCGGCAGAAACAGAAGTTGCGTGAAAGGTGCAAAAATCCTCTTGCGGCCCCAGGACCGCTCGCCTAAATACCGCTCACGCTACAGAGTGGCCCGTTCGTCTATCGGTTAGGACGCCAGGTTTTCAACCTGGAAAGAGGGGTTCGATTCCCCTACGGGCTGCCACTTCTTCCCGATTATTGTTGTATCCCATGCGGTTACTCCATCGTTTTGCTAACCTGATAGGGGTGGTTAGCAGATTTCGCGTTTTTTTCGTTGCTCTGGAGCTTTGCCAAAGCGCTCTTGGCCAGGTGCATCTGGTCCGACTTCGCCGTGTAGCGACGCACCTCACCATCCGTCTTGTGTCCGGTGATTGCCTTGATCTCATGTGGGGTGCAGCCAGCCTCAGCCATGCGACGTGCACACGCCTTTCGTAGCCCATGCGCCGAACAGTGGGGCAGACCGGCTTCGTTGCAACGATCCCGGAACCAGTTTCCGAACCCCGCCGGTGTGAAGGGCCTGCCCTGCTCGGTCAAAAGGAACGTCCCTGCGTCCTTTGGAAGATCGGCCAGCGCAGCGTCGAGGTCGTTTGAGATTGGGATCAGCAGCGGTGTTTTGGTCTTTTGTTGCCGAACAGCGATGCAGTTGTCTGCAACATCACCCCAACCCATCCGAACCATGTCCGAACGACGCTGGCCCGTATCCAGCATGAGCATCAGGGCAAGGTAAGCCTTGGTGCCGAACGGATGGCGTTTGATGAATTGGGCAATCTCAGCTTCGGTCCATGTATGGTAGCCATCGCCACTGGAGATGAAGCCTTTCATCCCGCGCATCGGGTTCTGCTGGATCATGCCGATATCCACCGCGTAGTTCAGGATCATGCGCAGGCGCTTCATCAGGTTGTTGGCGGCCTCGGGTGTTGCGCTCATTCGGCCCAAGATCGCTTCGGCGTGCTTGCGCTCGAACTTGGAAACCGGTCGGTCCCCATGCTTCATGCAGAACCCTTCGAGAACCCGCTTGTAGTTTGATCTCGTGGTCGGGCTGAGCCGCATGAACAGTGATGAGCCAAAATAGAGCCGCAGGAGCGTGTTGAAATCATCCTTGCGGCCCTGCTGCGGTAACGACGCACGTCGCACCGTCTGGCCCTGCGTCGCCGCGACATATGCCGCAAGGAACTCGGGGCTGCTGATCGGTAGTGGCAGGCGGATACGTTTCCCACGTGGGGGCGTGTAGTAAGCATAGGGCCTGCCGTGACGGCTATTGTAGATGTGGACATATTTGAAACGGACTTCTTGTCTGGCCATGTCACAACTCCTCATCCCACGGGTTATCTTCGGCTTTGGCCGCCGTCTGATCCGGCAGCACGATGTCGATGCGAAAGGAACCATCCGGACGGACGTGAACCGCAGATGGCGTTTTTCCCTGACCGGCGATCAGCGTCATGGCCCGCTTGACCTCCACCACGGAGAACTTCTTCCTGAGCGCCTTCTTGCTGACCGTTCGCGTCCAGTTCATTCGTCTGACCTTCGAAGGCTTGCCCGGCGGTAGGTGTTTCGAAGTCCAAGTTGGGTTCTCTGCCATCGCTACCCCCTCCCGTGCTTGGTGGCGGATCGCAGGATATGGTTCAGCTCACCAGTCATGGTGCGACCGTTGCGCTCAGCCCGCGCACGAAGACCGTCTTTGATCTTCATGCTCGTCCTGAAAATGATCTTTGTGCTCGTTTGATCCTTCATGATCACTCCTTGCGTATAGTATGGCTAGGTGCCATATTTTTGATATGGCGCGCTGCCATACTGGTCAAGGAAAAGTTATGGCACATTGCCATATCATGGGTGTTTCAATGGGAAGAAAACCGAGTGCGGCCCAAGACAAGTTCATCGTGCGCCTGCCTGATGGCATGCGAGAACAATTGAAAGCAGCCGCAGAAGGAAATGGCAGGTCGATGACATCGGAGGTGGTGGAACGCCTAAGAGCATCATTCGAGAAGGAAGAAGCGCAGCATGTGCCAGACTTCACTGCTGCCGTCGTTGTGGAAACGGTGGAGCAAGAGTTTCAAACGCTTCAGAACAAAATCAGCGCCTTGGAAGAGGCTCAGAGCATGCTTGCCCAAGAACTCAGGCAACATATGGCGAAGAAGCCCGGCTGACGACGCGGTAGATCGCCTAGGCTTCATCTAGACTGCCGGTATGCCTTGTCGTGGGTGAAGTGGTGCCTACGAATTAATCGTCGCTGTGCAGGGCTTTGACTGCCTATTCGGACCACGCGGGGACCGGACCAGTCGCTGAGAAGGTCAGCATGTAGGTTTCTGCGGCGGACAGGTCGGCGTTTTCGAGGCATCGAAGCACCGCACGTCTGGCTGCCTGAAACAGCATGGGGTTCTGTTGGTTTCCAACCTGATCAACGACTACCCGGTCTTGGTCAGTGCGCACTGCAACGGTTACGCTTCCAGCCAACCCGGTTCCTGCCGTCCAACACGCATTTACAGCGGACGCTACGCGATGGGAGGGCGTTGCGGGACCGACGACTATCTCGGTCGCAGCGGGGTCAAATGTGAACACGTAACTGCCATTTGGAAGCGTGTTTTCGGCAATGCCACATGTCCGTATCGCCCGCGTCGCTGTCGCATATACCCCCTGCGCTTGAGCGCGATCCAATCCCACGGCAACGTAGTCCTGCAAACGGTCCAGCTGGATACGATTGCCAGATATGTCTACCAGGAGAAGTATTTGTCCCTGTCCCCGAATGTCTTCAAGGCTATCGGTTTCGCTTCCTCGACCGGCTTCGAACCCCGGTTGCGCCCGGATCATGGCCCAACAGTCGGCCAGAAACTCTGTAGCTATGACTTCTGGCACTGCATCGACGCCAAATTCGGCGGCAGCATTCGACAATGGCTGGCTCTTAGGCGGTGTCTCGGCAACAGGCACACCTTGGTCCACCCACCGGAGCAGATAGAACATCGCCGCCCCGAGGATCGCGATCCAAAGAAACACTCCCAGAACCTTTTGCCGCCTCGTCCGGGCAACTCCGTCGCGAACCTCCTTCATCGGCACTCCATAAAGAACATTTTGTTCTTTATTGTATGCCCATAACATTCATGGCGAAAATGAAATTCTCAGAACAAAACGTTCTGGATGGAAATTTTCGCAAACAGACTACGGGAGAGAGCAGAACAGCTCGGCATCTCGAATGCAGAAGCCGCGCGTCGGTGTGGGCTGAACGAACGGCGCTATGCGCACTACACTCAGGGCGTCCGCGAACCGGACCTCCGAACGCTCGTCAACATCGCTCGCACTCTTGAAACTTCGCCAGACTACCTGCTCGGGGCATCCGACCCCGAACCCCAGGACGAGACCAGCCTGCTTCTAGACCGCCTCATGTCCGCTGCCCGCACCTTGAGAAAACCGCAACTCATGACGGTGGTCACACAGACGGAGGCCCTTGCGGCGGAAACCGCCAAAGGGAGCCCCTGAATTTTTCCGTCAATTTCGTGCGTGTAACGTGTCCGTTAGGATCGGCTGTCCCAACCAGCCCCGAAATTCATGAAACCAATAGCAGAAGTCTCTCTACACGGCGGGGCAGACGGGCAAAGCGCTCGGAGCTATAGCCCAATCTCGATTTCTGACGAGACAGGGATTTCGCCCGACACAATTGCGCGGATGGCCGTATGCAAGGTTACTGCCTCGTTGGCAGTCTTAACTGAAACAACCAAGGCATATCGCGTCTTTTGCTGCCGTGTGGCGGTATCAGCGCGGTTCTTCCACCAACCGCCGACCGGCTTAATGCAGAGCATATTACGCGCTAACAGCCACGCGGCTGGCCCTTTCCATTCGTTACAGTGCAGCGATCCGGACGGCGTGCCATCAGGAAAGCGCCAATTGTCGGTGTCCGATTGCGTGGGGGGCTTGCGTCGTGGGTCTGCTCGCTCTTCGACATTCACCCTCTTTTTGAATTCATCAGTGCTTTCCATCCGGCGTTTCAAGTCGAACCGCAAGCCGAACGACTGATACCGATATGGATCGAGCGAAGCTAACGCTCCGGGGTTTGGATCAACAAAGTATGACAAGGTGATCTTCAGTCTCACCTCCTCATCCCCTAGCGCTTCAAATGCCTGTCGCGGCCAGGGCAAGTCGTAATAGTGGCAATCTTTGAAGCCCGAGGCGCCATAGGGTTGGATTTCGGACTGCGCCACCAGAGCGAGATGGTTCTCAGCTGAAGCAATTGCCCGCTTATACGTGGGCACACCGTATCCGAAGTGCCGCAACAGCTTTGCAGCGTCGGTTTTCCCTAAGGGGTCTAGCGCAAACCGCATCTTGTCTGTCCACTCGGCACCGTGGACCATTAAGGCACGGATAGTCTCCGGCCAGTATTCAGGCTTGGCCGCCATCAAGCGGCACGCCAGTCGCGCAGCTTCGGCTGTGGCCGCGCTTGTAGCACGAAACGGCACTAACGGACGCCGGTCAACTTCGGGACCAGACGTTGCGACCGAAAGAGAGGTTGTATCGACAACGGTGGTTCGGGAAGCATCCACAGCGCGGTTTCCAGCTTCCATGACAATGTCGGGTTTGATCGGCCTATTGCGCCCTGTCGTCCATAGCGTCGAAGTCCTCGTGAAAGGGCTAAGGTCGCCCGCTTCGGCAAGCGGCGAATGATCGGCCAATTCAGGTTCGGCAATGTGGATTTTGTCAGTGTAGCCACCAACGGTTACGACATTCCAAGCCTGTGCCGGGTCCTCTATCGGATAAGTGTCCGAGGGTTGCACCTCGTTCAACATGATCGGATTGGGCGCATTTCCTGCGGAAACGACAATAAGGCGTCTGGGTGCCCTTTCGTCATCCATTGTGACGCCCGCAGCCTCTTGGTCAAGCGCGGCGCTCCATGTTGAAGGCTGTGTCCCTGAGATGTCTTCATTAGTAACCGCCATGCAGAAAACGCGGCGGCGTTCTGGTCGCCCGATTTCCGCAAGGCTGACGGCAGACTTGGTGATTGGGCCGTAGAAGCGCTCTTCGGGCTTTTCCATTCCCGGGGGCGGAAGGATTTTTATACTCTCAAGTCTGTGGGCCAGTTTAATCGGATTGTTATCAGACAGCTTCGGCACGAGGTCGCCGTGCAGAGCGATCCCAGCCATTTGTGTTCCATGACCAGGACGCGGACCGGTATCGTCTACCCCCCATTCCGGACGAACACTGTAAAGGTCTGCGGGCGAAAGAGCTGGTTCAATCAGACTATGCGCACGATTGACGCCACTGTCCAAAAGGCAAACCGCAGGAACCTCAACACCGGGCCATTCGATCCGGTCCGCAAGATCGTCGGTCCATTCAAACTGTTCATCAGGATTGAGGTCATCAATGAAGAAATGCGGAGTATCCGTGGCTCGCCGAAGTTCCGTGATCGAAAACCGCGCAAATAGCATCAACTCGATGGTAGCGCGCGCGGCAAGAACGGGAACAACCACGTGTTCTGGAAACACCAAACGCTGTTCCTTTGGAGCGCATCGTGCATCGAGCTTTTCAGCCAAAGCATCGAGAGCATTCTCTGCCGACTTGATGCACCACACCTCCCACCAGATCGTATCGTTGGGGTCTTGCGGCAGCGCTTCCAGATCATCTGTCCAAAAGGTTTCGAGACGGGCCTTTCGGATGGCCTCAATCGGTTCAACGAATGACTTGTATGGCGGGTTTTGACCTTTTTCAGTCAGTTCGCCCGACTGGTAGTCGGCCAGAATGCTTTCAAGTACCGGCTTTGCGTCCTCAGGAACTAACAGGCCAACGATCCGAGTATCGGAGGCTCCCAGCTTTGCAGAAGCCGGTTTCAGATGGCTTTTCTTCCTCTCCAGACTATCCGGGCTGGCGTTCGGTCTCAGCTCCACTTCCAAATAGACACCGGCAGCGGGCGATACCCGTTCATCGCGCGGACGATCTTGCTCAAAGTCGTTTGCTGCCTGCGAGAACTGCCCTCGGAGCATTGCGCCATGCTGCTGGCGGTCCCGAGGAGGAGGGCTTCCGGGAAAACGCTCATTCGTGGACTTGAAGTCCGCGCGCTCCCGTCTGCTTTCGATGTTGATATGCGGTAAGGAGTACTTGGATGCCATCTACTACTTGTTCACTGCCGAAGGTCGAAACGCCTCTCGCATTTCTCGCCTGTCATTCAGCCTACGCAGCAGATCGTCCGAGGTCACGTTCTTCCGTTCAGCCAGGATTGCGCTTTTCACCGCGTCTTCTGTTGCGCGGGCAATCTCAGACTGGCTCAACCCTTGGGCCGATGCAAGAATGCTCTTCCACTTCAGGTTGGGGAATTTCATTGGCCGCAGATTGAACTTGATGATCGTGCGGATTTCTTCGTCAGTGGGCGGACAGAATTCCATAACCAGATCGAACCGGCGCAACAGAGCCGGGTCTAGCAGGTCTGGATAATTCGTTGCGCCAATGATCACGCTGTCCGTGGAATTCGGCTCTTCCATGAATTGCAGGAAAGAATTCAACACGCGGCGCATCTCGGCAACGTCATTCGTCGCGCCTCGATTTCCTCCAACAGCATCGAACTCGTCAAAGAGATATACCCCCCGGTGACGGGCGGTTTCGTCAAAAACGAGCCTCAGCTTGGCGGCAGTCTCACCCATGAAGCGCGTGATCAGGCTTTCCAGGCGGATTACGAACAACGGCAACCGCAACTCACCAGCCAAAGCTTCCGCCGACATCGTTTTGCCCGAACCCGGCGGCCCGACGAAGAGAACACGCCGGTTTGGTGTCTTGCCATGTTCACGGAGCCAGTCACGCTTATGCTGTTGCAAGACAACGTCGTCCAGCCGCGCACGCAACGAGGCGTTCATGACCACGCTTTCAAGATCGAAGCGCGGCGGACGCATCTCGATCAAGTCGGCAAGATCACCGCGCGGGGACGCGAAAGGCACGGCGACGGTTTGGCCGGACGCCGCCTTCTCCCGCGCCTTGTCTACAGCGGCCCTCAGGTCTTCTGCGAGTGTACGACGCCCTTGCCGGGCCTCTGCGGCGGCAACCTGCAACGCGATTGAATAGAAATGCTCGTCGTCACCGTCCGCCTTGCTCTGGAGCATAGCCAGTATCTGCTTTGCGTTGGACATGCTCCAGACCCTTGGTGCTTGCGACGATTTCCTTTTTCCCAACGGGTTAGTCTGTCGGACCGTCTCGGATTCGCGCGAAGATCGCAAATCATGGCTGATTTGTCGACTGGAATTCGGCTTTGACCTTGCGTTCCGCGACGAATTGTGACCGACCCGCACGCCCCCCCGCCCTCAGGCTTCTATCCCGGCGTGAAGGGCATGCGGGGCGGGGCGGTGTCCCACATCAGCTTTACCTCTTCGGGGGTCAGGCCGTAGGCGGCGTTGACCAGGTCGGAAAGCTGGTGTTCGAGGGCCAGCGCCTGTGTCGCGGCGTCGCGGGCGGGTTGGACGGTGTCGGCGTGTTCCTGTTTCAGCCGCTGGATGTCGGCGGCAGAGAGGCGCTGGCGTTTCGGCAGGGCCTTGCGCACGGCGGCGATGAAGGCGTCGGCGTCGAGCAGGTGGGGCTTGCCAAGCGCAGTGCCGGGTTTTTCGAGACCGAATTCGAGGCGGAGCCAGTCTTGGATGGCAATCGTCGCTCCATCCATCAGCCGCTTGTGCGCTGCGATTTCTGTCACCGGCTCTTCAAATCCCTCTCTTCGCACAGCGAGTTTCAGGGGAACTGGGAATTGCATGAGCCGCACACCATCGTTTGATAGCGCCTCATCCTTCATGTGAGCATAGTGACGCCATGATACCCACCATCCAATTGGCGAATTCAGGGTTGCGAGAAGGGCCGGATCATCTGCTGCAATAAAGAAGGCTTTATTGCTGAGAAGGAAACCTTCGCGATCCAAAGCATAGTTCGGATAGTATTGGATCGCTTGATAAATGATTTTGGGCTTCGAGAACTCCTCCCAGTACTCGACGCTGTCTTGGATTTCATACCAGGCATAGTTGCCCGGCTTTCTACCGGGCCATTTGTCCCTTGGTGACTTGGGAACCCAATCATCAGGCTTAGGCTCAAGCTGGGTTCGGTAGCCATCCAGGTGATGCTTGATCGCTGGGAAGTCTTCAATTGCTATCCCGCGCCGTGCGAAGATCATCCACAATCCGTCCCAAGGCGAACTCCATCTTTCGACATCTTGACCGCGCAGATAGGGCTTGATGATTTCGTCAGACCTGGGGTCCGCTTGAACCAACTCATTTCGTTTTTCTGTGTCTATGAAGAATGCCTCGTTAAAACCCGTGGTCACTCCCCGGAAAGGTTTAACCTCTGAATATTCACCAAGCGGCATGCCTACCTGTCGGACTTTTCTGAGTAGGTCCATGACCGGCTTGGGTTCCAGAACCCAGGCTTCGCGGGTGAAGCTGAGGCGCGGCAGCGGGAAAGTCGCGGCCTCCACTGCCACTTCCAGCCCCGTCTTGGGCACCTCGTCGCGCGGGATCACGCAGACATCCGCCTCGTCCGGTGCATCCTGCCCCGGTGCGGGCTTCTTCACGACGATGACCGAGGGGAAGACATCGGCGTCTTCAAAGAAATGCTTGGCGTGGCCGAAATCGGCGATGAATTCGAGCCAGTGATCCTCGGCGAACACCCCGCGCAGCGCCTCGGCATAGCCCGCTTTCAGCCATTTGTTGGTGACGACATAGGACATCCGCCCGCCGGGCTTCAGGATGCGCAGCCCCTGTTCATAAAAATAGACGAAGAGGTCTGCCATCCCGGCAAAGCTCTTGTAGCTGCCCTTGAGGGCGCGTTTGACCTCGCCCCCCAGAAGCTCTTGGCGCACATAGGGTGGGTTGCCAATCACCGCGTCAAAGCCGCCGCGCGGGGCGGCAGAGGTGAGATCGGACCAGACCGAGGGGAAGGCGATCTCCCAATGGAAGAACCCGTGCTGGCGGGCAAGTGCGCGGGCCTCGCCAACGAGTGCATCGGCGATCACACGGCGGCGGTCATCTGCGGCAATGCCGGGGAAAAGGCTGTCCTGCTCGGGTGCGTCATCGGGCAGGAGCGAAAGCTGTTCCTTCAACTCTGCCGATGCAATCTGTTCCTCACCGCTGGCAATGCGCACCGGATCGCCAAAAGTGCCATCCAGCACGAGGCGGAATGCAGCGGCCTTGTCGAATGCGTCTTGATCGGATTTTGCCTTGGCGATCTGCTTAGCCGATTTGCCCGCCATCTTGCGCAGGTCCGGGGCTTTCTTCGGCGCGGCATCGAAGACGCCCATCAGCCGTTCTGCTGTCAGCAGGGAAAAGAGCGTGGCAACCGGGTCGATCACCTCTTCGACGGTGCCGAATTTCTCCTTTGAGGCGTGGGCCTCGGCGATGTCATTGTCGGTCGTCTCCTCGATTTCCGACATCAAGCCAGAGACGTTTTCGATACTGGTAATCTGGCCCCGGTTGAAGAGCGCGCCTTGCGCGTCAAGGAAATCAAGCGTCGGACGCACGAAGGCCCCCACCACACTGTCACCGGCCCGCAGATGGTGGTCGAGGAACGAGAGCGGCGCACCGGCGGTGAACGAATGCAGCCATAGGGCAACTTTGGCCAGTTCAACGGCCATCGGGTTCTTATCCACCCCATAGACCGTGCGTTTCAGCACCATCCGCCGCACCACGTGGCGGTCATCCAACTGCGCTTCGACAAGCGGCCACTTGTGCTCCCGCGCCTCGGCCAGGATTTTGTCACGAACCGCCTCGACCCGTGCGACCAACGGCGAGGTATAGCCATCGACCAAAGAGGCCGCTTCTTCTACGGCGTCGAGAACGCGGTCAGACAACCAGTCCACGAGGCTGACGAGGAAATGGCCAGACCCCATCGCCGGGTCGCAAATCTTGAGCGACAGCATGGCCGTGGCCGGGTCGTGGCGTTCTAGGACAGAGAGTTTCTCCGCCTTCGGGCGTCGATCACCGGCAAGCTCGTCCACTTTCGCCCGAAACCGTGCAATCTTGTCATCCACCAACGGGCCAACGGCGCGATTGATGATGAGCGAGACCAAGTCTTCCGGTGTATAGTAGCTGCCGGACTTGTGCCTTGCCTCATCATCGGCATCGACTTCGATCTCAGCGGCCTCGGTGGTGCGCAACCCGTATTCAAGAATACGCTCGTAGACTGCCCCAAGTTGCTGCACCGACAAATCGCGATAGTTGATGTAGCGAGGGCCACGCCGCGATCCATCCGCCGGTTCATGGCTCAGACCGAAGATGATCCCGGCCAGTGTGCGGTCGGGCAATTGCACACGGCTCAGTATCGGTGCGAGTTGAGTGTCGAACAAACCCCCGTTGTAGGGCGGAATGCCTAGATCGTCATTGCCGTGCGAAATCGCGGAAAAGATCGTCATGATCCTCGGCCAGAAGGTAATGACGCCCTGCGGAATGATCGCGCCCGTTCGCTCCTGTTCTGCGATGTCGAGGCGAATGCGGGTTAGGCAATACGGGGCATATGGCCCCTGCTCGTCCGGTAACAGATTTCGATCTTCGGCATAGAGCACGAAAAGCAGGCGGTAGAGCAAGATCAACGCTGCTTCCCGCACTTCGTCCAGATATTTTGGCGTCAGTTCCTTCGGACGCAGCGGGTCGTTCCGAGCGAGACCATCTGCAAGCTACGGGAAAACCTCGTCAAACACCTTGTCCGAGAGGGTGCGTGCAACCTTAGCCTCCCAGCGCTTACCCTCCCGCAGGGCGAGCTGGTGGAAGCTTTCACTCTGTTCGTTCGGCAAGAAGGCATTTCGCCCAAACAGCAAAACAAACAGTCGAAAAACATGATCGCGCCAAGCATGATCATCCGCGAACATTTCAGGCCGCTTATCGAGAAGATCGAAATCACAGCCAGGAATGCTTAGGACTTTGCCAAGATCGATTTCAAGAAAATCCTCGGCAATTGAAACGGCCCCGTGGAAATAGAGACGCCAGACACGACCATTCGTCAGAAGGCCCCAGCGAAGTTTGCCGCGCGTCCTTTCTTCGACGCGGCGCAAATAGCGTAGGATTTGCGATGATGGTGTGCCTTCCTCGCCCTTGCGCCCGCGTGTTTCTCGATCAAGAGCGCGGCCCCACCTTTTCGCCTCAACGATACATTGGCCATGTTGAAATCGGTCCCAAGCATCAAGGCCGCCCGCAACCGTCTTGGCTGTCGCATCGGGGAATAAAAGTGCGTCGGGCACATCGAGCCGCGCTTTCACTGATGCATTGGGTTGAACTTCGCGGTCGGACCACTCGACCATTTCGAGAAGCGGATAAACAAGATCGTCTTCGGTCTGGGCTTCGTTGGGGTTTTTGCGTGCGGCAAGCGCCTCCATTGTGGTCTTGGCATCCCGTCGCAAACGCTCAACTTCATCTGCATTCAATTCGGCCCAAGCCGACGTTTCTTGAATGCCTTCCAATAGAAAATCTCTGGTGAAAAGTCGCCCGTCGAACAACCGCAACCCCTGATGTCTTTTTGCTTATTCGACTATCAGGGTGTTCGCGTTGCACTTCAAGCGAAGAAGAGACACGAGCCGCTTTCGCCAGCACTCTGTTCCACATGATACTTACAACAACGCCCCAGCGGCGTTCCCGGTGAACAACTCGCCCTCTCTCACATACCGGCTCAGCATCTCGTCGCTGGCATGGCCGGTTTGGGCACGGATTTTCAGCGTCGAGACCCCGGCCTGTGCGGCGCTGGTGGCGAAGCCTGCGCGGAGGCTGTGGCCCGAATAGCCCTCGGGGTCGAACCCGGCGGCCTTGAGCCGTTCGCGGATCAGGACGGAAACAGCGTCACCTGTCAGGGGCGTACTCCCTACATGGCCGTGGCGGTTGATCGGGCGGAAAAGCGCTCCCGCCTCGATGCCCGCAACTTCAATCCAGCGTTCAACGGCTGCCACCGGACAATGGCGCGTGCGACCGTGCGGAATGCCGATACGGCGACCTTCGCCTTCTTGGTCGGTTTTGCTGCGGCGAAGTATGACAACGAGACCCTGCCGAACCCCTTCGATGTCGTCGCGCTCCAGCCCGACCAGTTCTGACCGACGAAAGCCTCCGGCGAACCCGAGCAGCAGCAACGCCCGGTCGCGGTGGTCCCTGATGGTATCGCCGAGGCCGTCGATCACCAGAAACAGGTCATCGCGCAGGAGCGGCTTGGCTTGTCGCTGCGCGCTTCCGTGTTTCCGCTTCAAGCCGCGCAATGTGGCCTTCACGACCTCAGCGCGACAAGGGTTCGGCAGGTTCGCGGCCTCGTGCGCTTTCGAGACCATCGAGATACGGCGGAGGATCGTCGCCACGGCCAGCTTTCCCGCATGATCCCCGACATAGGCGCAGATCATGGCTGGCGTGGCCGGGACCACTCCACCCCAGGCACGAAAATGATCGAGATCGCCTTGGTAGGCCCGCGCTGTGTTTTCGGAAAGGCTGTGTCGGAGCAGATCGGCAGCTTCATCTGTCAGAGTGTCGATCAGCGCTACACCGTCCGTTTTGTTTGTGCAGTTAACTGCAATTTGTTCTCTCTTGGAATGTTCAAAGGTGCCCCTGTTAACCCGCGTTAATTGGGAATTATCCGATGTTAGAACCCTCTTACGCATGGTCGGCCTCCTTCATGATGGTCTTGCGGATACGGTTGAGAAGCGGCAGATCGCCCCGCATCAGATCAAGCGCCTGAACCGCGTGGTGGGGTTCAACGCCCAGCGTGTCGAACATGAGCTGAGCGTGCAGACGGTCGGCAAGGTCGCCCCCGACCCGGTTGGCGAGGACGCCGCCTTCCACCCGGAACAGCACCTGCCCGAGGAAGCGGACCCGTTGCGGCTTGGGGATCAACGACGATGCCATTCCGGCAATGCCTGCATGTGTAGAGAGCAACCGGGTCAGTGCGGCCTTGCCTTCACGAGTGAACATGTCCAGCGCCCAGCCCGGACAATCTCCGATCAGGGTTTCGGGTGGAAATGGATCATTGGTCGTTTCAGCGCGAAGGCCGTTCTCCAAGGCCAGCAATGCCACGAGAGGCGGCAACGCCTCGCCCGTCTTCTTGTGACCCTCGCGGCAAATCGCCAGTGTTGTTGGAGCCACCCCCAACTCGTCCAGCAGGTCGAAAACTAGACCCGGTTCGCCGCGATGAGCGGGCAAGGCATGTCCCGGTCTGTCAGTGCCGAGGAGATACACCAGGGCCAGGGCGCGATGGTGCAGGTTGTCGGTTGTCAGCGCGAGCAGTCGGAGCCGAGAATTTGGCATCGCGGCAAACTCGCGGCGCTGCGGCTCAAGGTGCGGGAGCGTTTCCAGCGACATCAACAAATCGTCCGAAGCACGGCTTTTTCGGGCACAACAAAGATCGCTGATAAGCAATGACGCGACAGGCCAGTCACCGCCAACTGCGCGGCGGAACCGCTTGCCCCGCAATGCCGCGACGGTCATACCAAGTGTGCGCAGGCTGCCCAACCCTACATCCTCGAAAGCGATGCCTCCGAGCCTGCGCCATAGCCGATCCGGTGCATCGCGGAGGAGGGTCGCAGCCGCATTAAGCGCGAGGTCCCTGCGGCCCCGGCGAACAGCCTTTTGAAGGGCTGACATCGCCACCCAGGGCGAAACTGTCATCGGGTGTCGCTCAGGAACATGATCGCGGGCCGCAAGACGGCGCACGAGATCGGTTCTGAAACGGTCAAGTGGGTCGAGTTCTGTCATCCAATCGCTCCTTCGATTTTGGAAGGGGGATCAATGACTTGGAACCCATGTAATAGCGTATGGGATGAGGCACCTAAGGGAAGAATATAACGCCGCAGACAGCCTGTTTTTGGAGGTCAAACCCCGGTCTGTTGTATGGGTTCGGCAGAGACACCTGAAAATGTCGCTGGCAGGATGTCCCCCTACCTTTCCACCAAACCCTCCGCCAAAAACGCGCAGCATTAGGGGCTTACAGCCGATCTGAGAGTTCCAGTTTTTGTCCCTGAGCGGGGTCAACACGTAGAACCCATGCCTGCTGATCGGGTCGGAGAGCGGCGAAATTTGTGTGAGGGCCGTATTCTTTCCAGTATCGGGGTAGCCGGAAGTTCAGAAAGGCGCGTTCGAGCCGCGCAAGTTTATGAGGCCCTTGCACGTCCGGTTGATCGTCGAGCACTTCCTGTATTTCCACAGGCGTCATCAGAAAAGGCTCATACCCAAGCTCTTCCCTTTCGGCCTCTATTTGTGCCTTTGCACGAAACCACATCACACGGGCGCAAGAGCCATCCGGGTGTGGGCAGGGATCGTGTTTTCTCTGAGGAAGACCACTATGCCTTTCGACATTGAAATTATTCATCCTCTCTCCCGCAACAATCTCTGCATCCGTCCACCCCCTTGCTCGGCGAGAGCGGATAGCGGCGGCAGTAACTCCTTGTTTTCCCGCCAGTTGCCCTGCCGTATAGCTGCGACCGCTGGTCGAGCAGGTGAATACTAGGCTATCCGCCTTATTTCGGTTCTGCGTCTGCTTGTCAGCCCATCGCACCTTGCCCGGAGCATACTCGGGATCGGTATTGTCGATGCGGTCCAGTGTAGCTGATTTAGTGGGCTTCGGCCCGACATGATAAAGGAAGTCCGCAAACCTCCGAAAGCTATCATGGACCACAGCTCCCTTAAATTTCACTCGTGCGAGCATATTGCGGTGGCTGGACGCCTCACCCTGATACTTAGCCCGTAGCTGCATGGCCGTCAGAGCTTCGAGGTCACGGTGGAACTGGTCAGTGGGTATTTTCTTTTCTGCGCAACATACGTCTTCGCTGTTACTTATGACCGTTACCGCATCGTCGCACGCCATGCCTGCTTCCCCAACAGAATAAGGGGCGTTGGCTGCCACACCGATACCGTCCGCGTGTTTCGCAGCTTGAGAAAATGCCGGATCATCCGAGGCGAGTATTGCGACTGACCGCGTACCCTTCGTGCCCTTGCTCATCGCCAATCCCCCGGTTTCATGCCGAAAAGGCGGTTAGCAGGTTGCGCCAATATCGTTTTTCCCCCAAGGGGCCGATTTTCGCAGGTTAGCAAACCTAAGCGGTTGATTTGTAGGGATGAGATTAGAACCCTACGGGCTGCCACCTTTCCCATTCTGATTCTGCCTGACAGCGGCTAAGTATTACGAGCGTGCTTCGTAACTGCTTGCACGGCCAATCTTAACTGCCTCAAAACCTCGCATAGATCGTGACCTGCTCCCCTGAAAGGTCCGCGGTTTGAAGTTAGCCTGTTCTCCAAACGAG
>NZ_BPFH01000010.1 GCF_019655435.1 Jannaschia pagri
CGGGATCGGGATCGGGATCGGGATCGGGATCGGGATCGGGATCGGGATCGGGATCGGGCGAGCCTGCCAGATCCGCAAAAGCAACAGTCTCGCCCGCAAAAACGAGCCATTCTACGCCCGTCACATGCGTCTGACCGCCCTGCCCCGTGACCACGGCACCGCCAGAGGCGAGTGTCACGTCATAGGCCGACCGCGCGGCAGTGAAAATCACGGTGTCTTCCTGTTCACCGCCGTCGATCCGGTCGACGCCGGTGCTGGCGAGGAAGACATCATTGCCGGTGCTGCCCTCCAGGGTATCATTTCCCTCGCCGCCCGTCAGGGCATCGTCGCCGGAGCCGCCATCGACGAAATCATCACCGGCGCCACCGATCACCGTATCATCGCCTGAGCGCCCAAAGATTCGGTCGTCGCCGGAATTGCCTTCCATCCGGTTGGCGCCGTTCCCCCCCAACATATTGTTATCAAGGGCATTGCCGACGACGCTCACGGCCCCGGTGGAGGAAATCGTCACCCCTTCGAGGCCGTCTCCCATGACGAGGTCAACCGAGGTCGTGTGCCGCTGCCATCCAGAACCGGCGGTGACAGTGGCAAAGCCAGCAGTGGGTATGGGTGACCAATCCACATCCGACCCAGGCACGACGATCGGATCGGGCGTCGGCTGAGGGTCAGGGTCAGGGTCAGGGTCAGGGTCAGGGTCAGGGTCAGGGTCAGGGTCAGGGTTTGTGCCGCCGCCGCTATCGGCAAGGGGGTCGGGCGCCGGACCGAAATCTGGCAGAACCCCGCTTGACGCCCCATCGAGCAAGTCATCCACGTCGAACTCGCCCCCCCCGAAGACGGCGTCCTCGATCTCCATGACATAGGTCGCCTGCCCCGGCGCCCGCACGATCAGCACATCACCGGACCGCGAGATATCGTAGCTGCTCAGGTCGTTCGCAAAGACGACCACATCATTGCTCGAACCGCCCACGATCCGGTCGGTGCCCCCCGACGCATAGACCGTGTCGCGCCCAGAGCCGAGATCGACGTAATCGTCCCCTGCCCCCGTATGCACCACATCGTCGCCAGCAACGGTAAAGATCACCGACCCCGTGTCACGGCTATGGACAGTCTCAGACTTGTTGCTGGCCACCAAGGTGCCGAACCGCACGTCATTGGTCGTCGGATCCGTCGGCGCGCCGTAATGCGTCCCCGGGTTGAACCAAACGGCGGGGGACATCCGCACCTGTTCCTCGGGCGTGCGGATCAACTCGTCGACCGTCACAGTGTTGAATTGATCGCGTCCACCGTGGAAGTTCACGTCGCGGTTCGACCGCTCCAGCGTGACGTCATTGCCGCTGGCGGTATTGTAGCCGCCGAACAGGATGGCATGGCGGGTGTCCCGAATTTCCTCGGCGTGAAAGCTGCTGTCGTAGACGTCCCGGATCCAAAGGGCATAACCGTTGCCCCCGGCCCCTTTGTTGTGGGTGCCGTCCATATTGAAACCCGTGACGGTCAGATCGCGGCTGCCCGCGAAGGTGATACCGTGGGACAAGCCGTCGACGATGGAGATGTCATCGAACACACCGCCAGCAACCCCGCCAACCATGATCATCGTCGCGCCCTTATATGCGCCCTTCACGTTGGAGAAGGTTCCAGGATCAGCAGCGCCGAACGGTCCCTCCATCGTAAATCCTGACACCTCATTCCCGGTCAGGAGCGTCCGGGTCTGGACCGACGAAATCGATGGGTCGTAATCGAACGTCAGCTCTCCATCGAATGTGATGGTGTCGCCGTCGACCTCCGTCACCTCCACCAGAAGGGTGCGCAGATCCTTATCCTTGCGCCACCGCGTGTCGCCGATCTCGGAGAAGAAGGCGGAGGTGTTTTCCTGGGTGATCTGGATGAAATCGCCGACCTCGATCTCATGCCCGGAGGCGACTTGGATGCTGCTGTCACCCACGGAGGCGGCAGAGGCCAGATCCACCGTGTCCTCGATCTTGGGCCGATGAAGCTCATGCCCCACCCGAATGACGGGATCGTTGCCCACGGCTGCGGTCACTTTAATGCGCGTCAGATCACTGCCCGCGCCGATCAAGGAGATATCGCTCCGCTCGATGGCGATAGGGCGATCGAAGGTGTAGTCGCCCGCCTGCAACCGGAAGGTCGTGGGGCCGTCAGCCGCGTCGATCATCGCCTGTAGCTGCGCTGCGCTGGTCCCGAGGGGGACATCCACAATTACGGTCTGCATGGGTCCACTTTCCACCTGAGCCATCGCCACGATGATATCTTTGACAGTCATCCACGACCTGAATGAACAGTTCGTAAACACGTGCGACATCGCTGGAAAATCTGACGACCCCCTCAATCCCGTGGCAGACGGCATTGCTTTCGTGGGGAGGCTACGGCACCGACTCGCGCGTTCCAAGACCTAAGCGCAGTGCAGATTGCGAAGATCTGGCCCCATCCGTTGCCTTACGTGATCAAAGGGAAATCAGGCGGCAGTCTGTTGAACAGCGCGTCCGAGGTTTCGCCGCGAAACCATCAGGCGAGTTCGTCGAAGACGCCTGGTACGAGCTCTTCCCAGAAGGCCTCGATAGCTTCGCGGTTGAGTGGTGACATCCAGCCGTGGCGCTCGAAATCGGCGCGCTGCGCCGTATCCAGGCGCGCTGAGAACAGGCGACGGTCGGCGTCTCGCTGGGTGGGGGACCGGCCTGCGGCGGCGTCTCGAATGGCACCAAGGCGGGCCGCGCGGGGGGAAAGGTTTCGCGGCGAAACCTCTGCTTGCTCCGGCGGTCCCTCCGCCAGGGCACGGCGCAGGTAGGCCGCAGGGTTCCGGACGTCGTCACGCCCACCGAGGTAATCGAGCTTGGCCGAGACCGCCGCCTCACCATGCTCCTTAAGCCACTGCCGCGCGAGCCGGTCGCCCACCGCCAAGTCCCGCAGACGGCCATAGGCTGCGGATTTCCGAAGCCCGGTGCCGTCGTCCAAGTCCAGGATCGAGAGCTGCGGGTTCTCTTTCAAAGTGAACCGAATGTGCGAGACGGACCGGCCCATCTTGCGCACCTCTGGCGTCACCAGGATGTTCGACGTCTTGTTCACCTCAGCCACAGCGGGCTTGATGATCTTGGCGTTCAGGTGCTTGTAAGTCTCGTAATAGGCACTGTCTCCAACACCCAAAAGGCGGCGGAACAGGTCCAGATCCCACCACCCGGTGGAGCCGGTGCGGATGAACCGGTAACAATTCTCATAGAGCGCCAGCGCGTGTCCAGACGTGAACCGCCGCTGGATGTTCAAGTTGATCAGCGCAAAGACCTTCGGGTCATAGAGTTTTTCCGCAAGGGCAGGGGAGTAGGCATACTCGCAAACCCCACCCTTGAGCCGAGCGTAGGACAGGAGGGCCGAGATACCCCATTCCTGGCGCCCCTGTTCGTCGAGCATGTCCCATTCTGCCGTGGTCTCGGCCAGGCCGCGCAGGGCCGTTTTGAGGGTCTCAATGTCGTTGGAGTTATAGCCGATCATCAGACAGAGCGTCCGCGCATCGATGCGATGACTGACCTGGGAGGTGATCGTATCGTAGGCGTTCAACAGAAGGACGTTGGAAAGCTTCCGCTGAAGCAGGGTAAGTTTTCCGGAGACGTGGATGGCGGCCACGTGCTTCTTTACGGCGCCCCTGCGCAATGCACCGGTCAATTGGTCCTTTGGGATATCGTCCATGTCTGCTCCGCACGGTCTGTTGTCGCCGCTTGTTGTGGATAGTTTGACCCGAAAGGTATCCGGTGGCAACTGTGTTCTGGGGACCTTATGGACCATCCCGTAGATGGGCACCTTTAAATGCCAAAGGGACCCGTTTGCGGGACGCGCGCTCCAGTGCTGAGTCTGCAACGGCCTCGAACAGGGACTAAAGCAAGGGAAAACGGGGGCTGTGCTGGGTCTTCCTGCGAATCGGCGCCCACAATCCCGTAGACGGGTGCCCAAAGCCCTGCGAAATGGTGCCATTGAACCTGTAAACAGGTCCCCGAAGACGTGTAAGTCGTTGTTTTAGCGTATTCCTAGAGCCGTAAATATCTCAAATAAGAATCCAAAGAGAATCCAAATCACACAGATTGAGATGATCTTTGTCTTTGGTTGGGAAACAGGCTTGGCGCAAAGACCCGCCGTGTGCCATATTTTTCGCGATATCGCGAAAAGAAGCGAACACGCAGAGGCAGACATTCACCGTGGCACGTGCACCAACCGACAAAGATACCCTTCCGCCCTATGTCAACATCGACCCCAAGGCCGCCGCGGACCGCTTAGCGCCGCCCATAGACACGGCGCGATTTTCCAAGGCCGCCGCTTTTGCCATGCGAGGCCGCGATGACCTGGCCCGGCGTGGCTATGCCCCGGATGGGCAAAAGCGGTTGCGGCGCTTTTCTACCTGGGAAGTGTGCAAATACCTGATCCCCGTGGCAACGGCCCACCTGCGCCGCGTGCTCCGCCAGAACCCAGACCTGCCCCAAGGGGAAGGGGAGGGGAACACCAAGTGGTTCACCTTGGACGACGTCATGGCCTTGCGCGCCCATTTTGCAGCGGAAGGGGCCAAGGACCGAGAATATCAGCCATGGCGCCCCGAGGGCGTGCAGGCAAAGGTTCTGGCCGTTGCCAACTTCAAAGGCGGCGTGGGCAAGACCTCCACCGCCGCCCATTTGGCCATGAGCGCGGCGCTCGACGGGTACCGCGTGCTGGTCATCGACTTGGACAGCCAGGGGTCCATGACGTCGATCATGGGCGGGGCGGTGGACGACGAATGGCAAACGGTCTTCCCATTGCTCGCCCGTGATTTCGCGCAGCACGTCGAAGGGGAGAACCGCGTGCGGCGCGCGGCGGGTGATGCGCCGATTCCCCTTGATGAGACACTGAAAGAGGCGCTGACAGTTGACCCGCGCAACCTGGTGCAAAAGACCCACTGGCCCAACATCGATCTAATTGGGGCACAGCTGAACCTGTACTGGGCCGAGTTTCAGGTGCCTGTCTGGCGGATGCAGGGGCGGGGCTGGGCGCTGTGGGACTCGCTGCACAACGCGCTGCAGGACGGCGGGATGTTGGATGACTACGATATCGTGCTGCTCGATACGCCGCCCGCGCTCGGCTATCTGACGATCAACGCATTGGCAGCGGCGGATATCCTACTGGTGCCCCTGGGCGCGTCGTTTTTGGAGTTCGACTCCACCGGGCGGTTCTTTGACATGATCTATTCGACCTTCGCCTCCATCGAGGACGGGGAGAATTCGCGCCGCCGCGCCATGGGTCTGGAGGAAACCCGGTTCGAGTGGGATGCGGTGCGCGCGCTGATTACGCGTTTCGACGCCGCGCAGCAGACCGATCTGGCCAATGTCATCCAAGCCTATTTCGGGGATTTCATGACCACCTACCGCCAAGAGACCACTGCCATGGTAGGCCAGGCCGGGGAGCAAGTGAGCGGGATCTACGAGACCGATTACCGGGATTTCAACCGAGAGACCTATGTCCGGGGGCGCGAGACCTTCGACCGCACTTGGGCCGAGGTGAAGGAGGTCATCCTGGGGACCTGGTGGCGCGACGCGCAAATGGCAGGGGAGGACGTCTGATGGCCAAGCGACGCAAGCTGGAGGCGCCGAGCGCGGCAGACTTGTCCCGTCTGGAGGCGGAATTGGACGCCGCGCGGGGGCCGGCGAAGGCCGCGCCCATTGCCCAGATCGCGGGCGAGGCGGCGGTCGGTGTGGACCCGCGCGCGCCTGCCGACCGAGAGGCGGCCGCCACCCTGGCCCATGCGGAGGCGGAGGGGCTGCTTCTGCGGCAAATCCCGCTGGATGAGATCGAGGCGGATGCCCTGGTGCGCGACCGGCTGGTGCTGGACGCGGACGAGATGGAGGAGCTGAAGGGGTCGATCCTGAAGAACGGTCTGCGGCTGCCCATCGAGGTTTTCGATCGCGGGGCAGGGCAGGGCTATGGCCTGTTGTCGGGGTACCGGCGGCTGATGGCTGTGCGCGACCTGCGGGAGGCGACGGACCTGCCGCAGTTCGCCACCATCCGCGCCATCCTGCGCGACCCCGAGGCCCTCGGCGGGTCCTTTGCCGCTATGGTCGAAGAAAACGAGGTCCGCGCCCAGCTCAGCCACTTCGAGCGGGGACGCATCGCCGTGATCGCGGCCCAGCAGGGGGCTTTTGCCAATACCGAGGCCGCCGTCGAAGCGCTGTTCCCCGTGGCGAGCAAGGCGAAACGGTCCAAGATCCGGTCCTTCGCCCTGATCTTTGAGGAATTGGGGGATATGCTGCAGTTCCCCGACCTGTTGCGGGAACGGGACGGTCTGCGCCTGGCGTCGGCCCTGCGCGATGGCCACGACGAGGCCCTGCGCGACTTTCTGGCGGGGCAGCGGCCCGAGACCCCGGCGCAGGAGGTGGAGGTTCTGGAGGCAGCGCTGGCCTCGTTGGGGCCAAGCGCCCCGGCCGAGGGGATCCGCAAAGGGCGCCCGCGCAAAAGTGCCCAGGCCCATGGGGTGCGCGCCGCCGGTCTGGACGTCACGGCGGAGCGTCACGGGCGAGACGTGGTGATCCACGTGCGTGGCGCGGAGTTGGACGGCGCTTTGATCGACAGCCTGGTGGCGGAAATCCACAGCCTGCTGAAACGTCGGTAATGGGCGCCATGAACCGGGCGGCTTTGGTGGCGGGGAGGTTTGCGTGGGTCAACAGATGCTTCAGCAGCTTTCTGACTGACCGTCCTCGGTTCATCTGACGACGCTAACGGTGCGCTTGGATCGTACAACTGAGGTGAACCTCCCCGTCAGGGGAAGCCCACGTGTCTGACGTTGGTGCCGTGGGTCTAGGCTTGCTTACGACGGCGCAGGCCAAAACCGCAGGCCAGCGCGGCGCCGAGCAAGAGAACGCTTGCCGGGAGCGGAACGGTCGCGGGCGAACTCAGCTTGGCGTCATAGACGATGTTGTCCACACCGCCGTTGAAGAAGTCACCGAAGAACGAGACCACAAGGCCCGACTTGGACGTGACGCCCGGCGAAAAGCTCGACCGAATGGCACCGCTGACGGTCACAAGGCCAGTGTTAAACAGGATGTTGCTGGTCCCGAGATCGGCAATGGAGAACCCAAGGGACCGGTTAACCCTTGGCCAGGCGCCCAGATCGAGGCTGGCGATGGACACCTCGTAATTCTGCGCGGCCTCAAACGTGATTTGAGCGCCGTCATTGAAATAGGCGATGTCCGTCAGGTCCGAGTAATCCGAGGCCCAATAGAGGAACTGCTGATCCCCTGTTGCGTTCGGGGATCCATCATAGGTGATATCGACACCCGTGATGCTCCCGTAGGATTGGTCAATGAGATTGCCATTGCTACAGGCATTGCCGTTGTTGCAGATGTTTCCTGAGAAATCCAATGTGGCCGCCTTTACGGGTGCCATAGAAAAGCTGCCGAGGCCTAAGGCAAACAAACCGGCTGCGAGATGTAGTCCCTTCATAATCACTCCTTAAAACAGGTCTGACTGTGTCGGCGCTTTGGTATGCTCTCTTCCTTTCTGGCACACTGACGCCACGTCAACGGTGCACTAGTCATGGAAAATGTCAACGATTCCGTGAGTAAGTGTGGCATTTCTAGGGCAAACGCCGACGTAATTATATGATATTTTACAGTTGCTTATATCGGAGTGCGGCCAAAGTAAGGCGGAATTGCTTCGGTATCTGGAACAATTCCGTCTAGACGCGAGCATGGTTTATTCGTGTATCGTAGCCAATCGACGTTGAGACCTCGTTTGCACCGCAGAAGGGCGATCGGCCCTGTCTTTGTGGACGGACGTCAGCTGCTCAGGCCGATGGAATGAAGGCTCTGCTGTGTCTGTCCAGGGGGCGGGCCTCGACGCCCAAGCGGGCGCCCATGGTCAATCCGCGGCGCCCCGACACCGACTGCTGAGGTCTATCTCTCCGATGACCAGGACGCGGCCATCGGTTTGGTATCCGGCTCCGTCGGTCTGACCCTTCGCGCCCGCGACGTAGGCCAGCGGAATGCCCGCGCCAGCGGTCAGGGCCTGGCCGACCCTATCGCGTTCCGGATCGAGGTCTGCCTCCAGGTCATACCCGAGCGTTGGGAGCCACCCATCGAGGGTCAGCGACAGCCCGTCGATCCGCGCGATGGCGCCGATATGGATGGGTGGCGCGCCTGCGGGGGTTTCGACGGGCCAGAGGCGAAGCTTGACGCGGGGGATGACGCCACGGTCCTCTTGCCAGGCGAGCGCAGTGGCCCGGCCATCGAGGAGGAGCGTCGAGGCGGGTGGCAGGCCTGCCCATGTCATCTGAATGTGCTCGATCACGTCGATGTCCCGTTGGGCCAGCGTGGGGCTGCGCAACCAGCCAGCATTGTCCAGAAGGATCTCGGGGTCGATGCTCGCGAGGACGATGTTGATCGGCTTGGTCCGATGGAGGGCTGTCGATCCGGCTGACGCGATGAGCGGTCCCTCCAACAGGCGGCACGCGGTGGCCAGGGGGACGGGACCCAAAGGATGCGTCCGGTCGGTTGAGAGGGCGAGGCTCCCCAGGCTGACGGCGGCGACCAGGAGGGCGGTATAGACCGTAGCATAGGCCGCCCGGAGCGGGAGGGAGGACCGACCCCGGCGCAGAATGCGCGCCACACCCAGCGTCACCAAGCCGAGCAGCAGGCCCAGGGCTGCGTAGGGCCCGATCCATTCCAGGAGGACCTGTCCGGGCGTGAGGCCGAAGGCTGCCAGAACGGTGGCGCCCAGATAGCCGATCAAGGTGTATTGCCCCACTTCGATGGCCGCGCCGAGGAGCGACACAACGGCATAGAGGGCAGGTCGCATCCCGAAGACGCCCGCCATCGCCTGGGCCAGGGTCGAAATCGGCGCGATGGCCTGTGCAATCACGACCATGAAGGCGCCGTAGCGCTGGTAGAGGGTTTGGATGCGCCCGATCAGCAACCCGTCGGTCCCGCGCCGATCCAGGAACTGCCGTCCGGCAAGCCGGCCCAACCAGAAGGAGCATTGGCACCCGACCCAGGCGCCGAGATAGGCGGCGAGAACCCAGCTTGCGCCGCTCCCCGATGCGAGACGGGTTCCCGCGAAGGCGAAGAGCGGCTCCGCCGGGATCAGCCAAGAGACGAACGGGATCGCGTTGACGAAGGCGATCAGAAAGAGGAGCGGCGCGCCCCAGGTCTCGACGGCGGTCATGGCAGGTGACGATGCCCGACCTGTGGATCAGGCGCGGACCGCTTCATGGCAAAGCAGGGCCGCGTCGCTGGATCGAGAAGACGGCGGCGGGCGGCGCGTTGCGCAGGATAAACGCCTTGCGTTTGGCCCGCAGGTCGAGCCGGTCGAGGATTGACGCGGGCACGGGGCACCCCAACCCGTAGGTGAAGAGGCGAAGCTCACCGCCCGGGGCGAGGTTTGCAAAGCTGCCGGACAGGATGCGCAGGATGGTCTTGGGCGCCATGGACCGCAGCGGCAGGCCACAGATCACGCGATGGGCGCCGCCGGGGCCGAAGGGGGACAGGGCGGCCAGCCGGGTGGCATCACCGCGCAAGACCTGAATGTCTGGGAACCGCGCCGCCAGCCCGGTCGCGAACGTGTTGTTCAGCTCGACCGCGGCAACCCTCTGGGCCGGGACGCCGCGCCGGAGGAATGCTTCGGTGAAGACCCCGGTGCCTGGTCCGAGTTCGATGACCGGGGCGCACGCGGGACAAAGGTCATCGGTCATCGCGGCGGCCAGATGCCTGCCGGATGGGGCAATCGCCCCGATCTGTCGGGGCGCGCGCAGCCATTCCATCAGAAACGGAAGACCTGTGTCGCTGGTCGTATCCGTTGGCTCGATGATTGGCATGGTGGGATCCGGTATTACGCATTTGGATGAAAGCTTAGGGAGAGCATACCCTTATCTGGCTGTGATGGGAGTTACGACACCGTGAACTGCCCCATCATCCCGCAGTCTTCGTGCTCCAAGATGTGACAATGGTACATGTAGGGGGCCTGCGCGGGCGCCGGGTGGTCAAAGCGGACAAGGACTTCTGACCAGCCGTCTTCCACATGGACCATGTCTTTCCATCCAGCGGCATAGGCAGGCGGTGGCCCGCCGTTTTGCGTGAGGATGCGGAAGGAGCAGCCGTGAATGTGGAACGGATGCAGCATGTCATCGACGGAGATGCGCCAGATTTCGGTGTCGCCCAGCCGGGCCTCTTCGTCGATCCGGTCCATGTTCATGGGCATCCCGTTGATCGCCATTGCGCCCGCATCGCCGCAGAAGTTGTCCCAGGCCATGGCGAGGGCTGCCAGGTCCGCGCCGGTCTCCATCTCTAGCGTGAAGTTGCGCGTGACCGTGGCTGCGGACGGGTCCGGCGGATCCAGCGCGGCGAGACGGTCTGGCATCGTCGCGATGGTGCCGGCCTCGGCGGTCCGGGTGAGCGTGAGGGCCGTCATGGGGCCGCCGCCGCCGAACAGCCCGCCGAGCCGCGCCATGATGCCCGCGTCCGCGCCGAAGCGCACGAGCAGGCTGTTTTCCTCGGTTGACCCCATGTCCACGAGAACCTCGTAACGCTCCCCAGGGGACATCAGGATCGTCTCGGTCTCGACCGTTCGGGTCAGGAAGCCGCCGTCCGATGCGATGACATGGAGGGGACCGGCGGCCATGGAGAGGGTCAGGAACCGCGCATTGCAGGCGTTGAGAAGGCGCAGACGCACGAGGCCCCGCGGCACCGCGCGACCGACAGGCGCCAGCGTGCCGTTCACGGTGAGGGTCTCGCCCTCGAAGCCATCCTCGAACACCTCTGCGCTGAGCATATAGGTTAGCTGGCCCGTCCCATCGAAGGCCCTGTCCTGGAGGATCAGGGTGAAATCGTCCACGCCGTAGGTCTGTGGCAGGTCGGCGGACCGGCTGTCTTCGTCCTCGACGATCAGCACACCGGCCAGGCCTTTGTACGTCTGCCGCGCCGTGCGCCCATGGGTGTGTGAGTGGAACCAGGTCGTCGCGGCCCGCTGGGCGAGGGGGACATCGGGGGACCACATCTCCCCTGGTTCGATCTCTTGATGGGGACCACCATCGACGTCGCCGGGAATGTGCAGGCCGTGCCAGTGCAGGGTCGTGACCTCGCCAATCCCGTTCGAGACGTCAAAGGGCAGGGTTTGTCCCGATGACGCTCGGATCACCGGGCCCAGGTAGGGCGCGCCGATGCCAAAAGTCTCGCTGAGCGTGCCCGTCCCAAAGTCATGTCGCCCGGGTGCGAGGACGAGGGGGATCCGTTTGTCGACCCCGGGGCGCAGATCCATTAACGGCGGTATCGGAAGCGGACGCAGGCTGGACTGCGCCTGGGTCAGGGTGGCGGTGCCGAGACCAAGTGCGGCGGCGCCACCGCAGAACTGACGACGGTTCATGCCTTGTCCTTTCCCTTTTGTGTGCTGTCGGAGGCTTGGCTCAGCCGTCCGTATCGCTGCCCGCGACGGGGTCATCGGTGGGGTCGTCGTCGGTCCATTGGTTCAAGATCTCGCCCGTCTCGGCGTCGACCTTGAATTCGATCTCCTGACCGGCGGCATTGATCACTTCGATGTCGTAGGCGGGCCGCCCCTCGAACTGGTCAAGTTCCGCCTCGCCAATGGTGCCTGCTTGGGCGTCGAGCGCGATGGCGACCGCCTGTTCGACCGTGATCGACGTTGCGGCTTGTGTGGTCTGCGCCAAGGCTGCCGGGGCCAGGATGGGTGCGGCGGCCAGACCGAGGGCGAGGGTGAGCGTCAGGGCTTTGGATGCGAAGGTCATGGAGGTTCCGATAGCAGAAGGGCAGGGGATAAGAGGGGCGGGGTCGTGCGCGCCTTCAGGCGGTCCGGCGCGGCTTGGTGGGTCCGTTGCCAGAGGCCCAGCCGATCCCGGCGAGGATCAGCGTTGCCAGGACCAAACCGCCCAGCACCGCCAGGCCAATGCTCGCGAAGATCCCGAGGACGGCGAGCCCGAGGGCGAAACCGAGGATGGACAGGAAGTTGGCCTTGAGGCGGGTCATGTTGTGGGTGCTCCTTGTGTTGATACCCTTGAGCTATGGACCCGATCTCGCGCGCGCCTGACGGGCAGATTACACTTTTGTCAGGTATCGCTTGCGGGTCCGCACCGCCGCGGCGACATCCCGCAGCCCCGAGGTTTTTCGGGCGAACAGCCAAGCCACGAGGACACCCGTTATCGCCCCAGCGATCGTCGCCGACACGGTATGCGCGTCCAACATCACGCGCGCATACATGGTCAGCAGAACGATTGGCCAAACGACAACGCCGAACCAGTGTGAGTAGCGGCGCACCATGAAACAGGCGCCCGCGCTGGCCAAGCTGGAATGACCAGATGGCATGTTGTGCTTGCTCGTTGCGGAGGAAGGGCGTTGGCCAAGCCGGGTGCCCGCGATCTCCACGTCATTGAGAAGGCGCTTGGGCCCGTGGGTGGCCAGGATGCCTGCCGCTGTGATGGCCACCATTTGCTTGGCGCCAACGACGTCGCGCAGCGCGATGACCATCAGAAGCGGACGCGCCGTGTTCACATGGCGGCCGACCTGTTCGACACCAATGACAAGCGGGTCATACTGTCCGCCGCGCGGTTCGGCGTGGTGCCGCTCGAAGTCCGTCGGGTAGACCGTGGCGACCGCCAGAGCGACCAGCGTGAGGGCCCATGCAAGGGGCCGCCCGAGGGATAGAAATCTGCGCATCAAGTGTAAGCCCCGTGTCTGTTGCACGAGGGGTCGTATGGGCTGCGCTTTGCACCCCGCTTCGCGGCGTTTTACAGATCCGTGAGGCTGGGGAAGGTCACGGCAACGCGGAGGCCCCGTCCGTTTGGTCCGTCCGATAAGGTCAGCTCCGCCCCATGCAGCTCGGCGATGGCGCGCACCAGCGACAGGCCCAGCCCGTACCCTTCGCCCCGCCGCGCGCCGTCCCCCTGTCGGAGCGGTTGCAGCATGGCGTCGCGGGTCTCGAACGGAATCCCCGGCCCTTCGTCGGTCACCATGAGACGCGGACCCTGGGCCTGGATCGTGATCGTCTGCCGCTCGGCCCCGTGCCGCAGGGCGTTCTGGATCAGGTTGGCAAGCAGTTGGACCAGCAAGTCGCGATCCCCGCGCACACCGCCCGCCTGGGCGGCGTCAGTAGCAAGCGTCTGGTTCGCGTCTTCGACCACCGGGCCGAAGGTGTCCGCCACATCCTGGACGAGGCCCCCAAGATCCACAGGGGTGAAGGCATCCCGCCCCGTGCCGCTCTCGATCCGGGCCAGGCGAAGCAGCGCGTCAAAGGTTCCGGTGATCCGGTCGATCTGGTTCAATGCAGTCTCTAACATGGCCGGATCGACTGCCTCGCCTCGGTCCGTGGCCGCGGTCAGGGCATCCTCCAACCCGGCCCTTAGGCGCGCGATGGGTGTCCGCAGGTCGTGCGCGATGTTCGACGATTGCACCCGCATGGCGGTCATCGCATCCTCCAGGCGCGCCGTGGTGGCATCGATCCGCAAGGCGAGCAGTCCCAGATCGTCCGCGCCGTCCAGCGCAATTCGCCGCGACAGGTCGCCCTGCGCCACCGCAGCGAGGCCGGTCCCAATCTTGTCGAGCCGCCTCTGCGCCCGCCGCGCCGTCCAGAGCCCCGCCAGGCTCGCCGCCAAGAGCGTTGCGACCAAGCTGGCCGTCATGCCGCCTTCGAGGATGTCGAGCAATTCTTCCTGGCGCTCGATCTCCTCCCCCAGTTCGAGGCGTCCCTGCGGGGTCGTCCGCAGGAGGTATCGTGTCGCGTCGGAGCTTCCGGTCGCGTCGCGGGTGTCGAAACCATCGGGTCGGTTCGTCCGGACGAAGGACGCGGTCTCATCCTCATCGGCGGGCACGGGCAGGGCCTCTCCGGCGGCGAGGGTAGCCAGGGCCGTCTCCATCCGCGCGACGAGCCTCAGGTCGACCGCCCGGATCATCTCGCGCTGCACCAGGAGGAACGTCGCCGCCCAGGCCGCTAGGGACACGAGCGAGAACACCCCGAGCAGCAGCACCGCCTGCCGAATGGCCGAAAGGCGCAACAGCGCGCTAAGGGGCGTCGAGAACATAGCCTGTTCCCCGGATCGTCCGGATCACGCTGTCACCAAAGGGCTTTTCGATCTTGGCGCGCAACCGGCTGATGTGGGTTTCAACCACGCTGGTCGTCGGGTCGAAGCTCAGATTCCAGACCCGCTCTAGCAGCATTGTCCGGGTCTGGACCCGACCCTTGGAGCGCATGAAGACTTCGAGCAGCAGAAACTCCTTCGGGTTCAGGTCCACGGCTTGGCCTTGTCGTGTGCAGCTGCGCCGGTGCAGGTCGAGGACGATGTCGCCCACATGCAGTTGGGACGCCTGCGCCTCCGATGTGCCGGGCCGCCGCAAGAGCGCGTCGATCCGCGCCAGAAGCTCCCCGAATGCGAAGGGCTTCACCAGGTAGTCGTCCCCGCCCGCGCGCAGCCCCTCGATCCGGTCATCGACGTCGCCTAGGGCCGTCAGGAAGAGGGCAGGCGTCGTGACTTTCGCTTGGCGCAGGGCTTTCAGGACGGACAGCCCGTCCAAGCCGGGGACCATCCGGTCTAGGATCAAAACGTCGTAGTCTTGGTCCATCGCGGCGACCAAGGCATCCTTGCCGTCTGGGATCAGATCGACGACATGGCCGGCCTCGCTCAGGCCCTTTTGCGTCCAGGGTCCAAGTGTTGGATCGTCTTCAAGGACCAACAGGCGCATGGCCATCCTTCCGTTTTGGGGCGGCCCAAGTCCAGGCCGCGTCCAAATAAGGCTGCCCAATGTAGATCAGGTCGGTCAACCCGTAGGCCCCCCGGAAGTCGAAGCGTTCCCCATGGACTTTACCCGCGCGACCGGCTGCCGCCCAGGCGGTTGTCACAAGGGTCTTCAACCCTTCCGGGCCGCACAGGTAGGCCTCCGCCTCGGGCGCCATGGTCCGCGCAATCTCCCCCAGGCCGCCGGGGGTCAGGCGCTTGCCCTCCAGGTCGCCCAACAGGGTGAGGTGGACCTGCGGCAGGCGCGCGGCGTGCCGTTCGACATCCACTAGGCCCCCAGCGGAGCCGCGCGACCGGATACAAAAGAGCAGCGTGATCTTCGCGCCATCATCGGGTTCCATCCGGTCCAGCGCTGCCAGGAACGGCGTGATCCCCACGCCGCCCGCGACCCAGAGCTGCTCGGGCCGATCCGCGTCCACGCGCGGCAGGAACCGTCCAACCCCCCGCCCCAGGCGGAGCGCATCGCCCTTGGCCACATCCCTGACCAGTTCCTCCGTCCAATCGCCCGCCGCCCGGATCACGAAGCGGCGCGACCATGCGTCCCCGCCCGCAATCGTGAAGGGATGGGCCTCTGCCCGTGCATGTGTGCGGGCCAGGGTCGCGAACTGTCCGGCTCGAAAGGGCGGCAGGGGCGCATCAGACGCCAGGGTCACATCGACTCCACCCTCAAACCGCGTCACCCGACTGACGGTGACACGTTGGGTGGGGGACCGCTTGCGCAGGAGCGTCTGGATCCAGGCCGCCAGCCCGACGATGGAGACCACCGCCATCAGCGTCCAGGGAGCGGCCGCGACGGCCAGCGGGCTTGCGACGAAAAAGGTATGATAGGACGCGAGCAGGAACACCGGACCCATCAGCATGTGGCTCGCCTTCCAAAGATGGTAGGGAATGGCCCGCACCATCGCGGCGGCCGTCAGGATCACGAGGCCGAGCGCGGCCATGGTGCCGACCTCTTCCCCGCTCTCGGCGAGAACGGGCAGAACACCTGCGCCAAACGACGAGGCCAGGGCCCAGTGGCCGAGCGCCCCGCCAACCGCGAAAAACCCCAGCCAGCGATGTGCCACATAGGACTTGTCCGGCCCGCCCATCAATCGGTCCACCACACGCCAGCGCGCGGCCAGGATGAGCGACAGCGCCATCGACGACATTGACAGCGCCCCCAAGCCCGCTGGCAGAACACTCGCCAGGGGAACGAAGGGTACGACGAGGAGGATATGGGCCAGGAGGAAAAGCGTGGCGGCTGATAGTTGAAACGCGCGCATGGGGTCTCCGCAGACGGGGGAACGGTGCGGGGGGTGTGCCAGGTTTGGGTCACCTGACGCTGTCGGGTGGCTTACAAATTTGTACGGTTTGCGGCGCGCGCGCGGTTGTTGGGCGCTTGTCACACCAGGGGACGCGGCCGCTCAGCGGTATGGCTTCGGTCGCTGATTAACAGGCCGATACGTATCAGCTTCGGCGCCCAGTCCCGAGTCGTCACCGAAATAGACGGGGCGCGACAAAGCTGCCTTGGAAGACACGGTTGGCGGGCGCGGCTTTCGGCTCAGGGCGCCGCCCTTTAATCGACTTCGCGGCGCGGTCCAGATCTTCTTTTTAGTCTACCACGAGAGAGCGCAAGAGCACGATCGTAGTCGCATATGTCGCGTAAAGCATATATGCCGTGAATGGCATAAGCAGAAAAAAACCGCCGAGTGTTTGTGTCGTCGTCTCAGTAAACAGCATCACCATCAGGTGAAGGAACCCGACGAAAGCAGCCAACAGGATCGTAAGTACACTCAAGAACAGTGATAACAGGATCCTTTGGCCCCTGGATTTTCCCATCAACCAGCGATAAAAAAATAGTCTCTTCCATCGGAGCTTCATTTCGGTGGCCTGACGTGGCTGTAATTTCTTTTGGGCGTTATTGTTGAAGCGCGGTCTGTAAAGTGGTTCATCGCAATTGAATGATAGGTCCGTTTCTCGGGTGTCCAGTATTGTGTAGCCCCAGCCATGAGATGTTTGGCGATAGCGGTAAAGTGGCAAAAGCTGCTCAAGGGTGCGTCAGTTGATCATCTTAGACACGCTATGGCTGGGTCTTGTTTCGCAGGTCCTGCCTGGGGTCACATGGCGAAGCCAGCGACATAGGAGCGTCAGGATGTCTTCGTCTGAATACCGTTTGCTTGTTATTTCCATGCTCTCTTTCGTCGCTATTGTAGTGGCCCGCATGTCCTTCTGCGCCTTTGTTAGACACTCATGTCACGGTGCTTTGATCGCCGGACGGCGAGTAAGACCATGTGGGGAAGGGGACCGGCGCCCCTGACAATGCCGTCCAGCGCCAAGCGCGTTGTTGCTATCGTCTTCCTCGCCCGCCCTAAACATAGCCGAGGACCACGTCAGAGGAGATTATCCTTGTAGAGGTGTGATATCCCCATATCAATTAGACCCTGAATAGGGTACAGGTTGATATGGTTGTATCCCTTCATATCGCATCACCCGAAGACTCCGCCCAAGCAGCGGGGGCCGCGCTCAAAGAGCTGCGCCTGGCCCGCCGTTGGACGCGGAAAGACCTGGGGGGCCGCGCTGGTGTTCCCGTGCCGACCCTGCGCCGTTTTGAAGAGACGGGGCTTGCGCCCTTTTTGACAGTCGTGCGCCTGGCGCGTGCCCTGGCCCGCGACGATGAGATCGCGCAGATCTTTGCGCCCGACCAGGGGCTGCCCGACGATCTGGATACCCTCCTGTCACAAGAGGCCAAGGATCGGGACCGCAGGCGATGACCGGAGCGTTGCCCCCTTGGCCCTTGGGTCAGACCCTGACGGTCACGCTGCGGGATCTGGCCATGGGGGACGACGCCTGTCGGACCGTCCCGGTGGGGCGGTTGGCTTGGTCCCGCCAGCGCCGCGTCGCGGTCTTTGAGCCCGATGCCACCGCCGGACGCTTGCCCTTGTCGCCCCATGCGCTGCGCCTGGATCAGGGACTAACACAGGGGAATGGCGCGGAGTTCGGAGGACTCCACGGTGTTTTCGCCGACAGTTTGCCCGACGGATGGGGGACCCTGTTGGTCGACCGGGAAGCGGCGGCCCGGGGTCTGCGCCATAGTGATCTGACCCCAGTGGACCGTCTGGCCGTCGTGGGCGAGGGCGGCATGGGCGCGCTGTCCTATCAGCCGGAGGCGGCGCGGGCGGATGACGGCGCCCCCGATGTCGCGGCCCTGGCCCAAGCGGCCCAGCGGGTGCTGTGCGACGCGGGTGATGTTGCGCTGGCCGATGCGCCGCGCTTGCGGGCGGCCTTGGGCGGCTCCGGCGGGGCGCGTCCCAAGATCGTCTGTCAGATTGGGCCAGGGGAGGACCCCGTGTTGCGCGCGGCCTCGGCGCCGCCCGACCCGGCCTTTGACCATTGGATCGTAAAGTTCCCGGCGCAGGAAGATGGCCGCGACATCGCGGTCGTGGAACAGGCCTATGCCACCATGGCCCGCGCCGCCGGGATCGACATGCCCCCGACGCGCGTCGTGACCGGCTCCGATGGGCGCCGGTTCTTTGCCGCGCGGCGGTTTGATCGGCAGGTGATGGCGACAAAGCAAGGGGCGCGACTGCGCCGGTGGCACATGCTGTCGGCCTCTGGGGCGCTGGACAGCGAACATCGGAACTATGCCTTCGACTATGCGACGCTGTTGACGTGGATCGGACAGCTTACCCGCGACCAGCGCGCCATCGAGGAAGGGTTTCGCCGCGCGGCCTTCAACGCCATGGCCCACAATCGGGATGATCACGGGCGGCAACACGCCGCTCTGATGGATCTGGACGGGCAGGGGGCGTGGCGGTGGCGTCTGTCTCCGGCCTATGACCTGACGCCGTCAGATGGACCGGGCGGTGAGCATAGCCTGGCCATCGGCGGCGCCGGGCGGGATGTGGATCGCCCCGCGTTGGAGCGTTTGGCCCGCGACGTGGGCGTCCCGGCGGCGCGGCGCGACGGGATCCTGCAAGACGTGGCCCAAGCGGTCGCCGACTGGTCGCACCACGCAGACCGCGCAGGTGTGCCCCGAGCCACCCGTGAGCGCGTCGCTGAATTGCATTGTTTGGTTCCATGAGGCCGGATGGGGTGCCTGGGCTATGGGTGGACGTGACCACAGGGTGTCGTGCGGCTCCGGTTCGGAGACCTCTGGCGCTTCTTAGGATGCGGGCTTTGTCGGCTCGTCCAACGCTAGGCGCGCGTGGCTACCTTCTCATGCCAAGAGGACGCCAAGGTCGACGTGGCCACTCCTAGGAACGCCCCGAAGACCAACCACGTTTTGCGTCCTGTTAGTCGATACTCGCGTCGATCAGAGGTGCTCGATGCGAGCGCCCATCTTGGGCAGGGTCCTTTCGCCGGGGTTGGTCTCCAGCAGGGGCGCGCCCTGGGGTGGGACCTCGCATAGGGGGCCGAAGTTCATCACGGCGCGATACCGCTGCCCGCCGGACTGGAAGGTGACCGACAGCACCTCGCCCGCCTGCTCAACCTGGTGCGACTGTCCGGTGGCAAAGCCCTTGGCCCGGCGCAAGGACAGCATTCGGCGGTAATAGCCCAGCACGCTATGCGGGTCCGCCGCCTGGTGGCTGACCGCAAGGTCTGGGCTCCAATTCATTGGGAGCGTTGGTTGGCCGGTCGTGAACCCATAGGTTCCCGGCGTATCGGTCCAGGGCAGGGGCACACGGGGCCCCGGCCGCCCCGGTCCGTCGGGCCAGAAGCGCAGCTCGAACGGGTCGTCGATGGCGTCCTTCGGCAGGTCCGGCTGCGGAAGGCCCAGTTCTTCGCCTTGATACAGCAGCAGTGGTCCAGGCATCGCGCAGAGGATCGTGGCCAAGAACCGCGCCATTTGGGGCGGCGGCACGTCCGGCATGCGGGAGGCAGGGCGCGGTTGATCGTGGCTGCTGAACCACCAGGGCAGGATCCAATCCTGTCCCTCCATCGCCTCGAAAATCGGGGCGAAGGCCTCGGGCCGGTGGGCGCTGGCGGGCATATCCGTGGTATACATGGCATCGAGGCGCCCCGGCGCGCAGAACGCCTTGGCCACCTCTAGGGATTGGTTGCCGGTATTGCATTCCCCCACCAGCCACAGGTCTTCCCCGGCCCAGGCCCGCAACCGCTCGGTCCAGGCGGCGCCGTCGCCGGGCAGCATGTCGTGGATATGGTCTTGATAGGCATAGGGGGAGGCGGCGGGGCCTTCGATCTTGGCCCGCGCCTCGGGCGAAGCGGGGGGATTGTCGGCCAAGGACGGGTCGAACAGATAGGCTGTGACCACATCTAGGCGAAACCCGCTGACACCCCGGTCGCGCCAAAACCGGACTGTCCGCTCAATATCGGCCTGTACGGCGTCGTTGCGCAGGTCCAGCGACGGCTGATGGGACGTGAACTGATGCAGGTAATACTGAGACCGCTCATGGGACCAATACCAGGCCGGGCCACCGAAAAAGGACATCCAGTTGTTCGGGGGGCTGCCGTCCGGTTTTGGATCGCGAAAGACGTAATGGGCCGCCGCCGCATCGTCGCCGGCAAGGGCCGCTTGGAACCGGGGGTCCAGGGTTGAGGTGTGGTTGAGAACCAGATCCACAAGCACGCCCAGGCCCCGCGCATCGGCAGCGGCCACCAGGGCGTCGAAATCCGCGAGCGTGCCGAGGTCGGGGTGGACCGCGCGATGGTCTGCCACGTCGTACCCCGCATCCACGAGGGGCGAGGGGTAAAAGGGGGCCAGCCAGATCGCATCGACGCCCAGGTCGGCAATGTAATCCAGCTTGGTCGCGACGCCTCGCAGGTCCCCGATGCCGTTGCCGGTCGTGTCGAGAAAGGCGCGGGGAAAGATCTCATAGATCACCGGTGGGGCCGCCCGAAGGTTACGCGGCATTGGGGATGTCCTCTGCCAAGGGAGGGTTTGCGCGGTATGAGACCTGTCGTCGGAAGACGCCGCCTATGCGAATCGCCGGGCCAAGTCGCCGACAGGCATGTGGCTTTACGCAGATCTCCTTGGACTTCGACATCGCGGCCCCGATAGTCGGGCCCGGACCATCTGGCCTGCGCACCGCGTCGATCGTTTGGGCGTGCACCATGTGCTGCGCGTGTTTCGTCATGGCGGCGTCCTTTTGTTTGGGCCAGAAGGGTGGGCCCGTTTGGACCATCCACGCTTCGGCGTAGAACGCTGCGACTGTGCTTGAGGTTCCAGGCGGCGTGACCCATGCAGGCCGCGCGGCGTGCCCGCAGGGTAGGTGCGTTGGGTGTCCGACGCTGCTGAGATAGGAGATTTAGGCTCTAAATTCCCTATCAGAGCCTGTTCCACGCGTGTTGGCGGTGGGAAAACGCGGCAATTGGGGCGTCGTCAGCCGGAGGGTCATCCACCGGAACACCATCACCTGCGAAGGGTGACTTGCACACTGGCACGAAGCTCTCAAATCAACCCTAGAGACCTCCACATCGCTGATCGGTTGGCCTCCTAGGGCAAGCGCAGATTCACACCCAATCGCTCGGACCACGTGGCGTGATCGTCTTCCCTTGCGGCGGCTTCTGCGGTGTCGCAAACATCGCGCCGAAACGGCGAGGGTCCGGGCGGTTCGCCTGTGCCCCGGTCCGAATGCGCAGCGGTTTTCCCATGAGGTCCCGAGAATGTCTGATACCCGGCCCATTCGCCATGTTGTCCTGTTCAGCAGCAAGCATCCCGATACCATCGACCAAATCATTGAGGGCCTGTGGATGTTGAAAGACATCCCATCGGTGGGCCATTTCGAGGTGCGCCGGAACCGAAACGAAGATCGCTACTCCAACGATGTGGACGTCGTGGTCTATGCGGAGTTCGACAGCCCCGAAGCGCTTGCGGCCTATCGTGCCCACCCGATCTACGACGAATGCGTGGAGATCGTGCGCCCGCTGCGATCTCTGCGATTGGCGGCAGATTTCTAGGTGACGGCCCGCGATCCGAGTGGCGTCATTGCCTTTGACACGGGTCCGCTGGGCGCAGGGACCCAGTTTTCGGACCCCGTTGATCTGATCGAAGCCTGGCAGCCCGAGGAGGTCGCGCAGGCCTTTGACCGGCTAGAGCGTGCGACGGCCCGTGGCCAATGGCTCGCCGGAACGCTGTCCTACGAGTTGGGGTATGCGCTGGTCCCGGTGTTGGCGGACCGGATGCCTGCGCGGCGGGACGCGCCCCTGCTGCGCTTCGGTGTGTACGACGCGCCGCACGCCCTGCCCGACCGGTCGTCGCAGGGGACCGGGCGGCTGGGCAGCTTCACGCCCGACTGGACGCTGGAGCGTTACCGTGACGCCTTTGACGCCGTTCACGGGTTTCTCGGGCAAGGCGACATCTACCAGGCGAACCTGACCTTTCCGATGTTCGCCGATTGGAGCGGGTGTCCCTTCGACCTCTACGACCGTCTGCGCGCCCGCCAACCGGTGCCCCATGGCGCCTTTGTCGATCTGGGCGGGCAGATTGCCTTGTCCCGCTCGCCAGAGTTGTTCTTTTCGGTCTCCACCAGTGGCACCATGCGCACCCGCCCCATGAAGGGCACGCGACCGCGCAGCCGGGATGCCCGCCAGGACAAGCGCCTCCGGGACCAGCTTATCGCTGCAGAGAAGGACCGGGCCGAGAACCTGATGATCACCGATCTTTTGCGGAACGACCTGTCGCGGATATCGATCACGGGCAGCGTCCGGGTGCCTATGCTGTTCGAGGTGGAAAGCTACGCCACGGTCCATCAAATGGTGTCCGAGGTCGTCTCAGACCGTCGGGCCAATGTCGGTTTGCAAGACACACTGACCGCTCTCTTTCCTTGTGGCAGCATCACGGGCGCGCCGAAAATCCGGGCCATGCAGATCCTGTCGGAGTTGGAGGACGCGCCCCGTGGCCTTTACTGTGGGGCGATTGGTTGGATAGCGCCCGACGGCAGCATGGCCTTCAACGTGGCCATTCGCACGATCCTGTTGGACCCAAACGGGCGCGCGCGCCTGAACGTGGGCGGTGGGATCGTCTATGACAGCACGGCGCTGTCGGAGTTCCAGGAGGCGCGGCTTAAGGCGACATTTGCCGATCTGGGTGATTGACGCCCCCATGTCCGGCCTATGCGGTGGGGCTGGATCGCGATTGTCGTTCGACTATTCCGTGGGATCCGTTAGATGCACTCCATGGGTGTTTTATCTACAAAATCCGAACAGATCGCCGATGTCCTCGCCGAAGAGATCATTCGAGGTGAGTTCGCCCCCGGTGCGCGCCTGGGCCAAGACCATATCGCTGAGCGGTTTCAAAGCAGCCATGTGCCCGTGCGTGAGGCCCTGCAAAGGCTTGTGCAAATGGAGTTGGCCACCTCGGAGCCTCGGCGGGGCGTTCGGGTTTTTTCGCTGTCCGCATCGGACCTCGACGACATTCAGCAGATGCGCTTGGCGCTGGAACCTCTGGCCCTGCGGCAGGCCACGGCGCAGCTCGACGCCGAAGACCTGAGCAAGATTGAAGCGGCCCGGACGGCCTGTGATGTGGCGGAGGACCCAATCGTGTGGGAGCGGGCCAATCGGCGGTTTCACTTGGCGATTTTGTCACCCTGTGCCCGTCCCCTGCTCCTGCGACGGATCGAGCCCTTGCAGCGGCTGTCGGCCCACCGCTTCCATTCCCGGTGGCGCAAAGGGTGGGTCAAGACCTCGGATCGCGATCACGGGGCGATCGTTGAGGCCATGCGGGCGCGGGATGCCGACAAGGCCTGCCACGTCCTGGCCCGGCACTTGAACCGGTAAGATCATTTCTGCCCTTGAGCCGTAAATCTACAAAGATTATCCATGCTTCGAGTCACTGGAAATTTTATAGATAAAGGCGCTCGTCATGCAGAAAATGGACACCACATCAAAGGTCTTCGCCCCCCAGCGGATCGTCATGTATGCCCTGGCGGTATCGCTCCTGACGCTGTCGGCGAAGGTCTCGGTCCCGTTTCTGACGGTGCCCATGACCCTGCAAGTCGCGGCTGTGCTGCTGCTGGCGGGCCTTGGTGGGCTGCGGTTCGGTGCGAGCAGCGTGGCATCCTACCTCGCCGCTGGTGCGGCAGGGCTGCCGGTGTTTGCGGGAACCCCGGAAAAGGGCCTTGGGCTCGCCTACATGGTGGGGCCGACGGGCGGATATCTGCTGGGCTTTTTGGTTGCGGCCATTGGCGTGGGCTGGGCCGTGGACCGGTTTGGGCGTCAGGCCGTCTGGCTGGCCATGCCGATGGGCCTGGCGGCGATCTATGCCCTGGGCGTGGCTTGGCTGTCGCAGTTTGTTCCGTCCGAACAGCTGCTGGCCCTTGGGGTGACGCCTTTCCTGCTGGGTGACATCGTGAAGGTCGCGCTGGCGGCTGTCCTGACCGTGGCGGCGCCCACCGCGCTGCGCCGCTTTGTGCGGGGCTGACCCGGTGCTGGACGTTTCCGACCGGAAGGACGCCTCCCTTGCGGATCAGGCCGAGGCCCTGCTGCGCAGCCCTCTGCTGACGCTTCTGCATCGCGCGGCGGAGGTCCACCGGGCCCACCACGATGTGGAGGATATACAAAAGGCCAGCTTGCTGAGCATCAAGACCGGCGGTTGCCCGGAGGATTGCGCCTATTGCCCCCAATCGGCCCACCACAAAGAGGTCGGGTTGCAGAAGGAGCACTTCATGGCCCCCGATACGGTGGTCGAGATGGCCGCCCGCGCCCAAGCGGCGGGGGCGGAGCGGTTCTGCATGGGCGCCGCCTGGCGCCGGGTGCGCGATGGGGCGGAGTTCGAGGCTGTCCTCGACATGATCCGGGGCGTCCGCGCCCTGGGGATGGAAGCCTGCGTCACGCTCGGCATGTTGGAGCAACATCAGGCCCAGGCCTTGGCCGACGCAGGGCTGACCGCCTACAACCACAATCTGGACACGGGTCCCGAGTTCTATGCTGAGATCATCGGCACGCGGACCTATCGGGATCGGTTGGAAACCCTGGACCATGTGCGTGCGGCCGGTGTCAGCATCTGCTGCGGCGGCATTATCGGGATGGGCGAAAGCCTGCGGGACCGCGCGGATTTGCTCGCCGTGCTGGCCGGTTTTGATCCGCAGCCCGAAAGCGTGCCAATCAATGCGCTGATCCCCGTGCCGGGCACGCCCCTGGGCCATCTGCCGCGCATCCGTCCCATGGAGATGGTGCGCATGGTGGCCGCGGCACGTATCCTGATGCCCAAGGCGCGCGTGCGGCTGTCGGCGGGGCGGGACGGCTTTTCCGTCAGCGATCAGATCCTGTGCTTTATGGCCGGGGCGAATTCGATCTTTTACGGCGATGTCCTGCTGACGGCACCTAACAGCGGCTTGTCCCTGGACGATGCTCTGTTCGAGACTCTTGCCGCGGTCGAGGAGGGCGCGACGCCCTGAGCGCCGTGCGCCCCCAATGGGAGGCGTTCACTCGCTGGTGGTGAGGGCGGTTTCCAAATCGCTCAGGCCCTGGCGGAAGGCGTCTAGGAAATCACCTTGCTCCGGAGGCATGGCCAATGGCGGGAAGACCGCTTGGGCCAGCCCAAGGGCTGCGACGGCCTCGCGAGCGGCGTCGGGGGGCGCGGCTTCCCAGAGAAAGACGCCCGCGCCGGTCTCGGCCATGCGCCCGCGCAACTCAATGAGCTGAGCAGCGTCGGGCGTGGCCCCTGCCTCCCAGTCGAGCGACGTAACCGATAGCCCATAGGCTTGGCCAAGGTATTCATACCGGGGGTGGCTTGCGATCACAGGGACGGGCATGTCCGCTACCAAGGCGTCGCCTTGGACGTCCAAGGCCTGCAGGTCCGATAGCAGCGTGGTCAGGGCATCGTCGGGCGTTGCCTCGGGCAATGCGCGGCCCAAAGCGGTGGCTAAAACCTCCGCCTGTTGGGCCGCAAGGTCGAGGTCCAGCCAGGTGTGGGTCGCCACGCCTTCATGGCTATGGCTGCCCTCTTCCCCGTGACTGTGGGTGATGGTTTCGGTCGCGATGAACGCTGCTTCCAGACCGCGTGCCGTCTCGACGGTGCGGGCGCGGGGCAGGGCGGCGCGGGTGGTCCAATCGGACAGGCCAGCACCGTTGAGCACGATCAGATCGGCGGCCTGGATCTCGATGATGTCCGACAGACCCGGGCGCCAGGACGACGGGTCGCGCCCTTCGGGCACCGCCAAGCGGACCTCAGCAGCCCCGCCGGTCAACCGTTCGGCGAAATAGGCCATGGGATAGCTGTCGGCGACGATCACGGGGCGATCCTGGGCCCAAGCGGGCGCGGCCATCAATAGGACCGCTGCGACAGCCGCCCTCATGCGCCGCCGCCCAGATCGGCGGGGGTCAGCAGCCAGTACCCCTCATGGTCGTCGTCGGTCTTGACGGTGATCGACAAACCGCCCGCCGCGACCGTCCTGTCCAGGGGGAAACGCGCCACGCCGTCCTCAAGCGGGTAGGTGGCCAGCAGGGTGCCGCTGGCGTCCTCGACCAGCACGTCGCCCTGGGTGGGGACGCGCCCGGTGGAGAACTTGGCCTCCACCACGACGACCTCTCCGGCCTCCGCCGCCTGGACCGAGGCGAAGACGGTCACCCGGTGGGCCAAGGCCGGCCCCCCAAGGGCCAGCGCACAGATCAGAATGAGGCTGCGGATCACTGCCACGCCTCGAACCGGACCCAGATCACGGCGCCCAGTTCAACGGCCTTTTCGACCCCGTCCTGGGCCATGGTCTCAGGCGCCGTGTTGAGCGCGGCAAAGCCCCACCACCCGGCAGAGGGCGCGGCGTAGGTGAACACGCCATCGGCATCGGCCTTGATCGTCTGGGTAATCATCAACTCGGACGGGGCAGAGGTCTGCTGGCCCTCGTTGTAGAACTCCACCTCGATCTCGGCATAGGGCACCGGCTCCCCTTCCAGGTGGACGATCCCTTGGAAGATGTTCCCCTCCCAGAGGCCGAAGGGTTTGGACAGGGGCACAATCTCGGTGCGCAGGCCAAGCTCCGCGTCCCAACCTTCGTCATCGTCATAGGCCGACACGTAGGTCTTGGTGAAATGCTGGATGAAGGCGTCTTCGGCAGGTTCCCAATAGGGGACGGGGGTCATGGCGAAGACATGGGTGCCAGGACGGTCGAGCGCATGGGTCAGGGTATAGCCCGGCTCCCCCATGACGGTGGCCTCGGACAGGGCGCCGAGCAGATCCGTCGTCTCGCCCCCGTGGGTGACGGTAAAGGTCTCGGGCCGTTCCAGGATCATCCCGTCTTCCTCAAACGGGTGGGAGAAAGACACCATCAAATCAACCGAGCGCCCCTCATCCTGGGCGATCATGGGGTCGGATGGGATAATCATACCGTAGTGAGCCGCGGCAGGGCCGGCGGCGATCAGGGCCGCGGCAAGGATAAGGCGTGGCATGGAAACTCCCTGTTTTATGTTCCTAAGGCAATCAGCCGGGCGGCGATGATGTCCGCGTTATATATCAGCAAGATGACAATCGGCGCGGCAATGGCAAGGGCGGCTGCGATCACAATGCCCACCTCGGCCAAGGCCAGCCGCGCGATGGTTCCGCGCCCGGCACCAAGGGCGAAGGCCGTGCGCATTTCGGGCGCGCGCAGCCGCCACGACAGGAACAGGGCCAGCCCAAGCGCTAGGGCAGCGGCCAGCCCCACGACGACGGTCACGGCATCCACGAGGGAGGCGATGCGCAGCAGGCGCGCGACCAGCGCGTCGATCACATCGGCGGGGACGACGGCTTGCACCGGGCCTTCGGCATCCAGATAGCGGCCCCGTAGGATTGTGGCGGCCCGGTCATCGTAAGGCGCCACCATGACGGCGGTCACTGGATAGCCCGCCGGATCCCCGTGGAAGTGAAAGCTGTCGATATTGTCCTCGGTGATGCGGGCGAATTGCACCACGCGGGCGGCGGCAGTGGCAGCATCCTCGCCCGCGACGACGATGTCGTCATGGCCGTGGCCGATGCCCTCGATCACCCAGGCGGTCTTAATGTCCACGAAGACGGCGTCGTCGTCGGGCGTGCCGGTGGGGGCAAAAATGCCGGTGATTCCCATCTCCAACGGATAGGCACCGTCCAGGTCGAACAGGTTTTCCGGGTCCGATAGGATGGTGTCCCCAACCCCGAGGCCCAGACGTGCGGCGGCACCTGCGCCCAGCACCGCTTCACCCAGCAAGGCGAAGGGGCGCCCCTGGGCAATCTCCAAACCACGCAGGTCGAAGTAGTCGAGCGTTGTGCCCACAATACGCGCTTCGCCCGCCGTGAACGTCGTATGCAGCGGCACCGGAATGCCCAGCCCAGACTCCCAGACCGCATCGGCGGCGGCCATGGTCGCAGGCTCTGGCAGGTCGTCGGTGAAATAGGCCCCGGCCATCACAAGGTCCAAACGGCTGCCTCGGGTCCCCAGAAGAAGGGGCGTCGCCTCGGCCCGCGCGGTCAGCGCCGCCTCCCCCTGGGCCAGCAGTGTCCGGGTCAGCACGGGCACCGTCCCCACCAGGGCCGCCGCGACGATCAGAACAAGGGTGCGGACCCAGTGAAACCGCAGGTTCGCCAGGGCCAGATAGAGCGCGTTCATGCCACCCCCGCCAAATCCGCAAAGTCGATTACCCGGTCGAAGCGCGGCAGCAGCTCGTGGTCATGGGTCACGCAAAGGAGCGCCGCGTCGGTCTCGGCACCCTGGGCGAACAGTAGGTCCAGAGCCGCCGCTTTGTTGGCGGGGTCCAGGTTGCCCGTCGCCTCATCGGCCAGGATGACCTTGGGTTGGGTGACCAACGCGCGGGCAATGGCGACGCGCTGCCGCTCCCCTTGGCTGAGTTGCGCGGGGCGGCGGCGGGTCTTGGCGCCCAACCCGAACTCCGACAGGAGGGCGCGGGCGCGGGTGCGGGCCGCGCGGTCCAGTCGCAGGCCTCGGCCTATGCGATAGGGGTAGAGGACGTTTTCCTCGGCCGAGAGGTAATCGACCAAGGCGAACTCCTGGAACACGAACCCGACCGAGGCCGCGCGGAGTGCCCGCCTGTCGCGGTCACCCAGGGCGCCGATCTCGGTCCCGCCCAGCGACACCATCCCGGTGTCAGGCACGGAAATGCCCGACACCAGGTTCAAAAGCGTCGTCTTGCCCGAGCCGGATGGGCCGACCACGGCCACCCGCTCCCCCGCGGCGACATCTAGCCAAGGCACGGTGAGGGCAAAGCCCTGCCCATAGGCAAAGCGCAGGTCACGGACCGCAATCATCCGGGCGCGACCTCTGCGGTGGTATCGGGGGCGTCACCGCCCGGCACGGTCGTCAGCGTTCCGGCTTCGGTCCGGTCCACATCGGTCAGGCGAAAATCGGTCAGGCGCCAGGCCCCATCCGCCGGGGCAATCGTCAGCTCCGCACCATAGGCGTTGCCGCGCATATGGGTGTGTTCGGCGTGGCCGACCTCGCCCAAGACGGCCCAGCGGATGGTGGCGGTCATCGCGCCATCGGCCGTGCGCCAAGTGCCATCGGTCAGCGTCAATTCGTGGACCACCTGGTCGGGCAACCCCCCCGTGGCCAACGCGCCTGCGCGTTCGAGGTAGAGCGACTCCAGCGCCTCGCCTGCCGCGACGGTGGCCAGCCCGTCGTAAATCGCGGTTTCCTCGGTTTGGGCAAAGGCCTCGTAGACCGTGCCAAGGATTGCGATGGTCACTCCGTATCCTTGACCCCGTAGACCATCCGCATCCACCGGCGCGGCCAATCCCGGAGCGGGCAAGGCCTGAGGCGCGGCGGGCCGCGTGAGCCACAGGGCGCCCGCCCCGGCCAGACCCAGGACCACAGTCAAGGCCGCCAAACGTGGCCAGAGCGCGGGCGCGGTGGAAGGGGTCTCGTGGGGTGCCATTGCAATCACCGTATCAATCTAGGCGCGAACCACAACGCGAGGGGCCGGGACGTCCCGGATGGCTGCTTGGCGCACTGTCGTCTTTTTCCGGGGGGCGTCAATCGGACAGTGGCCCCTGAGGTCGCAATGCCTGTGCTTGGCCCCTGCGACAGACCCGGTTCCGATGGCAGGAGGGCAGCATGTCCTGCGGGCCGCCGATAGGGCGATGCGGCGCGGCCGGTTGCGCCCCGTTCTCAGAAAATATCAAGGATGCCAGATGTTTGGGCGATCACTTGGTCGAAGACCTGTCACCGTGTCGCAGACAGATATATTTCTGCTGGAAATACCGACAAAAATAGTCAAGAATTGTCTTAACACGTCGGTGCGAGCCATACGAGCAGCCAGCCCCCCGATGGTCCTCAATCGGAGTTCTGAGCCATGTCCCTTCAGACAGTTGGATCTGAAGCGCGGATGACCGTGTCCGCCATTCGTGATGCCATCGACGCCGCGCCGCCCCTGCGCGAGCGGGAGCTTGCCGCCCGGATCGGCATCTCGGAAGCGGAGCTTTTGGAGGCCCGGGGCGACGGCTGGCGCGTGGCGCGCATTGACGCGACGCCCGGGCGCCTGATCCCCGCCGTGGAGGCTTTGGGCGACGCCATGGCCCTGACGCGCAATGATTGGTGCGTGTCCGAGAAAATCGGGCGCTACACCGACTTCCACGACGGCAAACACGCCGCCATGACCGTCAACCCGGACATCGACACGCGGATGTTCCCGCAGCATTGGGTCCACGGGTTCCACGTGGAGAAGGACACTGAAGACAGTCTGCGCCGGTCTCTCCAGGTCTTCGACGGGGCGGGACAGCATGTCCATAAGGTCCACCTGACCGAGGGGTCCGACCTGGCCGTTTGGGCGGCCCTGCGCGAAGATCTGGCGGTGGCGCCCGCGCCCCTTGCGCCGGAGCCCGCGCCCGCCCCCGAGGGCGCCCGAACCAATCCCGACCGGGTCGAGGTCTTGCGCCGGGAATGGGCCAAGCTGACGGATACCCATCAGTTTCTGATGCTGTGCCGCAAGGTAAAGATGAACCGCCTCGGCGCCTACCGCGTCGCGGGCGCGCCCTTTGTCAGGGCGTTGCAGCCCTCGGCCTTTGGCGACCTGATCCGCGGGCTTTCGGCTGGCGGCGTGGGGTCGATGGTCTTTGTCGGCAATCGCGGCTGTATCCAAATTCATTCGGGACCCATGGACCGGATCGCGCCCATGGGTCCCTGGCTGAACGTCATGGATCCCCGGTTCAACCTGCACCTGCGCGACGATAAGGTCGCAGAGGTCTGGGCCGTGGAAAAGCCTACCAAACGCGGCCCGGCCCTGTCGGTCGAAGCCTTCGACGCCGACGGCACGTTGATCGCCCAGATCTTTGGGTTGCGGAAAGAAGACGGCGCCGTCGATGAGACCCCCGCCTTCCGTAAGATCGTCGACACGCTGCCAGACGCGGAGACGGCGGCATGAGGGTGCATTGGCGCCTGCGGGACAGCTCGACCCTGATCGCGGGGGCGGCGGTTGCGATCTATTTGCTGGGGACGGCTGCCATGGTCTTTGCGCAGAGCCCCGCGCCAGAGGCCGCCCGTGTGCTGTCCATTGGCGGCTCGGTCACGGAGATCGTCATCGCGCTTGGGCAAAACGACCGGCTGATCGGTCGCGACACCACATCGACCTATCCGCCCGAGATCGAAGCGTTGCCGGACGTGGGCTACATGCGCGCGCTCTCGCCCGAAGGCGTGCTGTCGGTGGTGCCGGACCTGATCGTCAGCGAGGACGGAGCCGGGCCACCCGAGGCGATTGACGTGCTGCAAGCTGCGGGCATCCCGATGGTGACGATCCCGGACGGCTACGACCGTGCGGGTCTGCGCGCCAAGATTGAGGCAGTTGGCGATGCGCTCGGCGTGCCCGACAAGGCTGCAGCCCTGGCCGATAAGACGCTGGCCAGGCTCGACACCGCTGTCGAGGGGATCAACGGAGATCCCAAGCGCGTTTTGTTCATCCTCTCCACCCAGGGCGGGCGCATCCTCGCCTCGGGCACCGGGACCGCCGCCGATGGGATCATTCGCCTGTCAGGGGCGACGAATGCTGTCGCGGCCTTCGAAGGCTATAAGCAGATGACGGATGAGGCGGTGACGGCGGCGGACCCGGACGTCATCCTGATGATGGATCGCGGAGGCGACCACGGCGCCGTCGATGCGGAACTTTTCGCGATGCCCTCGCTGTCGACGACCCAGGCGGCCACAAGCGGTGCGATTGTGCGCATGGACGGTCTGTTGCTGCTCGGCTTCGGTCCGCGCACGCCCGATGCCGTCGAAGCGCTGGCGGCCGCCTTGGCCGAAGCGGGGTGAGCGAGGCAGCGGACATCGCCGCCGTTCCTGCGGGGGACCGGCGCGCCCGGGCCCGTCGCGCCACCTTTGGCTTGGCGGCAGCGGTCTGTGCCGTCTCGGTCTTGTCGCTGGCGCAAGGGCCTGCGGGCACGTCGCTGTGGTCCGCGTTGGCGGCTCTGGTCACGGGCGAGCCCATTCCCTTGCGCGATCGCGTGGTTCTGCTGGACATCCGTCTGCCCCGTCTTGCCCTAGGTCTGCTCGTGGGCGCGGCGCTGGCTGTGTCGGGCGCGGTCATGCAGGGCTTGTTCCGCAACCCGCTGGCCGATCCGGGCCTCGTGGGCGTTTCGGCGGGGGCTGGGCTGGGCGCGATTGCCGCCATCGTTCTGGGCGGCGCGTTGCCCGTTGGGGCGGCGGCCCTGGTCGGGTCCTCGCTGGTGCCGCTGGCCGCGTTCTTCGGCGGGTGGATCAGCACGCTGCTGCTATACCGTGTCTCGACCCGTGGCGGGCGGACGTCGGTTGCGACCATGTTGCTGGCGGGCATCGCCCTCGGGGCGCTGACGGGCGCGGTCTCCGGGCTGCTGGTCTATGCCGCCGACGATGCCCAATTGCGGGAGCTGACGTTCTGGGGCCTCGGATCGCTCGCTGGGGCGTCTTGGCCCAAGCTGGCGGTTGCGGGCCCGATCATCCTGACCGCCTTGGCCCTGTCCCCTCTGCTTGCCCGGGGCCTCAACGCGCTGGCCCTAGGCGAGGCGACGGCGGGCTATCTGGGCCTGCCGGTGCAGCGGATCAAATCGGCGGCGATTGTGTCGGTCGCCGCCGCCACGGGCGCGGCGGTCGCCGTCTCGGGCGGGATCGGGTTCATTGGGATCGTGGTGCCGCATCTATTGCGGCTGGCGACAGGGCCTGACCATAGGATGCTGGTGCCCAATGCGGCGCTGCTCGGGGCTGCGATGCTGATCTTGGCCGATGTGATCGCCCGTGGTGTCATTGCGCCAGCGGAGCTGCCCATTGGCATCGTCACAGCCATCATCGGCGGGCCGTTCTTCCTGTGGATCCTGTTGCGGTCGCGCGGCGTGCTCGACCTATGAGCCTCGTGGTGCGCAACTTGACTGCCCGGCTGGGCCGCACTGAAGTGTTGCACCGGGTCGGCCTGACCGCCCAGGCGGGTGAGGTGACAGCCATCGTGGGGCCGAACGGGTCCGGCAAGTCGACGCTTCTTCGCTGTCTGACGGGCGATCTGTCCTTCAGCGGTGACGTTCTTCTCAATGGTCGCGATCCGAGGACTATTCCGGGGTGGGAGCTTGCCACGCTGCGCGCCGTCCTGCCGCAAGCGTCTGCCCTGGCCTTTCCCTTCACGGCCTTGGAGGTGGTGCGCATCGGCCTGGAAGCACGGGGCAGTGCGGACCGGACGGGGATCGCGCAGGCGGTCCTGGCGCGCGTTGGGCTGGCCGGGTTTGAGGGACGTTTCTATCAGGAGCTGTCGGGCGGCGAACAGGCACGGGTGCAACTGGCCCGCGTCCTGGCCCAGGTCTGGCATCCGGTGCCCGGCGGTGCGCCCCGTTGGCTGTTCCTGGATGAGCCGGTGGCCGCGCTCGACATTGCGCACCAACGGGTCGTGACCGACATCGCGCGCGCCTTCGCAGCTGAGGGGGGCGGGGTCGTCGCGGTCATGCATGACCTCAATCTGACGGCTGGCTTTGCCCACCGCATGGTCCTGCTTGCCGAGGGGCGCGTCCGTGCCGAAGGGCCACCCGATACCGTGATGACCGACGCTCTGCTGAGCGCGGCCTATGGGTGCGAGATCCGTGTTGGCGTCATACCGTCGACGCCCTTCCTGCTACCGCAGATGCCGGATCGTCAGCCGCCCCTCCGTTAGACCCTTTTCATTGGGACCGATCCGATGCGCATGATCCCTCTCTTCGCTTTCCTCTCGCTGCCGTCTATGGTGCAGGCCGAGACGGCGGCGCCCCACCTGACCGTCCAGCTCGACGGGTTGAGCCAGGTCGAGCAGACCTGCCGCCTGACCTTCATCGCGGAAAATGGGCTTGGCGCCGATATCGAGCACCTGGTTCTTGAAGCCGTCGCCTTCGACCCGAACGGTGGGGTCGCGCGCATTTCGTTGTTTGATTTTCGCGACCTCCCCGAGGGGCGCAAACGGGTCCGCCAATTCGACTTGCCCGATTTGGCGTGCGAGGCCGTGGGCTCGATACTGATCAACGGCGTTCAGACCTGTACCGGCGCCGACGACTGCGCGACGCGGCTGACGGAGTCGGTGCAAGCGCGATCAAATGGTTGTCCCAGGCGAGGGCGTGTTTGCGCACACCGTTTGGCATCAACAGCCCTCCGGTCCCGTCTGAGAACGCCAGTCCGGGCCCGGCTGGCGCCACGCCGCAGATATCGGGGCGCGTCATAATCTTTGCGACCGCGCCCGTTGCCACATCAAACACCGGGGCCAGACCCCCACGGGGACCTGTGATCGCGCATTGCTGACCGTTGCCGGAAAAGGCCACCGACCCGGCATATCCCTGCATGCGTGGCTGATCCGGACCAGCCTCAAACAGACGGGGCGCTTGGCCGCGCTGGTGTAGCATGAGCAGCGGGACGGTCCTGTCCGGCGACCCCTCCCACTGGAGCGCCACGGCTATGGTTGAACCATGGGCGGCGAGATGCCGGATCGAGGCTTGGGCGAGGCCGGGCAGAGCGACCGTTTCGGTGATGCGACCGTTGTCGAGATACGTGAGGTTCGGGCGCATCGTGTCGAGGTTCATCTTGCGGCGCCCATCGGACGGGTCCGTGCGGATGCCGCCATTCGCGATGGCAAACCCGCCTGACGGCAGGCGCAGGATCTCATGCGGGCCAAGCCCACCCGACGGGATTTCGTCAACACGGGTCCAGGTGGCGCTGTCCCAAATGCCGATCCGCCCCTCGGAGGTGGTGTGCACGGCCTCGGTCGTCAGGAGGTACACGCCATCGGCGGTATAGGCGCCGTGGCCCTGGAACCGGTTCCGGGATGGCGGGGTCAGCCGATGGGTGACTGTGCCCCCGGCGCAATCGAGGACCAGGGCGAACGTGCCCGGGCGGCGGGCGAAGGCGACCGCTTCGCTGCGCATAGGATGGGCCGCCGCCGCATGGCCGCGCGCGGGCAGGGGCACACGGAAAACAGTAGTAGCGTCCATGGCCAATCCGAACAGCGCGTAGGCGCCCGATGGCTCCCGCGCGGCGGCGATATGGGTGGCGCCGGTGGCGGCCCAGGCCGGGGCCGTTGCACTGGCCGCGAGCCCTGCGAGCAAGGTGCGACGGCGCATCAATCTCCGTCCAACCGGTTGAAGCCCGCCTGCACCCCGAGCGCCGCGCCGATCTCGGCGTTCGCGGTGCGCCCGGTTTCATTGACCGCCGTCTGGAGGGCTTCCACACGGAGGCGACCGCCAGTTGTCTCGACCCCGGCAAAGACCGGATCGTCCAACCCCTCGGCAAGGGAAATCGCCCTGGCGAAAGCCGCATCCGTTTGCGGTGCCTCGGCCAGCGTGGCGGCCAGATCGCGCAAAGCGGTGAGGGCTGCGGTCACATTGGCGAGGCTACGCCCCGATCTGCGCATCTCCGCCCGCAGCGGACGGGGCTCCGCAAAAGTCCCCATGGGGCGGCCCAGACGCTGCGTGGCCGTGAACTCCAACCCGGTCATGAGCGTCGTGAAGAGCGCCGCCTCGGCCTCCTCTGGGGCAAGAAAGCGCGTGTTGCCCTCGGCGCTTGCGGTGCGGAGCGTGGCCGCGAACCCGTCGCGCCGGCCTGCTTCGATGGCGGCGGCGGTCGCAGCAAGATCGGCGGTCAGGGCCTGTGTCAGGGGACAGGGCGCGGCCCCGTCGAAGATCGCCCGTTCCAACGCCCCCAATCCGCGCGCGGCCACAGAGGCGCGGGCCAGGGCCTCGGGCGTCCAAGCCTCTGCACCCTGTTGGGCGAGCAGGCGGAGACCGCGACCGGTGGCGTTGCGGGCGTCGGGCCAGAACTGGATCGCGCTGGCGCGGCCGCCGTCCTCCCCCGGACCAAACATCAGATGGGCCGCGCTGGCCCAGGCCTCGGCAGCCTCGCGGAAGGGATCTTGCAGGGCGTCGCAGCCGGTCTCAGCCGCCGTGGCGAGGGCGGTCGTCGCCTGGGACAGATCGGCCAGGCGCGGCAGAATGTGGTCATCGACAGCCGCATCGATGTCGGCCATCGCTGGCAAGGCGAGGACGCAGAACGCTAGGGCAAGGCGCATGTCAGAGCGACTCCAGAAAGGTGAGAAGGGCGGCGCGGTCCAAGGGCGGCAAGGCGGCATAGGCATTGCGAGCCCCCGCGCCTTCCCCCCCGTGCCAAAGGATCGCTTCTTCGATGGTGCGCGCCCGCCCGTCGTGCAGGAACCCTGCCTCGGGGGAGACCTGCTGCACCAATCCCAGACCCCACAGCGGCGGCGTCCGCCACTCTGACCCTGTGGCCTGCCCGGCGGGCAAACTATCGGCGAGGCCTGGACCCATATCGTGCAGCAGGAAGTCGGAATAGGGCCAGATCAACTGGAAGGAATGGGCGGGCCGGTCGCGCAGACGGGCGGTGACGAATTTCGGCACGTGGCAGGCGGCGCATTGGCTCTGGTGAAATAACTCCTTGCCGCGCAGCACTTCTGGGTCCCCGACGTCCCCACGTTTTGGCACGGCCAGGGTGGCAGAGTAGAAGGTCGTCAGGTCCAGCGCGTCGCCAGAGACCTCGAACCCGCCTTGGGCCGCATCCATACCATGGACGCTGGCCCGGCAGGCGGTCTGCGCCTCGGTGCAATCGCCCCAGGCGTCGGGCCGCAGCGGCGAGGCGAGACCCATGTCGGCGTTGAAGGCATCCGCCGCCTGCTGGCGCAGGGTGGGCGTCGTGGCGCGGACGCCGAAGCGGCCCAGCATCGCCTGCTCGTATTCGGGCGACCAGACGATATTCGGGCGTCCGGAGATGCCGTCGCCATCGGCATCCTCCGGATCGGCATGGGCCATGATGTCGGCGGCCGGGATCGCCTCAACCAGGCCCAGACCGATCATTTGGGGCGCAACCCTTGGGCTGATGGCCGTCTCCGGGTCCAGCGGGCCGTAGCCGAGGCCCTCGATCTCCCAAACCGGACGTCGCAAGTCGATCGGTCCCGTTTCCGCCAGCGGAACGCTCTCGACCACCTCCCACGTAACGCTTGGGCGTCCTTCTGCGGGCACCCCTGCAATGGAGAAATCGCTCAACTGATGGCCGTAAACCGGATCAGGCGCCGCCCCCAGATAGCGTGCCAATTCGTCACCAACCGGCAAAGGACGGCCCAAGCGGACCGCCAGACTGCCTGCGGTGTCGCCTGCATCCAGCGGCGCATGGCCCCGTCCGTCCTTGATGTGGCAATCCTGGCAGGACCGCAGGTTGTACATGGGGCCCAAACCATCCGACGCGATGGTCGAGGCCGGGGCCGCAACCCAAAGCCGCTCAAACAGGCCGTTGCCGACGAAGAAGTCGGATTGTTCCTCAAAGGTCAGGTTCGCCTGGGGCAGGGAGTAGGCACGGATATCCGTCAGCCGCGCGACACTGCCAGCACCGCCAGAGTTCGTTTCGAACCGCTCCGGCGCCGAGACGTCATCCGGGCGCGCGGTCACAGCAGCGATCCGCGCCGCCTCGGCCTCCGTCCGTGGCAGAGCCTCTAGATGGACATCCTTCAGTGCGTCCTGGGTAACCAAAAGGTCGGCCTGGACGGGAGATACGAAAGACGTCACCGTGAGTGTCAAGAAAAGTTTACGCATCCGAAGAATTCACCTCTGTCCTCACGTGACATTCCTGACAGAAAAACTTAGGTACTTCTTGGACGACGTTAGCACGCTGTGCAACAGACGATAGCCCGGCGATACGAAAGGCACGATATGGCCCATCCCGCCCATTCGACCGTACCCCTTCCGGATCGGCATCTTGCCCTGTTGACCTTCCTCCGGCTTGCGGCGCTTGAGTGCCGCGCCTCGTCGCGGCTCGATCTCACGCAGGCATGCAAGGTCCTCGACCCCGAGATTGACGCGGGGGACCTGGCGACGATCCTTGCCCGTGCGCTGCCGCAGGTTCTTTTTCACCGACCGCAGATCCTGGCGCCCGGCGCACTGGGGCGTAGCTTCGACGAAGACTGGCTGCTTGCCCTGGCCGACGCGATTGCCCGTGGGGACCGCCTGTCGGAGCGCTTTCTGCTTCGGCGACGGTGCCACCCCCACCGCGCGTCCCATCTTTCGCTCTTGCTGCGCGAACTCGAAGACCGTCTGGCGGCCTAGCGGACCCTTCGCCGGACAGGTTTGCGCTGGATCGGCGTTGATCGGATCCGGTGGCGCGCATGGCCGTACAAACGATACGCGGCGGACCTGAAGGGGGGACCCAGGGCCCGGGGCGCGTTACTGGTTCCCTTGAGCCGAGGCGCGCGTTAGTCTGCCGCTATGTCCCCCGCATCGCAAGCCAGCCAGTGCCAGCCAGCGAGCCCATGGGAGTCACACCTGAGATCTCGGCAACATTGAACCAGGCATCGCAGAAACCATCGGGGTGACCCTGGGGGAGATTTCGGCTCGACATGTCCAACCCGGTCCGACGGGCACTAAGGCAGATGGCACCGCTTGAGACCCCGGCGCCGGGCCTAGTTCGCGCCCACGGCCGCCGACAGCGGCGCGACGCCTTCGATGCGGGCGGCGCAGGCCTGTTTATCGGCAAAGGCCCCGTCCAGGCGACACGCGCCCACGATGTAGTCCCACCGATCCGCCTCTGCGCAGGGCGCATTTGGGGTCTCGAACGTTGCTTCGGCGGTCTCTCCAGGGGCAACGTTCAGGAACCAGGTGCCCTGGGACCGGCCAACCTGCACGCCGTCCTTTTGGATCAGGAAGAAGCCCGAGAGCTCTTCCAAGACTTGGTCGCTGTCGTTGGTCAAACGGACCAATCCGGTGCAGTAATACTCCCGCAGCCCCGTCTCAATCAGTTCGATCCGCCACTCCTGCGCAGCCGCGGGCAGGGGAAGCGCGAGCGCCGCAATGACCAGCAAGTGTCGCATCGAGACCCTTTCGAAGTCAAAAAACCCGACGCGGCGCAAACACCTCGTCGGACAGAGAAAGGGCCGCGCGACAGAGACGCCGCGCGGCCCAACGGGGTTTACTCGAAGACGGCGTCCGGGTTGTCGAGGCTGTCGGAGCCCTCGAACGCAATCGGCTCCAGGCCCACAACGGCGACCGCACGCTCGATCTCACGGGTTTGCGCGACGAGCCCGTCGATGGCCGCCTGGATCAGCGCGCCGCCCGCCTCGTTCGCCGGGTCGAGCATCATGTCGTACTTCAGCCCAGCCTCGGCGGCGAGTTTCATCTCCGTCATTTCCATCTGCGTGGCGTCCAGCGCGGCGCCGAGCGCATCGGCCACGGCCTGGTCCTTGGCGGCGACGTAATCCCGCAAGCTGGCCCCAGAGGTAATGGTGCCATCAACGCCCACATAGGACCCGTTGAACACGTTGCGGATGCCAAGCGCGTCATAGAAATGGTCATTATGGGTGTTGTCGGCGAAGCAGGAATGCTCCTCCTCCGGGTCGTTCAGCAGCAGGCCCAGCTGCATCCGCTCGCCCGCCTGTTCCCCGTAGGACAGTGATCCCATACCGGTCAGGATGCGCACCAACCCGTTCTCGTCTGCTAAGGCCTCGGCACGGGCGTCGCCCCCTTCGGCCCAGGCGGCGGCCATGTACTCTAGGTCGGTGACCAGAAGGTCCGTCGCCGCTTTCAGGTACGCGCCCCGCCGGTCGCAATTGCCACCCGTGCAGGCGTCGCCGCTGGCGTAATCCGTCCAGGGACGTTGCCCGGCGGTGGCGTCATAGGCGCCCAGATCCTGGCCCCAGAGCAGAAACTCAATGGCGTGGTAGCCTGTGGCCACGTTCGCCTCGGCGCCGCCCGCCTCGTGAAGGGTGTCCTCTAGGAAGGCCGGCGTCAGGGCTGAGGCGTCGATCTCCGACCCCGAAAGAGTGAAGGAGGCATTCTGAATGACATTGATCGCGGCGGCAGGGTTCTCGTCATAGGCCTCTAGCGGAGCGGAGCCTTCGGCGACGACATAATCGATCAGACCCTCGTCGAGCGGCCAAGCATTCACCTTGCCCTCCCAATCGTCGACCATCGGATTGCCGAAGCGATAGACCTCGGTCTGCTGGTAGGGAACGCGAGCCGCCAGCCACGCGTCCTTGGCCCCTTGCAAACCCTCAGCCGACGGCGCGTCCAGGAAGGCGTCGATGGCGGCCTGGAGGGTGCGTGCCGTTGTCAGGCTGTCGCCGTATTTCGCGGCGGCGATGTTTGCATAGGTCTCCATCACCTGCACCTGCATCGGCGCATGGCCGTCCGCGAGGGCAATCGTGGCGAGGGGCTGGATCGCGAGCGCGGCAACCGCGCAACTTGTCAGGAGTTTCATCGTGTCCCTTTCGAATAGGTGATTTCACTGGGTTATTCGGAGCAACAGCCCGGTTCCTTGGAGCCCGAGCCTAGGGTTGTTTTGTCTTGGAAGCTGTCGAGGGGGCCTGTGGCAGGGGCGAAGCACACCCGGCCCCGCTGGACGCGACCGCATCCCGTCGCGGGAAGGAGGTCGCCGATCCGAGCCTGAGCGCGCCTGGCCGTGTCCACAGCACCGCGTTCATTTCGTCAGGATTAACTTGCCCGCACGGGTCAGGCGGAGCGTGTAGGTCTTTTCGTCAAGGACGATCTGAACCGTATCGCGACCTTGGAGGATCATATCCGCGCGGTAGGTCAGCGGGGCGGCCGCAGTCAGGGCACGCTCCGGCGCGCGGTCACGTGTGGGGGGCCTCAGATGTCCCATCGGCGCGCCTCCTTCTGGTGGTCGACGTGACCATGCGCGCGTTCGGTTCGGACTTCGTCGAGGTCGGGCCTACCAAACGGGAGGTTTCGGAAGCCCTGCTCGAACGAGCCGGTTTGGGATGTGGGAAAACGTCGAGCGCGCTGCATGACCAGAGTCTGGCTTGATGATCTTTGTTGGCTGGCGCGACCGCTGGCTTTTCCCAATCCTGACTTATATTGTCGGATATGACAACAGCGGAGTCGTCCTCGACGGGAAAGCGTCCCAGCTGAAGGGGTCTGCGCAGACAATCATTCAGACATCGCCCGCCTGAGATCTTGCGAAGAATCGGGGGCCTTGATTGCGATTGCTGAGCGGTCTGAATCCGTCAGGGGTCGCTGTGACGATCGCTGATGGCCCACCCAAGAGGGCCGACATCGCGCCGGATCGTTTTAGGAAGGCCCCTATGCGGGGAGTTTCCCCGTCCCCAGGGGCGCTCAATGGTGCGATGACGTGTCCATCTTAAAGATACGATCACTCAAACAGGAGTGCCGGATCGGGATCCCAAATCCCGACTGTCTCAGCCCTAACACCCAGGACCCCATTTACCGCCATGGACAGCCAAGACCGCATTTCTTCGTAACAGGCGTCGCACGTCAGGGTAACGCGCGCCCATATCGTCAGCCAAAACTGATAATTCAGATTATGTCAAAAATCTGTTCCGACAGGATCAGCAACTAAGGGTCGGCAGGCGCCTCAACACAAATGACCGAGAACGCCGAAGTCGTTCAAGCTGGCGAAACGGCCCCACAAACTGGGCGAATGACCAAGCGGTCAAAGGTCGACTGTCGCGCTACACAGGCTACCGTCACCGTACACCCATGAGGACCTGGATCGTTGCCGCGCCGATACGAAGACATCTACCCGTCGCTCCCCCTGCTGACGAGCGACGGGTTGGACCATGTCTCGGCCGCGCAACTCATGGCTGTCCATTATTTCCGAGCCGACCCGGACGAGATGCCAGAGGATGTCTTTGTGGAGCATCACGTCCTCCTGAACCTGAAGGCTGAGCCGCACCGCGTGATCAACACGCGCAACGGCGAGGTGCGGGATTTTACCTTCTCAAAGAACGATATCATCGTGACTCCGGCGGGCATGCGCTCTGGCTGGCGATGGTTTGCGCAATCGGATGTCGTCGTCATCACGCTCGATCCGACCCAGGTGCAGAAGTTCGCCGAGACGGAGTTGGGGATGCTGCTCGACCCGCAGCAGCTTGGCGATCTGCCGCTGTTTTCTGATGCTGACCTCTGTGCCGCGGGCGTCATGATCCGGGATGCCTTGGAAGCCAACGACATGACGTCTGGCGTGATGTTCGAGGCGCTCAGCCGTGTGTTCCTGGTCAAGCTTCTGCAACGATACGGCAAACGTCGTCCGGAAGAGGTGGCCCTGTCAGCGCGGTTCACGTCGGCACATTACAACCGCGTCCTGCGGTTTATCCGTGAGAACCTGGAGCGGACCATTAGCCTCGATGATCTCGCGCGAGAGGCCGGGATGAGTGCGTCCCATTTCAGCCGACTCTTCAAGGACACGGTCGGCACACCGCCGATGCAATACGTGATGGCCTATCGGATCGAACAGGCGCTGGAGATGATGCGCGACCCGACGCGGCGCTTGGGCGACATTGCCCTATCGTGCGGTTTTGCCGATCAGGCGCACTTCAGTCGCAGCTTTAAGCAGGTCACGGGCGAGACCCCGCGAAAGCGTCGCGCCGCCATGTCATGACCCCTAGCGTTGCCGGTCTAAGGCGACGCGGATCGGTCACATTTGCCGCGCGTCCGGATTGAGGGACCAAGCGCTCCGTGGCCCCTGAAATCGGAAGCGACCTCCAAAAAGCAAGATCGTTCAAAACCTCCGCAAGCGGCTTCAAGTATGGCCAGCCTGTCCGCCGTATCTCCTGTGTAGTCGGGCAAGACGCCCAAACACACGATAACAGGAGATAGACCCATGAACCTCGCCACACTTTCCGCCACCGCCAGCCTTCTTGCCACCTCGGCGCTGGCCGATGTCGAGACCCGCGCGTTTAGCTTCGAGAATGAGGGCGCCACGCTGTCCGGCACCTTGTACCTGCCCGAAGGCCATGACGGCACCGCCCTGCCAACGGTCGTGGTGACCGGTGCATGGACCACCGTGGAGGAGCAGATGCCCGCCACCTATGCGCAGCAAATGGTGCAGCGTGGCTTTGCCGCTGTGAGCTTTGACTTCCGCGGCTGGGGCAAGTCAGGGGATCTGCCGCAAAACGTCCGCTTTGTCGAAAGCCCCACTGCAAAGACAAGCGATATCGAAGCGGCATTCGGGATGATCGGCGATCTGGCGGAGGTCGATGCGCGCAACATCTTCGGCCTCGGGATCTGTGCCTCCGCTGGCTACATGGTCGACGCCGTGTCCAACACGCCCTCCGTCAAGGCCATTGGCCTTGTGGCGCCCTGGTTGCAGAACGAAGAGATCGTGAATGCGGTGTACGGCGGCGCCGAGGGCGTTCAGGAGCTGATCGAGATGGGGCGTGCGGGCGGTATCATCCCGGCGGCGGGTCCGGCCGGGACCGAAGGGGTTCTGATGCCCTTCGATGGCTACTACAGTGACCCGGCGCTCGGTGCGATCCCGGCCTATGACAACCAATGGAACAACGCCGGTTGGGAAGGGTGGCTGACCTACCACCCTGCCGACAATGCCGAGCGACTGAACCAGCCGCTTGCAATCGTTCACTCCGAAAGCGCGGCCATTCCCCAGGGGGTAAGCACCTTTTTGAATGGCTTTCTTGGCGACGCGACGTTGCAGATGCTGGAAGGAGTCACGCAGTTTGACTTCTACCACAACGACGAAGATGTGACCCGCGCCGCCGATGCCATGGCCGCACACTTCCGCGCCAACATGACCACAGGGGACGACCTGTGACCTCACCCACCCGAGGGGACTAATCGCCCCCACATCTGACCCCGACCATCGCGCGAGTGGCCCGAGCCGCTCGCGCTTTTTCTTGCGCCGACGCACCCGCGCAAGATCGTTCAAAAACTGCGCAAGGACCTGCAATTAACGCCGCTGCATCCTGGGTAGCTTGGTCCCATCGCAGCAACGCCGCTGCCCCAGATCAACCAAAGGAGCAAAGCCATGAATACCTTCATCAGAACCCTCACCGTCGCCGCCCTCACATCGGCACCCGCCTTAGCCACGGTTGTGGGGGAGCCTGTCACCGCTGACACGCTCCTGGACCGGGCTGAGATGATCCGCATCGCAGATGCCCTGGACGCTGCCGTGGATGCCAAGGATTGGACCGCTGCGCGCAGCCTCTTTGCGGATCAGATTACCGTGGACTTCACGTCACTCGTGGGCGGTGAACCCGCCACGATCCCCGCTGATGGCTTGATCGCCGGTTGGTCATCGAACCTGACTGCGGACAAGACCAGCTTTCACCTACGGGGCAACCACCGCATCGCCTTTGACGGACCGGACACCGCCGTCATGCACAGCCACGGCTATGCCTGGAACCGCATGGAGGCCGGCGCATTGCCAGAAAACGGGGGCGAGGCGCTGTGGGAGGTCTGGGGCAATTACACCCATGAATTTGCGCGCGGCGCAGACGGCTGGCGCATCACCGGCATGGTCTTTGAGGCCACGGCAGAGCGCGGCAGCACCTTCGTCCGCAACACCCCAGGATCCTAAGAACATCAGACGAACAGGAGATATAACATGACACAGACTTGGTTTATCACCGGCGCATCCTCCGGCTTCGGGGCTGCCTTCGCCCGTCATGCACTCGCACAGGGCCACAACGTGGCCGTCACGGCACGGCGGCTGGACAAACTCCAACAGATCGCGGCCCTTGCGCCGGGTCACGTTCTGGCCCGCGAAATGGACGTCACGGACCCCGCGCAAGTGAAGGAGGCGGTCCAGGCTGCGGAAGATCGCTTCGGGGGCATCGACGTCCTCATCAACAACGCAGGTTACGGCATCGTCGGCGCAGTCGAAGAAACGCCGGAGGCCGAACTCCGCGCGGTCATGGAGACGAATTTCTTCGGCGCCGTTGCCGTCACCCAAGCCGCCTTACCCATGATGCGGCAGCGGCGGAGGGGGGCCATCGTGATGATGTCCTCGCTTGGCGGGCAGCTGTCGTTTGGCGGCTTCGGCCCGTACTCCGCCAGCAAGTTCGCCCTCGAAGGGATGACCGAAGCACTGGCACAAGAAATCGCGCCCTTCGGCCTGAAGGCGATGATCGTGGAGCCGGGCGCCTTTCGGACGGACTTTGCCGATACGGCCCTGCGCCACATGCCAAAGATCGCGGCCTATGGTGAGATCGTGGGCGGCACCCGCGACTTTGCCAGCGCCATGCACGGCACGCAGTCGGGCGACCCCCTGAAGGCCGCAGCAGCCATTGAGGCAGCCCTGGCAAACGAGACCACGCCCCTGCGCCTCCCCCTGGGAGATGATGCTGTGGATGCCATTCGTAGCCACGGGGAAGATCTGCTGGCGGAACTGACCAAGTGGGAGCCCACGGCGCGCAACGTCAATCTCGATCTGTCTGAGACGGCGGCCTGACACGGCAAGGGGCGGCACGATTGCCGCCCCTGCCCCAAAATCTGAGGACCCAAGACGGTCCTGCCGGAATGTCATCGCCCCGAGAAACACACGTAACCTGTGCCGCGGCGCTCAACACCACGCCGCGACAGCACTCTCACCCTAATAGCTCACCCGCTCTGCGGTCAGCCGCGCGCGATTGTCGTCTGACAGCAGGTCGGTCTGGCGCTCCAACCAACCGGGCAGATCGTCCATGATACGGACGCGCGGTTCACGCCAAGACACTTCGCCCATGGGACGTCCTTCCAGGCTGCGGACGACCAAGCGGTGCCACTCGCCATCGTCGGCGTCCAGGTCCAACGCGTCACCGGTCTTGAGGTCAATCAGCACCGAAGGCGCTTCGTAATCGTCAAAGCGGATCGCGCTGCCGTCCTTGGAAAACGCCATGCTCGGGAATGTGCCGATCTCAGATGGGTCAAACTCCCGGATGATATCGCCGCTCGGCTCCAACACGCGGACAGTGAAGTCTTCGCCCCGTATGGCCATGCGTCCGGTTGTGCCGTCGATGGCAACCTCCATCATGGCGCCCTTCAGATCGGTCGCAATCGGCTGCAACGCCCAAGCCGCCGTCACGCGGGCAAGATCGACCCGGTCCAGCGCACCGTTCAAGTCGCGGGACAGGAACACCAACCCAGGCCCGTCCCTATCAGAGGGGTCCACATGGAGCATTCCAATCGGACTCACCCCTGAGCCAAACTGGACCGTGTCCCGGGTGTCGGTGTCAAAGACCAGGAGCGCCCCCCGGTTCGGAGAGACCCCGGCCACCAAGTATCGCGAAGATCTGTCAAACTGAAAGCTGAGCGCGGGAAAGTCGCGCTCCATCACGGGCACGCGCCCGACCTGGGTGCCGGTTGCCGTCTCCCAAATGTATACGGCCCCGTCTTGGGAGGAGGTCGCCGCGACGAACGCGCCATCATCCGAGAACACCGCAGGCGGCATCCCCGCCCCGATGCTGGCCGTCATGTCCGAGGGCAAAAGGTCATGGAGCACCTCGCCCGTGGTCGCGTCCCACAGGTGAAAGGCGTCTTGGTTGTCGATGCCATCGGCGCCCATCGCGGGCATCATTGGCCCGGTCGTGAGACGTGTGCGATCCGGGCTGATCGCGACCTGCACCGCATTTGTAACCGGCAGGTCGAGCGTATAGCTCCGCCGCACCTCATCCAGAGCCGCCAAAGCTTCCGGGAACAGCCCAGGATCCACACGCGCCGCATCCGCTGGCAGCCCGGCGAGGGCAAAGAACCTGGCTTGCTCCAAGTCACCCTCCGCCAGAGCATCTGCGGCTTGGCGCGCGAAATCCTTGGACATGAAGGTCGCAAGACGGGTCTCAACCTCCGTCTGTGCCACAAGCGGCGGAGCTGTGACGACAAATGCACCAAACAGAACGACCTGACAGAAACGCGCTAGACCCATTTCAAACATCCTAAGCGAACCACATACCAAATTCGTCGGAGATCCACATCGCGGGCCCCTAAACCGCGCAGCCCCGGGGCGCCATATTCCCAATGGCCTTCGACGATCCCTTTAGGGAAAACTGGCCCACGGTAGCGCCTGGCAAGGCAATGACCAGGGTCCTGCCCGACCGCAGCGCGGACACCACCTTGTCGATGGATGGGAAGTCCAAAAAGATCTCATAGCGTTGAAAGCCAATCCGCACCTCGCCCGACGCGACCGGAACCTGATCCACCACAAATGTCGCGCGTGTGCCTTCGCGCAAGGCGATGCCCTGAACGAAGAAAGACGGATCACCGCCGTTCCCGCATTCGAGGATAAGGTCTGTGACACCATCGGTGTCCGTCACACGGGCTTGACCGGCCAAGCCAACGCTGCCGTCATAGCGCCAATCCGCCAAGGCGGGGGCCGCGCTAAGACAGAACGCCGCACACCACGGTGCGGCACGGCGTATCATTCGACGCAAGTAGAACATGTTCACGCACTCCGATTTCCGGCAGCAGTAGACCTTGCGATCCCTGCTCCGATGCTCCTGCCACGCGATGTAACTAACCACCCGGCGCCGTCGTTCGATCCGCACCCCACAAGTGGGGTCCAGCCAAGCCCACCGCTGGTTCGTCGCGGTGGGCCTGTCGTAACCCAATCCCTGCCCTAGAACAGGATGACGTCCTCCAGACCGAGGACCGCGCCACCTTCGATCGTGGCCACAAGCTCCCGGTCGCCATCGCCGTCCGTGTCGATCAGCAGACGGCCCGTGCGGGCGCTGTAGCCAACCGATCCGCTCTGGAGGAGATCGTTAAACACCTGAACCGTCAGATCCCGAATATTGATGCCGGGCGCGCCGATCCCAAGCAGCTGATCATCAATGGCCAGACGATTGTCACCCGCCGTCCAATCGGTGATGAGCACGTTGGGGTCGGTGCCGCCCAGGGCGGTCAGAACGAAGGTATCCGCCCCGCCACCGCCGGTCATCGTGTCTTCCCCGCCAAAGCCGACCAGGATGTTGCTGCCGGAGTTGCCCAGCAGAACTTCGTCCGCGCCCGTCCCATCAAGCCGGATGTTGCCGGTCCCCGTGGCCGTGACCTGTTCGATCCCAGCTTGCGACGTGAAATTGCTCGACGTGCGCACCTCGTCGAAGCCTTCGTCCCCGACGGCTTCCAGGATCGTGTCGCGTCCCTCGATGATGAACACATCGCTGCCAACGCCGCCGCGCAAGACGTCGTTGCCAGCGCCACCGACCAAGAGGTCATCGCCCAGGCCGCCTGTCAGGGAGTCGTTGCCAGCGTCGCCCTGCAGGGTGTCGTTGCCTTCACCGCCGCTCAGACTGTCGTCTCCGCTGCCACCGGACAGGGAGTCGTTGTCCGCACCACCCAGGAGCGTATCGCCCCCCGATCCGCCATCGATGACGTCGTCTCCAGCACCGCCTTCAGCACTGTCCTCACCGGCATCCGCCGTGATCAGATCTGCACCGTCGTTGCCTTGCAGGGTGTCGTCGCCGTCGCCACCGAACAGCGTGTCCGCACCTGTGCCGCCTTGGACGTCGTCATTGCCGGCTCCACCACCGATCTGATCGTCTCCGTCCTCGCCCAGCAGCTGGTCGCTGCCGTCTTGGCCCAACAATGTGTCATTGCCTGACCCGCCGAGGACGGTGTCGTCGTCGAGCTCCGCACGGACGGAGTCGTCACCGTCATCGCCCCGAATGATGTCTTCCCCGGCGCCGCCGAAAATAACGTCGTTGTCGGCGTTCCCAGCAATGGTGTCATTGCCAGCATCCCCAACCAGGGTATCGTCCCCTGCCCCGCCGGTGATGACATCGAAACCGTCACCACCACGGGCAACATCCGCACCATTGCCACCATCAATCAGATCGTTGTCCAGATCGCCCAGCAGGCTGTCATTGCCCACGCCGCCTGTGATGGTGTCCTCCCCCGGACCGCCATTGATGGCGTCGACACCGTCGCCCCCATCCAAGATGTCATCACCTTCGCGACCCAGCAGCGTGTCGTTGCCACCGCCGCCACTGACGGTGTCATTCCCACCCAGGGCATCGATCGAGTTATTTTCATCATCGCCCGTCAGGCTGTCCGGACCATCGGTCGGGCCCTCTGGCTCCGGCGGGGCATTGACCGTTACGGATGTCGTGCGCAGGTCCGAGAAAGAGAACGACCGTCCCGGTCCAAACGAATCCGTCTCGGGGATCGGAGCAAACCCGTCGAAATTGGCGAGGAAGAAGTTGGTAATCTCGTTGGCGTTGGAGAACTCGGGCAGCTCCGCCCCCGCCACGTCAATGAAGTAATCCAGGGTTGGAACAACATCGCTCGGGACTGCTTGAAGCACGTTCAGTATGTACGTGACGCCGCCGCTCCATGTGAGCTGACCAAACTCTACATCGATAATGTACAACCCCTGAGCTTCGATATCACGAGCATCGACGCCGTCCAAAACTAAGCTTATTTCCTCCGGATTGAATTCAACCTCAGGCAGAAAATCGAATGTGTTTTCGATGTTATAGCGAACCGTGTCGGACGGCTCCCCGGGGAAGGTAATTGCAACTGTACCCGACTCCAGCGTTCTAATGAATTCATCGTCTTCGAAAGATCCAAGCAAGTCACCCTCGAAGGTAAACGTCGTCGTCGTGGTCATTTTCTACTCCACCGCTTATCGAAAAATCCGTTTATTATGTGTCGCTAACGACCCGGGATGACAAGTCTGTGACGATGGCTATCGGATAACAGCCCAAAGGCGTGCTGAATTGTTAAGCATTCGTCAAAGGACCTCCAGCGCGCGGAATGCCGAGCCCATCCATTTGGGCGAGACCCTATTTGGAGGGCCTGCCGTCCACAGCGCTCAGGCGTTGGGTTGGGGCTTGGCACGCGGCCCATTCGAGACCCCACGGCGAAGATTGGCCGCGCAATAACCTGTCCCGCCTTCCCGTCGGTGACACCGGTCTACTCAAGCGGTCGTTGTCATGGAATTTATCTCTATAGAAGATGCTGAGACGGTAACGCTTCAACGGTGCGATTGCGCGCATCGCGTGGCCGAAGGATCTCCTCTCAACGCCAACGCCCGCAACAGGATAGCCGACACAAGGAAGCGAGCGTAGCGGCGATGACCACGCCCTGGGTCCTTGCTTCGAGCCGTCGCCCGTTGCAGATAGCGGCCCACTAACAATGCTGTTCCACGGGGCCGCAGGCAGTCAGACCCTGTCCTGCACACCACGCTCCTGCCCAGAGGAGGGCCAGAAGATTTCTAATCGCGACTATGAACCGATGACGAAGGCCGAGGTCGTCACCGCTCAACGAAACTGGGCACGCTGCGTGACTGAGCAAGACGTGGACGGCCTACTCGACCTCTACGATTTCGGCGACCCCGATGCGCCCGTCCTCTTCAAGCCGACGCTCGCGGATGTCATCCGCCTCGACCGCGAAGGCGCGCGGGCTTACTTTATCGGCGGCAACTCGGCCTACCCCCAGGACGGTGGCTTCCTGAAGCGCGGCTGGAAAACGGTCGAGTTCCAGAGCGCCGTCGGGCCTATCCTGAAAGCCGGGGGCCTCGGGTATAAGGACATGGGTCACTACACCTTCGTCGACGGGGACGGGAACGCGACCCGGGCCGACTACACCTTCGCCTATCACAAGATCGAAGGACGGGTGCTGATCTCGCTCCATCACTCGTCGCTCACCTGGCTGCCGCCCGTCGCCCAGTCCTGATCGCCGGTACGCTGCCGTGAGGGTGCCTCAGTCTTCCATGGGGTGACCAAACCGGCGCACTGAAACGAACGTGGGCGCTGCCGCAGTGGCTGCGCCCTCCCAAATGCCGGGAGTTTCCGGCTCGCCGCCACCCGCCCCAGCCCTGAACCGATCTACGGGTGTGTCTGCGCGGGCGTCGGTCCTCGCCTCAAGACCGGTTCTTTGGCCGCGATCACCGCCGCCCCGACAATCAGCGCACCCGCCCAAAAGAACGTCACCGAGAGCGGTTGCCGGAAGAGGAGCAGATCGGCGAGCACGGGCCACAGCAAGGCGACATACTCGAACGGCGCAAGGCGCGACGCCTCAGCATAACGAAAGGCCAATGTCATCGCGATATGGGCGAAGCCACCGAACAGGCCAGCGCCGATCAGCAACGCCAGCGTCCAGCCATCGGGGACAACCCACCCCAATGGCAAAGTGACCAACCCACCCGCCATTGACGCGAGAATGAAGTAAAAGGCGATGGCGCCGGGGCTTTCGGTTGTGGTGAGGCTGCGCACCATAATCAGCGCCAGCGCCGCGAGACCCGCCGACGCCAGGCCAAGCAGGTATCCGGTGATCCTGTCGTCTGCGGCTTCGCGACCAACCTCCGGCAAGACCAGCACAACCACACCAGCAAACCCAAGACCCAGCCCCGCGACGCGCCAGATGGTTAACCGCTCACCCAACAGGGCCACGGCGGCGAGCGCCGTCAGGACCGGGGACAGCTGCGCGATCAGACTGGCCTCGGCCACGTTCAGCCGGGCGAGGGCAGCAAAAGACGCAAACAGCGCAAGCGCCCCAAAGCCTGACCGCAGCAGATGCGCGCCGGGGCGCTTGGTGCGCAGGCCGCCCGGAAACTCTTTGCGCAGCCAGAGGAAGATGACCAGCGGGATCAGCGCGAAGAAGGACCGGAAGAAAACGATCTCGCCCAAGGGCACCGCGGCGCTCACGGCTTTGGCGCAGACCAGCATCCCGGCGAACAGGACCCCCGACACAAGGCGCAGCGAGATGCCCAATGTGGCCCTGTCGGTCATGGCCCGTCACGCTCCTCCGCCAAAGCGTCGCGGAGGGCGTCGCCCGCTAGATTGATCGCCAGAACGCTGATCACCACGGCAAGCCCTGGCCAGATCATTTGCAAAGGCGTGGAGCGGATATGCACGCGGGCATCCAGCAGCATGCTCCCCCATTCGGGATTGGGTGGCTGCACCCCAAAGCCCAAAAACCCGAGCGCCGAGATGCCCAGAATGGCGCGGGCAAACATGCCGGTCCAAACCACGGTCAATGACGGCAAAAGGGACGGCAGATAGTGCCAGCGCGCAATCGCCAGCCCAGACATGCCCGCAAGCTGCGCCTGAATGACGTAGCCGCGTGTTTTCAGGGACAAACCGATCCCCCGTGCGACGCGCGCGTATCGCATCCAGCCTGTGACCGCCAAGGCGAAGATCAAGCTCCACGTCCCACCGCCCGTGAGGCCCGCAATCACGATGGCGGCCACCAGTTCGGGAAAGGCGAGGAAGGAGTCCGTCGTGCGCATGGTGACCCAATCCGTCAGACCTCCGCCCAAGGCGGCCAAGAGTCCGATCGCCGTGCCGATGACCAGGCTGATGAGCGACACGACAAAGGCCAATCCCAGGGACCACCGCGCCCCATGGAGGATGCGCGACAGGATATCCCGCCCGAGCGCGTCCGTCCCCAGGGGAAACTCCGAACTTGGCGGGGACAGGCGGTTGGGAATGTTGATTGCGGTTGGATCATAGGGCGCGAACAGGGGCCCTATGCCCGCGACCGTGACCATCACGACGGCCAGCATGACGACGCTACGCATCGCGGCCTCCGATCCGGGGATCAAGGATGCGATAGGCCACATCAATCACAAGGTTCACTGTGACAAAGATCAGGGCCGTCAGCACGACGACCGCCTGCACATGGGGAAAGTCCCTCGCCATAATCGCCGTGACCAGAAAGGACCCAAGCCCCGGACGGCCAAAGATCGCCTCAACCAGGACCAGCCCCTCCAGCAGAAAGGCCAGCTCAAGCCCCAGAACCGTCAGGACGGGCACCGCAGCATGGGGCGCCACGTGATCGCGCCCGATGGCGGCCGATCCGACCCCGCGCCGCCGAAGCGCAGGTAGGAAAGGGCGCGCCCGCGCCTCCAGAATCCCCGACCGGATGATCCGCGTGAGCGACGCGGCAACACCCAGGCCGAGCGTCACAGCCGGCAATATCCCATGGGCCGGCGTGCGTGCGCCCATGGCGGGCAACCACGCCAGGTGCACGGCAAAAATCAAGATCAACAGCAGGCCCAACCAATAGGCTGGAATGGCGGTGCCCAGTGTCGCCACCGCGACCGACGCCCGATCCAACCAACCACCGGGCCGCCGCGTGGCGAGGTAGGCCAGCGGTAGGGACACTCCGATCCCGATGACCAACGCCGCAAGCGCGAGCGGAAAGGTATAGCCCATGGCATTGCTCAAATCGGGCCAAACCGGGCGCCCGGTCACGGACGAATGCCCGAAATCCAACCTCAGCAGCGGCCCCAGCCAATCCAAGAACGCGACCCAGAACGTCCGATCCAGCCCCGCCTCGACGCGGACTTGATCAATCACATCGTCGGTCAGCAGCGCATCGAACCGCGCCATCGCGATGGCCTGCGCCGGATCGCCCGGTGAATTCCAGAGCAGTGCAAAGGTCAGTAGCGCCGTGCCGAACAACACGACCACCGCCCGCAGCAGCAGACCCGCCAGCGCGGCGATCATGCGGCCGCCTCCAAGGATCCCAGGGCAATCGCCGCATCGCGCAACTGACGCCCATAATCTGACTGTGGGGCCAGCGCAAAGGCCCGGGGCGACGCGATTTCTTCAATCCGACCGGCCTTCAGGACCGCAATCTCGTCCCCATGGGCCACGGCATAGCCCAGATCGTGGGTGACGATCAGCGCGGCAAAGCCTTCTTCCCGTTGCAGGTCGCTGATCAGCCGCGCGGTCTGTTTTTGCGTCACCGCGTCCAAAGCCGAAAGGGGTTCGTCGAACAGCACCAGCGGCGGTGCCGCGATCAACGCCCGTAGGATGCCCACGCGCTGCGCCTGTCCGATGGACACCTCACCTGGCCTGCGGTCGAGGATCTCTGCCGAAAGATCCAGACCCGCGCAAAGCCTCTCAAGCCGTCCCTCTGCCGGTCCGCGCCGCAGCGGCTCCATAACAGACCGGCGCAGGGAGAGCGCCGGGTTAAACGCCGCGCGCGGTTCCTGCATGACCAGGGCCGGGCGACAGGCCCGCACGGCCGCTCCGCACCAGGCAACGGTGCCGCTCGTCGGTTTCAACAACCCAAGGATCGTCGCAATAAGCGTTGATTTGCCCGCCCCGCTCTCACCGACGACCGCAAGCGTTTGGCCTGCAGGCAACCGAAGGGATACATCCCGTAGCGTGGGGGTTTTGCCGCGTTTCACCGACACCTTGGTCAACTCTAGCATGGCACCATGGCCCAGCTTTTGTGGGCCGTCAGAGCCCGCGCCGCGACCGACTGAGGACGCGCGAGAATATCTTCCGTCGCGCCCCGTTCGACCACCCTCCCCTCGGCCATCACCATCAGTTGGGACACCCGCCGCGCGGCAAGGCCCAGGTCGTGGGTGATCAGCATCATCGCCGTGTCCCGTCCCTGCAAATGACGCTCTAGAAGGTCCATCGATGCCGCCGCAACCACCGGATCAAGGGCCGAGGTCGGCTCATCCAAGACGATCAAATCCGGTGTCCCAATCAGCGCCATGGCGATCACGAAGCGCTGCTGCATCCCGCGGCTCCAGCCCCAGGGACGCTTGCCCATGTCACCGCCGTCGATCCCTAGGGCGGAAAACAGCGCCGCCCGGTCCACGTCCACACCACCAAGCGCGCGCTCCGCCTCGCGCCAGTGGAAGGCCATGCTGCGCAACGGATCTAGCGCCTCGTCCGGGCTCTGCGGCACGTGGCTGACGCTATGCCCCTGCCCCCGCAGATCATCGATCAGAGCGTGGCCCACCGTGGACTTGCCCGAGCCTGAGGACCCCACCAGACCCATCCGGTCGCCGGGAGACATCGAGAGAGAGGTCGAATGCAAGATCGTCCGACCCGCGCGCACCACACGCAAGCCGGACACCGTCAGTGTCATCGACAGATCATTCCGCAAAGGTCGTTTCGTGCTTGATCCAGTAGGTCTCGGTCGGATGGACGCGGTAGCCGTCCAACCCGGGCTTGGCGACGTTCACCTGGTTCACGTGATAGACCGGGATCATGGCGGCATCGGCTGCGATGATCTCCTGCACCTGATCATAAATCACGCCGCGCGCATCCTGATCAAAGGTGGCGCGCCCTTGCTCCAACAGCGCGTCCAGTTCGGCGTTGCTATAGCCGCCCGAGTTGGACCCTCCGTCGGTCTTCAACAGCGTCTCCAACACGCCACCCGGGTCGCCGTGTGGCGTCATCACCCAGGCCTGCAGGAACATATCGGCCTCGTTCGACGCGATCAGATCGTTGCTGGCACCCCATTCCCCGACACGGACATTCGCCGTCACGCCAATGGCCGCGAGGAACGCCTGGGTCAGCTCTGCGGTCGGCGGCAAGGCCGCGCGGGAGGAATAGGTCACGATGTCGATCTCAAGCGGTTCGCCCTCCAGCATCCACTGGCCGCCCTCGTTGACAGCACCGGCCTCGGCCAACAGGGCTTCGGCCTTGGCCGGGTCGTAGGTCGGCGTGATGTCAGCGGCCCAGCCTTTCCCGGCTGGGAAGGTCGTGCCAGCGGCCACGCCCCCCACGCCCGACAACACAGCCTCCACAATGCCGTCGCGGTCGATAGCAACGGAGACGGCTTGGCGGATCAGCGGGTTCGACATGGGCCCCGCTTTTGCGTTCACGGTGTAGAAATAGAGCCGCGCCGTCGCAGCGGTGAAGCCCGCCGCCCCCGTGTCCAAAATCCGCTCGTAGTCCGTCTCAGGGTAGTTGATCACCATATCCACGTCGCCCGCCTCAAAGGCCAAGGCCGCGGTGGCAGGCGACGGGATCCCCACAACCTGGACCTCGGCAAGGCCCGGCGCCCCAAGGCGATAGTTCGGGTTGGCCTCCACGCGATACAATTGTTCCGGGATAGCCTCCTGGAAGATAAACGGCCCCGTTGCGTTAATGGGGAAGTCCTCGGACGGGCGGCCCAGAACCGCAATCGCCGGGTCGGACAAGGTCCATGGGAAGGCGGAGTTTGGGGTGTTCGTCTCAAACACGACCACATGATCGCCATCGGTCGTCAGACCCGCGAGGTCCAGAAGCTTGGCGACCCGCGCGTTATGGCCCGGATGCGCTTCGTCCAGAATGCCCTCCACCGACGCCACCACATCGGCGGCCGTCACGGGCGTGCCGTCATGGAACAGCACACCATCGCGCAGGGTGACGCGCCAGGTGGTCGGGCTGACCTGCTCGATGCCCTCCGCCATGCGCGGATACAGGTTCAGATCATAGTCGATCCCCATGAGCGTTTCGGTCACGCCGGTTTGGTTCGACATCCACCCATTGTAGCCCGCGCGCGGGTCCGGCACCTCAGCCGTCGGGCCAAATCCCACGGCAATGGTCAGCGATCCTTCCTGCGCGGCAGCCGAAAGGGCCGTCCCAATCGCCAGGGACGAGGCGAGGGCAAATCTGGTGAGGCTGGGCACGGTCGGTGTTCCTTTCTGGTCTCTTGAACACGTGGGCAAACTGGCCGGGCACGGCAGAACCGTCTGTCTGAGGCCGCTTGCGGCCCCGTCGGATAAAATCCCAGGCTGGCGTTCCTTCTCCGACTGGTTTTGTCAGGAGTTGAGCGACCGGTACCCGCGCACGCGTGGGATGACAACCAAAATATGTAATACAATAACATGTCGTCACGGCGCGGTTGGTCTGAACCCGGTTCCGACTGCCCAGACCGTGGCCTAAGCTCCGCCCCGTCACGTTTTCCAACGGATGGTTAATGGCCCGTTCTGATGTCCTCACCGACCGCCTGCGACTGCGCGCTTGGCTGCCGTCTGACCTCGATCAGTTGGACGTCATCCTTGGCGATGCCACCGTCATGGAGTTCAGCGACCACGGGCCGCTGACCCGCGCGGCCCAATCCGCTTGGCTGACACGGGCACAGCGGGCGCAAACGGGCCCTCCGGGAATCCGAGCGATCACCCTACGATCCGATGACTGCCTGTTGGGATATGTATCGCTGTTGGGCAGCGCGGCGCGTCTAGGACCGGGCCACCTGGAACTCGGCGTTCGACTGTCGCGCCATGCCTAGGGCACAGGCTACGCGACCGAAGCGGCGCAGGCATTGATCGGAACGGTTTCAGAAGGCTTCGGTCAGATCGCTGCCATCGTTGATCCGAACAACCATCGGTCGCTGCGTCTGCTCGACCGTCTGGGCATGACACACACAGGCGACCTGATGCTGCCGGGCTATAGCTACCCCGACCGGGTCTATGTTTTGCTAAAGGCCGCGGACGGCATCGCAGGCGGGTCGTAAATTACGTCAGGCGCGACGCTCTAAACGCATAAAGCAGCGAGGCTCTATGTCTTAATTGCAGGATCAGCGCAGCTAATGCCTATACCAAAGGCTGCCGCACAGAAACTCCCGTGATCGCAAAGACACCTCAGTGTAATTCCGCACCCTATTAAACCATATACTCAAAAACAAAGTCATCAGCGGAATAGGCCAAACCCGCGCCAATCTGATCCACCGAAATACCGTCCAACCGGAGGGTGTTCTCGCCCACATATATCTCGGCGCTCCCGTCCGCGTCCCGAAGGTGGTTCTCCAACAGGTCGTCAAAGCTAGTGATGCCGGACCCCTGGACGAACAGAATAACCTCCCCGTCGGTGGCCGCGAAGTCGCTCACCGTATCCGCACCCCAACCGCGCGCGAAGGCGAACACATCCGCCCCGTCCCCGCCGGTCAGCCTATCGTCGCCCCTGTCCCCGGCAAGCGTATCCGCGCCCGCACCGCCTGTCAGAGTGTCTTGGCCCTTGCCACCTCGGAGGAGATCGTCCGCGTCTCCGCCATCCAGCACATCATTGCCTCGCCCCCCAAACAACCTGTCAGCCCCGGCCCCACCGGCGAGCGTGTCATGCCCCGCATTGCCGCTTACCAGATCATCCCCCGCTTCGCCGTCGAGGCTGTCGCTCCCATTTCCGCCCTTGAGCGTATCGTCCCCCTCGCCGCCAAACAGCGTGTCCATACCGGAATTGCCATAGAGGTCATCGGCGTCGGCTCCGCCGTTCAGCGTGTCATTGCCCGACCCACCGTCCATGACATCAATGCCGTCTTCGCCCTGTAGACTGTCGTTGCCCTCCTCACCGGAGAGGCTGTCGTTCCCGCTGCCGCCCTGCAACGTGTCCTCCCCCACTTGACCATGGATCTCATCATTGCCCGACCCACCTAAAAGGAGGTCATTTCCGGTTTGGTCGATCCCGTTAAATATACGTTCGACTGACCCGAACAGGACGTCATCACCAGCTCCACCGTCTATGAAGTCATCGCCTAGGATGCCCGTGAGGGTATCGCGACCTTCTCCCCCCAAGAGCCTATCGGATCCTGTGCCGCCTCTGACAAAGTCGTTCCCGGCCTCCCCAAAGAACTGATTCGACGTTGGTGGCGCCGGTTCGTCCCGGCCACCTTCGACGAAAATGTTAGGGGCAATGAAATCATCCCCATCTCCGCCGTTTGCAATGTTGTTGCCCAGCCCTGCTCCGATAAAGTCATCTCCTGGCCCGCCTGATATGGTGTCATTTCCGGCGCGCCCTCGAATTGTATCCTCGCCCTCCCGACCGAAGATCTCATCATCGCTTTCGGTACCTCCGATAAAATCACCTTCGTCGGTTCCGGTGAAAACATTGCCTTCAATGATGATTCCGACTGACATATCAAATAGCTTCCTAAAGTGTTTCGCTGTGGCATGCCCTTATTCGGGTGATCCACCCTAAGCGTTAGAGCATTGTCGGACCCTAATCCATGGAAAGGATTTACCCTTGCGTGCGGGGCAAAACACCAAGCCACTCTGCGGCCAAATCGCATTACACGGAGCGCATCCCCATTCAGCTAACGTCTTCACCCCAGCCAGGGATATGAAAAATCCCAGCGATGTGCCGCCCATCCTGAAAGCTGGATTGAGCGCTTTCGCAGGCGCCCTTTGTCCAACGGCAAGGACGGCGCCCAGGGCACCGGACCACATCACCGCCCCAAACCGAAACGCACCGCTCCGGCCCTGGGGCACATACATGAGCCCTCGCCGCGCGAACGCGCACGACAAAGCAAGGTCCGGGGCAAGGTAGGCCCCAGCCAGTCCCGCTTTGACTGCTCACCTCGCCTCCGGACCCCCTCTCGCCCGCGACCGTACCACGCCTGTCGTTAACCTCGCGTTCTACACGCGTGGACCGGTTCCCGTCCGATATGTCCCGGAACGGTCACGGAAGCGCCTCGAACCAGTCCTGCGCGCCGGAGTAGCCATGTCGGGCCCCGTGCCCCGATGTGAAGGACGCCGCACCATGAAACTGATCGCGAGTCTTCTAGTTGCCGCGAACACGGTCTGCCCCGCCATGGCCGAGGAGGGCCCCGCGACCGTGCAGATCGGCACGCGCATTTTCCTCGTCGGCCAAGTCCCGTGGGAGACGGAGTACGACCCCACTTTCCTGCCCATCAATGGTGTGGACTGGCTCGATGAGCTCATGGAAGCCGACCCCGTTATGGGGCCTCGATATGGTGTATTCGTCGTGGACGGAGATAGGCCATCACTGACATATCTCTTGGCGACCGGATGGAGGGAGAGCCATTACGGCAACCAAGCGCTTGTGCCAGAGGCATTCCGCATCGAGGGGCTCACTATCGAGGTGCGCTCGGAAGCCCCGCAACCGTTCGCATCATACCTTATCCTCGACAATGACGAGGCCCCAACCTGGCAGGCGCAATGTACGTACCGATACCCCCAAGACCATCGGAGCGAGTTCAGCGGATGTACGATGATGGTGACCTACTGGGGTGATCATGATCTCGATGTCGCGCTGCGCATCTACGCCCCGCCCTATCTGTCGGAGATCGGCGAGAGCTTCCCTGCCCTCGCTGCGCGGATGGTGGAACTCCTAACCTGTCTCGACGTCACTGACGACCCGCCCGCCAATGATACCGATGCGAGAGCACGTCTTGCGACCCTCCGTTCCGAGAACCCCGAACTCCGAGGATGTGACCCAAAGCTGCTGTCGTGACGCGGACGCGTCGCCAACGCGCCCGCTGGGTTTGAGGAGGATCCGAGATGTCTGTCGGACTCTTCAGCGCTGCCGTCGCCCCATCACGAAACGATCCTGCGGGTGTGTCGCGCCAAGGCGCAGGTTTGTTCCGCTCAGGACACCAAGAGAGCGCAATTGAAGGTCGACAAGTGCGAAGTCCATCTGCATTGGGCGGTGCTAGAATGATAGACACAGAGAATATTACGATTGACATTATCTATCGCGTAGATGCCTAACGTCGCGCTGGTGAACAAGCCAAGACGCTGGCCACAAAGCGCATCCGATCAGAGTACTACTCATCTAAATTCAATATCTTACCTCTAGGCCAACGTCTTAACCTCGGATGCCAGCTCTGTCCGCTGAAACCCTTAACCAGCGCCCTCCAAACAGGCGCCTGACCATCCAGAGCCAAGTGCCAGTACCGTCAGCGAGGTTTGGATACCGAGCGACCCTGCCCGCGCAAATCCGAACCGACTTACTGAACGAGCGGAGAAATGTGCCCCTGTGTCAGAAACCAACGCAAGCGCTCGCCGGAGACGACATCCACCCAACGCCCGCGGCGTCCCGTGCCGATCAAAGTCCAAACCACTCGATGGCGCCTATGACGTCTTGGTTCGTGGAGACAGCGAACCCCCAATCACGCCGCGGTACTTCCACGCTAAACGCGTGCAAAGGGTCAGTCACCGCCACAAGATCATCCAGCGGCTGGGTCAATCCCGTTCGAACATCACTCTACGCTGCCCTATCGAACAGCGAACAGGCCCGTATCGAAAGCAAGTAGATTTCCGAACCCTCATACCCCAAAGCTTGGCTCAGCATGACCCCAAACAATGACCGCCAGATCGTACGCACCGACATGGGCGGCTGCGTTACCCCAAAACCTGAGTGGCACCCGAAACGCCGCTGCTAGAACAGAAACCCGCCTTACGACGAGGTGTCGCAACACAGCGACCTGAGCGCGATCACCCTGCGCTTCGGATGAAGTCCTCGGCATAGGCATTCGCAGCGCAGTGTAGGGGTCATATACCGACTACCGTCCGACGATCCATCACGATCGATCCCGCCCATCATACACCGAGAGGCATCTGCCCCCTATCGGAACGAGACCTAAGGTGACCGGTGACGGTCCCTGACACTAGCTAGATCGAGCAGCCGAACAACTGATACACACCGGGACAGCATTGAGCCGAAAGAAGTGCGGGACCGTGTCCCGACGTGACCGTTAGCCGCCACCAACGGAGCCCATTTTTCGCCCCCTTAGACAAATGCTCAAACCCCCGCACGACAGGTGTACCTTTAGATAACGCGCGCGTTCAATCTCTGGCCAATACAGCGAGAATCAAACCCTCTCTGGCTTTCGTCAAACCCGAAACGCACACGACCAACGGGTTAGTCTCCCGTGCGCCCCCTGTCCCCGATATCTGTGGCGTGACACGCAAACCGAGATAACAACCCGGCTTGCATCAACGCGCCTCGACGCGCCATAGGGCACCTGCGCTCGCGCTCTCCTCCATCCCACCAATTCCATGTGGCCCTCGGTCCCGCCGGGCTAAGACACCTGACGGGACTTGAAAGAGCGGCTCACCCGTTCGGGCAAAAGGCAGGGCACTCAGAGGATAAGCAGGTCATTTGCAAGCTCAGCGATCTCCATATCCTCGACAGTTATTCGGTCACCCCCGCCGAAATCAAAGATCACGTCGCCCCGCGACCCAGTCGCAAAAGCCAAAGCCTCGGCCACAGATGCGACGCCAGATACGTCCAGCCAGAGCGTATCGTCGTTGTCTTCGAAATCCTCGATGACGTCATGGCCACCGCCGGTCTCGAAGATGAAGACGTCATCGTCGCGTCCCCCGTCCAAGCAGTCGTCCCCTGCCCCGCCGGCCAGCGTATCGCGCCCGCGTCCGCCATCCAGCGTGTCATCGCCCGTGCCGCCTATCAGCATGTCGTGACCACGATCACCGTCCAAGATGTCGTCGCCAGCGCGCCCCTCCAGCCGGTTTTCACCGTCGTTCCCGTCCATCTTGTTGTCGAGACCGTTCCCGATTGTCGTAAGATCCCGGTCGTTGCGGAACCGGCTGGCGTCCAGGTCAGCCCCCATGACGAAAGACACCTCAGACTTGTGACGATCATACTGACCTGCCTCGCCCGTCACGACGATCAGGCCCCTGCTGTCGCTCTCATCCCAAGGGTCATCACCCGGTGTCGGATCCGGTTCCGGGTCAGGCTCGGGTGTAGGATCAGGGTCAGGTCCGGGATCGGGATCGGGATCGGGATCGGGATCGGGATCGGGATCGGGATCGGGATCGGGATC
>NZ_BPFH01000011.1 GCF_019655435.1 Jannaschia pagri
TCGTTTGGAGAACAGGCTAACTTCAAACCGCGGACCTTTCAGGGGAGCAGGTCACTTACATAATTCATCTAATCTATCCCCAGTCATTCCAAAACCAATTTATCGTACAGCCCACGCGATCTATGTCGGCTAAGCGCGCACATACGGTAGATGGAGTCACTATTCTCAAGTGTTGTCATCCAGTTCTACAACTGCGAGACCGGATGACATGGCGGCTTTTGTCCGCAGGCGAGTAACAGAAGCCTGCGCAAACTTCAGGTTTGGCGGGCTTTAACAGCCTTCAGCAGACTGGGAAGATCACCCTGCGACGCAACCGGATTTTCCCAAGCCTCGCTAGTGAACGGCACTCTGGAGTTGGCTTTTGGATGGGGTTGCTACGCCCAGCAAATAAATGATGGCGTTCTGCGCCATGCTCGACGTCGATCCGCTCGCCATCTTCGGCTACAAAAGAAACGGTTACTTCAACAACTTTTCCCAGATTAGACGCATGCTTCAGCTCGGACTGGAGGCCACGGCGTTCTTAAGCTCCTCTTCCGTCTCTATCGGCCCGGCTTCGACTGGCCTGATGATGATGAGATCACCCACCTCTACGGTCGTCCCTAGCACGGGGAAGAGTTCGACAACTCCCAGCACTGGAAGTCGCGCGACTACGGCCTTGTCCGGGCGGTTTTCCGGAAACCGTTCGATCCCGTCGAACCCCGCGCCATCCATATCGACTACCGCCGCAAGAACTCGCCTGACAAGATGTAGCGCTCATCATAGGACAGCACCTCATAAGCTTGGCCTACACTAAGAAATTGTCCATGTACGCATCGGGAAGACCCGACGTGGCGAGAACGTCTTGAAGATCACTGTCGATATCCTTCGTTTGAGATGGAATTGGAGCTGGTGCATTTATAAGGGTATTCTCGAGCACAGCTTGAGGGGCAAACACGAACGCCTCCCCGCCCGCGTCGTCATCGAGGATCGTCGCCTCGACCAGCGAGATCGCGTCGAGCACCGGGCTGGCGCCGTCGCCCACCACCTCCTCGACCGACAGCGTGAAGGTCTCGGAGGCCTCGACAGCCGTGTCCCCCGTCACAACCACCGCGACCGACGCCGTCTGCTGACCCGCCACAAACCGAACCGTCCCAGACGTCGCCTCGTAGTCGGACCCCGCCTCCGCAGAGCCGTCCACCGTCGCATAGCGCACCTCGAACCCCGAAGGCGCAGGCCGCGACAGGGACAGCTCGAACACCGCCAGCCGCTCACCCGTGTCCCCCTCCCGCAACACGGGCCGCGACACAAACAGCGCAGGTCCATTCGCAGCCCCGTCATTGTCCAGCACCCAGGACGTCGCCCGAACCAACGGCGCACCGCCCGCAAAGGCCCCCCCGCTCACGCTGAACGCCTCCAGAACAACCGCCCCGTCGACCTCGTCGACGTTGTCCCCACTCGTCGCCAGCCGCACCGTCTTCGACGTCTCGCCGGCCGCGATGCCCAGAACGGCGCCCGCGGCGCCCACGGTCAGCGTCTCAGCAACGCCTGCGCCTACCTCCTCGGCAGGAACGATCGTGTCGATCGCTTTGACGACCGCTGCAGCGCCGTTGAGCACTGCGGCTGCGGACTCGCGCAAGCCCTCTATGGTGTTATCAAGAGCCTTTTCCAGCAGTCGCGTCGTGCGCTCGGAGAAGCCGAGCCAGCGCAGGAAAGCGGCGAACTTCCACCCGAGTGTGTTGACCCCTGTGTCGCCTTCGGATCGGAGGATCGTTCCGCCGTCTCCGTCGTCCACCACGATAGCGGTGCCGGTTTGGATCCAGACGCCGGCGTCGTGGTCGAAGCTGAGGATGGGGCGTTCGGCGCCCAGCTCCAGCTGGTCGATGTTGGGGAACTCGATCTGGGCGTTGCCGTCGACGTTGGTGGCGTCTTCGGCCTTGACCGTGAAGACCACTGTCGGGTCGAAGCCGGGCGGCAGGGGCGCGGGGATGCGGTCGGGCTCGAAGGCCATGACCTGGACCTGATCCACCAGGCTGCCGTCGTCGCGGGTCAGGCTGTCGGCGGGGATGATGACCTTCAGTTGCTCCCAATGGGCGGGGTCGATGCCGGGGAAGATCTCCGTCAGGTTGGCCAACCCGTTCTCGCCGATCCCGGCCTCGGTCGTCTCGCCGGGGGTCAACTCCGTCACATCCGCCTCGGCCAGGGCCGCGAAGTAGATGTTAAACGCCTTGTCCCCAGAGCGCAGACCAATGGTCTGACCCGCCACCGTCTCGACCGGTTTGTCGATGGTGCCGTAATCGAACTCCGGCCGGTTGGTGACGTTGGAGGCGTCGAATTGCAGATAGGCCAGCGGGATCGGCAGGTCTTCCAGCAGGAACCGCCCCGCCGCATCCGTGGTCGCCGTCACACCAGGCAGGCCGATCACCGAGACGACGACCCCCTCCAGCGGGATGTCGAGACCGTCCTCATCGCGGTAGTTGGCATCAAAGATGAAGCCCTCCACATTGGTCCCCGGCACCTGCGTCAGCGAGACCGTCTGGAAGCTGGCGGGCGGGGGCACCTGCACCGGTGCGCCATCGGCATCGCGGAGGCTGTCGTCGAAAGCCACGCGCACTTCGGTGCCCGCGGGCAGTAGGTCCTCGGGGAAAAACGTCAGCAGCTTGCCATCGGAGGACAGGTCATAGCGACCGGCCAGGGCCTCCCCCAAGGCGGTGATCTGCACGCTGCCCGCATCCAAGGTCGCCTCGTCCATGGGCGCGCTGAAGGCGACGGTGATCTTGCCGTCCAGGTTGGCCCGCTGCGCCCCATCGGCGGGGCGGATCTCGGTCACGCGGGTGGCCGCGTTGATCGTCACGTCGCCGCCGATTTGGCTGGTGTTCCCCGCCACATCCGCGACCGTGCCGGTGACGGCGAAGACCCCGCCCTCCAACGCCGAGGCGAGGTTGAGCCGCACCTCAGACGGGCTCAGCCGGTCGACCGAGGTGACCGTGACCGGACCATCCGCCCCCGTGACGGCAAACGCCTCCGGCAGCGGCGTGTCACCCGAGAGCGGCTCATCGAAGCGAAGGCGCAGGGACGAGACCACCTCGTCGAGTGTCACATCCAGGCCCGAGGCGAGGCCCGGCCCCGTGGCGTCGATGGTCAGGGGCAGGTCGGCCACGACCGATTTCCCCTCCACGTCGGTGACGCGGAACTCGGCGGCAAAGCTCCCTTCGCCCAGGCTGCGCGCCACCAGCGCCTCAGAAATGGCGAAGCTGTTGTCGGGGCGCAGGAACTGCGTGATGTCGATCCAGGGACCCCCATCCACGCGCACCTCCAGCCGGTCCAGCCCCACGTCGTCGGAGACCGTGCCCGTGATCCCGGTGGCCGTTGTCACGCCATCCGTGGCGCTGTCGCCGGTGTCGTCGGCTAGGGCAACCGCGATCTCTGGCGCGTCGCCGCCCAGGATGGCGTCCTGGGGGCTCAACTGGCCGATCCGCGTGATGCCCTCAAACACCAGCCGATGCCCGCCGCCGAAATCCAGCGCGATATTGCCGTCAACGGTCGTCAGGCGTCCGGCCAGATCGCCCAAGCTGGCAACACCCGGCAGGCCCACGAATTGCACCTTGTCCACGCCGGACGTGAACCCCCGGATCACATCCGTGGCCCCCGGCCCGCTCAGATCGGCGCCATTTATGCGGAACACATCCGCGCCCGCGCCGCCCTCCATGGTGTCGGCGCCCGCGCCCCCGATGATCGTGTCATCCCCGGCCCCGGCCTGCACGACGTCATCGCCCGCGCCCGCGTCGATCCGGTCATCCGTCGTACCGTTGGACGAATACCGATCATCGGCCTCAGTCAGGTGCAGCGGCGTCAGGCCATCGGTGTCAACGTCGCGCCCCTGATCCACCGCCAGCACATCCGCCAGGGACACCCCGGACAGGGAGCTGATCCCCGCCAACACAACGGCCTGTCCGTCGGCAAACGTCACCCGCAGGTCGCCGTCCACCCGGTCCACCGAGATGTCAGAGGGGCCCAACCGGCCATAGCCCGCCAGTTCGATCTGGTCCTCGCCCGCGATGTAATCGGCGATGACCTTGGTCCCGGATTGACCCGCCGTGATGGCGAAGCGGTCGCGCCCTGCCCCGCCCACCAGCGTGTCGGACCCCGCGCCCCCGATCAGCGTGTCGTCCCCGCCCTGCCCGTCCAGCAGGTCATCGCCTGCATCCCCATCGAGCAGGTCGCCCCCGTCACCGCCGCGCAGGGTGTCGTTGCCGCCCCCTGCGGCCACCACGTTGGGACCTGCATCCGCCGTCGCAAAGTCCTCAGTCGCCCCGCTCAGCACCACTTCGGAGCCATCGCCAAGCGTCGATGCCGCTTTGCCGGTCCCGTCCACACCCACTGAATTGCGCTGCTCCGCCATGGCCGCACCCCCTCGTCACACTCGCCACCACAGGATCGCGTCGCTGGCGCCAAATCCGCCAACCCACATCCTGCCTTAAATCTTCAATGCGCCGGTCCGCGCACTCTCTCCCAAGCCCAGACGACGCCCAAGCTTCGATCTGCACGGCCATGCTCAATGAGCCCCAGAGTCGCATGTCCCATTCGGATGCCGTCCAACACGACCTTATCCCGAGGGCGAAATAAGCCCCCATTTGCCCCTATCGCCCCCGACACAAAGGAGCGGGCCCTGAAATCCGCCCTCAACTCCACTCCGCATTCCGCGACAAGTCACCACTTGAAATTAAAGAAGTTTTGAGGCAGCGCAGCGAGATAAGTGACGCTCTCAAGCAATTAGATCGCGGCTTCTTCTCGCAATGCGCCGAGAAAGACCGTCGCGAAGACCGCCCTGTTGCGCCGCTCCAGCAGTGTTCTGCGCGGCATGGCTGCGAGCATCCCCTCGGCCTCCTGGATCTGCGGATAGTTCCGGCGCAGGCTGAGCAGCGCTTCGCCATAATCGACGCGAGAGGTGCAGGTAGTCCGGAAGATCCTTGGGCAGTGTCTCGAACGTCCTCTGCTTGAGACGCCATTCGAGGACTTCGCGAACGTTTCAGAGCCCATGAGCAATGGTCGACTTGGCCTTGGGGGCCTCGGATATCGTCGACACGGCATCCCGACAGTGATCGGGAGACGCACTGACGTCCCCTTGAGCGAAGCGGACCTTTAATCGAAAGATCCCCAAGGGCACAGGAGGTCTGGGCGATGATGCTGGTGGCGTGGTGGGCTTCCAGGCCACGGATTCGAGGGCATAGATCGAAGCGACGGTCGTGATCCCGTGTTGGCGGCCCTTTGGGACAGACAGCCGATTGTAGGCGAGCAACGCTTGGTGAAAGGGGCATAACGGTCGTGGAGGATGAAGGGCCGAACAAGGGCGCCGCTCTCATCGTCAGCATCTTCTTTCAGTCGGATCTTGTAGATGGCGCCAGACATGAAACGCCAACGCTGATCCCCGAGACACTGGCCTAGGAGCCATGCATCGCCTGGCGAATGCGATCATCAAGGAGGACGTGTCCATGGTCATCCCGTGGGGCATCGGCTTTCGCCGCCGTGGCCATGTCAATGCAGAGCGCAATGAGGACGCACGGGGCAAGCGCCTTCGCACCAGACGGCATCTTGGCACTTCACCATCCGCGCGCCAATAGAATGTGCAACCCTCTGGGGACTGTTGAAGAGATAGCTTGGGAAGCGCTCAGATTTGGATCGGCCCCAGATAATGGCCTCTGACGGTGACCATGAACTGCCCATGCAGAGGGCGGTTCTCACATCGAATGGCCACATCAACAGCGGGCGGAACCTGCCGGGAGATAGCCTCCAACATGGTCGCATCAACCTCATGATACGGCTCGGTTTGGCGCGTGCTACCCTCCTTTAATGGCCTGCCTCTCAGACACCGGTTGGTTAGAAGGAAGAGGGTGGGTCATACCCTCCATGACGCTCTGAGTGAAGGCGGCCAACTCGTCCCCACCCTTGGTGAACAGGCCGATATGCTCGCCAAGCTTGATGAGGGCGCGAAACTTGTCGCCGTTCAGCTTGATGCGCGACTTGGTAACTTTCGACACGACCTTACGGTTATCGCCATCACCGCTGTAGGTCGCGTCCACTTCTGTTTTGAACTGTGTGACGGCAATCAACGCTTCTTGGGGGGCACGATCTAAGGTGATCCGACGGTTGCCGTTTTCGTCTGTCTCAACGAAGTCGGCCATTGATGAGAAGGCGATAGCGGCCAGGTGCTGGACGACGCGAACGTTATCTATGTCCACCTTGGCGTTGCGGGCGGCTATAAGCTCGACAATTCGATCATCGACACACTTCAAAGTACGCAGGCGGCTGGCAGCCGAGCGATCACCTTTCCTTGGCCTATCAGCCCGCCCTTTGGCGCGGGCATAGGCTTTGGTCGCGTTTAGGTCTGTCAGGTACTCATGACAGAACCGCTCTTCGAAGTCTGAAAGCATGATACCTCCATTGCGTTGCACTGTTGCAGTCTCTCCTTAGGAACAAGATCTAAGTTCCCAATTAGGAATTCCTACCTTAAAATACCTATATGGGAACTTCATTCTAAAGTAAAGCCGCTGTTCTCGAGCAGGAAATGGTCGAAGGACTGGACTCTGCCGTGGCAGCAAGCGCCAATAAATGGCTGATTAGCGGCCGGTCGAACCGGTGCTTTTGGGACCGACCGAGCAGCGGACCACGCTTTTTCGTATTCCCGATCGCCTTCCAGACAGCCGTGCGGGAGGGAGCGCCCACCTGAACGCAGGTCTCTACAGGAGCCATGCCAGGTCGGGGGATGGCGTATCACTGAAGGCTACGGCGCGTAGATCGGCCACGAGCGATCCCGTGTGTGCGCATGCGACGCAGAGCGGAATTTCGAGCCATGAACCCTCGCACGGGTTTCATTCAAGGGTTCTTTTTTGAAGCGATGTACGAAGATGATAGCCGTCCTGTCTAAGACGAGCAGTATGTCACGAAAGTCGTATTTTTTACGACATTTTCGTAGGATACGCATCACGTTACTACGTTGAACGAGACCGCTTCCCGCGCCCCGTTCTTGTCTTTCTTATTCAGCACTAACAATTCGTTGTTCCAGTCGGCATCCACGAACTTTTTGTAGAAAGTGTGGCCGCTTGTCGTGAATGTTTTCACCGTGATCTTCTCGCTCTCTGCGTTGGGCCAACCTTGAAGGCTACTGACAGATGTCCTTGTTTCATTTGACAGTACTGCTTTGAACGTAAAGGTCCGATGCCCCAGCATCTCGGCGGCCTTCTCGGGCCTGTTATGCGCATCTCTGAACGAGCGCGGGGTGATAACCTGTTGTCAACAAAACGACCATGATGCTCAGTAGCAAGGGCTGGCATGTTTTTGTGAAGGCCCCCTTGTATAGCACGGTGGGAATTTACCTGTCAGGCAAAGCTGACAGTTACGAACAACTTTGCCTTGTGAAAGTAGAAAGAGAGGTCGGATGGGTGACAGTGCAAACGAGGTGTTCCGGCAGGCGGTTCGCGAGGCTCTGAAGCGACGTGGGCAGTCTGTTAGCATGATGATCGACGCGGGCGCCGTCAGTCGAAGTGTCGGCTACAAGTTCTTCAGCGGTGACATGGAGAACATCCGGTTGGTAGATGCCGTGGGTGTGGCGCGATACCTGGATCTGTCTCTGGACGATCTTCTGTCGATTGATGGGGTCGAGGGCGGGGATGACCTGGTGTCGGACCTTCTGGCCATTCAGAAACTCGTCATGAGCCTTACCCCTCCCGAACGGGGAGCCCTGCGATGTTCTCTAGAAGCGCTGTCCGCTCGTCAGGATCGAGCGTAGAGACGGCTTTTTCTCGCAGGTCGTCGTCCAACGCCACAATTCTGAACGTCAGGTCAAACCCATCATTGTTTAGCGGTGAGCGCTGGACCTTGAACTTCCCTTGCATATCCAGATCCCTCTGATCCTACCCGCTTAGCGTGTGGAGGTAGGTAATTCTTGTGTTTTTCTGCGGGAGGCCGCGCGGTGCCAGTTTTGCCGTGCGCGTTCTTTTCTTCTTTTCTAATTCTTCGGAAGTAAGGCGCTGTTTCTAAACGGTAATAGTCTTCTAACCATCACACTTTTCCCCCTCACCATTTTTGGCCAAATTTGCAATTCACAGGGTTATCCATAGGTTATCCAAATATGCCCTAGTTGATTTGTTGACGTTTGACTTGTTTATCCGGTAGCTTCCGTCGGCGGCATCTATCACATTTTGCCCCTCCAGTTACCAAATCGGGTACCAGGTCCGAACCGCTGTTTGGAACGGCCTCGCACGCACGCAAAGCTAGATCGGGCGCCGTAGCGAGCTTGTGGACCGCCCGATTGCGGTACGCGCAGCGGCTAGAGGGCAAAGTGTGCGATATCCGCGTTGAGGGCCGCGTGAGCCCGCCGGTGGTTGTAGAAGTCGAACCAGATCGCCGTCCGGCGCGAGCCTCGGACCCGGTCTCTCAGGCGTGCCGGTAGGCGCATTCATTGGTCACAGACCGCTAGAGCCGCTCGATGAAGATGTTGTCCGCTGCCCAGCAGGGCATTGCTGCAAGCAATGGCCCGCAGCAAAAGGAAGCGCTTCTTGCCGTCCATCCATTGCCCAGCTGGCGATCTGCTAGGCAACTCTGCCGGTAGGAAAGATGCGGATGCCTGCCTTTCGAGGCAACTTCGCCCAGGGGAACGCCGAGACCTGCGGCCCTTGGTTGCTTTCTTGGCAGAGCATCGCGCAGCAATATCCCGCGATGGCGTGTTCATAATACCGGCTCTCAAAGGCGCAATAGCCAAGTCAAGCGCGTCGGAGCAGAACTCCGCCTTTAGCGTGTTTCACAGCCGCAAGGACAGCACGCATCAGCTATATCAGTCCACACCTGGCGGGAATTCGTCTGTAACGATGCCCTGTCATACGGTGGATCGCAATGGAGTAGAAGAAGCCCTGCCACATGGGGCCGTAGGTGATGTCGGACCACCAGGGCCTGGTTCGGGCCGGTCAATCGTCAGCTCGCAGAGCAATTTGGGGAACGGTCGGCTGCCATTCGTCGAGCGATTTGTATTCTGCTTCCAGTAGATCGGGATGAGGCCCACAGAGGTCTTTCGAGAAGAGATGACGGACGAAATGCTCCAACGTCCCCCCTCTAAACGCCAATTCGAGCCGCAGATCAGGTAACGCTCACACGCGGTGCGCGGAGGCCCGCAGGACGAACACCGCGAAGGGCGGGCCGAGCGGGCCCAACGCCCAGAGACCGTTCCCAGCACGCCCTCCGAATGGTATTATAGAGCCCGACCTGCACTGACCGCCTCTTCCATTCGATACCGCAGTTGCCCTCCGTCTCGCTCATCGTCACCCAGTACTTCGCCGCTGCCGCCGGTTTCGTCCTGACCCCGGACGGACGCCTGTCCCAAGACGACGAAGCGCTCCTGACAGTGTCGGTCGCCAACGGCAAACTCGCGGCGCAGGCGCATTACGACATCCTCGGACTGGTCGCAGAACGGGTCCCGGACCGGGCGGCGGTCTCCATCCGGCACGCGCGGTCCATCGACATCGACCGGTTCGGGACCTTCGCGCTGGCCTGCAAAGCCGCACCGACCGTCGCGGGGGTGTTGGAGCGGATGGCCCGCTACCATTCGCTCCTGTCGGACAGCGTCCGATACCATCTGGACCAGCGAGACGGGGCTGCGGTGCTGCGGCAGGAGCTTCTGGCAGGGTCGGGCCCGGGCCTCGTTTTCTCGCCCGAGGCCGGGCTCTCTGCGATGTTCCGGGCGATTGATCAGGTGGCCGTGGGAAAGGTAACACCGGACTTGGTCACGTTCCGCCATTCCCCGCCCCGCGATGCGCAGCTCTTCGAGGACTTCTTTGGCTGCCACGTCCAGTTCCATGGGGCGGAGGACGCGATCCTGTTTGGCGAAGCCACGCTCGGGATCGAGAACCGGCTTGGCGACCGCGCGCTGTCGGATTTCCTGACGACGCATCTTGAGGCCGAACTGAGCGCGCTTGAGACCGAACCCACCCTCGTCCGCGCCACCAAGGACGAGATTGCGCGCGTCCTAAGCGAGGGTCTGCCGAAGATGGCGGACGTCGCCAGCACCCTTGGGCTGAGCGTGCGGTCGTTCCATCGTCGCCTTGCCGAACACGGTGTCAGCTTCCAGGCGCTGGCGGAGGAAACGCGCCGGGATCTGGCCCTCAGCATGCTCCGCGACGAGGCATGCGCGTTGTCCGAAATAGCCTTCCTGACAGGCTTTTCCGAGCAGAGCGCCTTCACCCGCGCCTTCAAGCGATGGACGGATCAGACGCCCGCAAGCTACCGGAAGTCGCTCGACCGGTAGGTGCATTTGGCCGCGCCGGTCAAAACGCTGGCAGTCCATGTCAAGAGACGCCTGAGACAGATGCCTATTCCTTGGCCTGCACATTCAGCCAAGGAGCCTCCCATGCAAACGCCCCCAATCCTCGTCATCGGCGCCACCGGCAAGACCGGCGCACGCGTCGTCTCCCGTCTCGACGCCAAGGGCATCCCCGTCCGCCGCGGGTCGCGTGGCGCCACCATCCCCTTCGACTGGGAGGCGCCGGAGACCTGGGCACCCGCGCTGACGGGCGTCCGGAAGGCCTATGTGACGTATTTCCCCGACCTGGCCTTCCCCGGCGCCGTCGAGAAATTGGAGGCGCTGACCGAGGTCGCGAAGGGCACGGGCCTCGAACAGATGGTCCTCCTGTCGGGGCGCGGCGAGCATTTCGCCGGGTTGGGGGAAGAGGTCGTCCGGAACTCCGGCCTAGGCTTTACCATCGTCCGCGCCGCCTGGTTCGCGCAGAACTTTAGCGAAGGCTACCTGCGTGACCCGATCCTAGGGGGCGTGCTGCCCATGCCGGGCGGCGAGATCGCCGAGCCGATCATCGACATCGATGACATCGCCGACGTCGTGGTGGCGGCCCTGACCGAGGACGGCCACTTGGGCGAGCGCTACGAGGTGACAGGCCCACGCCTGATGACCTTCGCCGAGATGGCCGAGGTGCTGTCCGACACGCTGGACCGGCCCATCCGGCACGTGCCGATCAGCTTCGAGGACTTCCACGCGAACGTGGCCGCCGCCGGTGACGACTTCGTGGCCGACGTCTTTACGAAGATCGCCCGCGAGACGCTGGACGGCCGCAACGCGTATGTCACCGACGGTGTGGAGCGGGCGCTCGGCCGGGGTCCGCGCGACTTTATCGAGTTCGCCCATGACGCGGCATCGCGCGGGGCCTGGACCATCGCAGCCTGACCACATGCCCGGCGGCAGCATCCGACCCTGACGGAGCCGTCGTCGGGCCCCAACACGCAAGGACTTCCCTATGACCCTGACCCGATTGGAAAAGCTGGCCCTCTGCCTGTCCGGCCTCACGGCTGTGGGCATCGGAGCAACGATCACCCTGGCACCGCAAACCTTCTATGCCAGCTATAGTATTGCCATCGCGCAAGACCCGAGCCTGCTGAGCGAGTTGCGCGCGCCAGGTGCCGGCCTGACCACGCTTGGCATCCTCATGCTGGTCGGCATCTGGCGCTCCGCCTTGGCGCAACTGGCGGTGGCCGCGACCCTCGTCGTGTTCCTTGCCTTCCCCACAGGGCGGTTCATCGGCCTGGCTGTTGATGGGCTACCCTCCCCCGGCATCCTCGCCGCGCTGGCCCTTGAAATCGCCATCGCCGCCTTCTGCCTCTTCGCCTTTCGCAGACGCCTGATCGCCCGCGCTGCACAGCCTTAGGCGCAAAGCGCTGCATCCCCTTGCCCACACCCAGGAGCCCTCCGATGTCCCCCTTCTTTTCCCTTTCCCTCCAACTCATCGTTATCGCCTATGCGCTCGTCGGCGGGGTCTTCCTGGCCTTCTCGGACTTCATCATGCGCGCACTCGCGCAGACCGGTGGCCATGCCGGTGTTGAGGCGATGCAAGCCGTCAACCGCGCGGTCTTCCGCTGGGTCTTCATGACGCTGTTCATCGGCTTGGCTCCCGTTTCGCTGGCAGTCGCCGCTTCGGGTTTCATCGTCGGCGGCGGGCCAGGAGTGATGCTGACGCTGGCGGGGCTGATCTACGCCATTGGCTGTTTCGGGGTCACGGTCGTCGTCAACGTCCCGATGAACGAGACACTCGCCCGGATGGATGCGGCCTCCGATACGGCCCGCGCCTATTGGACCGAGGTCTACTTGCCTCGCTGGACCCTGTGGAACAGCGTTCGGACAGTCGCCTGCGCCGCCGCCTCGGGCCTACTCCTGCTCGGGCTGCTTTGGTTGGCCGAAACGCAGGCCGCCTGAGCGATTGCGCCGGGGCCCGCTTTGCCCCTTTCGCTTCATCATTATTGACGAGGTCGAACCCCTTGTCGGTTGGCGTCAGCAGACGCAGTGGGTGCGCCACCCCTGTCCAGGCGAAGGCCGCGCATCCAAGCGCGGCTTTCGACCGTGTTAGCCCGGAAGTCCGGCGCAACCGACAGGCCTGCGTCGCGCAGCACCACCACATGCGTCTCCACCGTCTCCCGCAGCTCCTCCGGCTAGAGGGTCGCGTGCAACGCATCCTCCGAGATCAGGACGATGCAGTCCGCCGCCAGCGTTGATGTGCCAGCAGCGTTCTTGCCACAGAGCGGATGCCGGACTGGCTCCGGCACGCTCATCGTCGTCTCACCCATTTGCATGACCCCGACAAATGCCGGTTCCGCAGGCTGGACCCCGCCGCCCGCCATCTTGGCCGCACCGGTCAACACCCTGGCCCCGACGGTCAATCCTTGGCGCCGCTGTCTAGCCTATCCCGTCCCCAGAACCTCGAACAAAGGACGCCCGTCACGCTCTTCCGATGACGCCGCGTGCCGATCCCCGAGCCACACTCAGCAGGAGATGCAGAATGAAAGCCCTGATCATTTGTTCCGTCCACGCCCTCTGTGACATCTCGGCCTTCGAGCGACAGGCCTTCAACGACGCCTGCACAAGGCACGGGATCCCAGCGGTCCTCACCACCGAGGACCACGCGCAAAGCATCGCCGCGATCTCGATGCTTGACCTCATCAACCACTTGCCTGGATCACCCAAGCAACGCCGGGCGCTGCGTGACAGCTATCTGGACTTGCTGAACGAGGCTGTCTGGGGCGCGCCAATCGCCGTGCGCCAGAGCGTCTTCGAGGCCTTACGCAACCCGGGCGGGATGCCACGACCCACGGGCTTCGTCTCGGATTACCCGCAGTTGACCACGAACCTGGTCCGGGCAGCAGCCTTACGCACCGAGGCGACGCGATTGGGCAAACTGTCCCCTGTCCTCGCCCCCCCGGCCTCATCGCCCGTAGCCGCACGGCTAGAGTCCTTAGCCGCCTCGCTCGGCATGGCACACAGCGACATCCACGTCTTAGTCGCCCATCGGCGCGACTATTCCGCGGCCCGGTCGCTCGGCATGCAACCTCGCCTCATTGCGGAACTGAGGTCCTCAGCGCCGCCGGAGGTCATCGGTCGAACAACTCCGGACCTCGTGCGCAGTGTCTCTGCAATTGCCGCCTGACCGAGCCGTGACATCGCCCCATTCCGGAGCAGCTTTAGATCGAAAGCCGGGCAATACGACCCCTCCTCCTCACGCCCGTACTGGTCAGCGCGGGGCACAGCGCCTACGAATGCCGAGACGCAAACAACACGGGGGCAAGGTAGGTGGACGTCTTCGTCGCGACGCTTTTGCCCTTGGCGGTTGTCGTCATCATGGTCAGCCTCGGCTTGGACCTCACCACGGCGGACTTCCGTCGGATCGTGACGCGCCCCCGGGCCTTCTTCATCGGAGCCCTAAACCAGGTCGTGCTGCTGCCAGTGGTGGCTTACCTCATCATCCTGGCATTCGGCTTCACGGGCGAGACCGCGGTGGGCCTTATGATCCTGGCCGCTTGCCCCGGCGGCGCTGCGAGCAACGTCGTCACCAAACTTGCGGATTGGGATGTTGCGCTCTCGGTGACGCTCACAGCAACGTTCAGCCTGACCTGCATTGCGACACTTCCGGTGGTGCTCGCCTTCGCCATGGGACAGTTCATGGGGGAGGCCGTCTCGGACGTGAACATCGCGCAGGCGGCCTTCACGGCCTTTCTGCTGACCGCGCTGCCGATTGGCCTGGGCATGACCCTGCGGATCGCCGCGCCAGGCGCGATGGCGGCCATCGCACCGGCCTTCTCCAAGCTCGCCGTGGTGCTGTTCGTGGCGGTGATCCTCGGGGCCTTCGCGTCGAACTGGGACGTGGTGACCAACAATATCGGGCAGGTGGGCTTCGGGCTGTTGACCTTGCTCGCCCTTCTGACGGCCATCGGCTTGGCCGTGTCGCGAATGCTGGGTGCATCGGACCGCGAGGCGAAGACCATCGCGGTCGAGACCGGTGTCCAGAACGGCGCCCTAGCGCTCGCCATCGCGGCGTTGCTCCTCCCCGATGGCGAAACCTTCGGCGCCTACGCGATCCCAGCCGCGCTCTACGGCGCCGTCTGGATCGGGGCGACTGGGGCTGTCTTCGGGAGTGTCGCCCTAAAGCGCCTCCTAGCGCGCTGATCCGACCCTTCATAGCGGCAAAGGGAACGGGGTCGGCACGCGGGCTAACACCGTGACCTGACGAGCGCCTTCCCCCGGCTCGCTGGAGGTGTCCTGTGCTTTTCTATTTGGGCTTATCGCAGTGACCAAGTCGCTCCTGTTCGAGCGTTAAGAGATCCTACGAGGGACCCCTTAGACTGGCGAATATGTCACTTATGCTGACCTATGTGGGTCTATTTCCCTCTGAACTATGCGGAATATGTTGTAATTTGTTGCGTCGAGGCGGCGGACGGGTGCCATCAAAGGCAATCCAGCCCCTTCGACATGGGGAAGATTCTGACCCCTTGGACCGTAGCGATATCCATCGGACCGAGCGGAGGGCAAAGGTATGAGACGAGCCGCACCATAGGTCGGCGTTGATCTCGACCCTTCCCACCCAAATCAACGGAGGGAAAGGGAGCACAGCACGAGCCTAGGTTCGACAGACGGCTGGCGCGCGTCGGCGGGAAGGTCCGTTAAACAAGTCGCCGGGCGAATCCTGAGCGGCGCGGTCTGGCCGCAGGCCCCCTGCCCCGCGCCGTTTCAGAACAGGAGAACGTCGTCCCGGTCGATGGGCCCGCCTCCCTCGATAATCGCCACGAGCTGCGCCGCCTCCGGGCCATCGCGGCCATCTCGGTCGATCCGCACTTCGCCTGTGGCGCTGTCGTAGGTGAACTGCCCCAGGGCCTTCGCCTGCGCCTCTTGAGCTTCGGTGACGGACCGGGGCGAAATCCGCGCCGATCCAAGTCCAAAGAATTGATCGTCAAGGGCAAGAATATCCTCCTCCGACCAATCGGTGATCCGAACGGGACCCTCCGAGGCATCGCCGGTGTCGACAAACGCAAAGTAATCCACGCCCTCCCCGCCGGTGATCGTGTCCGCACCGCCGAAGCCAGCCAAGATGTTGCTGCCCTCGTTGCCGACCATCCGCGCCGCCGTTTGCGAGCCCCGGATCTCGATGTTTGCCGATCCTTCCAGGATGATCGTCTCAATCTCCGCGCCCCGCAGATCCACGTTCACAGTTGCCCGCACCGTGTCATTGCCCTGGGCCACCCCTCCCGGTTCCGTCCCCGCCTCGACGATGAAGGTGGACGCCCCGTTAACGAGGTAGAGGTCATCGCCCGCGCCGCCGTTCAGCGTCGATTCCATCCCGGTGCTGACCAGGGTATCCGCACCAAGGCCCCCGCGCAGCAGGTCGCTCCCGCCGCCGTCCTCCAGCCGGTTGCGACCGTCGTGGCCGAAAATGTCGTCGTTGTGGATGCTGCCGATGACATTGCTGAGCGAGATGACCACGTCCTCGTTTCCGTAGCCGTCGCGCATCTTCCCTTCGCCGGTCTCGGTCAAGCGAACCACGGCGCCGGTCGGGGCAGCGTTGTCGAGCAAGAGCGTATCGCCCCCGCGCCCGCCGTCCAGCAGGTCCACGCCATCGCCGCCCATCAGACTGTCTTCGCCTTCCTTGCCAAGAAGCGTGTCGTTTCCGGCCCCGCCGATGAAGGTCTCAGGACTGCGGTTGTCATCGCCCTCGATGCGGTCATCAAAGCGCGTGCCAGTCACCCCGTTGACGCCGAGCAGAAGATCCGTATCGCCATAGCCATCGCGGGCGGTCGAGCGGGACAGATCGACGACGATGCCCGCGTCGATGTCGTCATGTTCATAAAGAACCGTGACGCCGGTATCGTCCCCCTCGATGGTATCGGCCCCGCGCCCACCCGAGATGGTGTCGGTGCCGCCCCCACCCACGATGAGTTCATCACGGTCACCGCCAGCGATCACATTGCTGCCAGCGTTCCCGACCAACTGCACGGTCCGAAACGAGCCGGTCAGCGACAGGTCGTCGGTCCCCACAAGGACACCTTCCTCGACGGCCAAACCCCGCAGGTCCAAATCGACACTGCCGACAACGGTGTCGCGCCCCGCGTCGTCAACGCTTTCCAGCACGCGGTCACCGGCATTGTCGACCATGAATAGATCGCTGCCGCGACCGCCGATCATCACGTCGGCGCCCAGACCGCCGTCGAGCACGTCGTTGTTTCGGCCCCCCGACAGGATGTCGTCGCCTGCCCGCCCCAGCAAGACACCGCCCGGCAGCTCATAGTCAATCGTGCGGAGGAAACCTTCGCTGAACTCGAAAATGGATGTGACTCGGGGGTCCTCGAATATCAGGCTGTCGCTCTGGTCTGTTCCTGCAACGACGAAATCCTCGACGGTGCCGGCAACCCGGTTGGACGCGGGGCTGTCATAGGTATCCACCTGCAGAGTTGGCGCCCCACCCCCGTCGCCCTGTTTGCTGACGATCTCTAGGATGGTGCCATCGGGCAGCCGGGCGAGTTCGATATCCGTGAGGGTTTCCGTGCCAAGCGTGATGGCGGCATGCACCGGGTTCAGCGCAAGATCGAAGGCAAGCGCCTGGGTTTCGCTGAGATTATTCGTAAAGATGTCGAAGTTCTGGTTCGACAGCACGCGCAGCACACCACCTTCGCCTTCCACGAGACCCGCCACATTCCCAAACTCCGACTGGAGCAGCTGCGTCCGCGCGCCAATGGTCTGGCCGGTCGCATCGAACGTCTGAATGAATGACGGCCCAAAGAATGTATCCCAGATGGCCGCAAATCCACCGTTCGACGTCGCGATCAACTGCACCTCCTGGGAACCGGAGCCGACGACCTCGAACGGGGATGACCCCCGCGCTTCTATCGGGTCTCCGATGGGCTCCCCTGCGGCATCGAAGACCTGAATGTAGGATTCCAACCGTGTCTCGAAATCCGTCAGGGGGTTTGACCGGTCTACTGCAGTGAAAGCATAGGCAAAGCCGCCGCCCTGCAAGGTCACAACGCTTGTCACATCATGATCGGAAAAGGTGTCATCTGCTGCGGGGGGCAGCACACGCAAATCGCCAACGGGGGCAAAGCTCGCATCCAGCAGTTGGACGACCGGATCGGCGCCGTCATAGCGCCCCCCAGATGCATTTTGCCCGTCGAACGGAGTCAATTGTGCCACGCTCCAGACCAGGGCAAAGCCGCCGTCCGGCAATTGGGTGATCTTGGGCGGGGTTTGGTAGACGGCGTCCCCTGCCGAGACTGTTTCAACCTCGGTCGTCGCCTGCCCCGCGGCGTCGAAGGCTTGCAAGCGAATCTCACTGCCCGTGCGGTCTAGGTCGAAGGGGGTATAGCCAGGATGGTCCCCGCCCAACTCGATCCCGTTGGAGCGAAAGCTGACCAAGACGAAGCCCCCGTCATCGGTCGCCTTAATATCGGTCACCGGCCAAAGGTCTGAAAAGGACAGCGGGTCCCCGACGACAGCGCCCGTGGTATCCAGCACCAGGCCATCGACCGTGCGCACGTTTGCATCCGTGTTCCAAAGGACGATGGTCCGCCCGTCGGTCAGGGTCGCGATGTCGAACCCCCGCGTCACACCTGCGTTAATTTCAGTTCTTTGGGTATCAAAAGCTGACATAACCTGGGCCGATCTCTATGACTTGGAATGTTAAGAAATCAGGGAACAGGGTCCTGCCGTGTCGGTCAAGTTTGCTATGTCCGGCGGCAGGCGGGCCGCCTTGGCTGAGACAGCGCACTCAGGCCCGGCAAACGGGCGTCCGCATAGGTCCCCGCGCCCATGGCAGGGACAGCCAGTCACCCAAACCGGGTCAAAGACGCGCAACGTCGTAGCGTGCGATTTCTCCGTCTGCCGTCGCCAAAGTCATCCCTTCCAACTGGGCCTGGGCAATCAGCATCCGGTCGAACGGGTCCTTGTGCAGCGGCGGCAATGTTTCCGTGTGGGCGGCATGGGCCCAGGTAATGGGCAAGGGCAGCACACCGGCCTGACGCACCCGGTCAAACAAATCCTCGGGGACATCCAACTTGCCAAGGGCACGTTTGATCGCGACTTCCCAGACAGACACGGACGACACGTAGAGATCGGTGCCTGGCGCCGAAAACTGCCGCGCATAGGCGGCCGGCAAACGCGGATGGTTCACCACCGCCCAGAGAATGATCTGTGTATCGAGGAGGAGTTTCACCCCTCGGACCGCCCAGCCGCCGCTAGGAACATCTCCGCAATCTCGGCATCCGTTGCCGCGCTGTCGTCCTCGTCCGGGACCTCGAATGCGCCTTCCATACAGCCGACCAAGCCCCCTGCCCGACCCGGCGCCGTCGCCACGAGCCGAGCCACAGGCCGCCCATAGCGCGTCACTTCGATATCCTCGCCCGCCTCAACCCGGCGGATCAGATCGGCGAACTTCGACTTTGCTTCGGCAATCGAGACTTGCATGGGACCTCCGGGGTTATGACCAACATATAGGTCACAATTACGGGTCTCGCAATGCCCGTCGTCTTGGGACACCCCCTGCCCCGTCGCCAACGATTGCCAACTGGCAATCGGCTACAGCGGATGTCGTTCGGCGTAGGTCCGGAAGAAAGCGAGAAACGCGGCATCCGCGTCGCGGGGTGCCTCCCGCGTGGCGGCCCAGGCGCGCCATTCGGCCTCCACAAAGTAGATGTCATAGCCCGGAAACCTGAGGCGCGCCGTCTCATAGGTGGTCGTCTGCAACGACGCCCCCTTTGCGTCTAACCAAGCCGGTCGCGGCTTGAGGCCGTCGGCCTCTGCCTCCGCTTCCTTGCGCCGCTGTTCCCGTCCCACGCGGGAGGAGGCCAATTCCCGCTCCGCAGCGCCCTGCCCTTCGCCATCCTTTTTCCACCAGCGCAGTTCCACATGGGTCACGCGCCGTCCTGTCTTGATCGGCGCGATCTCAACCACGTAGTCGGACAGTTGATTGACCTCTGCCACAGCGGGCTCAATCGCGCGCAACTTCAAATTGGACCAAGACGTCAGCTTCCCCTTGGGAACACCCAGAATGCCCCGCAGTTCTTCCAAGGTGAAACGGTCGGACGCGCGCCAACGCAGGTTGCCGCGCTTTTGCACCATCTCATAAAGAGTCAGCGCGTACTTCGACGTCAGTGCGAACATGACCTCCCGCTGAAGACGGGCAAAGACGGTCGAGTTTCGGATGATCTTTCGCAAACGCGACGGGATTTCATATTCCAACAGGCCATCTGACCGCAGCGTCTCGATATTGCCCCCCAGCAGTTGAACCCGCTCAATCGCGGGCTCTCCATCCCAGACGACCTCGACTTTGACGATGGCGCTCATCAAGCGCTCCACCGACGCGCCAATCCGGTCGTTCGAGTTGTGGGAGCCCCGCAGCAGCGTTTTCGCGATGACATGGGTCACTGGCTTGTCGATGGCATCCCAGGCATTTTCCAGCAGCAGATTGTAGATGCGACGATCCGCCAATGTTAGCGGGGTCACCTCGACCACATCCACAAGCTCACCCGGCTTGATCAGACTGTCCCCGCTTGGACGGGCATCCAAGGTCCGATAGGTTCGGGGCGGCTTGGTCATAACTTACGTAGATCCCTTACAGATGTCGGCCCTGGACGTATGTTATACATGAAACGACCCGGCGTCTATCGGCCCCAACCCACCCGATATGTAAGCGAAACCATCCGGCAGGTTTGCCCAACGATTCGTACCAGGTGACCATAACACATCGAAAAACAAGGGGTTTTCACGCCGGCCACGGATCGAGCGATTCGGGCTTCAACATCCCACCCAATGTGTAAGGTTTAATCACCCGAGACGTAGCAGATACTCACCCGAAACGTATCGTCACGCACCCAATCTGTAAGAAACCGACAGAAAAAAAACACTACATCAATGTTTTAGGGGACATGAACACAAGAACTTTTAGAATCAAAGAAGCGGTTTTTTATTTCGGGTATCTGTGGATAACTCTAAACTGAAAGGCCGCACATCCGCCAAACAGATGGATCTGGCCGGCAGGGGCCCATGTCCTACCAGACTTCGGCCAAACCCATTCGGTATATCGGATTTCCCAGGTATCACCGCGAAAAACCGCACTTGTGGGGAAGACGTCTTATCTTCCATACTATGTCCGGCCATAGTATGGGATACAGACCATGGATTTGCCTATTCCGGGCGTGGACCTGGACGATCTCGACAGGCTCTCAACCCGCGCGTCAACAGTCATCGAACGATTGCGGGATCGGCTCTATGCTCCCGGCACGGAAAAAACCCTAGACCTGTCCTTCAATGTCCGCACGGCGGCGGACATGGTCGGTCGAACTGAGAAAGCCATCCGCGACGCGGAGGCCGATGGTAGGCTGCCGGAACCGGACAAGGACCCGACCACCAATCGACGCACGGGCTATTCCCTCTCCCAAGTGAACGCTATGCGCGGTGTGTTTGGCACCCTACCCCATCGGGCAGCAGACGATCCGCCCTGTGTCCTGGCGGTGCAGAACTTCAAAGGCGGGGTCGGCAAATCAACGGTCGTGACCCATCTGGCGCAGAACCTGGCGCTCAAGGGGTATCGGGTCTGCGTCATTGACTGCGATAGCCAGGCCTCGACCACCGCGATCTTTGGCCTGAACCCAGACGTCGACGTGGATGAGACCGAGGACACGCTCTACCCGTTCTTCCGACATGGGGGCCCGCCGTCGCTGCACTATGCTCTGCGGGCCACCTACTGGCCGGGCATTGCTTTGATCCCGGCGAACCTGGGCCTCTACGACGCGGAATATGAGTTTGCGGCCCGGATGGCCCGTGAACAAACGCTGGTGTTGGACAGGTTGCGAGAAGGGATTGAGACGATCCAGGACGGGTTTGACGTCATCCTTCTGGATCCACCCCCTGCCCTCGGCATGATTTCTCTGTCGGTTTTGCGGGCGGCAAACGCCCTGTTGATCCCTGCCCCGCCGAACAACATCGACTTCGGCTCCACAGCGCATTTCCTGAAGATGATGGGCGCCACCCTGGCCGAGATCGGACGCCACGGAGGCACGCGCGACTATAGCTTCGTCAAGATCCTGGCGACCAAGATGAACGATCAGAAAAGCGCCCATGTCGCCATCAAGCGCATGATGGATACGGTCTTTCCCTCGGATATGCTCACCGCCATTCTCAAGGACTCGGCCGAGATTGATAACGCGACAGCGAACCTGTCCACCGTCTACGAGCTGACCGGCCCACAGACGCGGACGGAGACACACAAGCGGTGTCGCGTCTACCTCGATGCGATCGGTCGCGAAGTGGAAACGTTGATCCGCAAAACCTGGCCCAGCCATCACGCGGGTCTTCGGAAAGAGGGTGTTCTATGAGCAAGAAGCATTCCGCCGTTTTTGACGACGTTCTGTCGGGCCTGGGTGATGAGGCGGTCCCCCGTGACCGGGCTGGTGCGCGGTTTCTGCAGCGTTCTAATCGTGTGGCGGAGCGTCTGTCTGGCGAGTTGGAAGAGAAGGTCCTGCGCCGGATCGACCCCGCGCGCGCGCGCCTCTGGGCGCGGCACAACCGCGACTATGACCTGCTGACCCAAGACACCTGCCGCGAGTTGATCGACGGAATCCGCAGCCAGGGGCGGCAGGAGTTTCCCGCCATCGTGCGCGAAACTGGCGAGGTGGACACGCCCTACGAAGTGATTTGCGGCGCCCGGCGTCACTTTGCGGTCAGTTGGCTGCGGGCCAATGGGCACCCCGACATCGGTTATTTGATCGAGGTGCGCGACCTGACCGACGAGGCGGCCTTTCGCCTTGCCGATATCGAGAACCGGGACCGAGAGGATATCTCCGATTATGAGCGGGCGGTCGATTATTTGGATGCCGTGGATCGCTATTACAACGGAGAGCAGAAGGCGATGGCCGCCCGGCTTGAGATGTCGCCGGCCTACCTGTCCCGGTTCCTGCAATTAGCCCGCTTGCCGCAAGAGATCGTCGCCGCCTTCGCCAGCATCCGCGATTTGCGGGAGGCCCATGCACGGGCGCTCAAGCCCGCCCTTGGTCGGCCTGAGACGCAGGCGGCCATGCTGGCCGAGGCGCGGGCGCTGGCGGGGCAGGGGGCGCCTGCGGCCGAGGTGATGAAACGACTCCTAGCGGTCACCAAACCCCCGCGCACCGCTGCGGCCAAGCCCCGCGTGTTCCGCCGAAACGCCAGTGAGTCCGGGGTCAAATGCACGCGGAAAGGCCGCAAAACGACGCTGGAGTTTAGCGACAGCATGAGCCGATCCGCGTTAGAGGCGGCCTTCGTCCAGTTCCTCGATGCCCATGAAGCGGAGCGCTCCAAGGGCTGACGCCGGTTCGATTGCCAACTGGCAATCGACGTATACGGGCCTGAAAATGCGTGATAATTCGGGCCTTGCCCCGTCTGGCTGTGACCCGACGCACGCCACGACGCGTTGCCTCGTCGCTTCATTGCGACGTTCATCCTCACGCCGAGCGCGCTTTCCGTTGCGTCAGACGTCTCGCGCGATAGGGTCGCCCTCCACAGGTGGAGGATGTTGTTGTGGCACGTAGTCTTGGGGCGCCCATACGTTTGGATCAGCAGGGGCCAGACGCCACGCAGGCGCTCGTGTCCGCTGGTTTACAAGATGGGTCCGTCGTTCTCGGGTGGCTGACGCAGGCAGGGCTCCGGGTGCAGGATGTTGCGCCGTTTGATCTTCCGTCTGCGACCGGAGCTTTCACGGCTGCGCCCGGCGCACGAACGCCCAACGCCGGGCTTTTGTCAGCGGAATGGATTGGGCTGGATGCCATAGGCCAGGATGCCATTGCTCTGGCGTGGTACGAGGATGACGACGTCTTTGATGGTCCGATCACGGGTCGGGTGGTGACGCAGGTTTTCAACCGTGATGGCACGGCCCTTACAGATCCGGTGGTCGTGGTGGCAGATCGTCAGGTTGATGATGTTGAGGTCACAGCACTTGGGTCGGATCGCTACGCCGTGGCCTATGGGTCCTTTGTGTCGGCAGACGACGCCTCTTCACCGTTCCGGCGGGACGTCCAAATCTTCGATGGTCGGACCGCGCAACCCATTGGCGATCCGATCCGACTTGGCTCTTCGGGCGGGGACGTCTCCGTTGCCATGACAGCTGCCGATACCTTCACCGCCATTTGGGAGTTTGGAAACGGCCTTGCCGGTCAATCCTTTCTGTCCGATGGCACGCCGGTCGGTGACAGTTTCGCATACCTTTTGCCGGAGGGTATCGGCGCTGCTGAGGTCTCAGTGACCGATTTGCCGAACGCTGGATTTGCTGTCGCTTGGTCACAAGATGAGGGGCAGGGGGCGGATAGCGCCTATTCCTTGGTCCTCCAACGCTTTGATGCGACGGGCGTCGCCGTTGGGCCTTTGACGACTTTGACGGATGTCCCGCAGACGTCCTTTTTCGACCACGCGCTGACAGCCCTGGAGGACGGCACGATCATCGCCGCCTGGGAGGATCGCGCCTTTGGTCGGCCAACGGATGTGGTGGCCCGTGTGGTCGCCGCCGATGGGACGCTGGGGCAGGACATCCTCTTGGCCGGTGAGGTAACCGAAGGGCAGGGGGTCCCAGCGGTCACAGCCATTGACGGGCGCAATGCCTTGGTCAGTTGGGTGGAGGTCACCGACAGTTTCTTTTTCGCGGGCGAGGTGACGGCAGCGATCGTCAACACCGACCCGTCGACACCCGCCGTGACCGAAGCAGAGGTGGCCCGCGATCTGCGCGACGCGCTTGTCGAGGCGCAGGCCGTCGACACTGAGAACGTCACGCAGGTCATCGACTATGCCGGATTGGTTGCTGATGGCGGAGAGCGTGTAGGCAAAGCCCTTCGCTCCATCAGCATTGCAAACGCCATGCAGGAGTTATCGACCTTCGGTGCGATCTCTGCCGAGCTGAGACAGGACGTGCGGATCAGCCCGTTCTTCCTGTCGGAGTTGGGAGACGTTGGGTTCGACAACTTGGCCCTGCGCAACGCAGACCTTGTGAACAAAGTGACGACGCTGTTCGGCAAGTTGGACCGAGCGCTCCCCGTCGTCGGGGCCGCGGTGGAGTATGAATTGAACACCCGCGTCGATGGACCCGATCAGGGGGACCTGGTCGAGTTGGCCGACACGCTGGTCTCGGAGTTGGTGGGACGTGCCGCCGGCGGTGTCGCCGCGATTGTAGCCGGAGGGCTGATCATCACGCTGGGCGGACCGGCGATCTTGGTCGGGGCGGTGGCGGGGGGCACGGCCTTGGCGGTCAGCTACTTTACGACCGAAGCTCTGGATGAGGGGAACGCCTTTCAACCCTTCTTTGAGCGTGTCTTCAACGACGGCGCTCCGGGTGTGCCCTATAACCTGAGCAACCCCGCCGACGGCTTGTTGCAGGTGCCTGGCGGCATCATGCAGTTCCAGCAAGCGTCCATGTTTTTCGCCTCAGCGCCGGTCTTTGAGCCGACGGGCAGCGCCCTGACCTGGGACTCTGAGACGGAGATCCAGGGCGGCATGGGGCCCGATACCATCCAAGGCGGGGCGTTGGACAACACCATCAATGGTGCGGGCGGGGATGACAGCCTGTTGGGCGGTCCGGGCAACGATACCCTGGACGGCGGGGCAGGGGGCGACCGGCTGGAAGGGGGGATCGGTGACGACGTCTATATCATTGACGACCTGCGCGACCGGGTGTTCGAAGACCCCGGCGGCGGGTTTGATGAGGTGCGCACCTCGGTCGATTTCAGCGCCGGACAGCAAGAGGTGGAGCGGCTGGTGGCCTTGGGCACGGACGATATCCGGCTTGTGGGCACGTCTGTCGCGAATACCCTGATCGGGAATGCTGGGTCGAATGTTCTGATTGGCGGCGGCGGCCAGGACACGATGCAGGGCGGGGCAGGGGCCGATGTCTTTGTCTTGCTGGGGCGAGACTCGCGGATCGAGATCCAGGACTTCGGCCCGGGGGACCGGCTGGCCATCGACGACAGATTGCTAGGCCTTGGCGAGGCGAGTACGTCGCCGCGGGCCCTCACCCAAGAGACAGCGCTCGCTCTCCTCCGGGAGGGGCGTGCTGGCTTTGACGGGCGGACAGGGACCTTGCTGTTGGACACGGACGGGTCAGGGCCTGGCGGCCTGAAGCCCGTTGTGTCTCTCGGAGGGAGCATTGCCGTCGACGATATCCTCATCTTTTGAAGGGCGTTGCTGCGGCAGTCTTTTCGGAGGCGTGGGTTGCTATCCATGAACGCCTGTCGCCGCGAATGGGGTCACCTGGTGTCATAGGTGGCCCAACAGTCGGTTCGTGAGGTCCATTCAGTCATTAAGGACCGAAAGGATGGTCGGCTGATCGCCGACCGCCTAGTGCGGTACGTCGCGCAAGACATGCACGTCCTGGGGCCGGGCAAATTTCGCATTTTGCTGCGTACCCATCGCAAGTCGCTTCGCTGCAAGGTTCTGCTTCTGGAGGTAAGTGTTGGCTTGCTTGGGCCACCACCCGTCGGAAATGATGGTTCCAAGCAGGCCCTAATGCTCCGTTAGTCGTCTTCCGACGGGAGGAACTATGGCGTTGCAATCTGTGGCAGCATCATCCCGCTTTCAAACGCGTCGGAAGACGGACATCAGCGGCTTGCTTCGTGGACGGCTCTTCGCCCCAGGCATTGTCGAATCTCGGCCTCACGCGGTCGTTGCAGGTGGCGACCAACCCATCCTTTGCCATGTTACCGAGGGTTGGCTTAAGGAAGGACTCATTCATACTCGGCCTCCTTAGGGCGCCTTGGTGTTTAGCTTGTTTGTGTTCTTCGGGGGTGAAGTCGATCCATAGACGGGGCAGCGCGAACACAGGAGGGCAAAGGGAACATGAAGAAAGCATCCATGCTATGGGCACATCGGTCGTATGAGCAAGAATGCCGATCTCAGCGCACTTGATCCGGATTTATGTAAATAATGACAAACGATTACGGACTTGAGTCCGTGTCGAGTCCACCCTCCACGGATGCAGGCAGCCGACTTCTTTATTACAACTGATCGGCCGCTGTCCTGACTCGTCGCGTTGTGCATCATCGGTCGCAAGAACGCGTGGCGCGACATCGTCTCGCCTCTTCGGAGACATTGCTCCGCAAGGCTCTTTGTGAACGAGGGTGAGTGACTGTGTCCCATCAATAAATGAGGACGAGGGGGTCAATTTGGACGCCCACGACAATACCACTGAGACCACGCCGGCCAATAATCGGTCCCTGTTCTTCTCCGATGAAACGTACCCGCATTGGAATTATGAAGGATTGGCCCCGGCTAGAACGGGTCCTTGAGTTCTGATAGGCCGCTATCCTGGTAGAGGAAGGCTTTGTCTTTGATGACGAAGCGAAGGGCTGTTCCAAAATTGGAGACTTCCACAGGCTCGTCACCGCTCAGACCAAGGCACCAATGTGCCGGGGGTGCGATTGTCGAGATCGGTGTTCCGAATGGCCCGACCGTGCCGTTGGGTAAAGCGAAGTTCGGACCGCGGGCGCCCAGGCGCGTTTGGACAGTCTCATCAACGTCAGGGAAGGTGGATGGAAAGGGTTTGGCGCGGTCGAGGGTGACGAGTCCGCCGGCACGGCCTTCTGCTAAGGCCTTCGCGTCGATCTGTATCCCATACTCCGACCAACCCATCTCAGTCTCGACTTCGCTGAGTGCGTCGGGATGGGTCGCCGTCTCGACGAGGTGTCGGTTGTCGGAGGGGATCCGCCACGGAGTCTCGCCGGTCACGCAGCGGCGGGTCAGTTCTAGAACCCTGAGATCGAGGTAAATCCCGCCATATCCTCCCGCGACGCGCCAAGCTCCAAGGCCGTTCTCGTATCGTGGGCCAATCGCCAACGGCGCGAGCCCACCTTCCGGAACCATGACCTGCACGTATGCTGCTTCGAATCCGGGAGGTCTGACCCTATCCACATGACGGTGCAGTCGCCCGACGCGTTGGAGCAGCACGTCCATTGGGCAGAGGTCGGTGATCAGCACGTCGGCATCGATATCAAGCGACTGCTCCAGCGTCTGCGTCCCGATGACGACCACCCCAGACTCGGTTGCGCCGCGGCCCAGCGCGTTCTCTACGGCGGCATCAAGCGCGTGGCGGTCTTCCGCTGCAAAGCGCGCGTGATGCAGGGTAGGGCGGCCTGCGACGGTTAGGCAAAGATCGGGCTGGGCGGCGGTCACGTGCTGCCAGGTTTCGACGGCACTGTCGACTGTGTTGCGGATAACCAAGACACGGGCCCCGCATGCTGCAGCCTCTATGGCGCGCCGTGCGGCCTCAGCTGGATCCATGGTCGGCACTGGGATCGGATGGACTGTTTTCCTCCGCGTATCGGCGTCGGGGCACAGGGGCTCGGACCGGGCTGCATCGTGCCAGATTGTGGGATAGGGAGCCGCTTCGGCAGCCTCGCGCGTGGGGGTGTCCTGTCCCAGCCAAGCGGCTCGCTGCCCAGAGCCGAGGGTGGCTGACATCGGCAGCGCGTGCCCTCCCAGCGCGACATGTTCTGCGACGAGCGGTCGGGCGATGGCGTTCATATAGGCATCCGAGGCATGGACCTCGTCGATTACCAGAAGGCTGCGCGTTAGTGCGGCGGCACGCAGTGGCGCGTGCTTGATCCTCAGGCCAGCCAATAGGGCCTGGTCGATCGTTCCAACCGCGATTGCGGCCGCAAGGAAGCGGCTCGGATGCTCCGCCGCCCAGTGATTGCGATCATCGTCCCATAGGACACGGAAGCCCGGTAGCTTTTTCCCTTCCGCTTCTCCGGCGCGCAGCATTCCGGGCACAGCGAGCACGGCGTCCGGTCCGCCCACGCGAGACATGGCCTTGTGCACGCGCCTATGTAGTTGCCCGGCGGCAGCGCGCGTCGGTACGGCGAAGTAGAGTGCGTCGACCCGTCCGGCAGACCTGAGCTGCGCAAAATGGGCCAGCGCTGCCTCGGTTTTCCCTGATCCGGTTTCCGCCTCAACAATGACCAGGTTGGCAGAAGACGGCACGTCGGCGATCGCCTTCTGAACCCCTTGTGGCTCCGGATGCCCGGTCAGTGCTGCGAAACTCGGTTGAGACGTCGGCCAAGGTGGTGCTGATACTCCAACGGAGTAGAGGGCCCTGGCGGCCCTCCCTCGGGCGGTGGCGCCGTAATCCGGATCGAAATCGAGGACGTGCGGGAAAGCCTGGGCATCGGAGCCGATCCAATCGGCCAGCGCCAGCAGCCCAGCGAAGAGATGCACGAGCCGGGATGACCGAAGTGCATCCGCCGGTATAGCGATCTCGGGAAACCAAAGACGCAAGGCCTCGCCCATCCGACGATCCTCGGCGCGCCAGTCATACCCGGGCGCGTCCGGGAAGACGACGCGCGGATCGTGCGGTGGGACCACATCGTTGAAGGGTAGGGGACGACCGTGGTGTGCGAAGAGCGCGCCAAACCAGGCTTCCTCTGTTTCCGTCTTGATCAGAGGCTCGATCAGCGGCGCAGCCACCCCGTCTAATAATGGTTGGCCATCGAGCAGGCGATCCGCCCAGATGAGCCCTTCGGACAAATGACTGCGCGTTCCGCGCGCGATGTCGCTTGGCCACGCCTTGGCCTGGAAGCTGGGGGAGAGTTTGCCGATGTCGTGCAGGAACGCGAAGGCGGCAAGCCATCCGGTTGCCCGCGACCCGAGCGGCGCGCCAGCTGCTGCCGCGACACGTTTGGAGAGGATTGGGTGGGCCAACAGCATTTCTAGGACGGCGGCGACATCCATCGAATGGTGAGCGAGGTGATGGGATGGCCTGCCCATCTCGTCTGTCTTGCCCCAGCATGATGGGCCCTGCGTCACCTGTCTTCCTGTCCGCCCATCGCAGTGCTTGCTTACTCCGGCACCCATCGCTCAGCATCAGAAATACTTGTAACATCGATATTTTTTATATCAGGACCCCGCATATCTCGAACCTTCTTACAGATCCGATTTTCTCGACAGAACCGCGTGTTTGGCACAGTCTTCCGGGCCTCTTCGCGGCTCTCACACTCAATGAGGTCGACTCCTTTCCTCGCCTGCGTGCGCATCAGCGCGCGGCGTGGCATATGTTTCGCGTACAGCTTGCAGCACTCGCTTTAGAGAGGGCAGGGGTACCTGAGCCTCCAGAGGACGCAGACACTTGGCACGACCTTTTGCTTGCCCTCACGGATGGGGTGGCCGAGCACTGGGCCCTGGTCGTCCAGGACCGCGACCGGCCCGCTTTTCTCCAGCCCCCCGATCCGGGTGGCTTAAAGTGGGAGCCCGTCGCGACGCCCGATGCACTCGATCTTCTCATCACGTCTAAGAACCACGATTTGAAAGGCGCCGTCGCTTCGGTCGCAGCACCCGAGGACTGGATCTATGCGCTAATCTCGCTTCAGACGTCCGAAGGGTACGGGGGTCGCGGTAATTTTGGCATCGCTCGGATGAATGGGGGATCGTCGAGCCGGACAATGCTCGGACTTGCTCCTGTTGGATCGGATGGAAGGCCCGATCTGTCCGCTTGGTGGCGGCGCGATCTCGGCCTTGTTTTGCGCAACCGAAATACACCAACGGTTGGGACACGTGGCGGCCCTAGTCTGCTCTGGACATTGCCCTGGCCGGAAGGACGCCAGATCGACGTGCGCGAGATGGATCCATTGGCCATTGAGGTGTGCCGCCGCATCCGGCTGACGGAGACGGGCGGTACGATCCGGGCCGAGCGGGCCGCGTCCGAGGCTGCGCGGGTGGAGGCCAAGGCCTTTGCCGGGGTACTGGACGACCCTTGGGCGCCTATCAGCGTCAAGGATACGAAGCCCAAGGCTTTGACGCTGGGCGAGGGCGGGCGCTTTCACTATCGACGCATGGTTGATCTGCTGTCCGGGGCAGACTGGAAGGCGCCTTTGGCCGCACGGCTCGACGACGAAGTGGCGGGCGACATGGTGATCGTTGCGGAGGCCCTAGCGCGGGGAAACTCCAAGACGGACGGGCTGCACTCGCGCATCCTTCCGATGCCGAAGACCGTACGCCGCGCAAAGGACCTGCCCGCACGGCTGTCGACGGTCGCACAAGCGCAGCTGGCCGAGATTAAGAGCGCTGACGGCGCATTGCGAGAGGCCGTGGCCCTCTACGCGGCGGGCGGACTCTATGATGGTGTCCGCAAACCGCAACGCCAGCGCGCCTCGGAAGCCCACGCCAGGCTGGATGCCCTCGTCGACGGTGTATTCTTCGACCACCTTTGGGCGCGCGTTGCTGCGATGGAGGAGAGTCCCGACGCTCAGGCTACTGCAACGCGCGCCTTCCGCGACGCCTTGGTCGAAGCGGTTCGTGCCGAGTTGAACCGTGCCTTTGGCACCGTTCCTTGCGCCCGCATCCACGCGCCACGCGCCCGGACGCGCGCGAGAAGCAAACTTGAGGGTGTCCTGCACAAAGAGGGCCTATTGGAGACGACGCATGTCTGATGATCCCGGTGCCATTGCTTTGTCGCTTGCGAAGCAAATGAGGAGTTTTGACCCTGGCGCCTTAGCGGTGCTGCGGCGCATGGGCGCCGACGGGGCCGCACCAGCCTACTGGCGCCTGGCTGCGTCCCGCCCGCAGCTTTCGCAGCGGCCAGATCGGTGGGCCCCCATCGTACGCGCATTGGCGATCTTGACACCCAAGGGAGCTCCCGAGCAGCGAGGCAACTTGTACGAAGCGACCCGCCCCTTGGGGATGGCACTCTGCGATGGGGGTGACCCCAGCTGGCCCAACGCACCACGCCCGATGCTGAGTGAGCGCCGCTTGGCGCAGATCATGGCCGCGCGTGGGGTACAGCGAGACATTCTACTCACCCGTGCAATCCGGGCCCTGGCTGCGTCAAAGCCTGTCAATGCAGGCCTGCGGGTCCCTGATATCGCTTGGGTCTTTCTAGTTCCTGACCGCCCAGAGACCCTTGCCGAGCCCTACTACTGCCGCCTCGACCGTGCTGAGCGCGCCGCGAACGAAACCGAGGATACGACAGCCGATGCCTGACCCCCGCTTCTTGCAGATCCATACGCTGACCTCCTACACGGGTGCGCTTCTCAATCGCGACGACAGCGGCTTGGCCAAACGGTTGACCTATGGCGGCGCGCTTCGCACGCGGGTCTCGTCGCAATGCCTCAAACGGCATTGGCGGACAGCCGAGGATCCGCATGCGCTGCATGCAATCGATGGAGCAGAGGCAGCGTTCCGGTCACGCGATCTCGTGACGAAGCTCGTACTGGGCAGCCTCGAGCCCGAAGACGTCGCTAAAGCCATTGAGCCGGCTTTCCAAAAGGCCGTTTACGGCGACAAGGCAACCACCAAGCAAGGCCGTCAGACCCTTCTGTTTGGCAATCGGGAAATCGCTTGGTTGCGCGCAGAAGCCGAGCGCCTGGTGCGAGAGGCCGCAGGTGATCCAAAGGCCGCCGCGACGGCTGCGACCCAATGGGGCAAGGACTTCAAGAAAAACATCGCCGCGATGCGTGAGGGTGTGGCCTTACCCGGTGGGCTGACAGCGGCATTGTTCGGGCGGATGGTGACGTCAGATACCTCAGCGAATATCACCGCACCCGTCCATGTTGCCCATGCATTTACTGTCCACGCCGAGGAAAGCGAGTCTGACTATTTCACTGCCGTCGATGACCTTAGCGAGGACGAGCCTGGCGCCGACACCATCCAAGAGACGGAGCTGACCTCAGGGCTTTTCTATGGCTACGTCGTGGTCGATTTACCTTGTCTGATGGAGAACCTTGGCCCTGCCGCAGTCGATCTGGCAGGGGCGGTCCTGCACAACCTCGTCCATCTGATTGCTGAAGTATCGCCAGGCGCTAAGCTCGGCTCTACCGCGCCGTACGGTCGCGCGAGCCTGATGTTGCTGGAGGCGGGCGACCGCCAGCCTCGGTCCCTGGCCGAGGCATTCCGGACCCCATGCGATCCAGATATGGCCGCAGCGACCGATGCGCTGAAGAAGCATCTCTGTGCCCTCGACCGGGCCTATGCCACGGGCGAGGCGCGCCGGATGCTCAGCCTGAGTGATGCCGTTTTCGACGGTGCGGAAGCGGGGACGCTTAAGGAAATCGCTGACTGGGCAGCCGCTCTTCCAGGGCGCCTGGTATGAATTTGGAGACGACGCGCTGGCTCATCCTGCGGTTAAACGGGCCGATGATGTCCTTTGGCTCCGTTGCCATAGACCACGTCGGCCCTACGGCACGCTGGCCTGGCGCCTCAATGCTCACGGGGCTGATCGGTAACGCACTTGGCTGGGATTGGGACGACCGCGCCCTGCATCAGGCGCTCCAGGACCGGCTGCGTTTTGGAACGATGGAGATGCGCGCAGGGGACCGGTTGACGGACATACAGAACGCGCGTCTCGCCAAGACCGATCGCGGCTGGACAACGCGCGGCGCGCCTGAGGGACGAACGGGCAACAGCTATGACGCGCCCCACCGTCGTCGTCGGGATTACATCGTCGATGCCGAATATCGGATTGTTCTGGCACTCAACGCGCCCGATGCGATCCCGACGCTGGACGATGTCGCCGCCGCTCTCGACCGCCCAGCGCGACCGCTTTTCCTCGGCCGTAAACCTTGCCTTCCCGCGCAGCCCCTGATGGCTGGAGAGGTTTGGGGCGCCACGGTTTACGAGGCTCTTGGGGCTCTCGACCGCGACCAGCCACGTCTCGCCACTTGGCCCGCGGAGGACGGACCACCCGGAATACGTACAATGGACATCGCCGATCAGCGCATCTGGTCGAGCGGGCTGCATGGCGGGACGCGCGCGATCGTGGAAGGTCGGCTGTGACGCTTCACCTGGCGCGTCTGCCAATTGACCTATCCGCTCTTGCGCGGGCTGCCGGTGAGCGCGGTTGGACCCGAGGACGCCGCGCCGCTTTCGACGAAGGCAGAGCATTACACCATCTATTAGGTGAGGCGTTCGGCCCAAGAACGATGCAGCCGTTCCGCCTGGCCGTAGCGCCTCGGGCGAGAGCGGGGACGCTTTGGGCTTACACGACAGCCGATGCGGATACGCTGCGTGACACGGCTGCGCCGGTCGCTTTGTCTGAGGCGGCAGAGGCGGCGTTGCCGCTATCGCATCTCAAGACCAAACCGATGCCTGAGGTTGCGGTAGCGGAGCGTCGTCTTGGCTTCGATGTCCGCGTGCGTCCTGTTGTCAGGCTTGCCTCTGCCATTGAAGGACCGCCGGCTCCCCATGGGAAGCCCCAATCCAGGTTCAAAGCAGGCTCTGAGGTTGATGCTTATCTTGGAGCGATTTTGCGCGACCCGGACCGGACCGCATCGGCTCAGGCGGGGCGCAGCCGCGAAACTGTCTATGCCGCTTGGCTTGCTGATCATTTGCACACCGCTGCTGAGATCGAGGACGTTCGCCTGGCCGCATTTCGCCGCAGCCTCGCCGCGCGCGGGAATGGGCACGGTGCCGAGGGGCCGGACGCGATCCTGCATGGCACCCTCGTCGTGCGTGATCCCGAAGCTTTCTTTGACCGTCTGCGCCGCGGTATTGGCCGGCACAAAGCTTACGGCTACGGCATGCTCCTGCTGCGCCCTCCGGGCAATCCAGTCCCGAAGGGGGGAGGCGCGTGCTGAAGGGACGCCTTGGTCTCGACAGCGCCAAGGTCCCGCATGGGGACCGGGCAGGGCTCCTTTACCTCGCCCGTGGCCAGCTGACCGCCCGCGACGGCACGCTCGCCTTTCTACGCGGGTCCGAAATGGGTGCCGACGCTTTGACGTCTGGGGATCATGCCATCCCGCTTCAGGGGGTTTCTATGATTTTGTTGGGTCCAGGTTCGACCGTGAGCCACGATGCGCTTCGCCTGCTGGCCCATGCGCGCACGGCGTTGGCGGCCGTGGGCGAGGACGGCGTGCGCCTTTATACCGCGCCACCGCTTATCCCGGATCGGTCCGGACTTGCCCGGCTCCAGGCCCGGATATGGGCGGATGAGGACATGCGAATTATGGTCGCCCGCCGCATGTATGCAATGCGCTTGGGCGAGGTCCTTCCACACCGGACCCTTGATGTTTTGCGTGGCATCAAAGGGGCCCGCGTCAAGGAAAGCTACAAGCTGATGGCGGAGCGGTTCAGCGTGTCCTGGAAGGGACGTCGCTATGATCGCGCGAATCCGCAGGCTGCCGACTTGGCCAACCAGGCACTCAACCATGCTGCCTCCGCTGTCGAAGCCGCAGCTGCCATCGCCGTCAGCGCCACGGCGACCGTGCCCCAGTTAGGTTTTATTCACGAGGATCCGGGGCAATCCTTCGTGCTCGATATCGCAGATCTCTGGCGCGAAACCGTGACGCTGCCCTGCGCCTTCCGAGCCGCAAGACGTGCCGCTGAACGCCCCGATATGCCCATCGAGCGCATCGCGCGCCGCCTGACTGGGGAAACGCTTGCCAAAGAGAGCGTCATTCCGGCCATGATCGAGCGTATCAAAGTCTTGATTGAAGAGGGCCCGTGAGTACCGATTACGCATTTGAGCGGGACAATCCATGCCGATGACAATGGTCGTCACCCGAGACGTTGAAGCCCGCTATCGGGGCTTTCTCACCTCGATCATGCTGGAGGTCGCGCCCGGTATCTACGTTGCGCCAGATTTATCGGCAGGTGTCCGGACACGTATCTGGACTGTGCTGTCGGGGTGGTACGACGTGCTTGGCCGCGGCGCCATCGTGATGGTCTGGCGTGATCCGTCGGCCACGGGCGCCTTGGCGATGGAGATGTTGGGCGAACCGCCTAAGGAGATCGTAGACGCTGACGGCATTCTACTCGTAAAACGGAAGTAGACACCGTAAAATACAACTCCGCTTTTTGACATTTATATATTTCTCAGAGAGTTGAGCTGAAGAGGCTCCCCCGCACCCGCGGGGATCGACCCCACGACGACGGCACAGGGAAGTAATTCCCCGGGGCTCCCCCGCACCCGCGGGGATCGACGTCACTAGGTCTATAGCAGTATTGAGGACACTACGTTCGGACGCAGGCTCGGCCCGGGCCGTGTAGGGGGAGGGATCCTACCTCTCGCCCAGCGCTTTATACATCAGGATGAGACCACCACGGGGGGACTACCCGCTTAAGGGCGGTAGCCGCGCCGCGTTTTCACTCGCAGAAATGCGACCAACGCATCGGCAGCTTGCCCGTCATCGTCGAACTGCTCAGCCATTAGATGGCCAGCCGTGCCGATCCGCCCCCATTCCCGGAACAGGTTCGCCCCGCCGAAAAGGTTTGGCTGGATGTGCAGCCGGTAGAAGCGGTGCATGTTTTGGTCGGGATCGACCCTCTCGATGCGGATGTCTTGTGGGAAGAGTTCAAGTTGATGCATTGGGGACGCCCTCCCGAAGCAGACGGCTGATCGTCGAGCGATGAACCCCGAAGAGACGGGCGGCTTCTGCTTCGGAACGTCGCCCAGACGCGACCAACTCGCGGATCTCCTGGCGCTGCTCTTCGGAGAGCTTGGGCTTGCGACCCGGATGACGGCCCTTCTTACGCGCCCGTTCCAACCCCGCGCGCGTCCGCTCGCGGATCATCTCCCGTTCGAACTCGGCGAAGACCCCGACCATCTGCATCATCATGCGCCCGGCAGGGGTGGTCGTGTCGATGGCTTCAGTGAGAGAGCGAAACCCCGCCTTAGCGGCGTCGATCTTCGCCATGATGTCCAGGAGGTCTTTCAAAGACCGCGAGAGACGGTCCAGCTTCCAAACGACGACCACGTCCCCCTCGCGGAGCTGGTCGAGCATCCGGTGCAACTCCGGCCGATCCCAACGGCCACCTGAAGCGCGCTCCTCGAAGACGCGCCCGCACCCCGCCGCACTCAAGGCATCGAGCTGCGCGGCTGTCGCCTGATCGTCAGTGCTGACACGTGCATATCCTAAATTCATGCAAGTAGTGTTGCATAAATATGTTGCTCAATCAACATATTTTGCAACATAATTATACACCGGAGTTATGGTGGGACTGGGCGCCGTTGCACAAACGACCGTTTTTGACGCATAGGTTCTGACAGGGGGTTTTTGTCGATCCCATTCATCACCAGACCTCTGGACTTTCACTAACAGCAACGTCCGGGTTGTTAACGCACAATTAACTGCTCGCGCAGACAAACGGGTTCGCTTCGATGTTGGGGGATCCATGCAACACAGTTTCAGTGACTTCCTCAGACACGGCGGTGAAGCCCAGTATGTTCTTGCAAGGCGCAATGGCCGCATCGTTGGTCGTCGTTTGGGATTGTCACTCAAATCGACGTTTCCAAACTATTCCGCCCTGAAGGCCGATTTCAGCGACCGCCTCGATCAGGTGATTTCCGAAAACACTCGGATGCTCCTGAACGCGCTGACGCCGCCGGACACTGTCCCAACTGTCACCGAAGCCGATCTACGAGATGTGTCGGATGCAAAGACTGAGGCGCTTGATGCATGGGACGTCCGCCTTGAGAGCATTTTCAGCCAATACCAAAATCACCAACAGCGATTGCGGCCCCTTCGAACGGCTATGGAAGAACGTCTTTTGCGCGCCTTCGCAGGGTTGGTAAACCAACTGCGGCAGGAAGACCTTGGGATTGTGCAATACATCTGGCGCTCGCGGGACGATGCCAAAGTTCGTGACAGCCATGCTACTTATGATGATCGCGTTTTCCGTTGGGATGATCCGCCGCAAGGCGGCCATCCTGGCGAGGCACACAATTGCCGTTGCTATGCTGAACCTGTTTTACCTGGCGCACAAAGCAATGTTGTTCTGGCGGATTTTGCACCCACGGCAGATGGTTTCCCTGCTCTCGATCCAACTGACGCGATACGTGGCTTGCGCGCTCTGACTGGCGTTGGCGCGGCGCTTCTCGCGTCTGATGCGCTGCAAGATTGGACGGACGCTATGCGTGATCGGCGCGTAGATGAGGCAGGCGCGCGGCTTGGGGTGGATGTCACAACTGTCGAGGGTCGCCTGGCCGCAACAGCCTATGCCCTCGTGCAGGAAGGGATCAGTAGCGGCGGATACCCCATTCTACCCAAGAACTCTGAGTTTGCGCGTATCGGCGCTGAGGCAGCAGCGCTTTACGAATTGCTGAACCCCGGCACCATTCTGGACACCGGCATTGGCGGCGATCCCGCGAAACAGCGGGCTTTGCAAGATTTCATTGGAGCCGCTGGTGAAGCATTCGCACGCGGTGATTTACAGCTTCGGGAAGGCGAACTGGCACAAGGCTGGATCGAGGTCCTCCCAGAACTGACAGAGGATGAGCGCCGTTTGGGTGAACTACCTGGCTTTACACCAGAACGGATCGAGCAATGGCTTGAAACCTATCCCATCGAAGAGCTGGGCCTGCCAAACAACACCGGCTCCCCCATTCCGGATGATCCAACGGGCAACATCATTTCAACCCCGATCCCAGAAGGGACGGGGCCGAGTATCGTTGAGGCGCGACCAGGGACCACAACGACACCTGACGGGAACAGCATTCTTCCCCATGGCGCGAAGGGGGATGGGCAAGAATATATCACCGGCAAAGGTCATACGGTCGAGCAGATTGATGAAATCATCGCTAACCCTCGTCCCGACTTGAGCGGCTTTATCGAAGGTCGTGGTCTCCTCAAAGGACAGGATGTTAGACTATTGACGGGCTCAGATGGTCACTGGGTTAAACTGGACGCGGATGGAAACGTCAGGGCGACAAGCAATCGAAATTTGCCGCTGAGCCACCAAGAAAACGATCCTGGCGAGATTATCCGGCCTTTGGAGTGAACATGAACAAGCGATTTGAAGAGCTCCTTGCCCAAGCACAAACTGGTCGAGGCACCGATACACTTTCCGAAGCAGAACTGCTCGAGTTCAATGAATACCTCGCGGCACGGGGTTTTGGTGTCTCTAGGATGGAAGTGTTTCGAGCGGAGGGCGGCACGGTGTCCCCCAATCATGGCTACGAAGTTTCGCCTCAACCTTTTCCCGGTGATGATGAGCATTGGATGCATCACTTAGACCCTGCCCGTTCTGCCGCCTATGTTCGCAGACAGGTCCAGTATGCCAGAGAAGACGGGGCATTGTTCGACTACAAGGTATGGGCTGAGCAACCTTAAAGCTTAGGCCAAGTGGTCAAAACTCATACGTTTCTGTCATCGGCGATAACGACCGATTTTGGCATGCCCCTTCCTCCCGGAGTAGGCGCTTCTCTTTTCGCAGCTCCCCGATCTCGCGTTCCAAATAATCGGACTGGACGGTTGGTTTCTCAGAATTGCGCCGGTTCTGTTGTCTCTTGCGATTCAGCGTCGTGAAGCCGATCCCAAAATCCGCCGCTACCTGCTTACGTAACAGCCTGCTGGTCAAAGCCATCTGAACTGTTTCGGCGCGGAATTTCTCGGTTGGTCGTGATGCTATCGGTGCTGTCCTTTGTGACACAAAACGAAGTCAACGGAGCGGCACAAATCTGGGACATGTCCAGCAAACCGACGGACACCGGCCTCATGTCCCGCCTCACCTCCAATGCGAAGCTCCATGCCGAATGCCTGAACGCGCACTGGTTCATGAGCCTTGCCGACGCTCGCGACAAGCTGGATGTATGGCGCAAAGACCACAACGAAGTTCAGCCGCACAGCGCCATCGGCTACAAGGTTCCGGCGGACATCCATAATCCCGATGGATCAGCCAGCCCGCCGTCGTGATCAGAGGCCGAAAACTCTTGGCCAAGGCGGTACAGAGAAAAGGCTCAGAGCAAGGAAACAAGAAACTCCAGGCCTAGTCGCTTCGCGGTCGGGGAGCACAGCAGCCAGGGCAAAATCTACACCACGTTGAGAGATTTCACGGGAGGCAGGTCACCAGCAGACAAGTCTGACGGTCGACGTCATTTCTCTGGGAGGGAATGGGTCAGCCAATGACGTGACGCCCTCCCCGGCAAGCTGACGCGCTTTTCCGAGAGATCGCCGGGATCGCCGACGGCAAGACGTCTCGCGAAAAACGTAGGTAAACAAGAGATTAACATGTACGGTCCCCGTGCAGTCCGGTTCAGGCACCGCTGCTCGTCTCGCGACGCGATTTTGTTTGGAGTGTTTCATGCCTTTGACACCTGAGTCCTGGCTCGGCCAGTTTACCGTCAACAACACCACGTTTGGTCCTGGGGGGTCTCTCCAAGAAGAGCCTGTTGTCATCCAGCTGACCACCGGCAACATCGTTGTGTTTTGGGCAGACAACTCCGACGCGGTCGGCGGCACTGGCAACGGTTTTGACATCATCGGCCAGATCTATGACCCGCTGGGCAATGAGATCGGCAACGAGTTCATCGCCAACGGCTTCGATTCGGATGACGAACGCGAGTTCGATGCCGCAGCGCTGGAAGATGGCCGTTTCGTCGTCGTCTATACTGACGATGACGGCTCGCCCACGAGCAACAGAATTCGCGCCTCGGAATGGACGACCAACGCCGACGGCACCATCGGAACACGCGACAGCTTGACCATCGCATTCACGCCGACGGCGGGCGACGTCGTTTCTAAGCCGTCGGTGGCGTCCCAGAGCGATGGAAGCTATGTGGTGGCCTATCAATTCACCGATGACTCTGCCGCCGACGGGTCGGACACGGAGGTGCAAGCCGTGCGCGTGGCTGCGGATGCCACGGTTGGGTCGCCTGTCACGGCCCTTGCCGGATCCGCCTCCTCGGACATCACCGATATCGCGGCGCTGTCGAATGGCAATTATGTCGTGGTGCACGAAGACCGGGACAGCGTCCGTGCGGACGATGCCCTTGTCTTTAGAATACTCGATGGGACCACGGGCATAGGGGGCAGCGGTGCGGCGTTTGTGACGGACACTGCATCGAACGGCGAAAGTGATGTGGATGCATCCGTCATCGGGTTGACCGGGGGCGGATTTGTCATCGCTTGGCAGAACGTCGACAGCAACGACACCGACATCAAGTTCCAACGGTATGACAATGACGGCGTGGCGCAGGGCGCTGTCACCCTGGTCGACAGCGACGGCACGACCGACAACAATAACGAACCGCACCTGATCGCGTTGGCCGATGGCGGCTTTGTCGTGGCCTATGACGACGATGAGGACGGCACCTTTGCCATGCAACGCTTTAATGCCGCAGGTGTCTCGGTTGGCGCGACGGTAACGCGCGCGCCCGGCGGTGAAACCCAGATGGGCGGGATTGGCCTGGCCGACGGACGCTTCATCACCACGTTCAAGACCACGGCCGACATTGAGGCGGAAATCTTCGATGTGCGCGACAACGTCAATGCGCCGGTGTACGCCCCCAATGACTTTCAGATCGGCACCCTTGGCGACGACACCTTCTCGGCCAGTAGTGACAGGGTGTTTGGCCATGATGGCAATGATACGATCACGGATGGATCCGGACCTAATCAGGTTTTTGGTGGCGCCGGGAATGACAGCATTGGGATTTCAGCGGTTTCAGCCAATGAATCCCGCGATGGCGGCGATGATATTGACTGGCTTTTTGGGTCAGGCATGGCCAATGGCACGATCTATGACCTTCTAAACGAGGAGGTCCGGTTTAGCACCAACACCGAGGCCGTCACCAATTTCGAAAACGTCCGTGGCAGTAGCGCCAATGAGGAATTTATCGGCGACGATGGTAGCAACGAAATATCGGGCGAGGGTGGTAATGATACAATCAAGGGTGGCTTCGGTTTTGACAGCCTGAACGGTGGGGATGGCAACGACCTATTTTTCAACGCAACGAGTGAGGGCTTCGATAGTATTGATGGCGGTATCGGGGACGATACGCTAAATATCGAAGATACCTATGTCATAAATCTCCAATTCGACCTTGAGGCTGCCATCTGGGGCGTCAGGGATTTTCCAAACCGCACGCTTCTGAGGGTGGAAAACATCGACTCGGCGGCGGGCAACGATCTGATCACCGGCGTCGCCAGCGATATTGGCGTCACCTTCACGTTTCTCGGCAAAGGCGGAAATGACACCATAACCGGCGGTGCCAATGTCGAAGTCATCGATGGCGGCGACGGAAATGACAGTCTCGATGGCGGCGCCGGGGCTGACAGCCTCGACGGCGGTGCGGGCAACGACACGCTCCGGTCAGGAGAAGAGCCGGACGCGGCCGATAGGCTCCGCGGTGGGGACGATGACGACGTGCTCGAAAAGCAGAGTTTCACGCAAGCCGGGGTTATCGGGACGTTTGATGGCGGCGCTGGAACAGACCTGTTTTTCTTTTCATCCTCGGGCAGCATTGATCCGACGTCGTCCCAAGTGGTCGACCTGGGCGCGGAGCGTATCCTGTTCAACGGGTCGAATAGGGATATCGTTACAAATATAGAAAACGTTCGCGTGGCTGGTGCAGCCGGGATCCAGGGCGATGACGGAGATAATGAGCTTTCTGCGGTGGGCCACTTCGCCAATGTCATCCGTGGTGGAGGTGGCGACGACACGCTTGAGGGCGGTGCCGGAGGCGATACGCTCGACGGTGAGGACGGGTCGGACACCGCATCCTACGAAAGGTCCGGCGCGCGCGTTGTCATCAACCTAGAGGCCAATTTCGAAGCCGGTGGCGACGCGGCAGGCGATACCCTCATTTCTATCGAAAATCTGCGCGGCTCTGCATTCAGTGACATCCTGCGGGGTGACGATGCGGCCAACGTGATCGAAGGGGGTGCCGATGGCGATGTGATTGACGGACAGGACGGGTCCGACACCGCGTCTTATGAGCATTCGGATGCGCGTGTCTTGGTCAATCTCGCAGCCGGGTTTGTGTCTGGTGGGCATGCCACGGGGGATACACTTACGTCTATCGAGAACCTGCGCGGCTCTGCGCTCGATGACGTCCTGCGCGGCGACAACACGGCCAACGTGATCGAAGGTGGCGCTAGTGCCGATGTGATTGACGGGCAAGGCGGGTCCGACACCGCGTCTTATGAGCATTCGGATGCACGCGTCGTGATCAATCTCGGCGCGAATTTCGAAGCCGGTGGGCATGCGGCGGGCGACACGCTGACGTCCATCGAGAACCTGCGCGGGTCTGCCTTTGGCGACGTGCTGCGCGGCGACGGCACCAACAACGAGATCGAAGGCGGCGCCGGTGCCGATGTGATCGATGGACAGGGCGGCACTAACCTCGCGTCCTATGCGCATTCGGATGCGCGTGTGGTGATCAATCTAGGACAGGGGTTCTTCAGCGGCGGCGACGCCTTGGGTGACACGTTGCTCAATATCCAAAATCTACGCGGCTCGGCATTTGATGACGTGATCCGGGGCGATGACGCGGCCAACTTGGTTGAAGGCGGCGACGGCAATGACGAGCTAGACGGGCTGGTTGAAAACGACACCCTGCGCGGCAATGACGGCGATGACACGCTGATCGGTGGGGCAGGCGAGGATCGCCTCGAAGGCGGTGATGGCGTCGATAGTCTCTCTGGCGGCACGTTTGCCGATCGTTTGGACGGAGGTCTTGGCGATGACATGATCGACGGCGGCAGCAATTTCGACACCGTACTTTACGTGGGGCTCGACGCCGGGGTCGTCGTCAACCTGGACGCTGGGACGGCGACGGGTGGCGGCGGCACCGATACGCTTGTTCGGGTGGAACACGCTTTCGGCTCGGGCTTTGACGACGAGATTACCGGAACCGAGATCCACGGCAATCGGCTTGAGGGGTCCCTTGGGAATGACACTCTCTTCGGGCTTGCAGGCAACGACGTCTTGATCGGCGGGGGTAATAACGACAGCCTTTTGGGCGGTGCCAATAACGACAGGTTGCTGGGCGGGTCGGGAACAGATTTTCTGGATGGCGGGTCCGGGCGCGACCTCTATTTCGGGGGCAGTGGCGCGGATGTATTTCATTTCGCCGCAATTTCGGAAATGGGGATCGGGCAGTTCGGTCGAGACGAGGTTCGCGATTTTTCCCGGGCGGACGGCGACAAGATAGACGTCTCTAATATCGACGCTGATCTCAGCGCTGGAGGTGATCAGGCCTTTTCTGTTGTCACGACCTTCTCAGGGGCGGCTGCTGAGATGGCGCTGGTGGAAACGACAAAGGCGGGCGTTGCCGTGACGATTGCGAGCCTCGACGTGAATGGCGATGCGGTGACGGACGCTCAGATCTATGTGGTCGGCACCGTGGCTCAATCCGATTTCATTCTTTGAAACGGTCGGGTCACTTCTTGACCTGAGACGCCTGTGGCTGCTGCGGATATGTCCGTTGGAAGTTTCTAGAGTCTCGGCTGATTGATGGTCATAGACAGAAGATGACGGCGGCGGCCACGGCAATGGGTAAGCGTCTATGAAAGTCACGATATTAACATAATGTTGATTATGCGTTATGTCAGTATTGCCGACATTTTTCTGACCCGCCTCACTCAGGTTCGGCCCAAACCGGACCTAGGCCTCCGCTCGACGATGCCGCGCTGCGGCCCGCCAGACCAGACCTTCGCTGTGATAGCGCGATTGCGGGGAATAAGGACGCTAAGTAGTAAGCTGAATTCCGCATCTGTTGCCGAACTAAAAGGTTTGCTCTGTGGGATTGGAAACGAAAGCCACACACTGCGTGAGTGAAAGGCACAGATTTAGCTAAACTGAGGGGTGGCGTAAGCTTTTCATGTGAGAAGCCAGCTGATGTTGCCGACACCGACCGTCAACTTGCGGCGGATAGAAACAACAATTTGACACTGCTTGGCGGCAGAAATACCGTTTTACGAAAGGGTGCGGGGGAAACTTCTCCTGGATACGCGAATGCGGACGCGCTCCCAAAGTGGGGTCGCTAGACCTGTTGCGGTGTGGTCTTGGGGTGCGATGCGGCCATTGTTCCAGGTGTGTCGCGAAGGCGAGGATAGAATCGGATGAGAACGATACTTGCGGTGGCGGCGGTGTGTTTTGCCGGGGTCAGTGCACATGCACAAGAGACCTTGCGTGTCGCGACGGAAGGGTTCTATGCGCCGTTCAGCTTTTATGACAACAACGGCGATCTGGCTGGGTTCGACGTAGATATCGCCAACGCGCTTTGTGGCGAGCTGCAAGTCACCTGTGAGATCGTCCAGAACGACTGGGACCTCCTGATCGACGGTCTGAACGAGGGAGCCTATGACGCGATCGTCGCGTCCATGTCGATCACGCCGGAACGGGAGGAGAAAGTGTCTTTCACGCTCCCCTACTACTCCAACATGCTCACATTCGTTGGCAAAAGCGGCAGCGGGATCGAGATCACGCCTGAGGGCCTCGCTGGAAAGACCGTGGGCGCCTTGCGCAGCACTGTGAGTTCCGAGTATCTCGAGGCGACCTATAGCGGGGTGGTTGAGGCGCGCCTTTACGATACCCAGGACGAGGCTTTGGCGGCGCTTGTGGCCGGTGACATTGACCTCGTGATCGGGGACAACCTTCCGAGCTATGCGTGGTTGCAAACCGCTGAGGGGCAGGGCCATGAGTTCATCGGTGAGTTCATCGATATCAATGACCGAATCAGCATCGCCGTCGATAAGGGCAACGATGCCCTGCTCGATCAACTGAACGAGGCGTTGATCGCGATTATTGAAAACGGGACGTATCAGACGATCAACGCCAAATACTTCCCCTTCTCGATCTACTTCTGAGCTGATGTTTGGGGCCGCAGGGGTTCGAGGGCGGCTCCTTCTCGCGTTCTTCGGCATCAGCAGCCTGGGCGTTTTCATCGCGGCTGCGGCGCTCTTTTCTTTCTCGACCGTGGGTTCCGTCCTCGACAGGATTACGTCGCAAAACGTACCCGCCGCCCTGGGCACCATCGAGATGTCGCGGCAAGCCGAGCGTATCGTGGCCACCGCTCCCACGCTTTTGTCCGTGCCCAACGAGGTGGAGCGGGAGGAGATCTCAACCCGGATCTTTGCCGAGATTGAAGAGCTGAACGACCAACTCGCCGTCCTGCGCAACGGCAACCTGTCGGCCACTGAGGCGCGGCGGTTGGAGCCCGCGATCATGCGGCTTGGTGGTAATATCCGTCAATTGAATGTCACGGTCGGGGAACGGCTTGAGGTGAACTCCATCAAGGACCAGTTGGTCGAAACGCTGGCCCTCACCGACAGCGCGATCCAGGGCGCCCTTTCGCCTGGTGTGATGATCCTCGACGCCCGCTTTGCTCAGCTTCAACGTCAAGCTGCCGAACCGAGTGCGAGCGTTGCGGAGTTGAATGAGACACTGGCGGAGCTCAAAGAACTGGTGTCGAGCACGCTGCCCCAACAGACCGCCCGGTTCGAGGCGGCGGCTATCAACGACATGCTGGTGCGCGCAGCGCTGGCCACATCGCCCTCTGAGATCAGCGCCTTGGCCTTCCCCCTCCGGCGGTCGCAACAAAACTTCGAGCGTCTGGTGACCCAGATCAACGAAGCGACGCAAGAGCGCCTGGCCCCGCATATCGAGACCTTGGCTGGCTTGGCGACGGGGCTGAACTCAATCCCGCGGATCCGGGAGAGGGAACTGCAACTCGATCAGATTGGCCAGGACCTCGTCCTGCAAAACGCGGAGCTTTCGGCGGAGCTGACTGAGATCGTCGACACCTTGGTCATGCAAACCGAACAAGAAATCGCCACCAGCAGCCGTGATGGCCGCTCCGCCCAGACGGTTGGTGCTTGGGTGATCATCGGCGTCACGGTCCTGAGCCTTGCGAGTGCGGCACTGGTGATCTGGCGGTATGTCAGCGGCAACCTTGTGGCCAGAATTACGGCGCTTAGCGCAAGCATGTTGGCCATCGCTGGCGGAAACCTTCGCGCGCCACTGCCCGAAGCAGACGGAAACGATGAGATCGCGAAGATGGCCGCGGCGCTTACTGTCTTTCGCGACACCGCCATTGAGGTGGAAGAGACGAACCTGCGCGAGATTTCGGAGACGCGTCGCCTGATGACCGACGCGATTGAGACGATCTCAGAAGGATTTGTCCTCTATGACGCCAATGACAAGCTGGTCCTCTGCAACAAGACCTATCTCGAAATGCTTGGGCCCGATCTAAAGGATCAGGTCAAACCGGGTGACCGCTTTGACGACATCATCCGTCGGACTGTTGCACATGGCTTGGTCCGTGACGCCGTCGGGCGGGAAGAGGCGTGGATCGTCGAGCGGCTGGCTGCCTACCGCGACCCAAAGGGCGACCACGTCCAGCAATATTCCGATGGCCGCTGGATCAAGTTCAGCGAGTTCAAAACCGAGGATGGCGGGACCGTCGCGATCTATAGCGACATCACCGAGCTACGGAATGCGTCCGACAAGGCGCAGGCCGCGAGTGAGGCCAAGTCGACATTCCTTGCGACGATGAGCCATGAAATCCGAACCCCAATGAACGGGGTTATCGGGATGACGAACCTCCTCCTCGACACCGATCTGTCATCTGAGCAGCGCGACTATTGCGAGACGATCAATACGTCAGCCGACAGCCTTCTGACGATCATCAACGACATCCTAGACTTCACGCGGGTCGAGTCCGGTAAGATCGAGCTCGAGCATCACCCGTTCGATCTGCGCACCTGTGTCGAAGAAGCGCTCGACCTTGTGGCGTACGCTGCCGCAAAGAAGAAGATCGAATTGGCCTATGCCATTGAACCGGGCACCGAGGAGTTTCTGGTCGGCGACGCCACGCGTTTTCGGCAAGTCCTCCTGAACCTCGTCAACAACGCAGTGAAGTTCACGGAAACCGGCGAAGTCGTTGTGACGATTGCACCGGACCCGACAACGCAAGCGTCGAGCACGTTAAGCACCATGCGCGTCGCCGTGCGGGACACCGGGATCGGCATTCCGCAGGATCGGATGGACCGACTTTTCCACTCTTTCAGCCAGATTGATGCGTCGACCACGCGCCGCTATGGCGGCACGGGGCTTGGCCTGGTGATCTCACAACGCCTCATGCGGCTCATGGGGTCTGAGATTGAGGTGGAAAGCGAGGTGGGCGTCGGCACAACTTTCCACTTCCGCCTCACGCTGCCCATAGCCGAGGCGCCCCCGCGCACCGACCGGACGCTTGAGATGGCGGATTGCGCGGGCAAGCGCGTCCTCATCGTCGACGACAACGCCACCAACCTCAAAATCATCGCGCGTCAGACCGAGGCCTGGGGCATGGTCCCCACCGTCACGGCCTCCCCCGCGGAGGCGCAGGCGCTACTGGCGACCCCGTCAGACTTCGACCTCGTGATCACCGATATGAGCATGCCCGACATCGACGGTGCGATGCTCGCCGAATGGATTCATGCGCGGCCCGGTGGCGCGACGCTCCCCATTATCCTCTGCAGCTCGCTCGGCGGGACATCCCCCAGCAAGGCATCGGGCGTTGATCTTGACCTCTTCAACGCCGTTGTCCCCAAGCCGCTGAAACCCTCAGCCCTGCTGGACGCTATCCTGTCTGCCCTCACCAACCGCCAGGCCCAAGTCGCCCACGACATTACCACCCCTATGCCCGTGACGCCGATGCAAGAGACGCTGGCCGACACGCTCCCCTTGCGTGTTCTTTTGGCCGATGATCATCCCACGAACATCAAGCTTGGCGTTTTGATCCTGGAGCGGATGGGCTATCGCGCTGATATCGCCAACAATGGTCTCGAGGTCCTCCAAACCCTCGAGCGCGCGCCCTACGACCTCGTGCTGATGGATATCGAGATGCCCGAGATGGACGGTCTCGAAGCGACCGCCAACATCCGCAACGCCTATGCCGAGGGCGGCCCCAAGATCATAGCGATGACCGCCAACGCCATCCAAGGGGACCGAGAGCGTTATCTCGCCTCTGGCATGGATGAGTATGTCAGCAAACCCATCTCAATCCCCGCCCTGCAAACCGCCATCAAAGCCTGCTTTGCGGGTGGCCCCCCAGACCAGACGCGCCCGATGCTTGAACAGACCCCCGATGACACCGCCGCGCAGTTCGACCCTTCGGCAATCACCAACCTTATGGAGATCATTGGCGGTGACGCTGAGGCATTCGCCATGCTGAAGCAAAGTTTCCTTGATGAAGCCCCAAAACTCCTCGCCCAGATCAAAGCAGGGGATACCGCCGGCGACGCCAAGATGGTGCGCCGCGCGGCCCATACGCTGAAGTCGAGCGCCAATGACTTTGGCGCGCTCCGCCTCGCGCAGCTTTGCAAGTCCATCGAAGCGGATGCACAGCGCGGCAGCCTCACGACCTTGGCGACGACCCTCCCCGTTTTAGAAGCTGAGTTTGAAGCCGCGGTCGACGCGCTGAACGCCCATCAAATGCCCACCGAGAAAGCGACATAACCATGGCCCTTACACGCATCCTAGTGGTTGATGATGCCCTGACCGACCGGATGAAGCTAACCCTCGCGCTCAAGTCCCGGGGGTTTGAGGTGACAGGGTGCGCCAGTGGTGCCGAGGCCCTGGAGGCGGTGCAGAGCGCCGCCTATGACCTCGTCATGCTCGACCTTGTGATGCCCGAAATGGACGGGAGCGCTGTGCTGGAAGCGCTCAGATCCGACGCGGCGACCGACGCGATCCCAGTGATCATCGTCTCGTCCACCGACGACCCCGATGAATTGGCGCGTGTTTTGGCTTTGGGTGCCATCGCCCACCTGTCCAAACCGTTTACGCCCGAAAGCCTCGGCGAGGTCCTTAGCCGGGTTTGACGATCCCTGCGGGCACGTCGCGCTTGACCTGTTCGGGTTTCACGATCTCGTCGCTCTCCTTGGGCCGCACCAGGATCATCCCGCCGATCATGCAAACGAGCGCCGCCCAAATCCACATGGACCCGGTCTCGGACAACAACAGGATGCTCCAAATCACGCCCATAATCGTCGCCACATACCCCGACTGACTTGCAAAGACCGCGCCTGTCTTGCGCACCGCCACCGCCAGGAGCCATGTCGCGCCCGCCGACAACGCGGCGAACAGAACAATAACGGTCATCGTCGTCTGATCCATGGCCGAAACGCCAAGCGTCGCGCCCATGCCCACGGCGGCGATCCAGGCGAAGCCGGATGAACCCAGCATGGTGAGGAACACCAACTCCCACGGATCGGTTTCCTCGGATGGCACGGCAACCATGAGTATTCCCTCGACGCCAGCGCTGATCGGCACCAGCAAAGCGACCATCAGCCAGATCGGCGCCCAGACGGCCGCCTGATCCCCCACCGGGCGCAGCACAAGCGCCACGGCGACAAGGCCCAGCCCCAACCCCAGAAACCTAAGGATCGTGGGTTTTTCCAAACGAAGCGCTGTAGTGAACAAAAAGACAATCATCGACTCCATCGCGAGGATGATCGAGAGCTCGATGCCTGAGATGTGTTCGGAAGAGGCAAACAACGCCAGTTGCGGGATTGCCCCGGCAAACGGCCCAATAATCAGCGCAAACCGCAGCTTTTTCCACGTCAGCTTGGGGATGTTACCGCGGACAAGGCACATCGCCAACCCAAGGAGCATCGTGATCGACGAAACCCAAGCCGCCATGCCTAGCGGATTGTCAATCGACGTCCCCGTCAAAATCTTGGAAAGCGCCGGGTAAAGCCCCGTGATCACCCCCATGAGGATGAGGAGCATCCCTCCGCGTAGCAGGTCGATCTGGCGCCTATAGGCCATCTCTCGGCGATGCACCTCGCCGGCCATCTGGGTGAAGACACGACCCAAGTCCCCGAGCGGGTCGCTCCGCTCGTTCACCTTTTCCAGGGGGAGGCGTGCGGGATTAAAATCCGTCTCATTCACGATCCGCGCCGCGTCCGTCAAAAGGTCCACGTCGCGTAGGTACTCAAGCTCCAAGTCGCGAAGGCGCTTCTTTTCCAGACAGGCCGACACGCGCGCTTTTAACAGAAGCGGGTCCACGTTCTTCGGTAAAAAGTCGACGGCCCCAAGCTCAATCGCTGTCACGATCTCCTTCATGTCGTCGAGAGAGGAGATCACCAAAACCGGGATTTGCGCCAAGAGCGCATCAGCGCCCATGACGCGCAGCACGTCGTAGCCGTCCATCTCGGGCATGACGATATCGAGTAAGACGAGATCGATGTCTTGGGCGCGCAGCACCTCGAGCCCCTGTGCGCCCCCATCGGCACTGACAACCTGATGCCCAAGCGCCTGGATCGCGGCCGTTAACTTGATCCGGCTCGTCGCGCTGTCATCGACGACCAGGACGCAGAAATCTCGATGCGAGTAAAGAATGCTGACGCCCCTACTAGTTCACAAACGCGCTTGTCAAAGGCTGAAAAGACACACCAGCCAGGTGAAAATGTTGCTTATGCTACGGCAGTTTGCAAGGTGTTGGTCTCGTACCGTGCCACCTCGCAAGAGTTAGCCGCCGCTGGCGAACTCCGGCCAACCCGGCGGCAGGTCATTCGCAGGAAATTGATTGAGGGATCAGGCAAAACCGCTATTGAACAAGGTAGTGACCACGACGGGACGGGTGAACCTACGTGCAATTTCCAAAAAATCTGCACGCCTGTGTTTCACAGAAGCCGAGCCCCTACTTCTCGGTAGAGTAACTGCCTGTCGCGAAAGCATCTCACCGGAACGGTTCAGTTGGGTATAATCGTTAGTTTCGTTCGCGTAGTCAGCTTTCTGCGCTGATCTATGCTCGGCGAAAAGTGCAGTGCTTTGAAGTTCGGTTTGCCTTGTGGCCTCAGAATTTACCTGCTCCCCTTAGAGTCCGCGCTTATAGGTTAGCGCTGTTCAGGGTTTGGTGCTCTTGTGACCGTTGGTGATACTCCCAAGGGGTGAGCCCGTCGAGGCTCGTGTGGGGGCGGTGGTGGTTGTAATCAGCGCGCC
>NZ_BPFH01000012.1 GCF_019655435.1 Jannaschia pagri
CGTAAGCGTCCGGTGAAGACGCGGATTGCTCAGCGTTTTGTGGGCCGAACCCCGATCCATGGTCCGTTTCGGTTCTCTCGCATGATTGATATCCACCGGTTTTGGCCGGATTTGCACCACTCCACCACAACTGGGTCGATTGGTCTATCGATGTAGTCGATGCGGTTTCCTGTTTCGAGCTCGATCCGTTCCAAGTTGGTCGGGGGGATCAACTGTGAGATTGCCTCTCCTAGACTGGCAAGCTTACCTCGCGTGGTTTCATCGTCTTTGGTGAAGCTGGCGCTCATGTTCAGGCTATCGGTGATTAGCTCAATTTCTTTGGGCAGGTCCTTTTGCTTTCCCGGGACATAGAATGTTTGACCGAGCTCCTTTTCTGCCATTGGCAAGAGTGCCATGTGATGTTCGAGGGAGTACTGCCAACTTGAGAAGCTCGCCGAGATTTGCAACTGTCCCGACTTTGGCAAGATACCTTCCCCAGGGCTTACTTCGATATCAGTCAAAAGAGATGGGCCGTCGATCAGATATACGCTTGCAGTATCAAGCTTCTCTGGTGTCGTGAGTTCAACTCTGTCCAACACCAACCCTTCGTGAGGCTCTGGTTTCACATAAATTGGTTTTACCAAAAGTGCGTTGGGGAACGCTGACCGGGCTTTGTCGACGATTTTTCGCGACGTTTCGATAGTAATCCGATGCAGGTGGACTTTCCAAAATGTCGTTTGGCCGGTCAGATTTGCGTAGAGATGTGCTTCGGGATCAGTTTCTTCAGGAATGCCCCCTTCAACTGTCACGCCAAAGTTGGTGCAAAACTGGGTGAGTGACATTGTTCCGTCGAATGGAGGGCCGATTTCGGCTTCCAGGATACACTCTCCGTCGTCCAGAGCATCATCTCCTGGCTCGTGGGCAACGTGAACGCGTAGTGTTCCGCCGCGATACCTAACATAAACATCAAGGCCATCATGCGTTTCCCCATAGAACTCGGAGGGACAAGATCCGCCACCGTGAAGCTTAGCGAGATCAAGGCCAAGGGGGTCGGGAAGCTCCGGAGTATGGAAGCCGATCATCTTCATGGCTTGACGCTCCAAGGCAGCAGGTCGTTCACGCGGGTGATCTTGTAATCGGGGATGCGCGCGATGGTGTCAGCGAGCCAGGTCTGGGGATCAACGCCGTTGAGTTTTGCCGTTCCTATGAGTGTGTACGCCACGGCAGCGGCGCGGCCACCGGCGGGTGATCCGACGAAGAGGTAGTTTTTGCGGCCCAAAGCGATAGCCCGCATGGCGCGTTCGGCTGTGTTGTTGTCGAGTTCCAGGATACCATTGGCCAAGTAAGGCCTGAGCCGCCGCATGCGCGTCAGCGCATATCGGATCGCCTGAGCGAGCGGGGATTTGCCCGATATGATCGTGAGTTGCCTACCCAGCCAATCCTGCAGGTCATCGAAGACAGGTGTGGCCTTGGCCTGCCGGACGGCAACACGCTGATCTGGCGGTGAACCACGCGCCTCTTTCTCAACGGCGTAGAGCTGGCTGATCCGCAGGATCGCTTCTTCGGCGATGCTTGAGCCCTGAGATCGATGAACATCCACGAACTTGCGCCGGATGTGGGCCATGCAGGCGACCTCTTTGATGCCGTGGTCGCGATAAAGCGCCTCATACCCGGCATAACCATCGGCGTGCATCCAGCCTTTGTATTTGCTGAGATGATCCTTCGGGTGCGCCCCGCGCCGGTCTTCAGAGAACTGATACCAAGCAGCGGGAGGCACACCGCTGCTCCATGGACGTTCATCGCGGGCATAGACCCAAAGACGCCCGGTCTTGGTCTTGCCTGTGCCAGGTGCGAGCATGTTGACCGGTGTGTCATCCGTGAAGATGGCTTTGCCCTTCAGGGCATGTTTGCCGATGGCATCTGCCAGTGGAGCCAAGAGGGTCGTGGTCTTTCCAACCCAATCCGCAAGGGTAGAACGGTCGAGATCAAGTCCGTCACGTTCGAAGATTTGGCTCTGGCGATAGAGAGGCAGGTGATCCGCGTATTTGCTGACAAGCACATGCGCCAGCAAACCCGGCCCAGGGCGACCACGCTCAATTGGGCGCGATGGCAGAACAGCTTGCGTGAACTGTTCGCAGCGTTTGCAAGCAAAGCGCGGGCGGGTGATCTTGTTCACGACGAACCGCCCCGGCACGTATTCCAGTTCCTCGGTCACGTCCTCGCCAATCTGACGCAACGCCCCGCCACATGTGCAGTGGTCCTTGGGCGGCAAGAGCTCAATGTTGTTGCGCGGGATATGATCCGGGATCGGACGGCGCTTGGGTTTGTCTTTAGGCTCATCCGGTGGGAGCTTCATTTTGGCTGTCATCGCAGCCTCAGCCACTTCGCTCGCCTCAAGCGCCAACATGAGCTGTTTGGTCTGTTCAGACGTCGATCCGTAGCGCCAAGCGTTTTGCCCGGCGACTTGGTGCCGTAGCTTCTCAATGAGCATAGCCTGGGCTTTGATCTCAGCCAAAAGCTGGGTCGTGAACTCTTTGAGTTCCCCATAATCTTCCGGCAATGTCATCGCTTCAGCCATCATGGCGTGAGCTTACATCACTGGAAAGACAGAGGGAATCCTATCCCGCGCGCAAAGGTCGCCAGGTTCGGCCCGGTGTGCGCCAGTCGATGCCCTCCAGAAGCATCGCCAGTTGCGCAGGCGAGAGGGACACTTTGCCTTCCTTGGTGGCTGGCCACACAAACTTGCCCCGCTCCAAACGCTTCGAGAACAAGCACGCGCCCTGGCCATCCCACCAGATGATCTTGATCAGATCACCCCGGCGGCCCCGGAACACAAACAGATGCCCGACAAAGGGATCGAGCTTCAGCACCTTCTCTGCCTGCGCAGCCAAGGATGCATACCCCTTGCGCATGTCGGTGACGCCTGCGGCCAGCCAGACCTTCGTGTTCGCGGGAACGGGTATCATGTCAGATGCCGCACCAGACGCGCTATCGCCTCAGGATCATAGCTCCCGCTGATCCGCAGGCGGTGCCCGTTCGCCAGTTCCAGTTCGATCAACCCGGTCGGCTCCGGCAGAGGTTCTGGTGGGGTCGGCTGTGCAATCACTTCTACCGGCAGAAACGCCGCTTCACCTTCCTGGACATGGTCGTCCGGTGCAAACTTCGGGTCTTTCAGCCAATTGAAAATCTGGTTGGCGTTCAAATCGTACCGCCGCGCGACCTGTGCAACCGAAACACCGGGAACAACAGTCTGCGCGCAAATCATGCGCTTCTCGTCATCGCTCCACTTCCTGCGCTTGCGCCGCTTCGCCATCCCGGCCTCTTAAGTGTCCACTTAGCTAAGTGGACACTATCCGACATTAACGCACCTCCGGCAGGGCAGTCAGACCGGACGCTTACTCTGAGCCTCAGGGTAACGTCAATCAAATCTACATGTTGGGGCTGGGCTAGAGAAATAGACGTTCAACTCTCCAGGACGGCGCGATGCACGACCACCGCAGTCTGGGTCATCGAGGAGCGCTCTGGATATGTGGGCCGTCTTCGCACTTAGCTTCCCGAGAACGACCAGGCGTGAAGTGGTACGCATCGCCCAGCTTCTCAACTCTTCCTTGAAAAGTTCCGGATTGTGCTAGTCATTCCAGCCAGGTGGAGTGACTTAGGGAGTGGTGCACGTGGCGGTTCTGTTTTTCGCACATGTCACGCTTTTCTCGGGGTTTGCGCTGCTTCTATCGGCGATACCCAGGCCGTTTCGCGCAGTTTATCTGTACTGTTACTTAGCCGTTCTTCTTACTTTTGGGGGCTTTTTAGGCAGTGTTTATTCCCTCACGTTGGCGGACGGAGTGGTGATAAGCGGGGGGAACCTTCTCTATGGCGCGTTCATGGTGACCTCGGTGCTGTTCGTCCTGGCGGAGCGCGATATCTTCGTCTTGCGTCGGATTGTGCAGCTTGTAGTCCTCGTGAACGTGTTCGTGCTCAGCCTCTCCGTTCTGGCGTCACGCACACTAGGCGCGCCAGGAGTTGTGAATCAACTTGGCGTACCAGTCGGTTTGTTCGAGACATCGAGCTTTTTAATTGTCTTGGGCGGCGGGATGATCGTGCTGGAACTCACGTTCATGGCGTTTGTGTTTGAGGCGACAAAGGCCCGTATTCACTCGGCCGTGGGGATCAGGATCACCTATTTAGTGATCTTCGTTGCAGTACTATGTTTCGATGGCCTTGCATTTCCGATTGTCGCCTTCGGACCGTCTCCAGAGACAGTTGCAGCGGCCGTTGGAAGCCTATCGGGCAAGCTGCTGACAGCCGTGGCCTACGGCTTGGTCGTCGTTAGTTTTTCTTTGATCTTTCAGAGACGTTTCTCTGCATACCTTGATGAGCGCGTCTTCTCGTGGCGGGCCCTCCTCTCGCCCAGCGGTGCAATTCTACGCGACATGGAACGCAAAGACGCTCAGTTGGCGAAAGCGAGGGGTCGGTTGGCACATTCGGCTGAACTGGCTAGTCTCGGTTACGCGGTAATCGACGTGAAGGCCGACCGCGTCGTGGAATGCGATGCGATTTACGCTGATATGCATGGCCTGGAACGCGAAGTGCTCATGGCGATGCCGCCATCACAGATTATCGAAACTCTGATCGCAGAAGAAGACCGCAAGGCGGTTCGCGACCTCATTGGAGCTTTCTCGATCGAAGGAAAGCGCGCGTTGGAATTGCGCCACATCACACCTGACGGCTCTGTCCGGTCGTTGCGTAAGATCTATGCACCACTTCCACACGAACCTGGGCTTACCGGTTCCATGATTGAAGTCGTTGGACAAGACATCACCGAAGCTCGGCTACTTCAGGAACAGCTATTCAGAAGCCAGAAGGCAGAGGCCCTAGGGCGCCTCACGGGCGGCGTAGCGCACGACTTCAACAATCTTCTAGCAGTGATCCTCGGCAATCTTGAGCTTCACGTTCTCGAAACCGAACCGGCGGAGCGCGAAATACTAATTAGAAACTGCATTGCTGCTACGAAGCGCGGCGCGGATCTAACGCGAAGCATGCTCAGCTTTGCTCAACAGGCACCGCTCGAACCCAAGATCGTGAATGTAAACGACATCATCGAAGACTTAGGGCGCATGACCAATCGCGTGCTACCCGCCTCCATAGAAATCGCGATGGATTTACGCCCGAACATGCCACGGGTCCGGGTAGATCCCGGCATGGTCGAGAGCGCTGTGTTGAACCTTATACTCAACGCGCGGGATGCCATGCCGCAAGGGGGACGGATCGAGATTAAAACTACGCTTGTGGCGACCGAGAACAACCGCGACGAACGCCATCCGGGGGAGCTGCCACCCGGGCGCTATCTTGTGTTGTCGGTTATCGATACCGGTCAAGGCATCGCCAGAGAGAAGCTACCTCGTATTTTCGAGCCGTTTTTTACGACCAAGTCACCGGGAGCGGGTTCCGGGTTAGGGCTAGCAATGATCGACGGGTTCATGCGTCAGTCAGGCGGCGTCGTCCAAGTTGCGTCCGTGCAAGGGGAAGGAACTCAGTTCGATCTTTACTTTCCTGCTGTGAGCGATCCAACGAACGCGTCTACGAGCACTCAAAAGTACCTCGAAGCGCAACGGGAAATGTCAAAGAAAACAATTCTCCTAGTCGAAGACGATACCGATCTGCGGGCGTCACTAAGCAAAGCCCTGTCTTTCTCTGGACATGACGTCATGGAAGCCGCTGACGCAGAGGCGGCGCTAGCTTCATTCCTGGCGTCCGACCACGTCGATCTAGTACTGACTGACGTGATCTTGCCCGGGCCGATGCAAGGTCCGGCCCTGCTGCAAGCATTGCGAGAGCATCGGCCCTTTCTGCCTGCCATCGTGATGTCGGGAAACATGACAGACCAAGTTGCGCAGACTGGATCGCCTCAGGCCGAGGACATTCGATTGTCAAAGCCCATCGAACTAGCGGTACTTCTAGACGCCATCAAGCAAGCGTTCGCCGTGCGGCCCCCATCACCATAGATGATAGAAATAGACCTCTGTTTACCGCAAATAGTAATGTCTAGTTAGGCTTCTGAAGCTGCTCTACAATACAGAGAAAAGCTCACCACCTTTGATGATGCGTCGCGAATTGCATGTCGAGGCCCTCAGCACATGGCAAGAAACGACTCTTTGTAGTCCCTGCATAGCAAGATACCGACATCATCGCGAGCCCGTAACCCTATCAATACTTGCTAATCACATCCCCGAGGCGGTGGATGTGGATCTGACACAGAGGGCTACGATCCCTACAACACTGTATACCGCCAAAGCAATCACGGCCGTCATCAAGCGGGCCTCCCGTAGTGTACGGGAGGCCTTTCAACTCAGTAGATTTGACAATTTGATACGTTTAGTAGGCACTGCTAGGCCGCAGTCAGGCTACCAGACAGTGATTAACGGAAAGTTCTTTTCGAAAGCTCGATTTCCATCGCTCCAATAGACTAAAACCAAACGCCACTAAGACTCGGCATCCGGTTGTCTTATTTTCCATCCAAGCGCCCCTGATCTTAGAGACCATCTCCCGAGCCCCCCGCCTTAATAACGGATACGTGCCTGCTTCCATCGCTTCCAGCCTTCTAGCTGCGCACGTTCAGCGTGTGCGCACAGCGATCCGCCTTACCGCACATCAACGTAATCGTCCGTGAGCCAGAACCGCCTTTATCTCAATTAACGAGCACCATCCACGCGGCGCGCTCAGGCGCTTCTGAAGAAAACATCTTCGTAGCCTTGTAGCCTTATTCATCATGGTCCATCACACCCAGGAACCCGAGCGAGTGAAAATACCAGACCGGTTCCAAGTGCGGCTCGACAACATCTGAACATCGGAACCCGGCCACCTAATCGTCAATCCTCCACAACTGATGCAGCGACTACACTGGTAAGCGCCGAGAGTGGTGTCATAGCAACTAGAACCTCCGTGCATCTCAATATCTCATATCCTATCTGCTCCGAACACCAATCTGTACGTCCTATTAGTTGCTCTGTTAAGAATTGAATCTTTAGCAACGCTGACTGCGCCGACACAGCATCCATACAAAGCACTTCTTCACTAATTTTCAATGCCTCTTCTTCCATGTCACATATCGTGTTCTCTAAAGAACAGCACTCTTCTGTTTTTGATTTTATGTCAAAGCACACTGTGCCCCGGAAAACGTCTTGTTCTGGCACGCCAAGACAAGACCATCTCGATTGATGCTCATGTAGGCGATAAGACAGCTCCCTAGGCTGCTCAGAGTGGCGCCTTTGATCGTTCAAGACATAGGTCGCCTTTTTCTGTATACTGTCGAAAGTTCTCCTCTGCCTGCACTGACTCGTCAGACTTCTTAGATTTAGCAATTCGACTTCAAGCGTCCGCAACCTGACAGTTAACAAGGTTACCTTTTCTCGGATTTGAATATGTCTTCTTATTAAAACAGGAAGCACATCTCCATAGTTTATTTCTCTTGCATTGCTCGCAGATTGAAGGACCGGTTCCATTACCTAATTCCATTTTCTGTAACCCGGTGTTTTTCACTCTTAGGTTAGCCTTCGCCATACTGCTCAACTGACGGGCGTACCGCCCGGCTCTTAACAAGGCGTTAACTACAATCGGCGACCAACTCCACCACGCTCCATGCATGTTAGATGCAAGAGGTTAGTCTTATAATTCTCAATTTACTGTTTATAAAAGAAAAACTGTTACCTTCCCCTCGTGCTTATTAAGCTGTTTTTTACGGATTGTTCGTTTAATGTTCGGCGCTATAGTCAAGATTTGCACTTAAAGTAGAGGTTTTTTGACCCTACGTAATGCAAGCGTCCGTTCGCAACTCTCTGACCGAGATTGTCGCGCAAGTGGGGTGAGGGTGACCCTGTTCAGCGTACATTGACGTCATCTCAACGTGCTTAAGTCTGACGCCGCCCAGCTCAACCTGATCAGGCATAGAAGGCTCTGTACAAACTTAGTCGTCTGTCGAATCGGGATGTCAAAGAGGAGCCTTCTGCCAGCCAAATCTACATGGCCTCATTGCCGCAGGCCTAGCACCGACCGCACTTATCAGGTGGAGGATACTGATTTGTGTTATAGCTCTTTCACTAGATTTGCGCAAAGAGGCAGCCGGATCACGTGCAAGCGCTCACCACAGAGTATAATAATTTACATAATAAAAATTTTTATATACTACATTATCTAAGCATGCGACTTCGACAGTGGCGCACATCTTGTTCGCTCGCTACTGTATGAAGGGACGATAACATGTCTGGAGGCGCAATATGACAGATATCAATCTGAATAGTCTTTCATTCGAAGAGCTTAGAGCTCTAGAAAAAAATGTCGCGAAGACGATCAAAAATTTTGAAGAGCGTAGGCGGAAAGAAACGCTCTCCAAGGTTGAGGCGATAGCGAAAGAAGCCGGATTTACTCTTGCTGATCTGTTGGACAGCGTAAAACCTTCCAGTAAGACAGCACTACCACCGAAGTATCGACATCCCGAGAATGCCGACCTGACGTGGTCTGGACGTGGTCGGCAACCGGCCTGGTACAAAGAAGCGATTGAGGCAGGTGTGACTGAAAGAGAGCTGCTGGTCATGACGTAATCCGCGCGCGGCTGATCAAGATGGCGTCGTTAGTGAAGTGTTAACCATTTTGACCGTACGGCATGTCTATGACTGATAACTGCGAACTTTGCGGAGGCATTGGCCAGGTCGACGAGATCGACGGCCATCCCGTGCGATGGATGCGGCGTATACCCTGCCCCGCTGGCTGTGACGATGGTCTATTATTCTTGATGACATGGCCGCGGTTGGTAGATTTACCATGGGAGCCAGTCTTAGATGATACGTCTCTGCGCCCGCCATATGGTTGGATACGGAGCCGATCACCGGAAACAGCGATAACAATCACCCATTAAGTTGGGGAAACTGTAACTGCAAAACGTATCAGCCTTTATTCAACCTCTCGCTTTGTAGGTGTCTGAACGCTTTGTTTCGTACAGCTTGACGGAACATCTGCAACCCCCATTGCGCAGGTTCAATAAGCTCGGGCATGCCTCGCAGGCTACACTGATTGAACCAGTGGATGCTTCTCACACTTACCGCGTCGTGGCATAGTCACCCCACCATATCTGCTCTGTGTCTCTTCTCTGGACCGCCTAGGTCTGAAGTTTCTGGGGGCAGAGCACATCCATCGCCTTCCAGGGCTTTGCAAAGACATGTTTGCAGGGAATGCGAATATAGGTAGTGGAGCCCGCTTCGATGTTGATGCCGGCGCGCATGGCAACAGACAATCATCGCACGAGCTTCGGCCGACAGAGCGTTTCTTTGATCCCAGACGAAGCTCGTACAGGTTTTAGGCCCACGTGGCACCTCAGCTCACGTCTTCTAGACAACGCACTGCGCTTAGAATTTGGTTAGTTCATCTGAGACAGATACAAGAGCTAGCCACCACTCTTTTCAAACGTCGATCACGCAGGAGCGGGTCCTGACTCGATGAGTCTCGGAAAGAAAGCTCGATAAAACAGATACTTATTGGCACCCAACACTTCGTTTCGGCGCCGAAGATTTCCTTAATAGTCGCTAAAAAACAACGCTTATCATACACCTGTGCGTACATGAGGAGCATGAAAACCTTGATAACGATTTGGTAACTATTTCGATAGTTAAGATGGCCTTCACACTTGTGGCTCAAAAAAGGCGCGGAAGGAACGTATCTTGTGCAATCTGTGTGACGACTACGGACTGATGGAAGAGTTGGATCAGGTTCCTCCAACTAAGTCTCGGATCGTGTTGTGCCCCGTGATGTGCTCTTCCGCCCGCAAAAACGCTGCGCTGTTTCGCGCCGAGGATACTATTTGGCAGTCAACCGATAGAGCCACTGAACTGGAAGCACTTGTCATCCCCGGGACGCGCCTTGTGCCGTTGGGAATGAGGCAGATCCTGCAAGTGACCGAAGGTAAGCGGAGATCACCCGCTCGGAAATTGCGCGTCTTGGACAGACGCGTTCTTCAAACACTTGAGCCTGGCAACGTGGTAGCCCATCCGACGTCAACGTCCGCTGATGTAGCGTCAGCAATTGCCCCGACTTATGGTAAGACTTGCAGGCCGGCTCCTCCACTTGGTCATTAGCGTGACAAGCAATATCCTGGAACAGGATGTCGCATTGCTGATTGAGGCCAATAGCTAAATGCATGACAAAAGATCTCCTCAGCGAGTAGTAGCCATTACGTCGAGGAAACACATTAACACGGTGTTAAGATCTGTTGATGGAGTGGCTCAGTGGCAGGTTTTTGCCCAGTTATGGCTTAGAATGTGTTACTAACTGGTCTTCGCTTTCACGGCTGGCTCCAAGCCAGCCATCGCCCGCGCCTGCTGAGTTACCCCCGAAGTTCGGACACTGACGTGAGCTACGAATTGCAATCTGCTGATCTTCGACGGGAAGGAGATCAGAGATGTCGAAACGGAAGCAGCACTCGCCGGAGTTCAAGGCGAAGGTGGCGCTGAAACCGGTGAAGGGTGAGCAGACGGTCGCGAAGCTGGCAAGCCGGTTCGGGGTGCAGCAGGTGACCTAGCATTTGCGCAACGCTGGGCACTTGGTGAACAAGGAATGGATCCGTCGGTTGATGCGGCTGATCGGTCTCATTCCGATCTACCAGAAGCCCAACACCAGCAAGGCGGCGAAGGGGCACAAGATCTGCCCCTACCTGCTGAAAGGGCTGTGGGTGACCCGACCCAACCAGGTCTGGGCGGCCGGTATTACCTATCTGCCGATGCGACGGGGCTTTCTCTATCTGATGGCGATCATGGACTGGCACACCCGCAAAGTGCTGGCCTAGCGCATCTCGAACACACTGGAGGCCGACTTCTGCGTCGAGGCACTGAACGAGACCATCTACCGCTTCGGTCTGCCCGAGGTTATGAACACAGACCAAAGTAGCCAGTTCGAAGGCTACGCCGCGTCCAACGGTTCGGCCTTGTTCCTCTCCATTTCGACACCGCGGCTCTGCTTTCGGATTCTCTTTGACGCAAGAGAATTCTTTTCGCGGAAGTACTCTGATATCAAACGTCTTACATATCCGGCCTGCAGGCATTCTCGCGCAGGCGGGCCGTTCACGGCTGCGGCAAGAGACGTCGCAGGCCCGAAAAGTCGCATGACTTCATGGTGGTCGGTTGCGTTCAAACCGTTCATGACCATCGGTCCAAGCAACAGTGATTCCGACAGACAGCCGTTGGCGGTAACAACCTCATGCCTGTCAAAGGCGAAGTGAACCCAGTTTACGTGAGACTTACCTTTCATATAACGGATGCCTGGCAGGCCTGTCAGTGATTTCGCCGGCGCGAATACCTCAGAGTTGAAAATCGCCTGTAGCTGCCCGGCAGCGCCGACCAAGATACGGTGTTGCGGCGATATGACTAAGTCCTCTGTCGGCAAACATTGACCTAGCGCCCCCGCCTTGACCAGTACCGGTTTAGCGTCGGGCTCAGTATCCCTTAAGTAATGCGCGCTGTTTCGTACCCAGCGGATAACTTGCGCTCCGTTATCCACTGTCATGACTTGGTCGCCGGGTTTGAGAACCTCAACGGCGCGCGGGCCGTCCGGGGTATCGATCAGAGTGCCTGCGGCGAAACATACGAAACTGGTGTTGTCTACCGACCGCGCAGCACTGGTTGTGTACATCCCATCATATTCATCGACAAAAACACTCGTCAGCTCGACGGATTGGATCTTTAAGTTGTCAAGGTGTACTTCATTAGTTGGGATAATGTAAGCTTCGCCGCTTGAAAGCTGTGCGACACCTAGTATTGCAGTGAATGATGAACCATCGCCGAGTGTAATCGTAGCGTTGTATGTTTGAACGCTATCGAGTCCGCTCGTAACGCCATCGACGGTTACGGTTTCCCCACCGCCGAGATCATCTTCCCATATGATGCCATCACCGTTACCATCGTTGGAAACGGCTGAGACAATCGACATCATGGTGTTGTCAATTGTCCCGAGCAAACTGGCAGAATTCTCGCTCTCAAAATTGCCTTCGGTTGGGTCTAGGTCGGCACGGACCCCGATACTAATCCACTTTGCCATTGCACATCTCCGTTTCGAGCAGGTCGTCGAACCCTTTCGGAAACGTCTTAGTGACAAATTGTTGCCAACTGGTTTGTACACGACAACACACGCGCAAAAGAACAAAAGATGAACAATTGAAGTAGAGCGCGGCCAAACAGACAAGGCGCGGCATCGGCGATGCTGGAGAGATGTTATCGCAGCTGAAGGCAGGACGGGCAGGCGCAGTCGCTGATCTCGGAGAATACCTGACTGACGATCACCAGTTGTTTTGGTCAACAGACGCAGCATCGAACCGATCAAAGCCTCCCCCGGCTTCGAAGGGGGACGCCTGAGCGGCGTCAGAGCGACCACGGGGCGTTGATGCCCCGGCAGAAAACCCGGCTCCCTGCGGCCACTGTGCCGCGTCGGAGGCAGGGTTTTCAGATGGGGTTGAGAGGGACCGTCAGCCTGCGTGGCAACTGAACGCGCCTCCCCCTTGAGGGGACGGGAGGGGGTCTGATGCTCGTACAAAGCGCGGCTTTGTGTATACGAGCATATTAACACTCTCTTCACTCTCCCATGCTACGCTGACGTCGTCATGAGGAACATTACCTGCAAAACCACACCAGTTTCCCGATCACGCAAAGGAGCACAATCCGGGCGACGCGCCAGTGCAGTCGCAGGCGCTGCCTACCGGGCCGGAGAGAACCTCAAGCACGAAAACTACAGTGATGACGGAAAAGACAAGTGGTTCCGCTACGCCAACCGGAGCGACGTAGTCCGCGAAACTTTCATTATGGCACCGAGCGACGCACCCGAATTCGTCCACGATCGATCCTCGCTTTGGAACTGGGTCGAGGACAGGGAGAGGTCGGCGACAGCACGGCTCGGGCGCGAGGTCCAGCTGGGGTTCGCCTATGAGCTAAGTCACGAAGAACAGCGCAGCCTGGTGCAGCAGTTCGTTCAGAAGGAATTCGTCGACAAAGGCTTCGTGGCTGATGTCGCAATCCATAATTACGGGCGGACAATCCCATCTATGGGCCTCTCCGAAACCCAAGCCGAGAAGATCCGTGGCCTCGCAGAGGCGGGGATCCGTTTCCTCAGTCGTGAAGACGCACAGGGCGTGGAGAGCGTCCATGTGATGGAGATCACGAACCGAGACGGTCATGTCACAGGCTTCAAGCTCTACCAGCCACATGCACATGTCAGGGTCACCCCTCGCATCGTCGAGGACGGTGAGTTCGCCAACAACAAATACGCCTCCCGAGAGCTCAACAGACATGAGACAGCCATGCGTTGGCGCTACGAATGGCCAGAGCTCCAGAACGGATCTCTCGAACGCATTGGCTCAGAGGTCCGCGTCTCCGCCACCTCTGAGACAGAAGACGAGTTCCCCGATCTCCGTTTCCTCGGTCGCGCGCAAAGCCAGGAAAGCCAGGCCATCGAGGAGCGGCGTGACGCGCTCGACGAGAGCCACGCGACCGATCATGCCGAGGCCCAAGAGGCCGAGGCCGCCGATGATGCCTTCCGGGCAATCCATAACGAAAGTGTCAAGGACGCCTACCTGGAGTTAGAAGACCCAAAGGGGTCGACTAGCGAAGAAGGGCAACGCACGCGCCTGGCGCTCTGGTGGCAGCGACAGGCAGACCGGTTTGGCGAATGGAAAGAAACCTTCCGCGAGCACGCAGACGCGTGGCGAGACCGCTTCGACCAGCATGCACAACGCATTCGGGGCGCGTTCGGATGGGAACTCGATCCCGAGGAGCAGGAGGTCGCCTCCGAGACCCCATCGCCGGAAGTCGAAGCGCCACAAACCGGACCACCCGAGGCCGGGATCGATCGGCCACCGGAACCGGAGCAAGAGGAGCCTGACCGATGATACCGCAGGAAGAAGGCCGATTGATCTCGCGGATCGCGCAGCGCGTGATACGCTCCCGGGGCGAACGACCGCAGGGAGGGCGCGACGGTTTGGCCGAGGGCAGCGCAGACTACGAAGCCTATATCGTAACCCCCGGCTTTCCCCGGATGGGGTTCACGCTGGGGACGTATCTCCGCAGCCCGAAGGAGTTTGGGGTGCAATCCCACGGGATCCTCTACCCTGATCTCAAGAAGCTCAAATGGCGCCAGTATGACGGCGCAGAGTACATCACCTTCACCCATGCGGGAGAGGCCTATACCCTTCGGGGCCGCGGCCTCTACGAGATGTATCTCGCGATGATGGACGGCACCTTGCAGTCCGTTCTGGAGTACGACGCCTCCGTCTTCGCTCCGATCGACCCAAGCCAACCCATCATCGACCGTGTGGCCGTGACCGACGTTGCGGAGATGGTCCGACGAAGCCGCGAGGATCGAGAGAGCCGCCGCACGCATTAGCGAATATTGTGGCATAAAGTATTACTTTATGTTACTCTAATCGTATGGAGGGTCACATGCAGAATGTCGAACGCCTAAGCATCACGCTCCCTAAGGACATGGCGCAAACGGTCCGCGGCGCGGTCTCAGGGGGCGGATATGCCTCCAACAGCGAAGTCATTCGCGAAGCCGTCCGTTTGTGGCAAGAAACCCATGCGGCGCGGCTTCAGCGCGCTGAGACCCTACGCGCCGCCGTCGCGGCGGCAGACGCTGACCCCCGTCCGAACCTCTCAGAAGCCGACGTAGACGCACATTTTGCGGCTAAGCTTGCAAAGGCATCTATGGAGCCGCGTGACTAAGCTCGAATATCGGCCACTCGCCCTCGACGACCTCAACGCGATCTTTGAGATCGTCGGATCCGACTACCCGCAGCGCGGCTACGACTTTGTCGAAGCCATTCGTGAGCGGTGCCGGACCAACCTCCTCCCAACGCCGGGCCTTGGACCAAGCCGCCAGGATCTTGGCCAAGGGATCCGCATCTACCCCATCAAGACGATGCGTGTCGTTGTCGTTTATCGCGTTTCAGATAACGCGCTTGTCATCATCCGGGTCTTCTACGGCGGTGCGGATTACGCCGCCGCTGTTCAGCGGATGGACGACGTCACATGACTACGACGATACGGGGCGCCTCAGGCGCCCCGGTTATGATCAAGTCGGCCCACTGCCCTATTGGGCTGCCAGGGGCCCCTGCCCCGGCTTCCGTTTCGGCAGGGGAGGTTTCGCGGGCTTTGCCGCGGCCGATGTTTTGCGTGTGCGCCGAGGCGCCGGCGTGGTTGGGGCCTGAGACGCCCTAGGAGGCGACTGAGGTGGTTTCGACGCCGTTGCAGCCCCCTGCCCTGCCACAGGAGCTTGAACGACACTGAGAGGCGCCTGAGGCCGTTTTTGCCGCAAAGCCGTCTGAACCTTCGGATCAAGACGCGCCAGGAACGTCTCGATCCGCCCATCCACGAACCGCAGGGGCAGCTCAGGAACCGCACGATAGACGGAATAGGCTTTCAGCTGATGCGCCGGCGGGACCCAGTGTCGGATTGGCGGCATCGGCCGCTGTGGCATAGGGAAGGCCAGAAGGACGTGCTTGAGTGGCGCTTGGAACCACCAAAGACCGAGGAACAGCCCTGCCCCCGCCGCAAGGGCTCCGATTTCGTAGGGCGCGCGGCCCGCGAACCGCGCGAAATCCCCCTGCCAGGTTCCAAGCGCGCTCCGCGTCAAGTCGGCGTGCCAGGCCAGGACATACGGCTCGGCCCAGTCCCGGCCAAAATAGGCTGCTGCTCCGAAGGCAACCGTCACGAGGAACGGCGCCGCACTTCGCGTCAGGAAAATGAGAAGCAGATAGACCCGGAAGAGCGCCGAAAACACGAGATAGAGCGGAAGGCGAAGCAGGTAGATGATCCAATGAAAGAGATTCATGCGCGGGCCCTCTGATCGAACGTGACTTTGAGACGGTTGCGTTTGGCGGCGCGAAACCGTGTAGCGGCGCGCACGACGATCGCATCGACCTTGAACCGGTTTTCCTTGCCGCCATTCCGCAGCTCGTTGCCGAAATAGTCCGGCAACACATCCGCCTCCTCATAGGTATCGATGCTCCGGGTCCGGCCCTGGTTGCGCCCAGCTCCTCCACCCGTACCGCTTTCACGCTCGCCCTGATTGCCACTCCCGCCGCTATTGCGACCGGAGCTTGTGCTCCAGCTGACCTTGTAGCGCCGGGACTTACCAATGATCTCGCTGGCAAAGGCGTTCGTCACCGGATCCGTGTTGGCATGGAACAACCGGGTCTGGAACTTGGCGACGATCTGTTTGCCGCGGTTCTCGGCATTGTCGCCACCCAGAGCCGCGTAGAAGGTCGGCAGATCTTGGGTGATGTAGACGGGACAGGCGCGGTATTCGCGCGATGTCGAGAGAAACTCGGCATCGGCCTCTGAGAAGAAGTACTGGCATTCGTCGATCCAGAGGAACTGCGGCCGCATCTTCGCGTGAATGCGCCGATGCTGGATCGATTTCATCCAGAGCAGCTTGAGAATCTGCTGCGCGACAATGCCAACCGATCCGAACTCGTGGGCACTCATATCGAGCACCAGGATGGCGCCTTCTTGGGTGATATCCGGCACGATCGTGGTGTCGGTCGAGAAGAGCTCCGCGATCTTGCCCGTCATCAACCCATTGAGGGTGGCGCTCAGCGTCGCCACGACGCTGCCGCGCGTGCGATCCCCCAAAGTGGCGAACTGCACCAGCCAGAAATCCGCATATTCCTCAGCAAGGCGCGCAGCATGGCTGTCACCTCCCTGAGCCAGGGCAGCCAGCTTGATCAGCACCTCCGAGCAGAAGGAGGATTTCTGCCAATCAGGAGAACTCGCCTCATCCATCGATCGCGGTGCGCTATCGATGAACCGCTGAAGGTCGCGAAGCCGCAGCTGCGGCATGACCTTGTTCAGAAGCGGCAAAGCGCTGTTCAGGCAGAGCTCAGCGTAGTCGCGGAAGAAGGAATTGTCCCCACCGCCGCCGCTCGCGCTCTTCAAGATCCGCGAAGCCTCGGCGGCCTCCAGCAAGACAGCTGCAAGGTTCTGCTCAAACCCATCCCGAGCGAGCGTAGACGCAACATAATCCATGATGTTGATCCGGTGCGTCCCAGACGCATCGATCACAAACAGACTGCGCTCACGCCCCGCGGCCCTAGCCCATTTGCGCCAGCGATCCGCCTCGTTGTTCTTGGCGCAGAGCACCATGCCACCCATACCTGCCGTGAGGAACGAGGCCGCGATCGTCTGACCAGACCCGCTGGTCTTCCCGGACCCGACCCCACCAAGGATACCGGTGCCCTCGCAGGCATCTCGCAGACGCCAGACATCGCGCCGCCCAAACCTAAGCAGTGGCGTGCCGAGTCGGTGGTGATAGGAGACAGGCGAGGCGGACAGAGCGCGTAGCCCATGCGTAAACGGCCAGGCCATCACTCGATCTCCTGATCGATTTCGATCGGCTCTGGCTCCGGTGCTTGGCCATAGACATCCTCGAAGCCGGCATCGGTGTCGAAGACCTCGTCCTCATAGTAGATCCCGTCATCGGGCTCCGTACCGAAGCCCGGCGCCATGCCAGGCATGTCGTTGGTATCGATGGCATTGGTGGTCGGGCGTTCGCTGCCGCGCCACCCACGCTCCACGACTTCCTGCCGTACGGAATCGTTCACTTCGGCGTACCAACGCCAGACGGCTGCATCACGGGCCATATCGGTCCCCCCTCAGTGGAGTGTCGGTCATAGAAAAGGGCAGGAGAGACCCCCTGCCCTTCGCGCTGCCGGAAGGCAGAAGGTTTTCAGGGGCGAGGCCCTTCGAGCATCTCCCGCTCCTCGAGCTCAGCACGCCGATAGGCGAGCGCAATCAGAGTCGCCGTCGGTACAAAACCGTCGAGCTGCTCGGTCGGGTCGATGGCCTCGACCGCGTACCAGATCCCCTTAGTCCCGAAGAGACTGCAGGCGAGTAGAACGCCGACGATCTCGCCCGCAAAGGGCGTGGCGAAGAGCAGGCGCCCCGCAGTCATGTCGAAGAGATCGTAGAAGACGCAGATCGCGAACTTGATCCAGTACATGCTCCGCCCTCCTCAGTGACACGTGCCGTAGGCACGGTCGCCCAGGAGACAGCCAATGCTGGTATCCGGGCCCGGGAGATTGGGCGCGTCATACTCAAACGGCGCCATCCCGAAGAGCATGTCAGCAACCGTATTGCCGATCGCGCGATCAAGATCGGACGTGGCATTCGAGGCCGATCCATACTTCTCGCGCAGTTCGCCATTGACCGCGTCTTTGGCGAACTGGCCCGCCATCATCGCTCCCCAGAAGCAGACATTCGCTTCGGCAAGGCCCTGAGCACACCAGTGACGCTCTCCTTGGGCAAAAGACGGGTTCGCACAAAACGCCATGGTCGCGGCCGCACAGAGTAGCTGTTTCATATGAGATTCCCCCAGTGAAATGTGACGGTGGAATCACGCTGACATGCAGGCTGCGGCCGCTACCAATTTCCGGCACGCATCTTCTGGAGGATGTTACAGACCCGGCGTCGCCCTGCATAAAAGCGCAGCAAACCAGGCGATTTCTGCTCTCAACTTTCCTCAACTTTCGGCGGCACGACCGACGAAAACGCAGCCGCGTTCTCCATCTCTGTCCAGATCCAAGGATCGACCTCATTTACGGGGCGAAGCCGCAATTGCTCTTCGTTAAACCGTCGTTCCCGTTCTGGATCATCACCCTCACGCATCGCGTCGAAATGGGGCAGGTCCGCCAGATGCTCGATCACGACGGGCCAGATCATCGGTTTGGGTGCATTCTCCTGAGTCATGCCCGTCATCGTGCCCAGCATGAACCGCTTGTCCGGATAGAGCGCCTGTCCAGTCTTGGGGCCGTCCGTCGTAATGGAGATCAAGTCTCGCTCGGAATACGTCCGATGCTCGAAAAGCATTTGGAACACCCCGCCCGCTACGCGCGCAGTGATATACCCATCATAATCAAGAGGGCGCCCGGCTTCGAGATAATCTGGTAGCGTCAACTTGCAGCGCACACGGTTCAACCCCTTGCTGAACCGCTTGGAGCCCGGAAGCCGGTATCGGATCGCGAGGGTCGCGCACAGAAGCGCGGTTGGCTGGCCCGTATGAGCCTCGACTTGTTGGTTCCGCTCCAACCGATAGATCGCGTAGAGTCCACCAAAGCGCCGCATCAAATCTCTGGCAATCTGCGGATCGTGAGAGAACGTCGAGAAGGTGGGCCCCAGACTACCTGCGAGCATATCTATAGCGTACTGACAGCGCGACCGGGTCAGACCCAGGAGCTCGCCAAACTCCATCACTCCCACATCGTCATCGAAGAGATTGAGCGAATGCTCGATCTCGAAGGCCGTTTTCAGTCCTGCATCGACCTTTCGCAGCCTAGATGGTTCCCGGGTACTACCGTTGATCCATTTGCTTAACCCCGCTGCGGAGATAACTCCACCAATCGCATCCAGGCGATCCATGCCCCCAGTCGTTGGCCACTCATCGCGCTGGTCCAGAAGATATTTTACCAACCCAGCTTTGCGCTGAAGCGGAGTTAATCGCGTCATGGCTATTTCTCAATGTCGTGGTCAAAATCCCGACTACAGTCGCATGTCCATGCATCAATACAAGCATTCCTCTCCTCAGAGAGGGACGACGGTGAACCGTCGGGCTCTAATATTGCTCGCCTCCTTCGGAGAGGTTTAGCAAAGAGTGGGGTATCGAACTGGTTAGATTGGGCAGTTCCCAATATTCCAAAATCTAAATCTCCAAGAGTTAATACTGTTAGAGATAGAGTTACGCATTTCGCGGATCTTCACTAAGATACTGATTATATAAAATAAAGTGCTTTTCTTGGGAGGCCTTCGGTGTGTGAAGTGACGAAAAGTGGTGTGTGAAGTGACGAAAAGTGGTGTGTGAAGTGACGAAAGATCCCATATTTACTAACAGAGTTATCCACAGCTTATGGTGTGTGAAGTGACGAAGATTGACGTGGGTGTGTGAAGTGACGATAGTCAAGCATGGTGTGTGAAATGACGAAACTTCTGAAGGCTGCCTCCATGCGGTGTGTGAAATGACGAGCGAGCGCTCCCCGCTCCTTCCGGACCGTCATCCAACGCGGGATATGTTCGTCTGCGATATCGTCGATGCCGTTCCCAAGGGTGACATGTCATCGATGGAGCACCCTGTCTTCTCTCTGGCGACGAAGCCGGATATGCGTCCACGCCGATACGAGAGCGGGGATAGTTGGATCGAGGTCCAGCCGTCACAGCACGGACTCGCTACGGTCCATGACCGCGACGTTCTGATTTACTGCATTAGTCAGTGCATGTCGGCGATCAATGATGGGCGGAAAGTATCGCGGCGCATGCGGTTTAAGGCGTATGATCTCCTGGTAGCGACAAACCGACAGACGTCGGGCCGGGGGTATGATCTCCTTAAGGACGCGCTTCGTCGCCTCCAGGGGACCCAAATCGAGACGAATATCCGCCAAGGCGGGCGAGAGTATTTTAAGGTATTCGGTCTAATCGACTCGGCTGAAATCGTCAGAGAAACCCGTGACGGGCGCATGCTTGATGTGGAGATTGCCCTGTCAGACTGGGTATTCGATGCGATTGAGAACAACCACGTTTTGACGCTCAATCGGCGGTACTTCATGCTGCGCAAGCCGCTGGAGCGGCGTCTCTACGAATTGGCGCGCAAACATTGTGGGCACCAGCCGCGCTGGCCCATCGGGCTGGAGAAGCTCCGTGAGAAATGCGGATCTGGATCGACACCGAAGGAGTTTCGCCGATTGATCGGTAAGATCCTCGAGGACGACGCGGCGCACGACTACATGCCTGACTACGCTTTCAAGTTGGATGCCGACAAAGTTGTCGTCACTCCGAAGCGTGTGGCGCAGCAAACCGACTTACCTTTTGAAACCCCTGCCCTTCGCCTGTCCGCTGACGTTCATGAAAAGGCGCGGACCCATGCGCCTGGCTGGGATGTCCATGCGCTTGAAGGTGAATGGCGCAGCTGGGTGATGAAGAAGAGCATTGAGGTGAAGGACGCGGATTCGCACTTTCTCAGCTTCTGCAAACGCCGTGGAGCCTATCGCTTCACTTAAAGCGCTAACGCGCAAAGGCGTATTGCATGCAACGCGCCTTTGCGACTTTGATGCAACGCGTCATTGTGGAAAAGCGGCTCGCATGCTTCGCGCGATAGCGCAAAGCATGTTATCATTCTGAAAACACAGACGAGGCAGAGAGCAACATGGCTTACATCATTGGAATGGTCTCCCAGAAGGGGGGCGTGGGGAAATCGACGCTTGCACGTCTTATGGTCCGTGAGTTCGTCGCGGGAGAGATGACCGCAAAAATCGCAGATCTCGACACGCAGCAGCAGACCTGTACCTACTGGGCCGGACGACGCGCTGAAGAGCAGATCGCACCTGAGATTCAGGTCCAGAGCTTCGCAAGTGTCAAATCGGCTCTGAGTGAGGCTGCTCGGTTCGATGCCTTCGTACTCGACGGGAAGCCGAACGCTTCAGATCAGACCCTTGAGATTGCCAAAGCGGCAGACTTGGTCGTGATCCCGACCGGGCAGACCGTCGATGATCTTCATCCTGGCGTGGTGCTTGCCCATAGCCTTCGGAAGAAGGGCATCGGGGCGGAGCGGATCGCCTTCGCGTTGTTCAAGACGACGGGGAGCGACCGCGAAACTGAGGCGGCCAAAGCATATTTGGCTGAGGCAGGCTACTGCGTTCTTGAAGGGGCTGTGCCGGTCTCAACGGCCTACGGCTCGGCATCGGACGGTGGGAAGGCGCTGACGGAGACGTCTTTCCGGTCCCTGAACAAGAAAGCGTCTGTCTTGGCTCAGAGCGTGATTGATCGGATCGTCGAGCTGTCGGAACGGGAGGTGGCGTGATGAGCACGAACCTCGCAAAACTGAAGAAAGCCAAGGGCGCTCCGCCCGCAGCCGCGTCCGTTCCAGATGTGATCGCAGAGAACCCGCGTAAAGAAGCCACTGAGCTGCGCCCGATCCAGGTTCGGGTCCCGATCCAGGTTTTCGAAGAATTCAGCGAGCAAGCGGGGCGCGAGTTTGGGTTCACCCATGGCGCGAAGAAGCAACTCTTTCTGAGAATGTGGAAAGCCTACAAGAAGCAAAACATGTAATGCGCTAAGACGCTTTGCATGATTGCATGCAAAGCGTCTTAGCGCTAAGCGATGATCCTTCCGGTCCTGGCCGCCTCATTCGCATACGCCGACAACGGCTTAGTCACTTTGAACCAGCGATCTCGTTCGACGGGGAGCCCGAGGGCGCCGCGACAGGTTTCGAGATCAGCAAGCGCGACATAGCCGAGTTCGGGGAAACCGAAGCCCAGATCGCAGAGTCCGAAGAAGAGCTCCGTACAGGGATCGAACTCTGTGAGGAGCCAGGTCGCATTGGCATCAGGGGTGATGATCTTCACCACGGGACAGGGGTCGAGTGTCTCGAGCCCCTGCTGGTTAGCGCGGAAGTTCGCGATAAGCTTCGTCCGCTGACCTTCCGTGAGGAGGCTCATTGCGAGCCTCCCGCCGTTTCGTCGGTGCGCGGCACGCGTAGGACAATACGACCATCGAAGGCAATAGGCAGGGCGTCCAGGATCAGGCTGCCGCCTTGGCCGTCCTTATGCGCGAAGAAGGCGCCAATATTGCTCCAGCGCTCGGTGTCGGGTTTTGGCTCTGCGACATGGTAGGCGATGTAAGTTGGTCGGTTGGTCTCGGTTTTGGGGTTGGTGGACATAGTCCTCTCCTTTCGTTGGTTGACGGCCCGAAGGACGCGTCCCCATGGCCCGGCGGCGAAGCGCGGGCGGTCCTCCCCCACACGGGAGCGCAGCGAATGGAGCGGGCAGGGTATGGACGGCCCGGGCGCGCCGGGCAGGACCGCGGATCAGGCTTCGGGTGTCCGCAAGGAAAGGACAGAGACTGTTGTCGACCTCAAACCGGGGGCAGGGATCTCGAGCACAGTCGCCATATCGCTCCAGCCAATTCTTGCTTTTGGTGGTAATTAATGCTACCATCGGTCTAGGAGGATCCCATGCCGACAGTCGAAAAACGCAGCATCAGTTTGCCGCCGGAACTGGCCAGCTTGGTCGATCGCGCCGTGGCCGAGGGTGAGTTCGGCAATGCGAGCGAGGTCATCCGTGAGGCTTTGCGGCAATGGAAGGACCGCCGGGACCTGCATGGCTACACCGTTGAGGAGCTGCGGCTGCTCTGGGATGAAGGGCAGGGCAGCGGAACGCCCCGGCCGCTCTCCGATGACTATGCTGCGCGGATCAAGGCGGAAGGCCGTGCCCGTCTGAGCGGACGTGACGGCCACGCGTGACGACGCTCCACCGATTGCCTATCTTTGATGCTGATCTTGTAGAGATCTGGCTGCATGTGGCCGAACACGATCCCATTGCAGCTGATCGTTTGATCGACCGACTTGTTGCGCGTCTCGATATTCTTGAACAGCATCCCAAAGCGGGACAGGCCCGTCCGGAGATCGCCTCTGATTGCCGTCAGCTGGTCGAAGACCCGGTCTTGATCCTTTATCGCTGCACCGAGACGGGAGTTGAGTTGGTCCGCGCGCGCTATCGCGGATGGCCCGTGTCGCAGGACGACTTTCAGGACAGAGACGCCTAAACCTAGCGCTTCAACCGCCCCCAACAGGGTTTCGCGTGGGCGCGGAGTTCCACACCGATGAGCGCGCCGTATTGATCGTTGGCCGTCTGCGTGCGGTGCCCCAGAAGGGCGCGGCGGACGTGATCGGGCGTACCTGCAAGCTTGCCGCGATCATTGTAGCTGTGCCGGAAGGTCTTGGTATGGGCCAGATGTGCCGGAACCCCTGCCTCGAGAAGCAGGGTACGGATCCGGCGCAGCGCGGTCCATCGGCTAAACGGCCAAAGGCGATCCTGCGGGGTGGCAAGGTGGGCCAGGTTGATCGCGACCCGCTCAGGCACAGGGACGGCGCGCAACCGTTCTGCGCCGCGCTGTTTGAGGGTGTGGAAGACGACCAGCCCTTCCTCGGTATCGATGCAATCCCCGCGCAGCGCCAGCGCCTCGGAAAGGCGGCAACCGGTTACGTAGAGGAGCTGACAGAGCAGACGGAGGTCTTCCGGGGCTTTGCACGCTGTTGCGAGCACTTGGCGCTCCATTTCCTTGGTAAAGCTCTTGCGGTCCAGGTTCAGCTTGGCGCGGAGCTCCGGAGATAGAGGATTGCGAGGCTGAGGGCTTGCACCCGTTTGACCTATTCGGGTGCAAGCCCTGATAATCCAGACGGTTATACGCCTTAGCGGCGTGAACGATGCCCTGCCGGACACTGAAATAAACGAATGAAAACAGAATCTAAACACGGGCGCACCCGAATAGGTCAGACGGTAGCATGGCGGCAAGGAAATCTTGCCGACCGGGGCGATCATGCGCGCCTTCCTTCTTTGCTGTGTCGCCTTTCTGGCCGGACCTACGTCTGCCGAAGAAGCGCCTATCTGGGCGACGGCACTTCTGCCGCAGGCCATGGATCGAACCCTGCTGAGCGAACGCATGGTCTGCGCCGCAGGCCAGTTCCACATCGCCACGCGGACGCATCTCCAAACCGTCTCCGAGCGATCCTTCGCTTTGCCGAAAGTGGTCCCCCATTGTCTGGCTGTCTTGGCGGAGACGGCGCGACGAGAGGCGGCGCTCGATCTCTATTGGCGCCTGACGGTCGATAACGTGCTCTTCGATGCGCGTCAGATCGGGCCCCTGCAGTCTGACGAGTTCCGCACGGTTCTCGCGGCGGCGCAGGCCAATGCGACCACCTATGTCAGCATGACAGGTGAGACGCGGGCGTTGCCTTGCCCGCTCGCGTTCGATGCGGGGTTTCACTATGGGGCGGCTCGGCCGAGTGCGCAGGTTGCTGGTCTGGATGTGTCGGAACGGGACAGGTTGACCGCGACCTGTTTCGAAGAGGGAAGCGCCTTGCCATCTGCCTATGGGCTGACGGCGGGCATTCTGGCTGGCCAGGCATGGGCGCGGGCGGCGAATTAGCGAGGTCGCGATCTGTCCGCTGATGGGACGGAAGGGGTTCGATCTGGGACGACCAGCTCGTCTGCCACGGAAAGATCAAGGACGAGGTCCGGTAGGGCAGGGAGGCCGAGAGCGGGCTCAGTGCCTTCGGTATCGCCTGAGACAGGCGAGGACGCTGCCGTGAGAACGGCCTTGGCTTGCTGCGCGGCTCGTTCCCAAGACGCGTCCCGTTCTGTGACATGGGTCGCGATCTCTGTGGCTGCTGTCTGAGAGACCTGGCTTGCAACCTCTGCCCGAAGGGCCGCATCACGGGTGTCCAGGTCGGAGATCGCGCTCTGGCGGTCCTCCTCGACGAAACGGGTCAAGGATACGCCTGAGAGGCCCTGTGCGCGTCCTACAGACAGTGTCTCGACCGCGCGCTCCGTGAGGTAGCGGTCGCGCGCGTTACGTCGCTGCGTTTCCGCTTCTGCCAGGATCGCCTCGTCGGCACCCACAGCCTTGAGCCCATGGACGGTATGCCCTGCGATGACGGCGTCCAAACGGTAGAGGTCTACGCGGTCGCCGCGCCGTTCGGCATCGGCGCGTTCGGCTTCCAGGACGTCTCGGGTTCGACGATAAGCTTCGACATCAAGACCGCTTTCTGCTGCCAGCTTCTCGATTTGAGACAGGGCCGAGCGTTCGAAGGCGAGATATCCTGTGCGCGCGGTGTCATGCTGTGCTTGTAAGGCGCGTGTTTCCGTTGCGGATAGATCCGCCAGGTATTCGATCTTGTCCTTCGGAGAAGATGAGGCGGCGCTGGATCGCAGTAGGCTTCCAACCGCGCCCGAGGAGGGCAGGGACACCATCGCAGAAACTGTTTTGAGACCTGCACTGAGCGCGGCGCGTTCGGCAGTTAGGTTGGCGAGGAGGGTTTCAAGTTCCTTCTGTTCGGGCGATCCCTCTGGAACCTGATGCATTGCCTCCTGAACGTCCGCGATAGCCGCAGACAGCGCGTCCTCTTGTGCTTGTTGATCGTCGTCGTGGCTGTTTGCTGATGTCGGAGGTCTTTTCATGGTATCATAGTACCACAAACTATCCGACCGTATGTTACGGTTCTGTTAAGATTGGGTTTTCAGGCGATCTGACTCATCGCCGATGCGTCCACCTGACCCGCAGGTTCTTTGAAGAAGAGCCGAGGAAAACGGGCCTGGAACCGGCCCGTCTCCATGCTCCCACAGGGAGCACGAGAATTTTGTTTTCTGGCTTCGCTTTAAGGAAAAAACCCGCTGCGCGGGATGCGCAGCGGGTCTTGTCGCCCGGATGAACCAACGGTCAGGCGGCTTCGTTGCGCGCGATTTGCTGCAATCCATCGGTCTCACTTTGGGACACATCCTTCTGCCGATAGCTCCCCTTCGGAAACCCCATGAACCGTGGGACCCAGGTTGGGTCTGCGGGGTTACGTGTACCGTCGATGCAGGCGGTGAGGATGGTGCGCTGCACCTTTGCTGTCGCAGAGAGGTTGGCGGTCGCGGCCTCGGTGCCGGCGAACTCCCCGACCATGGCATTAAGCACCTGCTTATCGCGGACGAGGTCGAAGAAGGTCTGATCGGGGGACCAGTGCTCGCGCATGTCTGTGCCAAGCATCACGCCAAGGCCGTCGATGAGGGGGCTGTCCACGGACAGGCTCTCGATCATGAGGAAGGTCAGAATGCGCAGGATGTCCGCATCGGTGAGCGACTGCAGGCGGGTGAAGATGTCGAGCATTGGCGGACGCGGGTTGTAGTGGCCCGCGCCAGGGAGAACGGTCTCGACCTCGTCCAAACCAAGTAGCGTGGCGATCTCAGCACGTTCGGCTTCGAGGGTCTGCTGGCCTGTGTTGGCAGCAATGCTGTTGGCAATTTCTTCCTTCGGGCTGCGTTGCGGGTCGGCCTCGACGGACCAGAGAGAAGAGGATGAGAGCATATGCGCCGCGATCAGGCGCAGGGCGAGGCTGCCCTTGCCCAGTATGTCGGCGCGCACGGCGGCGTGGCGGTGCAGATCGACATAGGTCTGGGCGGGCTTGGTGAGTTCCGGCTTCGGTGCTGGTGCATCGCCCGTCGCTGCCCTGTCGCGGCGCTGCGCCTCGGCGTGGCTGAGATAGCCTTCGTGCTTGGTGACTTCGCCCTTGTTGCTGACGGCGATGAAGACTTTTCCGCCGTTCTTCTTTGGCGTCTTGCGGTGATCCCACGTCGCGAAATACGCGCCCGTGTCCATGACGACCACGTCTGACCAATCGTCGGCGCGGTAGCAGGTAGCGAGTTGGGCGATGGCCTCGTTCTGATGTGCCCAGAAAGCCTCGGCATCGGCAAAGTAGGCCTCTTCTCCGAAGAGATCTGAGATGACGGTGAGCCCTGCCGCCTCGTGGTCGAAGATGGCATTCTCGACGGGGATATGCGCCCCACCGAACAGCCAATCCTTGAGCCGCTGGCCTGTCGGGGCATAGGCCTCGTCATCCTTGACCAGCGCCCACCAAGCTCTCTGTTGCTTCGGACTTGCCATCGTCAGGATGCGAATGTCGCGGGCATAGATGTCGCCCTTGCGATAGGCCGTCAGGATCGGACCATGCAGATTGCCGAGAGCGAGCCGCTGCGCCACTAACCGCTCGGTCAGACCGAACGTGTCCGCGATGTCCTCGGGGCTGCGACCTTCCTTGACCAGCTTGGTGAAGGCCTTGAATTGATCGACCTCGTCCATGGGCAGGCGCTCGATGTTCTCGGCAAGGCTGGCCTCGACAGCGTGGGCGTCGTCGCCCGCCGCAAGGATTAGGCAAGGCACGGCGGACAACGCGGTGCGCTCGTCTTGGCTTAGGGCGTCCTCGCCAAGGATCGCGGTAAGCGCATGTAGGCGGCGCTGGCCCGCAATGACCTCGAAGCCATCCCCTCTCTCGCGGACGAGGAGCGGTTGGATCACGCCAAGGGCGCGGATGCTGGCCACAAGGTCATCGCAGTCCTTCGCACCATGCTTGCGCACATTGAGGGGGCTGACAGTGAGGTCGGTGATATCGATGTGATGCAGGGTCATTGATCTATCCTTTCGCTGTGTTTGTCGATGCGGAGGCGCATCCCGAACCCCCTTGGGACCGAAGGGGATCGGGGCTGCGCTCCCGTCATCCGCAGCGATAGATCAGGCGCTTTCCGGCGATCTCGGCCTCGGAATAGTCCATGCCGAGGTCCCGCCCGATGGCCTCATAGTCGAGATACGGCGCGAGCCGCTCGGGGATGTCGCCGAACACACCTTCTTCGACGAACTGCTCGGCAAGCTCGCGCAAGTTGTCGTATTCGTAGATATCGAGATCGAAGTCGTCTGGGGTCGTGTCTACATCGAAGGCATAGCCGCAGTCTCCGACCGCCAAGATCACGCGTGTCTTCTCGTCCTCGTCCCACGCGTCAACGATCTCGAAGAAACGGCGAATGGTGTTCTGGTAGAGACCAACCGCACCAGCGAGAGCACAATCGATGGCCTCCCCGTCGATGAACTGGAGTTCGAACTCCTCGACGGGATCGCCGAAGTCGTTCCGCAAGACGGCGGCCTTGGCAGCATACTCATCAAAGGACGTGAAGTAAAAACCAACGGCTTGGATATCGTAAGGCTGGGCATGGAGCGTGACGGTCATTTTCTGTTTCCTCTCAATGGGTCAGGGGTTGCGCATGCAACCCTTGCCCCTCGGCGAGAGCGGGGGTGCAAACGGAGAGGAAAATCGACGAAAGATCCGCTATCTTTTGCGGAGGGTCCGCGCCTCATCGGCGTGGAAGCCGTCAAAGTACGGATCTCTTCGGCCTATTTTGTTCGAAGTGCGCCGGGGGCGGAGACCCAAGCCCGCGGCGGCGCTGCCGACGCTAGCAAGGATTCCGCGGAACGCGGATGCGCCAAGGATTGAAGCCCGAAGGGCGGAGACGCTCTTTCAGCAGCTCCGCGCGCGAGAGCCTGACCCGAAGGGGGGCGGAGGTCACGTATTTACAGAAAAGGGCTTATGCGACTTTGGCACGCTTTCTAATGAACACGATGGCTGTCCCATAGGGAAAAATTGCACAAAGAATCGACCTGACTATCGATAGAGAGTGGGTGCAAAAACTCCTAAAGTATGCTCATATCTCTTTTCCAAACAAGGGATTCGAAAAATGCATTTCAATAAAGATATGTTCTTGTCTATATTCAAGTTATTTCATATATCTCTTTTTTTTGGTGTTATGGTCACTGTCGCAACGAACGCAAAAGCGGATGTGAGGTGCAAGTGTCCGTCGATCAGCGCTGAGGGAGAAGGTAACAGTAGCTGTTCAGCCAATGAAAGCGGAGGTACATGTACCATCGACTTCAACTTGTTTGGAGTCCGTGAAGTGCGGGCTTCTGAGTTTCTCAGCGAGCAACTGGAGCCAAACTTCCAGCCTTTCCCCAATCAAAATACGGTAGACTCACTTCGCCAAGCGGAAGAATCAGGTATTCTTTTCGATCAGGTATTTATGTACCTCAATGTTGCCGCGATTAGTCAAGGAACCCGTAATCCAGAGTCTGTTCCACTCAGCGAAATTGAAAGCCTTTTTTCTTTAGCTTCGGAGTTTCAAAAGGAAATTGAATTTGCTTTCTCACAGCAAGTTTTTGGACAGGTTATGAGCGGAAGCTTAGTGTTTCCAACAGATATGTTTGTCGACATGGGTGAAGTAGTTATTTCACCTGGCTGCGTTGAGATATTGCATAGCGGGCAGTGGTTGATGTTCAAAACGCATTGGTCATTAGCCGCAGAAGCGCCCGGATGTAGTAGCTGATAGGTGATACTGTGAAACATGTTGTAATGATCTTAGTAGGTGGGGCTTTGGTCGCCTTTCTTTTCTGGCGTCTCTGGGCCCCGGATGTAGATGTAAGCCTTTGTGAAGCAGATCCTACCGTCTGCCCCTGTATGCGGATTTTGCCCGAAGATAGACAACTAGGAATAAAGTTCTCAGTGGACAATGGAAAGCTGACTGAGCTTGAATTTGGTGGAAGTAGAGCGCAGGGAGAAGCACCTTCGGCAGATTTAGCCGAGAAATTCGTTCAATGCATTGAACGTGTTCGAAAGGATGCTGTCGTCAAGAATTTCTCAAAATTGAATACTTCGCCAATTGGCCAGATTGCTAATCAATGGCTGCGGAATAATGGACCACAGATCACCCTTCGCCCGCAGAATGAAGAAGAGATCCCTATCATCAACAACTTACAAATTGGCCCTACCAGTGGAGTAAGATGGAAGATTCTTGAGGAATGGTGCTCGGGAGAGATGAGCGATTGCGTCGAGTGTAGTGATACACTTGCTGGCGAACAGACAGTGGCTGTCGAGGTTCGTTTGAGAGAAAATGCGCCAGTATTTCGAGAATTCTGGTCGGACGATTGGCCAATAGTTGATCCAAAGCGCAAGGCTTGGGAATTGGTAGATAACGAAGGCAAGCGTTATTTGTACGCATGCCGCTCCCAAGAATAATCTACGTTTGGTGCACGTGTCATAAGTTGTGCAACATGACGCTTTTTTATTCGCACGCGAGGAGCGCGGATGTAGTATTTCCCGATATAGTTTGAAAACGATAAAGTCAATTTTTCTCTTGGCTGTTGTTCGAGATTGGTTCAACTTCCACGTTGTTTTTTGCAAGCGAAGCAAACAATTCAGTTGTGCCTCGGGTCGCATCCAGTGAACCTAAACCGCCGGTATCACGCAGCACAGACATGACACCATTTACAAAATTGGCCAATTTTGGAGCGCGATTTATGGCATGGACCCCTTCCCGTGCGCATGCTTCTATGTTCCCGTAGAATAGTTGATGAAAATCGTCGTCTTTCTTTTTGCTTAGCTGTCGTCTGGCCATCTTTAAGGTGTCATAGGTTCTTGAAACGTTCACTATTGTTGGTATGTAGTCGTAGGCAGACAGGTATACCGATACTCTCGACAACAAAAAGAAGGCCGCTAGGCTTGTAGCATCCAGCACGGGTAACTCTGAGACGTGTCCAAACCACGCGCCAACCGCAAGCCCAGGCCCTATCATACCGATTATCGCGTTCCGAATTTCAAGTGGCCTGTTTGACGAAAACACAATATTAAACAGTAGATAAAGAGCCGCGAGCGCAGCGCTCTCCCAGATTGCAGCGCTAATGGGGTCTGTGGGAAGCGACAAGGTTTCTAAAATTGGCTGGCCGTCGATCACAGATGGAAATAAGGCGACTGAAATAAATGCCCCCCAACGTCTATAGTATGAAGCCAAGCTTGTTCCGACAAACCCGACAGGCCCAAAATCTAAGTTTATCACTCTATGTTTCCTAGTGTTTAGTAAAGATTGCCAATTATCTTAAATCAATACCAGCGTTAGGCGGCAAGTAGCTGGCCGTGCTGTTTGACTAATGGTTTTGCTTTGAGAGCGCTCCATCGGATCAGCATTTTGAAAGAGGAAGTAAATCTGCGTGATATTTAACACTATTACTAATTCTGTTGGGCAGCAGCACGCGCAGCTGTGACTGACGAGCGGGGTAGCCGAAGCGGAGGCGAACAAAGCAGGGGAGGGCACTAAGTTCACTCCTTCTTGCAGTAGTAGAGGGCAATGCAGGGGGGCAGGTCACTTACTAGTCAGTCTCTACCACAAAATCGAACGGTATCGACACAGGTTTGCGACGACCCTGAGTGTACTCTCTTCGTAAAAACTTGTTTCGAGGTGGCAAGGTGCGATCCATGCTGCTTAATACCGTTGCAATATGTGGACCCTCGCGATTAACAAGAAGCTTTGCCAGAACATTACCATGAACAAAAAGCAAGCTGTTGATCGGACCCTCAGCACCCTCACCATGTCCATCTTGAACGCTTGTAATGATATAAAAGAGCTGTTCCTTATCTAGCGTGTCCCCAGAGTTCCATTTTGCGCTAGCCCTATCAAGTGCACCAATAGCAAAATCAAAATGCTCGATGATTGATACACTCTTTTTTATCTGCTCTTCATCTAAATAATTCACGAGGATTTCAACCCTATGTCGCAACGCATCTAGTTGCCGTTTTGCAAAGTCCAACTCCCTATCAAAGGCTCTTAAGTTGTTACACAAAATAATATAGTTGCCTTCAATCCGAGCGAGTTGTGCGACTGCAATCCGATGCGTTGCCTCTCTATATCCATGCGTCCACTGAAATTCTTCGGCTCCGAGTTGCATGGATTCATAGTCGGCGACCCATGTCATGCTATAGATTGAAAACTCGACATTTGGAGCCTTGTCTTCGACCAAGCTTGTGATCCTCATAGCCTTCCTTACATTTAGGAATCTTATTGCAAGGGGAATTGCAATTGCCAGGAAAACAATCTCCAAGACGACAGAGATGAAGTCATATGAAGGCCAGAAGCAAAACCAGTAACCTAGCTCTCCAGCATCACAGCTTTCAGAAAGCTGTGCCACCATTCTGAATGTATAACTTAGGGCGACATAGGAACATACTATAACGATCAGTAGTATGAGCAACATCATCGCTGAGTCACTTGTAAGACTTAATGTAAATCTACGCGCTGAACCGATTCTAGGTTTCACTACCAGACTCCACCCTTTAAAAGTACAGCATTAGATCCTTCTGCTCCTTGGCGACAAGGCCGTCGCATCATCAGATACAAACTGATCTGGCTATTTAATACTATTGATAATAGTGTTAAACACTTCACCATCCAAGTCTGTGGATCGATAGGGCAGGGGAGGGATTCCTGCTTCGTGGTTTAACAGTTATCGGGTATATTGTTAAATATGAGCGAAATGCGCCTCCACGACACGGCCGGAAACCGGCTTTATCTGAACGCCGAAGAGCGCGCCGCCTTCCTGGCCGTCGCTCGGAAACAGCCGGCCCGGGATCGGACGCTGTGCGAGACGCTGCACTTCACCGGCTGTCGACCGTCCGAACTTCTAGAGATCACCCCGGCCAAGGTCGATCTGTCTGGTGGCACGATCACGATCCGCAGCTTGAAGAAGCGCAAGGATGCCTCAGGAGGCCAGAAGATCGTTTTCCGAAGCGTGCCGGTGCCGCCGGACTACCTGGACACCCTCAACACCGCCCACGGCGTCAGAGAAGCCCAGAGATCACGCAAGGCCGCCAACGCACCGATCTGGCCGCTCAGCCGCGTCCGCGTCTGGCAGATCGTCAAGCGCATCATGATCGAGGCTGGGATACCGGACGCGCCGCAGCGCACGCCCAAGGGCCTGCGCCACGGCTTCGGGATCAACGCCACGGTCAACGGCATTCCGCTCCACATGCTCCAGAAGTGGATGGGGCATGCGCAACTCACGACCACGGCGATCTACGCCGACGCGGTCGGCAAGGAAGAGCAGGACATCGCGTCCCGGATGTGGGGGTAGGGGATGTATCTGATCCGAACGGAACCCGAGGCCAACCTCCACCAGTTCTATCGCATGGAGATCGCGCGCGGTCTCTTCGGCGACTGGAGCCTGATCCGGGAATGGGGGCGGGTCGGGCAGGTCCGCACCGACTGGTTCACCACAGAAGCCGACACCAAGGATGCCCGCTTCGAGCTGCATCGTAGACAGCTATAAACGCGAGTAAGCACCCGCATTGCGTATTAAATGACTGTACTACCCTCACTCCCTACAGCCCTCTTGCACTATTGAGCCCAATGATGTCCGGTAGCATCGGAGGGTTAAGGCATACCGGAGCGCTCAAACTACGACTCCGGCACGTGTACGGCGCGATGGACGGTCAGCGCAATCGCACAAACTTTCCAAATTATCTTATGCGAGGAAAATTAGGCGCATCATTAGTATGAAGACAATCATCGCACTGGTGGTGGCCACCACAACACTGTTTGCCATCGACTATTTGGCAAGTAGATTGGCAAATAACACTGCTCGAGATGCTTCCCTTAATATTGATGACAGTAAGGTCGACTGGCAATCAAGTGGGCCACAGAACTGTATCTCTGAGAGATCCTTAGTGATATATATATATCAAGTTTGCCATGATGTTCGTGCTTGGGGTAGTGATCCAGGAGAATGGACTGCTTCCGTATATTATCACCCACCTCGAGCCATCTTTGATCCAACGCGCTTCCTCATGTCTACTGAATACTACTTTAAGGAGGTGCCGTACGGTGATGTCTTGAGAGTAATTGGCTATAATAAAAATATCAGGCGGGTTAAAAAATGACGGATCTACTCGGACTTTCCCAACTATCAATTGACGTCTATGAGGAAGTAAATCGCGCAAGTAGCCCAGGCTATACTGAGGTGACGGGAGCTTTTGATGTAGATTCAGACACTGGATTCCAAGCCAACGCATATTATAATTCGAGCACTAACACGCTAGTTATTGCGTATGCTGGAACAGATTGGTCATTGACCAATTGGGAGGATATTGGTGACGACGCAGTTCTAGCGCTTGGCGGCCTTCCGGAGCAGGCACCACAGGCGATATCATACGCCGAACAAATAATCCAAGACTTTGAAGATCCAAATAATCCTGATCTAAAAATTGTTTTTTCCGGTCACTCTCTTGGTGGCTATCTTGCTCAGCATACGCACTTAACCTTAGGCCGAGGTTCAGCAGTTGTTTTTAATTCTCCAGGTGTGAATTCAAATACACAGATTTCGGGCGCTCCAAGCGTAACATATGTATTCTCAAACCCTACATCCTGGGGGACCTCTAATTCAATTCATACTCTAGGCGACTATATCGGAGAGGACTATTTCTTTGCGATGGATGCGGTCGGGCATGGAATTGCGTCCATAAGAAACACTCTCGGAGCAGACGGGCAGTCGCCGTTGTCGCTAAGCCAGATAAAACAAGTGATAATAGAGGAAATTGAGGCCGTACAGTTTGATAGTGATATCACCTCGATTGTTGACACCTGGGCTATTCGAGGGGTCATTATTGATGCCCTATTGGAAGCGCTTGAAGAAACAGGGAAATATTGCTTTAGGCCGGGAACGAAGATATCTATGTGGCCTACGGAAACCGCACAGTTTCAGCGGCCTCAAAGAATCATTGGTCGAGAAGACTTTCTACAAAATGCATGGGAGAAATCGATTGAAGCTGTCAAGGAGGGGGATGTAGTAGTTTCGTTCGATTTTGATGGAAACTTAGTTCCTGGCGTCGTAACGCGTCTTTTTAGATCGGACGCCAAGACAGTCTTGGACCTTCATGGAACTCACGTTACCCCTGGCCACGTGTACTACCGCGCTGACAGCAAGAAGCCGCACAAGTTCGAAACCCTGATCGATATTCTCCGTGATGACGGTGTCATCCAGATGCAGGACGGTACGCTCATCCGCGCGTCGACGAATGCGCCTGTGGGCGACCGACTTGATGGTTTCGTGCAGGCCGTAACAGGGACGCGCAACGCAGATGGAAGCCTGACGGAGAAGGAACGCGGGCGCATTCGTCTGGGGACACGCTTCATCGTGGATGGTACGCGCTCTTACTGCGTGGCTGATCTGATCGATGCTGCGGGGGGCACGGTAGATGAAGATGAGCTGATCCGGGTGGGCGACAGCGCATCGATGGCCTTCCACTGGGAGTTCGATGACGCTCTCCCGAAACCTGAGGATTTCGTCCTGGCCTGCTCGGGCACAACACTCGAAGACATCTATCGAGTCTCGGAGTGGGAGGGCGCGCGTCCGCATTTGCCTGCGCCTTTGGTGCGGGATGGGGGACCTGTTCAGCCGCTGCGGGAACCGGCCCGGGCTCTGATGCCGCGCAACCAGCCGCTCGGCATAGATCAGCCAGGACCAGGTAACGGAGCCAAGCCGCGCCAATAGAGCGCTGTTCAAAGAACAGAGAAGCCGCCCCTGGTGGGGCGGAGGGGGACACGCAGGGGGCTGTGAGATCTACTCGCTTCCTGCACGGACATTCCAGAGGTGCGCATGTCTGAGCAATCATATTTCGCCGTTGATCTTTCAAGCTTGAAGGGAGGCGGCGTTCCGCTTGCCGCCTATCCGGATGAGATGGGCGACCAGTCTCTCGATACGGATGCAAGCACGTGGAAGGTCTACAACTTCGAAGTCGCCGAGCATCATACTTACATCGCCGATGGCGTTCGGGTTCATAACAAGTCGGTACTCGCCAATCTCCAGACCGGCGATAAACTTCTCGATATTACTATCGATGATAATGGCCTTCCCCGCGACATGATCGTAGAACGCGATATTGACGCTGATGGCATTCCTGAGACAGTTGAATACGATGGGATCGGGATTCTTGGAGATACTTGGTTAATCTCAACTACAACGACAAAATCCGATGGAACCCTCGAAACAAGCTATTCCGTCTTTGACTTCCTAGAAGGAACTACTGATGCGATCGGAAAGGGAGTCCAGCAATTACTATCAGATGCGGCTGATCGGATCTACCACTATGCTAGTGGGCTCCTTGAGGTGTTCGATGGTACAACTGTTTCGCCTCTCGTCTTGGACCTAGATGGTGATGGGATAGAATTAACCTCACTAGAAGGTGCAACCGCCTTCTTTGATCTGGATCTAGACGGCTGGTCCAATGCAACTGGCTGGATTGGTCCCGATGACGGTCTTCTCGCATTGGATCTGAACAACAATGGATATATTGACGACGCACGAGAACTCTTCGGTGATCAAACTGGGTGGGGCAACGGCTTCCGAGCTTTAGCGGTATATGATTTCTATGCACATGGAGGAACGTTCGACGGCTATATTGATGATCAAGATGCAATCTTCTCTGATCTCGTTATCTGGCAGGATAAGAACTCCGATGGCTATAGTCAGTCACATGAGATGCAAGCGTTATCAGAGGCGGGAATTGCATCTATTGACTTGGGCTATATCGACTGGAGCGCGAATCCTGCGGATGATCTAGCCGGAAATGACAGAATCAAACCTCTCGAATCGACATTCACGTGGAGTGACGGCTCCGCTGGACGAACACTCGATGTTTATTTTGAAAGCGATCTGCTTCGGACAATAAAATCGGTAGATAATGAGTTTCGCTATCACGATGAAGTCTTTGATCTACCGTTTCTTCCAGGAGTTGGGAAGCTAGCTTCAACATGGATCGCGATGAGCGAGGATGCAGCTCTTCGCGCTTCTGCTGGGTCTTTAGTAAATAAAGCTAGCGAAGGGGAAATTATTGAATTTTTGTCGGATTTCCAAGGGTTTCTGTTCGAATGGGCTGACATCCCGCGGGCCTGGGGCGGAGATCACATGGATGGTCAGATATTATCTTTTGTTGAGACGGTATTAGGCCGAGATTTCCGAGACGGTGATATCCCTGGCCATACTCAGGCCGGCCTTCTCACTGGAAATGCCGGTCCTATGATCGCTGCTTTGGCGCTAGAATTTCTGACCCAGGTAGCAAAAAGTGATGCTATGCGGAACTCGCTCGATGCAGATGCATTTAAGGGTCACTTCAATCAACATCCTTTGCGATCACTGACATCAACGGAAAGTGACGCTGCTGCAATCGTAAGTGGCCTCCTTGCGGCGGTTTATGATGGTGGGCTAGAGCTAACGGAAGCTGGCGTTATATTGAACCTATATGTCACTGCGGGTGTCCATTCGAGGAGGTCTATATTATCCGCGACTGAATCAGCTATCTTGGAAGATGGCACAGATGAAGCTATCGGGCTGGATACATTTGCTAGAGTCGCCTTAATCAGATCACATTTTGTTTTCGGAACTGGTCTTGTCGATGATATAAATCAGTATATAGAACCATTCTATCGTCAGGTTATATTTGGACTTGAGGGTGATGACGAAATAACAGATGGAAGAACGGCTGATCTTCATATTTATAGACGGGGTGACGGCTCAGACACAATTACTAATCAGCATCAGAATACTAGTAGTAGCCCGACTCCGGACACATTGTTCTTTGCAGATCTTGATTCGAATGAGGTCATCTTCAGGTGGGAGCCTCATTCGTACGGTATCTATAATTTGGCGATGACCACAACTGACGGGGCAGAGATTGTTTCATTGCGTCAGTACCTTTCGAATACTTCAGTCTATTCACGCAATAGTATTGAACAGATTGCCTTTGTTGATGGGGTGATCTTGGATTTGGCCGGAATATCTGCAAAAGAGTTGTCGGATACTGGTAGAGAGATTGTTCATGGGACATCGGAAGATGACGTGCTTACTGGAAACATAAAAGGGGATTTTCTGTTTGGGTATGTTGGGGATGATCACATCCTAGGAATGGAGGGTGATGATTATATAGATGGTGGCGAAGGCGTTGATACGCTTCAAGGTGGGCTCGCAGATGACAAAATCGAAGGCGGCGCAGACACTGACAGCCTAGACGGCGGTGATGGTGCGGATGAGCTCTACGCTGGCGTAGAGGGGGGTGGCTCAGAGTACAGCTACTACTTCGGCGATGATACGTTACGAGGTGGGGCAGGCGATGACCTGCTCGTCGGGGCCAATGGTGGCCAACTGCTGGATGGGGGCGCGGGCGACGATACGCTCAATGGCGGAGATGATCGCAGCACCGCTGATACCGATAGCCTCTACGGTGGAAACGGAAACGACCTCCTCATATCGGGGCAGGTCATTACACCCAGCTCACCTACGCAGTCTAAAGGCGATCAGCTGCAGGGCGGTTCCGGGCAGGACACACTCGAAGGTGGTGCCGCGAACGATACCTTGGAGGGTGGCTCTGGGACAGACAGTCTAGATGGTGGTGCCGGGGACGATACGCTGTATGCGGCTGACGCATTGGGTTCGAACTTCGTTGGGGCCGACACTCTCCGAGGCGGAGCCGACGACGATCGCCTCGTTGGGGCAAACGGTGGGCAAGAACTCTATGGCGATGCAGGTAACGACACCTTGGAGGGTGGCGATGACATGGGCACATCGGACATGGACATCTTGGTCGGCGGCGCCGGAAACGACCTGTTACGGTCCGGGCAAGACGCAGCCGTCTCGGAAGTAACGCAGTCCCAAGGCGATCTCCTAAAGGGCGGCTCAGGTGACGATACGCTCGAAGGTGGTGCCGCGAACGACACCTTGGAAGGCGGTTCAGACACAGACGACCTCCGCGGAGGCGCAGGGGCAGACGTGCTTTGGGCGTCGACGGCCACGGAGAACGATGTTGGGAGCGACACCCTACGGGGAGAGGAGGGTGACGACATCCTCAATGGCGCCAATGGTGCGCAGCTTCTGATCGGCGGTGCTGGCAACGACACCATCAGAGGAGGCGATGATTTTACCACCTCAGATCAAGATACGCTCAGGGGCGGCGATGGAGATGACTTACTGATCTCTGGACAAGGGGTCGCACCTTCAGCGGCAACCAAGGCAAATGGTGATCGTCTCGAAGGTGAGAAGGGTAATGACACCCTTCAAGGCGGAATGGCGAATGACACGCTGCAAGGTGGAGATGGGGACGACAGTCTGTCCGGCAGCGATGGCAACGACCGCCTATTTGGTGGCGCGGGGGCCGATACGCTGGATGGCGGAGCCGGAATCGACCTGGTGCAGTATTACGTGGCTGATGCGGGTATGGTGGTTGATCTCCAGCACGCCAACTTGAACACCGGTCACGCAGCTGGCGATACCTTCCTGAGCATCGAGAACCTACACGGGGGCGGCGGAGACGACGATCTGCGTGGGACATCCGGAGATAACGTCATCTGGGGCGGAAATGGGGATGACGTTCTCTATGGGCGCGGGGGAAATGATGTTCTATCAGGCGGAGACGGCGCTGATCGCTTCGTCTTCCGTCGGGACTACGACATCGACACGGTCACCGATTTCACCGACGGCATCGACACCTTACATCTTCAAAACCTAGGCCTCACGAGTGCGCAGGACGCTCTGGCCGTCGCGGTCCAATCCGGTAGCGACGTGCGCTTCGACTTCGGCCAAGGCGACGTCTTGGTCGTACGGAACGTGACAAAGGCCGACCTCGCCGACGATATCTTGGTCTAGCCAAGCCGCAGCAGATGCCGAGGGTGGAAACCTGCCCTCGGTGATATGCAGAGAGTAAATATCTTACATAATCTGAATTATAGACGGACCTTCCCAGGATCAGAGCGCACTACTTCCGCCTGCGACTTTCTTGGGATGACAATGGCTTGTCTGGTGCAACGGGTCGAGGAATAGGGCGGAGATACGCGCAGCTGAACGTTGAGGAACAGCGGAAGATCGAGCGCTCTGGATCAGCTATGCGCTTACGCCATACAGCTTCATCCACTCCATAGCTGCAGGTTTTGGGCGACGGTTCACAATAGGAACGAACCGTGATGTTGCATCCGAGCAGCTATGTATCGGATCATCCTGCGACACTTGTCGCCAAACCATATCCTCAGCCCTGAAATACGATCGTTTAGACAAGGAAAAATCACATCTTACCGGACAAGGTACTGTTTTTACAAAGCGAATAGGATGTCCATCGACCTCTTCAACGAGCCCTACCGACATGCATGTCGAGCATTCCTTGCGATGCATCTCAAGCACCTTTTCTCGGCGTTTCTGCGACTGGATTATTACCAGTAACATAGTTACCAAATCATTAAAGCCACTGCGTAGCGCCTCGCATCTGCCCGCCTGCGAGAACCGATCTTTGCCGCAGGTATCACAAGGTGCAACAAGGGCGCTCAGCCACCTTCACGGGTCACTAGCAGTTCAGTCACAGATGTTTCTGATGATATGCTATTGCCTATACACCCTTCAGAGATCCGGTAGCAGACGATAAATTGCCCCGGCGTTCCCAACGAAGCCTCGTCCTTAGTGCACCGGATAAACTGCAACACGCTCCACAAGAACCACATGGGAGGCTAATCTCGGCCTGACCACAGATCATCGCATGACTGCATCGAAACACGTTCCCCCCTTTGGTCACTGCGTGTCGTAAAGCTCCAACATGCACACATGCCCAAACTGCAGCGCCAAACACTATCCTATAAAATCGACAAAATCGTCAAAATGCGGTTCCGGAAGATCGGCGAAACCTTCCAATTGAACCTGCAGAACATCTAACTTCTGACCTTCTCGGTCGATTAAGTCTAAAGACAGCACTTCACCTTCGAGGCTGAGACTCTCTGCTGCGAACTGAAAACCACCAACATTATAGAACAACAGCCTGTCGCCCTCCGACACGTTGAAATCTAAAACTGTGACTGCTCGCGAGGACGCCGTAAACTCAAAGGTGTCAGCCCCTCGGCCACCCGATACTGTATCATTTCCCGATCCCGAGAATATCTGATCATCACCCGCACCACCTAGGATATACTCGTCTCCATGCGTACCCCATATAACGTCATTTCCTTCGCCCCCGTCTATCTTGAGCGTACCTCCAATTGGACCGAACTGCGCACTTGTTAGATCAATAATGTCATCTCCACCCTCGCCATTAATTTCTTCTATATCAGTCAATCGAACAGAGTTCGCAGAAACGCCACCAGGAACGGCCGACAGAGTATTGTCCAGGAATAATGCACTGGAATTATTTCCAAGCCTTAAAACATCATACCCCAAACCACCATCAATAACACCTTCATAAATACGATACGAATCGAGTGGTAAGTATTGACCTGTTCCGATCTGCGAGCTGCTACCAATGTTGTACGCCACCCATCCGATCTCTGCCTTTACCCTCGCATCAATTATAAAAGTGTCGTCTCCAGAGCCGCCGGATAGAAAATCAATCCCCGGACCGCTAAAAATTATATCGTTGCCATCTTCTCCAAGAAGCCAATCGTTTCCATGTCCACCTTCGAGGCGATCATTTCCTGCTCCAGCGGAAATCCAGTCATCTCCTGCCGCGCCGACGAGCCGATCATTTCCACTGCCACCTGCTATCGTGTCGTTTCCATCCTCGCCATGAAGCGCATCATTACCCTCCCCACCGTTTATTTGATCGTCGCCAGCATCTCCATGCAAATGATCGTTGCCACCCGCACCATGAATCATGTCATCGGCCGATGTCCCTTGAATGTCATCACGGCCAGAAGTAACCGTGTAGATATCAATCTTTGCCATCTCATAGGCGCTAAGACCAATATCGACATAGGCATCACTCGTCATAAAGCCGTCATGATGCGTGAAGATGACATCACCGTCGTCATCAAATAGACTGCTGGCATTAGTGTATAATGACGTCACGCTAACGAAGAGTTGCATGCCTTGGCCTAGCTCTGAAACGTCAAGTCGGACTTGATGTGTACCCTCGCCTAGATCCGATCCACTTCGTTCACTTACAATTATTGAGTAGCGTTCCTCATTTCCAAAAGTGTGGATGTCGATTGATCCTTGGACCTCAAAGTCATCGAGCGGAGCCAAGCCGACCATCGTCTGTGATAGCCAGCTCATTGCAGCGCCACCGAATGTCAGATCGTTATCGACTGTATCAATAAGCGTGCGCTGCTTCTGATTTGGACTTCCAAATGTTAATGGCCAAAAGTTTGCACTGTCGATACCATATTCGGCTAACTCATAGAACGCTTCGACAACCGAATGTGCATAATGTATTCCATTCGCATTGCCAAGGTTGTCGCTACTGTTGCTACTTAATGGATTGCGCGGGCTCCATTCGGTAACGAAATAGTCAATACTATCGACCTGGAATGCATCTATGAAAATTTCCGGAACAACACCAAGTGAAAAGTGCCGCTGCGAGTCGATCCCCTCAAAGCCTGCGTCGAAGTAGACATGCCCAACGATCCCATCAACTTCATGAGCATACCGCGCCCCCTGAGATATGGCTTCAGCGATCGTCTGCGTTTGCGTTGCAGCGTTGCCCGAGCCGGGTATCGTAGCGTCGTGCCAGCCGGGCTGCCGCACTGCCTCGAGATTACGAACGGTATGTACAATGTAGTCTTCCCCGTCTGTTGGCTCAAGTAAAACCGCGCGGTCGGCAAGCGGACTAAATCGGTTTGCACTGGCAGCCACTTGAATAGCAATGTCGAGTCCAGGATAGCGACTTGTCAGGAAATCGGTAAGTTTTGCGGCCAGCCAACCATATTCCGCGGCGGTCATCCGACCGCTACCCCAAAATTCGTTTCCAATCTCCAGGCGCGAGATAGAGACGCCCCTGTCCGTAGCTTCTGCCAGTGCATGGTTGATATAGCGCTCAACATTCTCAAGATATCCGGTCGCCAATTCCTGACGTTCTCCGTATGTCCCGTTGAATAGCGCCTGGCCTGCGGACTGCGAAAAGGCTACCCGAGTAGGCACGACAAGTTGAACGCTAGCACCTTGATCCGCTGCAACGTCCAACATCTCTGCGATCGGAGTTAGTGTGCGCGTGTTTCCGTTCTCGTCGAGGCCCTCCGTAGCCTCCCAGTTGCCGGTTAGAAACGAAGTATCTGCGAAGATACTCTCCGTTACGCTTCCGCCTGGGAACCGGAAATTAGCGATTCCAAGCTTAGCTAGCTCATTCAAAGCTGCAGAGTTATTTGAAAATTCGAAGTCATAAGTGGTAACGTAATTGGCCCCGAAGAGGCTTGTCGTAATTACCTTGGAATCGTCAAGGTTCGCAGACTTTACTTGATACGCAGATTCCATTGCCAGCTCCATTGCTTATGGAGCAGTTGACGGTAGCGACTGTTATTTCTGGACCATTATTGTGACTAGAAATTGCATATCACATATAGATTATATAAAAGTATAAATTACCAGATAATTGGGGGCAAAGAATTATATGCAGAATATGGCGGCCCCGCGACAGCCAATAGTCACGTGTGTGCCTATTCGTTAAATTTGTAAATTAATCCAATTGGCAATTTTATTTCGGTAGTGCGCCAATCGAATGACATACATTAGCCATGAAAGCCCTTAATGATTGAACTGCTTCCCTAGGAGTCGTATCAGGGCAACAGAGGTGCATAGTATGCTAGGTGTCGCTTTTGCAATAAGTGCAATTCTGGGCCTTACTTTTCTCCTGGTAGGAGAAGATGGACCAGAAGAGGAACAAGATAATGAGCATTCAGACGGAGCAGATGGGGATACTTCCCCTCAGAAGGAATCGCAAGATTCTAGCTTGTTAGCGGAGCTATATGACGGTGAACCTAAGGAACTGGTTAAAGATGTTGTAGTTTTAGATGGTACAGACAGGGAGGGAGATGCGGAAACGCATATTGGAGTAATTAGCATAGCGGATACTGATATTGAGAATTTTCCGTCACATTTTTCTGACTGGACACAAAATACTGAAGTGGTCGTTATTGAAGCCTCGGAGGGTCAAAGTATTGATATTGAGGTTGATCGCCCCGGCAGCCTCCACGTAATGAATGCAAGTTTTTTCGATTACGGTGATCGCGGTGATGCGATCGAGCGGCACACGGGTGCAAATGTATACTTCGTACCGGACGGTCAGCAGTTTGGAAACGATCTACGTTGGTCGGAGACAGGCGCCGTTCTGTACTCTGACGCGGATGCGGCGAGTGAAAGCTCAGAGACAGGCGGGATCAAGCTTATCGCCCGAGTGAATACTGGGATTTGGTCTTACTTGAACAATGGGACAGAGGTGGAGACGCTCTCTGATTCACGAGTCTTTGATTTTCAGATCACAAGCTCAATGGGTATTTCTCTTTCATAGAGGTCTTCAGAAAGCACCGTTGTATAGATTGTTCCACTATAAAGTGTATTGCCCAGAAGCGCGAGCGCTCCAGCAGAAGACAAATCAGTCATACTCTCCGTTCCCATCATCATTGGGGCGCAACCCGGATAGTCTAGCGAACTAGGTTGGGCACTTCTTCTGAGCCGTAAGCGTCCGGTGAAGACGCGGATTGCTCAGCGTTTTGTGGGCCGAACCCCGA
>NZ_BPFH01000013.1 GCF_019655435.1 Jannaschia pagri
TTCTCTCTAAGCCGCCACAGTGTTCGATTTAAGCCTCTGCGTGAGTATGGTTTTCGCTTTGCCGCCGCTCTGCCAAGGCTTGGCGCACGATTTGGAACGCGGAGGACATGAACAAGCTCGCCATAATCGCAGCGACGATAAGGTCAGGCCATCCCGTGGCTGTTCCCCAGACACCCAGAGCCGCGAACATCACCGCTACATTGCCGATGGCGTCATTGCGAGAACAGAGCCAGACCGAGCGAACGTTCGCGTCCCCATCCTTGTAACGGACGAGCAGGAGGACGCTTGCGAGATTAGTCAGCAGCGCGAAGAACCCGACGATGCCCATGATTTCCGCTTCTGGGACGCCGACATAGAACACGCGGTACAACGTCGATCCGAATACCCAGAGACCCATTAAAAGCAAACTGATCCCCTTGGCCAAAGCCGCGTTCGTCCGCGCACGGATTGAGGCACCAATCACAGCGAGCGAGATACCATAGGTCAGCGCATCCCCGAGGAAGTCGAGAGCGTCGGCCTGAAGGGCCTGTGACTTTGCGTAGTGACCCGCAGTCATCTCAACGACGAACATCGTCGCGTTCAACGCAATGACGATCCACAGCCGCCGTTTGTAATCATCCGACACGCCGTCGAACTTGGCGTCATGCCCGCAACATCCTGACATTGGAAAGCCCTTTTGAATCTGTCTTGAGCATAGTGTAGTGTCTCTAGTGACTAGAGGTTCAAGAGGTATTTTCATGTTTTCTATCGGAGAGCTTTCAAAGCGTACGGAGGTCAAAGTGCCGACCATCCGCTACTATGAAGAAATGGGCTTGCTCTCCGAGCCTGAACGCACCGAAGGAAATCAACGGCGCTATGATGTGGCGGGGTTGGAGCGCCTAAGCTTCATTAAGCACGCACGCGATTTGGGTTTCTCGATTGAAGCGATCTCCGAGCTGATTGAGCTTCAAGGTCACCCGGATCGGTCGTGTCAGGCCGCGACAGATATTGCGGTCTCACAGCTTTCGGATGTGAGAGCCAAGATCAAACGGCTTCGCGCACTTGAGAAGGAGCTGGTTCGGATTTCCAAAGGCTGCGACGGTGAAGGCGTGTCGCAGGATTGCTACGTGCTAGCGTCCCTGGCTGATCATGAGCTTTGCCGTCACGAACACTGATTGATCGTACCTTCACGCGTTTTTTGTCAGCTCAAATAAGCCGCGCAGCGTTGCTACCCAATGATTGGGGTAGGCACAGGGGTTAGACCTTTTTGGTGCAAAACTCATACTTTTTGCACCGCTTGCGTAAATCCAGGAAAACCAAAGGTTTCGGGTGGTGCGTTTTTACGGTGCAAAATACGTTTGCGATCTGATACACTTTTCCTATGAAAATCGGATACGCGCGTGTCAGCGACCCAAGCCAAAATCTAGACCGTCAGATTGCTGCCTTGCGTGCAGAAGGTTGCGAGAAGATATTTTCTGACAAGGCGACTGGTAGGACCGTCAGAGGCCGACCGCAGCTTGAGAAGGCCATCGATGCCTTAGGAACTGATCATGTCTTTGTGGTTGCTGAGTGGGATCGTGCGACCCGCTCTTACACAGATGGCATCAAGATAATCACCCGCATCGCTGAGCGCGGTGCATTGGTTCGCGTTTTAGATCGTGAATACTTTGACCTGACCACTGATATGGGAAAGGCTCTGTTGGGGCTTCTTTCGGCCATTGCCAGTGACGAACGTGAGCGGATCGTACGACGAGCCAAAGAAGGCCTTGAGCTGGCGCGCTCCAAAGGTGTGCGTCCTGGTCGCAAGCCCAAGCTTACCGAGCATCAACGTCGCCGAGCGTTGGAACGGTTGGCAGCGGGTGATAGCGCTCGTGAGATAGGGCGGGATTTCGGTGTTTCGCACAGCACTATTGTTCGCTTGAAGTAAATTAGGGTCAGCAGTTGTCACAGAAACAAGAATATAAAACAGCAGAGAAAGCGAAGTCTGACCTAAAAAGATCGGGTGCGAAAGCCAGGGAAAAGAGTGAACCTGGAGTCCAAGAGCCGAGTGGGAAAGGCATTAAAACCGGAGAAGTTTTCTTTGATGAGTTGGGTAGGCTCGTTCTACACCCAGTTGAGATTATGTTCGATGATGATTTGCGCAACGAGAACTTTGTTGGCGCAGAACACCAATTTCTTCAGCTATTGCGTCTGTTTAGTGACGGACTGTTTGATCCAGATAACCCTAAGGAGCTTTCAGGAGGGCAGTTGAACCAGTTTCTTCGGATCGTTTCAGTTTACGATAAGGTGTTTTTTTTGAAAGGTGAGTACAAGGGCACCTTAAAGGACTCGGTGGTTCCGAAAGTACTGAAAGAGACTATTGGAATAATTAGGGCGTACTATGATATAGTAGGAGCTGGTTTTAAGACAAAGTATGAATGGCGACCCACAGCCTCACAATATTTGAGTGATACAGAAGATTTAAGAGCAGTAATTACACCGGTATTTTCTTTAGAAGCTAGTCCCCAAGTGTTGGCAGAGCGTTTGCGCGAAGCTCGGAAAGCCAAGGGCTGGTCACAGACAGAGCTGGCAAACGCGATGGGTCTGAAGTCCAAACGCGCGGTGCAGAATCTTGAAAACGCTCGTGACGGTGTGACACTCAGCTCTATCCGCAGTGCTATGGAAGCACTTGAAATCAAAGAACTATAAATTGGCACCCAAATGGGTGCTTCACTAAAGCACCCATAAGTGGGCATTTTGGGAGTACCAGCTTAGCCTGGTGAGTCGTCCATTGCGGTGACATGCGCATGGCTCCGCCCCAGCCTAAAGGGGTGCAACATATGGCGCAGATCGTGCCTCAGATTGTCGAGATCGGCGTTCCCGTCGTGAAGTCAGTCGTCATGGTGGGAACAGCAAACGCTGTCTTCCGCACAGTTGTTTTCACAGCTCTCAAGACATTCGGTGCTTACGATCCCAGGTGGGATGAACACTGGCCGCGCCTGCCCTGGCGCATGTTCTGGCGTGCCTGGACAGCCTTCAAAGAGTGGAAGGAAGAGAACTTCGGCAGCGGGGTGCCTTCGGCTGGTAAAGCAGGGGCGCTCGCCCATCTCGCCCTGACATACAGCGTCGGACACAGCCTCATAGGCAAAGCCCGTCTGCCTTTGGGAATTCCCCATTACAGCTTGGTGGGTGAGCCGTCAGAGCGCCACAAAGTCATTGTCGCGTCCACGCGCTCAGGCAAGACGCTGCAACTGAAAACTGAACTGGCGCTGATGCCGCGTGATGCATGTGCCATCATCACAGACCCAAAGGGCGAGATCACAGAAGAGGTTGGCTACAAACTCGAAGAGCTTGGCCATGAGCTGTGTGTTCTCGATCCGCTGAAGACAACAAGCCGACCCTCGCAGCGGATTAACTTTCACCGGCAAGTTGATTTCATCAATCAGCGCTTAGGCGACGATCGGACCACGATGATCTTCGATCGGATCGCCAGCATCTTCTTTCCCCCAGGTACGAACGAGAAAGAGTTCTTCCAGAATATGGGCCGCGAAGGTTGGGCGCGGATCAATTGCTTTGCCAAGCTCACCATCCGCAATTCCAGCATGGTCGATGCCCGGCGGTTCTTGCAGCAGGGATTTATCCAAGAAGCTGACGGCGATGCAGAGCTGGCCATGACCATGCTCTGGAAAGCGATGGAGCAGTGTGCCGCTTACGACGGCTACGTGTCGTCATTCGGCTCACAGATGCTTTCGATGGATGACCGCACGCGTGAGAGCGTTCTGGCCACCATTCGCAGCAAAACCGCGTTTTTGGACCATGACCATGTGAAGGCGGTTTCACAGGGGAATGACATCAATCTTTGCGATCTGAAGGACGCAAAGAAAAACCTTGTCGTTACAATCGCCGCGCCTGTCGGCGATATGCGCACCACGTTGCGCCCATGGATTGGATCAATCGTCTCTCTGTCCCTGGCCGTGATGGAGTGGGTCGAGGGCGATCTCAAGACCAAGACCAGATTCATGATCGAAGAAGCTCAGGCCATCGGTGGCCAAGCGCTTCCTGGGCTTGGTGATACCGCCGCTCTTATGGCTGGCATGGGCGTGCAGCTCACATTGGTTGTCCAGGATATGGGTGGCTTCAAAAAAGCCTTCCCAGACGACTACATGTCCATTCTGGGCAACGCTCAGCACGTCGTTTTCATGGCCACCAATGACCCTGAAACCTACGACTATGTTGCCCACAAGGCGTTCGGCGAGACCACGGTAAAGCGCAAGAAATGGTTCATTCCGTTCCTGTGGACCGTGGCGAGCTGGACGAAGCCAGTCGTCACACCTGATCAGGTGCGCCGGTTCCTTGAGGCTGGCCGCAACAATGCTGTGGTGATGCGCAACGGCAAGCGCAGCATGTTTGTCAAAATCGCCAAGAGCTATGAAACCTTGCCTGTTTGGATGATCAATCCGAGCAAAGCGCATGGTGAATCCGCCCTGCGTGCTTTCACCCGCACGCTTCTTGGGTGCCATCCCAAACAGCCCCGCAAGCAGATCGAGCGGCGTCCGCGTCCGCTTCCCCTGCCCTCTCCGCAAATGGTGCAGCGCGCCCGTGTTGCCCGTCAGAGAATGCTTCCGAAGGCAGCGGTGCGCCGTCTCATCCAACAATCCAAAACCAACCAAAGGAGGTTTCAATGACCGGATATCACATCCCCGAACACCTGACCGAGGAAGTTCAGGCTTTCCTATTCATGAACGCATCCCGACGCGTGAACCGAATGTTTCCCGTGCCGCCGATGCTTGCACTCGGAGGGCCACCCGGATCGGGGAAGACTACTGGTGTGAAGGAGACTTGCACGCGGCTCGATGTGCATCTCGATGTGCTGCCATCTTCAATTCTCGGCGGCGTCTACGCGGGTCAGTCATCGATCACGCTGCGCGATGCCATCAAGCGGGCAAGCCAGTCCGAAGCATGGATGAGCGCTATTCTCATCGATGACCTGGATATGAGTGAGGCGCGCGTTGATGACGCTTTGTCGAACACTGTCAGCTCGCCGCTCTTGAATGGCACACTGATGGCGTATGCCGACAATCCGTTTGAGCTGAAAACCCATGATGATCCGACGGAGAAAGAGGCCGAGACGCTTGCGTTAGAACGCCCTCCGGTCATTTTCATCACCTGCAATGATCTCAGCAAGCTCTACGGGCCGCTGAGACGCAACATGCGCATGGTCCATGTAGAATACGACCCACGGGGCCAGGACGCCGTTGCCATAGTGCAGGCGATGTATCCGAAGACCAGCCCCGCAGACATCAAGAAGCTGGTCGAAGCTTACCCGGATGCGTCGATAGCTTTTTTCCGAAACCTCGGAATGGCTGTCGCGAAGACCCACGCAAGGCGCTTTGCGCGGTCGATAAAGACCCGCCTCTTCAATCCAGATTTTGCACGTCTTGCCCGTGATCTCGAAGCAGCAGCGACAGGCGCAAGCTTCGAAGAGCTAGCCACAGCAGCGCAGGCTTTGAGCCTGACCGAGGACGACAAAAACCACCTGAAATCTGTCGCTTAACAACCATCAAAGGAGGAATTGACATGGCCGTAAAACAAAAGGTCATCCCGCGTGCAACGGTGCAGACCATCACGCGCGCAAGACTACTGCAAAACACCGCCCAAGAGGTTCTTGAGGTGTTCAAAGACTACCACGCAGGGCATGCGCAATGGATCATAGATCGGCTGGACGTCATCATTAAGCACCAGCTCTTGGCAGGCTTTGAGCTGGTTGCCTACAGCGGTGATAAGCCAGCCACCTCTGTCCAATTCGGCTTTGATTGGAAGACGCATAAGGTCCAGCAGGAAATCAAAAATGAGATCGACATTTCTGGCCTGAAGGACGGCAAAACCCATGCGTCCACTGGCCGGGTGGTTGATGTGGTGCGCAACTACCTGGGCCAGGTGAACAGCTCAGTTCCGAATGTCAGTTACGAAGTATGGATCATCCGGAACAACAAGGTGCGTCGCGAGATGGGCGCTGAGCAGTACTACGATCTTCTCGGGTGCGAGGGCAGCGTTCAAAAGGAAATCGAAGACGCTCTTTACTATGGCGCAATCGCTACCATGAAAGCCGCGCGCCGTGCTCGCAAAGTGCTCTTCCCTGGTGCGGAAGAAGCTTCAATGGACATCCGATAGGGAGACCCAGACATGAGCTTTGATCTTGAGAGCTTGCTCAATGAGGTGTCGCGTGGATTTTCCGACATCGAGCGTGAATTTGGTGGGAAGAAGGCCCAGGAGCCGCCCGATCTCACGGTTCACACGACTTCACTCGCATCAATCAACGATGCGTTTCGTGCGGCTGAGGGTAATGCCGGCATCGCCGGCATGTGGGTTCTCAGTCCTGGTCTGGAAGAACATGGAGAAGCGATCACCGCTGATATCTGCGCTCTTGTGCGCCAGCATGATGGCTTTGATCCATCGGACCAAGAACATGCCTTTGGCCTGGTTGTGCATCCAAGCGTCGGTGAGATCGTTTGGCAGATCGACTATTTCGCGGATGAAAACTGCGAACAGCCAGCCACGGACCCGATGAGCACCGATCAATCCTATCGGGTCTTAAGCGTGTTCACAGCGAGCGAAGTCGAAACCGCCTAATGCGTCAGGTCAGTCCACAGGAGGCCGCTTGGCGCTTTCTGTGGTCTGCTCAGCGCGCATCATCCATTCATAGAAAGACTGATATGATGACCAAGGGAAATGGACCCGTCGATACCTTTCAAGACTACCCCGTCGAAATCGCTGTGTTTGAGCGCCAGGGCGAGAACGGCACCTGGCACAACGCCCAAGTGAGCAAAACCTACAAGGAAGAAGACGAGTACAAGCGGACAAGCAGTTTCACCCGCAATGATCTTTTGAAACTCAATGCCCTCTTACCTCAGGCTATCAACCGAATGCAGGAGCTTGCTCAAGAGCAGCGTGAACAACCCGACAAGCGACCAGTCCAGGACATGGACACGATCAGGCGGGACGCACAGGCTCACAGAGCGCGCCAGGCGCAGCGTCAGGGTCATGAGCAAGGCCATGAGATATGAAACGCCCTACCCCCAACCATTGGCCGCGTGAGGGCCAGCACAACCCCGTCACTCGTGACGGGGTTTCTTCTTTTGAGAGGGCGCGTAGAGATCACACGGTAGAACTCGACTACACCATTGGCGGCACAGTCGAGACCCAGGTTCATGCCAGTGTTGAAGCCGCCCGTCAGTACGCCGTCAATCGTGGTCATCGCATCTTGCAGCATGTCTCCAATGATCTTGGAGACAATGCACAGCAAGCCCTGCGTAAGCCGCTCGCAGTAGACTTCGACCTGGTGCGTAAAGAGGCTGAGCAGCACCGTGCTACACGGTCCCAAAGCCACATCCAAGATCGGGACGTAACACCCTAACCCTGTATGGGAAGAGCTGGCCTATCTGATGCCTGTTTCGCCGGAGCCGCCGTCACGTTGCCCTCACCAAACCAGGGGCAATGTGATGGGGGTGGAGGTGAAGCAGGCATTTGCTTGTTTTGCTGGTGAGCTTGAAACCAGCTCTTAGGAATCTGATTTCTTGGCCCGCAATTTCTGGGCAGCTTTGCGTTTGGCGTCTGCCTCATTGATCCGCCGACGATCCGCTTCTGTGAGCGGAGGTAGACCCAGGAACTCGCGGTCGGTATCGCGAATGACCCGGTTCTTTAGGATCGTCCATATGTAGTCATGAAACTCTTCATCGTGTTCAGCGTTGGCGAGAATAACCGCTCCAACGATGACCTTGCGGCGTGCATCTTCTTTTCGCTTCTTGGCTGAGAGGCGAGCTTTGATGCCCTTCTCTCGTTCGGCCAGCTTGGCTCGTGTCTCTTGAAGCTCTTGCAGTCGTTGTTCATCTGTCTTGCGTGCCATCGATCCTCCCTTTGCTATTATGACAAATTTCGTGGTAAAATTCAAATATGGCAGCAGATGTAGGAACAGGATCAGAGATCGAAGTAATCGCGAAGTGCGCACTTATGCAAACTTGGCCTACGGCCACCCTACGGGCTTCGAGTTTGCGTGCGTCGGGTTCCGTCCCGATGACGGGCAGCAATAGTCGATATCAATCTTCCTTTGCTGCGTCGTCCGTTTCAGCCCACGGGGGGCATTCATCGGACGATATGCGTGTTGCCGCAAACCACAAACAGGACTTGGAGACGTGCCTCTCCACCTGTACCGAACCGTGCATTCAAGGGTCTATCGCCACCCCTGAAAACCAGCTCGTGGGGTTTCTCCCTCACACGAAGACCAACCGTCGCCCGTTTGGATGCGCAGCCCGTTTCCCCGGTCTATCAGGACAATCCGCCGTCGGATTGATCACCGCAAAGGACCGTCCTTTGATGCGAGGTGTCTGTGGCGCAGTATAGGCTTAGCGTGAACATGATCGGCAAGAGCAGCGGTCGTTCAGCGACGGCAGCAGCAGCCTATCGCGCCGGACAGCGGATCGAAGATCGGCAGACCGGCCTTGTTCATGATTACACGGCTAAGCGCGGTGTCCTGCACACTGAAATCCTTACGCCAGACAACACGCCCGACTGGATGCTGGATCGCACCGAGCTTTGGAATGCCGTCCACAAGGTCGAGACCCGCAGCAATGCACAACTCGCTCGCGAGATTCAGCTTAGCTTGCCGCATGAGCTGAATGACGAGCAGCGTGTGAACTTGGTCCGGCGGTTTGTCGACGAGCAATGCGTTGCGCGCGGCATGATTGCCGACATCGCCATTCACGCCCCCTCCTCTCATCCGGCAGCAGATGAGCGCAATCACCACGCACATGTCATGCTGACCACCCGGGAATTCGTCGGTGATGCCTGGGCCAAGAACAAGAACCGCGACTGGCACAAGACCGAGATGATTGAGGAATGGCGCGAAGCCTGGGCGGATCACCAGAACCGCGAGCTTGAGCGCATTGGATCATCTGAGCGGGTTGATCATCGCAGCCTTGAAGACCAGGGCATCATGCGCGAGCCACAAAAGCACCTTGGCCCTATTGCCACTGAGATCGAGCGCGACGGCCGGTCCTCTCACCGAGGTAACGAAAACCGCGCCATCGAAGCTCGTAATGGTCTAATGAACGACATCACCCAGGCCGGAAACGTACTCGATGCCAAGGTCGCCTTTGAGCAGCGCAAGCTTGCTGCCTGGCAGGACGCCAAGCGCAACCAGCTTCGTCTTGACCAGGAGGAGCGGCAGAAGCAGTTCGAAGCAACGCTTGCCGAAGACATGACAGCTTTTGAGGCGTCCCTTGATGCTGAGATTGGCCAAACCAAGCAAGGTATCTCGCGCCAACACGAGCAGGTTGCGTCCCGTCTTGAGGTCCGTGGGTGGCGCAAATTCGTTCGCGACATCACCCTAACGACCCGCAAGGACAAAAAGCAGCTTGAACAGCTCGAATATGAACGCGCCCGTGTCCAAGCCGAAGAGGATCGCCAGAGGCAGCTTCAGGAGGGCCAGCAGCAATCGCAGCGAGATATCCGTGCCGCCGAGGAGATGAAGAAGGCCCGGTTGCTCGAACAGGGCCTCAGAAAGGCTCAGGAACGCCGTGAGGACGAAGGGTGGACCATGAAGCCAGGGAAGGGCGTCCAGGCCGCTCAGAGAGCGTCTGAGGGGCAGAATAAGCCCCCTACCCTACCCAAGACGATCAAACCTGACCTTCAAGCTCTTCGTGAGCAGCGTGAGAAAACACGCCGAGAACGCGAACCCGACATTCGGGATCGCCAGCCCTATCGCGAGAAGCAGCGTGAAGATCAGCAGAGCCGAACAGCCGATCCTGGAAAGGGTGAGGCTTCAGGACGTAACGAGCCGAATAAGCCTCTGGATATGGATGCAATCAGGCGTGAAGCTATGAAACACCAAGATCGTAAGCGTTCTGAGAAGCAGGCGCGCGGGCAGGATATCGATGATGATGGCTTGGACCTTTAAGGCTCAGGAAACGGTATACCGTACACTGTATAGGTAAACGGTATACCTGTGGAGTAAACCGTACACTGATTTGGTACACGGTTGACCGTTTGGTGTGAATCTGGCACGCTTGTATCAACAAATCGCGCCTTTCGGCGCAACAACAACAAAATATAGGAATCGAGCAGTGCCAGTCATCACCTTCTTTCAAACGAAGGGTGGGACCGGAAAGACGACATCCGCTTTCCTTCTCGCCGAAATTCTCTCACGTTCAAACAGCGTTACCGTCGTCGATTGTGACCCCAACAAACCATTCGAAGAGTGGAAGAAAGACGGGGGCAATGGTGAGAAGTTTGAGTTCGTTACCGCGCTTGACCCAGATCGCGTACCGCATGAGATCGCCGAGGCATCTGGCAGAAGTGCATTTGTCATTGTCGATACCGAGGGCAGTGCAAACCAGACTGCTGCACGAGCAGCCGCAATGTCGGATATGGTCATCGTGACATCCACGGGCACGCCTTTGGATCAAAAGCATGCGGCTAAGGCGATTAAGTTTGTGAGAACCGCGGCTAAGACCGCAGGCAAAGACATCCCAGTGCGTGTGCTGATGACCAGGCAAAAGGCTGTTGGCGTCTCTCGCACGGTTAAGCAGGCCATTGCCAATATGCGCAATAGTGGCGTTGAGGTTCTTGATTGCCAGTTGATCGAAAGGGATGCGTTCGCCGCCTTGTTTGGCTATGCAAGTTTGCTGTTCGATCTCGATCCGAAGAAGGTCAACGATCCAGGCCGAGCATATTTCAATGCACGGGTCTTCGTGAACCAGGTGCTTGCGGCGCTGCGTCCGGTGGCAGAAGGGCAGGGCGCAAAGTCCAAAGCAAAGCAGGAGGCCGCATAAATGGACACGAAGCTACATGACCCCTTTGCTGATGATGACGAAGCAGACGCCTTCGCAGCAAGCTTTGCACCAACTCCAAAGCCCGAGGTTGAACAGCCCCAAGCTAAACAATCCGCCGCGATCACAGCCGCCGATTCCGTCGCCGCTGATCAGGGGTTCACGGAGCGTAAGCGCAAGAAGAAATCGACCTTCATTCGCTCAGACAACTTCCGCACAGGGCGCAATGTGCCGCTCACTGTGAAGGCCCGCGCAGAGACTGGCCAGGAGCTGGAGCAGATGACCAAGGACCACAAATGGGTCAAAGGTCAAACCTTGCAGTATGCGCTTGATGCTTTACGCGAGAAGCTCAACGATCCACAGGATAGTTTCTGGGAAACCCATAATTTTCACGGCGTAGACTGACCGATCCTCTAAGACTGAATCTAATGAAAAAAAATAAGAACCAGATCGCAGACTTCGACAACATCACAGCAGCAGACCTCGCGAGCGATGAAACGCTCGGGCTACTGTACTGTGAAGCCGTGCGTCGTGGATTCTGGACTAATGATGCGGGCAGGGCGCTTGATTTCTTTTCATTTGCTGAGAAGGCTCTCGCAGAGGACAAGCAAGGTACACCTGGCAAGCTCTTCTACGCGCTGATCAAACGCAAAGACATGCGCTTCATCACTGACACCATGGAAGATCAGGCACGGGCACGTCTTGGCGGGGGTGCACACAGCTTGGTAGAGCGTGCCGCTGATTTGACGCTCACAGCCCGTCCGGTGCCCCAGGACACGCAAGACGCGCTGTTAGGCCGTGACATCGGCTATTATCATGGCGTGATGATGCAATGCTTCCTACCGCAGAAGGAAATGCCGCTCGATCACCGCGACTGGAAGGTTCACCACGGGAATGCATCTCTGGTGGTCCGTGCGGGCCTGATCGCTGACCGTGACAACAAAGGACAGTTTGTTGATTGCGCTCTGCCATCTGGTGCTAAAGCCCGCCTGATTATTCCGTACATCATCGGCTATGCTGTGCAGCGCAATACCCGAGAGATCGATATGGGCAGGTCTCTTCGCCGCTTCATGGAAAAGATGAACATCCCGATCACGGGACCGAACGGCAAAGCTTTGACGCGCGAAGTCCAAAACGTCGCGTCGGCTGACTTTGTGATTGGTGGTTGGGAAGAGGACAAGGTGACAACCAAGAAGGCGAGCATCGCCGAAGAGCTGACATTCTGGCTAGAGAAGCATCCCGATCAGCAAAGTTTCTGGCGTCCTGAGATGATCTTAGACCCGCGCTTCTTTGACGCCATCTCAGAACGTCGCGTGCCCGTCGATATGGGCCATCTAGTGAAGCTTCAACGAAGCCCGCGCCGCATGGACTTGTATTGCTGGCTGTCATACCGCACGCCTCTCATTCGCCGCGACAAGACGGTTAAGATCAAGCTTGAACATCTGCAACCGATCTTTGCGCCGGAGATCACCACACCAAAGAACTTCAGGGCGAAGTTCAAAGGAGACCTTCAAGCCATCTCTCGCATCTATCCGGGTTTCAAGATCGAGCTGGAAGGCGACATGCTTGTGCTGCGAAAATCGCCGCCGCCTGTTCCGGCCAACGTCACTCAGTTACTTTGCTAAAACCGTGTTAAAGTGTATCCGGCCAATCCTGCAGGATTCCAACGGTTTACGGCCACTAGCCGTGTTAAAGTGTATCCGAAACCGTGTTAAAGTGTATCCCGATTTCTCAACAATGCCCCCGCAAACCATTGTTGAGAAACGGTTTTGAGACATCACGCCTCTTGGCTTATATGAATCCCTTAAAGGGATAATATCTTATATAGAGAAGCGGACATCGCCATAGGCGATGAACCTAAAGGAATTCGGCGATCAGCTCGCTCACGCTCGCCGCCGAATGCTCTTTTATCGGCCAGTGGTGAATGATCTCCCAGAATATTCACCATCCTTCTTGTGGAGAGGACACCGCAAATTGCCTTCGAAGAAGGGCATGTGGATTTGACAGCGCTTGAATGACAACCGTCAGTTCTTGTGGACAGGGTAGGTCGGTTTTGCTCTGACTCTCACCAAAGCAGAGGGGTACGTTTCCCGCCAGCTTCATGCCTACCGTCAAAGCTTATGATCATCTATCCAGAACCATGCCCGCAAGGACGCTGCGCGCCAACAAGTTGGTTTTTAATCCTTGCAGACAGAACCATGGATAGCTGAACAACGCTTCTTGCGACGGCGGCTCAGACGAAGCAGGGGAAAACACAGACCACCAGCTCTTACCCAAACGGGTAAACGTTCTAAGGTTCCGGCCAGGCCGTTAGGGCAGGGTGGACTTACTTCGACCCCTCATAGGGGTGTAAGGCGAATACGGGGTGCAACAAAAAGGAAATTTCCTTTTGAAAACAATATCACACGCCTTTCCAAGGTGTGCTTGATTTGCTACTCTTAAAATGAGGAAAGTAGCAAAAAATGAATAATAACAGCGCAATAAGTGCATCGGCGGTCAGTAGGTTCTTCTCTCGATCAGTGATAAAAGAGCTGGCGAAGACGGGCCGGTCTCCAATGTTCGCCAGGTTGCTCGTGGAGTCTGGAATTGACCGTGAACTCGCCGAGAGTGTGACAATCGGCGAGGCGTTCGAGTGCGCGTTTGGCTACCTTCGACAAACAGAATTTCGTCACGAGTATGCGTACAAAGCGGCACTGACACATAAGGTCCTCTTGGGGACGCATTCCCTCAACACAGCATCGATGATGACAGAATTTCGTGTCGGTCGATGCAAGGCCGATGTTGTCATTCTCAACGGCACCGGGACTGTCTATGAGATCAAGTCCGAGCGAGATAGCCTGAGCCGCTTGGAGCGTCAGATCGACGAGTACCGAAAGGTTTTCGCGTCGGTCAACGTCATCGTCGGTGAGAACCATCTGGCCTCTGTTCTCGATGCAGTGCCTTCGGATGTTGGTATTCTAAGGTTGTCTGGTCGGTATCAGATCAGCGAGATCAGAGCGGCACAGAACGCACCAGAACGCACAGATGCGGCAAGCATCTTTGATGTTGTCAGTACGCGGGAAGCGGGCCTCATCTTGAAAGACCTTGGTTATGATATCCCTGACGTGCCCAATACCCGCCGGTATCAGGCTTACTTGGAAGTCTTCAGGACTATCCCGTCCACGCAGGCGCATTGCGCCATGGTGAAAGTGCTCAAGAAAACCAGAACACTCACACACCTTGCGCCGTTCATTCAGGATTTGCCTGTCTCACTGCAATCTGTTGCCCTAAGCACCAAAATATCAAACATTGAATTCAGTAATTTAATTGAGGTTCTCAGAGCGCCTTTGGTCGAGGCAAAAGGATGGGCAGTTAGTTGATCTATTTTCCTTATTTTAGGGGCAAGCAATACGAGCTGATTACGATCAGAGAGAGCGCCCCCACGCTCAGCGCAAGCAGCTTTGTTCCCATTGTAGAGCCAGTCAAATCTCAGCTCAGTGGTTTGAGTAAAACGATTGATACCACCCTTGAGGAAGGGGCGAGTATTATCGTGATTGTGAATCCCCGGATCGGAGATTTCTCAGGCTCCAATGCTGAGCTGGTGAACCTGATCAACGAGAAGCATGGCGAGGATAAGCAAGTTATCGTCGGCGTCTTACTGGATGAGTCCACGACGCTCGAACAAGCAAGTGCAATCATCGACACCTTCGAAGGCCACGACATTGCATTAGTACATAGCGGGTTTTCTCAGTCGAAAGCCCTGGCCGCCGCAATCGAAGGCAATGACGCAATCGCTTTCAGCGTCTTTGAGGATGGGAAATCCGGCAAGCTGTATCAGATGCACTTCAAGCACCAGCAACACCGAGTGCTGTTGAGAGATGGGTTTGAGAAAAGACGCAACGCTGACCACCCCAATGTGGAGGTGTTTTCGGACCTGCATCTCACCTACGGTCTGGAAGGGACGACAGGGTTTGCCGACTTTCTCATGGTCGGCGATGACTACCAGGAAAGCGGTGGACCGGCCTACACTGTTGCAATTCATCTGACCTACATAAATGCCGCCGACGACGACATCATGTATATCCGCCACTTCAAGTCGGATCGGCAGGATACCCCAACTGACCCCGCCGGTAAGTTTGCTGAAGCTCTGGCGAAGCTAATTTCGCATCTGGGTTCGCCAGACAACCAGTACTACGAGACATCAGCGATAGCCGAGTTTAGAGAGCTTCATGACAAAGGGCATTACCCTGGTTTGGGCTACGTGAAGAAGCTCGCCATGAAGCATCATATCGAGACCTTCGCACAGTACTTTGAGGATAATCCGGCCCAGTGATGTTGTGTTGCCCAGAGTGTTTTGGGGACGCAGGCTTGCGAGATCAGATTATCCCCCAACGATCATCACAAACAGGAACCTGCCCGACCTGTGGCGCTGAGAACCAGCCGCTCGTCAGCGCACGTGAGCTAGCGAACTTCTTTGAGTTGCTGTTGACTATCTATCCACGTGCCGAAGAAGGGAAGTCGTTGGTAGAGTGGCTGAGCGCAGATTGGTGCCTGTTCAACAATCCTAATATCTCTGACGCGCAAGCACAGATTTTGCTTGGAGAGATATTTGACGATGGCGAGATTGTCCGAGGGCAGTTCGGTCTGTCAGAGAGCTGTCGCACTGACAGCTTGGAGCGGTGGCGGGCGCTGACTGAAGAACTCAAGTTCAATAATCGCTACTTCCCAGACAGCGTGATCGATACTGACCGGTTGGAGCAAAACTACCTTCCAAGCCTCATCTTGCGTGATGATGAAAAACCTGAAGTTTGGTATCGATCCAGAATTGAGAAAGATGGGCAGCCGATTCCCATCGAGAGTATGGGAGCACCCCCGGCAAAGTTTGCGAGTTCGGGGCGCGCTAATCCAATAGGAATCCCATACTTGTATCTTGGATCGACGGTGGAGACGGCGATTTGTGAGGTGCGTGCGCAACCAGGCGAGATCGTCAGCGTTGCTGATTTTGTTCTCAATTCTGGTCTGAAGATTGTTGATCTGCGTGCGCCCAGAACCCTAGTTTCGCCATTCCTGGAAGAAGATGAAGGCAGCATCGCGCTCCTGCGTGGAGACATCGACTTCCTGGAAATACTCGGCAAAGAGTTGGCAACCCCGGTCGTTCCTGATGGCGCCGCGATCAACTACATTCCTAGCCAATTCTTGTGCGAGTTCATCAAGAAGTGCGGCTTTGATGGTGTGGCGTATAGCAGCTCATTGAGTGATGGTATGAATGTCGCTCTGTTCATGCCTGAGAAGGCCACAGGTCGGTCAGTTGCTGAATATGAAGTTGCTGGTCTATCGTTGGAGTATCGTCCATTCGCGCGTTAAAGGACAAACAAGGATGGATAAATGTTGGGGTGCCGGTTAGTCCTATTGTGTCAGCGGACATCCATGGAGAGCGCATAAAATAGCGGCGAGGAGCCCAGACTTACTAAGTTCCTGCGGCTTGACGAATGAGGACGAAAACTTGCCTAGGCTCTGGGTGGATCACGCCGCCGACGTTTAGCTAGATCACGATATAGAGCGGGCGGCGTCACCCCGATCCAATCAGCGACGCGCACCCAGTCGCCTTCACCTGGGGGGCCGAAGAGTTCGAGGTAAGCGTCCAGACGATCCGTCACCTTCCGCAAACGCATGATCTCAATGCGGGCGCGCAAGGTCTGTAACTCTTTCGCTGTTCTTTCGAAAGCTCTGACCGAAAGATGGTTGGGCGAAGAAGAGCTATTTAGCAGCGCTACCATTTTGGCCCTCTGGATTACGGATACTGTCGTCGCCGTATCCGTCACGGCGTCGCAATGGTAACGCTCCGCAAAGAGCGATGCTTCGGCGACGAGATCAGTTGCATTGGCACTGTGTAGCGTCAAATGCCCGCCGTCTCGTAACGCCCGATGAAGGGAGACCCGCCCTTCACGAACCAAGAAAGCCCATTCGATTGTATCGCCACGCCGAAACAGCGTTTCGCCTTGTATCAGCGTTCGTTCCGGTGCGCCGTCAAAACAGTGAAGCCAGTGATCTGACATGATTTCTATCATGTTCTGTTTTGCACGAGCTGTGCAATGGCTTGGATCCAATTATGGACCAATCGAGGACTTCAAATATGGCAACCAAGCCTTACGCGATCCTTTTAATGATCTTGCCAGTTGTTGCGTTTGCCCAGACTCATGATGGAAGCCATGGATCGACAGTCTCAACTTACGCCGGTGAAGAAACGCGCTTGATCAAGTCCCTATCGGAACAGGACTTGGTGGAGATCGCTCAGGGTGGAGGATGGGGGCTTGCCCGAGCTGCGGAGCTCAACGGTGTCCCGGGGCCGACTCATCTCCTCGAACTTTCGGAAGCAATTGGTCTTGACGAAGACCAGTTAGCCGCCGTTGAGGCGATCAGGACGCAGATGCAGACAGATGCCATAACGGCAGGGGAGCGGTTCGTCGCGGCTGAAGAAGCGTTAGATGCTGCCTTTCAACAAGGTGCGCCAGACGCCGAGACTCTTGAGCGGCTTGTCATGGAGGCAGGTGAAGCGCGGGCAGCTCTCCGCCTCGTTCATCTGAATGCGCATCTGTTGACTTTGCCTTTGCTGACAGACGCCCAAGTCCGCCGGTATTCGGTCTTGCGCGGATATTCAGATGATCCTTGCGCCTCTGTTCCCGACGGGCATGATCCAGAGATGTGGCGCAACCATAATGGATGCAACTAGGATCGGCAGCGGCGGCACACCCTCGTGACTTGTCAAAACCAGATACCCCCAGTAGGTATCTGGTATGCTTCGCTTAGTGGTGTCGATCATTCTTGTTGTTGCATTCGCCGGTGCATCCACCGCATCTGTGATGCATGGCTTGAACCACGGATCGGATCACGCCGACCACCACGCTCAAATGACAGAAAACGACCTGTTGGCTGATGCTGAGAAGGCGCTTACTGACTGTTGCGATACCACGAGCAGCATGGGATCAACGCCCTGTTTTGGTGATCTTGTAGCCACATCTGCGATTTCGTCAGTCAATCCCGCAAGCAGAACGGCCAATGATGTGCTGCACGCTGAAGTCGATTTTTCGAACCTGACACTGGCTGTCCCAACCGGTCCTCCGAAAGCCTGAATGGCAACGGGCGTTGCCCGCAATCCATTCATTTTTCAAATCAAAGGACCGATAGACATGATCACACGTCGTCACTTCACCACTCTGTCCGCAACTGCGCTTGTGGTGGCTGCTATGCCAGCCCGTGCAGGAACGCCTATGCACGTTCTCACCTCGCCGGGCTGCGGATGCTGTCACGCCTGGGCTGATTTGGCCCGCGCACGCGGCTACGCTGTCACTGTTGAGGAGCTGACCGACCCCGAGGCACAGAAGTCAGATCGCGGCATTCCGCTTGAGCTCGCATCCTGCCACACCATTGAAGCCGACGGTTACGTCTTTGAAGGGCATGTTCCATTCGAAGCATTGGAAGCCGTTCTTCAAGATCGACCGGCCATCACAGGGCTTGCTGTTCCAGGTATGCCTATTGGGTCTCCTGGTATGGGCGATGACCCGTCCGCTCGTTACGATGTCATTGCATTTGGCGGAGAGGCTGGCACAGGCACCGTGTACTATCGCGCGGGCACAGCTCAGCCGTTCGAAACCTGATGGTAGGTCGCAAAACGGTTCTTATCACCGGCGGGCTTGCGCTCGCCGGTTTAGCCGCAGCATTCGTTATGGCGCAACCCGTTGATACGGTCGGACTCTTGACACCTGACGACGCCGAAGTGGTTGCTCTGGGTCAAGACATCTACGCTGATCAATGTGCTGCCTGTCATGGTTCGCGCCTTGAGGGGCAGCCAAACTGGCGCATTCGTGGGGAAGACGGTTTGCTACCTGCACCGCCGCACGACGCCACAGGGCATACATGGCACCACAACGATGAAACGCTCTTCACGCTGACCAAATATGGGTTGGCCGGACTGATGGAGAATGCCCCCCCATCCGGTATGCCTGTCTACGAAGGTGTGCTCAGCGATCAAGAGATCATCGCTGTGTTATCTTTCATCAAATCAACCTGGCCCGATGACCTTCGTGAGTATCATGATGAACTGAATGCCCAGTCCGAATAGAGGAAAATTCAAATGATTAGACAAACTCTTCTTGGCTTGGCCGCAGCCATTGCTCCCGTAATTGCCTTTGCCCACACTGACTCGGAAGGGACGACGCCAGCCGATGGAACAACCGTCTCAGACGTGTCAGAGATTTCAATGCGGTTCGATGATCCGATGCGCATCATCTCTGTCACGCTGACCTCACCGGATGGCGATGTCGAAATTGAACGGGAGACTGGAATGGAACCCGCCAGAGAGTTTCGTGCAACGCCTTTGGAAGAGCTTGCGCCCGGAAGCTACCGCTTCGACTGGCGTGGCATGGCCTCAGACGGGCACCCGATGCAGGGCAGCTTCTCTTTCACAGTCTCGGAGTGACCGGACTGGCTCCTATCGACGGTCTTGCCGTTCTGGCCATCTTGGCAAAAGCGATTGGCTATGGCGCAGCACTGGTCGCCATGGGCGGTGTGCTATTTTCGACGGTTTTTGCAACGCGTGCTGACGCCCCCGCGCTTCGCACTGCGCGACAGCTCGCGGTTGGCGCGGCGCTCGTCGGGCTAGCCGTGCTGGCCTTGCGCTTCGGCATCAGAGCAGCTCGGATATCTGGGATGGGCTTTGAGGGTGCGGCAGACCCGATGATGCTTGGGTTTGTTTGGGACAGTCCACTTGGGACCGCCGCTATTTGGCGTGGCGCAGGCGACCTTGCGATACTCGCGATTTTGGTTCCTCGTATTGGGCACTGGATCGCTTTGGGGGGCTCCGTTGCCGTGGCGATATCCTTTACTCAAGTGGGACACGCTCTTGGGGAGCCCAGGGCCGCTCTGGCGGTCTTGCTGGTGCTACACCTTCTGGCCGCTGCTTTCTGGGTTGGAGCCCTCGCGCCTTTGCGCCGCACGGCATTCTTGCCTATTGGGGCTGATTTACTGCACCACTTTGGCAAGATCGCTGTCTTTGGTGTGGCCGTCCTGGTGATTGCTGGAACAGCGCTCGCATATCTACTTTCGGGTTCCTTGGCCGCCTTGTTTGGAACAGCGTATGGCTTGGGGCTTTTGCTTAAAGTAGGGGTTGTCTCCGCCTTACTTGGTTTGGCTGCGCTGAATAAAGTGAGACTTGTCCCGGCCCTGCGTGCCGGGAAACCGGGTACAGCAGATGCGCTACGACGATCTATTTCGTTGGAGATGCTAGCTGTTGCTCTGATCCTTTTGGCAACAGCAATGATAACCACTGTGACAACGCCGCCGATCAATCTCTGACGGCTCAGCCGCGCGCCTTGTCGAGCAGCTCAAGCAATTCAGTGAATTTTGCCCGCTGATCCTCCCGATCACCAGAGGCGAGCGCATCTTCGATACAATGGGATGCGTGATCATCGATCACGAGCTTCTCGACACCCTTGAGCGCCGCGCGCACGGCTGCGATTTGCGTCAAAACGTCAACACAATAGCGATCCTCTTCCACCATTCGCGCGATCCCACGGACCTGACCTTCTAGGCGTTTGAGGCGTTTTAATGTGGCTTCACGGTTTTCGTGCATGGCGATCTTTTCGCATGGTGTCCGTCGGAAAGTCGAGTGAGCGCAAAAACAAAGCCCACACCCTTACTCATATACCCTAGGGGGGTATATAGAGTTTCGAGATCAACTACTCAACTTATTCTTGAATATGAAGCGCTGAGATGGAGAACGCCATGCCGAAGGACACCCGCGATATCGCTGACGTAGATACGCATCCGGCTGATGCGGCGGTTGGCAAAACAGCAGTGCTTTACAGAATGGCCCTGCCTGATCACCTGTGCCCGTCCGGGCAAAAGGCGCGATGGCTTCTCGAACGTACGGGCTACCAAGTCGATGATCGTTTATTCCGAACACGCGCCGAAGTGGATGCCTTCAAGGCTGAGCATAAAGTTAAGACGACACCGCAGGCCTGGATCGAGGGCGAACGTGTTGGTGGCTATACGGACCTTCGCGAGAAGCTTGCGGGCTGGGACCCCAAAGCAACTACTTATCGACCCGTTTTGTATCTGTTCGCGGTTGCTGCACTCACCGCAGTCGCACTCTCTATAGGGTCTCTTGGCGCGATCACCTGGCAGACACTCGGCTGGTTCATCTCGGTTTCAATGATCCTTCTTGGCATGCAGAAACTGCGCGATGTCGAGGGCTTCACTACGATGTTCCTCAACTACGATTTGCTTGCACGAAAATGGGTGCCTTATGCCTATGTCTATCCATTTGTGGAAACCGGCGCGGGTATCCTTATGACAGGAATGATCCTTACTTGGGTGTCCGCACCCGCAGCGCTCCTTATCGCGAGTATCGGAGCAATCAGTGTGTTTAAGGCAGTCTACATCGACAAACGCGAGCTGAGATGCGCCTGCGTTGGTGGAAGTTCAAACGTTCCACTTGGTTTCGTGAGCCTGACTGAAAATCTAATGATGGTGGGCATGGCAGCCGTGATGCTTTGGCTGATGCTTTGAATTTTGTGATTTTCAGTCAAGGCTGACTTCAGAATGTAAACTGTGATCGGCAGGTTTGTCTCGCAATGCCGAAGCTTTTTGCCCGTCGGAGTGAGCGCTGACGAGCCGCGCAGCGTTACTACCCAATGATTAGGTTAGGCGCAGGGGTTTGACTTCTTTGGTGCGAAACTTGTGATTTTTGGACCAGTTCGATGACTGAACCAGCCCCCGTTTCACCGGATACCTAAGCGGTTTCGGTTTTGGCTCTGATGAACTCGCGAGGCGGTTTCTCTCTAAGCCGCCACAGTGTTCGATTTAAGCCTCTGCGTGAGTATGGTTTTC
>NZ_BPFH01000014.1:0-2500 GCF_019655435.1 Jannaschia pagri
CAGGTTAGGCGATGAGTTCCCCGTCCCTGTCGGCACGGTCATTATGCCCCGTTCTTTTTGGCCCTGCCCTGTGTGTGGGCGGTTGAGCGGGTCGTATTTTGTGGTGTTTTGTCGTTCAGAGAGATTTTTTATGTGGTGTATTTTTTAGGATTGGCGGTGACCTACTCTCCCACGTCTTGAGACGCAGTACCATTGGCGCTGCAGCACTTAACGGCCGGGTTCGGGATGGGACCGGGTGTTTTGCTTGCGCTATGACCACCAATCCAAAGAAACACACCTGGCTGCGCCCGGTGTGTTTCTTTGGATTGCGCACGATGAGCGTCTGCGTAGCAGGCGCGGTCGTGCACGGTTAGGAACCTGGTGCAGCCGGATCACATCGTTTGTTTCCAAGTCAAGCAGACTGTTTTTGTGGTGTATGCTTTTGCCAGTCAGGCGTTTGCCTGTCTTCTACTGGATCAAATCAAGCCTATCGGACAATTAGTACCGGTCAACTGAACGCATTGCTGCGCTTACATCTCCGGCCTATCGACGTGGTAGTCTGCCACGGTCCTCAGGGATACCTTGTTTTGAGGGGGGCTTCCCGCTTAGATGCCTTCAGCGGTTATCCTGTCCGATCATAGCTACCCAGCACTGCCATTGGCATGACAACTGGTCCACCAGTGGATCGTTCACCCCGGTCCTCTCGTACTAGGGGCAACTCCTCTCAAGTATCCTACACCCACGGAAGATAGGGACCGAACTGTCTCACGACGTTCTAAACCCAGCTCACGTACCTCTTTAAACGGCGAACAGCCGTACCCTTGGGACCTGCTCCAGCCCCAGGATGAGATGAGCCGACATCGAGGTGCCAAACGATGCCGTCGATATGGACTCTTGGGCATCATCAGCCTGTTATCCCCGGCGTACCTTTTATCCGTTGAGCGATGGCCCTCCCACTTGGGACCACCGGATCACTATGGCCGTCTTTCGACTCTGCTCGACTTGTCAGTCTCGCAGTCAGGCTGGCTTCTGCCATTGCACTCAACGAGCGATGTCCGACCGCTCTGAGCCAACCTTCGCGCGCCTCCGTTACTCTTTAGGAGGCGACCGCCCCAGTCAAACTACCCGCCACAGAGGGTCCCGGATCCGGATGACGGACCGCGGTTAGATATCAAGCGAGGCAAGGGTGGTATCTCAAGGGTGGCTCCACAGGGACTGGCGTCCCTGCTTCGAAGCCTACCACCTATCCTGCACATGCCTGGCCTGATACCAGTCTGAAGCTGTAGTAAAGGTGCACGGGGTCTTTCCGTCTAACCGCGGGTAACCTGCATCTTGACAGGTAATTCAATTTCGCTGAGTCGATGTTGGAGACAGCGGGGAAGTCGTTACGCCATTCGTGCAGGTCGGAACTTACCCGACAAGGAATTTCGCTACCTTAGGACCGTTATAGTTACGGCCGCCGTTTACCTGGGCTTCAATTCAGAGCTTGCACTCCTCCTTTTAACCTTCAGGCACCGGGCAGGCGTCAGACCCTATACGTCGTCTTGCGACTTCGCAGAGCCCTGTGTTTTTAGTAAACAGTCGCCACCCCCTGGTTTGTGCCCCCAGCCACTAGTTGCCTAGAAACTGGGCCTCCTTCTCGCGAACTTACGGAGGTATTTTGCCGAGTTCCTTCAACATCGTTCTCTCAAGCGCCTTGGTATTCTCTACCAGTCCACCTGTGTCGGTTTCGGGTACGATCTTATAGAGGGGCTATTTCCAGGAACCTCTAAGCTGCCCATTCAATCCGATAAGGATGAACAACCTTCGAGATCCGTCACCACCTCATGGCCCAGGAATATTAACCTGGTTCCCATCGACTACGCCTTTCGGCCTCGCCTTAGGGGTCGGCTTACCCTGCTCAGATTAGCTTTAAGCAGGAACCCTTGGACTTTCGGCGACAGGGTCTCTCACCCTGTTTGTCGCTACTCATGTCATCATTCTCGCTAGTGATCTCTCCACCCGATGGCTCACGCCCGGGCTTCATCGAAAGAGCTTTGCTTGCGCTACCGCCTCCGGCTACTTGAGCGCGTTTCCGCGCCTCGTATCCAGGCGATAAACAAGCATAGCTCTATGTCACACTACGCTCCGCTACCATGCACTATGTGCATCCTCAGCTTCGGCTCATGGCTTGAGCCCCGTTACATCTTCGCCGCAGGACAACTTATTTAGACCAGTGAGCTGTTACGCTATCTTTAAAGGATGGCTGCTTCTAAGCCAACCTCCTGGTTGTTTTGGTCGTCCCACCTGCTTTCCCACTTAGCCATGAATTAGGGGCCTTAGCTGGAGGTCAGGGTTGTTTCCCTCTTCACGACGGACGTTAGCATTCGCCGTGTGTCTGCCATCTAGTACTCCCGGGTATTCGGAGTTTGGTTAGGATCAGTAAGCCTGTGGGGCCCCATTACCCATCCAGTGCTCTACCCCCCGGGGTATTCGGATGACGCTCTACCTAAATAGATTTCGCGGAGAACCAGCTATCTCC
>NZ_BPFH01000015.1 GCF_019655435.1 Jannaschia pagri
GCTTACGGTGAATGGAGTTGAGCGTTTTGGCTTGTCGGAGGGTCGGACGTTATTGGTTGATTTTTTGCGTGAGGAGTTGCGTCTGACGGGGGCGCATGTGGGGTGTGATACGTCTCAGTGTGGGGCCTGTTTGGTGCATGTGGACGGGGCGCCTGTGAAGGCGTGTACGGTTCTGGCGCAGGATGTGGCGGGCTCTGAGGTGACGACGATCGAGGGGATGGCCAATGGGGATGGCTCGCTGGGGGTGATCCAGCAGGCGTTCCAGGACCATCACGGGTTGCAATGCGGGTTCTGCACGCCGGGCATGGTGATGGCGACGGCGGCCCTGTTGAAGGAGAACCCGAAGCCCACCGAGGCCGATGTGCGCCAGTACCTTGAGGGCAACATCTGCCGCTGCACGGGCTACCACAACATCGTCAAGGCGGTGATGGCGGCCTCTGGCCAAGAGGTTGCGGCGCCCGCCGAGGCGGCGGTGGCCGCGGAATAGGCTTGGGCGGCGGGCCGAGGCCCAAGCGGGCTGAGGCGCGGCGGTCCGGGGGGTGCCCTGGGCCGATGCCTCCGCCGGGCGCCCCCCGGGGATCCGGGGCCGGTTTGGGCCAGCGCCTCCCCCGCGCTCGGCTTGACCGCCGACACCAGGCGCGAGGCTCGACCGGGACAGGCCCTGCCGTAGGGCGCCCCCGCCAAGGCCGATCCGGGCCGAGGCCCACGGGGGACCGACACGATCCCACCCCGCACCGGGGCGGTGACGAGATGACAACAGACCAAGGCAGGCCGGACCCCAGGGAGGGGGCCGCCGCCCCAGGGAGGAGACACCAGATGCCCAAGGACACCCATATCGGCGCAAGCCCCAAGCGGCGCGAGGACCTGCGCTTTTTGACGGGGCGCGGCCGCTACAGTGACGACATCGCCATGCATGGCCAGACGGCGGCGGTCTTTGCCCGCTCCGAAGTGGCGCACGGGCGCATCGTCTCTATCGACACCTCTGCGGCCGAGGCCATGGAGGGCGTGCTGGCGGTCTTCACCGGCGAGGACTTCGTTGAGGTGGGGGGCAACCCCGCCGGCTGGCTCATCAACAGCCGCGATGGCTCGCCCATGAAGGAGCCCAAGCGCCCGGTGCTGGCCCATGGCAAGGTGCGCCACGTGGGTGACGCCTATGCCGCCGTCATCGCCGAGACCGAGGCCCAGGCCCAGGCCGCCGTGGAGGCCATCGAGGCCGAGATCGAAGAGCTGCCCGCCCTGGTGGACATGGCCGCGGCGCTCTCGGGCGACACCTATGTGCACGACGAGATCGAGACCAACCAGTGCTTCGACTGGGGCTGGATCGAGGACAACCGGGAGGCCACCGATGCCGCGATCCGGGGCGCCCACCACGTCACCACGCTGGAGCTGGTGAACAACCGCCTGGTGCCCAACGCCATGGAGCCGCGCTGCTCGCTGGCCACCTATGACCCGGCCCAGGATGCCTATACGCTGCACACCACCTCCCAGAACCCGCATCTGACGCGGCTTCTGATCTCGGCCTTCGTGCTGGGCATCCCCGAGAACAAGCTGACGGTGATCGCGCCCGACGTGGGCGGGGGCTTTGGCTCCAAGATCTACCACTACGGCGAGGAGGCCCTGGTGCTGGCGGCGGCCAAGCGCATCGGGCGTCCGGTCAAATGGACCGCCGGGCGGACCGAGGCCTTCCTGACCGACGCCCATGGCCGCGACCACGTCACCAAGATCGAACTGGCCCTGGACGAGGCGGGCAACTTCCTGGCCTTCCGCACCGAGACCCTGGCCAATGTGGGCGCCTATCTGTCGAACTTCTCGACGGCCACGCCGACCTTCCTGCACGGCACGCTGATGGCGGGGAACTACACGGTCCCGAACGTCTATGTGAACGTGAAGGCGGTGTTCACCAACACCGCGCCGGTGGATGCCTACCGGGGCGCGGGGCGGCCCGAGGCGACCTATTCCCTGGAGCGGGTGATCGACAAGGCCGCGCGGGAGCTGGGCCGCGACCCGATCGAGCTGCGCCGCCAGAACTTCATCAAGCCCGACCAATACCCCTTCGCCAGCGCCGCTGGCCTGGAATACGACGCGGGCAATTACGACGCGCTGATGGATCGGATGCAGGTGGTCGCCGACACGGCGGGCTTTGCCGCCCGGCGCGCCGAAAGCGAGGCGCGGGGCAAGCTGCGCGGCTTTGGCGTGAACGCCTATATCGAGGCCTGCGGCATTGCGCCCTCGAACCTGGTGGGGGTCCTGGGCTCCCGGGTGGGGCTCTATGATGCGGCCACCGTGCGGGTGAACGCCACCGGCAATATCTCGGTCATGGTGGGCGCCCACAGCCACGGGCAGGGGCACGAGACGGCCTTCCCCCAGGTGGTGTCGGACATGCTGGGCGTGGATCCGGCCAGCATCGACATCGTCCATGGCGACACCTCCAAGATCCCGTTTGGGATGGGCACCTACGGCTCGCGCTCGCTGGCCGTCTGCGGCTCGGCCGTGGTGCGCGCCACCGATAAGATCATTGCCAAGGCCAAGAAGATCGCCGCCCACATGCTGGAGGCCGCGGAGGCCGACATCACCCTGGAGGACGGCGTCTTCTCGGTGGCGGGCACCGACAAATCGGTCAGCTTCGGCGAGGTGGCGCTCAAGGCCTATATCCCCCACAACTTCCCCCTCGAAGACATCGAGCCGGGACTGGAGGAGACGGCCTTCTACGATCCGGCCAACTTCACCTACCCCTCGGGCGCCTATTGCTGCGAGGTGGAGGTCGACCCCGAGACCGGCGCGGTCGAGGTGATGTCCTTCGCCGCGGTCGATGACTTCGGCAATGTCATCAACCCGATGATCGTCGAAGGCCAGGTCCACGGCGGGCTGGCCCAGGGCATCGGCCAGGCGCTGATGGAGAACTGCGCCTACGACGCCGAGGGGCAGCTGCTGACGGCCAGCTACATGGATTACACCATGCCGCGCGCCCATGATTTGCCCATGTTCACGGTGGACCATTCCTGTGGCACGCCCTGCACCCACAACCCCCTGGGGGTGAAGGGCTGCGGCGAGGCCGGGGCCATCGGCTCTCCGCCCACGATCGTGAACGCGGTCCTGGATGCGCTGAACTCGGGTGGCCATCAGGTGGCGCATATCGACATGCCGCTGACCCCATCCAAGGTCTGGGGCGCCATGCAGGGCTGAGGCCAGAGGGGGGCGCCCGCGCTGACGCGCGGGCCACGCGCGGGGACCCCGCGCGCCCCCAGCCCAAGCCACCGCCCACAGACCCGGGGGGCATCGCAACCCGTCTTGGCCAGAGACCCCGGCGCGCCACCAACCGCCCCGGCCCCCGCCAAAGACCCGCGCCCCCCATCGTCTCGGCGGCCCCACCCATAAGGGGCAGGCCCCAGGGCCTCCCCACCCGGACCAGAACAGGGCCCGCCCAAGCCCCTTCTTCTCGGCCCAAATACTCATAGCGCGGCCCATCCGCCCGCGCCGACACCAACAGGACCGGGCACCGCGCCCCGGCACGACACCCGACGGGAGATACGCCCATGTACGCCTTCGACCTCACCCGCCCCGCCACCATCCAGGAGGCCGTCGCCGCCCTGCAGGGCGACGATGCCCAACCGATCTCGGGCGGCCAAACCCTGCTGCCGACGATGAAGGCACGCCTCGCCTCCGCCGAGACGCTGGTCTCGCTGACCGGCGTCTCCGAGATGCGCGGCATCTGTACCGACGACCAGGGCCGCATCTGCATCGGCGGCGCCACGCCCCACGCCCAGGTGGCCGCCGAGGCCATGGCCTATCCGGCGCTGGCGGGGCTTGCCGGCCGCATCGGCGACCCGGCGGTGCGCAGCCGTGGCACCATCGGTGGCAGCCTGGCCAACAACGACCCCTCCGCCTGCTATCCGGCAGGCGCCCTGGCCTCGGGCGCGACCATCGTGGCCACCGGCCCGGGCGGCACCCGCGAGATCGCCGCCGACGACTACTTCCAGGGCATGTTCACAACCGCGCTGGACGAGGGCGAGATCGTCACCGAGGTCAAACTCCCCGTGCCCCAGGCGGCGGCCTACGAGAAGTTCCTACAACCCGCCTCGCGCTTCCCGCTGGTCGCGGCCTTCGTGGCCCGCTTTGCGGACGGCGTGCGCGTGGCCATCACCGGCGCCTCCGCCGACGGGGTCTTCCGCTGGAGCGAGGCCGAAGCCGCGCTCAGCGCCAACTTCTCCGCCGAGGCCCTGACCGACCTGGCCCTGCCGGACGCCGACAGCATGATCTCAGACCTCCACGGCACGGGCGCCTACCGTGCCCATCTGACCAAGGTCATGACCCAACGGGCCGTCAAAGCCGCCAGCTAACACCCGCCCCCAAACCCAAAGGGCGCCCCACCCAGGGCGCCCTTTTGCATGCCCCGCCCCACGCAGGATCAGGGCTCACAGCCAATCGATGCCCAACAGGGCCACAGCACGCACACAACAACACAGCCACTCCCCCAGTCGGAGCACACCGACGCCCCAAGGTCCCGAACGCACAGGCCCAAACGGCACCACAGAAC
>NZ_BPFH01000016.1 GCF_019655435.1 Jannaschia pagri
TGACCTGCTCCCCTGAAAGGTCCGCGGTTTGAAGTTAGCCTGTTCTCCAAACGAGGAGACAGACGATGAAGAGAAGCCGGTTCAGCGAAGAGCAGATCATTGGCATCCTGAAGGAGCACCAGGCCGGGCTGGGCGCGAAGGAACTGTGCCGCAAGCACGGCATCAGCGACGCGACTTTCTACAAGTGGCGCTCGAGATATGGCGGCATGGAAGTGTCGGATGCCCGGCGGCTGAAGGCGCTGGAGGCCGAGAACGCAAAGCTCAAGAAGATGCTGGCCGAACAGATGCTCGACGTTGCGACGCTGAAGGAGATGCTGGGAAAAAACTTCTGAGGCCCGGTTCGAGGCGGCGTGCCGTGGACTGGGCCATGAAGGAGAAGCGCTATTGGCAGCGGCGGGCCTGTGCGCTGGCTGGGATCGACCCGCGTGTGTATCGGCGGCAGCCGACGAGGCCGGAGGACCGGGAGTTGCGCGAGCGACTGCGGGTGCTGTCGGGCGAGAGGCGGAGGTTCGGCTATAGGCGTCTACACATCCTGCTGCGGCGGGAAGGCTGGGCGCTGAACCATTGCCCGGCAGGGCATTGCGGAGCAATGTCCCGAGAGGGAGGAAGAAGCTCTACCGGGTCTACCGCGAGGAGGGCCTCACCGTGCGCAAGCGTGGAGGCCGCAAGCGGGCGTTGGGGACCAGGGCGCCGATGGCGATCCCGCAGGGGCCGAACCAGCGCTGGTCTCTGGACGTCGTCTCGGACAGCCTGAGCGACGGACGCCGCTTCCGCATTCTGTGCGTGATCGACGACTTCAGCCGGGAATGCCTGGCGACCGTCGTCGACACCTCGCTCTCCGGTCACCGCGTCGCCCGAGAATTGGATCGTATCGCCGAGGTCAGGGGACATCCCTGCATGGTGGTCAGCGACAACGGCACGGAACTGACATCGAACGCCATCCTAAAATGGCAGGAGGATCGCCGGGTCGAATGGCATTACATCGCGCCAGGAAAACCGATGCAGAACGGCTTTGTCGAGAGCTTCAACGGCCGCCTGCGGGACGAGTGCCTCAACGAGCACCTGT
>NZ_BPFH01000017.1 GCF_019655435.1 Jannaschia pagri
AGCACGTCGATCACGACGCTGTCGTCTTCGTCGACTGACACGGTATCGGTTTCTGCGACGGGGTCGTCGTTCACGGGGTTGACCGTGATGTTCACCGTCGCCGTGTCCGTCCCGCCGTTTCCATCGTCCACCGTGTAGGTGAAGCTGTCGGATCCGTTGTAGTCCGCATTCGGCGTGTAGGTCAGCGTCCCGTCGGTGTTCTGCGAGACAGACCCGTTGCCGCCCTGCTCGAACGACACAATGGTCAGCGTGTCACTGTCCGCGTCCGTGTCATTGGCAAGCACATCGATGGTGACGCTCTCGTCTTCGTCGACCGTCACCGAGTCGTTGGTGGCATCCGGGTCATCATTGAGCGGGTCCACGGTGATGTTAACGCTCGCCGTCGATTCACCGCCCTGCCCGTCAGACACAGTGTAGGTGAAGCTATCGGGCCCGTTATACTCCGCGTTCGGCGTATAGGTCAGCGTGCCGTCGGCGTTCTGAGTGACGGTCCCGCTACCACCTT
>NZ_BPFH01000018.1 GCF_019655435.1 Jannaschia pagri
TATTTAGGCTAAAAACATGCTTTTTAGCCTATTTGCACACTTTTGGAGTTGTGTGCACAATGTGGGCAAAAGTAGCTTAAATAGAGCTTATTTGGTCAAAAACATGCTTATCTCGCCGAGATAAGCACTTTTTTGCACTATCTCAGTATCTTCTATACTAACACACTCTACACCCCAAATTGAGTTGATTTACGCTATTTAGGCTAAAAACATGCTTTTTAGCCTATTTGCACACTTTTGGAGTTGTGTG